>CANJLW010000028.1 GCA_947475245.1 Acetobacteraceae bacterium | reverse complement strand
TTCGACCATGGCGGGTGTGGCACCGTCCGATTCGGCAGATGTTGGTCTCGACACCCAAATCTCTGCATCAAATCAGACGATTACGCTACGCCCGCCAACGAATCCCTGGCATGCGATGAATAAGGTGGGTTAGGAATAAAGCTTTACGTGTTGCGAAAATCCAGTGCGAAACAGAAACACGTCCGATCTGCCGCGCCAATCCTGCTTCCCGCGCCGCACGAAAGTGCCGGCCACAACCCGCAGGCCGAACTCCAACGGTCCGCTCTCCACCCACCCCCAACATAATTTGACACCGCGTACGCCCCCCGGCATCATGCGCGTTCACCCAGGGGGGCCCCGCCGACAGGGGGCTGAGATAACCGTCAGGCCGGACTTCCGGCGGCGCGGTGACCCTTGAACCTGAACCGGGTCATGCCGGCGGAGGGACGGGTACAGCCACGTCAGGCGACACCCCTCTTCCGTCCGCAAAGCCCCGCGAGACGTAAAGGAGAGGTCCATGACGGTCCAGTCGAAGTCCGCCGCCCGCCCGAGTTCGGTTACCACCGGCCCGATCGTCGGATCCCGCAAGATTTACAGCAGCCCCGAAGGCCGCCCCGATATCCGCGTCCCCTTCCGCGAAATCGCGCTGGACCCCTCCGCCAAGGAGGATCCCTACCGCGCCTACGACTGCTCCGGCCCCTATACCGACACCGGCTATAGCGTCGATCTCGAAGCCGGCCTGCCGCCGATCCGCGCCGAATGGCTGGCAAAGCGCGGCTTCGATCGCATCGCCCCGCGCGTCGTCAAGCCGGAAGACAACGGCAATATCGGCGCCGACAAGCTGGTGCCCGCATGCCCGGCCGAACTGCCGATCTACGGCGCGAAACCCGGCCAGATGGTCACCCAGTATGAATTCGCCCGCGCCGGCATCATCACCGAGGAGATGATCTACGTCGCCCATCGCGAAAACATGGGCCGCATCTCGATGATCCCCGGCGCGGAAGAACGCGTCGCCGACGGCGAAAGCTTCGGCGCCGAAATCCCGGCCTTCATCACCCCGGAATTCGTCCGCTCCGAAATCGCGCGCGGACGCGCGATCATCCCGGCGAACATCAACCACCCGGAACTCGAACCGGTCATCATCGGCCGCAACTTCCTGGTGAAGATCAACGCCAACATCGGCAACTCCGCCGTCACCTCGGGCGTCGCGGAAGAAGTCGAAAAGCTGGTCTGGGCGAACCGCTGGGGCGCCGACACCGTGATGGACCTGTCCACCGGGCGGAACATCCACAACATCCGCGGCTGGATCATGCGCAACTCCCCGGTGCCGATCGGCACCGTGCCGATCTATCAGGCGCTGGAAAAGGTCGACGGCGACCCGGCGAAGCTGGATTGGGAAGTGTTCAAGGACACGCTGATCGAGCAGGCGGAACAAGGCGTCGACTACTTCACGATCCACGCCGGCGTGCGCCTGCAATATGTGCCGCTGACCGCCAAGCGCGTGACCGGCATCGTGTCGCGCGGCGGCTCGATCATGGCGCGCTGGTGCCTGTCGCATCACAAGGAATCGTTCCTGTACGAACGCTTCGACGAGATTTGCGACATCATGCGCAAATACGACGTCTCCTTCTCCCTGGGTGACGGCCTGCGCCCCGGTTCCAACGCCGACGCCAACGACGCGGCGCAGTTCGGGGAACTGGAAACCCTGGGCGAACTGACCAAGGTGGCCTGGAACAAGGGCTGTCAGGTCATGATCGAAGGCCCCGGCCACGTGCCGATGCACAAGATCAAGATCAACATGGACAAGCAGCTGCGCGAATGCGGCGAAGCCCCGTTCTACACGCTTGGGCCACTGACGACCGACATCGCGCCGGGCTACGATCACATCACCTCCGCCATCGGTGCCGCGATGATCGGCTGGTACGGCACGGCAATGCTCTGCTACGTCACCCCGAAGGAGCATCTGGGCCTGCCGGACCGCGACGACGTCAAGACCGGCGTCATCACCTATCGCATCGCGGCGCACGCGGCCGACCTCGCCAAGGGCCATCCGGCCGCCAAGCTGCGCGATGACGCCGTCAGCAGGGCGCGGTTCGAGTTCCGCTGGGAAGACCAGTTCAACCTCGGCCTGGATCCGGATACGGCGCGGAAGTTCCACGACCAGACCCTGCCCAAGGAAGCACACAAGGTCGCGCATTTCTGCTCCATGTGCGGCCCGAAGTTCTGTTCCATGCGCATCACCCAGGATTTGCGGGTGGAAGCGGAACGGATGGTCGGCATGGAAGAAAAGAGCAAGGAGTTCGCCGCCAAGGGCGCCGAAATCTACCTCCCCGAAGCAGCCGGGGAATAACACCCGCGCCTGGGTGGCGATCGGTCCGGCATTGCGTGTCGGCCGACGCCACCCTCGGTCGGCATAACGGCGTCTGCGAGCCTAGGACGATCATAACCGGTGTTTCCCATGGATCGCATGCGCTGAATGTCTGACCCCAGAGCCACACTGGAAGCCATCGGCCAGCTTCCCGACGCGGAAATCGACATCGCCGACGCCGCGCTGCAACTCGCGCGGATCGACTGTCCCGACGCGGATTGGGAAAGCGCACGCGCCCATCTGTCCGATCTGGCCCGCCAGGCCGTCACCCTCGCCGACACGATTGACGAGGACGATGTGGCGGCCCGCGCCATCGCCCTGTCCGGCCTGCTGGGCGGGCGCTACGGCTATGCCGGTGATACCGAATCCTACGACGATCTCGCCAACGCCAATCTGATCCGCGTGATAGAGCGCCGACGCGGCCTGCCCGTCGCGCTGGGCATTCTGTGGCTGCACACCGCGCAGGCCACCGGATGGGCCGGCAACGGCGTCGATTTTCCCGCCCATTTCCTGATCGCCCTGCAAGGCAAATCCGGCCAGGTCGTGCTCGATGTCTTCAATGGCGGCACGCCGTTGGGCGTCCGCGATCTGCGTGTCCTGTTGAAACAGGTCGAGGGCGAGAAAGCCGAACTGCGGCCGGGGCTGCTGCGCCCGGTCGGTCCGCGCCGCATCCTTCTGCGACTGCAGAACAACATCATGACCCGCCGGCTGCAGGCGTCGGACTTCGCCGGGGCGATCACCTGCATCGAAGATATGCTGCGCATCGCGCCCGACCAGGCCGAACTGTGGAAGCAGGCCGCGTCGATGCATCAACATCAGGAACAGATCGGCGCGGCAATGCGCTGCTACGATCGCTTCCTGCGCCTGATCCCCGAAGGCCCCGCCGCCGATCGCGTCCGGCTGGCGATGGAAGAGTTGCGCTCACGACTCAACTAGGGTTGAGTTTGCGCATGGACGAAATCTTCCCACGCGAGTCTGCCGAACGACCGCAACCGTTCACCGGAGAACGTCTGACCTCCGCCCTGTCCGGCCAAACCCAGATCGAGCACTACCACCGTTACTTGTTCGCCCGCGCCCTCTGCGGGGACCTCGACGTGCTCGATGTCGCCAGTGGGGAGGGTTACGGATCGGCGCAACTCGCGCAGGTCGCGCGATCGGTCGTCGGCGTCGAGTACGATCACGAAACCGTGCAATCGGCGCAAAGCAACTTCCCACGCCCCAATCTGACCTTCATGCAAGGCGACGCGCGCGACCTGCCGTTTGCGGACGCCAGCGTCGACGCCGTGGTCTCCTTCGAAACCATCGAGCATTTCGATCGCCAGGAAGATTTCGTGTCCGAAGTCTTCCGCGTGCTGCGTCCGGACGGTCGGTTTATCGTCAGCACCCCGGATCGGGAAGTTTATTCCCCACCGGGATCGACACCCAACCCCTTTCACGTGCGCGAACTGACCCGCGCGGAATTCATCGCGCTGTTGCATCGGCATTTCGCCAACGTGGCAATCCTGACGCAGCGGCCCATGCTCGGCTCGGTGCTGCTGACCGACACGCCCACCGCCGCCGCCCCGCTGGTATTCGAACGTCTCGGCCAGACGCGGTTTACCCGCGGGACCACGCTGCCGAACGCGCCCTATCTGGTGGCGGTCGCGTCCAACGCCCCGCTTCCTGCTCTCCCCGACAGCCTGTTTATCGATCGTAGCGACCTAGATACCGATTCCCTGGCGGCCGAAACGCTGCGCGCGCAACGCGACGAAGCAAACCATCGTGCCGCGGCAGCCGAGGCGGAGAAGAACGCCGCCAACGATCGCGCGGCGGCGGCGGAAGCCGAACGGAACGTCCTGGCCGGATCGCTCCGCCAGTTTCTGCGGGCCTATTGGCCGCGGCTGAAACGTCATCTGTTCGGTTAAGCCGCGGCGTTAACCATTCGTTCATCACTGCTGACGTATGTTTGGCCGTGACATGACGGAGGGCCAGCCGTGCGGACCAAGATCAGCGCATTCGTTGTTACCTATAATCGGGCGGCGATGCTTCCAACCTGCCTGCGTGGGATAGGCTTCGCCGATGAAGTCATCGTCGTGGACAAGTCCTCCACCGACGATACCCCCGCGGTCGCCACGGGCCTGGCGGATCGCGTGCTGATCGTCCCCTGGACGCCGACCGTGGAAGAAACCCGCGCCTATGCGCTGGCACAATGCGCGCACGATTGGATCGTGTTCCTCGACGACGACGAATGCCTGTCGGCGGAAGCCTCGCAGTTCCTGGACAACGAATTGCAGGAACCGCGCGCGGACATCTACGCGCTGCCGCTCCGGCACTACATCCTCGGGGAACATGACGAACGGGCCTATTACTGGCCGGAACATCACGTGCGCTGCTTTCGCCGGGGCGCGGTGGAGTTCGGCCCCACCGTCCATGCGGGGATGACGATGAAGTCCGACCGCGTGATGAAGGTATCGCCCGACGCCGGCGCCTGTATCCATCATTTGTCGCACCCGGACGTCGCGAGTTGGATCGAACGCACCAACCGCTATACCGCGCGCCGCGATCGGGTCCGGGTGGAGCAAGACGGGCTGTCGCTGGTCGCCTTCGCGCATGCCCGCATCGATTACTGGCTGGAACGCACGCGCGATCCGAATCCGGATGGATATCCGGCGGCCGTCGCCTTGCTGCGCGCGATCTACGACATGGTCGATCGCCTCAAAAGCTGGGAAGACACCCGCGGCAAGGACGGCGCCACCCTTTTCGCCGAGGCGCGTGCTCGGCTGGACGCGGCCAGGGCCGCAATCCAACCGCGCAAGCCCGGCGGTTCCGCTACCCCACCAATTTTCCGCCGTCGACCGGGATGACCCAGCCGGTGGAGGAGGTCAGATGCGTGACCGCCGCCATGACGGCCTGCGCCACCTCGTCGGCCTGGACGACGCGCTTAAGCGGCGTGGACGCCGCGACGCGTTCCACCATGGCCGTCGTGCGCCCCGGCACGAAGGCGGTATCCACCGCGGCGGGGGAAACCGTCATCACGCGGATTTCCGGCCCCAGAACGCGCGCCAACGACAGTGCCATCGTGTCCAAAGCGGCTTTTGAACCGCCATAGGCGATGTTGCTGCCCGATCCCGTGATCCCGGCGACGGAAGAAATGTTCACGATCACGGCGTCGCCGGACTTCTTCATCAGCGGCGCAAAGGCCCGCACGGTGGCGAAGGGACCGCGCACATTGGCGGCGAAGATCGAATCGATCAGCTCGTCCGTCAGCGCTTCCAGATCGGCGTGGGGCACCATGCGGGTGAACCCGGCGGAGTTCACCAACACGTCGCAACGCCCGAACTCCCGTTCGACCATGGCCGCGACGGCACGGATTTCCGCCGTATCGAGCATCGGAATGCGCACCGCGCGATGGCCCGTGCCGGGAAGGGCGGCCGCGATCTTCTCGGCAACGTCGGCATTGCTGTTGTAACCGACGATGACCCGTGCGCCGGCCTCCGCCAGACGTTTAGCGGTCGCTTCGCCGATGCCGCCGGATGCGCCGGTAACGACGGCGACCTTGTTGTTCAAATCCATGGTCGTATTCCCTAAAACATGGGGCCGCGATTCACCGCGCCCCCGTCAATCGTGATGATCGTGCCGGTGGTATAGGCCGAGATGTCCGACGCCAGAAACGCCACCATCGTCCCGATTTCCTCCGGCTTCCCCGCTCGGCCCATCGGCAGCGGCTTCATCAGCTCTTCCCAGCGATTTTCGTCGCCCAGACTGTTGGCCGCGCGCACCTTCATCAGAGTCACCAGCCGGTCGGTGGCGATCGCGCCGGGGTTGATGCCGACCACACGCAGGCCGTCGTCGCCGGCGGAACCGCCGAGCGCCTTGGTAAACGCCATCAGCGCGGCATTGCCGGTGGAACCCGCGATATAGCCGCGGTCCATCTTCTCCCCGGCCATGCCGAGGACGTTGATGATCACGCCGCGTCGGCGGGTCTTCATTTCGGCATAAAAGCGGCGGCACATGTTGATATAGCCGAAGACCTTCAGGTCCCAGGCGGCGCGCCAGCGGTCTTCGGTTATCTGCTGCAAATCGCCGCCGGGGATTGCGCCGGCGTTGTTCACGAGGATGTCGATGTCGGCATGCTCCGCCACCAGCGCATCGACGTTGCGGCTGTCGGACAGGTCATAGGCATGCACCCGCACGTTGACATTGAAGCGCGCGGCAATTTTCTGGCGCGCGGCGTCCAGATCCGACTGGGTGCGCGACACCAGAATAAGGTTGACGCCTTCCGACGCCAGCACCTCGGCGCTGGACAGTCCGATGCCCTTGGAAGCACCGGTGATCAGGGCCGTGCGGCCCCGCAGGTTCAGTTCCATGTCTTGGTTTCCTCTTTCCTCAGCTGTTGCCGTTCGGTGCCGGTAGTTCGATTCGGTAGAATTTCAGTGCATTCTCGGCGAACAGCTTCCGCCGATCTTCCGGCAACAGCCCGGCCACGATGTATTTGAATTGCGTGTAAATCCAGTCCCAACTGGCCTTCACCCCGTCCACCGGATGGTTGGAGGCGAACATGCAGCGATCGATGCCGAAAATGCCGATGGCCTGGCGAATGACCGCGCCGTTGACCTGCCAGGTCCAGGGCTGATCCTTCACCGTCAGGCCGGACACCTTGCACCAGACATTGGGGCAGGATGCCAGCATCTCCATACCCCGCTTCCAGACCGCGAGCTGTTCCGGCGAACGATCCAGCGGATAGCCGGTGTGGTTCAGGACGATGCGCATATTGGGGTGTTCGCGACAGACCTCCGCCGCTTCGGCCAGGTGATACCAGGGCACCCGCAAGTCCCAGGACAGATCGTATTTCTCCAGCAGAGCCAGCCCCTTGCGCCATTGCGGGTCCTGCAGGCTGCGCTTCTGGCCGCGCACGCTGTCGTTCGGCCCGGACGCGATCACCGGCTTGGTGCGGATGCCGCGCACCAAGGGGAACGCCTTTTGGCCGGCCAGAATTTCCTCGGCGTCCGGCGTATCGACCCAGGCATGGGCGACGATGGCGTTCGGAATGCCGTACTGCGCGTGAATCTGGGTCAACCACGCCGTTTCCGCCAATTGCTGCGATCGGTCGCTCTCCGCCTCGACATGCACCGACGCGACAAGGTTATGCAGCGCCGTATCGCGCCGGTATTCCGGCGGCAGATAGCTGCGGCGAATGCGCGAATAATCACCCAGCCAGCTGTGTCCGCCGGACTGAAGCCAGGGATAGCGGATGGGACCTTCCAAATCCCACAGATGGTGATGGGCGTCGACGATCGGCAGGTCGCGGTCGGGCATGATGCGGTCTCGGGGTCTCGGGTCAATCAGAGCGGCAAACTGGTTCGATGCCGCGTCGGGGGCAAGAGGCGATCGCGCCTCGGGCTGTCCGATCAGCCGATCCTCTGTTGCGCGCCGAACCAAAACGGCTTTACCTGAGCGCTGCCTGAACGGAGGAAAACCCCATGAACGACAGTGTGACCGATTTGCCGCAGCAGAAGCTGGCCATCGCCCCGATCAACGACGCGAAATTCGTCCCGGGCCGCCGCGACTTCTTCAAATACCGCGAACTCGGCGTGACCGACGCCACCAACGGGCGCATGCGCGCGCAGGTGACCTTGGCCTCGCAGGGCCTCTCGGAGCCGACCGGCTGGCACTACCATGTGTGCGAGCAGCAGTTCATCTACATGCTCAAGGGCTGGGTCGATCTGGAATTCGAAGACGGCACGAAGGTGCGCCTGGGACAGGGCGATTCGATGATGATCCCCGGCGGCACGCGCCATAACGAGACCGCGACGGCGGATGAGATGGAGATCCTGGAAGTCTCCGTGCCGGCCGACATGAAGACCGTGGTTTGCGATCCGCCCGCGGGGATGTGATCCGACTTAGCGAGCGAAGAACATCTCGGTCAGGACGTAGTCAAAGGCCAGGATGAGGATGGAGGCGCCGACCACCGCGGAAGTGGTGGCCGCGCCGACGCCCTGGGCGCCGCCCTTGCTGTGGTAGCCCTGATAGCACCCCATCAGGGTGATCAGAAAACCGAACACCGCCGCCTTCACAAGGCCGGAGACCACATCCTCGGTCTGCACGAAATTGATCGTGTTGGTCAGGTAGGTGGATGGGTTAAAGCCGAGCTTCATGGTGGAAACGATGAAGCCGCCGAGAACGCCGAGGATGTCGGCGATCAGCACCAAAAACGGCAGCGCGACGATGCCCGCGAGCAGGCGCGGCGCGACCAGGTACTTCATCGGGTTGGTGGACAGCGTCGTCAGCGCGTCGATCTGATCGGTCACGCGCATGGTGCCGAGTTCGGCCGCCATCGCGGCGCCGATCCGGCCCGCCACCATCAGCCCGGCGAGGACCGGGCCGAGTTCGCGTGTCACCGACAGCACCACCAGGTTGGCGACCGCGCCCTGGGCGGAAAAGCGCGCGAAGCCGGTATAGGACTGAAGCGCCAGCACCATGCCGGTAAATACCGCCGTCAGCGCGACGACGGGGAGGCTGAAATAGCCGATCTCCATCAGCGCCTTGCCGAACAACCGCCCATAGAAGGGCGGGCGGACGATATGGGACAGGCCGACGATGGCGAACACGGCGAGGCTGCCGGTAGAGCGGCACATGCCGATCACCGCTTTGCCGATCGTCGCCAGCAGGTCGAGAACGGTGTTCACGCGGGCTTATAGACCCGTCGCAGACGCGGCGCGAGCGACGTCAGTACCTCATACCCATTCGTGCCGGCAACCGCCGCGACGGCGTCGGGGGATTGGGACGGGCCAATGATCTCGATCCACCCGCCGACTTCGGCGGCGGGGCAGTCGGTCACGTCGAAGGTGGTCAGGTCCATGGACACACGCCCTACCAGCGGAATGGGCGTGCCGTCAAAAAAACCTGTCAGCCTGCCGGAAACCGCGCGATGCAGGCCGTCGGCATAGCCGATCGCGGCGGTGGCGATGCGGGTCGGGCGGGTGGCCGTCCAGGTCGCGTTATAGCCGACGGCGGTGCCCGCCGGGATGTCGCGGGTGGACAGGATACGGGCGTGCAGGGCGACGACCGGGCGCATCGGGTTCGGTCGGTCCGGCGTTGGGTTGATGCCGTAGAGCGCCGCGCCGGGTCGCGCGAGATCGGACCCCCAATCGGGGCCAAGAAAGATGCCGGAGGAATTGGCGAAACTGCCGGGAATGGCGGGAAAAGCCGAGCGGATGGAGGCGAAACGGGTGCGTTGGGTTTCGTTGGTGGGGTCGGTCGGGATTTCGGAGGAGACCAGATGCGACAGCAGATAGCGCACCTCGATACCCGCAAGCCGAAGTGGGTCCTGGCATACCGCGTGCCATGCGGTCTGATCCAGACCGAGGCGAGCCATGCCGGTATCGACATGCAGGATGGCCGGCAGCCGAACCCCCGCGCGCTTTCCGGCCGCGGTCCAGGCGTCGATTTCCGCCAGCGACCCCAGCACGGGGGTGATGTCGCGCACGATGAAGGCATCTTCCGTGCCCGGGATCAGCCCCGACAACACCGCCACCATCGCCCCCGGCACGCGCAGACGGATGGCCATCGCTTCCTGGGGCAGCGCCACGAAAAAGTGGCGGCACCCGGCGGCGAACAGCGCCTCGGCGATCGGCGCGGCACCAAGACCGTAGCCGTCGCCCTTGACGACGCCGGCAACCGGACCGGACGGGTGGAGCGAGCAGAGCAGTCGCCAATTGGCGACCAGGGCGGCGAGATCGACGGTCAGGACCGCGCCGGCGGCGTCAGCCAGCATAGTCCGAATGGGTCTGATCGAGATCGGCGAAGCGGGTGAACTCACCCTCGAAGTAAAGCGCCACGGTGCCGGTCGGGCCATGGCGCTGTTTGGCGATGATCAGGTCGGCCTTGTTGTGCGCCAACGCCATCTTCTGCTGCCATTCTTCCATCGCCGCGTGGAACTTGTCGCTGCCGCCGTCAAAGGCGACTTCCTTCGGCATCTTCTGTTCCAGGTAGTAATCGTCGCGATAGACGAACAGCACCGAGTCGGCATCCTGTTCGATCGAGCCGGATTCACGCAGATCGGACAATTGCGGTCGCTTGTCCTCGCGGTTTTCGACCTGGCGCGACAACTGCGACAGGGCGATGACGGGAACCGCCATTTCCTTGGCAAGGGCCTTCAGCCCCTGGGTGATCTGACTGATTTCCAGCACGCGGTTTTCCGGCTTGGTGCCGGCCGCCGGACGCATCAGTTGGAGGTAATCGACGACGACCAGGGCCAGCCCCTTGGTCCGCTTCAGGCGTCGGCAGCGTGTGCGCAGGGCCGACATCGTGATGGCCGGCGTATCGTCGATCTGGATCGGCAGAGAGGCGATTTCGCGGGAGACTTCGACGAATTTATCGAAGTCGCGCTGTCCGATCTCTCCGCGTCGGATGCGATCGCCGGAGATGCGGGCTTCTTCGCTGAGGAGGCGGGTGGCGAGCTGTTCCGAGCTCATTTCCAGCGAGAAGATCGCGACCTGCGCCTTGGCCACGCCGTTAGGGTCGATGGCGCGTGCCTCGGCCATCAGTGCCTTGGCGGCACCAAAGGCGATCTTGGTGGCCAGCGCGGTTTTGCCCATGCCCGGTCGCCCCGCGAGGATCATCAGATCCGACGGATGCAGGCCGCCCATTTTGATGTCGAGATCGCGCAGACCGGTGCTGAGACCGGAGACGTGGCCGGCGCGTTTGAAGGCACGTTCCGCCCCCAGGATCGCGTCAGTCAGCGCGCGTTCGAAGGTTACGAAGCCGCCGTCGGACCCGCCTTGGGTCGCCAGTTCGAACAGCGCCTGTTCGGCGGACTCGATCTGTTGGACGCCGTCGAGCGCGCCGTCGATGCCGAAGGCGTTGTTGACCACGACTTCGCCGAGATCGATCAACTGACGCCTGACCCAGGCATCGTGAATGGCGCGCCCGTATTCACCGGCGTTGATGATGCCGACCATGGCGGTCAGCAATTGGGCCAGATAGACGGTGCCGCCGACTTCCTCCAGCACGCCGGAATGTTCGAATTCCGCTTTCAGTGTGACCGCGTCGGCGAGTTGCCCGGCTTCGACGCGGCGTTGGATGGCCTGGAAGATGCGGCCATGGATGGGATCGGCGAAGTGTTCGGGGGCCAGGAACTCCGAGACCCGTTCATAGGCCTTGTTGTTCGCGAGCAAAGCACCGAGGAGGGCTTGCTCCGCCTGGACGTTGGAGGGAGGGAGACGTTGGGACAGGCCGAGGAGGGGGGAATCGATTGTGTTCACGATTCCGCCACCATAGGCCTCATCCCCCCGCGTGCGCAGGGGGGCCGGCTGTGGATAGCGGGGGGAAGTCCGGAAACACGAAACCCCGTTCCGTGACCGAATCCGAACCTTCGCGGGGGAATTGGCCCCGGTCGGTCCGGATCGGTCCCCGGAACGGGGCGATCGTCGTTAGAAGCGTATCTGGCGGATGATCAGGCTTGTTCGGCCTGAAGTTCCGTTTCGAGCATTTCCTCGGCGGAGGGGGCTTCGTCTTCTTCCTCGTTCGCGCCGACCCGTTCGCCCTTGGCCTGGCGTTCCGCTTCTTCCGCGCTGCGCGCGACGTTGACGGTGACGGGGATGGTGACTTCCGGATGCAGAGATACGGTGATCTTGGTCAGACCCAATGTCTTGATCGGGTTGTTAAGGATGACCTGCGTGCGATTGATCGTCAGGCCGCCCGCGGTGCAGGCGTCGGAGATATCGCGGCTGGACACCGATCCGTAGAGACCGCCGGATTCGCCGGCCTGACGGATGATGACGACCGACAGGCCGCCCACGCGTTCGGCGACGCGTTCGGCTTCTTCGCGGCGCTTGAGGTTTTGCGCCTCAAGCTGGGCGCGCTGTTCCTCGAAGCGGGACAGGTTCGCCTTGGTGGCGCGGAGCGCTTTCTTCTGCGGCAAAAGGAAGTTGCGGGCATAGCCCGGCTTCACCTTTACCACGTCGCCCATTTGCCCCAGCTTTTCGACGCGCTGGAGCAGGACCAAATCAACGGTGGCCATGTTCTGCCTCCTTAAGCGACGATGTACGGCAGAAGGGCGAGGAACCGGGCGCGCTTGATGGCGACGGCGAGTTCACGCTGCTTCTTCGCCGAGACGGCGGTGATGCGCGACGGCACGATCTTGCCGCGTTCCGACAGGAAGCGCGACAGCAGGCGCACGTCCTTATAGTCGATCTTCGGCGCGTTGGGGCCGGAGAACGGGCAGGACTTGCGGCGGCGATAGAAAGGCCGGCGAGCGCCGACCGCGGTGCGGCGGGCGGCGGGATTGATATCGGTATCGGACATCTTCGATTACTCCTCCAGCCCGGCGCGGAAGTCGGGCACGCCTTCGTCGCGCGCGCGGAATTCTTCACGGTCGTCGAAGCCCCGGCGGCGGCCGCTTTCGAAGCGTCCGGCGGGTTTCGGTCCACGGAAGGTGCGTTCACGCTCGTCGGACTTGCGCGACAGGATCGACGAGGGCGCTTCCTCGATTTCTTCGACGCGGATGGTCATGAAGCGCAGCATGTCTTCGTTCAGGCCGAGCTTACGCTCCATTTCCTTGATGAAGGTGGGCTTGGCGTCGAGACCGAGGAGCATGTAGTGGCCTTTCCGGTTCTTTTTGATCCGGTAGGCGAGGCCGCGCAGGCCCCAGTATTCGCGCTTCTTAACGGCGCCGCCGTCGGCTTCGAGTTCCGCGCCGATTTCGTCGGCGATGGTCTCGACCTGCTGCTGCGTCACGTCGTTGCGCGCGATCAGTATGGTTTCATATAGCGGCATGAATGCACCCCTCTGGCTTATCTCTGCCCTGGCCTGTGTCGGGCCACGTCCGGGATGGACGCTGGGCATAGCCGGGAGAGATGCCGTCGCTCCCGGCAGGGAAGGGCGGGCTTGAAGCACGGTTTCGGTGGGGACGCAATGTCGTTTTGTCGTTCGCGGCGGGATTCCCGGCGCGTAGGGCGTGATAGCGTGAGTGGGTCGGGTTGGGTGTGGGGTCCGACGTGGCGTTCCAGGCCTCGGGAATGGCGGTTGGGCGACCGGTGTGAGACGGTGGCGTCCCCCTGTCGATCCCGGGAGCAAGAGGATGAGATGGGTTAGCATCTCTGCACCTCCTGGTTGAACGCCGACGGACCATTTCCGTCGGCGTTTCCATTTCTGACGCCGATATCCTAATCAATCGTTAGCGCCTGGCCTTCTGCCTCGTGTCCGACCTCGTCGACGCCCCAAACCCGCGCGGTGGCACCAGGGGTAGGCCGGTCCGCGTATGGACCGGCCCGGCCCTTACTTCCGCTTCATCGTAATCTTGACTTCAATGCCAAGAACCACAATGATCAGAAGCAAGAGGATGAGATGTGCGGACATCTCTGCACCTCCTGGTTGAACGCCGACGGACCAATTCCGTCGGCGTTTCCATTTCTGACGCCGATATCCTAAGCAATCGTTAGCGCCTGGCCTTCCGCCTCGTGTCCGACCTCGTCGAAGCCCCAAACCCACACGCTGGCACCAGGGGTAGGCCGGTCCACGTATGGACCGGCCCGGCCCTTACTTCCGCTTCATCGTAATCTTGACTTCAATGCCAAGCATCACGATGATCAGGAGCAAGAGGATGAGATGGTTCAGCATCTCTGCACCTCCTGGTTGAACGCCGACGGGCTCATTCCCGTCGGCGTTTTCATTTCTGACACCGATATCCTAAGCAATCGTTAGCGCCCGCACCGCTTCCAGCGCCGCACGTTCGCCCTCGCCGACGCCCGTAACCCGCGTGGTGGCACCAGGGGTAGGCCGGTCCACGTATGGACCGGCCCGGCCCTTACTTCCGCTTCATCGTAATCTTGACTTCGATGCCAAGAATCACGATGATCAGGAGCAAGAGGATGAGATGGTTGAGCATCTCTGCACCTCCTGGTTGAACGCCGACGGACCAATTCCGTCGGCGTTTCCATTTCTGACACCAACATCCTAAGCAATCGTTAGCGCTCGGCGCCCAGGCGTGCCAACACGGCGGGCACATCGCTCAGAACCTCGTAATACGCACACACCTCGGCGGCGGCGAAGCCCTGCGTCACCGATGCCTCCAAAGCCGCGACAAAGGGCCGAACCCAACCGCCGACATCGCACAGCAGGACCGGTTTCGCGTGCAATCCCAATTGCCGCCAGGTCAGAATTTCCAGGGTCTCGTCCAACGTACCCAACCCGCCGGGCATGCACAGGAAAGCGTCGGCCTCCGCCGCCATCCGCGCCTTGCGGCTGTGCATGCTGTCGGTGACGATCAACTCCGTCAGCGCGCGATGGGCGACCTCCTTGCGCATCAGGAACTCGGGGATGATCCCCAGCACCGCCCCGCCATGCGCCAGCACCGCGTCGGCCACGATCCCCATCATGCCAACCCGCCCGCCGCCATAAACCAATCGAATGCCGGACTCCGCCAAACCACGCCCCAAAGCACGCGCGGCATCGGCATAGGCGGGATCGGCGCCCGCCCGAGATCCACAAAAAACAGCAATGGAATTTATCGCCACCCGGTGCGTCCTTGCTCAATGGAGGGGGCGGCTTGCGCGCCGACGCCCGTCTGGTAGTGCTTCATCGCGGCCGGGAGCAAAAGTGGCAACCACGGCCCGCGTAATCGACAGGGGAAGGTTTACAGGCATGTTAAAGAAGCTTGCATTGGCGTCGGCGATGGTTCTGGCCGCGTCGGGGATGGCACAGGCCCAAAGCGGCCCCAATCTGATCGAAACCCGCCAGGTCGCGTTCGCCCTGCTGGGCGGCGACTTCGCCGGCATCAACGCCGTGATCGCGCTCAAGGGCGACGTCAAGACCCTCGAAGGCCGCGCCCGCGCAATCACGCGCTATGCCGCCATCATGCCGTCGCTGTTCCCGCAGGGCACCGCGGCCGGCAGCAACACCAAGGCTCTGCCGGAAGTCTTCTCCGACGCCGCCGGCTTCCAGAAAGCCGCGATGGCCATGGGCGCCGCGGCGACCAAGCTCGCGGACGCGGCCAAGGCCGGCGACGCCGAACTCGTCGCGACCGAGGCGAAAGCCGTCGGCGCGACCTGCGGCGCGTGCCACAACGCCTATCGCGCGAAGTAATGCGACGTTCGACCGGCGAGGCAAAACCTCGCCGGTCGAAAACGCGCGATCAGGATACCAGACGAACAAACAGCGCGACGGCACCGGCGGCGACCGCCAGGACGATCAGCGCCAATACCGGATGCACCATGCGCGGCGCGGGCATCGCCCCCGGCATACGCTTTTTCCCGGTGATCATCGGCCGCACCAGGTTGTGGCCCTTCAGCACGAAATACAGCACGATCGCCGAAACATGCGCCAGAATGACAAGCTGAATCAGCTTGAAGTTCAACGCATGCAAATGCCCGAACCAGTTGCTGTTTTCCCGCCCCACGAACCGCGCCAGCGGGCCATCTTCCGAGATATCGTCGGTGTTGTTGAACAATCCCGTCGTCACCTGCGCCAACAGCATCAGCAGGATAACCACCACCATCCAGCCGCCGGCGGCATTATGACCGACCTCCAGATCCGGCTCGCGACGGTGCAGATGCGACAGATGCCGCAACGCTTCCAAAGGGTTCTTCAGGAACTGAGTAAACCGCGCCGTGTCGCTGCCGATTACCCCCCAGACCACCCGGAACAACAGCAAGGCCAGCACCGCGTAGCCTGACAGGAAATGCAACTCGGTCCAGGTTTTGTAGTGCGTCAGCCAGCACAGAAACACCAGGATGACCAACGCCCAATGAAACAGGCGAGTCGGCGCATCCCAAATCCGCATCGGAAGGTGAAGTTGACGCATTCTGGCTCGACCCTTTCGTCGTTCGGTTGCCCTTCGTCATTCGATTGCTTGACTCGTCGGCAACGACAATTCATCCCGCGACAATGCTGATGCACGGTCTTTTCGGGAAGGGGGATGTCGCCCTTCTCAACGAATTTCGCGGTCCCCTGATCGCTCTCGCCGTTTGCCTTGTCCTCGCTCTCCTCGGCAGGGCAACAAAATCCGCTTCGATCTGCGCCGCCACCGGTGCCGCCGGATTGTTGGCGGGCTGGTACGGCATGAGCAACACGCCCTTCACGCTCACCCCAAGATTGCCCGTGGATCGGCTGACGCCGCTGGCGATCGTCCTGCTGCTGCTGACCTGGGCCTCCGCGCGTTTCGCCCCCCGCCGAGGCCTTTGGCCGCCCCTGCTGATCGCCGCGCTGCTGGCCGCGTGGTGGCTGGGCGGCGCCCCCCGCGCGCGGATCGAGGCCTTGGCCGCCTGGCAGACCATGGCCGCGATCGCCGCCGCGGTTCTGGCAACGGGATGGTTGATGGGCGGGAAACTCGCCGATCCGCTGCGCCCGGCGACGGCAAGCCTGGTCCTGGCCGGCGCGCTCTGGTGCGTCTCCGCGCCCTGGATGTGGGTGTTGCTGGCGCTGGTCCCCGCCGCCGCCTCGCTGCCGATGCTCGCCGCGCCGAAAATGATCACCCTGGTCTTGCTGGCCCCGGCGACCGGACTGGCGGCCACCTGCGCGCTGGCGGAACTCGCGCTGGGCCGCCTGCCGCGCGGCGGGTTCAAGGCAATCGATCTCGCGGCGCTGTCGCCATTCATCGCATTGCTGCTGATGACGGCACTGTCGGGACGCCTGAAATTCGCCGGACGCTTTTCCGGCTTGCTGACGGCCGTCCTGGCGGGAGGCATCGCCGTCGGCGCGGTTTGGGGCGCGCGGGCGGCGCGGTTGCTGTAACGACCGTCGCTTCGTCCCATTGGCCTTCTTCCCATCGGCCCGCTGATCGTGTCACCCTCCCGGCAAAAGGGAAGGAAACACGAATATGCCCAAAATGACCGGCGGAGAAGCCATCGTCGACAGCCTGCTGCGGCACGGCATCGACACCATTTTTGGTCTGCCCGGCGTGCAGGTCTACGGCCTGTTCGACGCCTTCGCCCGCAACGCCAACCGCCTCCGCCTCATCAACGCGCGTCATGAACAAACCACGGCCTATATGGCCCTGGGCTATGCCTGCGCCACCGGCAAGCCCGCCGCCTATGCCGTGGTTCCCGGCCCCGGCGTGCTGAACACCACCGCGGCCCTGGCCACCGCCTGGGGCGTCAACGCGCCCGTGCTGTGCCTGACCGGACAGGTCCCCAGCGCCTATATCGGTCGCGGCCGCGGACAGTTGCACGAACTGCCCGACCAACTCGCCACCCTGAAGACGCTGCTGAAACACGCCGATCGCATCGAACATCCCGTCGACGCCCCGATGAAGGTCGCCCGCGCGTTTCAGGAGATGATGTCCGGACGGCGCGGTCCGGCCTCGCTGGAAATGCCCTGGGATCAGTTCACCGCGACCGCCGAGGTCACGCCGCAAGACCCGCTGCCGACCTTCGCCAATCCCATCCCCGATCCCGAGAAGATCGCGGCCCTCGCCAAAATGATGAACGAGGCCAAGGCGCCGATGATCTGGGTGGGCGGCGGCGCCAGCGACGCCAGCCCGGAAATCCTCGCCTTGGCCGAAAAGACCGGCGCGCCCGTCGTGTCGTTCCGCGGCGGACGCGGCGTGGTCGACGACCGTCATCCCCTCGGCCTGACCATTCCCGCCGGCTATCTGCTGTGGCCGAAAACCGATCTGCTGGTCGCCTTCGGCACCCGGCTGGAAGTACCCACGACGCGTTGGGGCAAGATGCCGGACGGGCTGAAAATCGCCCGGATCGACATCGACCCGATCGAGATGCGCCGCCTGAATGTCTCCCTGGGCATCGTCGCCGACACCGCCGATGCCGCCCGAGCCTTGACGGCAATGGTCTCCGCCCGCGCGGACGGCGCGCGCGCCGCCGAGATCGCCAAGGCCAAGGCCGATACCGCGGTCGCCATCCAAAAGGTCCAGCCGCAACTGTCGTATATCGAGGCCATCCGCGACGTGCTGCCGGAGAACGGCATCTTCTGCGACGAGATGACCCAGGTCGGCTATGTGTCCTGGTTCGGCATGCCGTTTCATTCGCCGCGCAGCCTGATCACCTCCGGCTTTTCCGGCACGCTGGGCGCGGGCTTCCCCACCGCGCTGGGCGTCAAGGTCGCATTTCCCGACCGCCCGGTCGTCGCGGTCACCGGCGACGGCGGCTTTCTGTTCGGCGGCACCGATCTGGCGACGGCCGTGCGCCACGGCATCAACCTGGTGACCGTGGTGTTCAACAACAGCGCCTACGGCAACGTCATGCGCGACCAGTTGCGCATGTTTGACGGGCGGGAGTCCGGTTCGGCGCTCAGCAATCCGGACTTCCAGACCTTCGCCAAGGCCTTTGGCGTGCAGTCCTGGCGCGTGACCGACGCCGACGGTCTGCGCGTCGCCCTGAAAGAGGCACTGGCCGTCAACGCGCCGACGCTGATCGAGGTGATGACCGACATCGGCAAGGAATACGCGCCGTGGGAGTTCATCGCGCCGGCCCGCGGCTAAGACGATCGCACGCGCCCCTCGGGCTTTAACCGCTCCCCCGCCCGAGGGGCATCACGCAACGATTGGCGCGCTGTCGGCGTTTGGGTAGTACCCTTGCATGGCCGAACCCCTGCGTATGCCCCCGTCTTCCCCGTCGCCCCCCGACCGGCGCTCCGTCATGCGCTCGGCCGTATGGTCTGCCCGACACTGGAATGACGAAGGCGCGGCCGAAACCTGCCGCGAACCCCCTGTTCCGCGCGTGCCCGTTTCCGAGCGGAAAAACCCCTTGCACCGTGAGAGTCTGGATCACCGTCTCAGGATTCAACACAAAGGAAGTCAAAGGATCGCGAAGAGCACGGAGGGTTGGGATCGCCCCGCGTGCGCCAATCTCGCCCCCCGCGAACAAAACCCTATGCACCCTGAGACCCAGGCCGCGCAGCCACGCCTCCGCGACCTCCTGGAAACTCAGCCTCCCTCCCAGCAAAAACCAAAACCCAGCAAGCCGGCACCGACCCATCCCGGGACGTCCGCGCGACCGAAGCACTTTTCGCGACGAAAAAACCTCATGCGCCCTGAGACCCAGGCCGAGCAGCCCCGTCTCCGTGCCCTCCTGGAAACTCAGCCTGCCTCCCAGTCAAAATCAAAAAACCCGGCAACCCGGCACCGACCCCTCCCACCTGCCTGCGGCCAAAGCGCTTTTCGCGACGGAAAAACCTCATGCGCCCTGAGACCCAGGCCGAGCAGCCCCGTCTCCGCGACCTCCTGGAAACTCAGCCTTCCTCCCAGTCAAAATCAAAACCCGGCAACCCGGCACCGACCCCTCCCACCTGCCTGCGGCCGAAGCGCCTTTCTCGGCGGAAGAACCTCATGCGCCCTGAGACTCAGTGGGCGAAGCCCAAGCTCCGCGACCTCCCGGAAACTCAGCCTTCCTCCCAGCCAAAACCAACGCTCGGCAGACAAGCACCGACCCACCCGACATGCCCGCGCGGCCGAAGCGCGTATCCCGGTGGAAGAACCCTATGCACCCAGAGAAACTGCCTACCCAAAGCCCGAAGCCAGGACCCGCCCACACCCGGACACGATCGCCTTGCCAACGCGCGGGGCGGGGCTAGAAACCGGGGGGCGCATGGTGAGATAGTGCGCCCTCCCTCACCCGGAGCGTTTCGCGCTCCCGCCGCTCCCCGATGGATATCCCCAATGGATGTCCTTTGGGGGGAGAGCTTCATTTGATCGAGACCTGACCGCATGTCCGCGCCGCGCATCGCCCTTTTGGGGTTTTCCATCGAGTGCAACCGCTTCGCGCCCATCGCGACAGAGGCGGATTTCGCCGCGCGCACGCTGCTCTCCGGCGCCGTCATGTTGGCCAACGCCCGATCGACATCCCCGTCGATGCTGGGTGAAATGCCCGGCTTCGTGGCGACGATGGACGCCGCGGGCGCGTGGGAGCCGGTGCCGAGCCTGTTGGCGATGGCTGAACCGAACGGACCGGTGGAGCAGGAGTTTTTCGATTGGGCCATGACCCGCTGGGCCGGCGACCTGCGATCGGCGGGGGCGCTGGACGGGGTCTATTGCGTGCTGCACGGCGCGGGGCTGACGACCGAGGATCATGACCCCGAAGGCACGCTGTTGGCCCTGGTGCGGGAGATCGTCGGGCCGAACGTGCCGATCGTCGCGACCTACGATCTGCACGCCAATGTGTCCGACGCGGATGTCGATCTGGTGAACGCCTATATCGGCTATCGCACCAACCCGCATCTGGACATGCGCGCGCGGGGCGAGGAAGCCGCCCTGACGATGCGACGCCTGCTGACGGGGACGAAGACGTTCCTGGCAAAAATCCGTCTGCCGATCGTGCCGCCGACCGTGACCATGCTGACCGGGGCCGACGCGCATCACCGCCCCTATGGCGAGTTGATCGATCTGGGGCAGCGCCGCATGCGGGAGGCCCCATACGACGGCCGGGTGCTGAACGTGTCCGTCATGGGCGGGTTCGCCTTTGCCGACACGCCGTTCAACGGCCTGACCGTGGTCGTCACCGCCACCGACCAGGACGCCGCCGACAGCCTGGCGCGAGAGATCGCCGTCGCCGGTTGGGACCGACGGGCATTGTTCCGCCCCAGCCTGACCGCGTTGGAAGACGCCACCGCGCGCGCGAAGGCGACCGAAGACCCTTCGCTTCACGCCCTGGCCTTCGCCGACGTCGCCGACAACCCCGGCGGCGGCGGACGCGGCAACACGATGTGGATCCTGGAAGCGTTTCACAACGCCGGCGTGCGCGATGCCCTGGTCGGCGTGATCCACGATCCGGCCCTGGCGGAGCAGGCCCATAGCCTGGGCGAAGGCGCGACGTTCCCGGCACGGTTCAACGGCGACGGGATCGACAGCTTCTCGCGTCCCTTCGCGGCCGAAGCCTTCGTCCAGCGCCTGCATATCGGCCCGATGCTCGGGCGGCGGGGGATTTACGCGAACAATACGCTCGATCCCGGACCATCCGCGGCATTACGGATCGGCGGCATCGTCGTGGTTGTCATCTCCAACCGGTTCCAGTGCGCGGACCCCGTTTTCTTTGAAGCCTTCGGCCTCGATATCGCCGCCGCGCGGGTTGTCGTGGTGAAGTCGCGCGGCCATTTCCGGGGCGGATACGACGAGTTTTTCCGGCATGAAGATGTGGTCGAGGTCGACGCGCCCGGGTTGACCAGCCCGATCCTGTCGCGCTTCGACTGGCAACACATGCCGCGCCCCGTCCTGCCCATCGACGACAACGCCGACTGGAAGCCCACCCCATGATGCTCGCCGATCTGCCGACCCCTTGCCTCGTGCTCGACCGAACGGTGCTGGAGCGCAATCTGCGGGTCATGTCCGCCGCGCTGGCGCGCCACAAGGTGCCGCTGCGCCCGCATATGAAGACCGCGAAATCCATCGACGTCGCGCGCCTCGCCATCGCCGGACAGTTCGGCGGCATCACCGTCTCCACACTGGCGGAAGCCGAGTATTTCTTCGCCCATGGGATCGTCGATATTCTCTACGCGGTCGGCATCACGCCGCAGAAATTAGCGCAGGTCGTGCGGCTGAACACGTCGGGCGCGCGCATGATCGTGCTGACCGACGATCCCGACGTCGCCACGATGATCGGTGCCCTGCCCACCCCGCCGCGCACACTGATCGAGATCGACAGCGGGGAGGGGCGAGGCGGGATCGCGCCCTACGACGACCTGCTGTTGGAACTCGCCACCCGCCTGGGCGGCGCGCTGAGCGGCGTCATGACCCATGCCGGGCATTCCTATGCCGGACGCAGCGTGCGCGAGATGGCGCAAATCGCCGAGGCGGAGCGCGCCGCCGCATCCCTGGCCGCCGCGCGCCTGCGCGAAGCCGGGCACGGGATCGAGATCGTTTCCGTCGGCAGTTCGCCGACCGCCCGCCACGCGGAAAACCTGGCCGGCGTCACCGAAGTACGCGCCGGCGTCTATATGTTCGGCGATCTGTTCCAGGCGGAAATCGAAACGCACGGCCTGGACGGCATCGCGGTGACGGTGCTGGCCAGCGTGATCGGCCGTCGCCCCGGTAAGATCCTGGTCGATGCCGGGGGCATGGCGCTGTCAAAGGACCGCAGCACCGCCGATACGCCGCACGATTACGGCTTTGGCCTGGCGCTGGATTTGGCCGGCGGTCGGGTCTACGGCAATGCGATCGTGCGACGCGCCTATCAGGAACACGGCGTGATCGACCTCGATCCGGCCTACCCGATCGACCTGCCGATCGGCGGCAAGCTGCGTGTCGCGCCGAACCACACCTGTATGACCACCGCCGCGCACGATCGCTACTACGTCGTGGATGGAGAGCAGGAGGTCGTCGCCGTGTGGCCGCGGATCAACGGCTGGTGACGGCCTCCGTCGCCTTCCAACCGCCCGCCCCATCCGCGCTGCCCCCGCTGCCGGGTGCCGGTGGAGGAGCCCCGAACGAGCCGCGGTTCACTCCGTCGCGCCCGTGGCTGGCGCTGCTGGGGTTCGTGGGGCTGTGCCTGCTGGTCGGTGCCGCCGGCGGCGCGCTGACGGCGACATCCGTGCACGATTGGTATCCGACGCTGAACGCCCCGCCGGGCAAGCCGCCGAACTGGGTGTTCGGCCCGGTCTGGACGACGCTGTACGTGATGATGGGCGCATCCGCCTGGTTGGTCTGGAAGCGCGCCGGCGCCGGACCGGCGCTGCGCCTGTGGGGCTGGCATCTGGCCGCCAACGCGCTTTGGACGCCGCTGTTCTTCGGGCTGCGCAACCCCGGTGCCGCGCTGATCGGCATTCTGTTGTTGCTGGTGCTTTTGATCGCGACGATCCGCGCGTTTCGCCGCGTCAGCCGGCTGGCGGAAGTCCTGCTGTGGCCGTACCTCGCCTGGGTCCTGTTCGCGACCTGGCTCAATCTTGGCTTCTGGTGGTTAAACCGCGGTTAAGGTAAATGACGCTCATGATCATATCCACCCCTCGCCGTTCGGTCGTCCTCGCCGCCCTGATGCTCGCCATCGGCGTTTTCTGGGCTGTGCCGTGCCTGGCACAGTTCGGCAACGGCGCCGGCGAAGCCCTGCAATCCGGGCGGCGCAACCGGGGTCAGGCACCGGAAGCACCGGTCATCCAGCCGCCCGGCCTGCCCGGCGTGCGCAACAACCCAACCGCCGTGGCCCCTGCCTTGCGCTCCCCCACCGACATGGCCCCGACGGAGGCACTGTTCGATGCCATCAACCGCGGCGATCTGGCGGTTGCCCGCGATGCCGTCATGCGCGGCGCGGATCTGAACGCGCGCAACGCGCTCGGCCTGACATCCACCGAACTCGCCGTCGATCTGGGACGTAACGAGATCGCGTTCCTGTTGCTGTCGCTGCGGGCGGAGACCGATCGAGGCGCGCGCGATGCCTCGACCGCGGCCGCCGCGTCGCGTCCGGTCAATGACCGTAAGCCGCAACCCGTGCGCGCCGCGCCGGTGCAGCCCACCCCGACCACGCCGCGCCTGTTCGCCGGTGACGGCGGCACGCCGATTCCGTCGATCGGCTTTCTGGGCTTCGACGCCGGACGGGCCTTGCGCTGATCCGAATGGCGGAACGTTGAGGATTGGATTGGTTGGCTGGGGCGGGAGGGATCGAACCTCCGAATGACGGAATCAAAATCCGTTGCCTTACCGCTTGGCGACGCCCCATCCGTTTGCAGGACGCGTGATAGGTCGCCGCGACGAACACGTAAAGCTCCGATGTGATGGAATTGCCATTCTCCTGACGCGGGATACCAACCGGCGTCCCATGGCAAACCCACGACACGATAGACATAAGGATATCTTTATGTCATGTGTCGGCCATGGATCACCTCCTCACCACCTTGCGCGCGGCGGCGGAGCCGACCCGGCTGAGGCTTCTGGCCCTGGCCGGACGCGGCGCGTTCTGTGTGATGGAATTCACGGAAATCCTCGGTCAGTCGCAGCCCCGGCTGTCGCGCCACCTGAAGCTGATGTGCGAATGCGGCCTGCTGAACCGCGTGCGCGAAGGCTCCAACGTCTGGTTCGCGCTGCCGACGGGCGCGCAGGGTGCCTTCGCCCGAGACCTGATCGCGCGCCTGCCGGACGATGATCCCGTGCTGGAATCCGACCGCCGACAGGTCGCGCGGGTCCTGGCCGAACGCGCGCGAATCGCGTCGGAGAGCTTTCGCGGCAAGGGTGCCGATTGGGACGAGATGCGCGCGCTCGACCTTCCCGCCCTGGCGGTGGAAACGGCACTGCTGTCGCTGATCCCCGACCAAGGGGCCGGCCGCCTGCTCGATATCGGCACCGGGACCGGACGTGTGCTGGAGTTGCTGGCGCCGCGCGTGACCGAGGCCCTCGGCATCGATGCCTCCAAAGCCATGCTCGCTCTCGCCCGCGCTCGGCTCTCCAAGGCCGAATACGCCCATTGCGCGGTGCGGCTGGGGGATATGTATCGTCTGCCGCTGACCGATGCCTCGTTCGACATCGTGGTCCTGCAGATGGTGCTTCACTATGCCGAGGACCCGGCCGGCGCGATCGCCGAGGCGCTGCGCGCGCTGCGCCCGGGCGGACGGCTGATTGTGATCGATCTCGCCGAACACGAACGCTTCGATCTGGCAACACGGCTCGCGCATCGCTGGCGCGGCTTTTCCGACACCACCATGCACCGCCTGTTGAGCGATTCCGGGGCCGCGGCCGACAAGCCGCTGACCGTTCCAGGACCGCTCGATGTCCGCATCTGGCCTGCCACCCGCAACGCCGCCTGAAGGTAATAGCCATGTCCCGTCCCCATTTGCTCGATGCCCTGCGCGACCGCGTCCTGTTGTGCGACGGCGGCATGGGCAGTCGTGTCCAGGCGCTGACCCTGGATACCGAGAAAGACTATTGGGGCCGAGAGAACTGCACCGACGTGCTGGTGCTGTCGCGTCCCGAGTTGGTACGCGAAATCCACCGCGGCTACTTCGAGGCCGGGGCGGACATGGTGGAAACCAACACCTTCGGCGCATCGCCGGTGACCTTGGCGGAGTTCGACCTGACGGACCGCGCCTTCGAGATCAACAAGATCGCGGGGGAACTGGCGCGCGAGGCCGCCGAAACCTTCAGCGACGGCCGGCATCGCTGGGTGGTCGGCAGCGTCGGGCCGGGCACGAAACTGCCGAGCCTGGGCAATATCGCTTATGATCCGCTGGAGGCGGCGCTGGCGGAGCAATGCCGCGGTCTGATCGCGGGCGGTGTCGATGCCATCCTGATCGAAACCTGCCAGGACACCTTACAGATCAAGGCGGCGGTGAACGGCGCGAAAATCGCTCGTCTGGCCGCCGGCACCGACACCCCGATCTTCGTCCAGGTCACCGTCGAAACGACGGGCACGCTGCTGGTCGGCCCCGACATCGCCGCCGCCGCCGCCGTGATCCATGCTCTGGACGTGCCGTTGATGGGCCTGAACTGCGCCACCGGACCGCAGGAAATGGCCGAACATGTCGGCTGGTTGGCGAAGAACTGGCCCGGCATGATCTCCGTCCAGCCGAACGCCGGCCTGCCGGAACTGGTGGACGGGCAGACACATTACCCGCTCAGTGGGGCCGATCTGGCGAGTTGGCTCGATCGTTTCGTCGGAGAGGACGGCGTCAATCTGATCGGCGGCTGCTGCGGCACCTCCATCCCGCACATCCAGGCGCTGGATGCGATGCTGCGACGACGCACGGGGACATCAGGCTTCCGCCCTGCCCCGGTGCCGCGCAAGTCAATCTGGGTACCCGGCGTCGCCAGCCTGTATCAGGCGGTTCCGTTCCGGCAGGAAAACACCATCTTCGCCATCGGCGAACGCTGCAACGCCAACGGCTCCAGGAAATGGCGCGAGCTACAGGAAGCGCATGACTGGGACGGCTGCGTGTCGATGGGCCGCGAGCAGATCGGCGAGGGTTCCCACGCGCTGGATATCTGCACCGCCTTCGTCGGACGCGACGAAATCGGCGAGATGAACGAAGTCATCCGCCGGTTCACCGCTTCGGTGAACAGTCCGCTGGTGATCGACAGCACGGAAACACCGGTGATCGCCGCCGCCTTGAAGTTGCATGGCGGCAAGGCGATCATCAACTCGATCAATTTCGAGGACGGCGAGGGCCACGCGACCGATCGCCTGAAGCTTGCGAAGCAGTTCGGCGCCGCCGTGATCGCGCTGACAATCGACGAAGTCGGGATGGCCAAAACCGTCGAGGACAAGCTGCGCATCACCCGTCGGCTGGTGGACTTCGCCTGCAACAAGTACGGCCTGCCGCAGTCGGACCTGCTGATCGATCCGCTGACCTTCACGATCGCCACCGGGAACGAGGACGACCGCAAGCTCGCTCTGTGGACGCTGGAAGGCATCGCCGCCATCCGCGCTGAATTCCCCGACGTGCAGATCGTTCTCGGCTTGTCGAATGTCAGCTTCGGCTTGAACCCGGCGGCGCGCGCCGTGCTGAACTCGGTATTCCTGGATCACGCCGTGCGCGCGGGCATGACCGGCGCCATCGTGCACGTGTCGAAAATCCGCCCGCTGCATCTGATCGCGCCGGAGGAAGCCAAGGTCGCGGAAGACCTGATCTTCGACCGCCGGTCCGAGGGTTACGACCCGCTGCAAAAGCTGCTGGAACTGTTTGCCGGCCGCAAGGCCGCCGACGCAACGGTGAAGAAGCGCGCGGAAACCGCCGAGGGCCGTCTGAAGGATCGGATCGTCGATGGCGATCGCAAGGGCCTGTCGGACGATCTGGACGAGGCCCTGCTGACGCTTCCCCCGCTCGACATCATCAACAACGTCCTGCTGGATGGCATGAAGGTGGTCGGCGAGTTGTTCGGCGCGGGCAAGATGCAGTTGCCGTTCGTGCTGCAAAGCGCCGAAACCATGAAGGCGGCGGTCGCGTATCTGGAACCGTTGATGGAACGGGTCGACGGCCAGGAAAAGGGCACGATCGTGCTGGCGACCGTGAAGGGCGACGTGCACGACATCGGCAAGAACCTGGTCGACATCATCCTGACCAACAACGGCTATCGCGTCGTCAATCTGGGCATCAAAGTCCCCCTGGCCGACATGCTGAAGGCCGTAACGGAACACCAGGCGCATGCCATCGGCATGTCGGGATTGCTGGTGAAGTCGACCGTCGTCATGCGGGAGAACCTGGAAGAGATGTCCCGCCAAGGCATCGAAATCCCGGTGCTGCTGGGCGGGGCGGCGCTGACCCGCAACTACGTGGAGGACGCCTGCGTGCAATCCTATGCCTGCGGTCGGGTCGCCTATGCGCGCGACGCGTTCGACGGCCTGCATTTGATGGACCGGGTCACCGGCAACGGCTTCGACGACTATCTGGCCGCCGTGCAGTCGAAACGGTCCGGCAAGGCTCGCAATACCGCGCGCACGCTGGGTCAGGCGGATGAGCGCGCTTTCCGCCCGGTCGACGTCGCCGTGGTGCGCGAACGGCGCCGCCGGCTGACGCGCGATGTGCCGGTAGCGGAACCGCCGTTCTGGGGCGCGCGGATTTTGGAAGCGCCGGCCAAGGCGATCGTGCCTTTCGTGAACGAGCGGAGCCTGTACCAGTTCCAGTGGGGCTTCCGTAAACAAGGTCGATCGCTCGATGACTTCATCGGTTGGGCAAAGCAGGAACTGCGCCCGGTCATGCGTCGCATGCTGTCGATCTGCGAGGAGCAGGACATCCTGCGTCCCCAGGCCGCGTACGGCTATTGGAAGGCCGCGGGACAGGGCAATGAGTTGATCCTGTTCGAACAGAACGGCACGACCGAGGTCGCCCGCTTCACCCTGCCGCGCCAACCGAAAGAAGACGGCGAGTGCATCGCCGACTTCTTCCGCGACGTCGACGATGCCGAACGCGACGTGATCGGCTTGCAGGTCGTGACGGTCGGTCAGAAGGCATCCGACACCGCGCGTGTCTGGTTCGAGGAAAATCGTTACCAGGACTATCTGTATCTGCACGGCCTTTCGGTCGAAATGGCCGAGGGCATGGCCGAATACACCCATAAGCGCATTCGATCCGAGCTGGGTTTCGCCGCGGAAGACGATCGCGATATGGAGAAGATGCTGGCGCAGAGCTATCGCGGCTCCCGCTACTCCTTCGGCTATCCCGCCTGCCCACGACTGGAAGACCAGGCACCGATCCTCAAGCTGCTCGGCGCCGAACGGATTGGCGTCGATCTGTCTGACGAGTTCCAGTTACACCCAGAACAATCGACCAGCGCGATTGTCGTGCTTAACCCGCGCGCCAAGTATTTCTCGGTCTGATACAGATCGCCTCTCCCGCGCTGCGGGAGAGGCGATGTTCGTTAGCTGCCGTTTTCGCCGTGTACGTAGGGCAGGAAAAGCTCTTTCCAGTCCTTCGGCTCCGCCCCGATCATGCCGGTGCGGTGCAGGAACTTTGCCATCGCCACGAAGCCGTGCGGAGCGATGTCGTAGACGCTGCCCGGCGCGGTGATCATTGCCTCGATCTCGGCAACGGGCGTGCGTTCCTCGGAGATTTTCAGATACATCTCCGCCGCGTGTCGCGGATTGGCATTGATCAGCGCGATCGCCTGCTTGATCGCCTCGTAGACCGCCCCCACGACCTTGGGGTTCGCTTGGTGAAAGCGTTCCGTCAGATAGACAACACCGTTGGAAACCGGACTGCCGACGATTTCCTGCGACGTCGTTACCATATGGATATCGGGGCGCTTCAGCTCCAGATTCAGATAAGGCGGGATGGTAAAGTGGCTGTTGATCTCGCTGTTGCTCAGGATCGCCGCCATTCCGTCGGGATGCGACCGCGTGACCGTAATCGCGTCGAGCCGACCGCTTTGCCCCGGACCAAACGCCTTTTCGGCGGCCATCGCCAGGAAGATCGCCTGGACGGACGTCTTGACGCCCGGCAGCGCGATACGATCCTTGTCGGTGAAGTCGGCAACGGTCTTCACGTCCGGGTTACGTGTCACCAGCGCAATCGGGATATAGCCGTACGATGTCAGTCCGCGCATCGTCAGCTTGCCGCGCGCCTTGGCCCAAAGCGTCAGATAGGACGGAATGCCGGTCGCGGCGATATCGATGTTGTCGGACATCAGCCCGTCGTTCATCGCCGGCCCGCCGGAGAAGCGGTTATAGGTCACCTTCAGGTTCGGCACGCCCGCCGCCGCGGCGGCTTTCTCGATCAGCCCTTCATACTGAATGACCGCGAACGGCAAATAGGTCAGACCGGGTTGAATACCCAGTCGCAGCGTATCCGTTTCGGCGCGCGCGGCTCCGATCCACAAACACGCGACGACTATTCCAAGAAGAATTCTCATGGTTCACCTACGCGAAGCGATACAGCCGAGCGGCTGTGTAGCCGATACGATTTCTGATGGTGGCGTCGGGGACGAAGCTTTCGAACCAGTCTATCGTCTGACGGAATGTGATCTTTGTCTCGTGCCCCACGAACGGCCAATCGCTGCCGAACAGCAGACGCTCCGGCCCCGCGACCTCAATCAGTTTCGCCGCCAGGGCTTTGTGATCGCAGCCGGGGGAACGGTAGGGGGCGGAGATTTTCACCCAGCAGCGCCCACTGTCCACCGCCCGCAGCGCGGCCTGGAAGCCCGGCGATTGAACACCCAATTCCGGGCTTGGATTGCCGAAATGGTCGATGACCAGATTGACCCCTGAGTCGATCAGCACCGGTGCCAACGCGGCGATACGTTCGCCCTCGGCATAGATATGCACGTGCCAGCCCAGGTCCGCGACGCGGCGTAACAGCCGCTTGTATTCGGGCGTGGTCAGGTCAGGCAGCCCCGCATAGTCGCGCAGTGAAAAGCGGATACCGACGATACCGTCGGCGTCCATGCCCTTGAGGTTGTACAGGTCGATATTCGGCTCCACGATCGCCGTCGCGCGCAGACGCCGATGGGTCCGCAACGCGTCCAGCGTGTAGTCGTTATAGCTGCCCAGGAAGCTGGGCGCGGCGATCACGCCGAACAGCACGCCATGATCATCGAGGGTCTTCAGATAATCCTCGGTAGTGAAGGCGTGCTTCGGACGATGGGTGGCACCCTCGACCAACGGTTGGTCGGTCAGGTAGATATGGGCGTGGGTATCGACGAGGGGGCCGGGATTGGGTGCGGTCATGACTGCCTGCCTTGGACGTTCCAGGCGACAGTTTAAGCCGAACCTCCCTGCGCGTCGACTTACAGGCGGGCGTTCGATTCCTCGAACAGGCGGCGAGCCTTGGCGCTGTCGTAGGGGGCGCATTCGAGGCTTTCCTCGTGCCACTCCTCCCGCTCCTGCTTCAGGAAGTCGCCGCCGTAGACGTGCAGCGCACCGGTCAGCTTACCCAGCGGATTGGTGACGGAATGGATGATGTCCTTGCCGAGGGGGCAGGAATCGCCGGGCATCAGCGACGACGCGCGGGCTGCCTCGATCGGCCATTTGGCGTCGGACGGCAGGGTGCGCCAGAAGATGTTGTCTTCGCGCCCGCCGTAAATGCCGATCACCGCCCACATGTGATGGTTGTGCGGCATCACCGTCATGTGCGGTCCCCAGACCAGATTAAGGATGGTCACGGTCTTCGATCGGTGCAGCAATTCGATCCCCGCGCGCTTCGGCTCGCCAAGGCGCGCGATCAAGCTGGCTCGGTCGGATACGACACGCGCCATCGCTTCCCGCACCCCACGCTGCCCGCCATCCGCCGCGACGGCGGCTTCGCAATCGGCGATAAACTGATCCAGATCGAACATTCCACGCTTCCTTCGCGATCCCGTTCGATCATAGCAGGGTGGCGACCGCGCGCCTGGGCAAAATCTGCCCGCCCGTTAAGGGTTCGCTAAGACTATCGCGTCATTGTGTCCGCGACGGCAGGAGGCCGGCGATGACGGGACACCAACGCGAGCATGAAGCATGAATGCGCTGCTGGACGGCTTCCGCGCCTTGGGCGCGGCACGTCTCGCCGCCATGGGTGCCGTCGCGCTCGGCATGTTGGCGCTGCTGTCGGTCATGGTCCTGCGCGGCGGCACCGGAGAGCAGATGGCGCTGCTGTACGGCGACCTCGACCTTCGTGAGTCCGCGCAGGTGGTCGAACACCTCAACCGCAAACATATCCCGTATCGCATCGCCGGCGGCGGCAGCCAAATCCTCGTCGCCGCTGATCAAATCCCCGACGCTCGGCTGCTACTGGCGCGAGAGGGACTGCCGTCAGGCGGTTCGATCGGGTACGAGTTGTTCGACCGCGGCGACGGTCTGGCATTCACCGACTTCCAACAAAAGATCAACGAGACCCGCGCGTTGGAGGGGGAAATCGCGCGCACGATCCGCGCCATTCGCGGCGTGCGACAAGCCCGCGTGCATCTGGTTCTGCCGCGTCGGGAGCCCTTTTCCCGCGACCGGCAGGACGCACAGGCCAGCGTGCTGATGACCATGACCGGCACGCAGCGGCTTGATCGCGAAGGCGTGCAGGCAATCCTGAACCTGGTGGCCGCCGCGGTTCCCGGACTTCGGGCGCAAAACATCTCGGTCGTGGACTCACGCGGCGGTCTGCTGGCGCGCGCGGGGGAACCGGTCAGTCAGGTTACGGCGGCGATGTCGGCGGACGAACTGCGCCGAGCGACGGAGTTGCGGCTGTCACGGGCGGTGGAGGAGATGCTGGAACGCAGCCTTGGGCCAGGGCGCGTGCGCGCCGAAGCGGCGGTGCGCATGAGCTTCGATCGGGTGAACGAAACCCAGGAGCGGTACGACCCGGAGGGACAGGTCACCCGCAGCACGCAATCGGTGAACTCCAACAGCAAGACCACCGAGCAGAATGCGACCGTATCGGTCCAGAACAGCCTACCGAACGCGGAGTCCGGCAATCAGGGCGGCGGAACGCAGGAAGGCCGCCAGGAAGAAACCACCAACTTCGAAATCAGCCGCACGGTGCGCACCCTGATCCGCGAGCAGCCGCAACTCGACCGCATCAGCCTGGCGGTGATGGTGGATGGGATCGAGCAGGTCGCCGCCGACGGCAAGCGATCCTGGCAGCCACGCTCGGCGGAGGAGATGGAGCGGATCGGCACGCTGGTGAAGAGCGCCATCGGGTTCGACGACAAGCGCGGCGATCGCGTGGAAATCGTCAGCATGCGCTTTGTCGGAGACGAAACACCGGCACCGGAAGCGCCGGGCTGGTTGGGCTTCAAGTTGGAAAAGTCCGACATCATGCGATTGGCGCAGACGGCGCTGTTCGGCGTGATCGGCCTGCTGGCGTTGCTGCTGGTCTTGCGCCCCATGATTATGCGGGTGACCGCGCTGGCTCCGGCCGGGATGGCATCGACCGATGCGACGATGGCGCTGGCCGGCGGTGGCTCGGCCGGCGCGCTGGCCGGACCCGGCGGACATGGCGAGGCACCCGGCGGGGCGGCCGGATCGGGATCGACGGCGTTGATCGCCGGCGGTGCCGCAGGTGGCGGCGTCGCGCTGCTGGAAGACGACAGCATGGTCGACATTGCGCAGATCGAAGGCCAGATGCGCGCCTCCTCTCTGCGCAAGCTGACCGACCTGGTCGACAAGCACCCCGACGAAACCCTGGCGATCATGCGTGGATGGATGGCGCAGGAAAATGGCTAATCTGGTCAAGGTCGACGATGGCCGCAATCTGAAGGGGCCGCAAAAGGCGGCAATCCTGATGCTCGCGCTGGGGGAGGACCATTGCACGCGCCTGTTCGCAATGATGCACGAAGACGAAATCAAGGAAATTTCTTCGGCCATGGCTCAGCTCGGCGCGATCAAGGCCGACGCGGTAGAGCGGATTTGTAATGAATTCGTCGAAAACATCGGCAGTTCGGGCAGTCTGGTCGGCAACTACGAAAGCACCGAGAGCCTGTTGATGAAGGCTCTGCCGCGCGACCGCGTATCGCAGATCATGGAGGAAATCCGCGGTCCTGCAGGCCGCACGATGTGGGACAAGCTGGGCAATGTCCACGAGGAGGTCCTGGCAAACTACCTGAAGAACGAATACCCGCAAACCGTCGCCGTGGTGTTGTCCAAAGTGCGCGCCGATCACGCCGCGCGCGTCCTTTCGCTGCTGCCCGATGCCTTCGCGATGGAAGTCGTGATGCGCATGCTGCGGATGGAAACCGTGCAAAAAGACGTGCTCGATGGCGTCGAACGCACGTTGCGGTCGGAATTCATGTCCAACCTCGCCCGCAGCGCCCGCCGCGACGCGCACGAGTTGATGGCGGACATCTTCAACAACCTCGACCGCCAGGCAGAAACCCGCTTCCTCAATGGCCTGGAGGAACGCAGCCGCGAGGCCGCCGAACGAATCAAATCGCTGATGTTCACCTTCGACGACCTGCAACGCCTGTCGGGCTCCGCGATCCAGACCCTGCTGCGCTCCATCGAGAAGGACAAGCTGCCGATCGCGCTCAAAGGCGCGTCGGACAAGATCAAGGAGATGTTCCTGTCCAACCTGTCGGAGCGCGCCGCCAAGATGCTGCGCGACGACATGGAAGGTCTGGGCCCCGTCAAGCTGCGCGACGTCGACGAAGCACAAGGCGGCATCGTCGTACTGGCCAAGGAACTCGCCGCGCAAGGCCAAATCGAAATCGGCTCCGGCAAGGATGAAGAGGTTATCTACTGATGCGACCCGCAGAGTTCATGCTGCCGTCCTTCGACGACACGGACTGGGACGAACCCGCGAAGACGGCACGGACGGGATTTTTCGACGAGGATTTCGATACGCCGGTCGAACCGCCGCCGCCGCCCGAGCCGGAGATCGTCGCGCCGGTATTCTCCTTGTCCGATCTGGAGGCCGCGCGGGCGGAGGCATGGGACAACGGCCGTCGCGCGGGGCTGGCCGAGGCCGAAACCGCGTCCGTACCGGTGGCGCGCAAGGCTCTGGCGGATATCGCCGCGGCGATGCGGGACGCGCGAGAGGAAGCCGCCGCAATCGCCGAAGCGAGCGCGGAGTCCATCGCGCGCCTTGTCATGGACAGTTTCGCCACTGCTTTTCCCGCCCTCTGCGCTCGGCATGGGGACCGGGAAGTGCGCGCCATCGTGCGTACACTCATTCCATCACTGCATCAGGAGCCGATGGTCACGCTGCGCGTAAACCCGCATTCCGCCCCTGCCATCGCGCGGGAAATCGAGCAGTTGGACCCCGACATGGTCCCGAAAGTGCGGATCGTGCCCACCGACGCCGTGCAAAGCGGCGACATCCGGATCGCCTGGCGCAACGGCGACGCCACCCGCGATACGGCGTCACTATGGCGCAAGATCGCCGACGTTCTGGAAGCGGCCGATTTCCTGTCCCCTCAACCTGTAACGACGAAAGAGGTCGAACATGTCGCCTGACATGGAACTTACCGAATTGCCGGAGTCGGGCGATGCCGGAACGCCCCGAACCGCGCGGGAGTTGGAGGCGGTCTACGACATTCCCGTCACCGTCAGCGCCGTTCTTGGCAAATCGACCATGCAGGTCAGCCAACTTCTGAAGCTCGGCCGCGGCGCGGTGGTCGAACTGGACCGCAAACTGGGCGAGGCCATCGACATCTACGTGAACAACCGGCTGGTCGCGCGCGGCGAGGTGGTGATGGTGGATGACACGCGGCTGGGTGTCACGATGACGGAAATCGTCAAGGCGGACCGGGCACCGTCATGAGGGTTCTGATCATCGGCTCGCTGGCCGGCGACCTGGGGCAAGCCGCCCGGATCGCCATCGGTCGCGGGGCGAAACTGGATCAGGCCGATGGCCTCGACGCGGCATTGTCGCGACTGCGCGCGGACGCGCGCGTCGATGTCGTGCTGTGCGAGTTGTCGCACGATATCGGCAGACTGATCCGCTCCATGACCGGCGAACGGATTTTGGTGCCGGTCGTCGCCTGCGGATCGGGAAACGACCCAGATGCCGCCGTCGCCGCGATCCAGGCCGGTGCGCGGGAATACCTGCCGTTGCCGCCCGATCCCGATCTGATCGCGGCGATCCTGGAAGCCGCGTCGGGCGACAGTCACGCACTGATCGCGCGCGATCCCGCCATGATCGCGGCCCTACGCCGAGCGGAACAGGTCGCGAAGTCGGAGGCGTCGGTGCTGATCCAGGGTGAATCCGGTACCGGCAAGGAAGTCATAGCACGCCATATCCATCGTCGATCGCGCCGCGACGCAGGCCCCTTCGTGGCATTGAACTGCGCCGCGATCCCCGAACACTTGCTCGAGTCCGAACTGTTCGGCCACGAGAAGGGTGCTTTTTCCGGGGCCGTCGCTCGGCGAGTCGGCCGGTTCGAGGCCGCGGATGGCGGCACGCTGCTGCTGGACGAAATCAGCGAGATGGACATCCGGTTGCAGTCCAAGCTGCTGCGCGCCCTGCAGGAGCGCGAGATCGATCGGCTGGGTGGATCGGCGCCGGTCAAGGTCGATGTGCGTATCCTGGCAACCACCAACCGCGACCTGCCGGCGGAAATTCGACACGGGAAGTTTCGCGAAGACCTTTACTACCGGCTGAATGTCGTTTCCCTGCACGTGCCCGCCTTGCGTGAGCGTCCCGGCGATATTCCGGCGTTGGCGGAGCATTTCGGTCGCAAATACGCCGCGTTGAACGGCCTGCCGTATCGACCGCTGTCGACCTCCGCCACCCTGCGGTTGGGCGGGCATGGCTGGCCGGGTAACGTCCGGGAGTTGGAGAATACGCTGCATCGCGCGGTACTGCTGGCCGATGGCGCGACGATCGATGTCGGCGCGATCGAAGTCGGGTCCGGGGGTCATCGGCGACCGAGCGTGGATGGTGCCCATGTCGGGGTAACGTCGCTGGTCGGTCGGCGGATGGACGATGTGGAGCGCGACCTGATTATCGAGACGCTCACCCACACGCTGGGCAATCGCACCCATGCGGCCAGCATCCTGGGTATTTCGATCCGCGCCCTGCGCAACAAGCTGCGCGACTACGCGGCCGGCGGCGTGGACGTGCCGAAGCCCGCCGCCGGCGTGGCGGCCTGATCGGGCATGGCCGACGCCGGTTCCCTCTCCGATCGCCTGCCGGATCTCGCCGAACGGATGCGTAAATACGCGCCGGGCAGCGATATCGGGCTGGCGATCGGCGTCGTGGCCTTGCTGTCCGTACTGATCATTCCGCTGCCGACGATGCTGCTCGATCTGGGGCTGGCGCTTTCAATCACGGCATCCGTCCTGGTGCTGATGGTGGCCCTGTTCCTGCACCGGCCGCTGGATTTCACCAGCTTCCCGACCCTGTTGCTGCTGACGACACTGCTGCGCCTGTCGTTGAACGTCGCCACAACGCGGCTGATCCTGTCGCACGGGCATGAAGGCCCGAGCGCGGCAGGGCATGTGGTGGCGGCGTTCGGTGGGTTCCTGATGGGCGGGGATGTGGTGATCGGGTTGATCCTGTTCGCCATCCTGCTGGTCGTGAACTTCATGGTCATTACCAAGGGTTCCGGGCGCATCGCGGAAGTCGCCGCTCGGTTCAGCCTGGACGGCATGCCGGGCAAGCAAATGGCCATCGACGCCGACCTGTCGTCCGGACTGATCGACGAGAAAACCGCGCGCCTGCGTCGGCGCGAGTTGGAAGAGGAAAGCGGTTTCTACGGCGCGATGGACGGCGCGGCGAAATTCGTGCGTGGCGATGCGATCGCGGCGCTGATCATCACGGTCATCAACATCCTGGGCGGACTGACGATCGGCCTGACGCGGCACGGCATGGCGTTCGCCGACGCGGCGGCGACCTTCACGACATTGACGGCCGGCGACGGATTGGTGTCGCAGATTCCGGCTTTGCTGGTTTCAACCGCCGCGGGCATCGTCGTCACCAAGGGCGGCACGGAAGGCTCCGCCGACACCGCGTTGGTGCGTCAATTGGGCGGTCGGCCCAAACCGCTGGCGATGGCCGCCGGCGCGGCGGCGATTCTGGCGATGATGCCGGGGTTGCCCGCCCTGCCCTTCCTCGCGCTGGCTGGGCTGGCGGGGGGCGGCGCCTGGATGCGTATGCGTCATCCAGAAGTCGACGAGGAGGCAACGCCGGCGCCGGTCGCGTCAAGCGACGCACCGATCGCGGACGCGCTGCGGATCGATATGATCCGATTGGAGCTCGGCTACGGTCTGCTGTCGATGGCCGGCGGCGACGCGCCGCGCCTGACGGAGCAGATCAAGGGCCTGCGACGCGCCATCGCCGGAGAGATGGGCTTCGTGCTGCCGCCGGTGCGGATCCAGGACAATATGCAACTGGACGTGACGACCTACTTGATCCGAATCAAGGAGATCGAGGCCGGACGCGGCGACTTGCGACCCACGATGGTGCTCGCGATGGACCCGCAAGGCGGCACGCCGAATCTGGCGGGAGAACAAACGCGGGAACCGACCTTCGGCCTGCCCGCGCTGTGGATCGATCCTTCTGTCCGTGACGAAGCGCTGTTCCTGGGTTGCACCGTGGTCGATCCGCCCAGCGTGCTGGCGACGCATCTGACGGAGTTGGTGCGCGAACATATGGCGGAGCTGTTGTCTTATGCCGAGACGCAGAAACTGCTGGACGAACTGCCACGCGATCAACAGCGATTGGTCAGCGATCTGATCCCCTCCCAAATTACCGTCGGCGGGGTTCAGCGGGTTTTGCAGGCCCTGCTGGCAGAGCGCGTGTCGGTGCGCGATCTGTCGACCATCCTTGAGGGTATTCAAGAGGCCGTCGCCGGCGGCATCCGTCCTATACCGGCGATTGTCGGACATGTGCGGACGCGGTTGGCGCGTCAGATCAGCGACTCGCAGACGGGGCCGAATGGCTTCATTCCCTTGGTGACGCTGTCCCCGGAATGGGAAACGGCTTTCGCCGAGGCGCTGGTGGGCCCGCCGGAGGACCGCCAACTCGCGATGTCGCCGAGCCGGCTGCAGGACTTCATGGCGCGCTTTCGCACTGCATTCGATACCGCATCGGCCGGCGGCGAGTCGCCCGCGTTGCTGACCAGCGGGGCGATCCGCTTCCACGTGCGCGCTATCGTGGAGCGGATTCGTCCGATGACCCCGGTGCTGGCGCAGGCCGAGATTTCCGCGCGCGCCCGCATCCGCACGATGGCCACGATATGACCTACACGAAGGTGGCGCTCGGATGCGCCTGAAGCTGTTCCGCGCGGCGCATGTCGCGGAAGCGATGGCGCGGGTGCGCGCGGAGTTGGGTGCCGACGCGCTGATCCTGGGCACCCGCGCCGTCGCTGGCGGGATCGAGGTCACAGCCGCGCTGGAAACCGCGGACGTCCCCGAACCCATACAAATGGACAGGGCGCGCATCGCGGTGTTGGAGTATCACGCGATCCCCACCGCCTTGGCACAAGCTCTGGAAACCGGCGCGCTGGAAACAGCCATCGCCCAAACCTTGCGCTTCGCCCTGCTTCCTCTGGAAAGAGATGCTCGGCCTCTGCTGCTTGTCGGGCCGCCCGGCGCGGGAAAGACGCTGACCTGTGTTCGGCTGGCCACTCGCCTGGTGATGGCGGGCACGCAACCCCTGGTGATCACGGTCGATGCCAAACGGGCCGGCGCAACCGAACAGTTGGAGGCCTTCACCCGGGTCTTGGGGGTGAGGTTGACCGTCGCGGATGATCCGACCGCGCTCGGGCGCGCGGTCAGCGGACGAAGCGACGGTTCCCCTGTGTTTATCGACGCCTGCGGCACCGACCCATTCGACCCCGCGCAGGCCGACGAGATGCGCACCCTGGCCGGTGCGGCGAACGCGACGATCGCGCTGGTGCTTCCTGCGGGGCTGGATGTTGGAGAGTCGATCGACCTCGCGCACGGCTACGCGGCGATCGGGGCCAGGTTCCTGATCGCGACGCGGCTGGATCTCGCACGACGGCTGGGCGGCATCCTCGCCGCATCGGATGCCGAGGGATTGCCGCTGACGGAAGCCGGGATCGGACCGAACGCCGCCGATGGTCTGATTCCGCTGACTCCGGCCTGGCTGGGACGGCGCCTGATGAAAACCGGGACACGATCATGATCGAAAAGAGCGCCGAAACACGATTGATCGCTATCGCTTCGGGGAAAGGGGGCGTGGGCAAGACCTGGCTGGCGATCACGCTTGCGCAGGCATTAAGCCGCATGGGTCGGCGCGTGCTGCTGTTCGACGGCGATCTAGGGCTGGCCAATGTCGATGTACAGCTCGGCCTGTTGGCGGCACATGACCTCGGCGCGGTGATCGCCGGCCGCGTGACACTGGCGCAAGCGGTAGAGCGCCATGCGGATGGTGGCTTCGACGTGGTCGCGGGACAGTCCGGATCGGGCGCGCTGTCGACTCTGGAGCCGGGTGAACTGGACCGCGCCCTGGTCGGCCTGCGGCGCGCCAGTAGCGCGTATGATTGCGTGTTGATGGACCTCGGCGCGGGGGTGGAAAGCGGCGTAAGGCGCATGGCGGCGGCGGCGGGCCTGTTGATCGTGGTCGCGACGGAAGAACCGACCAGCCTTACCGATGCCTATGCCGTGCTAAAACTTCATAAAGCGGATCGGCCCGACGGAAAGGCCTGCGTCGTGGTCAATCAGGCCACGACACAGACCGCAGGGGAACGCACATATGCCACGCTGCGGCAGGCCTGCGTGACGTTTCTACGGCGCGAACCAGCCCTGGCGGGGGTCATTCGCCGCGACGACAGGGTACGGGACGCGATCCGACGACAGACGCCGTTGCTCACCCGGCACCCGACCTGCGCGGCGGCGGCGGACGTCGAAGCCCTGGCCGCATGGCTTGCCGACGCCGGTGCGGCCTGATAGCGGTTACGGTCATGAGATACTCATCGATCTGCTTGCTGTTGCTGGGTTTGTGGGCGGTGCCGTCGATCGCCCGCGCGCAGAATTGCATCGCGCCGGATACCTATGCGGCACCCGATAAGCCGCTGACCGGACTGCTGACGGCGCTGCGCAAAGGCGACCCGATCCAGGTGCTGGCCATCGGATCGGCCACGACCGTTGGAGAACACGCCGACGGCGCGGAGGGAGCATCGTTCCCCTATCGAGCGACAGAGGCGTTGCGCACCGGCCAACCGCCCGTCACGACCGTTCTGCGTGTGCTGGGCGGTAAGGGCATGACGGCGGCGGCAATGGTACCGCTGCTTCAAGGGGCGCTGAAGCAGCAGCCCGCCGCAGTGGTATTGTGGCAAACCGGCACGGTAGAGGCTGTGCGCGGCGTAAAGCCCGAAGCGTTCCGCGCCGATCTGGCCGCCGGGATCGCGGCCGCGCGGGCAGCGGGGGCCGAGGTCGTGCTGATCGACCCGCAGTTCAGCCGATACTTGCGCGCCAACACCGACCTGGACCCCTATCATGCGGAGCTACGCTCCGCCGCTTCTGCTGCTGGGGTCACCCTGTTTCATCGCTTCGATCTGATGCGCGCCTGGGCGAATGAAGGGCGGATCGATCTGGAAAAGGTCGCGAAGGCCGAGCGCGGCAAAGCCGTCGCGGAGCTGCATTCTTGCCTCGGTCAGACGTTGGCGCGGTTCCTGTTGGCCGGCGCGCGTTAAGTACGGCGCAATGCGGGTTTGACCCAGCCCCCCCGGTCGCGCTAGATCGCGGCCGCGCCGGCACCCCTGGAGGTCGGCGCTTTGTCATTCAGGAGTGAGTTATGGCCAATATCGTTTCGATCGAGGCCGAGTCACGCTTGCGAGCCGGTAAGGGGGCGGCGCGAGCGACTCGGAGGGCGGGCAAGGTGCCCGGCGTTATCTATGGTGGACATCAGGAACCCAACCTGATCGCGCTCGACCCGCGCGTCGTGATCCGCGAGCTGCATAAGGGCGGCTGGCAATCTCGGGTTTACGAGCTTTCAACGGGCGGCGACGTCGTGCGCGCGCTGATCCGCGGCGTGCAGTACCATCCCGTGAACGACACGCCGCAGCATGTCGACTTCCAACGCCTGGCCCCGGGCGAGCGTATTCGTGTGTCGGTCCCCGTGCACTTCGAAAACGACACCGTATGCCCCGGCCTGAAGCGCGGCGGCGTGCTGAACGTCGTGCGCCACGCGGTTGAGGTGATGTGCGATCCGGATCACCTGCCGGAGCAGTTCTCCGCCGATCTGGCCGCGCTGGACTTCAACGATAACGTGCGCTGGCACGACCTGAAGGGCACGGAACACGCGCGCCCGACGATCGAGGGCGACTTCGTCGTCGCCACCGTCGTGCCGCCGGCCAAGATCGAACTGACCGCGGCCGAAGCCGCGGCAGCAGCCGCCAAAGCCGCGCCGGCCAAAGGCAAGGCCCCGGCCAAGGGCGGCGCCAAGAAGGGCTGATCGTGCATGCTGCTCTGGGTCGGCCTTGGCAATCCGGAGCCCGGCATGGCGCGAAACCGCCATAACATTGGCTTCATGGCCCTTGATACGATTGCGCACCGCCACGGGTTCACCCCGTGGCGGCAGCGATTCAAGGGCTTGGTCGCCGAAGGCAATATCGGCGGAGAGAAGGTCTTGGCCTTGAAGCCAATGACCTACATGAACAACTCCGGCGAGTCGGTGCAGCAGGCATCGGCATTCTACAAGTTGCCGCCACCGTCGATCGCGGCGTTCCACGACGAACTCGATCTCGCGCCCGGCAAAGTGCGTGTGAAACAAGGCGGCGGCGCCGCCGGTCATAACGGCCTGCGCAGCATGGATCGCATGCTCGGCGATCAGAACTACTGGCGCGTGCGCCTCGGTATCGGCCACCCAGGTTCCAAGGAACGTGTCATGGGGTACGTGCTTGGCGATTTCGGCAAGGAAGATCGAGATTGGCTTGTGACGTTGCTCGACGCCGTAGCCGATGCGGCACCGCTGTTGGCGCAGGCGAAACAGCCGGACTTCATGACGCGGGTCGCCTTGCTGACACAGGAAACCAAATAGATGGGCTTTAACTGCGGGATCGTCGGGCTGCCGAATGTCGGCAAGTCGACCTTGTTCAATGCACTGACCGCGACGGCCGCGGCGCAGGCTGCCAACTATCCGTTCTGCACGATCGAACCCAATGTCGGGCGCGTCGGCGTGCCCGATCCGCGCCTTGGCGTGCTGGGTCAGATCGGCAAATCGATCAAGATCGTGCCGACGACGTTAGAATTCGTGGATATCGCGGGGCTGGTTCGCGGTGCGTCCAAGGGCGAAGGCCTGGGCAATCAATTCCTGGCCAATATCCGCGAGGTCGACGCGATCGTGCATGTACTGCGCTGTTTCGAGGACAGCGACGTTACCCATGTCGAGGGATCCATCGATCCGATCCGCGACGCGGAAGTTGTCGAGACCGAATTGATGCTGTCGGACCTGGACAGCCTGGAAAAGCGGCTGGTTCAGGCGCAGAAGCGCGCCAAGAGCGGCGACAAGGAGGCGGCTGCCGCGGCAGCCCTGATGGAACCCTTGGTGGCCGCGCTGCATAACGGCAAGGCGGCGCGCACCGCGATCCCGGCCGGGCAGGAAGAAGCCGTACGGCGGCTGCAACTGCTGACGTCCAAGCCGGTGTTGTATGTTTGCAACGTCGAAGAGGCGTCCGCCGCGACCGGAAATGCGTTTTCCACGGCGGTCGAAGCGATGGCGGCCGCGCAGGGCGCGCGGTCTGTGATCGTCTCCGCGGCGATCGAGGCCGAGGTGTCGCAATTGCCCGAGGCCGACCGAGCGGAGTTCCTGGAAGGGCTCGGCCTGGCCGATAGTGGGTTAGATCGCGTGATCCGGGCCGGGTACGGGTTGTTGGGGCTGCTGACGTATTTCACCTGCGGACCGAAAGAAACCCACGCCTGGACGATCACACGCGGTACCAAGGCGCCGCAGGCGGCGGCGGCGATCCATAAGGACTTCGAACGCGGCTTCATCGCGTGCGAAACTATCGGCTACGACGACTACGTCACCTACAAGGGCGAAGGCGGCGCCAAGGAAGCCGGTAAGATGCGGATCGAAGGCAAGGAATACCTGGTCAAGGACGGCGACGTCCTGCTGTTCCGCTTCAACGTGTAGCCCGGACGAACCCGGCACCCGAAGATGGTGCCGGGCACGACGAGTGCTAGGCGGGAACGAACACGGTTTCCTCGGTCAGTGGCGGCAATTCCGTGACGATCTCCGGCGGACGAGTGAAGTGTGGGTCGCGTTGCAGCACCGGCAATACCTTGTCGGCGAACAGGCGCATTGTCTGCTCCGACAATTCGTGCGGGATACCGCCATAGGCGAACTCACACACCAAATGATCCAATCCGGTTAGCGCGCGCAGGCGCGAGATCTGCTCGATACAATCATCCGGCGTACCGACCACCTGAATCTTGACGTAGGTGTCGGTCATTTTCTGCCGGTGCGTCATATCCGCCATTTTGGCGTAGGTGCGCCCGATCTTGTTGTAAGCCTCGTAACCCTTGACCGAGGACAGCCCACCGTCGGAAAATTTGTAGTGGTTATCGACTGAGTCCCACTTTTTTCCCAACCATGTGATCGCTCGCTCCTGGGCTTCATCGCGAGATTCGGCGCAGGATACGTTGGTAACGATAATCGGCGGCTTGGGCGCGTGCCCGTGGTCTCGGGCGATCTTATGGAAGTCGTAGACTTCGTGGGCGGCCTTGGACCATTCGTTATGCATCACGATCAGATGCCCCAGCCCCTCGCTCGCCAGCAGTTTCATGGATTCCGGGCTGTTGGCGGAACCGTAAAACCGGCGTTCGGGGTGCGAAATCGGTGCCGGACGGATGGAGGTGCGGGGGATTTTGAAGAACTGGCCTTCGTACTCAAAGCTCGACTGAGTAAGACCGAGGCGAATGATGTCGAGGCCTTCCTTGAAGCGCGGGCGGGCTTCGTCCATCGGGACGCGGAAGCCGTCGTATTCGACACGGGCGGCACCGCGGCCAAAGCCGAAGATACACCGACCGCCGCACATGACATCCAGCAACGCGATCTGTTCGGCAATACGGATCGGGTCGTGCCAGGGGATAACGATGACCGATGTGCCGAGTTGGATACGCTTGGTCCGCCCGGCATAGTAGGACAAGAACTGCAAGGGCGAAGGCGACATCGCGTAGCCGGTGAAGTGATGTTCCAGCGCAAACAGCGAGTCGAAACCCAGCGGTTCGGCGAGATCGCCGAGTTGCATGTGTTCGGCGAAAACAGCACTGTCCGAGCGTCCCGGTTGTGCAAGCATGTTGAGCGCGGTACCGACTTTCATGTCCGTCTTCCCTGTATTTTTGCCTCAGTCCTGGACGCTACCATCGGTATCCGCGCCGTCAATTCAGAACGTGAACATCGGCCGGTCCGGTTCGCGGCCGAGCAGGATCTGCCCAACGGTTTCGAAGTGCGCCGGATGCCCCTGGATCTGCTGGGTAACGGTGTGAACGTCACGAAACCGCCGTTCGAACGGTTTGCTGTTGAAGATCGCAAGCGCGCCGGCGGCAGTGTAGAGATCGGCGACGACTTCCTTTGAAGATTGTATGGCCCAGGTGGATGCCATGCGGATCGTCATGAGTTGCTCTTGGGTCAGTACGCCGGTCTGTTGCGACTCTTCCCAAATCTCGCTGACGGAGCCGAAGAGGAACATGCGGGCGGACCGAAGCCGAGCCTCCGACCGACCAACGGTGGCCTGCATGACATGGCTTTCGCCGCGGGTACGACTGGCACCACGTGGTGTGGTATCCCGCATGTCGGCGATGAACGCGTCGATAAAGCTGCGGGCGATGCCCATCGCAATCCCGGCAAAGCACGACGAGTAAAGCGTGCTCGGCGTAAACGTGTAGAGCTTTCCGCTTACGCGCGGCTTTACCTCCGCGCTCCGGGCCATGGTGTATGCCTCAGGCACAAACAGGTCCTTGATCGTGTAGCTGTCGCTGCCGGTGCCGCGTAGCCCGAGCGTATACCAGGTGTCGCGGACCTCCACGCTGCTCTTGGGGAAGAACATGGTGTAGCTGACAGGCTTTCCGTCGGGACCGACGCGCTTTTGACCATCCGCTTCGATGACGGGGACGTGGGCACCAAGCCAGGAGGCGAGGCGGGAGCCGGAGGCGAAGTCGAAATTGCCATTCACGCGATAACCGCCCGGTACGGCGTGCGCTGTGCCAGGCCCCGGCCCCCAGGCCAAAATGCCGGTATCGGGGCCAAAGATATCGGCGACCACGTTCGGTTCCAGATAAGCCGCTGTCAGCGCGCAAATATTGGTCTGCCCGACGCACCAGGCGACACTGGCATCATGGCGAGCCACAGCTTCTATGACCTGCGCAAGGGAGGGTGGATCAAGCTCCGCGCCGCCGTAATCGATGGGTTGAACCAGGCGGAACAGACCGTTTTGGCGCAAGGCCGCGAAAAGCTCGGGCGGCAGGTCGCGCTGGGCGTCAATCTGGTCGACGGAAGCGTCGATCATGGGTCCGATCGCACGGACTCGTTGCAGATAGTCGGCGCCTTTGGGGCTGAGATGGATCATGGGTGCGTCCGCGTCGTTAAAGGTCGGGCACGGAGTCTGAAGCCTGTGCCCGACCTTGGCAAATGCGGGTCAGCCGATTTTCTTCCCCATGAATTTTGCCTGGAGAGAACCGACGATGCCCTGCGGCAGGTAGATGATGAACAACACCAGCAGGATGCCGTAAACGAAGTTATCCCAGCCAACGGCGGCGGTGCCGAAGCCGATCCGCAGGACCTCCGCCAGCATAATGGTGATGATGGCACCGACGGTCGGGCCGATCAGGACGTAGATACCGCCGACGACGGACGCGAAGACCATTTGCAAGGATGCGGAGATGCCGCTGACCGTATCGGGTGAGATAAACATCTGGTACTGGCAGTACATTGCCCCGCCCAAGGCGGTCATCGCCGCGCTGAGCGCGGTAATTTTCAGCTTTTCGACGGTGACGTGAACGCCCGCGGCACTGGCGGCGTCTTCATCCTCGGAGATCGCTTCCAGGGCATAGCGCATCATGCTGCGTTCTACTTGCCAGCGGACGAGCAGGCCCAAGCCCCAGACCAGCAGGGCAATCCAGTACCAGGTTTCCTTGGCGGTGAACTGGAAGGCAAACAGCGAGTCCCCACCGGCGATGCGTTGCGGGGTATATCCGAGGGAACCGCCGGTGACGTCGCGGGTGGCGGTGATGACCTGCAGGACGATGGCGCTCAGGGCCATGGTCACCAGGGCGAAGTAATGGCCGGTGATGCGAAAGCGCGAGCAGGGATAGGCGATCAAAACTGCCAGCGCGGCAGCGGCGACCATGGCGACCGGGATACCGATCCAGGGCGACAGGCCGAAATTGTTCCACAGAAGCGCGGTGACATAGGCACCGACACCCAGGAAGCCGCCGTGGCCCAGCGACACAAGGCCGAAGCGTCCCATCACCGCCCAGGATGTGTACACGAACGACCAGATCAGTACGACGATGATGATGTGGAGCGGATAGGGCGAATTATAGACGAAGGGCAGCCCGATCAGGACGGCACCGATCAGCCAGGGGAAAAACCGGCTCATGACTTGCGCCCCATCAACCCCTGAGGTCGGACAAACATCATCACGATGAAGAAGACGAACGCAAAGACGTAACCCCATTCGAGGTCGAGATAGAGGCCGCCGACGGAGATGATTTCCGCGAAGACAAACGACGCAATGAAGCCACCGACCATGCTGCCGAGACCACCGAGTACGCAGATCATGAAGGTGATTGGGCCGAACGTCAGGCCGATAAAGGGGTGCACGTCGTATTGAAGGACCAGCAGGCAAGACGCGAGGCCCGCCAGTACGCCGCCGATCGCCGAAGTAATCAGATAGATGCGTTTGGTGTCGACGCCCATCAGCGGCATGATCTGGCGGTCTTGCGCGATGGCTCGGATCGCTGTCCCGGTATAGGTGCGTGACAAGAACAGGTACATGCCAATCATGCCCAGCAGCGCAACGCCGAACGCCAACAATCGCGTGTAACTCACGAACATGTCGGCGACTTCGATGACCGGCAGGCGAATGCCGAGGTTCTTGAAGTCAATCCCAAAGGCGATGGTCGCGGTGCTTTGCAGCAGGGCGAGAACACCGCCGGTTGCCAGCAGTTGGTTGATCGGCGCGGCACCCAACAACGGCTGTATGACGATGACATGCAGCAGTACGCCGAGCAGTCCGACACCGGCCATGCTGAGGATCGCCGCGACGATGAATGGCAGGTGATAGACCGAGTACAGATAGTACATCGCGTACATGCCCATCATGATCAGTTCGGCATAGCAAATCCAAACCACGTCGATCACGCCGAAGATCAGGTTAAGCCCCAGGGCCAGCAGCCCGAGCACACCGCCCAGGAGAACGCCGTTGATGAGCGCCTCCAACAGGTAAATATCGAAAACATTGGCCATGACGGTTTCTTTCACACGCCCAAATAGGCTTCGCGGATCGTGTCGCTTGCCATCAGTTCGGCGGACGTTCCGCTGACGCGGATCGAGCCGGCTTCGAGCAGATAGGCACGGTCGACGACGCGCAGAACCTGGCGGACGTTTTGTTCAACGATCAGCACGGTCAGGCCGCTGGCGCGGATGCGCTCCACCAGCGAGAAAACCTGTTGCACGATGACCGGCGCGAGGCCGGCGGAGGGTTCATCCAGCAGCAGCAGGCGGGGTTCCGACATCAACGCGCGCCCGATGGCGCACATCTGCTGCTCGCCGCCGGACATGGTGCCCGCAAGTTGGCCACGACGCTCTTTCATGCGTGGGAACAGATCGTAGACAAACTCCAACCGTTGCGCGAATTTCGCGCGGGCGGAGGGGATGAACGCCCCCATGCGCAGGTTGTCTTCTACGGTCATACGCGGGAACAGGCGGCGGTTTTCCGGCACGTGGGCGATGCCGAGTTCCAGGATCTTATGCGCGGGGGTGGTCAGCAGGTCGGCCCCCTCCATGTCGATGCGCCCCTTGGTGGGACGGATCAGACCGGAGATTACGCGCATCAACGTGGTCTTGCCCGCACCGTTCGGGCCGATGACGCCGATTGCCTCTCCGGCGCGGACCTGGATGGAGACATCGAACAGAGCCTGGAATGTGCCGTAACCGGCGTCGATACCGGACAGATCGAGCATGGTTGTCACGATCGCCTTAGCCCCGTGCCGCCGCCATCGCCTGTACGGCGGTGGCGTCGCTGCCCAGGTACACTTCCACGACCCGGGGATCGCCGGTAATGGCGGACGGCAAGCCCTCGGCGATCTTTTCGCCGTGATCCAGCACCATCACGCGATCGACGATCCGCATCAAAACGCCCATGATATGCTCAACCCAAATGATGGTGACGCCGAGTTCGTTGCGGATTTTGTTCAGCATGTCGGCTGCCTGATCCATTTCGTGCTCGTCGAGTCCGCCGAGACTCTCATCGGCGAGCAGCAGCTTTGGCTCAGTCGCCAGAGCCTTGGCGAGTTCAAGCTTTTTCAGGCCCGCCGCGCCCAGGCCATCGACCATCGCGGCGCGGTCGAGTGGCAGGCCGACGAGGGTCAGCGCGCGTTCGGCGGAAGCGAAGGCCTTGGCGCGTGTCGGACGGTTCTGGCCGTAAAACCCGGCCAGAGCGACGTTTTCGAAGATCGACAGGCGATGGAACGGCCGGGGGATCTGGAACGTGCGACCGATCCCCTGGTGGATGATCGCGTGCGGCGGGACGCCCGCGAGTTCCTGGCCCTGCAGTCGGATCGATCCCGCCGTGGGCGGGAAAAATCCGGACAGCATGTTGAAGATCGTGCTTTTGCCCGATCCGTTCGGGCCGATCAGACCGAGGATCTCGCCCTGCTCGACCTTGAAGGAGACGTTGTCGACGGCCGTGAAGCCGCCGAAACGTTTGACCAGCCCATTGACCTCGAGCACGGAGCTATTTCACCGCGTAGGGAGAAGAGGCCGGCAGCGGCAGCACCGCTTCCTGTTGTTGCAGCGCCTTGGGCCATACGACTTTGGACTCGTCGTTCACGTACTGAACGATGACCGGGAAGCCGCGGGTGTTTTGACCGGCCATGCCGGCGGTCTCCGGCTCAAACTTGGCGCCGAAGCCGAGCATGGTGGAACCCTCTGGCAGGTCGACGTCGAGGGCGGCCTTGCGGAGCGCTTCGGAGTCAACGCCGCCGTATTGTTTGATGGCGCGCGGCAGGACCTGGCTCATGAACAGGTATGTGTTGCTGGCGGCCATGCCGACATGGGCGGATTTGATCTTCGTGTCGGGGCGCGCCTTCAGATACTCGTCGCCGACCATCTGAATGATTGGCAGCAGTTCAGGTTTCAGCGCCGAGGGATTGCTGAGCCAAATGGAAATCGGGTCGACGTTGAAGAAGTAGTTCACGTCGTTGCCGAGCGATTCCTTCAGCTTGGAATACACCCCATAGCCTGCGCCGTGGCCGATCAGAGCCTGAAAGCGCAGGCCGAGTTCGCGCGACTGACGCAGCAGCAGCGTAATATCGGGGTTATAGCCGGTGTGAAGGATCACGTCCGGCCGAGCGCGCTTCAGCTTGGTGACCAGGGAAGACAGGTCGGGCGCGGTGGCGGAATAGCCTTCCTTCATGACCACGTTCAGGCCGGCGGCCTTCGCTCCGGCTTCGTTGCCGGTCGACACGTCGACGCCGTAGGCACCGTCTTCGTGCACGATCGCGACGCGGAGGTCCTTGGCATCCTTGCCGAATTTCGACTTCGCGTTCTGCGCGATGAAGTCGGCCGACATCATGCCGAACTGCCGACCGCTGGGTTGCGGGCGAAAGGCGAGGCGGAAGTGGCGATTTTCGAGCACGGCGGATGAGATGCAGGTCGTCATCCACAGGAACTTCTTGAATTGATCGATGCGCGCGGCGGCGGGCACGCATTGGGCGGAGGAGAACATGCCGAGCAGCATGTCGACCTTTTCTTGCTCGATCAGACGAATGGCTTCGTTGATGGCAATATCGGGCTTGCTTTGGGCGTCGGCGTAGACCGCCTCGATCTTATAACCCTCGACACCGCCTTGCTTGATGAAGTGGTCGATGATGATCTTCGAGCCGAGATAGTGCAGGTCGGACCCGCCGCCGGCGAAGGGGCCGGTCAGATCGTAGATGACGCCGATCTTGAGCTTTTTCTCCTGCGCCTGGGACGGCTCTGTCGCGCAGACCAGAGCGGCACATGCCAGAAACCCACCGACAAGCCGGGCAAACCAACGTCTGCTCATTCTCTTTATGCCTCCCTGTTTCGCCGAATTTTTCGGCTGCTTTCCCGTCTATACCTTTGGGAGGCGCGGACAGAGCTTGTCAAGGACCCTTGCAACGGCACCTTTTCGGGATGCCCGATTGACCTCGGACACCGACGATCCCTATTGCACCGGCAGCCCTGATAAGCAGGGAACACAGAGCCGCTCGGCGATGACCGGCTCCGCGAACAGGATATGGGGACACCTACATGCGATTGGCTGGTTTGGGATTGTCAGCGCTGCTCGTCGCCAATCTGTTCGCTTACGCGCTTTCACCGGCCCTTGCACAGGCTCCCGGTGCGCCGCCCCCCTCGGTTGGGGTAATCAAGGCGGAGCAAACCGCGATCACGGAAACGTCGGAGTTCGTCGGGCGCATCCAGGCGGCGGATCGGGTTTCGCTTACCGCGCGCGTGACGGCGTTTCTGGATCAGCGTCTGTTCACGGAAGGCTCCGAAGTCGCGGCGGGCGATCTTCTGTATCGCCTGGAACGCCCCCCGTTCGAGAACAGCGCCCAACAAGCCGAAGCCGCCCTCGCCGACGCCCAGGCTCGGCTGGAAAACGCCAATATTCGACTGGCCCGGGCGCGGGAGCTGCTGAACACCCCCGCCGGACAGCGCGCGGCCTATGACGACGCTCAGGCAACGCAGCGCTCCCAGGCGGCGCAGGTGTTGTCGGCGCAGGCACAACTGCGACAGGCACAGATCAATCTGGCGTACACCGAAATCCGCGCCCCGACCGCCGGCAAGATCAGCCGTTCCGCGATCAGCGTCGGCAATGTCGTGTCGCCGACCAGCGGCGCGCTGGCGACGATCGTCAGCCAAGACCCGATGTACGTCGTCTTTCCGGTAGCGTCCCGAGCGCTGAGCGAGTTGGTAAAGCGCTACACCGGTCATGGGGGCATGACCGCGGTCGTCGTCCGGCTGAAATTGCCGGATGGCAGCTTGTACGGCCCAACGGGCACGTTGGACTACGTCGATCCCAGCGTTTCCACCAACACGGACACGATCCTGCTGCGCGCGCGGATCGCCAACCCACCGAACAAGACGCCGGCGGCGAATGGCGTCGTAGAGCGCCCGTTGACTGACGGTGCCTTCGTTACCGTGGTTGTGGAAGGCATTCAGCCGGTCATGGCGCTGGGCATCCCGCGCGGCTCGGTGCTGTCGGATCAGCAAGGTAGTTACGTTTATGTCGTCGGCGCGGAAAACAAGGTCGAGACCCGTCGCATTCAACTGGGCCAGTCGACCGCATCGGTGGCAATCGTCGCCGGTGGCCTGAAGGAAGGCGATACCGTGATCGTGGAAGGCATCCAACGGGTCCGACCCGGCATAACAGTCAATCCCGGCCCCGCCGCCGCCCCTGTCTCGACGAGCCGCTGAGCCATGATTTCCGGGATTTTCGTTGATCGGCCGCGTCTTGCGATCGTTATCTCCATCCTGACGGTATTGGCGGGCGTGCTGGCCTGGCAACGGATTCCACTGTCGCAGTTCCCCGACATCGTCCCGCCGCAGGTGACTATTTCGACGACCTTTACGGGTGCGTCGGCCGCCGTGGTCGAACAAACCGTGGCGCAACCGTTGGAAGCGCAGATCGTCGGCGTCGACAAGATGATCTACATGAAGTCCAACAGCGCGAACGACGGCAGCTACACGCTGACCGTGACGTTCGAACTGGGGACCAACCCGGACATCAACGCGGTCAACGTCAACAATCGCGTGCAACAGGCGCTGGCCCGCCTGCCGGCGGAGGTACAGCGCTACGGCGTAACGGTGCGTAAGCGATCCGCGGCGATCCTGGCGTTCCTTCAGGTTTACAGCGAGGACGGGCAGCGCGATCCGCTGTTCATCAGCAACTACGTCACGATCAACGTGCTGGATCGGTTGGCGCGCACACCGGGCGTCGGCGATGCGTTGATGTTTGGTCGGCTGGATTACTCCATGCGCATCTGGTTCGACATGAACCGGCTGGTTGGGCTGAATCTGGCGCCGTCCGACGTCATTGCCGCCATTCAGTCGCAAAACGTGCAGGCCGCGGTTGGACGGATCGGGGCGCGCCCGACGCCCGACGCGACCCAGTTTCAGTTGAGTGTTCAGACCCAGGGGCGGCTGACGACGCCCGAACAATTCGGCGACATTGTCGTGCGCGCCAATGCCGACGGCTCCACCCTACGGGTACGCGATGTCGCGCGGGTGACGCTGGGTGCGGCAAACATGGATACGGAAAGCCGCCTTAACGGGAAGCCCGCCGTATCCGTGGGGCTGTATCTGGCACCGGGCGCGAACGCGGTGCAGACCTCCGCACGGGTGCAGGCGACGCTGGACGAGTTGGGGGCACGGTTCCCCAGCGGTTTGAAAGCGCGCATCTTCTACGACAGCAGTTCGTTCGTCGCGTCGACCCTGCATGAAGTCGAGATGACACTGCTGATCGCGTTCGGACTGGTCGTGCTGGTCGTGTTCCTGTTTCTGGGCAGCTTGCGCGCGACGATCATTCCCGTCGTGGCAATCCCCGTCAGCTTGATCGGCACCGTGGCCGTGCTGATGGCCTCGGGGTTCTCGTTGAATACGATTTCGCTGTTGGCGATGGTGCTGGGGATCGGCATCGTGGTCGACGATGCCATCGTCGTGGTCGAGAATGTCGAGCGCGTGATGTCCGAGGAACCGGACCTGTCGCCCGCCGACGCCACCAAGAAGGCGATGGACCAGATCACAGGGCCGGTCATCGCCATTTCGCTTGTGCTGCTTTCTGTGTTTGTCCCGGTGGCGTTCATCCCCGGCGTATCCGGCACATTGTTCCGCCAGTTCGCGGTGACGATCAGCGTGTCGATGCTGATTTCCGCAATCAACGCGCTGACGCTGTCGCCGGCCCTGTGCGCCATATTCCTGCGCCATCAGCACCGTCCGCGCGGCCCCGTCGGCTGGATTCTGACCGGCATCGACAAAATGCGCGACGGGTATTCAGCGATCGTGCGCCGGCTTGTTCGGGTGTCACTGCTGTCGATGGTGCTGATCGGCGCATCGGCCGCCGGCATCTGGTACGTCGGCAAGATGACGCCGACAGGGTTCCTGCCGGAAGAAGACCAAGGCGCGTTCTTCGTCGCGGTGCAACTACCCGACGGTGCCTCCGTCAACCGCACCCGCGCGGTGGTGGAACAGGTAGAAGGTCTGATCCGGCCGATGCCGCAGGTCGAGGGGGTCCTGGCGATCGTCGGATTCTCGTTGCTGGATGGCGGCAATCAACCGAACGCGGCGTTTCTGGTTGTACGGTTGAAGAAGTTCGAGGATCGCACGCTGGTGACCGATCGCGCACAGGCCGTGATCGGGCGCGTGTTCGGTGGGGCGCAGCAAATCCGGACCGCGAATGTCTTCCCGTTTAATCTGCCGCCGATCATCGGCCTGTCGACCAGCGGCGGCTTCGAATATCAGTTGGAAAACCTGGAAGGCCGCGAACCCGCAGAGATGGCCAGCGCCATGCAGGGCCTGGTCGGTGCCGCCAACCAGGATCCTCGGTTGGCGCGGGTGTTCTCGACGTTCACCGCCGCGAACCCGTCGGTCTGGCTGGATATCGACCGAGAGAAAGCCCAGGCGCTGAGTCTATCGATCTCCGACGTATTCAACGCGCTGCAAACGACGTTGGGCGGGTTCTACATCAACGACTTCAACCTGTTCGGGCGTAGTTGGCAGGTAAACATCCAGGGCGACGCGCTGGACAGGAACGACGTCTCGGCGGTCTACAAAATTTATATTCGCAATAAGCTGGGAGAGATGGTGCCGCTGCGGGCCATCGCGAATGTACGTGTCGTGCTTGGACCACAGGTCATCAGCCGCTTCAACAACTATCGCGCGGTGACGGTGAACGGCGGACCCAGGCCGGGGGTATCTTCGGGCGACGCGCTTGTGGCGATGGATCAGCTTTCGGCGCGCACGCTGCCGCCGGGCTATGGCTACGAATGGTCGGGGACAGCGTATCAGGAACGCGCGGCGTCCGGACAGACGCTGATCATCATGGCGTTGGCGATCCTGTTCGCCTATCTGTTCCTGGTCGCGCTTTACGAAAGCTGGATGATCCCGGTTCCCGTGCTCCTGTCAGTCACGGTCGGGGTGCTCGGCGCGTTCGGCGGGTTGTGGGTGTCCGGACTGGCTCTCGATCTCTATGCCCAGATCGGTATGGTGGTGCTGATTTCGCTCGCCGCCAAAAACGGCATTCTGATCGTGGAGTTCGCGAAGGAACGGCGCGAGGCAGGGATGTCGATCCGCGACGCCGCCGCCTTGGGGGCGGAAATGCGTATCCGCGCCGTGCTGATGACGTCCATCGCGTTCATTTTCGGCCTGATCCCGCTGGTTTGGGCCGAAGGCGCGGCCATGCTCAGCCGGCGCGCGGTGGGAACCGCCGTGTTCGCGGGTATGATCGTGGCCAGCACGATCGGCGTGTTCCTGATCCCGATGCTCTACGTCGTGTTCCAGGAAGCGCGAGAGCGCGCAAAGCGGCGATTTGGGAAGTCTTGAGAGTCGCAGGTATCGTGAGGCCATTCAGGCTTTCAGCGTTGACGGAGCATCGGTCATGAATACGAGACCCATCCAGTGAACCGGTTTTGGAGCAAGCTGGCGCACGATCTGAAGCCATACGTGCCAGGCGAACAGCCGCGCACGTCGAAGCTGATCAAGCTCAACACCAACGAGAGTCCGCTTGGGCCGTCGCCGAACGCGTTGGACGCGATCCGCGCCGCGGCGACGGATAATCTGCGGCTTTATCCGGATCCGGAGGCGACGGGCCTGCGACAGGCCCTGGCGCGTTATCATGGCGTCGAAGCCAACCAGGTGTTCGTCGGGAACGGGTCGGACGAAGTGCTCGCGCATGCGTTCGTCGGGCTGCTCAAGCAGGATGCGCCGCTGCTGTTTCCAGACATCACCTACGGTTTCTATCCGACCTACTGCAAGTTGTTCGGGATCGACGCCGAACTGGTGCCGCTGGATGCCGCGTTCCGCATTCGCCTTGCGGACTATCAAAGGCCGAGCGGCGCCATCATCATCCCGAACCCGAATGCGCCGACCGGCATCGCGCTCAGCCGGCAGGCAATCGCGGAGTTTGTCTCGGCGCACCCCGATAAGCCGGTGATCGTGGACGAGGCCTACGTCGATTTCGGCGGAGAGACGGCCATCCCTCTGATCGCGTCACATCCCAATCTGCTCGTGGTTCAAACCATGTCGAAATCGCGCGCGCTGGCGGGCCTGCGCGTCGGCTACGCGATCGGCGATGCCGGACTGATCGAAGCGCTGGTCAGGGTGAAGGACAGTTTCAACTCCTACCCCCTCGGCACACCGGCACAAGCCGGCGCCGTCGCGTCGCTGGCGGACGAGGACTACTTCCAGAAAAGCCGAACGATGGTGATGGCGGAACGAAACAGCATGACGGACCGTCTGGTCGCGCTTGGCTTCGAGGTTCTGCCGTCGACGGCCAATTTCATCTTTGCGCATCATCCCGCCCATCGGGGCATCGACCTGGCCGCGGGGCTTCGCGGCCAGGGCGTTCTGGTGCGGCATTTCACCAATCCCCGGATAACCGACTACCTCCGGATCACCGTGGGAACCCGTGAACAGACCGACGGGCTGATCGCCGCTTTGGGTCACTGCATGGCATAGCGCTATCGCGCGGGACGGATGCCCATTGCGTGGGTCTCCTCGTCCTGGCGCGCCGTATAGGTGACCTTGGGCGACATCCCCCAAACGTTCTTCTGAATGTGCAGCGGGATGAACGCCACATCCTCGATCGCGATGCGTGTTGCCTGTTGCAGCAGCTTCTCCCGCGTTGCGTCGTCGCCGGTGATCATCGCCTGTTCGATCAGCGCGTCGGTCTCCGGGTTGGAATATCGCCCGCGATTGCTCGATCCGCGGCCCTTTTCCGTGTTGTAGGTGGCAACCAGCGCCCGCAGCGGGTTGGATGCCTCGCCGGAGGACGTGCCCCATCCCATCAGAAAGGTGGACAGTTCCGTCCGCACCATGCGGGTGTTCATATTGGCGAGCGGCAATGGCTCCACCGCCGTCTGTACGCCGATACGTTGCCACATCTGGCCGACGGCCTGAATGATCTTGGCATCGTTGACATAGCGATCGTTTGGCCCGTGCAAGGTCACCCGCAGCCCGTTCGGGAACCCCGCCTCCGTCAAAAGCTCCTTTGCTCGGCGTGGATCGTATGGCGGCGGGTTCAGGCCGGGGACGTACGAGAAGCTGCCGGGCGGCAGGAACTGCGCCGAAGGGGTGGCGGCGTTTTCCATGACCCGCTCGACGATCGCATCGCGATTGACCGCGAGCGAGAGCGCCTGTCGCACGCGCAAGTCGTTCAATGGGTTCTTGTCGAGCGTTTCACCGTTCGGCCCGAATACATACGGCGTCGGGCCGGAGCGGGATCGGTCCAGCCACAGATAGACCAGCCGGCTGCTGCTGGTTTCCTCAATCCGTACGCGCGGATCAGTACGCAGGCGCGCGGCGTCGGTGGTCGGCACAGCCTCGATCAAGGTAACATCGCCGGACAGCAGCGATGCCGTGCGGGCACCGTCGTTCGGGATGAAGCGGTAGGCGACCTTTTCCCAGTGCGGCTTCGTGCCCCAATAGGTCTCGTTGCGCCCCAACTCCGCCCGGTCACCGGGGCGATAGGACAGCAGACGATAGGGGCCGGTACCGAAGGCCTTCTTGCCGTTATTGAAGTCCTCGGTTTGCGGATTGGGTCCGATGCTGCGTGAGATGATCTTGACTTCGCGCAGGTCGACGGGGGCCAGTGGATAGATAGCGGCGGTCTTCAGTCGCACGGTCAGTGGATCGACAACGGTCACGGCAATAAACGGCCGAGCGTAGATCGCGAAATTGCCCGGCGAGTTGACGACCTGGGGCACACGCTCCAGCGTGAAGGCAACGTCCTCGGCGGTGAATGGCTGTCCGTTGTGGAAGGTGACGTTCGGGCGGAGTTTGAACTCCCACGTCGTATCGTCGAGCATGGTCCATGACAGCGCCAATCCTGGGATCGGCTTGCTGCGTGGATCGCGGTTGATCAGCGCGTCGTAAATATGAGTCGCGAGGGAAACATTGGACGTCAGCACGCTGTAGTGCGGATCGACGCTGGACGGGGCGGGTCCCACCGCCAGCGTCAGGTTCTCCGCCCGCGCGCCGGTCGCCAACATGACAAGCATGGCGGCGGCGCGCGCCGCCGATTGGATCGGACGCATGGCTTCCTCCTTCGATCGCGCCCCTTCTGGGGCGCGGATTAGAAGGGATGATTGCGCCGAACCGCGATTGCCTCAATAGCCGGCGTTCAGGCGGGCTTCTTCGCGATCTGCTTGCCGGCCGCTTCCTCGTAGAAGCGGAACATATCGTGCAGGTCGCCGTTGCGTCCGAACCGTTCGATCGCGCGCCGGTAGTTGCGCAGGATCGTCGGAGCCAGCGACAGAGAGGCAAAGTCGCCGGACGCCAGATCGTTTGCCAGGGCAACGTCCTTTTCCATCAGGGCCAGGGTGAAACGGGCCTCAAAATTGTCGGTGAAGATGTTGTTGGGGAAGGTCCCCAGCGTGGCGCTGTTGCGCCCGGACGACTTGTTAATCACGTCAACAACGATTGCCGGGTCGAGTCCGTTTGCGGCGGCGAGTGACACGGCTTCGAACGCCAGCAGGCGGTTGCCGGCGGACATCATGTTGTTGACGGCCTTAAGCGTGTGCCCGGCGCCGACAGGTCCGACATGAACGACGTTGGGGCTGATGACCTGAAGTACGGGGGCGACGCGACCGTATTGCGCGTCCGTACCGCCGACCATGATGGCGATGGTGCCGGCGTCTGCCCCCTGTGGCCCGCCACTGACCGGGCCGTCGATCAGGTCGATCCCGGATGCCGACAGCGTTTCCGCCATCGCGCGCGTTTCCGACGTCGCGCCGGATGTTTGATCGACGATGATCCCACCGGGCTGCATGCCGCGGATCAGGCCGTGATTATCGCCGAAAATGACTTCCTTTACCTGCGCGGAGGTCGGCAGACAGGTCAGCACGATATCGGACGCGGCACCGACTTCGGCCGGAGAGCCGACAACGATGGCTCCAAGGGCAGCGAATTCCGCGCAGCGTTCGGCGGACAGATCGAACACGGTGAGCGTGTGTTCCCGCAGCAAGCGCCGAGCGAGCGCGCCGCCCATGACTCCGAGGCCGACATAGCCGATGCGAGGTTTGCTCATGCTTCAACGTCCCTTTCGATGTGGCGTGTGCCAGCGTTCCCTTACCTTTGTGGAGGCATTGGCGAAAGGTCTACGAACCGATGGGTGAAGGACGGGATTTTATCGGGAAATTAAGGTTTATCGCCCAAGGTAGGAACGTCGGCGGGATTGGCCCACCGACGTTCAACCAGGAGGTAAAAGATGCTAGCCCATCTTATTCATCGTGATTTTGGGCGAGCGATGATCTGACCTGCGGACGCGGTATCTCGGCGCGCAATTTCATCGCCAATACGGCTCGTATCTGTTGGGCGTGAGGGGTGTCGGTGTCAGGTGTGTTCGAGGCACATTGCCT
>CANJLW010000027.1 GCA_947475245.1 Acetobacteraceae bacterium | reverse complement strand
GTATCGTCCACCAAAGCGATGCGCGCGTTGCGCACCGCGATCCAGGTATCCGTCGCCTGCACCAACTGCCCGCCCGGCGCGTTTTTACTGCCGGGACGATGTCCCGCGCGGTATTCCGACGGATCGCGCACGTCCAGCACATACAAGGTGCGAGTCTTGTCCGCTTCCAACGCCGCCAGATCCGCCGCCGTAATGGCGCGCACGCCGGACTCCTCGGCGAAGGCATCCGCCCGCCCGCGGGCCAGAGCGAGGGTGTTCGGGGTGGAGGGCTGGAACCGTTCCGGCCGACCGCGTTCGCACGTCAGCCCGGCGAGTTCCCAGCCCATCGTGCCGTTGCGCAGCGCCACGACCTTGTTCGGGATGCCCGCGCGCCGCAGGCTTTCCGCGCCCATGATGCTGCGCGTGCGCCCCGCGCAGTTCACCACCACCAGCGTGTCGGGGTTGGGGACGAGGTCGCCGATGCGATAGGCCAATTCGCCGCCGGGCATCGGCAGGCCGGTGGGAATCGACATACGGGTGAATTCTTCCTGCGTGCGGCTGTCCAGCACGATCATGTCGCGGCCCGACTCGATCCAGGCTTTCAGCTCCGGGGGATCGACGCTTTCCGTGCCGTAATGGTGCTCCACCCACTCACCGAACGCCTTCGACGGCACATTGACGCCGCTGAACAGCACATGGCCCGCGTCGGCCCAGGCCTTCGTGCCGCCGTCCAGCACCGAGACATCCGTGCAGCCGATGCCCTCCAGCCAGGCGGCAAGCTGCTCCGCAAGGCCACGCCCGTCATCGACCACGCATACCCGGGCGCTCAGCCGCGGCAATAGCGCCCGCCCGCGAACTTCCCGCCGCGACAACCCGCAGGGGATCGCCCAGAACAAATGCGACGCGCCGAATTCGCCCTCTTCCCGCGCGTCGAGGATGGCCAGTTCGCCGCCGTCGCCGATCCAGCCGTGCAAAGTCTTCGCGTCGATGCGTTTCATTCCGGTCGCTCCCTTGTGTGGCGCGAACGGTAAGCGCGCGCACCGACGCTTGGCAACGCCCGCGAAGGAGGGCACATGCGCCGGTATGGATCAGATGACGATTTTCGACCGCGCCGCCGTGCGCGCCCATCGCGACCGCGCCGAACGCACCGTTTCCGCCGTCGCCGATGTGCTGAGCGATGCCGCGGAGCGGCTGATCGATCGGCTCGACGACACCAACCGCGTTTTCCGTTCGGCGCTGGATGTCGGCGGTCGCGGCGTCGTCGCGCCGATGCTGCGCGCGCGCGGGATCGTCACTGTTTCGTGCGATCTGTCCGCCGCGATGGCGCGTCGGAGCGGCGGTCTCGCCGTCGCCGCCGACGAGGAATTCCTGCCCTTCGCCAATGGGAGCTTCGACCTGATCGTGGCCAGCCTGTCGTTGCACTGGGTCAACGATCTGCCCGGCGCGCTGCTGCAACTCCGACGCGCCTTGAAGCCGGAGGGGCTGTTTCTCGCCAGCCTCCCCGCTCTCGGCACCCTCGCGGAACTGCGTCAGGGTCTGACCCAGGCCGAAAGCGAATTGACCGGCGGCGCGTCGCCGCGCGTATCGCCCTTCCCGGAGTTGCGCGATTGCGCCGGTCTGCTGCAACGGGCGGGCTTTGCCTTGCCGGTGGCCGATCTCGACGAAATCCGCCTGCTCTACGCCGATCCCTTCGCGCTGCTGCGGGATTTGCGGGCGGCGGGGGAAAGCAACGCGGTGCGCCTGCGGGACCGGCGCATCCCACCCGGCGCGCTGTTCCCGATGGCGCTGTCCGGCATCGCGACGGAAGACGGCCGCATGCCCGCGACCCTGCGCATGGCGATGATGACGGGGTGGGCACCGGGGTAACGGGCCGAACGCGCGGCGATCGCGGTCCTTCTACCCGCCCGTCACGCTCATGTGCCGGGTCACCGCCGGCTTGTCGTGGCGGCGGTCGATGATGAAATCGTGCCCCTTGGGCTTGCGCGCGATGGCCGCCCGGATCGCGTCGTCCAGCGCGTCGTCGGAAATCCCCGCCCGCAGCAACCCGCGGAAATCGGCCGCGTCGTCCTGGCCCAGGCACATATACAGCGTCCCCGTGCAGGTCAGACGCACGCGATTGCAACTCTCGCAGAAATTATGCGTCATCGGCGTGATGAAGCCGATGCGCCGCCCGGTTTCCTTGACGTTGAAATAGCGCGCCGGGCCGCCGGTCTTGTAGTCGGTATCCTCCAGCGTCCAATGCGCCCGCAGGCGTCCGCGCACCATCGACAGCGGCAAGTACTGATCCGTCCGATCGCCGGAAATATCGCCCATCGGCATGGTCTCGATCAGGCAGAGGTCGAACCCGTGCTCTCCGCACCAGGCCAGCATGCCGTCGAAATCGTCCTCGTTCACGCCCTTCATGGCGACGGCGTTGATCTTCACCGCCAGCCCCGCGGCCTTCGCGGCGAAGATACCGTCGAGGATCGGCTCGATCTTACCCCAGCGGGTCATCTGGTTGAACTTCACGGGGTCGAGCGTATCCAGCGACACGTTCACCCGCCGAACGCCCGAGGCATACAACGTCGCGGCGTGCTTGCTGAGTTGCGTGCCGTTCGTCGTGACCGTCAGTTCGTTCAGGCCGTGGCCGATCTTTTCGCCCAGCGCGCCGAACAGACGCATCACGTCGCGCCGGACCAGCGGCTCTCCGCCGGTGATGCGAATTTTCGTCGTGCCCAGGCGGATGAAGGCCGAACACAGGCGGTCCAGTTCCTCCAGCGTCAGTAACTCTTTCTTAGGGAGGAAGCTCATGTCCTCCGACATGCAATAGACGCAGCGGAGGTCGCAGCGGTCGGTTACCGACACGCGGAGGTAGGTGATAGCGCGTCCGAATGGGTCGATCATGGATCGGCGATGCTCCTTTCCCGAAGACTTGCGCCATCGTGCCCGCGGGTTCAAGGGCGATAAACCAAGGGCACAACGCAAAAATCACGACGGCGCGGTTGGCGTTAACCCAATCGTAAGAATTTTGACGACAGACTCGGTCCCGTCACCAGGGGATACGGCCGTCGTGCCAGACATTGAATTCCTCGCGCCCGTTTTCGCCGCTCTGTTCGCGATCGGCTCCGCCGTTGCGATGGCGGCGGCCTTGCGCCCTCCGCAAGACGATGTGGGACAGAATCGCGCACATGCAAGCACATGCGACGGCGACCTCGATCTCGCGACCGAAATCAGGCGTTTGCTGGCCGAGTTGCAGCCGAAGCCAAACGCCGGGACGCGGATCGGACTGGCGCTGCAAGCCGGCCTGTCCGTCGGCGCGGACAAGGCCGCCGTGCGCCGCATCCTGCGAGAGGCCGTCGCGGGCACGCTGCGCGCCGAACCGGGCGGGGAATGGCTGATCACCTTGCGGCGCACGCCGAATGCCGTCGTCGTGGCGATCTGCACCGACGACGGCACCCATCTGCCGCCCGATCTGCGGCAGGCGGCGCAAGCCTGCGCGCTGCTGGGCGGATCGATGGCGGTCGAAAGCTGGGCGGGTCACGGGCACACCGTCACCCTGCGCTTTCCCCCGCCCGTCGCGCCCCGAACCGATCAGGCAGCCCTTACCGAGGCTCCGATCGCACAGATGGTTTCCTGACGCGGCATCGCCTATACCCGACCCGTATCAAGCACTCGAAACGGGCTGCATGCCATGGAAAACCCCCGCGACACCAATCCGCTGTTCGGTCCCAATCGCTTCAAGCTGGGTATTTTCAGCGCCAATTGCGATGGCGGACTGACCATGAGCCTGGCGCCGGAGCGTTGGCAAGCGAATTGGGACGACATCGTCGCGATGACTCAGATCGCCGATCGCGCGGGGCTGGAATTCATCCTGCCGGTCGCCAAATGGCGCGGCTTCCAGGGAAAATCCAACATCTACGGCAAATCGTTCGAAACACTGACTCACGGTGCCGCCTTGGGCGCGCTGACCAGCCGCATCGCCATCTTCTGCACCGTCCACGTTCCCCTCGTCACCCCGGCCTTCGCCGCCAAGGCCATGGCGACCATCGACCATATCAGCCACGGCCGAGCGGGGCTGAATATTGTGTGTGGGTGGAATCAGGCGGAGTTCGATTTGCACGGCGTCACCATCGAGGCCGATACGCGCTACGATCACGGCCTGGAATGGTTCCAGGTCTGGTCGAAACTGCTGCAAGGCGGGCCGGAATTCGACTGGGACGGTCAGTTCTTTCAGCTTAAGCGCCTGCAAACCGACCCGCTGTCCCTGCAACGCCCCTGGCCGCCGGTGATGTCGGCCGGTTTCTCGCCGCGCGGACGCGATTTTGCCGCGCGCGCCGCCGATGTGCTGTTTCTGAACGTCACCGAACTCGATCAGGTCCCGGCGATGCTGGACGACGTCAACCGGCACATGCGACGCCATGATCGCGCCATTTCGGTGTTCACCATGGGCCACGTCGTCTGCCGCCCGACCCGCAGGGAAGCCGAGGATTACTTCCACTACTTCGCCGAGGAAATGGCGGATACCGAGGGCCACAACTACTATTGGCGCAATCGCGGCGCCACGGTGCAGGCCGGCAATCAGCAGATCGTCCGCCCGTCGGAAACCCGTTTCACCCGCTCCGGCCGCGGCGCCTATACCGGCGCCTATCCCGGCAGCTACCCCTTCGTCGGCTCCCCCGACGATGTCGCGGAGGAGATGGCGCGCATGAGCGCCACCGGTCTCGCCGGCTGCACGGTCGCGTTCCTGGATTATCTCAAGGAAATCCCGTACTTCGTGCAGGAAGTCCTGCCCAGGCTGGAACGCCTGGGCATTCGCCAACCGGTTGAGGCGGCTTAGCGGGTTACAGCGACCCGCCGCGCCGCCCGACCATCGCGCCCAGCCGCAGGCGCAACGCGTTCAGCTTGATGAAGCCCTGCGCGTCCACCTGATCGTAGGCCCCCTGATCGTCCTCGAACGTCACCACGCGGGTGTCGTACAGGCTGTTCGGGGATTCCCGACCGATGCAGGTGACGTTGCCCTTATACAGCTTCAGTCGCACCCGACCGGACACGCTGGCCTGGCTGGTATCGATCAGCGCCTGCAGCATCCGCCGCTCCGGGCTGAACCAGAAACCATTATAAATCAGTTCGGCGTACCGGGGCATGAGGCTGTCTTTCAGATGCGCCGCCTCGCGATCCAGCGTGATGCTCTCGATCGAGCGATGCGCCTGCAACAGGATCGTGCCGCCCGGCGTTTCGTAGACCCCGCGCGACTTCATGCCGACGAAGCGGTTTTCCACCAGGTCCAACCGCCCGATGCCGTTCGCCTTGCCCAGCTCGTTCAGCCGCGTCAGCAGCGAGGCCGGCGACAGGCGCACGCCGTCGATCGCAACCGCGTCGCCGTTTTCGAAATCCATCGAGATCACGGTCGCCTTGTCCGGCGCATCCTCGGGGCGGATGGTGCGCTGATAGACGATCTCATCGGCCTCCACCGCCGGGTCTTCCAGGATTTTCCCTTCGGAGGACGAGTGCAGCAGATTGGCGTCGACGCTGAACGGCGCGTCGCCCCGCTTGTCCTTGGCGATGGGAATCTGGTTCGCTTCGGCAAATTCCAGCAGGCGCGTGCGGCTGGTCAGTTCCCATTCGCGCCATGGGGCGATGATTTTGATGTCGGGCTTCAGCGCGTAGTACGACAATTCGAACCGCACCTGATCGTTGCCCTTACCCGTCGCGCCATGCGCCACCGCGTCGGCGCCGACCATCTCGGCGATCTCGATCTGGCGCTGGGCGATCAGCGGACGCGCGATCGAGGTGCCGAGGAGGTATTGCCCTTCGTACAGCGCATTGGCGCGGAACATCGGAAAGACGAAGTCCTTGACGAAGGTCTCCCGCAGGTCGTCGACGAAGATTTCCTTGATGCCGAACATCTCGGCCTTTTTGCGGGCGGGTTCCAGCTCCTCCCCCTGCCCCAGATCGGCGGTGAAGGTCACGACCTCACACTTGTACGTCGTCTGCAACCACCGCAGGATCACGCTGGTATCCAGCCCGCCGGAGTAGGCGAGCACGACTTTCTTCACGTCCTTGACGGCCATGGCGGCAACCTTCTCAATCCCGAGACAACATGGCGGCGGGGAGTAACCCCGTGGCCGGGCCGGCGCAAGCTCCCGCTCCGCCATCCCGCCGTATCCCGCCGGCGCGCGCGTCCTGAAATTCGGCCGATGGGTTTAGATTGGCGCGATCACGGGCACTGGGTAGAACACTGGCCCGTTCTTCCCGGCCTTAATACTGGCGGTCTCAATTGCCTCTCTACCCCCGGAACTATTTTGCCTCGGCACATAAAACCCCATGCGCCCAGGGACACCGCGATCACCCATTCCCCGCCGGAACCGCGTTGACTGGAAACCCGACGGCAACACCCCATGCGCCCTGAGAACTCCGACCGCCGTCCAGAAGGCTCCGCGAAACTCCGTGCCAACTCCGCGCAACTCCCCAATACCGAATGTCGCCCAACCCGCCCCCGCCGGAGCCGCGTGGAATGGAAATCCGACAGCAATACCTCATGCGCCGTGAGAACGCTTCCCGCCGTCCAGAAAGCTCCGCGAAACTCCCAAGCACCGAATGCCGCCCAACGCGCCCCCGCCGCAACCGCGTGGACTGGAAACCCGGCGACAAAACCCCTTGCGCCCAGAGCGGTCGCCTCAACCGCCGGGGCTACAAAGCCAGACACGATGATAAGACCCTATACGCCCTGAAACGCCCCGCCACCCAAAGGCCCCGCCCATGATCGTCGTCTTCGGCTCCATCAACCTCGACCTGATCTTCCCCCTGCCTCACATCCCCAGCCCCGGCGAAACCGTCCTCGGTCCCTCCGTCCGGATCGAGCCAGGCGGCAAGGGCGCCAACCAGGCCGTGGCGGCGGCGCGCGACGGAGCCAAGGTCGTCATGGTCGGGGCGATCGGCACCGACACCCTCGCCGAAGGCGCGCTCCGCCTGCTCTCCGAAGCCGGCGTCGACCTGTCGCGCGTGCGCCATACGGCCGCCGGCACCGGCTGCGCCGCCATCGCGGTCGATCCCGCCGGGCGCAATGCCATCGCCGTCGCCTCCGGGGCCAATCTGCTGGTCAACGCCGATCAGGTGGAAGACGCGCTGCTTACCCCGGACACCATTCTGCTGCTGCAAATGGAAGTGCCGGCCGCCGAAACCGCCGCCCTGATCGCGCGCGCCAAGTCACGCGGCGCGCGCGTCGTGCTCAACCTCGCCCCCGCCGCCGCCCTGCCGGAAACCGCCCTGCGCGCGCTCGATCTGCTGGTCGTCAACGAAACCGAGGCCGCATGGATCGGCCAACATCTCGGCACGAACGGGACCGCCGCCGCCCTTCAGGCCAAACTCGGCGTAAAGACCCTATGCACCCTGGGAGAAGCCGGCGTGGAAACCGCGACAGGACGTATTCCGGCCCGCGCGATCGTGCCGGTCGATACCACCGCCGCCGGCGATTGCTTCGTCGGCGTGCTCGCCGCCGCGCTGGATCGCGGCCTGGACCTGAACGCGGCCATCCAACGCGCTATCGTCGCGGCCTCAATCTGCTGCACGCGCGCGGGCAGCCAGGGCAGCATCCCCACCGCCGCCGAAACCGACGCGCATCTGTGACAAATACAACGCCCCATGGCAGATTGGGGCAAACAACCCGAGGGGGAATTGTACAGCCCATGGACAACATTGCGATCCAACGCGCCGCCGCCATCCTGGTCCGCGCCCGCCGCGACATGCAGCCGCTCGGTGGCCTGCCCGACGACCTGAAACCCACCTCCATCCCCGAAGCCCACGCCATCCAGGATGCCGTTTCCGCCCAACTCGGCCAACTCATCGCCGGGTTCAAGGCCATGAAGCCGGTCAACGACGATGCCACCCGCGGCGTGATCTACGGCGGCACCATCCTGCCGTCGCCCTGCGACCTGCCCGCCGCCACGGTCCCGCAATGCGGCGTGGAAGGCGAAGTCGCCTTCATCTTCCGCCGCGATCTGCCCGCCCGCGCCGCCCCCTATACCCGTAACGAGGTCGCCGCCGTCGTCGACGCCTGCGCGGCGATCGAAGTCGTGCACAGCCGCTACGCGATGGACGCGAAACTCACGAATCTGGAGAAACTCGCCGATTCCATCAGCAACGGCGGCCTGGTCTATGCAACCCCCACCGCGAACTGGCGCCATCTGAACCTGGGCGAGATCAAGGTCACCCTGACCGTCAACGGCAAGGTCGATCTCGAGAAAAACGGCGGCCATCCCATCGGCGATCCGCTCGGCGTCGCCGTCATCCTCGCGAACCTGTGGCGCGAAAAAGGCGGCGTCCGCGCCGGACAATTCGTGACCTGCGGATCGTACACCGGCCTGAAGTTCCTGAATCCCGGCGATGTCTGCGGCGTGACCTTCGAAGGCCTCGGTTCCGCCGAAGTCACCTTTACCGTCTGACGGAAAGTCCGCACCCATGGCCCCTCCCTTCAACGGCAATTCCCATCGGCACAGCATCGCGCTGAACCGCTGGATCGCGCGGGCGCGCACCGAACAGGCGCTGGAACCCGATCTGCCGATCATCGACCCGCACCACCATCTGTGGGACGACGACCGCGGCCCCTATTTGCTGCCCCACATCCTGGCCGACATCGGCGGCGGCCATAACGTCAAGGCCACCGTCTTCATCGAATGCCGCACCCATTATCGCGCCGGTGCCACCGACGCCGAACGCCCACTGGGGGAAGTGGAGTTCGTCAACGGCATCTCGGCCATGAGCGCCTCGGGCGGCTACGGCCCCACCCGTGTCGCCGCCGCCATCGTCGGACACGCCGACCTGCGCCTGGGCGAAGGCGTGCGCGACGTGCTGGAAAAGCAGATCGCGCTGACCGGCGGGCGTATGCGCGGCATCCGCTGGTCAATCCCCTACGATGCCTCCGACGTCGGCAAGCATGTCTCCCGCTTTGTCGAGGAAGGCATCTCCAAGGATGCCACCTGGCGCGCCGGTTTCGCGCAACTGGCCAAGCTGGGCCTGACGTTCGAGGGCTGGTGCTATCATCCCCAACTCTCCGAAATCACCGCCCTCGCCCGCGCCTTCCCCGAAACCACCATCATCCTGAACCATGTCGGCGGCTATCTCGGCGTCGGTCCTTACTCCCAGAACACAAGCGAAGAGTTCCAACGCTGGAAGCGCTCCATCCAGGAACTCGCCACCTGCCCCAACGTCGTCGTCAAGCTCGGCGGTCTCGGGATGCTGATCTTCGGCTTCGATCTGCATCTGCGCGCCGATCCGCCGTCGTCGGAACTATTGGCGGAAACCTGGCGGCCGTTCCTGGAAACCTGCATCGAAGCCTTCGGCGTCGATCGCGGCATGTACGAGAGCAACTTCCCCGTCGACAAACAGTCCTGCGACTACACCGCCTGCTGGAACGCCTTCAAACGCATCTCCGCCGGCGCGTCGGACAGCGAAAAAGCGGCCCTGTTCGCGGGAACCGCCGCGCGGGTCTACCGGATCGCAATTTGAAATTCCTTTGACATCGCCACCCCAACTCCCATATGGTTCATCCCAGAGGTCCAAATGAAACCGAACGATCCCTGGGATGGCCGGGACTTTCCCACACACGAACCCGGCCCCTATTTGCAACTCCGCGAAGCTCCCGCATCCTTTTCGATGGAACGTGATCCGGCGGAACTGCTGTCCAGCGACAGGGTGCGAACCGTGGCGCTGCTGGTGACCGGCAACACGGTCGAAGCAACGAAAATCGTGCATGCGATCGTGCCGAAATCCAGCCTCAGCCGTCGCGGCACGCTGACTCCCTACCAAAGCGAACAGACCGAACGCCTTTCGAACCTGTTTGCCTATGCCTTCAAGATCTTCGACGACCTGGAAGAAGCACGATTGTTCATGCGCCGCCCGCACCCGGAACTTGCTCAGCGCTCTCCGATCGAAGCGGCCATGTCCGAACGCGGCGGGCGCGCGGTCGAAAGCATACTCGACTCCCTGGCGTTTGGTCTGCCGGTCTGAATGCGCCTGTGGCGGATCGGCAGCGCCCTTTTCCCGGTCTGGAGTGGCGAGGGCGCTCGGCTTAAGGGCGGACGCTGGAACCTGCCGGGCACGCCGGCGATCTATGCCTCCACCTCCTACGCGGCGGCGGTGCTCGAAGTTCTGGTACACGCCAACACCGGCCGCGTGCCGCCGGGATTGCGCCACATCGTCGTCGATATCCCCAATGATGCGATAATACAACGATTACAGGCGGATGACGTTCCGAATTGGGATGCAATCCCGCCCGATACATCGCGTCGGGCGGGTAATGATTGGCTGCGCGGGAAGACCGGTTTGGTGCTGCTGGTACCGTCGGTTATCACCGGCGGCATGGACATGAACGCGATCGTCAACCCGCTGCATCCCGATTTCGCCACCATAACGGTCGGCGAGGAGGATACCGTCCGCTGGGACCCACGCCTGCTTGCACCGCGGCCTTGATCAATCCGGGATGATGCCGCCGTCGACGTTATAGGACTGCCCGGTGATGTTGCGCGCGCCCGGCGAAGCCAGGAAGACAGCCATGGCGGCGATATCCTCGGGGTCGTTCGCGCGACGCAGCGGAATGACTTCGGCTCGGATACGTTCCATTTCCTCCATCGTCACGCCCTGCTGCTGCGCCCGCGTGCGCAGGTTGTCCTGCGACAGAGCGGTGCGCGTGACGCCGGGGCAGATGGAGTTGACGGTGATGTCGTGCTTACCCAGTTGCTGCGCCGCCGTCTTCGTCAGCGCGATCACGGCCCCCTTGCTGGCGGCATAGGCGGCGTTCGAGGTGCCGATATAGCCTTTGCCGGCGATGGAGGCGATGTTGATGATCCGCCCGCCGCCGGCCGCGATCATCTCCCGCGCGACACGTTGCAGGCAGAAGAACACGCCCTTGGCATTGACGCGATGGATACGATCCCAGTCGTGTTCCGTCAGGTCCATGATGTCGGCGCGCCGCGTGACGCCGGCGTTGTTGACCGAAATGTCGATGCGGCCGAACTCCGCGATGGCACGGCCGACGATGCCGTCGATCTCCTGCACGTCGCCGACATCGGCTTGCAGCGCAAGGCTTCGCCGCTGGAACGACATGACGGCGGCGGCGGTTTCCTCCACCGTCTGGCCGTTGATATCGGCAACGATCACGTGCGCCCCGGCCTCGGCCAGCGCCACGGCGCAGGCTCGTCCGATGCCCTGACCGGCACCGGTCACCAACGCGACTTTGTCTTTCAACTGCATGGTCAATCCTTTCGGGCGCGAAGAGAATACGCAAGCGGCAGCCAAGGCTTATCGGGCCAGCGGTACAACCCGTCCGTCCCTTTGGTCTGACAGGCAAACATGCGCCAGGTGATGGCATCGTGCTCGTGGAACCATTCCAGCCTCAAACCGGCGCCAAGCAGCGCGCCGATGACATCGCCGATCGGGTGCATGAATTGATGGGTGCGACTGTTGGTAAGCCGAGCCTCGGGATCCATGAAGTCGCGGACTTCGTCGATGGTGAGTGGGCCGTCGTGACGGTATGGCACGAACCAGCCCGGGCGACCGTCGGTGCCCGGCACCAGATCGTCGAACACCAGCGCGGCCGGATGCGCTTCCGCAAGGTACAGCGACCCGCCCGGCCGCAGGAAGTGCGCGACGATGCGCGCCCATTCCGCGACATCGGGCAGCCAGCACAGCGCGCCCCAGGTGACATAAGCAAGATCGAAGGACGCGGGCGCGTCGATGGCGGCGCGGGCGTCGTACAGGTTCGACAGCACGAAGCGTGTTCGATCCGCCAGTCCAAGCTCGGCGGCCAGCGCGCGCGCTGCCTCGATGGCGGGTGGGGAGAAATCCAACCCAACCACGGACGCCGCGCCGCGCTGCGCCAGGCACAGGCTGTCGCGTCCGAAATGACATTGCAGATGAACGACGTCGAGGCCGGCGACGGAGCCAAGCTCCGCCTCCTCGATCGCGTTCATGCGGCCGCGCCCTTGCCGCAGGTCGACCAGATCGTAGCCGCGGGGGCCGAGATGGACACCGACCCGCTCGTCCCAATTGGCGCGGTTCAGGCGAAGCCAATCGGGTTCAGTCATGGTCGATGTCCGATGTCGTCAGCTGTTGAGGAGGACGTTTTCAGGCCGAGCGGAGATTTCGTTACGCTCAACGCGGAGCACCTGGCGGGTGAGCATTTCATGTGTCGGGGCCGCAACACCGACACGAGCGCCCTCGCTGGCGATGAACCCGTTCATGAACTCGATTTCCGTGCGCCGGCCCTTTTCCATGTCCTGCGCCATCGACGGCCGCTGATAGTCGCTGCGCTCGGCCTGTCCGGCACCGCCGCTGACCATCAGCTTCTCGATCTCGGCATAGGCGGCGCGATCGCCTTCCATGGCCTTTGCCAGGGTTTCCGGCGGCAGCGCGCCGACCTTGCCCAGCTTGTAGCCAAGCGCCTGACCGACCCGGACGGACTCGCCGCCGAGTTGAATGCAGACGCGACGGACCGCGTCGTGTTGATCGCGGGCATTGCCGCCCATGCCGGTGGCGGCGGAAACGCCGTTACGCATCCCGTTGACGCAGAGCTTGGTCCAACGCTCGCCCCACAGGTTGTCGGTTGCCTTGGAGGCATCGACGCAGCTCATGATATCCGCGATCTCTTCCGACCGTTTCGTGATCTTGCCGCTCGGCTCTCCGATATAGAACGAGGTGATATCGGCCCGCTTGGCATAGCCGCGACGGATATGGCCGGGCTGGTACAGATCGACACCGACGCCGCCGGTTACGATGCAGCCCAGAGTGCGTCCCCAGCCGACCACGCCGGCCACGCGTTCTTCGTTGATGCAGTTCTGCGTCGATACCACGCAGCCCGACGACGACAGGTACTGCCGGATCATGGTCGTTGCCCAGACAGTATCATAGGACTTGACCGCGACGAAGGCGATGTCGATCGGCTTTTGCTTGGCGAGGTTCTGCACCTCCGTCAGGTGCATCGCGTTCACCTTAACGGTCATGCGTTCCTCGGGCGTCATGCCGAAGATTTCCATGCCGTTGCTTTTGAGCGCTTCGACATGATCCGGCCAGGGATCGATCAGCGTCACGTCATGACCACCCGCGGTCAGATGCGCGCCGATATAGCCACCGACGGCGCCTGCGCCGACAACCGCGATTCTCTTACCCATCGTCCTGTGTTTCCTCTGTCCGGCTCTCTGTTGGACGGTAGTGTCCGTGCTGAGCGGCTCGGGTCAAGGGGGAAGGCGCTTCCCTGCCGGATTGACCCCACCGGATTGACTATGCCGCGTGGCTTCGTCAGTTTCCGGGCCACAATGACAAGAACCGGCTGGGATGAACCCGCGCGGTCATTCAAACCGAGGGGACGCATGTCAAGCCGAACGCCACGCGATTATCCGAAGACGGTGACGACATGGTGACGCAGCCCGATCGTTCGGCACCGTTGCTCCGCATCACCGGTGTGAAGATGCGCTTCGGCGGCGTCATGGCGTTGGGCGGCGTTTCGTTCGATGTCGGCCACGGGCAGATCTGCGGCCTGATCGGTCCGAACGGTTCCGGCAAGACAACGCTGTTCAACTGCATCAGCGGCATCTACCGCCATATCGAGGGCGATATCGTGTTCGAGGGCACGTCGCTCTCCAACATGCCGCGCCATCGGATGGCGTCCCTCGGCCTTGGGCGGACGTTCCAGAACGTGGCGCTGTTCAAGCCGCTGAGCGTGCGCGACAACATCCTGGTCGGCGCGCATCACCTGGGTAAGACCGGCTTCCTCGCCAACGCGTTGCGCCTGCCGGCTGTGTTCACCGAGGACAATGCCGCCGAGGCTCGCCTGAACGAACTGCTCGAACTGCTCGACCTGAAGGCCGTTGCCTCTACCCCCGCCGGTGCCTTGCCGTTCGGCACGCAGAAGCGCGTTGAGCTGGCACGGGCGTTGATCGGCCGGCCCAAGCTGCTGCTTCTCGACGAACCGGCCGGCGGGCTGAACCACAGCGAGGTCGACGAACTCGCTGACATGATCCACCGCATCCGCGATCACTTCCGGCTGAGCGTGCTGCTGGTCGAGCATCACATGAGCCTGGTGATGCGCATCTCCGACAAGGTGGTCGCCTTGGAGTTCGGTCTGAAGATCGCCGACGGCACGCCCGATGCCGTACGCAACGAACCGGAAGTGATCCGCGCCTATCTCGGCGAAACGACGGAGGACGACCATGCCGGCGCTGCTTGAGGCAAAGGGCCTCCACGCCGCATACGGCGAGACGAAGGTGCTGCACGGGCTGGACTTCGTCGTGCAGGAAGGCGGCGTAACCACCCTTCTCGGCGCCAACGGCGCGGGCAAGACCACCACCTTGCGCGCCATTTGCGGCATGCTGCGGGTGCAGGGAGAGATCACCTTCGCCGGCAAGTCCTTGGTCGGCATGGCGACCGAGGACATCGTGCGCCTGGGCATCGCCCATGTCCCCGACGGTCGCGGCACCTTCATGGAACTCACGGTCGAGGAGAACATGAAGCTCGGCGCCTATACCCGTAACGATCGCGGCGTGGCCGGGGATTTCGAACGGATGTTCGGTTACTTCCCGCGCCTGAAGGAACGCTTTCGGCAACAGGCGGGAACGCTGTCAGGCGGCGAACAGCAAATGCTGGCAATCGCCCGCGCGCTGCTGCTGCGCCCGAAGCTGTTGCTGCTGGACGAGCCGTCGGTCGGTCTGGCGCCGCTGATCGTGCGCGAGATCTTCGACATCATGCGCCGCATCCGCGCCGAGGAGAACGTCAGCATGCTGCTCGTCGAGCAGAATACCTCCATGGCGCTGGCCTTCGCGGACTACGCCTACCTGCTGGAAACCGGCCGCATCGTCGTGTCCGGACCGGCCGCCGACATCGGCAAGGACGAATCGATCCGTCGCTCTTATCTGGGCTATTAGGGGATACGCTTTTGGAAGGCTTTATCCACCAGGTCATCTCCGGCATCGCGACCGGAGGGATCTATGCCAGCGTGGCGCTCGCCTTGGTGATGATCTACCAGGCGACCCATCACGTGAACTTCGCCCAGGGCGAGATGGCGACATTCTCGACCTATATCACGCTGACCTTCATCAATGCCGGCCTGTCCTATTGGCTGGCGTTCGGGCTGGCGTTCATCGTCTCCTTCGCCATCGGTGTGCTGATCGAACGCATCCTGATGCGACCGATGCAGAACGCACCGGTCTTGTCTTCGGTCGGCATCTTCGTCGGATTGCTCCTGATCGTGAACAGCCTCAGCGGCTGGTTTTTCGATTACACAATCAAACAGTTCCCAACGCCCTTCCCGGGTAAACCGATGTGGGGCGGATACGTGTCGGGCCACGAACTCGGCTCGACCGGCGTCACGCTGGTCGTTTTGATCGGCGTCTACCTCTTCTTCCGCCATACCCGGCTGGGTCTCGCCATGCGCGCGGCGGCGTTCAATCCGGTCTCCTCTCGCCTCGTCGGCGTGCGGGTCGGCTGGATGCTGGCATTGGGCTGGGGCCTGGCCGCGGCGATCGGTTCGGTCGCGGGCTGCATGGTCGCGCCGATCGTGTTCCTCGACCCCAACATGATGTCCGGCATCCTGCTCTACGCCTTCGCCGGCGCCCTTCTCGGCGGCATCGACAGCCCCCTCGGCGCGGTGCTCGGCGGCTTCGCCGTTGGAGTGATCGAGAACCTGGGCGGTGCCTATGTCGTCGGCACCGAACTGAAGCTGACCTTGGCGCTGGTCATCATCGTCACGGTCCTGACCATCAAGCCTTCCGGCCTGATGGGCCGCGTCGTTCATAGCCGGGTGTGATCGCGATGCGCACCTCCTGGCTGATCGCCCTCGCCGTCCTGCTGCTCGCCGTCGTGCCGGTGATGCGGTTCAGCGACTACCACCTGTTCCAGTTGACCATGGTCGTGGTCTACGGAATCGCCATTCTGGGCCTTGCGATCCTGACCGGCTTCAACGGACAGATATCCCTGGGGCACGGCGCCTTCTATGCGATCGGTGCCTATACCACGGCCATTCTGATGGCATCGTGGAACGTGCCCTACTGGGCCACCCTGCCCATCTCCGCCGTCGTCTGCGCCGGGGTCGGCTTTCTGCTCGGCCTGCCGGCGCTGCGTCTCGGCGGGCTGTACCTGGCCCTGACCACCTTCGCCCTGGCCGTCGCCATCCCGCAAATCCTGAAGCACAAGCTGTTCGAGGAGTGGACCGGCGGCGTTCAAGGCTTGGTGATCGACAAGCCGGACGCGCCGTTCGACCTGCCTTTGTCGTCTGATCAATGGCTGTATCTGTTCTCCCTGGCCGTCGGGGTGGGCATGTATGTCGTGGCCTGGAACCTCGTCAGCGGTCGGATCGGACGCGCGATGATGGCGATCCGCGATCACGCGACGGCGGCCGAGGCGATGGGCATCAACATCGCCATGCTCAAGACCCGCACCTTTGCCGTCAGCGCGCTCTACACGGGCGTCGCGGGGTCGCTGGGCGCGATCGCCGTGGCCTATGTCGCGCCCGACAGCTTCTCGGTCTTCCTGTCGATCACGCTGTTCGTCGGCCTCGTCGCCGGCGGCGCGGCATCGATCGGCGGCACCATCGCGGGGGCGCTGTTCATCGAGTTCATCCCGAACCTTGCCGATAAGGTATCGAAGTCGGCGCCGTCCGCGGTCTACGGCGTGATCCTGATCGCCATGCTGTTCCTGATGCCGCAGGGCGCGGGCGGCTTCATTCATTCGATCTGGCGTCGTATCTTCAAGGCTCGCTAGGCGCACGTGCCGCATTTCGAGCTGGAAGCCGCCGCCGGCGGTCGGGTTGCCGGCGTCGACGAGGTCGGACGCGGCCCCCTGGCCGGCCCCGTGCTGGCCGCCGCCGTCGTCTTTCCGATGGGTGTTCCCGAACGACTGGCCTCGCTGCTCGATGACTCCAAGAAGCTGACCCCGGCGCGACGCGAAGCGGCCTTCGCGGCCCTGGTTTCCTCCGGTCGCGCCGAAATCGGCATCGGCGCGGCCTCCATCGCCGAGATCGAGCGGTTGAACATCCTGCACGCCGCCATGCTGGCCATGCTTCGCGCGGTCGGCCGCCTGCCGTCCCTGCCGGATCTGGCGCTGGTCGACGGCAGCTATCCGCCGGCCCTGCCCTGCCCCGTGCGCTGCGTCGTCCACGGCGACGCCATCAGCCTGTCGATCGCGGCGGCATCGATCGTGGCCAAGGTGGTGCGGGACCGCGCCATGCGGCGGCTGGCGATCCGCTATCCCGCCTATGGCTGGGACCGCAATGCCGGCTATCCGACCGCCCTGCACCGGGCGGCGCTGGGCACGATCGGTCCGTCGCCGCATCATCGGCGGGGCTTTGGTACGGTACCGATGAAAATCGCGGATTGACGCGACTTCCGGCAGGCAGTCACGATAGGACAATCGATTCACTGTTAGCCCGCCGCCGGAGCGCCTTTGGAAATCGTTCGCGACCTGCCTTTGGACCAGATCATGCTGGGCGACTGCGTGACGCTGATGCGCATGCTGCCTCCCGCGTCGGTTCACTGCGTCTTCGCCGACCCGCCGTATAACCTGCAGTTGCGGGGCGAACTGCGACGGCCCGATGACAGTCTTGTCGACGGCGTCGACGAAGACTGGGATCGTTTCACCGACTTCGCCGCCTATGACGCATTCACCCGCGCCTGGCTGACCGAATGCCGCCGCCTGCTGCGCAAGGACGGCACGCTGTGGGTGATCGGCTCATATCACAACATCTTCCGGATCGGCGCGATCCTGCAGGACCTGGGGTTCTGGGTGCTGAACGACGTCATCTGGCGCAAGTCCAACCCGATGCCGAACTTCCGCGGGCGTCGTTTCACCAATGCCCATGAAACGCTGATCTGGGCGGCGCGCGGACAGGACTCCCGCTATCGCTTCAACTATCAGGCCATGAAGTCGCTGAACGACGACATCCAGATGCGCAGCGACTGGTTCATCCCGCTCTGCACCGGCGACGAACGATTGCAGAACCAGCACGGTCTGAAACTGCACCCGACGCAGAAGCCCGAGGCACTGCTGCACCGCGTGATGCTCGCCAGCACCATGCCTGGCGATATCGTGCTCGACCCCTTCGCCGGTACCGGCACGACCGCGGCGGTGGCCAAGCGGCTGCATCGCCACTTCATCGGTATCGAGCGCCACCCGGCCTATGCCGAAGCCGCCATCGGACGGGTGCGGCGCACCAAGCCCGCGGCCGATCTGGGGATGGCGACATCGCCCACCAAACGCGACATTCCCCGCGTGCCCTTCGGCAGCGTGGTGGAGCGTGGGCTGATCGCCCCGGGAACCCAGGTCTTCGATCGCCAACGCCGCGTCACCGCCACCGTAACGGCGGACGGATCGCTGACCTCCGGCGCGCTGCAAGGCTCGATCCATAAGGTCGGGGCGACGTTGCAGAACGCACCGTCCTGCAACGGATGGACCTTCTGGCACTTCGAAAAGGACGGCGTGCTGACACCGCTGGACGCCCTGCGCGCCATTCCGCCGACATGACAAAGCCGCCCCGGATCGGCGGCATTCTCGAAACGTCGCTCTATGTCGACGACCTGCCCCGCGCCCGGGACTTCTACCAAACCGTATTCGGTTTCGAGACGTTCTTCGTCGACCCGCGCATGTGCGCCATGGGCGTTCCCGACGGGCAGGTTCTGCTGCTTTTCCTGCGCGGCGCGACGGATAGCCCGGCCCCCGTCAATGGCAGTTTCATTCCGCCCCATCGCGGCGACGGGCACCTCCATCTCTGCTTCGCCATTCCGCTTGGCGAACTGGCGGCGTGGGAAGCCCATCTGCTCGCCCTCGATATCGCGGTCGAGAGCCGGCTGCGCTGGGCAAAGGGCGGCACCAGCCTGTACTTCCGCGATCCCGACGGCAATTCCCTGGAAGTCGCGACGCCGGGGCTTTGGCCCAACCACTGACGATGCGCCGTTACGGCGGCAGCGCCTTGGTCAACGCCTCGGTCAGCGCCTTGCGATTGAACGGCTTCGCCAGAAACCCCGACATGCCCGCGCTCAGGCAGGCATCCCTGTCGTGCTCGTAGACATTCGCGCTGACGGCAAGGATCGGCAGCGTTTCGAAACCGGTCCGGGAACGGATTGCGCGCGTCGCGGCCAATCCATCCATTTCCGGCATCATCACGTCCATCAATACGATATCGAATTGTTCAGCATCCACTGCCTCGACCGCCTCGCGCCCGTTTTCCACGATCCTTACCCGATGGCCGAGACGTTCCAACATGCTGCGGGCGATCAACTGGTTGGTGGCATTATCCTCGGCCACCAGCACCGACAAGGATCGCAGATCGGGTAACGCGGCCTCTCCGGCGCGGGGCGCTTCCGCGACATCCGGCCGTAACGGCAGCGCTATGTGAAAGCGGCTGCCTTCGCCGACCGCGCTTTCGGCCCAAATCCGACCGCCCATGCGCGCCAGAATCTTGCGACAGATCGCAAGACCCAGACCCGTGCCGCCGAAGCGGCGCGCGACCGTTGCGTCGAGTTGCACGAACTCGTCGAACAGCAGCGCCAGACTCTCGCGGGGGATGCCGATGCCGGTATCGGCGACAACGATCGACAGGTCCCCGCCGACAACCGATACCGTGACGTCTATCCGCCCCGCCTTGGTAAATTTGATCGCGTTGCCGACCAGGTTGAGCAAAACCTGACGCAGCCGACCGGCATCGCCCCGCACCCGAACCGGCACGTCCGGCGCAATGGTGACCCCGACCGCGATGGATTTTGCCCCGGCGGATGCGCTCAATAATCCCGCCGAACCGCGCACCAGCTCACCAATCTCGAACGATGAGTCTTCCAGCACGAAGGCGTCTGACTCAAGCTTCGACAAATCGAGGATATCGTTGATCAGATGCAGAAGATGATCGGCGGATTCCCGCATCACCGTCACATAATGGTGTTGGGTGTCGTCCAACGGCGTCTCCGCCAACAGCCCCGCCGTGCCGATGACACCGCTGAGCGGCGTCCGAATTTCGTGACTCATGGTGGACAGAAACGCCGATTTCGCCGCCGCGGCACGGTCGGAAGCATCCTTGGCCGCTTGCAGGCGATTGCGTATCTCGGTTTCCGCCGACAGATCGCGCACCACAACGGCCTGTTTGCGCGCCCCGGCGATCGTCAGCGCACCCAGGGAAACCGATAGCGGAAAAGTCCCGCCATCGGCGCGCTGCCCGACAAAAGTGGCATTCGGTTCGCTCAACGCAGCGCGCCCATCGATACCGGATTTCGCGATTGCTTCTCCATCTGGACGGGCCGGTTGGATCAGCGCGTCGATCCGCATGCCCCGCTTGTCATGGCCAAAGACCAGGATCGCGGCGGGATTGGCGTCTTCGATCCGGCCGTCGTCGTCCAACAGCAGTATGGGTTGCGCAATCTCGTTGAAGATGGAGCGATAGCGCTCATTCGCTTCCACGACATCCGTCACATCCTCGATGATGCCGGTGAAACCCAGGTCATTCGCCACATCCGGCTGCGCGGTAATCCGCAGCCATCCGTCAGTCGGCGTAATCACCCGCGCCAGCAACGATGCACCGCGTCCGTTCGGTCCCAGACCGGCGCGCAGCGCATCGGCATCCTCGGGTCGCAAACGGTCGAGAAAATCGTCGAACGCTTCCTCCTGAACACCGCCGGCGGAGCGCGCGATGGAAGACTGACCAAAATAGCGGATGGCGCGCCGCGACGGGTCGTATTCCCAGACCACGCTGTCGCTCGCCTCGATCGCCATGCTCAGGCGCCGCTCGCTGCGGGCTGTCCGCCCGCGCAGCAACGCCTGTTCACGATCCCCGCGCCATTGCGCGTTGCTGACCCGGACGGCGCCCCCGGTCAGACCGCAAACGATGACGATCAGGGAACCCAGAAACAGTCCCGGCCAGCCGCTCCATTCCGCGGACAGCGGCGATACGGCCTGGGCGGCGCACAGAATGAACGGGTTGGGCGCGGAGGTTCGGCAGGCAAGTTGCGCGCCGGTCGGCGACATGCCTTCCCAGCGGTCATTGGCGGCGATGGCGCGCCACGCCTCGGCGGGCGGGGTAGCGTCCGGGGTCCCCTCGCCCAGGCCGTACAGAAACCGACCGTCGCGCCAAAACAACGCGATGCCGAGGCCCTCCGACCCTTCCAACACGGCGTTCAGGCTGACATGGATGTTGCGCAGGCTCAGCGTCGCGACCACCGCGCCCTGCCGAAACGGCGCGGGCACCGACAAAATCAGAAAATCCGGGTTCTCCCGATCGACGACCGGCCGGCGGTCGTTCAGATCGCGCCCGCGAAACAGCCGGCCAACGCCGAAGCGGGCGGAATTCCAGCCGCCGCCGAACTCTTCCGGCTCCAGTGTCAGTCCGATATTGCGCGGGTTTGTGCTGGAAACCACCTGTCCAACGGGGTTCAGCAGCGATGCCGATCCGATGCGACCGCCGGCACGCGCTGCGCGGGTCGAGCTGGCGACCCAGTCGTCGTCCTCCGCCGATTGATCGGCGATAATGCGCATCGTCGCGGTGACGCCGGCCAGAATTTCATCGATCCGGGTTTCGGCCAGCGCGGCGGCGGAGATACCGCGCTCACTCTCCAGGCTGACACGCCGATGCCAGGTCAGCGCGGTATAGGCCAGAAGTCCGCCGATCAGGCACAGGCCCAACAACGCGCACAGCAGCGGCGTCGACCAGAAACGAATGCGCTCCGCCAGATCGGATGTTCGGGGCTGCGCGACCTCTGACGCCATTATTGCCTATTTGCCCGCCGCGGTCTCGGTCACGACAATTTCGGTCAGGCGGTGCTGTCGCGCGGCGTCGCGCAATCGACCGTCGGACTTGATCGCGGTCACGAAGCCCTGCATGCGATCGAACCACGCATCGTCGTTCGGGGCGACGGCATAGGCGTAGCTGACCGGGAACACGGGAATTTCCGGGCGCACGACGGCCGCCCAGCGCATGAAGTCAAGCACGCGGCGCGAATAGGGGTAATCGCTGATAAAAACATCCGCGCGCCCGGAGAGCAAAGCGTCTTCCCGCGAATCAGGGGCGGCGATGACCAACAGTTCCGCCTGCTTCAGGGTATCGCGCATCAGCGGTTCCATGAATGTCCCGGCTTGCACGGCGACAACGCGCGATTTGCGGTCGATGTCCGTCCAGGCGGCGATCGGGGAACGCTCCTTCATGATCACCGCGACAACGTCGGACCGCAGATAGGGCGCGGTGAAGCGCACCTTGGCCGAACGCTGCGGCGTAATGCCGACGCCGAACATCGCGACGTCGCATTTTCCGGCCACCAGGTCGTTGGTAAAGGCGACGAAGGAGCTTTCGACGAAGCGTACGGGCAGTTTCAGATCGCTTCCCAGCGCGCGCGCAAGATCGATGTCGATGCCGCTCAGGTCGCCGGAGCGTGGGTCGCGGAACGTGATTCCGTAGTAATCCGGCCAGATACAGACGCGGAGCTCGCCACGCTCGGCGATCGCGCGCGACAGATCGGCCCGCGCGGTGCCGCAGATCGCCAGCAAGCCGAGCAGAAAACACAGGAAACGTGTCGGGCGGGCAAACCGCGTGGCAAATCCAGTCGTCATATCCCTACTCGGCAAACGAAGACGCCCGATCATGGGCGCGAATGGTTAAGAAAGGTTTGCCGAACGAACAAAGAGCAGCCGATAGGACGGATAGGGGATGACGTCGGCGGCACCGTGCGCCAGCGGATTGCTGTCCAGCGCCAGATGGCGTGCCGCGTCGAGGAATTCAACACCCGCCGCCTCGATCGCCAGCACCCAGGCAACCGGGCGATCGGGGGCCGCGCGCAGCGCCAGTTCAGTGGTCGGGCTGACCGGTTCGCCCGCCGCACCGACCCAAACATGGGCCGCGACGATCTGTTTCAACGCCCTCAGTCGCGGCAGGATCGCTTCGGCCCAGGCACGCAAGGCGTCCTCCCCACCCGGCGCGGGATGGATGTGGATGACGGTCGCGGCACCGCCGACGCCCTCCCCGACCGAAGCGAGGACGTCGCAGATGCCGCGCTGGGCGATGCGAAATCCCGGCATGACGCGTTGAGTCCAGGCCGTCGGGTTATCCAGTTGGGTCCGATAGTGCCCGCTGGTCAACACGGACAAATCCGCGACCTCGTAGAACGCCATATAGCGCGGCGTGCCTTCGACGGCGCGATAGCGGCGACCGCGCAGGAACCCCGGGCAATCCGTGCGTTCGGGAATGTGCTCGTGCACATACCAATCGTTGAAGTCGTCCTCGATCGCGGGATCGACCTCGTTCCAGACGCCCAGAACGGCCTTGCCGAGAAGAGCCATCAGATGAGGACCTTGAGGGCGCGATAGGCGTCGATGTGGCGCAGGAACTGTTCCTCGGTATCCTCGTAGTGGGTGAACCCGGCGACGCGGGCGGCGGTCATGCTGGACACCACGTCCCAGTCGATGTTCCAGACGAAGTCGCCGTATGGCCACAAAGCGACATCGGCGATGTCGGGATAGATCAACCCGTGGCGTTCGGCGATGCGTTTCCACACCGGGGCCTTGTCGGCCATCCAGCGTTCCAGCTTCATCGGCCGGACAATGCCGGTTTCCAGCCCGAAACAGGCGGCGAGGCGCGGCCAGAGGCGGCTCCAGCGGAAGGTGTCGCCGTTGGTGATGTTAAAGGCGCGGTTGGCGGCGGTGGGCGCGGTCATCGACCAGAAGATGAAGCGGGCCAGGACGGTGCAGTCGGTGATCTCGGTCAGCGCGTGATAGGCACCGGGGACGCCGGGGAAGTCGAGGCGCGCGCCAAGTTCCTTGCAGGTCGCGGCATAGGCGCCGACGACGGTGATCAGGTTGCGGGCGCGTCCGGGCGCGACATCGACGAGGTATTGCGGGCGGCTGGCGGACCAGGTCCAGGATTTGCCGATTTGCCGTTGGGCCAGCAGGTCCTGCTGATCGTAGTAGAAGTTCGGCGGCATGTGGCGCGGATCGTCTTCGCGCGTGGGCGACAGCATCGGGCCGATGTGCAGCCCGTACCACTTGCCGCCTTCCACCAGATGCACGTGCTTCAGCGACGGAATATCGGCGGCATCCAGCACATTGCGCAGCAAAATCACGTTGCCGGGCACGTCTTCAACCCCGCCTTCGCCGAAGGGGGCGCGGGCGGCGTAAACCATGTGCGTGACCGCACCGGCGGCGGCGACGGCGGCCTTGCAGGACTCGGCGCTGGTGAAGTCGGTCTTGATGTAGCGAACGTTGCCCGGCGGCGGGTTCGTCGGCGGGTTGCGGCACAGGCCGACGGCCTGCCATCCCGGCGTGCGGGCGATCAGTTCGGTCAGGCGCGACGCCGCCGCGCCCGTTGCGCCCGCGATGAGCGCGATGTTCTCAGCCATGGAGTCTCCCCGGTTTGCCGCCGGCGGCCAGCGCCGCCTCTATCCGGGTTACGGCGTCGGGCAGATCGGCGATGCTGTCAATAACGAGATCGGCACCGGCATCCGTGAACAACCGCGTCGCATCGGCGCGCAGCGGGGCGCGGGCGGCTTCCGGCAGCGCCGCGAGTTCTTCGGCCGACAGACCCGTGGTGTTGCCGGCAAGCGCGATGCCGACGGTCCACGTCCCGGCAGCGACACCCTCGCCGATGCCGGGCACGGTATCGTCAACCTTGATCACGGTTTCAGCGGGCCAAACACCCAGCCGAGCCATGGCGTGCCACATCATCAGCGGCGACGGGCGGCCGGCGGGCAGGTCGCCGGCGCAGACGGTAAACTCCGGCGCATAACCGCGTTCGGCGGCGATCGGGGCGACGATGTCCATGATCGGGCGGGTATAGCCGGTCGTGGCGGCGATCCGGATGCCCATCGCCCGCAGCGAGTCGATGGCCTGAACCGCGCCGGGGATGATGTCGGCGTGATCGCGCACGGCGGCGATGTTCATCGGCTCGAAAACCCGGAAAATCGCATCGACATCGGACTCGTTGAAGTCGCGGCCGTGGCGGGCCCGCCATGCGGCGGCGACGTTGGGAGCCTGCCCGACAGCCCGGATATGGTCCCATTTCGCCATGCCCATCGGGCCGCGCGCGTCGGCGATGGCGATCTCCACCCCAAACTCCCCAAACGCCCTCACAAACGCACCCATCGGCGCTCGGCTTCCGTGATCGACGACGGTGCCGGCCCAATCGAGGATGATGGCCTTGATCGCGCTCATGCTTGCTCCTGCTGATGCGCCGGCATGGGACGACCCAGCATCTCGGCGATGGTTTCCTCTCCGATGGCAAAGCCCGTGCTGGCACCGGTGCCGCTGGTGACCATGACCAGGCGCACGCCGGTCATCGGGGCCTCGCGGAACGCCACATCGGGGCCGGACGGGTAGATGCCGGTCCAGCGTTCGATCACATCCGGCGCCGGGATGGACAGCACGGCGCTGAGTTCGGCCAGAATGCGGTCATCCACGGCGCGCGGCTGGAAGGGATCGGGGGTTGGCGCGTAGTGGTGGGAATCGCCGACGACCAGCGAACCGTCGGCGCTTTGCACCGCGATCAGGTGAATGCCGTCGTTCAGCCAATCCCGCTGCTCGCTTTCCAGCCGAACGCGCAAGGCGGGCAAGGACGGGGCGACGGCGTAACCGAGGTACCGGACCAGGCCCAGATCGCTCATGATCGGCGCGGGCAGCGTGAAGCCGGGGTTGGCAACGCGCAACATATGCAGCTTGCACAGCGTGACCGATCGCCGAACCATGACGGCGGGGAACAACGTTGTCAGGTCGGGGCCGGGGCAGACGACGATGTGATCGGCGGTGAAGCGACCCTTTGTGGTCTCGACGACGCCGGTATCGACGGCGTGCACGGCGGTGTTGATGAACAAGGTAACGCCCTGCGTCGCCGCCAGCCAGGCGGTCAGACTGGGGATCGCCTCGCGGCTTTCCACGCGCAGCTCGTGCGGGCTTTCCAGCGCGGCGATCTGATCGGCGCGCAGCACCGGTTGGTGTCCGCTCAACGCGTTGCCGCGCAGGATGCGGCACCCGGCACCCATTGGGGAGGCGGCGAACTCCTCCAGCACCGTCAGCGCTTCCGGTCGGCGAACGCACATCAGCAGGCCGCGTTGCAGGATTGGGATGTCGGCGGCGGCGCAGACCTCTGCCCAGACATCGCGGGAGCGTAAGGCCCGCCGCCAGGTGATCCCCTCCGGCTGGCCGGTGACGGTGATGAATCCGAAGTTGCGGATGGAGGCACCGACAGCGCGGTCGTCGCGGTCGATGACGGCGGTGCGCAGTCCGGCGCGGACGGCGGCAAGGGCGTGGGCGAGGCCGATGATACCGGCGCCGACGACGAGGCAGTCGAAATGTCGGGTCATCGACCGATCATAGAGCGTCCGTAACCGCGCGCTATCGGTCGGATGGTTAAGCTTTGATGTCGGCCCCGGGTTCCTCAGGGTGCATGGGGTTATTCCACCCCGACGCCGAGGGGGATCCCCATCGGCGGGCGCTTCTCTGGGCGCATGGGGTTTTCCCCACGCGCCGGAAGCGCGCGCGACAAAGGCGCGGATAGCGCGGGGCGGATGGCGTGCATGGCTCGATCCATACCGCCGCCCATTCCCCGCGCCAATCGCGCAGTCGGATCAGAGCGGCTTGAGGAAGGGTTCGACGCCTTCCGGCAGCTTCACGTCGGCGACGTTCAGCACCATCGAAACCAGGCTATAGTAGCCGATCGCACCCACCAGATCCATCGCGCCGCGTTCGCCGAAGCGCTCGATCACCGGCTGATAGTTGGCGTCGGACACGCTGCCGGTGCCCAGCAGGTCGGTGGAGAAGTTGTAAACCAGCGTCTCATCCGCGCTCATGTTCGCCGGGCGGCGGCCCAGGGCGACGGCGTCGAGGATCGCGGCGTCGAGGCCGGCATCGATGCCCAATTTGCGATGGGCGTAGAATTCATACTGCGCGGACCATTTGCGCCCGGCCATGCAGATCGCCAACTCGTTCAGCGGCGCGGGGATGGAGCTGCCGAAGCGCACATAGGCACCGACGCGTTGCACCAGATCGCACAGCTCCGGGCTGCGCAGCAGCGCGTTGAACGGGCCGCGCAGGCCGGAGCCGCGCGGGCCGGACTGAATGGCGTCGACCACCGCGCGCTGCTGCTCGGTCATGGTTTCGGGGCTCAGGGTGGGAAAGCGCTGTTCGGTCATGTCGTTCGTTCTCCTGTGATGGGTTACGGCATCGTGGCGGTGCTGCCGCCATCGACGATGATTTCAGTCGCGGTAATGAAGCGGGCTTCGTCGGACGCCAGGAACAACACGGCATGCGCCACGTCCCAGGCATCGCCCATATGGCCCATCGGGACGGCGGCATTGCGCGCCTCGATCAGCTTGGCGGCGTCGTTGCCGCCGACCGCGCGCGCAAGGCGGAATTCAACCAGCGGCGTGTGCATCAGACCCGGCACGACGGTGTTCACCCGGATGCCCTTCTTGGCATAGGTGCCGGCGACGGAGCGCGACAGCTGGATTATGCCGGCCTTCGACGCGCTGTAGCCGACATGGGACCGTCCGCTCATGAAGTCGTTGCGCAGCCCGGCGACGGAGGCGATGTTGACGATCGCGCCCTTGCCCTGTTCGACCATCACCGGCAGCACGTATTTGCAGCCGAGGAAGGCGGTCTTGAGGTTGAAATCGATCTGCCGGTCCCAGACTTCCTCGCTCATGCTGACGGGATCGCCGGGGGCGGAACCGCCGACATTGTTCACCAGGATATCGATCCGCTTGAACCGATCCAGGCACGCCTGGACCATTTCCTGCACATCCGCGGCCAGGGTCATGTCGCAGCGGTGGGTGGCGCAGGTGCCGCCTTCCTTCTCGATGATGGATTGCGTCTCGCGCACCGCATCGTCGTTGATGTCCAAAAGAAAGACCGACGCCCCCTGGCGCGCGAGCAGCGTCGCCGTCGCCTTGCCGTTGCCCCAGCCCGGTCCGACCGATCCGGCACCGGACACAATCGCAACCTTCCCCGCCATGCTCAGCATGCGCGACTCCTGAATAAGTTTCGGGCGGAGATTACCGCGCTTCGGCAGGAAGGCCAGGGGTCGATAAAAATGGGGTCGATAAAAATGGCGGACAAAAACAGAGATCGCGGTGAGGGAAGCGCGGTTACCGCGCCAACGCCTCCGTCAGAAAGGCGACCAGCGCCCGCAGCTTCGGGGACGTGCCGCGATGCGTCGGAAACACCAGATCCAGTGATGCCCCGGGCGCCGTATGGTTCGGCAGCAGGGCGATCAGACGTCCGGCCGCAAGATCGTCGTCCACCACGAACGCGGGCGCCAGCAGGATGCCGGCGCCGGCAAGCGCCGCGTCGCGCCGCAACAACGCGTTATCGGACCGCAAGGGGCCGGCGACCGCGACCTCGTCCTCCCCCTGTTCCGACCTGAAGCGCCAGACATCGCCGGGGTGGCGGGTATCGGTCAGGCATGGATGATCCGCCAGTTCGGCGGGCGTCAGCGGTGCCGAGCGTTGGGCCAGATAGGAAGGCGCGGCACACAGGATGAAGCGCAGAGGCACGATCGTCTTGATCACGAGGCCGACGTGGGATTGCGGTTCCGGCTTGCCGTACCCAACCCGCAGGGCGATGTCGTAGCCTTCCTCGATCACATCGACCGGCCGCTCGCTCAGCATGATGTTCAGTTGCAAGGCTGGGTTGAGTTGCATGAACTCGACCGCCAGCGCGCCCAGTCGGGTGCCGCCGAAGGCCACCGGCGCGCTGATGCGCAGGATCCCGCGCGGGCGTGAGTCGGGCCGCCCGGCCAGCAGCGCCGCGTCCATATCCTCCAGGATACGGGTGCACTGGTTGAAGAAACTCTCCCCCGCCTCGGTCAACCCGACACGGCGTGTCGTGCGGTGAAGAAGACGAGCGCCGAACCAGGCTTCCAGGGTTTGGACGTGCTTGCTGGCGGTTGCCTGAGAAATGCCGAGTTCGCGCGCCGCGGCCGAGAAGCTTTTGCTCGCGGCCACCTTCGCAAAGACGGTCATGCTGGTCAGCCTGTCCAACGCGTTTTACTCCCGACGCGGCGTGGATTTGATCCATTCATGCAAATTTGGACGAACCGAAAAACTTCAAGCCGAAAATGCCGATTGTTCAGCGCCGTCCCAGCGGCAGCGGTTGATCGACCAGCATTTCCGCCAGAACCACGCCGCGGGCTTCGTCGAGGTCTAACTTGTATGTTTCGATCAGCGGGGCCGCCGCCGTCAGGATCGCGTCGACATCCTGCATCATCTTCAGGCGCTTGAACGCATCCGGTCGATCCAGCCCCATGCTTTCCCCCAGCAGTTCGAGGAAATTGACGACTTCGAACGGCCAATCGCGTTCATGCGCGCAAAGGTCGCGGTGGCAGGCGTGGTAGATGCCGGCCAGCGTCGACACGCCCGCGGCTTCCGCGGCTTCGAGCTGTGCGAGATGCATGTCGCGCTTGAAGTCCGGCAAACCGCCCATCGAACTGCACATATAGCCGACGCGGGGTTGTTCCAGATCGACGAACTCCAGACCTGGGATCGCTTCCAGGATGGCGCGCGCTGCTTCGGCAATGCCGCCGACGCCGGGATGTTCGTGCAGGCCGACGCGCTTGTTCACGGGACGGGTCATCAGCGGACGCAGATCGTCGAGACGTTCCGCCAGGTACGTCACGAACGCCCCAAGATCGAGTTTGTCCCCGCCCAGATCGGGCCCGACGATCTGGCCGAGCTGGATTTGGCAGGTGGGGCACCAGGCGACGGCGCGGGGCGCGGCGGCCGTCAGCCGATCGATCGTGCGTTGGGCGACACGGCCGGCGGTGGTCAGGTCCCCGGCACGGAATTGCAGCACGCCGCAGCAATGCGACGGGCCGCCGACCACGCGATAGCGCACCGCCAGGGCATCCATGATGTCCAGGCAGAGCAGCGCGATATGCGGCGTCTTCATCAGATTGCAGCCGGTGTAGAATACCACCTCCGGTTCGGCCTCCTCCGCTTCCGGGCGAAACCGCGCCAGCAGATCCGGCGGCAGTTGCAGGCGGGACAGCACGCGCACGCCCACGCTCATTTTCCCAAAACCGGCGAACCCGCCCTTCCGTCGATCGGCGGGATCGCGTCTTGCGGGCTTGGCGAGGCGGGCCATGGTCATCATGAACCGCGGATCGACGCCGTGCTTGCAGGTAGGGATGCAATGCCCGCTGCCCGAACATACCGCGGCCCAACGTTCGGCGTCCGCATGCTCGCCGCCGCGCAGGACGGTCAGGATGCCGGCGGTCAGGGCCTGGGGATCGGTTGTGTCGATGCCGGCGGGGCCGGGCATCGGGCAGATGTCGGCGCAGGCGCCGCATGCGGTGCAATTGTCCAGGATGTCGGCCACTCTGGATTGCAAGGCTTGATCGAGCGGCATGGCATCCATGGCAGGCTCCTTAATCCGGAAGTTTCATCCAATCCGGTATGCGTGGGGTGATCGTCACGCCGTTGGCGGTCATCGGCGCGGACAGTGCATCGAGGCGCAGCGCGGCGAGCGCGGTGCGCCCAACGCCGGAACGCATGGTGCCGACTTCCTGCCCGTCGCCGCGCAGCACCGGCGCGCCCCAGGGCGGCAGGTCGCCGTCAACCTCCACCGGGATCAGCCGGCGCTTGAGCAGGCCGCGATACTTGGTGCGGGCGGTCAGTTCCTGCCCCATGTAGCAGCCCTTGGTCCAGGACACGCCGGACAACTCGTCGAAGCCGGCTTCCAACAGCACGGATTTATCGGCCTCCAGATCGCGGGAGCCGTCGGGCAGGCCCAGCGACAGGCGGTGGCGATTCCAGGCCGCGCCGTCAGTTGTCGTCGGCAGCGGATCGACGGACAGGATGCGCCACCCGGCATCCGGCAATCTGGGGTCGCGGGCGATCAGGCCGACCATATCGGGCACCCCGCCCCAGGCGACGAAAACATGCAGCGACTCGTCGACGCGCACGGTCACCTTCGCGCGCAGCCGAAACCGCGACAGCCGTTGCACCAACATCGCCGCCTGCTCGGCTTCCACATCCAGCAGCAGGCGTTCGCCGTCGGTCAGAATGAAGAAATCCGCCAGCCATTTGCCCTGCGGAGTCAGCAGCGCGGCCCACACGGCCTCACCTGGGCCGTCGCCGCCGGGTTTGACGGCGGTTACGTCGTTCGACACCAAACCTTGTAGGAAGGACACACGATCCTCCCCCTCCACCACGATTACGCCACGCTCGGGCAACGCCGCCAGATTTACCATAGCTGTAAGGTAGGACATTCGCGGATGGCCGCAAGCCGTGATACGAACACGAACGATGGTGGACTGATCCAAATCATGAAATTGGCGCAGGTGATGGCCGGTTCCCCAGCCGGCGGCGCGGAGTTGTTTTACGAACGGCTGACGGCGGCTTTGGGGCGGGCCGGGGATGAGGTGACGGCGATCATTCGGCGCGACCCCGCGCGCGCGGAACGATTGCGGGCGGTGGGTTTGCAGCCGATTGAACTGCGCTTCGGCGGACCGCTGGACGTACTGACCGGCCCGCGCCTGGGACGCGCGCTGCGGGCGGCCGAACCCAGGGTAGTCGTGGCCTGGATGAACCGCGCCGCCAGGTTTACGCCGAACGGGGATTGGGTGCTGGTCGGGCGCCTGGGGGGCTATTACGACCTGTCTTATTACCGTCGCTGCGACCATCTGGTGGGCAACACGCGCGACATCGTCGACTGGATCGTCGGCCAGGGTTGGCCCGCCGATCGGACCCATTACCTGCCGAATTTCGTGGACGATCTGGCGGACGCACGTCCCGCCGCTCTGCCCGTTCCGACTGGGCGGCGCATTCTGCTGGGCCTTGGCCGCCTGCATCGCAACAAGGGGTTCGACGTGTTGATCCGCGCCATGCGCGCGCTGCCCGACGCCCATGCGGTCATTGCCGGCGAAGGCCCGGAACGCGGGGCGCTCGAAGCGCTGGCGCGCGAAACCGGCGTTGCCGATCGCGTTAGCTTTCCGGGCTGGCGCGCCGATACCGCGGCGCTGTTCGCGGCGGCGGACGTCTTCGTCTGCTGTTCCCGCCACGAACCGCTGGGCAATATGGTGTTGGAGGCGTGGTCGGCGCGCCGACCGGTCGTCGCCGCCGCCGCGCAGGGGCCGAAAGAACTGATTGTGCCGGACGAAACCGGTATCCTGGTGCCGATCGACGATTCCGACCGACTCGCCGCGGGTATTCGCCGCGTGTTGGACAACGCCGAGACGACGAAACGTCTGGCGGAGGCGGGTCGGCGTCGCTACGAAGCTGACTTTGCCGAGGCGCCGGTGGTCGCGCGCTGGCGTGACTTCCTGACCACCGTGGAGAAAGCCTGATGTGCGGCATCGCCGGTCTGATTCTGTCCTCGGGTTCCGCCCCGCCCGACCCGGCGACTCTGAACCGGCTGATCGGCGCGCTGCATCATCGCGGTCCCGACGGTAACGGACACGCCGTCGTCGGACGCGTCGCACTGGTGCATAACCGGTTGGCGATCATCGACCTGGTCACCGGCGACCAGCCGCTGTTCGCGGGCGCCGCGACACTGGTTGCGAACGGCGAGGTCTATAACTACCGCGAACTGCGCGCCTCGATGCCCGGTGTGACGTTTTCCACCAACAGCGACTGCGAACCGCCGCTGCATCTCTGGCTGCGCGACGGCCCCGACTATGCTCGTCAGTTGCGCGGCATGTATGCCATCGCGATCCACGAACGCGTGCAGCGCAGCGTGACGCTGACGCGCGACCCGTTCGGCATCAAGCCGCTGTACATCGCCCAGGTCGAAGGCGGGCTGGCCTTCGCCTCGGAGCCGCAGGCGCTGCTGGAAGCCGGGCTGGTCCAGCGCAAGGTGCGGCCCTCGGCGCGGGAGGAATTGCTGCAACTGCAATTCACCACCGGGGCGGACACGATTTTTGAGGGTATTCAGCGCCTGCTGCCGGGCGAAACGCTGACCTGCGCGGACGGCAATATTCTCGATCGGCGACGGATTTCGCACCTGCCGGAAGGCGGGCCGGAGACGATCACCGAGGACGCCGCGTTGGCGCGCCTGGACAAGGCGTTGGAACAGAGCGTCGATCTGCACCAGCGCAGCGACGTGCCGTACGGCATGTTCCTGTCCGGCGGCATCGACAGTTCCGCCATTCTGGCGCTGATGTCGCGGCTGAACGACGAACCGGTGCTGGCCTATACCGCCGGGTTCGACGCCCCCGGCGCGGCCGACGAGCGCGCCCACGCCGCCACCGTCGCCAAGGCCGTCGGTGCTCGGCATGAATCGATCGAAGTGAATGAAGCGATGGTCTGGCGGCATCTGCCCGAGATCGTCGCCTGCATGGACGACCCGGCGGCCGATTATGCGATCATCCCGACCTGGTTTTTGGCTCGCCGAGCGCGTCAGGACGTGAAGGTGGTGCTGAGTGGAGAGGGCGGGGATGAAATATTCGCCGGATACGGTCGTTACAGAACCGCGATCAAGCCGTGGTGGCTGGGCGGGCGGGCGATGTGGACCGGCGGATCGTTCGACAAAGTGCCGGTGCTGCGCAATCAGCCCACCGGCTGGCGCGACGGCATGGCTGCGGCGGAGGCCAGGTCGCGCGAAGGCGGCGGAACCAAGCTGGCCGCGGCGCAAACCCTGGACATGGCGGACTGGCTGCCGCACGACCTGTTGCTGAAACTGGATCGCTGCATGATGGCGCATGCGATCGAGGGACGGACTCCGTTTCTGGACCCCGGCGTGGCGGTGGCGGCGTTCCGTCTGCCGGACGGGCTGAAGATGCGCGGCAAGATGGGCAAGTGGATCCTGCGCAAATGGCTGGAAAAGAACCTGCCGGTCGCGCGCCCCTTTGCGCCCAAGCAAGGCTTTACCGTGCCCGTCGGCGAATGGATCAAGGGCCAGGGCGCCAGGCTTGGGCCGCTGGTGGCGGCGCAGGAAGGCGTGATGGAAATCGCGCACCCCGAGAAGGTAGAGGCGCTGTTCCGCGACATCCGCCGTTGGCGACACGGCTTCGCCTGCTGGAAGTTGCTGTTCTATGCGCTGTGGCACCGCCGCCATATCCAGGGCCTGTCGGCCGAGGGCGACGTGTTCGAGGCTTTGTCGACGCGTTAGAAAGAGCCAAGATGGGCGTCAGGAAGGCTGGGCGTCAGCCGTCCAACCCGCGCACGAAATCCGCCACGCCGATCTGCCGCGCCACGGTCTGACGCGCGGCATGCAGCGTGGCGCGGACGGCGGCGATCGCGGTGGGCAGGTCGTCGTTGATCACGACGTGATCGAATTCCGTCCAATGCGCGATTTCGTCGCGCGAGACGGCCATGCGCCGCGCGATCTCGGACTCGTTATCGCCGGCGCGCTTGCGCAGACGGGATTCCAGCGCCTTCAGGCTGGGCGGCAGAATGAACACGCCGACCACGTCGTTCGGCAGCTTTTCGCGCAGGAAGCGATGGCCCTGCCAGTCGATGTCGAAGACCAGATCGTCGCCGGCCGCCAGGGCCTGTTCCACCGGCGCGCGCGGCGTGCCGTAAGCGTGCGTGCCCTGCAACACCCGCGCCCATTCCAGCAGATCGCCCGCCTGCTCCGCCCGGGCGAACTCCGCTTCGGTCATGAAATGGTAGTGGACGCCGTCGACCTCTCCCGGTCGAGGCTTGCGGGTCGTAACACTGACAGAACGACGAAGCCGCGGCTCGGTCGCGATCAGCGCATCGGTGATCGCGGTCTTGCCGGCGCCCGACGGGGCCGACAACACAAGACAGACGCCGCGTCGCACAAGGTCGGTCATTCGATGTTCTGCACCTGCTCTCGGAGTTGTTCGATCGCCGCCTTCAGTTTCAATCCGGTCGCGGTCAGCGCGACGGAGGCGGATTTACTGCACAACGTATTCGCCTCCCGATTGAATTCCTGTACCAGAAAATCAAACCGACGGCCGATATTCACGCCTTCGGCAAGCAAGGCGTGCGCTGCCTCGATATGGCTCGACAGGCGGTCCAATTCCTCCCGCACATCGGATTTCGCGGCCAGCAGCGCGACTTCTTGCGCGATGCGTTCTTCCGGCAGATTGGCCTGCTCGCGCAGCAGCGCGGCCAGGTTTTCCAACATGCGCGCGCGCTGCGCGGCGGGCTGGTCGGCCGCTTCGATCGCGGAACGATCGCGCAGGGCGGCGATCTCATGCAGTTGCCCGCCCAGGATGCCGCCCAGTCGCGCGCCTTCGCCACGGCGGGAGTCAACCAGCCCGTGCAGCGCGGCGGTGAAGCCCGCCTGTGCCGGGCCGGCGAGCGCGGACCGTTCCTCGGTCGGATCGGCAGCGGCCTGCCGCAGCACGCCGGGCAGCGACAACAGGGATTCCGCGCGCGGCGGGGCGCTGCCGGGAATCCGCTTGTGAAGGTCCATCGCCAGAGCCAGCGCCTGTTCCAGCGCCGCCGGATCGACCGACAGGCGCGATTCCGTGTCGCGCTTCAACGTCAGGTTCGCGGTCACGTTGCCGCGCTTCAGCAGCTTCGCCGCCTGATCGCGGAACCCGGCTTCCATCGCATCCCACCCGTTGGGCAGGCGAAACCGCAATTCCAGGCCGCGTCCGTTGACGCTGCGCAGCTCCCAAACCCAGGAAACGCCGGCAACGGCACCCTCGGTGCGGGCAAAACCGGTCATGGAGGCAAGTTGGTTGTTCATGCCCGACAGACTATCAGCCACAAGCCATTCTGCGAACCGCCCTTCGAAACAACCCGCGCGTGAGGGTCCATGCAGCCGATCGAAACCGCGTTGATCACCGGTGCGTCCTCCGGCATCGGGCGGGCCTTGGCCGATGCGCTGGCGGCGCCGGGGGTGACGCTGCATCTGTCCGGCCGCGACGTCGCGCGGCTAGAAGCGACCGTTCGCGGCTGCGAGGCCAAGGGCGCCACGGTCCATCCCAGCACGGTCGATGTGCGCGACGCGGCGGCGATGGCGAGGTGGATCGGACAGGCCGGGCGGCTCGATCTGGTGATCGCCAATGCCGGGATCGCGGCGGGCAATCAGGGCGGCGAGGCGGAAACCGACGAACAAACCCGCGCCATCTTCGCCACCAATCTGGACGGGGCGTTGAACACGATGCTGCCGGCGATCGACATCATGGCGCGCCAACCGGCCGACGCGCGGGGCGTGCGCGGGCGGATCGCGGCCATCGCATCCATCGCCGCCTTTATCGCCCTGCCGAACGCGAGCGCCTATTCAGCCTCCAAAGCCGCGCTGGATCGCTGGACCATGGCTCGCGCGCCAAGTGCGGCGCGTGTGGGCGTGCAACTGAGCAGCGTGTGTCCGGGTTATGTGCGATCCGCGATCACCGCGCGCAACCGGTTTCCCATGCCCGGCTTCATGGAAGCCGATCGCGCGGCGGCGCTGATCCTGCGGGGAATCGCGGCTGGGCAAACGCGGATCGTGTTTCCGCGTTGGCTGGGTTTGGCGGCCCGCGCGGGTGGCTTGCTTCCGCCGCGTCTGCTGGGCAGGCTGGTTCACCGCGATTGACGTTTACGACAGGAGATTGCCCATGCCGACACCGCCGCGCCCGACCGCCCAATCATCCGGCGGGCACCACTTCGCCATCGGCGACATCATGGTGACCGCGTTGAACGACGGGATGTTCACGGGGTCCTTCGACTTCCTGACCCATTTTCCGTCCCAGGAAGCCGAGGCGCTGCATCGCGCCGCCTTCCGCGCCATCCCGCCTCGGCTGGCGGTGAATAACTTCGTGCTGCGGATCGGCGACACCGTCGCCTTGGTCGATGCCGGCTGCGGTTCCGCCATGGGGCCCGACATGGGCCGCCTTACCGCCAACCTCGACGCGCTTGGCATTGCAGCCGCCGATATCGGCCTCGTGCTGGCGACGCATCTGCACCCCGACCATGTCGGCGGTCTGGTCGATGGCGATGGCAAGGCCGTGTTCCCGAATGCCGAACTGGTCGTGCACGAGGCGGATTATCGCTTCTGGGGCGATGACGCGACGCTGGCGGGCGCGACCTCCGACATGGATCGGGGCTTCGTGCAACTCGCGCGAACCACCATCGCGGCCTACGCAAAGCGGACGCGGGTGGTGACGCAGGGGGAGGTTCTGCCGGGGGTGAGCATCGTGCCGGAGCCTGGGCACACACCGGGGCATTCGGGTTGGCGGTTGGAATCCGGTGGCGATCAACTGCTGATCTGGGGCGATATCGTGCATATGCCCGGCGTGCAGTTCCCGCATCCCGAGGCCGGAATGGGCTTTGACGTTGACGGCGCGCAGGCGATCGCGACGCGGAAGCGGATCATGGACATGGTGGCGACGGACCGGCTGCGGGTTGCCGGGATGCACCTGGACTTCCCATGCTTCGGCCATGTGACGCGTTCGGCGGGCGGATACGCGTTCGTGCCGGAAGTTTGGTCGCCGTCTGTCTGATTGCGGTTCGGTGAGCGCCGACCGGAATGGGGTTCCGGTCGGCCCGAATGTGACCCCTTACCGCCGCTTCTCAATATTCGGCAAAAACGCCGTCAGCAGGCCGATCAGCGGCAGGAAAGACACTGCCTTGTAGACCAGCTCGATTCCCGTGACGTCGGCCACGCGCCCCAGAGCCGCCGCCCCCAGCCCGCCCAGTCCGAAGGAAAAGCCGAACATCATCCCGGCGACCATCCCCACGCGCCCGGGCAGCAGTTCCTGCGCATAGACGATGATGGCGGAAAACGCCGAGGCCATGATCAGGCCGATCAGCACGCTCAGCACGCCCGTCCACATCAGCCCGGCATAGGGCAGCATCAGCGCGAAGGGGAACGCGCCCAGGATCGAGAACCAGATGACCGGCTTGCGCCCGAAGCGATCGCCGATCGGCCCGCCGGCGAAGGTACCGACTGCGACCGCGCCCAGGAACACGAACAGATGCAACTGCGCGCTCTGCACGGAGACCTGGAATTTCTCGATCAGATAGAACGTGTAGTACGAGCTCAGGCTGGATGTGTAGACATTCTTGGAAAACAGCAGCAGCAGCACGACCGTCAGCGCGGTGACGATGGTCGACCGTGGCCAGGGGCTGGCGGCGGGCGCGGCGACGGCGCGCTTGCCTCGCCGAGCGGCCATGGCGGGATGCCGGCTGTACCAGACGCTGACGTAGGTCAGCAGTGCCATCGCCAGCAGCGCGGCGGCGGAAAACCAGGCGACGCTGCCCTGCCCGCGCGGCACGACGATGAACGCCGCGAGCAGCGGGCCGATCGCCGATCCGGTGCTGCCGCCCAACTGGAACAGCGATTGCGCGAAGCCGTAGCGCCCGCCCGATGCCATGCGCGCGACGCGCGACGACTCGGGATGGAACACCGACGATCCGATGCCGACCAACGCGGCGGAGACCAGGATGACAGGGTAACTGTCGGCCACCGCCAGCAGCAGCAACCCAATCAGGCTACACGCCATCGCGATCGGCAGCGAATAGGGCTGCGGATGCTTGTCGGTGATATAGCCCACGACGGGTTGCAGCATCGACGCCGTCAACTGGAAGGCCAGCGTGATCATGCCGATCTGCGCGAAATCGAGCTGGTAGGCGTCCTTCAGAATCGGATACAGCGCCGGCACCAACGACTGGTTCATGTCGTTCAGCAGGTGACAGACGCTCAGCGAGACAAGGATCGCGAAGGTTGTGTTGGATTCGGCCGTCGCGGGTCGAATGGCGGCGATGGCGGGCGCGTCTGCTGTATTTTCGCTCAAGAGTCTGTTCCCACGATCCGGCGTTAGGTCGATTTTTGATTATGAACAGATCGTAAGCCGATGACCTATGCGCACAGCGGGAGGCAGGTAATCTGACTGTCGCAATTCCGGCGGCGAAGGCGCTAAGTTTTGCCTCAATCGGGAGCATAGAGTGTTCCCGGACGCGTTGGTGATCGCTTCGATCCAGCGCCTGTGCCTTGGCTGGAGACGACGATGACGACGACTAAACGCGACGAACACGGCGCCCGGGGATTTGCCGTTCCGGTTCTGTGCATTCTCGTGTTGGTAGGGGTGTATTGGCTGGCGACCGACGCGCGGGCACTGCCGCGCTTGCTGTCCTCGGCGATCGCCGCGATCAGCTAGACACCGGTTTCCATTCCGCCGCGCCGACCACGCGCCCGGCGGCGTCCTGCACCAGGACCGCCGCGCCCCGCGACGGGTCGATGCCGCCGATCCGCTGTGTCCCCGGCGACAGTGGACGGATTTCCCGTACGACTCGGTACTCTTTCAGCCGGCGTCCCGTGTTTTCTCCGGCCCCGACCGCGGTGATCCGTTCCGGATCGTAGATTGCCAACAGGGCCGTCACCGCTTCGGTGCCGACCGTCGCGACCAGCCCATCGCCGTCGCGCGTCAGCGACGCGGGCACGGTCAGCGCGGGCACCTTGGCCATCGCCTCCCTCACCGCCGCTGCATCGGACCCGACGACCATGTGCGCGCCGTTCACAACCAACGCCGGGGTGTAAACCTCTGCCCGCAGAGCGCGCGCGTAGTGGCGTTGCCGTTCCGTCCACTGCCGATCGGCGAAAGGATCGCGCCAGCCAAGATAGTTCCAGTAATCCACATGCCACGACAGCGCGATCACGTCGGGACGCGCCAACAGTGAGCCGAGCAGCGATTCGGCCGGCGGGCAGGAGGAACAGCCCTGGGAGGTGAAGAGTTCGAGGACCACCGGTGTGGTCCGGGCCGGTGTGGTCCGGGCCAGGGCGGGCCGGACCAGGCCGAACCCGGCAAATGCTCCGGCGATGATCGCTTCGCGTCTGCGCATGAATCGCACTCCTGTCCAATACCGGTCAGACTGGCCCCGCGTATGGATGTTACAGCGAGAAGGGAGAGACTCGGGATGCCTTGGACCGATACCGGCGCGGTAAGCCTGTTCCACACGGATGCGGGCAACGGCCCGCCGGTGCTGTTGCTGCACGAATTGGGCGGGAGCAGCGCGAGTTGGCCGGCGGTCAGCGCGCTGTTGATGCCGCATCGCCGGGTGATCGCGGTCGACCTCGCCGGGGCCGGACTGTCGGAAAAGCCGGTCGGTGCCCTGCCGGTCCGCCGTCATGCCGACGATCTGGCCGCATTGCTGGACGCGCTGGGGATTGCGCGCATCGACGTGCTGGGTTCGGCGCTGGGTTCCGTCGTCGGCGCTCTGCTCGCTGGGCGGCATCCCGATCGTGTCCGGCGGTTGATGGTTTGCGCGGTGGCGAAGGACATGGCCGGCACCACCGCGACCTATCTGGAACAGCGGGCCGAGAAGGTGCGGGCAGAGGGCATGCGGGCCGTGGCCGACACAAGCCTGGCGAACGCGTTTCCCGACTCTCATGCCGCGGCGCGGGCGGCATACCGGCCGATCTATCTCGCCAATGACCCCGCCGCCTATGCGGAACTATCGATCGGGCTGGCGCGGGCGGATTTGACCGACGCCGATTGGCGCGCGGTGCGAGCGCGGACGCTGGTATGCTCCGGCGCGCATGACTTCATCTGGCCGCCGGAAAGCGGTCGCGAAGTTGCGGCGGCAATCCCGGATGCTCGATTCCAGGTGCTGACCGACGCCGGGCATTTCCCGCACCTGCAAACGCCCGAAGACCTTGCGCGGATCGCACTGGACTTTCTCGGCGCGGGGTGAGCTTTCGTTCAACCCGACCTGTTGCTAAAAGCCAACGCTGATTTTCCGAGGATTACGCCCTATGCGCCGCATCGCGCTTGCCTTCGCTCTGTTACTGACCCTGCCGGTCGCGGCGCTGGGTCAGTCGGAGGTCGTCGCGCAGCGCGGCGGCATCAAGATGACGGCGGCGGATGTGCGGGCGGCGTTGGACAGTCTGGACCCGGGGCCTCGGGCGCAGCTACAGGGCAACGCGACGGCGCTGGCGGAATTCGTGCGCGACCGGCTGCTGCGGCAGGCCTTACTGGCAGAGGCGAAGGCGGCGAATATCGAACAGAACGCCGCGCTGATGACCCGCGCGAACGACGCGCGCGATGCGATCCTGGTGCAGGCTTACGCCTTGGCGCGGGCACCGGTCGACGCAGCCTATCCCAGCCCGGCGGAAATCGCCGCGGCGTATGAGGCCAACAAGGCGCGCTTCGCGGTTCCCAAGCAATATCACCTGTCGCAAATCGCCTTCCTGGTGCCGGCCAACGCCCCTAAGGAGGCCGACGATGAGGCCAAGCGCAAGGCGCAGGACGCGCGCGCCCAGGCGTTGAAGCCCAAGGCGGATTTCGCCGACCTTGCGCGCAAACTGTCGCAGGACAAGCCCACCGCGGAAAAGGGCGGCGATCTGGGCTGGGTGCGGGAAGATCAACTGCAACCCGCGTTTCGCGCCTCCGTCGCCGGCATGCAGCCCAACAGCGTCGCCGAACCCATGCGCGGGCCGGATGCGTGGCACGTGGTGCGCCTGTGGGAAGTGCGTGCTCCCTCCACCATGCCGCTGGAACAAGCGTCGGAAGCGATCGTGCAAGCTTTGCGTCAGGCCAAGGCGCAGGAAAATGTCCGCGCCTATGTCGGGAAGATGTTACAGGCCGAACCCATCCAGTTGAATGAGATCGATCTGGCGCGTCAGGTCGCGGGCGGCAAGTAAGGCCGGCTCAGCCGGTTCTGCCCAGCGACGCCATCAGTTCGGTCCACTCCCGGCGGTTCAGGCCGCTGCCGGCCTGATCCACGGCCTCCCCGGCCAGCATCCTGCGGACGACCAGCAGCATCTGCGCGGACAGCGTCACCGCGCCCAGGCGGTAGTCGCGGAACGCCTGACAGGCCAGCGGCACCCAGGCGTCCGTCGAGCGCAGCATCGCTTCCGCATAAACCCGAATCTCATACTGAGCATGCGCGTCGGCGCGCAGCGACAGGAAGTGGAAGAGGTTGTGGAGGTCGGTCTTCCAGTACCATTGTGTATAGGCGTTCAGCGTCAGGTTCATGCGCGCCAGTTCGCGCGCCAACCCCTGGCGCGACGGATCGCGGGCGTTGCCGTCCTCGTCCTCGTTCAGCATATCGACGTAGTGGTCGTAGTTCCGCGTTGCATCCTCGCGCAGCAGGTCCAGCACGCGGGCGGCTTCGGCGCCTTCCAGCACGTCGCCCCGGCCCTGCCGATTGGTTACGGCTTGGGCGGCCAGATGTTCGGGGGCCGGGATGTAGAATTCGCGATCCATGATCGAATAGCGCGCGGAATACTCGTTCACGTTGGCGGTGCGATGGCGGATCCACTGCCGAGCGACGAAGATCGGAAGTTTGATGTGGTATTTGATTTCGCACATCTCGAACGGGGTCGAATGGCGATGGCGCATCAGATAGCGGATCAGCCCGGCGTCTTCCTGCACCCGGCGCGTGCCGCGGCCATAGGACACGCGCGCCGCCTGCACGATGGCCGCATCGTCGCCCATATAGTCGATGACCCGCACGAAGCCGTGATCAAGGACGGGGATCGCCTCATACAGCATAGCCTCCAACGCCGGGACGGTGGGGCGGCGGGTGTCGGCGCGCAGGTCGCGCAGGGCGGCGATTTCCGCCGCCTGTTCCGGTGTCAGGGTCATGGGGCGGTATATAGCCCCTTACATTCGGGGCAGTCATCGCCTATGTTCCTTGTGTCAGCTTGCTGACTATGGCGATAAACGGTGCGTGGAATAAGCGTTGTGGACCCGGGGGCAGTGCCCGGCGCCTCCACCATACCCCTCTGGAACTATCCATCCAGGGGCCTATGGGGGCGAAACAGGCTCGACACGCGTGGTAAAGACCCATCTTTTGCTCGGCATGATACCGCCGTTATCGGGTCAACCTACAAGTGCCAATGACAATCAGGCGCTCGCTGTCGCTGCATAAGCGATAAGCGCGGCTCGGGGGGCGCCGGGCAACAGAAGCCCCCCAACTTTCCGAACATACCAGCTTCCATGGTGCCAACCGATTGACGACCGACGCCGAGGGGCGGAAAAGCCCCGCCATGTCGCAGGACACAGCGCCGCTGATTCTGTCCGAAAACCTGATGGGCCTTAGGTCGCAGGCGCTCGGCCTTACGGAAGCCGCCGGACTGAACGCGGAGTTCCGTCCGCTGACCCCTGCCCCGCCCTGGTCCTGGTTTCCCGCGCGCTTCTGGCCCAGACCGCTGTCGGTGGTGGCCGAGGCGCTGCCATCCCCCCTGCCCGACCTGATCTTCGGCTGCGGCGGCATGGCGGGCGCAATCCTCGCCGCCCTGCGCGATCCCGGGCACAGGGTCGTACAAATTCAGAACCCGCGCATGGATATCAGGCGCTTTGACCTGATCGTCGCGAACGAGCACGACGAACTGACCGGTCCAAACGTGATCGTCACCCGCACCGCGCTGCACCGCGTCACCCCAACGCGCCTGGCGGAAGAAGCGGATCGCTGGGGAGAGCGCTTCGCCCATCTGCCCCGCCCGTTGGTGTCCGTGTTGCTGGGCGGCAATAATGGTCGCTATCGGCTGGACCTGGCCGTGGCCGGTCGCCTTGCGGCGGACCTGGCAAAACTGGTCAAGGCCGGCGCGGGCGTCATGGTCACACCGTCGCGGCGCACCGACCCTGCCGTCACCGCTTTGATCGCCGAGGCACTGAAGCCGCTGGGCGGCTGGGTGTGGGATTTCACCGGCGACAACCCCTATTTCGCGATGCTGTCGCTGGCCGATCTGATCCTGGTCACGCAGGACAGCGTTTCGATGATCTCCGAAGCCGCCGCGACCACCGCGCCGGTCATGTTCGTGCCCCTGCCCGGTCGATCCCGCCGTCAGGGTTTGTTCATCAAGACGATGCAGGGCACCGGGAGGGTTCGACCGTTCGAGGGGCAATTCACCCAATGGCCCGTCACTCCACTCGACGATACCCCACTGGCGGCGCACGAGATGCGCCGGCGGCTGGGCCTTTAGAGGCGAATCAGAATGCTGCAAATCCAAACCTTCGACGCGCGCGCCGGCGGCAACGTCATCTACAAGGCGCTGGCGCACCCGCTGGCGGCGGAAGCGATCGACAGGCTTTACGGCAAGCTTGCCGGACCGGTCGGCGTTTACGACCCCGACGGCATCGCGGAGGCTCTGTTCGCGCTCTATCCGACCCGCATCGACGCGTTGTTTACGCATGAGTCCGAAGCCATCGGCACAATCCGCGCCGGACTGCCGTCGCGCCCCCTGACCGAACTGGCGGACAGCGGTGTGCGGACCTTGCTGGTCGCGGCCTTCGATACCGCGAAGATCGTCGCGCGCATCGCCCATCTTCTGCCGGCGGACACGGTCGTGCTGACGCTGGACGAAACGAAGCTGCCCGACTCGCATCTGTCCAATCCGGGGCGCTATCTGGATAAGCTGAACTTCGCCACCAATTTCGCCTTCTTCCGCGACGCCGACGGGCTGTCGACCCGGCTGGTTTCGGCCAATTACTGGGCCGCGCACGGGGCCGGGGCGGTCCGCCTCTGGCTGCGCCTGTTCGATTCAGACGGCCATGTTCTGGCCACGTGGCAGCAGCGCCTGCCGGAAGGGCCGGGCGGCTTCGCCATTGACAGCCGCGAAGTGCGGCAGCGGTTCGGGCTGGGCGCCTTCACCGGGCAGCTTTTCATTCATGCGATCGGCGCAGCCGGGCACGACGTGGTGAAATACGCGCTCGATACCTATGCCTGGGGCGACGGCCCGTCGCTGTCCTGCACACATGACGCCAATGCCTGGCCGTCCGACCGCTTCGCCGGCCTGCCCGCGCCGGCACCGGGCGAAACCGTCGTGCTCTGGCTTCAGAACAGCCATGCGGCGCCCATCCCGGCGGGTGCCGTCGCGCTGGATCGCATGGGGCGGGAGACGCCGGTGACTCTCGACCGGCCCGTCGGCCCCTTCGCCACCGTGGCGCTGAACGTGGCGGACATGCTGCCCGACGTGCATTGGCCGGCGCAGATCGAGGTGCGGGCCGGACGCCACGTCGTCCGCCCGCGCTACGAGATCGCGCACGGCCCGCGCACACGGATCGCGCATGTGAATGTCGAACGCGACAACCTGCGTCCCGACCCGGCCATCGCGACGCTGCCGCCGCAGATGGGGCGCGGCTATCTGCTGCCGTTCCCGATCCTGCCGCGCGGACGCTTCCGCAGCATCGTGCAGCCGACTCCCATGGCGACGACGCAGCAAACCCTGCCTCTGCGGGTCGATGTGTTCGACCGCGAAGGCCGTCAGGTTGCCGAACGGTTCCTGGGCTGCCTGAACCGCGACCACGACGTGGCGCTGGATTTCGACGCCATCGGGTTGGAGGAAGGTCACGCCGAACTGGTCTACGATTTCCGCGAGGGCGGAGAGGCCGACGGCTGGCCGCATGCGCTGTTCCGCTACGAAGACCGCCAGTCCGGCCACGCCGCGGAATCCAGCTTCGGCGGCCATATCTTTAATACCGCGATGACCTGGAAGGACGAGCCGCAATCCTATTCCGGCCCGCCGCCCGGCCTTTCCACGCGGCTGTTTCTGCGCCTGGGCGATGCGAAACGCCGTAGCTTCACCGTGCTGATCTACCCGGCATCCGGCCCCTGGCGCCCGCGATCCGCCACGATGCTGCAATTGCACGATGGCGCGGGCAAGATGATCGCGGAAGCACCGTTGTCGATTGCCTGTTCCGGATCGGCGATGGTCTGGCCGCATCTGGCGTTCCCCGCCGATCGGATCGCCGCCGCCGGACCGCTTGGCTATGTGCTGGTGCGCGATACGACCTGCCGCTTGTTCGGCTATGCTGGCCTGATGGACGATGCCGGCGGATTTTCGCTGGACCACATGTTCGGATTCTGACGGACGAACCGGCTTTCGTGCCTGAACGAAAGCCGGCTTCCCGATCAGGCGGCCTTCACGCCCTCGATAAACGCATCGACTTCCGCGCGCAGCCGCCCGGCCTGACCGGACAACGCGGCGGATGCACCCAACACCTGCGTCGCGGCGGCCCCTGTCTCCGTGGCCCCCTGACTGACATCGGCGATCGTGTCCGTGACCGCCTGTGTACCCCGCGCGGCCTGCTGCACGTTGCGCGCGATTTCCGATGTCGCTGCCCCCTGCTGATCGACCGCCGCGGCAATGGAGGTGAACGTGCCGCTGACTTCGGCGATGATCGCCGCGATGCGGTGAACCGCCTCCGCCGCCTCGTGCGTCGCGCCCTGGATCTGACCGATCTGCTGGCCGATCTCTTCCGTCGCCCGGGTGGTCTGGGCGGCGAGACCCTTGACCTCGCTCGCGACCACCGCAAAGCCCTTGCCGGCCTCTCCGGCGCGGGCGGCCTCGATCGTCGCATTCAAGGCCAAAAGATTGGTCTGACGGGCGATGCTGGTAATCAGGTTCACCACCTGGCCGATTTTTTGCGCACCTTCCGACAGATCGCCCACGACCCGGTCGGTGCGGGTGGCTTCCTCCGTGGCGCGCTGGGCGATGACGGTCGATTGGCCGACCTGACGGGCGATTTCCGAGATCGAGGCGGACAGTTCCTCCGCCGCCGTCGCGACGGTGCCGACATTCACGCTGGCCTCGGCCGCCGAATTGGCGACGGCGCCGGTCTGTTGGGTGGCGCGATCGGCGATGGTGGCCATAGATCGCGCCGTTGCATCCAGATCGGCGGACGCCGTCGTCACTTCCCCGACCAAAGCCGCGAGGCCGGACTGGAAATTCAGCACCAATCCTTCCATCCGCGCCGCGCGCTCTTCCCGCGTCAGGCGCGCGCGTTCCTGTTCGGCGCGCAGCGCTTCGGTCGTCTGCGCGTTCGCCTTGAACACCGCGATGGTGCCGGCCATGTGATCGACCTCGTCGCGATTGGCGGCAATCGGAAGTTCGACGGTCAGATCGCCCTCGGCCAGCCTGCTCATCACCGTGTCCAGTGCGACGATGCGACGGACCAGGCTGCGCCCGATGTAGAGCCACACGATCAGAACGGCGCCGATCACGCTGATGCCGGCAATGACGATCGCAACGATGGTGCCGACGCGCACGGCATCGTCGGATCGGTCGGTTGCCACTTTCGTGCCCGCGCGGACTTCATCGACCTGTCGCGTGACTTCGTCGCCAAGGGCCACCGCGACGTCCTGGATTTTCTCCATGATCTGGCGCGCCTCGCGATGCGCCTGCAATTCCAGGTTCCGCAGGACGAACATGCTGTTGCCCCGACCGCCGCGCACAAGCACGGCTTCGACCGCCGCGCGCAGGCCTTCAATCGGCCGCAGGCCCTCGGCGATATCGAGTTGTTCGCGCGCCCGGTCCGCCGCGATATCGAATTCTCGATTGGCCGCGGCCACCATATCGGGCGCCGTCGCCAGACTTGCCCGCCCCAGCTGATTGGCCGCCTGGTTCACCGCGCCGCGCAGATCGGCCAGCGCCTGTGTCAACGGGACTTCGAGCGAAACAAGATGCAGCAGGATACGCGTCGTGCCCGCCGGGTCGCCGCCGATATTCATCGATGCCATCGTGATGTCCGACTGCGTATTTTCCAACGCCTGCGAAATCAGTTTCAGCACCCTATCCAGAGCGCGCTGACCCGCTCGGCCTGCCTCGTTGCGCCGATCGGCGACGGACAGGCGCTGACTGACCGCGTCGTGCAATGCGGTCAGTTTCGTATTCAACTCGTTATTGAACCGCTCGATATCCTTGACCTCCTGCGGTCCGCCCAGCAACGTCGCCAGCCCGTCCAGTTGCCTGGCGACCAAGGCCTGCTGCTGTTCCAGCGCATTCCATTGGTCGGAGCGCTGATTTTCGGTTTCCGCCCGCGACAGGGCCGGGGCACTGGCGATCAGCTTGCCGATCTCCGCCTGCAATTGCAGAGTAGAAATGACTTCGGGAATGTTGTTGGTGGCGAGTTCACGGACGAAGCCGCCGATCTGGGCGAACAGCAGGCACGATGCGACACCGCAAACCACCGTGCCGGACGCGATGGCGCCGAAGGCAAGCAGCAAGCGTCCGCGAATGCCGAAACGCCGTGTCGATTGGGTCATGGCGGTCTCCCGGTCAACGCTGCGCGGTGTGGAACTGACGCACCAGTTCGCGCGCCCGCGCGTATAAGCGTTCTCCATCGATGCCCTGCCGCGTCATGGATGCTTTCCAGTCGGCGATGGCGGGCGTAACGGCCTTTTCGATATCGGCCCTGGTTTCGTCGGTCAGCGTTACCTTGACGAATTTCGGATCGGCGTTCATGCGGGCCTTGGTGGCGGCCTCGCCCTCGTCACGCAATTGGGCATTGCCATGGGTCAACGCGCCGGCATGGGCTTCGATCACCGCCTGCAGATCGGGGGGCAACGCCTCCCATTTCGCGCGGTTCATCACGACCATCAAGGCGGGCGCGGCGAAGTTGACGTCGATCGCAACCTTGACCAGATCGATCAGACGACCGTCGCCGACGCCCTTGCTGGTGGTCAGGGAGTCCCAGCCATAGGTGATGGCATCGACGGTGCCGTTGGACAGCGATTCACCGATCATATCGACGGGAATACCCAACGGGATCATGCCCAGACGCGCCAGTGCGAGCCCGACCGTGGGGCCTGGCGTGCGGATACGCATGCCGCGCAGATCGCGCGCGGTCTGCATGGACCTGCCGGAGGTGAAGATGCCGTAGGGCGGCAGGACATAGAGACCCAGCACCTTGACTGACGCATAGTCCTGATCGATCAGCCCTTCTTTATAGAGCTTCCACATCGCCTCCGTCCCGCCTTTCGCGGTGTCGAACATCATCGGCAGTTCCATCACCGAAGAACGCGGAAACCGGCCGGGATTGTAGCCCTGCACGGTCGCGGCGATCTCGATGTCGCCGTGTTCCGTCATATTGAACAGGTCGGCGGGCTTGCCGTAGCCGCCCATCGGCTTCAGAGCGACTTCGATCCGATTGCCCGAGGCTTCTTCGACCTTGCGGGCGAATGGCGCCAGCACCTGTTCAAAGGCAGGCGTGCCGGAAAGGTTGATACTGCCGAAGCGCAAGACGAAATCGGCGGCCTGGGCTGACAGCGGCAGGCCGCCCAACAGAGTTGCCGCGCAGGCGGCGAGAAGGCTTCGACGGAAAGTCACGGCGCGGTCTCCTGCAATGCTTCGCGGGAGGATGCCGATCAATACTTGACGATTGGTTAAGATCGCACAGAAAAAATCACGCGCGCCCGGCGCTCTTGCGTTCAACCATCGCATCGATATCGCCGTCGCTGAAACCAAGCTCTCGCAGGATTTCGGCGGTGTGCTCGCCCAGCCGAGGCACGGGCCGGCGCATGTCGGCGGGCGTGGCGGCAAAGCGCGTGGGCGGCCGAGCGACGCGGATCGCGCCTTCGGTGGGATGGTCGGAGACCGGGAACATGCCGACAGCCTTCAGATGCGGTTGTTCGGTAACCTCCGTCATGCGGGTAAAGGCGGTGTGCGGCACGTCGATGCGCAGCAGTAACTCTTGCCATTCCGCGTTGGTACGGGTCAGCGCGATGGCGCGCATTTCGGCATAGACCACGTCGATGTTCTGATTGCGTTTCACGGGGTCTTTGATCGACAGCGTGTCGATCAGTTCCGGTCGTCCCACGGCTTCGAGAAAGGCGCACCAGTTCGCGGTGGAATAGGGCAGCATCGTCATCCACCCATCCTTCGTCTTCGCCGGCTTGCGTTCGCGCATCCGCAGATAACCCGGCGCGCCGATGGCGGGTTCGAAGCTCATGCCGCCCATCATGTCGACGCTGTTGAACGCGGTCAGGGTTTCCATCATCGGCACTTCGACCAACTGGCCCTCTCCGCTGCGTTCGCGCCTGTACAGCGCGGCGCAGATGGCGGACACCAGGGCCATGCCCGTCAGCTTGTCCGCCGCCAGGGTCGGCACGAATTGCGGCGCGTCGTCCGACCCCATGGCGGACGCGAAGCCGCTGGCTGCCTGGATGATTTCGTCAAACGCCGGGCGCGCGCGCCAGGGGCCGTCCTGACCGAAACCGGTCGCGACGGCATAGACCAGGCGAGGGTTCAGGGCCTTGCAGTCGTCGTAGCCGAACCCCAGCCGACCCATGCCCGCCGGGCGAATATTGCTGACCATCACATCGGCGGTCGGGATCAGACGGCGCAGGACTTCCTTTCCGTCGTCGGACTTCAAATCCAGCGCGACGGATCGCTTGTTGCGGTTGATCTGCAGAAACACCGATGCCATGCCGCGATTGCGGAACACGCCGGAGTTCCGGGCGGTATCGCCGATCAGCGCTTCGATCTTGATCACGTCGGCACCCCAATCGCCCAGGGTCTGGGTCGCGAAGGGGCCGAGCACAACGGCGGTGAGATCGATGACGCGGATGCCGGCTAATGGGCCGGTTGGTTCGGTCATGACGGATGCTCCCCCAATCCGATCAGTTCGCCGCCCGCAGCACCGCGTCGGCCAGCACGCTCAGCCCCGCGGTCGCCCATTCCGGCGTGATGCTCTCGGCCTCGTTGTGGCTGATACCGCCGTGGCAGGGACAGAACAGCATCACGCTGGGCACGACGCGCGCCATATACACTGCGTCATGGCCGATGCCCGTCGGCATATCCTTGAAGCGATACCCGCGCGAGCGGGCCGCGACCCGCAAATGTTCGGCAAGGTCCGGCGCGAATTGCGTCATCGGAGAGTGCCAGAAATCGACGACGTCGATCCGCAGACCGCGTTCGGTCGCGATCGCGGCGGCGCGTTTCTTGATCTCCGCGCCCATCCAGCCAAGCCGCTCCGCATCGCCGTGGCGGGTGTCGATGCTGAACCAGACCCGCCCCGGCGCGACGTTGCGGCTGGACGGATAGACGGTCACCACGCCGACGGTGCCGCGGCCGGGTTCGCCGGTCGGGGAAACCGCGGCCAGGGCGATCTCCTCGACCGCCGCGATCAGATGCGCGGCCCCCATCATGGCGTCGCGCCGACCGGCCATGATGCTGCCGCCATGCGCGTCCTCCCCCTCCACCGTGACTTCGTACCAGCTTTGCGCCAGCGCGTGGGTCACGACGCCGAGGTCGAGGCCTTCATTCTCCAACTGCGGGCCTTGTTCGATATGCAGTTCGAAATAGCCGCCGAGGTCGCGCAACGCGGCGGGGTCGGCCGTTCCCTGCCAGCCGATGCGGCGCAGTTCGTCGCCGAACACAGCGCCGTCGGCGTCCTGCTTGGCCAGTACTTCGGCTTCGGAGAAGATTCCCATGGCCGCGCCGCTGCCCATCATGGGCGGCGAGAAGCGTGCCCCTTCCTCGTTGGTCCAATTGATCAGGACCAGCGGCGCCTCGGTCTCCGCGCCGGCTTCGTGCAGGGCGCGCATGATTTCCAGCCCGGCCAACACGCCCAGAATACCGTCGAACTTGCCGCCGGTGGGCTGGGTGTCCAAATGGCTGCCGATGGCGATCGGCTTGCGCGACGGGTCGCGGCCGGGGCGGCGAAACACCATGTTGCCGACGCGATCGACCGACAACGTCAGCCCCACCGCCTCTCCCCATCGCTGAAACAATGCTCGGCCTTCGCCGTCGAGGTCGGTGAGTGTCTGACGGTTACATCCCCCCTTGGCGGTGCCGCCGATCCGGGCGATCTCCATCAGGCTGTCCCAAAGGCGCGTCCCGCTCAGGGGGATGTTGGTTGTCATTACGGATGCGGTCCCCACGGCGCGGCGTTCAGCAGTTTCACTTCCTGCGTCATGACCAACGGACGGAATTTGGAGGCGAAGCCTTCGGCGAAATCGACATTGGCGAAAACCGAAGCCCAGTGCGCGCGCCGATCCGCGTCGTCCTCAAACTTCCAGAGATGCACGATCTGGTTGATCGTTCCGGTATCGCCCTGGAAATAGCCGACCAGATGCTTGTCGTGACCGCCCTTCTTCAGGGCGGGAAAGCCAAGCTCCTGATAGAGTTTCGTCGCTTCGGCCATCTTGCCGACGTAAAGGGTGTAGGTTCTGAGTTCGTACAGCGCCATGGGCGGTCTCCTGCCTCGGGTTCTTGGTCCGACCGGTTGTACAGCGGTTTGCGCGGGCGGAGAAGATTGCCGACACGGTGGGGCTTATGCGAGCCTGACGCCATCGTCGCGAGAGTGGGAAAACAGATCATGCCGGATGGTTTCGTCGGGGAACAACTGGGTCGGTTCGTCGCGACATCGCGATGGGACGATCTGTCCGACGCCCTGCGCCACGAAGGCAGGCGATCGCTGCTGAACTTTCTCGGCTGCGCGCTGGGTGTCGCGCAAACGGCCCCGGTGGAAATGGCCACCCGCGTGCTGGTACCACTGTCCGGCGCCGATCGGGTCACGGTGTTCGGACGGACGGAGCGACTCGACGTGCTGTCCGCCGCCTTCGTCAACGCGATCGCCGGCAATCTGCTCGATTACGACGACACCCATCTCCAAACCGTGATCCACCCCTCCGCGCCGGTCGCCCCGGCGGTGTTGGCACTGGCCGAACAACGGGGCCTGTCGGGGGCGGACGCACTGCATGCTTTCATTCTGGGGATGGAGGTGGAGTGCCGGATCGGCAATGCCGTCTCACCCGGTCATTACGCGCGCGGCTGGCACATCACCTCCACCTGCGGCATCTTCGGTTCCGCCGCCGCCGCCGCTCGGCTGCTCGGGCTTGGCGCGGAACAGACCTGGCACGCGCTGGGCATCGCTTCCAGCCAATCCGCCGGCACTGTGGAAAATCTGCCGAACGCGGCAAAGAACGTCAGTGTCGGCAATGCCGCGCGCAACGGCATCTTCGCCGCGCTGCTGGCCGAACAGGGCTATACCGCCGCACCCGCCTCGATCGAGGGGACGCTGGGATGGGCACGCGCGATGGGCGATACGCCGGTCATTGCAGAGATGGTCGACGGGCTGGGCGAACGGTGGGAAGCGGCGAAGAATACCTATAAGCCCTATCCCTGCGGCATCGTCATGCACGCGGTGATCGACGCCTGCCTGACCCTGCGACGCGATCACAACCTTGCGGCGGACGATATCGCGGAGATCGTGGTGTCCGGCGATCAGTTGTTGCTGGACCGAGGCGACCGCCCCGCGACGAACGACCGCGACGCCCGTGTCAGCATTCCGCATTGCGCGGCTGTATCATTGATGCGCAACGCCGCCGGGTTGGCGGAATTTTCCAACGAAACCGTCAACGACCCGGCCATCGCCGCACTGCGTCGGCGCGTGCGGGTCGCGCTTGATCCGGCCGCCCCGCGCGGTTCGGCCCGCGCGATCGCGCGCTTGACCGACGGGCGAAGCGTGGAGACAACGGTGCTGCACCCCATAGGCAGCTTCGAGCGCCCGCTGTCCGACCGCGACATTGAGGCCAAGGCGCGGGATTTGGCGCTGCAAGGCGGGTTCGCCGGTTCGATCGACGCCGTGATCGAGGCGGCCTGGGCGATCGATCGGGCACCGACCATCGAGCGGCTGACCGCCGCGTTGGGCCGGTCATGAACCTGGATCGCGCCCTTGCGGCGCTGCCCCGCGCCTATCCGGGTCCGGGCGGCGCGGTCGCCGTTCTGCGTGACGGCGAGGTCCTGGCACGTCACGCCTGGGGCTGGGCCAACGCCGAACGCCGTATCGCATTCACACCGAACACGCTGTTTCGGATGTGCTCCATCACCAAACAATTCACCTGCGCCGCCTTGCTGGATGCCTTCCCCGATCCGACGGTACTGGACGCGGCCGTGCGCGATCGGCTGCCGTTGCTCGACCTGCCGCCACCGACCATTCTGGACCTGTGCCACAATCAATCCGGCCTGCGGGACTACTGGGCGGTTGCGATGCTTCTCGGCGCGCCCGTCGAATCCGCCTTCGGCGATCACGAGGCTGCTCGGCTGATCGGTGCGACGCGGAGCCTGCATTTCACGCCCGGCACGCGGTTTTCCTACGTCAATCAGAACTTTCGTCTCCTGTCCGATATTGCCCAGGATCGCCTCGGGCGCGACTTCGCGGAGATCTTGCGCGCCAGGATATTCGACCGCGTGGGGATGGACAGCGCGATCCTGGCCGCGGACACGCGGGCCATGCCGGACGGGACGGAAGGCTATGAAGGCAACCCGATCGCGGGCTTTCGCGCCGCGGAAAATCGCATCGTCTGGACCGGCGACGCCGGCCTGGGCGCCAGCCTAAACGACATGATCGCGTGGGAACGCTACATCGACGCATCGCGCGACGACGCGGGGTCGTTGTACGGACGCCTGTCGGGGCCGGTGACATTCGCCGACCGCAGCCCCGCGGCCTATGGCTTCGGCCTGGGCCGATCGATGGAATTCGGACGCGCGGTCATCGGCCATGGCGGCGCGCTACGCGGCTGGCGCAGCCACAGGCTGTATGTGCCGGCGGAGCGGATTTCCGTCGTCGTCATGTTCAACCATTTGTCCAATGCCGCCGCCGCCGCGCTGGATGTATTGGCCGCGATGCTGGGGGAAACCCGCCCGTCGCCGGACCGGACGCTGCCGACTCCGGCCTGGACCGGATCGTATATCGAGCCGGAAACCGGCCTGGCCGCCCGCGTCGAGGCCGCCGATCCCGGACATGTCAGACTACGCTTCGGTCATTCGGCGGAACTACTGGACCTGCGCGCGGACGGGGAGGCCGGCGGCACGACCCGTTTGCGTTTCACCGATAACAGCCTGTGGATGGACCGCCGCGGGGAAAACCTGTCATCGCCGCTCCGTCCCGCCGACGGTTCGGCCGCCATGGACGCCGCCGGACGCTATCGCTGCGCCGAACTGGACGCGGAATTGACCGTGGTCGACGCGGGCGGCGTCCTCTATGGCGCGTTTTCGGGATTTCTCGGCCAGGGTCGGATGGAACTGCTGGAACCGATCGGCAAGGACATGTGGGCGCTGCCCTGCCCGCGCGCCCTGGATCACACCCCGCCCGGCGATTGGACGTTGGCGTTTCAACGCGACGATCGCGGCACGATCGACGGCGCGACCGTCGGCTGCTGGTTGGCGCGCGGGCTGAGCTATCGCCGGATGGCGTCGGGCAGGCTTTAGCGCCCGAAGCCCTGGCCGCCGTTCACCTGGACGATCTGCGCCGTCACCCAGATCGCCTGGGCGGACGCGAGGAACAGCACCACGCTCGCGACCTCTTCCGGTCGGCCCAGCCGTCCCGCCGGGATCGCGTTCAGGATCGAGTTGTACAACGCCGGCGCCTCGGTCTTGCGCTTCTCCCACGAACCGCCGGGGAACTCGATGGAACCGGGCGCGACACAGTTCACCCGAATGCCCTTGCGCATCAACGTCGCTGCCTGAGTCCGCGTGTAATGGATGACGGCCGCCTTGGCCGCGCCATAGGCCGGGGTGCGCACCGACGGGTTAAGACCGGAACCGGAGGCGATGTTGACGATCGTCGGATCGCGCCCTTGTTCAAGGAACGGCAACGCCGCCCGAGAGGCACGAACCGCCGCCAGCAGATCGACGGAAAGGCTGGTTTCCCAACTCGCCTCGTCATCGGCGCGCCCATAGCCGGTGGCGTTGTTGATCAAAATGTCGATGCCGCCTATAGCCTCGGCGGCGGCCGGGATATAGTCGGCAATGGCGGCCGGATCGGACAGGTCGCAGGACACCGCGTGGACCGTGCCGCCATGGGCCGCTATGTCGGCGCGGGCTGACTCCAGCGCTTCAACGCCGCGCGCGCAGATCGAGACCGCCGCACCCTCCGCCGCGAAGGCCAGCGCTATGGCGCGCCCGATGCCGCGACTTCCGCCCGCGACGACGACCCGCCGCCCGTTCAAACCCAGATCCATCGCCCACACCCCCGCTGAAATCGCCGTCAGCTTCGGCATCGGGGGCAGGCTCGTCAACCGGTGGCGATCGCGTCATGATGGGTGGATCGATCAACCTGCCAGGGGAATACCGCCATGCCGCTACCGGGAGATTTCGTGACCAGCGCGATGGCTGGTCTTGCCTTTGTCGGCTGCGCGCTGTCGAGCGTGACCGCCGTTCCGCCGCCGACCCCGGAAAGCCGTCGGCGAGAGGTCGTGGTGAACGGCAAGCGCGTGAAGACGATCGACATCCATGCCCATTGCGCGGTTCCCGCCGCGATGGCTGTGGTCGACCTGCCGCTGGAAGCGCCGGGGTTGCTGATGCACGACACATCGACCCGTATCGCGGCGATGGACGCGCAGGGGATCGATGTCGAAGCGCTGAGCATCAACCCGTACTGGTATCGCGCCGAACGCGACGCGGCCGCCGAACTGATCCGCATTCAGAATGAGACGTTGGTGGAATTCTGCGCCGCCAATCCCGACCGTTTCGTGGGCTTTGCGACGGCGGCGCTGCAATACCCAGACCTTGCCGCCGAACAGGTGGAATACGCGGTGCGCAAGCTGGGATTTCGCGGCGTCGGCGTCGGCGGCAGCGTGGCCGGCGAGGAACTGGCGAACCCGCGCTTCCATCCGTTCTGGGCTAAATGCGAAGAATTGGGCGTTCTGGTCTTCATGCATCCACTGGGCACGCGGGAGCTGGAGACCAGCGGGCGTCTCGGCGGCAGCGGGCTGCTGACGAACACGATCGGCAACCCGTTGGAAACCACCATCGCGCTCTCGCATTTGATTTTCGAGGGCACGTTGGATCGCTTTCCCGGTCTGAAGATTTGCGCCGCGCATGGCGGCGGCTTCCTGCCGTCCTATGCCAATCGCTCCGACGCCGTGATCCGCACCTTTCCCGGCCGGGTCGGGCCGCTGCCGAAGAAGAACCCGACCGCCTATCTGCGCGACGGGCAATTGTTCTTCGATACCATTGTCTTCACGCCGGAGGCGCTGCGTCACCTGATCGCCGAAACCGGCGTGGGTCAGATCATGATCGGCACGGATTACCCGTTCCCCTGGACCAGCACCGAGGTCGATCTGGTGCTGAACACACCGGGCCTGTCCGACGCCGACCGCATCGCAATCCTGGGCGGCACCGCTGCTCGCTTGATGGGGATCGATTAGGGTCGGCTTACTCGGCGATCATCGGTACGGGTTCCCAGCGGGCACGCGGGATCGGCAGCCCCAGGTGATCGCGCAGCGTCGTGCCCTCGTATTCCCTGCGGAACAGGCCGCGACGCTGCAACTCCGGGATCACCAGGTCGACGAAATCGGTCAGTGAGCCCGGCAACCAGGCGGGCATGACGTTGAACCCGTCGGCGGCACCGTTTTTGAACCAATGTTCCATGACATCGGCGATTTGCGCGGGCGTGCCGATCGTCAACAGGTGCCCGCGGGGGCCGGCATTGAGCAGGCAGAGTTCCCACAGCGTCAAATTGTCCCGACGCGCGGCTTCGAGCAGGAGACGCTGGCGCGACAATGGGCCGTTGGTGTCGCCCATGTCCGGCACGGGCCCGTGCAGCGGGTATTTATCCAGACCGCCGACGCCGATCGTGTGTTCCAGAACGGAAATGCCGACGCTCGGATGGATCAGCGATTGCAGGTAGTCGAATTTCTCCCGCGCTTCGGATTCCGTGCGCCCGACGACGGGATAAATGCCGGGCATGATCCGCACTTCGTTCTGCGTCCGGCCGAAGCGCGGCAGGCGCGCGATCACGTCGCCATAGAATTCCCTGGCCTGCTCAAAAGTGGTTTGCGCGGTGAACACCAGTTCGGCAAGACGCGCGGCAAGGTCGCTATCCGACGCGCCGGCCTGCACAAGCACCGGTCGGCCCTGCGGGGAGCGCGCCACGTTCAGCGGCCCGCGCACCTTGAAGTACTGGCCGCGATGGTTAAGCGCGTGCATCTTGGCGGGATCGAAATAAACGCCGGAGGCGCGATCGCGGCTGAACGCGTCGTCTTCCCAACTGTCCCACAATCCGGTGACGACCTGGGCGAATTCCAGCGCCCGATCGTAGCGTTCCGCGTGGCCGTAATGCTGGTCGCGGTTATGATTGAACGCCTCGGCCTCGTTATTGGACGTGACCAGATTCCATCCCGCCCGCCCGGCGCTGATCTGATCGAGCGAGGCGAACTGACGCGCCAACGTATAGGGTTCGTTGTAGGTGGACGTAGATGTCGCGACGAGCCCGAGATGGGAGGTCACCGCCGCGAGCGCGGACAGGATCGTCATCGGCTCAAACTTGACGACCTTGCCCATCCGCCCGCGAGACTCCGCGCTGCCGAAGACCGACACGGCGGCGCTGTCGGCCAGAAACAGCAGATCGAACTTACCGCGTTCGGCATCGCGCGCGACATGCATCGCCTGGGCGAAACTCGTGCCGGACTCGGCAAAGGCATCGGGGTGGCGCCAGGCCGCGACATGCTGACCGGTTTCGTGGACGAAAGCACCGAGACTCATCATACGACTGGACGTGCTCACGAGGGGTCCTCCGGGCCAAGGATCGACGCCCGGAGCACACGCCTTGTTGAAGTCCCCGTCAACCGAATTGTCAGAGCGCGATGCGTTGGACGTCGCTCAGCGCGTTGATCTGCGTCGTGGTGAAGGCCGCGACCTGGGTATCGGTGAACGCCACGAGTTGATCGGTGCTGAAGCCCGCGACCTCCGCCGTCGTCAGCAGTGGGATATGCGTGGTGCTGAGCGCGGGGATCTGGGTTGTGGTCAGCGCGACGACGTTGGCCGTTGTCAGCGCCAGCACCTGAGCGGTTGTCAGCGCCGCAATGTCTCCCGTCGTCAGGGCGATCAACTCCGCCGTGGTAATGGCAGAGATCGCGGCGGTCGAAAGGGCCTGGAACTGTGCCGTCGTCAGCGCCAGCAGGTCGGCGGACGACAGTGCCGTCATCTGTGCCGAGGACAGCACGGCCAACACACTGGTGGTCAGCGCCTGTGCCTGGGCGGTGCCGAGGGCCGCAATGTCCGCGGTGTCAAAAGCGGCGACCTGCGCGCTGGTCAGGGCGCGGATTTGCGCGGTGGTCAGCGCCGCGGTTTCGGCCGTTGTCAGCGACGCCGCCTGGGCCGTGGTCAACGCGGCGATCTGGGCGGTGGTCAGGCCGACGATCTGGCTTGTCGCAAGCCCCGCCAGCGCCGCCGTGCCGATCCCGGCCAAAGCCGCCGTAGTGATCGCCGCCAGTTGCGAGCTGCCCATCGCGACAATGTCGGCGCTCGGCAACGCCGCCGTTTGGCTGGAGCTAAGCCCGGCAATCCCCGCCGTTGCGATCGCAGCCGCCTGTGCCGTGCCGAGGGCCGCAATCTCCGCCGTCGTCAGCGCCGCAACCTGCGTCGAACCCAGCGCCGCAATCTGTGCCGTGCCGAATGCCGCAATATCCGCCGTGCCCAGAGCGGCTATCTGGGCCGTCGTCAGCGCGCGAACCTGCGCGGTGGTCAGCGCAGCAGCCTCCGCCGTCGTCAGCGCGCCGATCTGAGTTGTGGTCAGCACCGCGACCT
>CANJLW010000026.1 GCA_947475245.1 Acetobacteraceae bacterium | reverse complement strand
ATCACATTCCTGATTTTCATGGCCTAAAATGCCGCAGACCGCGTATTGCGTCAATTGACGCTATACGGATAGCAGATCGCGCTCCGAGTATCTCGTCAAGCAAGCAACCGGTTTTTGCCATCTCCGGTTGGGCAAAATCACTCCCACTCAATCGTCCCAGGCGGCTTCGACGTCACATCATACGTCACCCGGTTAATCCCCCGCACCTCATTCACGATCCGGTTCGCGACCCGCGTCAGAAACGCCATGTCGAACGGATAGACGTCCGCCGTCATCCCGTCCGTGCTCGTTACAGCGCGCAGCGCGCAGGCATTGTCATAGGTCCGCCCGTCACCCATCACGCCCACCGTCTTCACCGGCAGCAGAACGGTGAACGCCTGCCAGATCGCGTCGTACAATCCGGCCGAACGGATTTCCTCCAGATAGATCGCATCCGCCTTGCGCAGGATGTCGGCCTTTTCCCGCGTGATCGCGCCGGGGATACGGATCGCCAGACCCGGGCCGGGGAACGGGTGGCGGCCGACAATGATCTCGGGGATACCCAGTTCGCGGCCGAGCACACGGACCTCGTCCTTGAACAGTTCGCGCAGCGGCTCAACCAATTGCATGCGCATCCGCTCGGGGAGGCCGCCGACATTGTGGTGCGACTTGATGGTAACGGAAGGGCCGCCGGTGAAGCTCACGCTCTCGATCACGTCGGGATACAGCGTGCCCTGGGCCAGATAGTCGGCGCCGCCGATCTTGGTTGCTTCTTCCTCGAAGACCTCGATGAACAGCCGGCCGATGGTCTTGCGTTTGATTTCCGGGTCGGTCACGCCATCCAGCGCGTTCAGGAACAAATCCGACGCGTCGCGATGCACCAGCTTGATGTTGAACCGATCGCGGAACGTCGCCACGACGTCGTCGGCCTCGCCGTGGCGCAACAGGCCGTGATCGACAAAGATGCAGGTCAGTTGATCGCCGATCGCCTCGTGAATAAGCACCGCCGCGACGGAGGAATCAACGCCCCCGGACAGCCCGCAAATCACCCGACCGTCGCCGACCTGGGCACGGATGCGCGCGATCTCGGTGGCGCGAAATCCCGCCATGGTCCAGGATCCGCTCAGCCCCGCGACCTTATGGGTAAAGTTGCGCAGCAACTGCGCGCCATGCGGGGTGTGCACGACTTCGGGATGGAACATCAGACCGTAGAAGCGTCGCTCGTCGTCGGCGAAAATCGCGAAGGGCGCCCCCTCGCTCGATCCCACCACGCGAAAGCCCGGCGGCAGGGCGGTCACCCGATCGCCGTGGCTCATCCAGACCTGCTCTCGCGCGCCCTGCCGCCAGACACCGTCCGACAGCGCGCAATCCCCGGTCACATCGACAAAAGCACGCCCGAACTCCCGATGATCGGAGCCCTGGGTCTCTCCCCCCAACTGCGCGCACATCACCATCTGGCCGTAACAGATGCCCAGCACGGGCACGCCTTGTTCGAACACCATCTGCGGCGCGCGGGGCGACTCCCCCTCGTGCACGCTGGCAGGCCCGCCCGACAGGATGAACGCTTTCGGCTTAAAGGCGCGGATGCGTTCGGGATCGACGTTGAACGGCCATATTTCGCAATAGACGCCGGACTCGCGCAAACGGCGGGCGATCAACTGAGTCACCTGGCTGCCGAAATCCAGGATCAGAACGCGTTCGTCGATGTCGGCGGGATCGGGCAGGTGGTCGGTCATGACAATTCCCGGGGTCAGGCGTGATCGGGCGCTTGGACCACGCCGGACCTTAGGATGGCAAGCACCCGTCACGCACCCCATATGATCACAATGGCGGAATCTGCCCCAAGCCGGGAATGGACGCTGAGAGACGCCGCCTCGCCTGCCAACGGCGGTCGCGTCGTCGTGTTGAGCGGCGATTGGATCGCGCGCGACGGCGTCGCCCCCCTGCCCGACCTGGCGGGCGTCTCGGCGATATCGTACGACGCAGCCGATCTGGGAGCCTGGGACAGCGCCTTACTGGTCTTCGTCCTGGCGATCCGCGAGCGCGCGCGCGCCGACGACATTACCCCCGACGAAACCGGCCTCCCGCCCGCCGTCGCGCAGCTGCTGTCGCTGACCGCGGCCCCGTCGGCCCTGCCCGTGCCGCCGGAAACTGCCGGGTTAGCCGCGCACGTCGGTCGTTCGACTATCGCGCTGTGGACGGAAGCGCTGGAGGTCATGACGCTGCTGGGCGAGTCGCTGCTGCGGGGATGGGCGGCGATCAGAGGCCGAGCGCGGATGCGCGGGGTGGATTTGTTGGTGTGCCTGCACGAGGCCGGGGTCGCGGCGCTGCCGATCGTCACCATCGTGAACCTGTTGGTGGGCGGCATCCTGGCCTTCGTCGGCGCGGTGCAATTGCGCAAATTCGGCGCGGATATCTATATCGCGAACCTCGTCGGCGTGGCGATGACGCGGGAAATGGCGGCGCTGATGACGGCGATCGTCATGTCGGGGCGCACCGGCGGTGCCTATGCCGCGCATATCGCGACCATGCAGGGCAACGAGGAGATCGACGCCCTGCGCGCGATCGGCATTCCCGTGCACGACTATCTGATTCTGCCGCGGATACTGGCGCTGACCGCGATGATGCCGCTGCTCTGCCTGTACGGCGCCGCCGTCGGTATCCTCGGCGGCTTTGCCGTGTCGGTTTCGATGCTGAACCTGTCGCCGGAAGCCTTCATCGAGCAGACTCGGCAATCCGTGACCGGCGGCGAGATTCTGTTCGGGCTTCTGAAGAGCGTGACCTTCGGCCTGCTGATCGCCATTGCCGGCTGCCGCTCCGGGATCAAGGCGAAACGCAGCGCCGCCGATGTCGGCAAAGCCGCGACGACCGCCGTGGTGATCGGGATCGTCGGCGTCATCGCGCTCGACGCGGTGTTCGCCATCTGCGCCAACGCGCTGGATTTCTGACCCGATGACCGAAGCAAAACCCGCGCCCGTGCTGACCGCGAAGGGACTCGCCTTCGGCTACGGCGCGCATACCGTGCAGCACGACGTCACGTTTACCGTCGCCCCGAAATCGATCTTTGCCATCATGGGCGGCAGCGGCTGCGGCAAAAGCACCCTGATGAAGGTCATGGTCGGCCTGCTGCGCCCCTCCGAAGGCGCGCTGCTGGTGGGGGAGGAGGATTACTGGGCGGCGACACAGGATCGACGCGCCGAGGTCGGGCGCGGTTTCGGCGTGGTCTTCCAGAGCGGCGCGCTGTGGAGTTCGATGTCGGCCGAGGACAATGTCGCCCTGCCGCTGCGAATGTTCACCGATCTGGACGAAGCGAGCATCCTGGCTTTGGCGCGTCTGAAACTGTCGCTGGTCGGGTTGGACGCGGCGGGATCGGTCATGCCGGCCGACCTCAGCGGCGGCATGCGCAAGCGTGTCGGCATTGCCCGCGCCTTGGCGCTCGACCCCGCCATATTGTTTCTCGACGAGCCGTCCGCCGGTCTCGACCCGATCTCCGCCCGCCGGCTCGATGATCTCATCGTGGCGCTGCGCGACGGGTTTGGGGTCACGGTCGTGCTCGTCAGCCACGAACTGCCCAGCCTGATGGCGATTTGCGACGATGGTATCTTTCTGGACGCGGACAGTGGCGTTCCCATCGCCTTCGGCGCGCCGAAGGACCTGCGCGAGACCTGCGAGCACCCGACGGTGCGCGCCTTCATGCACCGCGAACGACTGGAACCCCTGGAATGACACCCGTATGACCCTTGGCATGACCCTCGGCAAATCGACAGCGGTCGGTGCCTTCGTGCTGGGCGCGATGGGGCTGGGGGTTGCGGCGATCCTGCTGTTCGGCGGGTTGCGCCTGTTCACCGACACGCTGCGCGTGGTCGTGTTCTTTCAGGACTCCGTCGCCGGGCTGACGGTCGGCGCGCCGGTGACGTTGCGCGGCGTGAAGGTCGGCACGGTGCGCGACATGAAGGTTTATGTCCGCCTGCCGGAACTGACCCCGGTCATCCCGGTCTATCTGGAAATCGAACCCGGCCAGGTGTCGTGGAACAAGGGGTCCTTGGGCACCGGATCGGCGGATTTCGAATTGGCGGTCAAGGCGGGGCTGCGCGCCCAACTGGCGACGCAAAGCCTGGTGACGGGACAGTTGGCGGTGAACCTCGACTTTCATCCGGACACGCCGGTTCGCCTGACCGGTCTGGCGCGCGAGGTGCCGGAAATCCCGTCGATCCCGTCGGACCTGGAGCATATCAAGAACCAGATCGCCGATCTGAACCTGCCGGACCTCGCGGAAAAGGCCCGCCTCGCGCTGACCGGCATTCAGACCATCGTCGGCGAGCTCAGCGGCACCATTGCCCCGCTCGCCGGCAGTGCCCAGCAAACCACCGACGCCGCGCGGGTGGCGCTGGAAGCCAGCACCGCCGCGATCCGGCAGGTGCAGGCCGACGCCAGCCGTACCCTGGGGTCGATCGATCGGTTGGCGAACGCGACGCAGGCCCAGATCGCCGTCACCGGGCGCGACATGACGAAGGTGCTGACATCGGCGACGCGCGCCACCGAACGCGCGGAAATACTGATCGGCGCGCTGAACGCGATGACCGGCCCGCGCGCTCCCATCCGAGAGGACCTGGAGGCCGCGATCCGCGACCTCGCGGCCAGCGCGGGCGCATTGCGCAGCTTTACCCGCGAACTTGAACGTAACCCCGCCGCGGCCCTGATGGGACGATCCAGCCAATGAAGCGTTTCTGCCTGATGGTGCTGCTTACGATGACCGGCTGTTCCGCCGGTCCGGCGCAGCATTTGTATGTGCTGCGCGCGCCGGAGCCGCCGACGGCCACCGTCGCGCCCGATGGCGGCGAGACGGAGCTGGAACTGCGCCGCGTTTCCGTGCCCGATTTCCTGGATACCACCGATATTCTGCTGCGCGACGGGACCAATGGACTGCGCGTCAGCCCGACCGGGCGCTGGGGCGAACGCCTGTCGGTCGGCTTTGCCCAGGCATTGCGCGGTGCCCTGGTTTCGCGCCTGCCCGCGCTGCGGGTGGTGCAGAACGCCTCCGGCCAAACCCGGGCCTGGCGCGCGCGGGTGGAGGTGGAAGCGTTCGACGTCCTGCCCGACGGGCGCTGCGTGCTGAGCGCGCGTTGGAGCGTGCTGCGCCCTGACGCCATCCCGGAAACAGCTTTCGAACCGGTCGGCGAACGCAGCACGATCGTCGTGCAGGCGTCCGGTCGGGACGACGCCGCCGTCGTTGCCGCCATGACCCGCGCGATCGACGCGCTCGCCGATCGGATCGCGACGGCTACGTCAGAAATACCCCGCCATTCACGTGCAGCGTCTGCCCGGTGACATAGCGGCCGTCGGGTCCCGCGAGATAGCGCACGGCGGCGGAAATCTCCGTCACCGACGCCTTCCGCCCCAGCGGGATGCCGCGTTCGGTCAGCGTGCGCGGTGCCTCCCCGCCGGCGGAAGCGCCCCTGACCGTATCGACCGAGCCGGGAGCGACGCTGTTACAGGTAATCCCGTGCGGCGCCAGTTCGATGGCCAATGCGCGCATCAGCCCTTCCAGCCCCGCCTTGGACGCGGAGACATGGCAGCGATTGGCGGTCCCGACATGGGTGGAGATACCGGACAGCGCGACAATCGCGCCGCCGCCGCGCCCGATCATATGCGGCACCGCGGCCTTGGCCAGGATGAACGCCCCATCGAGCGCGACCGACAGAATTTCTCGCCATTCCGCCAGCCCCATCTCCAGGAACGGGGTCTGCCGCCGCAACCCGGCATTGCTGACGACGATATCGATCCCGCCGAAGGCCGCCGCCGCGGCATCCGTCATCCGCGCGACCGCGTCCGGATCGGACACGTCGGCCAGCGCGCCGATCGCCTGCCCGCCGGCCTGGTTGATTTCGGCGACGACTTCATCGACTGCCGCACGGTCGGAACGGCCGTTCACGACGACCGAGGCCCCGCGCGCCGCCAGATCGAGCGCGATGGTGCGTCCGATATTCTTCCCCGCCCCGGTCACCAGGGCGACTTTTCCGGCAAATGTCTGGTCCATGCTCAGGCAGCCCTGTTCAAAATCAAATCCGCGCCTTTTTCGGCGATCATGATGACGGTGGCGTTCGTATTGCCCGACACGACCGTGGGCATGATCGACGCGTCGATGACCCGCAGCCCGTCCAGCCCCTTGACCTTCAGATCGACATCCACGACCGATTTCGGCCCAGGTCCCATCATGCAGGTGCTGGTCTGGTGGAACGTCGTGCCGGCGGTTTCGCGGACATGGTTCAGCAGGTCCTCGTCCGACGCGGCCTCCGGCCCCGGGAAGATTTCCCGCGACAAATAAGGCCGCATCGCCGGGGTCGCGAAGATCCGCCGCGTGATGCGCAAGGCCGCGACGATGGTATCGCGATCCCGCTGCGTGGACAGGTAGTTCGGCTGCATCGCCGGCGGCAAGGTCGGGTCTGGGTTCGTGATCCGCAGCCAGCCGCGGCTTTCCGGCCGACAGGGAATGGCCACCAGCGTACAGGCGGGGAAGCTGTGCAGCGGCTCGCCGGTCTTCGGCGCGCTGCCGGCGAGGAACTGATACTGCACGTCAGGGCTTTCCAGTTCCGGACGGGTCTTCGCGAACAAACCGATCGGCCCCGCGCCGGTCATCAGCGGCCCCTTACGCGCGAACACCCATTCCATGCCCGCGATCAGCCGGCGCGTCCAACTGTGATAGATTTCGTTCATCGTCACGGTGCCGTCGACGCAGCGATGAATGATGCGCCCGCCGATATGATCCTGCAGGTTCTCGCCGACGCCGGGCAGGTCGTGCTTGACCTCGATGCCGACGGATTGCAGCACCCCGCCCGGACCGATGCCGGAGAGTTGCAGCAATTGCGGTGAGTTGATCGCACCGCCGCACAACAACACCTCCCGCTTCGCGCGGGCCTGACGCATCCCGTCTTTCCCGCGATATTCGACGCCGACCGCGCGCTTGCCTTCGAGCAACACGCGATGCGTCAGGGCATGCACCTCGATCGTCAGGTTCGGGCGCTGCTTCGCCGGGTTCAGATAGGCAACCGCGGTGGAGGAACGCCGACGGCCCTGCACCGTCAGTTGCAGCGGTCCCACGCCTTCCTGGGACGCACCGTTGAAGTCGGGGTTATAGGGATACCCGGCCTCTTGCGCGCCGGCGATGAAGGCATCGTGCAGCGGGTGATCCGTCTTCAGATCGGACACGCCCAGCGGCCCGTCCGCGCCGTGAAACGGGTTCGCGCCGTGCTCGTGGTTTTCCGCCTTGCGGAAAAACGGCAGCACATCGTCATACGACCATCCCGCGTTGCCAAGCTGCCGCCAGAGGTCGAAATCCTGCTTCTGCCCGCGGATGTAGATCAGCCCGTTGATCGAGGACGATCCGCCCAAAGTCTTGCCGCGCGGCCAGGAGATGCGACGGTTGTGCATTTCCGGCACCGGCTCCGTCTCATAGTACCAGGCGACCTTGGGGTTATAGATATTGCGATAGAACCCGGCGGGGATATGAATCCAGGGATCGGTATCCTTGCCGCCGGCTTCCAGCAGCAGCACGCGCGTGTTCGGATCGGCGCTCAGGCGGTTGGCAAGCACGCAGCCGGCCGAACCGGCACCCACGATGATGAAATCGAATTCTTCCGTCTCGGCCACGGCGGCAATCTCCCCTGGATTTATAGAGCCTGTCCTCGCCAGTGAAGCGCAACGGTGTCGGGATGGCCAGTGGGTTAACGGGCAGGAATTGCGAGTTTGTCGCCGAACGTTTCGAGCGGTCATGCCATGGAGATATAAAGTAATATCTGCAATAAATACATTTTTACTTCCGACACGCGGATGCATACGCCTATCCTGACCACCCGTCAGAACAGATTATCTTACCGGGGGGAGGATTTATGCAGGGTAAAACCATTCTGACCTTGACGCTCTGCGCCGCCATCGCCGCCGGCTGCGCCACGCAAACCGCCGACAGCCCCGCGGCGACGGAAACCGCCTGGCGCGCCATGCGCGACGGCCAGTTCGAGAACGCGCTGACCCTGTTGGAATCCCGCCTGCTGCTGGCACCCCGCGACGGGCGCGCCGCCTTTCTGCGCGCCGTGGCATTGGATCGGATGGGGCGCTCGAACGCCGCCGCCGACGCCTTCGCCGCCTATGCCCGTGCCGGCGGACGCCAGCCGGAACTCGACTTCGAGTGGGGCATGAGCCTGCTGCACGCGGGCCGTCCGACAGAGGCCGCCCAGCGGCTGCGCCCCTATCTCGACGCCAATCCCACGAGCGCCCGAGCCATGCTGGCCCTGGGGCAGGCGCAGCTCGCCCTGTCGCGCTTCGACGATGCCGAACGGCTGTTCCGCGCCGCCGCCGCCGATCCCGCGGCCCGCGCGCCCGCCCTGCTGCGCCTCGCCGCGTCGCAATCCGGCCGCGGCGACAACGATGCCGCGCGCGTCACCCTCGACTCACTCTCCCGAAAGGATCGATCGTGAAGACGACATTCGCCATACTCGCCACGCTTCTGGCACTGCCCGCCCATGCCGAAGACCCGCTCGACACCGCGCGGAAAGCCTTTCAGGCCATCCAGTACCGCGCGCCGCTGGCGGGGAACCGCTGGGACGATCCGCAGGCCGCCGAACGCGCGCGAATCACCCTGGAACTGGAAAATCAGCTGCGCGCGATCGGCCAGGCCCCCACGCCGACCGCGACACATGCCCCTGCCCTGCCCCCGGTGATCGAGGAAGCGCTGCCGCGCCGTCTGGTGATGTAATCAGAACACCCGCTTCGACGCGATCCGGGCACCGGCGCTCAGCGCCGCGAGCTTCGCCCACACGACGTCGGACGCCACGCGACGCATCCCGGCGGAGGTATCGAAGCCGCAATCCGTGCCCGCCTGCACCCGTGACGGATCGCCCACGACCTCCACCACCCGCTCGATCCGTTCGGCGACGGTTTCGGGATGTTCGACGAAATTCGTCACCGAATCGATCACACCGGCAACGATGATCTGATCCTGATCCAGCGGAAACTGCTTCAGCACCCGATACTCGTGCGCATGGCGCGGGTTGGCGAAGGGCAGCACAAAGCCGCCGACCTTCAGCGCGCGCAGCACCGGCATGATCTCTTGCAGTTCAACGTCGCAATCGTGCGGGCCTTCGTAATTGCCCCAGCACACATGCAGCCGAACTTTGTCGCGGGGAATGTTGACCAGAGCCGCGTTGATCGTCTTCACGACACTGTCGACGAAATCCAGGAATTCGTTCAACGGGCGTTCGTGCCACGTATAATGCCGTTCCATCGCCAGATCGGGACAATCGAGCTGCAACAGAAAGCCTTTGGCGACGATGGCTTCATACTCGACCTGCAACGCCTTCCCCAGCGCCGCCAGATAGCTTGCCTGATCCGGGTAGTAATCGTTCCGCATCGCCGCCGCGACGATACCCGGAGACGGCGCCGTCAGGAACGGTTCGACGAACGGATTGCCCATCGCATCCAGCGTCGCGCGAAAATCGGCGCATTCCGTCTCGATCTCGGCGCGATCGCGATAAGCGATGTCGCCCACCACGGTCGGCAAAGCCTCCCGCGCGCTGACCCAGACCATGCCCGCCTGTTCCTTCGCCAGCGCGGCCTTGAACACGGGATAGCGATCCACATCCCCCCGCGGCGGTCGATCCCACGCACCGCCGAAACCGCTCATGCGATTGCGCACATACAGGAAAAACGCCTCGCGCTGCTGCTCGCCGTTATTGCCGATATCGATGCCCGCTTCCTGCTGCCGCCGCACGACGTCCAGCATCGCGCGATGCCCGGCTTCGGCGAGTTCGACGTCAACCGGTTCCCCCCGTCCCTTGCGCACGTAGAGTTCCACCAGGGACGGCGGACGCGGCAGGCTGCCGGTATGCGTTGTCAGAATGCGGTTTGTGCTGCGTTGCATGACTTTCCCCCTAACCCGATGCCACTCCCAGGCGACCGACCGCGCGCGCGCGACCGATCAGGGGCAGCAGATCGGCCAGATCCGGCCCCTGCTCTTCCCCGGTCAGCGCCAGACGCAACGGCGTGATCAGCGCCCCGCCGCTCCGCCCCGTCGACTCGCGCAGGGCCGCCAGCCAGGCCGACCACACATCGCCATCCCAAGGCTCCGCGGGCAGAGACTCCTCCGCAAGACGCAGGAACGCGCGTTCGTCCTCCATCTCCGGCGGCACGATCGTTCCGGACACGACATCCCACCAGCCGCGCGCCTCATTCAACAGATCAATATGCCCCCGCACCGCCCCCCAAAACGCCTCCGTCGCCCCGCTCGGCAGACGATCGGCGACGTCGGCAAAATCGGTCGTCCGCAAGACCTCTCGGTTGACGCGCAGCAGGTTCGCCGTATCGAACTTTGCATTCGTCCGCGACAGCGACGACAGCATGAAATGCTCCGCCAACCCCGCCGTCGGCCCCGGCTTGACCCGGGTCTGCGACACCGGTTGCGCCAGACATGCCACGATCGCGCTCGCTTGCACGCCGTCGCCGCGCAAGGCGCGGATCGACATCGAACCGATGCGACCGGCAAGCCCCGCCGCTTTCCCTTCCGCCCCGCCCAGCGGCGGCAGATGCCCAAACGTCAGCCGCGACGGGTCCATCCCAAGGGCGGAAAACAGCTCGATCTGAATGCCCGTATTCGCGGCGTTGTCCTCCGCGCGGATGACGTGCGTGATGCCGCTCGCCATGTCGTCGACCACGCTGGCCAGCATCGGCGCGACGGAGCCGTCGGCCCGGATCAGGATCGGATCGGACACCGCCGGCAGTTTGGCCTGCCGAGGACCAAGGACGATGTCGGGCCATTCGAGGGTGCGGTTGGACAGGCGGAACCGCCAATGCGGCTTCTTACCGCCGGCTTCCGCCGCCGCCCGCTGTTCCGGCGTCAGGCGCAGCATGGCCCGATCGTAGACCGGAGATTGCCCGCGCTTGACGCGGAAATCCTGCTTGGCGCGCAGCTCTTCCGGGCTTTCAAAGCAAGGATACACCCGACCGGCGGCGATCAGGCTTTGGGCCGCTTCCTCGTAGAGCGATAACCGGTCGGACTGGTTGAAGGTTTCGTCCCAGGCAATGCCCAACCAGCGCAGATCGTGCAGGATCGATTCGGTATAGGCAGGCTTGCTGCGGTCCCGGTCGGTGTCGTCAAAGCGCAGCAGCAAGTGACCCTTGTGCCGGCGCGCATGCAGAAAATTCATCAACGCGACCCGCGCGCCACTGACGAACAGATGGCCGTGCGGGCTGGGCGCGAAGCGGACGCGGATCATGCGTCGGGCTCGTCGTCATCCGGATCGTCGCGCCTGGGATCCAAGGCGCGCCAGTTGCGTTCCTCCGCCCCCGCCGGGGTATCGACGAAATCGCCCAGCTCGTTGGCGCTTTTCCAGCCGCCTTCGTCGGCGTCGAGCACGACCGCGTCTTCGCCGAACGCGAACCAGGCCTCCAACACCTGCTTGGTCGACAGCCCCGCCCCGCGGCAGAGTTCCACGGAATCACGGACATAGCGGCGTGCGAAGGCGTTGGCCTGCATCAGCGTGGGAAAGCCCGCGATGTCTTCGACGATGTTATCCTGAGCGCCGCCCGACATATCGAGAATGCGCACACGCCAGCCGCCGGGCGGCGCGAACAGGTCGCTCATGCGAAAAAGAAGGTCTGCATCCGCCGCAGTTTAGCGCATGCCGCCCCCCAAAGGAAATCACGGGCCTGCTTCAACCGATGCCCGCGTTGGCGACGGTGGTGAAGGGCGGGAATTCCCCGACCCGCCAACCCGGGGTCAGGCCGCGCAGCAAGGTGCCGTTGCGGAACGCCTTGTCGAGCCAGGTGGCGAACAGCACGTAGTGGCGGGGACGCACGACATTGCCGCGATTCATGATGCTGGCGGTATCGCTGACGAACCACGGCACGTCGGCGGGGACCGTACCTTCCAGATATTCGTCGCGCATACCGAGGACGTGGCCGAACTCATGCGCGATCGTGACGAATTTCGTGGGACCGCCCAGATCCTCCGGGTAGATATCGATCATGTTGAGGTTGACCTCGCCGTTATCGATCGCGCCCGCGGTGCCCGCCCGCACGAAACTGCGGGTTTTATAAAACGGCGGATATTTTTTAACCGCGACGTTCCAGTGACTGTGCAGACCCCAGCCTTGTTTCAAATGGCAGTCGACCTGGACATGGATTTTCTTCATCTCCGTCATATCGTTCGACGGTGTCAGGATGTGCCGGCCGCTCCAGACCCTTGAAACGATCGCATTGCCTTCGGAGATAAACACCTGCTTTTCGCCGGCACCCCATTTGCGCGGAAACGCTGGGTTAAAAAACTGCGAGGCGGGCGCAACCAGGTCGGGAAATTTTTTCTTATAGACCTCGTATTCGTATTGTTCCTCACCGTCGATAAACTCGACGACACCGATGACCGTGGCGATCAGCACGCCGACGTCGCGTCGCCCCATCGCGGGATACAAGGCCAGATCGAACGCCGATTTCGTCCGCAAACCATGCGACAAAGTTACATTCCGCTCGAAGAATAAGGGACGAGCAAGATCGGCGATGACGGTCATGGGATCGTCCTGGTTTTGGGTTGGATTCGCGGATAACGATCCGTTCCGACCGTGTCAACGCCACGCGTCCGGTTCAGTCCCGACGGCGCACGACCAATACGGTCCCGTCCACGCCTTCGACGACCAGGCGGTCCCCAGGTTCCGGCGGTTCGGCATCCGACGGCACGCGTGCCGACCAGTCGCTGTCGCCCAGCCGCACCCGCCCCTCTCGCCCGGCGAAAGTTAGGGCGATGGCGGAACGCCCGGCAAGACCGGCGGTCTGGGTGTTCAGGCGCGTTACCGGTTTGCGCAATCGCAGGCCCAGGGTCAGGGCCAATGTCGCAAGCACCGCGAAAATAACCACCTGAACGGCGAAATCCAGCGGCAGAGTCAGCACCGCCAAACCGGTGCCGACACAGGCCAGACCGATCCACATCAGAAAGACGCCGGGTACCAGCATCTCCAGGATCAGCAATCCCATGCCGACCATCAGCCAGATCGCCCACCCCGTCATGACGCGCGGGGGTCGCTGGTGCGTAACAATTCCATCGCCTGCGCAATCCCGCCCGCGATGCCGGCCGATTCCATCGGCACCACCACCAGACGCGTATTGGGGGCGGAGGCCATGGCCTGAAACGCCCGCACGTAGCGATCGGCGATAAAGTATTGCAGCCCCGCGTTACCGTGTTTCGAGGCGGCGTCGGAGACCAGCCGTGTCGCCTCGGCCTCCGCCTGCGACAACGCGATACGGGCTTCGGCATCGCGAATGGCGGCCTGCTGGCGGCCCTCTGCGGCCAGAATAAGCGCCTGCTTTTCCCCTTCCGCCCGCTTCACCTGCGCCTCCCTCTCCCCTTCCGCTCGCGCAACAACCGCTCGGCGTTCCCGCTCCGCCGTCATTTGCAGATTCATCGCCTTGATCAGATTTTCCGGCGGCTCGATCTTGCGGATTTCCACCCGGCTGACCTTCACACCCCACACCATCGTCGCCCCGTCCAACGTCACCAACAGCGCGGTGTTGATGCGTTCGCGCGACGACAGCGTGGCGTCGAGTTCCATCTCTCCGATCACCGAACGGATGTTGGTCATCGCCAGCGTGGTCAGCGCAAGCGACAGGTTGGCGACCTGATAGGCCGCCTTTTCCGGTTCCATGATGCGGTAATAAATGATGCCGTCGACGGTGACAGAGGCATTGTCGCGCGTGATCACGCTCTGCTCGGGGATTTCGATCACCTGTTCCTGCACGTTCAGCTTGCGACCGATGCGGTCGATGTAAGGCAGGACGAAATTCAGGCCGGGGTTGAGCATGCGCGTGTAAGCGCCGAAGCGCTCGACGGTCCAGACCTGCCCCTGGGAGACGGTCTTGACGCCCGCGAACAGGGTAATAACGACCAGAACGAGAACGACAATCCACACCGCGATGACTGTTTCGGCCATGTCAGGCGCTCCTCCATTTAAGAGTGTGCAATCCGGCGTCGTCTCCGCCGACATACAGCAACCCGCCCCCCGCGACAAACCGATACCCGGCGCATGGTCAGTCTTGCCTATCCGATGGTTCGGTCGGCACACTGCGCGAAATCCTCGAGAAGGAAACGCGCCATGCAGAACAATGCCACACCCGGCACCGGGTCGACGGCGCGGATTGCCGTGGCGCGGTCGTACATTGTTTTGCTTCAGGAGTTCCGCCGATGATATCTGGTGCCCGCACGCCGCTGACGGTCGATCTGGGTGGCTATCGCGTCGCCATAACGGCCGGCGCGAACGGCATTGGCCGCGTGATCGCCGATAGCTTCGCCGCCTGCGGCGCGAGCGTCTTCGTCAGCGACGTCGATCCGGCCGCCCTCGCGGCCTGCGAACATCCGGGCATGCGCGCCAATGCCGGTGTCGTCGCGGAATGCGAAGCCTTCGTCGACGCCGCCGTCAAGCATCTCGGCGGGCTCGACGTGCTGGTGAACAATGCCGGCATCGCCGGCCCGACGGCCCTGGTCGAACACGTCACGGCGGAGGAACTCGACGCCACCCTGCAAATCGATCTGGCGTCGATGTTCCATTGCTCCAAACGCGCCATTCCCGCGCTGCGCGCGAATGGCGGCGGGGCGATCGTCAATCTCAGCTCCGCCGCCGGACGGTTCGGCTTTGCCATGCGCGCGCCCTACGCCGCCGCGAAATGGGGCGTGATCGGCTTCACCAAATCCCTGTCCGTCGAATTGGGCGGGGACGGCATCCGCGTCAATGCGATCCTGCCCGGCCCGGTCGACGGCCCGCGCATCCGCGCCGTCATCAAGGCCAAGGCCCAGGCGGCGGGCATTTCCGAGAACGAGATGACCGAACGCACCATCGCCGTCACCAGCCTGAAGTGCTTCGTGACACAGCAGGATATCGCCAACATGGCGCTCTATCTCGCCAGCCCCTTCGGCGCGACGATCAGCGGTCAGGCCATGAACGTCGATGCCGACATGCAAACCATGATGTAGGCACCATGTCCGATCTGATCTTTCACGAACGTGTGGGGCTCGACGGGCGGCGTATCAGCCCGTTTTCCTGGCGCATCCGCTATGCGCTGGCGCACAAGGCGCTCGACGCCGCGATCGTGCCGACACGCTTCGCCGATGTCGATCGGATCGAACGCCTCAGCGGGCAACGCTTCGTGCCGATCCTGGAGCACGACGGGCAGGTCATCTTCGATAGTTGGGATATCGCGATGCACCTGCAAATCCGCTTCCAGGATCGCCCCAACCTCTTCGGCCCGCCCGAAGGACGCGGCCTCGCTCGTCTATATTACGTGTGGTGCGACATGGTGCTGCACCCCGCGATCCGCCGCCTGATCGCCGCCGATTTTCTCTGGTGCCTCGATCCCGGCGACCGCGCCTATTACCGCCGCACGCGCGAAGCGATGTTGGGCGCGAGCCTCGAAGACGCCTGCGCCGACCGGCCCCGCTGGACGGCGGAAGCATTGCCGCATTTTCAGGTGCTGGAGCGCGCCTTGCGCCGCGACCCGTTCCTGTGCGGAGAGACCCCGGCCTTCGCGGATTACCTGGTATTCTCAGCCTTTCAATGGGCGCGCATCGGCAGCCCGCGCGATGTTCTGCCGCAAGACGACCTGCCGGAGATGCATCGCTGGCGTTCGGCGATGATCGCGCTTCACGATAATCTTGCCGATCGCTTCGGCGGCTACCCCGCCGAACGCTCCGGTCCTGACGGTACCTGACCTGAAAGTTCGTTCGCATGCGCGCAGCCGTATTTCATGGCGAGGGCCAACCCCTCGCGATCGAGGATCGCCAGACCCCCACGGCCGGTCCGAACGATATCGTCGTTAAGGTCGCCTATTGCGGCATTTGCGGATCGGATTTGCACGCCACCGAACCCAGCCCGACGCCGCTGGAACCCGGCACGGTACTCGGTCACGAATACGCGGGCATCGTCACCGAATCCAACAGCCCCAACTTCGCGCTCGCCGATCGCGTGATCGGCCTGCCGTTGCAGGAATGTGACGAATGCCGCCCCTCCGGCACCGGCTGTCGCGACCGATTGGGGATTTTGTGCCCGCGCAACCGGATCATCGGCCTGTCCGCCTCGGTCCCCGGCGGCTACGCCGAATACCTTCGCATGCCCGCGCATCACGCGCTGCGCGTGCCCGACGGGCTCGATCTGAAGCTGGCGGCGTTGACCGAGCCTTTGGCGGTCGGCGCGCACGCCGTGCGCAAGGCCGGGTCCCTGCTGGGCATGCGGGTCCTGATCCTGGGGGCCGGACCGATCGGCCTCGCCGTCGCGCTGTTCGCCAGGACCTCCGGAGCGCGCCACCTGGCGATCAGCGAGATTTCCCCCGCCCGCCGATCCCAGGCGGAAGATCTGGGCGCGATCGCCATCGATCCCGCCGCGGAAGACCCCGCCGCGGCCTTCGCCCGTTCCGCCGGCGGCCCACCGGATGTGGTCTTCGAATGCGTCGGCATTCCCGGCATGTTGCGTCAGGCCATGGATTTCGCCCCGCTGCACGGGCGCATCGTCGTCGTCGGCGTGTGCCGCCCGGAAGACCGGATCATGCCGCGCGTCGCCATCCGAAAGGAACTGACGCTGCAATTCGTGCTGGGCTACACGGCGGAGGAGTTCGCCATGGTGCTCGACATGCTCGCCGCCAAACGCATCGATCCGTCATCGTTGATTACCGGCATCGTCGGCCTCGACACCCTGCCGGAAACCTTCGAAAGCCTGCGCCATCCGGGCCGGCACGCGAAAGTGCTGATCGACCCGTCTCGTTAGCCGGGGATTTCCCGTCTTCCGGCAAAGCCTGTAACATCGCGGACCAGTAAAGGGAGAAACACCAATGGCCACGACGACCTTCACAATCGGCGACACCACCATCCACCGCATCGTGGAGCAGGAGGCGCCGTTCTTCGACCCGCTGGTCTTCTTCCCGACACTGACGCCGGAAATTCTGGAGGAAAACCGCGACTGGATGACCCAGGGCGGCTACCTCGACCGCGCGAACGGCGAACTCGTGCTCTGCATCCAGTCCTATCTCGTGCAGACGCCGCATCACAACATCCTGATCGACACCTGCGTCGGCAATCACAAGCCGCGCCCGACGCGCGCCTTCTGGGACATGATGGATTCCGACCGGTTCGAGAAAAGCCTCGCCGGCACCGGTGTCACGCCCAATCAGATCGACTACGTGATGTGCACGCATCTGCATGTCGATCACGTCGGCTGGAACACAAAGCTGGATAACGGCCGCTGGGTTCCGACATTCCCGAACGCCAAATACGTCTTCTCCGACCGGGAACTCGCCTATTGGACCGAAGCGGAAAAGAAGGACCCGTCCGCCGCGCCGTGGATCACCGATTCCGTGCTGCCCATCGTCGCCGCGAAGAAAGAGGAGGTCGTGAAAAGCGATCATGTGTTCGGCGACACCATCAAGCTGATCCCGACGCCGGGGCACACGATCGACCATTTCTCCGTCCAGATCGGCAAGCCCGGCGCGGATGCCGTCATCACCGGCGATATGATCCATTCGCCGCTCCAGGCCCGCTACCCGGAACTGGGCATGCGCGTCGATTACAACTCCGCCCAGGCCGGTGAATCCCGCCGCAAGCTGTTCGACTGCCTGTGCGAGACCTCCACCCTGGTCTGCACCGCGCATTTCCCCTCCCCGTCCGCCGGGCGCATGAAGCGCTGGGGCAACGGGTTCAAGTTCGAAGGCGTCTGAACCGGGGGGCAACGCCATGCGCGATCTCGTGACAAAGGCGGCGGCGATCGCGCTGCTGCTCTGCGCCATGCTGTCGACCCCGCCCGCCCGGGCGGAATCCGATCGCGTGCGCATCGTGATGCCCTATGGGTTGGCCTATCTGCCGACCTATGTCGCCGTCGACCGCGGGCTGATCGAGAAACACGCCAAGGCCGCCGGTCTCGGCGACATCAAGGTCAGCCTCGTGCACATGGCCAGCGGACCGGCGAGCAGCGACTTGCTGCTCGCGGGGGATGCCGATCTCGCCATGGGCGGCTACGGGCCGGCCTTCATCCTGTGGGACAAGACCCGCGGCGCGCAAAAGGTCCGCGCCGTGACGCCGTTGTCCGGCGGGCAAATCCTGGTGCTCAGCACCGATCCGCGCATCCGCTCCATCCGCGATTACGGCCCGAACGACCGGATCGCGGTCAGCGCGGTCAAGGTCACGGCGCAGGCGATCTCGCTGCAAATGGCCGCCGCCAAGGAATGGGGCTGGGATCAACGCTTCCGTCTCGATTCCCTGCTGGTCGCGATGTCCAATCCCGACGCGATGGCCATGCTGCTCAGCGGATCGAGCGAGGTCAAAAGCCACGCCGCGATCCTGCCGTTCAGCCTGGAAGAGCTGGAATCCGGCAAGGTCCACGTCGTCATGAACTCCGACGATTATCTGGAGCCGGGATCGACGGTCGCGGTCCTGTATGCCGGCGCGAAGTTCCACGACGAAAACCCGAAACTCTACGCCGCCACGGCCGCGGCGTTCGAGGAAGCCTTCACGTTCATCGCCGCGAACCCACGCGAAGCCGCGAAAATCTATGTCGCGCGGGAGCCGCAGAAACGCGACCTGTCGTGGATCGAGGCGATTATCGTCAACCCGAAGCAAATCCACTTCAACCCGACGCCGCGCGGCACCCTGAAGCATGCCGAATTCATGCACGCCGCGGGTACCCTGAAAAACAAGCCGGACTCGTGGAAAGACCTGTTCTGGGAAAACATGCACGGCAAGGACGGCAGCTAAACTCGCTCTTCCCGCTTCCTTGCCTCCGAGGCGCATCGCTCCGATAGTGCGCCGATGACCGAAACGCATCTTACCAGGGTCCTGATCGTCGGCGCCGGACCCGCCGGGTACACGGCGGCGATCTATGCCGCCCGCGCCAACCTGTCCCCCATCCTCGTCGCCGGCCTGCAACCCGGCGGGCAACTGACGATCACCACCGACGTCGAGAATTACCCCGGCTTTGCCGATGTCATCCAAGGCCCCTGGCTGATGGAGCAGATGGAAGCCCAGGCACGCCATGTCGGCACACAGATCGTCAACGATCTGATTGTGGAGGTGGATTTTTCCGCCCGCCCGTTCCGCTGCAAGGCCGACTCGGGCGACACGTATCTGGCCGACTCGGTCATCGTCGCCACCGGCGCGCAGGCGCGCTGGCTGGGCCTCGAATCCGAAGAACGCCTGCAAGGGCGCGGCGTATCGGCCTGCGCCACCTGCGACGGGTTTTTCTATCGCGGCAAGACGGTCGCCGTGGTCGGCGGCGGCAATACAGCGGTGGAAGAAGCGTTGTATCTGACGCATCATGCCGACAAGGTCACCCTGATCCACCGCCGCGATACCCTGCGGGCGGAGAAAATCCTGCAAACCCGCCTGTTCGCCCATCCCAAGATCGATGTCGTCTGGAATGCCGAAGTGGCGGAAATCGTTGGCGGCGGCACCCCGGAAATGGTCGTGGGCGCGCGCCTGCGCGACACCGAGACCGGACAGGAACGCATCCTGCCGGCCGACGGCGTGTTCATCGCCATCGGCCATACGCCGACAACCGCGATCTTCGCCGGTCATGTCGACATGGACCAAGACGGCTATATCCGCACCGTCCCCGGCAGCACCCGCACCAACGTTGCGGGCGTCTTCGCGGCCGGCGACGTGCAGGACAAAATCTTCCGTCAGGCCGTCACCGCCGCCGGCACCGGCTGCATGGCGGCTCTGGAAGTCGAAAAATTCCTGGCCGAACACGGCTGAATCGCCGCCCGAGGCAGGAAAAATCGGGCGGACCATACGAAAACATACAAATAGGTTCGATTACCGCCGTCGGACTCGGAATTATATGTGTAAACTGCGGTGCTCGTCTGGGATGGGTAACCGGCCCAGACTTAACGCCGGCACAATCGAACCCCGGGACAACACGCCCCGGCTCGTCGTCGGCGCACGGAGAGGCGGATCGAATGGACTGGGACAAGCTGCGCGTGTTTCACGCGGTGGCCGAGGCTGGCAGCTTCACGCATGCCGGGGACACGCTGAATCTCAGCCAGTCCGCCGTGTCGCGTCAGATTTCCGCGCTGGAAGAAGTACTCCAGGTACCGCTGTTCCACCGCCACGCGCGTGGCCTGATCCTGACCGAGCAAGGGGAATCCCTGAACCGCACCGTCCGCGAGGTCTTCGCCAAGCTCGCGATGACCGAAGCGCTGCTGACCGAAAGTAAGGAAAAACCCGCCGGGCGGCTGAAGATCACCACGACCGTCGGCTTCGGCGCCTCCTGGCTCGCGCCGCGCCTGCACGCCTTCCTGGAAGCCTATCCGGAGGTCTCGGTCTCCCTCCTGCTCGACGACGCCGAACTCGACCTCGCGATGCGAGAGGCCGACGTCGCCATCCGCATGCACCCGCCGAAGCAACCCGACCTGGTGCAACGCCATCTGCTGGCGATGCAGTGGCATGTCTGCGCCTCCCCGGATTATCTGAAAAAGCACGGCGTGCCGAAGCGGCCGGAAGACCTCGACGCCCATCGCCTGATCCTTTTCGGCAACCATCACCCGCCTGTGCCTGACATCAACTGGCTGGCCGAAGCCGGGCGCCGCCCCGGCAACCCAAGACGCGCCCTGTTGGAAGTGAACAGCGTGCAGGCGGTGCTGCTGGCGATCCGCTCCGGCCTTGGCATCGGTGCCGTGCCCGATTGGGCGATGGCGGAAAACCCCGACCTGGTCCGCGTGCTGACCGACCTCAAGGGCCCCAAGGTCGACGTATATTTTGTCTACCCCGAGGAATTGCGCAATTCCAAGCGCGTCGCCGTATTCCGCGACTTCCTGCTCGCTCGTCTCGCGGAGATGCACTGAACCCGTCGGGTAACACTGCGTAACCGGACCATTCCGGGAAACGCGATGTTTCGCGTCAAGTCCAATGGTGTTTTCCTGTGACGCCGGCGTGACAACGGATGCGCGTCGGACCAATTGAGGCAAAGTTGTGTCCCACTGTGCGGGAATGCCTTTTGTCATGCGCGAAAGACATGGCCGCGTCCGAGTTTTAGCCATGGCCTCGATATCCGCCCCAAGCCTATAGATCGCCGCACGGAATACGGCGGTTCGCCCGCCAGAGTTCCAACCGAAAGGTTGGAAGGGGGCCTCTGGTCCCCGCGTCTCCCAGACGTGAAGCCTCCCTGTATACTTGCCCCCGGCTCATAGTCGGGGGCATTTTTTTACTGAGTGAAATTGCCCCCGCCGCAAGGCTTTACTTCGGCGCGGCGGGCGACAAACCCAACGCCGCCAGCACCCCGGGATCGAGCACCGGTCGCGCCGGCAGAGGGCGCCGCACCGCGAACCCCATGATGTCGTCGTACCCCCACAGCGCCCAGCCCATCCCGCTCTCCTCCGCCGCCGTTCGCACCGCGCTCAGCCAGGCCAGGCGCGACGGACGGTTCCACGCGATATCCGCGCCGAACTCGCCGACAACGACATGCACGCCATGCCGCCGGCCCCAATCCCGCGCCAGCGCCAGCCCCGCGCGTACCCGCGCCGCATCCCAGCGCATCGCGCACAGGTAGCGGATCAACCCCGCCGTCTCCGCATCGGTATTCGCCGCCGCACAGCGCGTCTCCTCCCACGGGAACGGCAACCGGGACAGCGCGGCCCGATCGAGGCCCCGGCGATACGACGCAAGCGCGGTCATCTCCGAGGGGTCGTAATAGTGCACGCTGTAAACCACGTTGCGCTCGGGTCGCGGCGTCAACGCCAACAACCCCCGCACGCTGCCCCAATCATGCCCGGTCAAAATCACGGTCGCATCCGGCAGGATCGCGCGCACGATGCCGTAGGCCTGCTCTTGCAACCGATGCCATGCGGCGGGATCGTCGGCGAACACCGGCTCGTTCAAAATCTCCGGGAACAAGCGCTCCGGATCGAGCGCGCGCAGATCGGGCGCCAAACGGGTCCAGAACGCGAGTAAGGCAGCGCGATCGGCCGCGGACTCCTCCAATCGCCAGTTGGCCGGGTGCGGCTCCACCACCACCGCCATGCCATGCCCCTGGATGCGTCGGATCGCGCGCAGCAGAACGGCGCGGATCGCGGGATCGGCGACCATGTCCGGTTCCACCGGCAGGCGCACAAAGCCGAACCCGGCCCGCGCCAGATCGCCCAGGGCGGCGTCGGTGATCCAGGTTGAGAGCGCCGCCGGGTCCCGGCTGGCGGGATAGCGAAACCAACCCGTCAGGTTGATCCCGCGCCGCAGCGTTTCCACCCGCTCCGCCGGCGGCTGCGCCCGGCACGTGCCGAACCCCAACCACGCCACAAGGCATGCCGCCGCGATCCACCACCGCCCCCTCTTCACTCCCCCATCATCCCAATCCCCTCTCTGCTCGGCTCATACCGATCCACCAGGTACAGCGGCCTCTGCTTGGTCTCGTTGAACACGCGCCCCAGGTACTCGCCGATCACACCCAGCGTCACAAGCTGCACCCCGCCGAGAAACAGGATCACCGTCATCAGGCTGGGATAGCCCGCCACGGGATTGCCGAAGATCAGCGTCTTTACGATCACCTGAATACCGAACACGACGGAGACCAAGGCCACCGCCAATCCCAAATAGGTCGCGACCTTCAGCGGCATCACGGTGAAGCCGGTAATTCCCTCCAACGCCAGGTTCCACAACGACCACCAGCCCCATTTGCCGTTGCCGGCATGCCTGGGTTCTCGGTCGTACAACACCGTCGTCGTCGGAAATCCGACCCAGGCGAACAGCCCCTTCATGAAGCGGTGCTGCTCGCGGCACTGACGCACCGCATCCACCACCCGCCGGCTCATCAGGCGGAAATCGCCGGTATCCGACGGCAGCTTCACCCGCCCGGCATGGCGCATCAGCCGGTAAAAGGCTTGCGCTGAGGTCCGCTTCGCCCACCCATCCCCGTCGCGCCGCCGTCGCCGAGCGTTCACCATGTCGAAGCCGTTGCGCCAGGCGGCGACCAGGGCGGGAATGGTTTCCGGCGGGTCCTGCAAATCGGTGTCGATCACGATGACGGCATCGCCGGACGCATGGTCCAGGCCCGCCGTCGTCGCGATCTCCTTGCCGAAATTGCGCGACAGCGCGATCACCGCCACGCGCGCGTCGGTCAATCGCAGCCCATTCAGCACCGCGCGCGTATCGTCGCTGCTGCCGTCGTCGACATACAGCACTTCCCACGTCCCCAACGGCTCCATCGCCGCGACCAGACGACGGTGGAACGCCGCAAGGCCCGCCGCCTCGTTGAACGCCGGCGCGACGACCGACAGTTCCGGATGGCGGGCACGATGGCGGGAATGATGAAAAATCGAAGCAGAGCGGTCGAGCATAGGGCAATCCGTTAAGCTTTTACCGTCAGGGTGGGATCATGGTCGGCAAATCCCTGACAAACCGTTAAAATGACCCGAGCGATCGCGCTTCTGGCACTCATTGTTCTGCTCGCCGCCGCCTGGACGCGTTCGGCGGAATACGATGAGCAGTACACGTTGTTTCTGACCGCCGGGACGCCGCGCCCGGCCTGGCCCGATACGCCGTTTCCGGCGACCGACGTGCTTGCGGCGCAACGTATGGAAGGGGTCGATCCGATCGGCATCGCCCGCGACCTGCGCGCCACCGACGTGCATCCACCGCTGTATTTCTGGGCCGTCGCGCTGTGGCGCACCGTGTTCGGCGACAGCCTGTTCGTCGCCCGCCTGTTCTCCGTCGCGTGTTCGTTCGCCGCGCTGCTGCTGTTGGCTGGCATCGCTCGGCGGCTGGCCATCGCGCCCGCTCTGGCGATGGCTTTCACGGTGGGGGCTTATGGCTTCGTCGCGACCGGCATCGCCGCGCGAGGCTTCGCCCTGGCGCAAATGTTGCTGCTGTTCGGTGTCTGGCGACTGGCGGCGGGCAGACGCTCCGCCATCCTGTCCGGCCTGGCCTTTGGTGCCGCCATTCTGACCAACTACCTCGCCGCCTTCGTCGCGGCGGCGGCGCTGGCCTGGCTTCTGGCGGCGCGCGGCTGGCGAGCGGCGGTGACCGCCACACTGGGCATGGGTCTGTGTCTGCCCGCGGCGCTTTGGTTCTTCCTGGCGCAACGCGGCAGCCGTCCGGACCAGTTTCCCCCCTTCGACCTGGCGGACGCCCTGGTTCGGCTTGCCCGCGCGCAGGGCGGGGCGCTTTTCGGGGGGCTGCCGCTCTATCTCGACGGCTCCGTCCGTTCCCTGCTGATAATGGGTCTCGGCGCGCTGCTGCTGATCGGTGTCGGGTGCATTGTCCGCATGCGCCCGCCGCTGTTGCCGACCTTGACCGCGCTGGCTCCGCCCGCGGGGCTGCTGCTGCTCGGTCTTGTCTTTAACAACACGCCGATCGAGCTGCGCTATCTCTGCTTCGGCCTGCCCTTTCTCGCCCTGCTGCTTGCCGCCGCCCTGCCCCGCCCCTTGGCCGCGCTGTTCCTGCTGGTGCAACTCGCCGCCACGATCGGCCTGCTTCATCGCCCCGAAACCATGCAGCCCGCCCGCGCTATGGCGGCCGATTTGCCGCCGGACAGCCTTGTATTGGTGCCGCGCGGCAATGACGGGGTCGGCATCGTCGGCGCATTCGCCATCGAAGCGCCGGCCACCACCCGACTGTTGTTGTTCGATGGTCCCAACCTCCCGCCCGATAGCGACCGCCTGATCCTGGCCCCTATCGAGCAGGACGATGCCAGCCGCCGATCCGTCGCCGCGATCCGCCGAACCCTGGCGGACAACTGCTGGCGTCGGGTCCCGAAAAGGTCCAATTACGAGGTCTACCAACGATGCGGCGGAGGCCACGACCATGACGGCGATCCCTGAAGGCGCGCGCCATTGACCATGCTATGGACTCTCCTCGGCGCGCTCGCCGTCGCATACCTGCTGCTGCTGATCGCGCTGACCGTGTTCCAACGTCGCCTGCTCTACCGGCCCGACGCCAACCTGCCGCCGCCCGCCCATTTCGGGCTGCACGGCATCGAGATCCTGAAGCTGACAGCGGCCGACGGCGCGCCGCTGTTCGCCTGGTATGCCAAACCCAACCGGCCCGACGGCTTCGTCGTGCTCTATCTCCACGGTAACGGTGGCCATATCGGCTATCGGGCGGAACGTCTGAAGCGCATGGCCGCCCACGGCTGGGGCGTCTTCCTGCTGGAGTATCGCGGCTTCGGCGGCAATCCCGGCCAGCCCACGGAACACGGCCTGCGCCTTGACGCACAGGCCGGGCTCGATGCCGTCCGCGCCATGGGCTTTCCCGCCGAACGCATCCTGCTGTGGGGCGAGTCCCTTGGCACCGGATTGGCCATCGGATTGGCGGCGGAGCATACGGTCGCCGCCGTGCTGCTCGAATCGCCCTACACCAGCATCGCCCGCACCGCGCAGTCACATTATCCCTATGTGCCGGCGATCTGGCTGGTGCGGGATCGCTTCGATTCGCTGGCGCGGATGCCCCGCCTGTGCGCGCCGATCCTGATCATGCAAGGCGCGCTGGACCGCGTCGTGCCGACCTGGATGGGCAAGGCGTTGATGAAAGCCGCGACCGCGCCGGTGGAGTTGTGGATCGCGCCGCAAGCCGGGCATAACGACCTCGCCCCGGCCGGCGCGACCGAAGCGGCTGCCGATTTCGTCTCACGGCACTGCGTGCCGCTTATCAAGGACCCCAGCCCATGACGATCGATCAGGCCCTCGAAGCCCTGGAACTCGCCGGCGCCACGCTGCCGCGAGAAGCCATGCAATGGCTGCTCGATCATTGGGAGCAGGCGCTGCCGACACTGCACCATCGGCTCGATTCGTTTGTATCCGGCGAAGATCGCAGCGACGGCAACGCCGACGCCGTGTTGTTCATCGCCCACCTCGCCGCGGATAAAGCCGAGACCCGCCTGTTCTCGTCGTTCTGCGCGCTGCTTCTGGATTCCGAAGCCACGGAGTTCGCCCTGGGCGAAGCCGGAACCCAGTCGCTGTGCAGCGTGCTGATCGCGATGTTCGACGGCGATCGCTCGCAGCTGACCGACGTGATCGAGAATCCGAACGCGGACGAGTTTATCCGCGCCGAAGTCATGTTGGCCCTGGCCTATCTGACGCGGACCGGGCGGATCGACACGGGGGAAACCCGCGCCTGGCTGGTCGGTGCCCTGACCGCACTGCAACCCCACAGCCCCAACATGGTCTGGATCGGCTGGCTCGACGCCGTCGCCGCACTCGGCCTGTCCGACCTGTCACTTGCCGCCGAAAAACTGTTCCAGAGCGGATGGCTTCCCGACAACGTGATGGAGTTCCGCCATTTTCAGGACGATCTCGCGCTGACGCTCGGCGATCCAACCGGGATGGCGATGTTCAAGGCGCGCAAAGCCGCGCCGTTCACCAATGCTATCGCGACCTTGGGCGGTTGGTACTGCTTCTCCGCCGCCGCGCGGAAGGAAGAACTGCGAGAGGCCGACAAACAGGCGCGAGAGGCCCGTGGCGATACAACCCCGAAGGCCCATCGCAACATCGGCCGCAACGACCCCTGCCCCTGCGGCAGCGGTAAAAAATACAAGAAGTGCTGCCTGATCGCGGCCTGAGCGACATCGCCTCTCCCAGAAGGGAGAGGCGACAGACTTTAGCCGGGCTGCTTGGCCTTATCCTTCGCAAGCGCCAGCGGCACGTATTGCACCCCGTCATTCCGCTGGATCAGCATCAGCACGAACTTCCGATCCGCCTTGCGCGCGGCGTCCACGCGCTTTTGCACATCGGCCGGGGAGGCAACCTCGTTCTGCTGCACCTCGACGATCACGTCGCCGGCTTTCACATTCCGTTCCGCAGCGTTGCTGTCGGCGGCGACCTCTGTGATCACCACGCCCTTTTGTTCGGCGGACAGCTTGTACTTGTCGCGCATGTCCTGGCTGATGGGCGCGATTTTAATGCCGAGACCGGCGACTTCCACCGGTTTCGCGATATCCGCGCCCTTGGTACCGCCGGTGCCCGTGTCGCCCGCCGCCAAAGCGGCCTCACTGGGGCGTTCGGCGACGATCGCGGTCAGCGTCATCTCCTTGCCGTCGCGCCAGATCACCACCGGCACCTGCTTGCCGACCTCGGTCTCCGCCACGATGCGCGGCAGGGACTGCATTTCCTTTACGTCCTGGCCGTTGAACTTCAGCACGACGTCGCCGCTGCGGATTTTCGCTTTCTCCGCCGGGCCGCCGTCGATGAGGCCGGCGATCATTGCGCCGGATGCTTCCTTCAGCCCCAGGCTATCGGCCAGATCAGGCGTAACCTGTTGAATTTTAACGCCAAGCCAGCCACGCCGAGCCTTGCCGTAGTCGCGGATCTGGCTGACGATCTGCTTGGCCATGTTGGACGGGATGGAAAACCCGATGCCGACCGACCCGCCGGATTGGGAGTAAATGGCGGTGTTGATGCCGATCACCGCGCCATCCATGTCGAACAGCGGGCCGCCGGAGTTGCCCTTGTTGATGGCCGCGTCGGTCTGGATGAAATCGTCGTATGGGCCGGAACGAATGTCGCGCCCGCGCGCCGAAACGATACCCGCGGTCACGCTGCCGCCCAGGCCGAAGGGGTTGCCGATCGCCAGAACCCAATCGCCGACCCGCGCCTTGGACGAGTCACCGAATTCCACTGTCGGCAGCGGCTTGTCCGACTTGACCCGCAGCACCGCGATATCGACGCTTTCGTCGCGCCCGACGAGTTCGGCCTTCAGCACGGTTTTGTCTTGCAAGGTCACGGTGATCTGATCGGCGCCGTCGATGACGTGGTTGTTGGTGACCACCAGTCCGCTGGCATCGATAATGAAACCCGACCCAAGGCTTTGGGCCTTGCGTTCCGGTTGCTGCGGGCCGCTGCCCTGCCCGCCGCCGGGCGGACGATTGCGGTTGAAGAAGTCCTTGAAGAACTGTTCAAACGGCGAACCCGGCGGGAACAGCGGCATTTCCGGTCCCGACTGACCGCTGCCGCCGCGCGACTGCACCGTCTGGCTGGTGGATACGTTCACCACCGCCGGCAGCAGCTTTGCCGCCAGATCGGCGAAGCTTTCGGGTGCCCCGCGCGCCTGGGCGGGCGCAACGGTCAGGTTCGACCCCATCGGCGCGACAAGCGTCAGGGAGACACCCAGCAGAACGGCGCGAGCGAGAACTGAACGGAACACACGCATGATCAGGACTTTCTGGCGATTTGGCCGGATATGGTCAGGCTGGCCTTCAAAAACAACACTCGGACTCAGCGTGACTAATATCAAGGGGCCGCCGGGGCCGGTGGTGCCTGCAGGTAACGCAGATAGTCGTTGTCGGGTGTCAGCACCAGCCGCGCGCCGCCGGCGTCGAACACGTCTCGATAGCCCTGGAACGTGCGCCAGACGCTGAAGAAGACGGGGTCCTGACCGAAGGATTTCGCGAAGATGCGGGTCGCCTCGGCTTCGCCCTCACCGATCAGCCGATCGGCGGAGGCACGGGCTTCGGCCACCAGGATGGTGCGTTCCCGTTCCGCGTCGGCCTTGATGCGCTGCGATTCTTCCGAGCCTTCGGCGCGCAGTTGCGACGCGACGCGCTGACGTTCGGACTGCATGCGCGACAGAATCGCCTGCGTGTTTTCTTCCGGCAGGTCGGCGCGCCTGATCCGCACATCCTCGATCGTGATGCCGAAATTCTGCATCTCGGTGTTCACCTGATCGCGGATGGTCGCCATGATCCGCTCGCGATCGGCCGACAGCACGTCCAGCAGCTTGTTGTTTCCCAGCACGCGCCGCAGGCTGGCGGTGACGATGGAGTTCAACCGCCCGCGAATGGCATCCGATTGCGGCCCGATCGCCTGATAGAAGCGCAGCGGGTCGGAGATACGGAACACCGTGAAGCTGTCGACGATCAGGCGGCGCTGATCGCCCAGGATGACTTCCTCGCCCGGCAATTCCACATTCAGCATGCGTCGGTCGAAGCTGATCACGTTCTGGATCAGCGGCACTTTCATATGCAGCCCGGCGGTGTTGATCGGGCGCACGACCTCACCGAACTGCGCCACCAGCACTTGCTCGGTTTGCGCGACGGTGAAGAGGCTGCCGTTGGCGAGCGCGCCGAGCACGCCGACCAGGGCGACGCCGGCCATGAGAAGACGGTTCATCGGTTGGCTCCCGTCGGTTGACCGGGCGCGACCGGCAGCGGCGGCACTTGTGGCCTGGAGTGATCGCGCGCGGGCGCGGCGGTCGGCGGCGTCAGCGGCAGGAACGGCACGATGCCCTTCAACCGGTCGTCGACCACCAATGTCTGCGAATTCGACAGGATCGACTGCATCGTATCCAGATACATCCGGCGCAGGGTCACGTCCTTGGCGGTCTCATAGGCCGCGAGCACGCTGTCGAAACGCTGAGTCTGACCGGTGGCGGAGGCAATGGAGGACTTCTTGGTGCCTTCGGCTTCGAACACGATCCGCGCCGCATCGCCGCGCGCGCGGGGGACGATGTCGTTGCGATAGGACTCGGCCTCGTTACGCATTCTTTCCGCGTCGGTATTCGCGCGCTGCACGTCGCGGAAGCTTTCGATTACCGCGGCGGGCGGATCGACCTTCTGCAACTGCACCTGCGTGATTTCCACGCCGGCCTTGTAGCCGTCCAGGATCTTCTGCGTCTGACGCAGCACGTCCGATTCGATCTGCGCGCGCAGGCGGGTCAGCGCCGGCTGGATCGGCGTGCGGCCGATCACTTCGCGCATGGAGCTTTCCGCCACGCCGCGCACCAGCAATTCCGGGTTGCGCGCGTTGAACAGGAACGCCGAGGCGTTGGAAATGCGCCAGAACACCGCGACGTCGATGTCGATGATGTTTTCGTCGCCCGTCAGCATCAGGCTTTCCGCCAGCACATCGCGCCCGCCGGGGTCGCGACCGGCTTCCATCCGTCCTGACGGGCCGGAACGATAGCCAATTTCGGTCCGATTGATGCGGGTCACGGCGGGACGTTCCACCGTTTCGATCGGCCAGGGCAGATGCCAATGCAGGCCGGGCGGCGTCCAATAGGTGTAAGCGCCGAAGCGCAGAATGACGCCCTGTTCGTCGGGCTGCACGCGATAGAAGCCGCTGGAAATCCAGGCCCCGATCAGCAGCACGATGACCACGATCGCGCCGCGCCCGCCCAGGAGGTTGCCGCCGCCGCCACCGGTTGGCAGAAAGCCGCGGATGAACGCCTGAAGCTGCGCGATCATAGCGTCCAGGTCGGGGACCGGTCCGCCCGGACCACCTCCGCCGCCGCCACCACCGCCAAACGGATTGTTCGGACGTCGTCCCGACGGGCCCTGGCCCCAGGGACCACCCGGGGGCGGTCCACCAGGCGGCGGACCACCGGGCGGCACGCCGCCGCCGGAGGACTCCTGCCCCGAACCGTTATCGGACCCATTGCCGCCTGACCCACCGGTGGGACGAGGGCCGGGATTGGACCCGCCGGAAGAACCGCTGCCGGAATTCCCCCACGGGTTAGAGCCGCCATTGTTCCAAGGCATCGGTACGTCATTGCTCCTGTCGGGTCGGATGGTTCTCGCGTCCGGCGGTCCGGAGTCAACTGAATTGACCGTAACCCATGCGGCACGTCCCTTATCACGGTTCACCACGAATGCCATCAGCCGCTAATAAGTCCTTGTTTGCATCCCGCCCGTTGGCGGAACCGCCATCTTGGGCCATATGCCCTGGATGGCGGCGCGTTGGGTCGCCGATTGATCGGGCGGAAAGGTTTGCATGACGATGGCCGAAGCATCCCAGGACCAGTTGCGCGAAGCACTACGGGCGATCAAGGACCCGACATCCGGGCGCGATATCGTCTCCGCCGGCCTGATCGAGGGGATCGAAATCCGCGGCGGCCTCGTCCAACTCAGCCTGCTGACCGATCGTGCCCACGCCCAGGCGATGGAACCCATCCGCCAACAGGCCGCCGCCTTGCTCGCGCGTCAGCCCAATGTGACCAACGCCACGGCCATTCTGACCGCGCATAAAACCGCCGCGCCCACACGCCCCGCCGCCCCGCCCGCCGGGGGAGGCCACAGCCATGGGCACAGCCACGGGGCGAACCCCGCCGGCAACGGCCCGGGGCAGAAAGCGCCCCTGCTCCTGCCCGAGGTCAAGGCCATCGTCGCCGTCGCCTCCGGCAAGGGCGGAGTCGGGAAATCGACCGTCGCGGTGAACCTCGCCGTATCGCTGGCTCGCCAGGGTCACAAGGTCGGCCTGCTCGACGCCGACATCTATGGCCCCAGCCTGCCGCGCATGATCGGCATGAACCGCAAGCCCGAAGTGCGCGGCGACAAGATGATCCCCATTCAGGCCTGGGGCTTGTCCTGCATGTCCATCGGCTTCCTGGTCGACGAAGAAACCCCGATGATCTGGCGCGGCCCCATGGTGATGGGCGCGCTCGAACAAATGATGGGGCAGGTCGAGTGGGGCGCGCTCGACATCCTCGTCGTCGATATGCCCCCCGGCACCGGCGACGCCCAACTGACGATGGCGCAACGCGTCGCGCTGACCGGCGCCGTCATTGTTTCCACGCCCCAGGACATCGCCCTGATCGATGCCCGTCGCGGCGTGCGCATGTTCGAAAAGACGCGGGTGCCCGTTCTGGGCCTGGTCGAGAACATGAGCTTCTACTGCTGCCCGAATTGCGGCCATCGCAGCGAAATCTTTGGCCACGGCGGTGCCCGCACCGAAGCCGCTCGTCTCGGCGCGGAGTTCCTGGGCGAAATCCCGCTGCTGCTGGATATCCGCACCGCCGCCGACGCCGGCACCCCGATCGCCGCTTCGGCGCCCGACAGCGAAGGTGCCCGTGCCTATGACGCCCTCGCCCGCCGGGTGTGGGACAAGGTCACCGGCGCTACGATCGCGCGCAGCAGCGGCCCGCGCATCGTCATCAACTGACGCCGAGCGCTGCCTATCGACCGCCCTTCGGCGGGGTGGGCATCGTCACGATAGGAACATCCTGGGGGGCACCCCAGGGTTTCGCCGACGGGCGAACCGGTTCCGGCCGCACGATCCTCGGTGGTTCCCCCTGCATCGGCGGCAGGGTCGCGGGCAGCGCGACGTCCGGCACGCGTCGTGGCGCCACGATCGTCGGCAGTGCGGCGGACATATCCGGCTCCGCGCGTGACTCCGCCGGCGACAGCCCGACCAACGCCATAACGGCCAAACCAAGGCATCGCCGCCCCATTTCCGCCGTTCGGGCGCCGAGATGTCGCCATGCCCGGGCCACCAAAACGGCACGACGCCCGCTCACAGTTCCGGTCATGCAATCCCTTTCCGGAGGCCGTTCGATGACCCGTTCGCTCCTGACCCGCCTGATCGCCCCCTTGAGCATCCCATTAGCCATCGTCGCATTGCCGTTATTGCTGTCGGGTTGCGTCGCCTATCCCGCCTATGACGGCGGCTACTACGCCCCCGCCCCCTATATCGCCGCGCCCGTCGTGATCGGTGGCGGTTGGCGTGGCGGGCACCACCATGGCGGGCATCGCCGCTGGTAACAATCGGCCTACCCGCGCGTGGGGCATGGCAATCCCGAGTCCGCCTGTCTACAATCTCGGCAACCGTCACATTGGGGACCCCCCGCCATGCTCGATATCGCGTTCGCCAAACCGACCCTGCCCAAATCGGGGGCGCTCGTCCTTTTGATCGCCGAGGGCGAAACACCGTCCGGCCTGTGGCAACAGGCCGACGAGGCAACCGGAGGCGCGATCAGCCGAGCGTTTGAGGTGGCTGAATTTCAGGGGGGTAAGGGGAAGAGTTGTGCGATTCTGGCACCCGGCGCCGGATTGTCCCGCATCCTCGCCGTGGGTCTGGGCAAGGCGGACGACATCACCCCGCGCATCCTGGAAGAAGCCGGCGGGTCGACGGTCGCCGCCTTGTCGCGCGATCCCGCCGCGACCGTCGCGACCGGCGCGCTGAAGGGCGAGCAGGCCGCCGCCTTCGCCCTTGGCGGCGTGCTGCGGTCTTACCGCTTCGACCGCTACCGCACGAAGGAAAAGGCCGAGGACAAGCCGAAGCTCGCGAAGTTGACCATCCTGACCGGCGAAGTCCCCCGCGCCAAAACCGCGTGGGAAACCCAGGCCGCCGTTGCCAAGGGCGTCGCTATCACGCGCGACCTCGTCAGTGAGCCGCCGAACGTCCTGCACCCCGCCGAAATGGCCGATCGCTGCCGCAAGCTCTCCGACCTCGGCCTGAAAGTCGAAGTCCTCGGCCCCAAGGAAATGACCAAGCTCGGCTTCGGTGCCCTGCTCGGCGTCAGCCAGGGCAGCGTGAACGAACCGCGCATGGTCGTGATGCACTGGCTGGGCGCGACGGGAACCGGGCGGAAGGGCAAGGAAAAGCCCGTGGTCTTCGTCGGCAAGGGCGTCACCTTCGACACCGGCGGCATCAGCATCAAGCCGGCCGGCGGCATGGAGGACATGAAATGGGACATGGCCGGGGCCGGCACCGTGATCGGCCTGATGGCCGCGCTCGCGGGGCGTAAGGCCAAGGTCGACGCCATCGGCCTCGTCGGGCTGGTGGAAAACATGCCGTCCGGGTCCGCCCAACGCCCCGGCGACGTCGTCACCAGCTACTCCGGCCAGACGATCGAGGTGATCAATACCGACGCCGAAGGCCGCCTCGTGCTCGCCGACGTGCTTTGGTATGCGCAGGAGAAGTACGATCCGAAGTTCATGATCGATCTGGCCACGCTGACCGGCGCAATCATCATCGGTCTCGGCCACGAATACGCCGGTCTGTTCTCCAACGACGATGCCCTGGCGGGCCAACTGCATGCCGTCGGCCAATCGACGGGTGAGCGCGTTTGGCGCATGCCGCTCGACGATGCCTATGACAAGCAGATCAAGTCCGATATCGCCGACATGAAGAACGTCGGCGGCCGTCCCGGCGGATCGATCACCGCCGCGCAGTTCATCCAGCGCTTTGTCAACGGCAAGCCCTGGGTGCATCTGGACATCGCCGGCATGGCGTGGAGCGGCAAGGACGGGCCCGTGACGCCCAAGGGCGCGACCGCGTTCGGCGTCCGCCTGCTCGATCGCCTGGTGGCGGAGCATTACGAGGGCTGAACCGACGATGGCGGAGATCGGGTTCTATCATCTGACCCGCACGCGGTTGGACCGGGAACTGCCGAAGCTTTTGGGTCGCACGCTGGCGGCCCAGAAGCGCGCCTTTGTCCTGTGTCGGGAAGCCGCCACCGTCACGGCGCTGGACAAACTGCTGTGGGAGGCTCCGGAGCCTCCCTGGCTGCCGCACGGCGCCGCCGCCGACGGCGATCCCGACCTGCAACCGATCTGGCTGGGCGTGGAGGCCGCGCCGCCCAACGGCGCAACCTTTCTGTTCCTGGTCGACGGCGCTGACGCAGGCACGCTGGATGGTTACGAGCGTGTGTTCGATCTGTTCGACGGCAACGACGAAGCCGCGGTCGGCGCCGCCCGCCAACGCTGGCGCGACGCCAAGGCCGCGGGCCACGCCCTGACCTATTGGCAGCAGGGTCCGCAGCGCTGGGAAAAGAAGGCCTGAGCCTTCGTAACTGTTCCAGAAAAGCGAAACCCCGCGAGGGCCTTTCGGCTGTCGCGGGGTCCTATCTGTCCGGGGTCGTATGATTTCCAGTGACGACTACCGGCTCACGTTGGTAGAAAAGCACGATGAATTCAGAAAGGCAAATTACGCTTTTTGAAAAATTAGGTCGATCCATTTCCACGGATCGATTGGGAACTTACCTTACTGCCGCCGGGTTCAATCAAGACCGAGCATTACGATTGTATATCTGGAATGCCCACATAGGTGAGGCGTTCCATCTCCCAATTCAAGGGGCAGAGGTGGCGCTGCGCAATTCCGTGAATCACGCCCTGTGTGCAAAATTTTCTCCGGATTGGTGGTCCGCACCTGCGTTTTTGTCGATCGCGGACCGTGAACGAAAGGCCGATATCGACACCGCCTTGCGCCGGATCGACAACCGGAAGAAGCCGCGCGTGACAGGTCAGGTGGTGGCGAATTTATCTTTCGGGTTCTGGGTCGGCATGCTTCAGCCCCGGTACAACTCGATGATCTGGAGCGCTCATTTACGCGCCGCGTTCCCGAGCCTGCCGGAGGAAAAGTCTCGGTATGATTTGGCGGCATCCGCCAGACGGATCGCTGATCTACGGAATCGAATCTGGCACCACGAGCCGATTTTTCGAATGAACCTATCGGAAGAATATGGCGCGGTGATGGAACTGCTCGGATGGCTCTGTCCGATCAAGATGGGCTGGCTGAGACCACATTGCCGCGTGCCGCAACTCTTGCGGCAGAAGCCCTGAAAATCCAACGGATACACAGCGGTGATTGGCGCAAACCCGACGCTTAGGATAGGGTTGCCTCCCTGACCCATTTGCCCTCCCCGGATCAAATCCGCGCGCGACAACCCCATGCACCGAGAGACCCCGATGCCGGACCCCGACAAAACACCGCCCGCCCCGCCGGAGTCCGAAGGCGAAACCGTGCAGGACGGCGTCTATCAGGTGCTGATCGATCACGAGCTTGACCGCGAAGGCGGCATGACCAAAATCCCCCAGCCGAAGCGCAAGAAGCGGATCGTCTTCAAGCAGTGGTAGGGCAGTACCGCCTGACGCCCCTCCCCTCGCGACGCTTTCCCAGACTCGCGCGCAACGGGTAGACAGGCGCATGCCCCATGCCGATTTCATCCATCTGCGCAACCATTCCGCCTACTCGCTCAGCGAAGGGGCGATCAAGCCGGACAAGCTCGCGGCGATGGCGCGGGAAGCCGGCATGCCGGCCGTGGCGATCACCGACACCGGCAACCTGTTCGGGGCGCTCGAATTTTCCCAGTATTGCGTGTCCAAGGGCGTGCAGCCGATCGTCGGTTGCCAGATCGCGATCGCGCGGGCCGACAACCCGCGCCTGTCTCCCGACCCGATCGTGCTCCTGGCACAGGACGCCGTCGGCCTCGCCAACCTGCAACGCCTGTCCTCGCAAGGGTTCCTGGATACCGACCCGACGCTGAAGCCGCAGCTATCGTTCGAAACCGTCGCCGCCTGCGCCTCCGGACTGATCCTGCTGACCGGCGGCACCACCGGCCCGATCGGGCGCATGCTGGCGGACGGGCAGAAAGCCGAAGCCGAACGCATGCTGGCGGCGATGCACGAGGCCTTTCCGGGCCGAACGGCGATCGAGCTGCATCGCCACGGTCTGGACATCGACCGCGCGATCGAACCGGGGATGATCGGCCTTGCCGATGCCCTGGGCCTACCGCTGGTCGCGACCAATGACTGCCATTTCGCCAAGCCGTCGATGCACGAAGCGCATGACGCGTTGCTGTGCATAGCAGAGGGCCGTTTGCTGTCGGAACGCGACCGCCGCCGGGTCACCGCGGAACATTGGTTCAAACCCGCCGCGACGATGCGCGCGCTGTTCGCCGATCTGCCCGAAGCCTGCGACAACACCCTGGCCATCGCGCGTCGCTGCGCGATCATGGCGGAAACGCGCAAGCCGCTGCTGCCGGTGTGCCCCAAGGTGCGCGAAGGCGCGACCGAGGAAGAAACCGTCCGCGCCATGGCGCATGAGGGCTTGGAGCGTCGCATGGACGCCGTCGGCGCCGATGCGGAAAAGCGCGCGAAGTATCGCGAACGGCTGCAGTACGAACTCGACGTCATCGCGTCGATGGGGTTTTCCGGCTACTTCCTGATCGTCGCCGACTTCATCCAATGGTCGAAATCCCAGGGCATTCCCGTCGGTCCCGGTCGCGGATCGGGCGCGGGTTCGGTCGCGGCCTGGGCCTTGACGATCACCGATCTCGACCCGTTGCAGTTCAATCTGCTGTTCGAACGGTTCCTGAACCCGGAACGCGTATCGATGCCCGACTTCGACATCGATTTCTGTCAGGAAGGGCGCGACCGCGTCATCGAATACGTGCGCAACGAGTACGGCAGCGACCGCGTCGCGCAGATCATTACCTTCGGCAAGTTGCAGGCCCGCGCCGCGGTGCGCGACGTCGGGCGCGTCCTGGGTCTGCCCTATGGCCAGGTCAACAAGGTCGCGGAACTGATCCCCAACAATCCGGCCAAGCCGGTCACGCTGCAACAGGCCGTGGACGGCGAATCCCGCCTCCGAGACCTCCGCGACGAAGACGAAGGCATCGCTCGCTTGCTGGAAATCGCGTTGCAGATTGAGGGATTGTATCGCCACGCATCCACCCACGCCGCCGGCGTCGTGATCGGCGACCGCCCGCTGGTCGAGCTGGTCCCGCTCTACAAGGACCCGAAATCGGATTTCCTGGTCACCCAGTATTCGATGAAGCATGTCGAGCAGGCCGGGCTCGTGAAGTTCGACTTCCTGGGCCTGACGACACTCACGATTCTGCGTCGCGCCGAAGGGTTCCTGGCCGAATTGGGCGTGTCGGTGGATCTGGAACGACTGCCGCTCGACGACAAGAAAACCTACGACATGCTGGCGCGCGGCGACGCCGGCGGGGTCTTCCAGATGGAAGGCCAGGGCATGCGCGACACGCTGCGCCAGATGCGGCCCGACCGGTTCGAGGATCTGATCGCCGCCGTGGCGCTGTATCGCCCCGGCCCGATGGCGAATATCCCCGATTACTGCCGGCGCAAGCACGGCGAGAAGTGGGAGCCGCCGCACCCGGAAATCCACGACATCCTGTCCGAGACCTACGGCATCATGGTCTATCAGGAACAGGTCATGCAGATCGCCCAGAAGATGGCGGGATACTCGCTGGGCGGGGCCGACCTGCTGCGACGCGCCATGGGCAAGAAGATCGCGGCGGAAATGGAAGCCCAGCGCGCGATCTTTACCGAAGGCGCGATCAAGCGCGGCATCGATCCCGCGAAAGCGACCGAAGTCTTCGACCTTATGGCGAAGTTCGCCGATTACGGCTTCAACAAGTCCCACGCGGCGGCCTACGCCCTGGTCGCCTACCAGACCGCCTGGCTGAAGGCGAACCACCCGGAAGTCTTCATCGCCGCCTGCATGAGTCTGGCGATCAGCAACACCGATCGTCTGGCCGCCTTGAAGCAGGAGGCGGAGCGCAGCCATATCCGTATCCTGCCGCCGGACATCAACCGCTCCCGCGCGGATTTCTCCGTCGAACGGACAGATGACGGCAAGCTGGCCATTCGCTACGCGCTCGCCGCGGTCAAGAAGGTCGGCTTCGCCGCCATGCAGACCCTGTCGGCCGCCCGCGGCGATCGCCCCTTCGCGGATATCACCGACTTCGCCACCCGCGCGGACCCGCGTCAGATCAACCGGATGCAGATCGAAAACCTGGCGCGCGCCGGGGCCTTCGACACGATGGAACCCAACCGCGCCCGCGTCTTCGCATCGGCGGAGACCATCCTGCGGCGCGCCCAGGCCGACCAGCAGGAAAAGGAAAGCGGACAGATCGGCCTGTTCGGCGGCACCGGCAAGCCGGAAACCCTGCGCCTGCCCACCGTCCAGGACTGGCCGCCGTTGGAGCGACTGGCGTTCGAGGCGGAATCGATCGGCTTCCATCTGACCGCCCATCCGCTGGACGCCTACGCGCAGGCGCTGCGCCGACTGGGTGTGATCTCCACCAGCCAGATAGAACCCCGCGCCCAGGCCGGACTGACCCGCGCCAAGCTCGCCGGCACTGTCGTCGCGACCAAGGAACGGATCACCAAGACCGGCAGCCGCATGGCATGGGTGCGGATTTCCGACGCCTCCGGCTCCGTCGAGGTCACCTGCTTCAGTGAGGTCCTCGGCCGCTCACGCGATGTGCTGGGTCAGGGATCGAACGTGCTGGTAACCGCCGATCTGAAGATCGAAGGCGACGCCTTGCGGATCACGGCGCACGAGGTCGTCTCGTTGGATCAGGCCGCCGCGTCGGCCGGCGCATCGGTGCGCATCTGGTTGAAGGAGTCCGCGGCGGTGCCGCATATCCGCGACCTGCTGTCGAAAGAAGGCAATGGCCGAGGCCGCGTCATTCTGGTGCCGCGCCTCGATACCGCGCAGAGCGTGGAGATCGCCTTGCCCGGCAGCTACAGCGTCACGCCCCGATTAGCCGAGGCGCTGAAGATGTTGCCCGGCATCGATCAGGTCGAGGAAATCTAGCCAGTTATTCTTTGTCAAGAATAAGACTGCCGACCGCGATACCCATCGGAACCGAACCGAACACCCAGATCAGCATCAGAGTCCGGACTTCGTCCGGCGCGATGTCGATCGCATAGCCGATCAGTCCGGCAACCAAGGGCGCAAGCAGCAGCGGCCCCCAGACAGAGGGCATGGTCGGATCTGTCGACCCTAAAGAAGTCGTCATTGGATTAGCTCCCCAACTCAACGCCGGCCCGTTCCCCCAAACAAGCCGCTGTCTCCCAATGCATGGATCATGCCATGTAGAAATCGCGAAGAAGCTGAACGGGTTGCGGAGTCATCGCCGCAATAGTATTCAAGCATTGTAAAATTTTCCGACTCTCCGCGACGCAACCCCGGCCCCATCGAGAGGCACCGCACATGACCGACACCGCCGGACCGACCTACGCCGCGCTGCGGGAACTGCTCGCACTCGGACACCTGCCCGCATCCCTCGCCGACACCGCGCGCATCGTCGGTGACGACCCGATCCTGCCGACACGCTACCGCATCGGCACCGCCGGCGCCGCTGTCCTCGCCGCCACGGGGATCGCCGCCTCCGAACTGTGGCGCCTGCGCACCGGGATCGGCCAAACCGTCAGCGTCGATGTCGCCGCCGCCGCCGTCTCGCTCCGCAGCAGCCGCTATATGAAGCTCGAAGGCCGCGACCCCGAGCGGGAGTTCGCGCCCCTGATGAAATTCTACCCGGCGCGCGACGGCCGCTGGGTCTTCCTGCACGCCAATTTCCCCAATTTGCGCGACGCCGCGCTGCAAATCCTCGGCGTCCCCAACGACTACGACGCCGTCAAATCCGCCATCGCCGAGTGGGACGGAGAGGAATTCGAAACCGCCATGCATGGCGGCGGAGCCTGCGCGTCGTTTGTCCGCACGCACGAAGAATGGGCGCGCCATCCGCACGCCCATGCCGTCGCCACCCTGCCCGCCGTCGAAATCGTCAAGATCGGCGATGCCCCGCCGCAACCTTTGCCCGCCTCCGATCGCCCCCTCGGCGGCATTCGCGTGCTTGACCTGACCCGCGTCATCGCCGGTCCGACCTGCGCCCGCACGCTCGCCGAACACGGGGCCGACGTGCTGAAAATCACCCGCATCGGCCTCGCCGACTCCGGCCTCCTCGACCTCGACACCGGCATCGGCAAACTCTCCGCTCGTCTGGATCTGCGAGAGCAGGATCAGCACGCGCGCCTGCGCGAACTGGCCGCCACGTGCGACGTCTTCAGCCAATCCTACCGTCCCGGCACCCTCGCGGCACGCGGCTTCGGCCCGGAAGCGCTCGCCGAACTGCGGCCCGGCATCGTCTATGTGACACTGAACGCCTGGGGACAGGACGGGCCGTGGAAGAACCGGCGCGGTTATGACACCGTCGTGCAGGCGGCAACCGGCATGGCCCATGCCTCCGGCGATGCCGCCGGCCCGAAGCACATGCCGGTATCCGCCATCGATTACGTCGGCGGCAACCTGCTGGCCTATGGCGCCATGGTCGCGCTCGCTCGACGCGCCACGGAAGGCGGAAGCTGGATGGTGCGCGCATCGCTGGCGACAGCGGGCCGCTGGATCGTCGATCGCGGCGTCCTGGCCCCCGAGATCTATGGTCGCGCGCCGGAAGACCTGCCCCCCGAGACCATCGCCCGGCTCAGCACAAGCATGGCCGGACCGGACGGGCGGATTCAGTTCCTGGCACCGATCGTCGGCATGTCGGAAACCCCCGCGCGCTGGGATCGTCCCCCCGTCGCGCTGGGCTATCACCAACCGGTCTGGCCGTAATCGGGCGGCGCCAAGGCAACGCCGACAAATAAGTGCGCCTGCACGTCGACGATTTTTCCTTCAAAAACAATATGTTAGGGCTTGTTCAACACGGTTGATCGATTCAACTGTTGTCGAACAAGCCCTAAGCCGCCTTCGCCTGCCCGGAAATCTTGACCAAGGCCCCCAGCGTATCCCGCGCGAAGCGCAGGCGCGCGGCGACGTCCATCTCTCGGGAAATCGCCAGCTTGTGGTCCGGGCGCAGCCGCACCAAACCGCCCTTCGCGGACAGCCAACTGACCAACCCCGCCGGGTTGGCGAACTGATTGCCCCGGAAGGTCAGCACCATGCCCTTCGGTCCGGCCTCCAGCTTCTCCACCCCCGCGTCGCGGCAGGCGCGCTTCAGCGCAACGACGCCCAGCAGGTTATCGACTTCGGTGGGCAGCGGACCAAAGCGGTCGACGAGTTCGGCGGCCATGGCTTCCGTTTCCCCATCCGACGCCAGTCCGCCGATCCGGCGATACAGGCCCAGACGAACCGGCAAATCCTTGACGTAGACATCGGGGATCAACACCGGCAGCCCCAGGGAGATGTTCGGCGTCCAATCGCGTTCCTGACCGCGCTTGCCCTGCCCGGCGCGAATTTCCACGACCGCGTCTTCCAGCATCTGCTGATAAAGCTCGATCCCGACCTCTCGGATATGGCCCGATTGCTCGTCGCCCAACAGATTGCCGGCGCCGCGAATATCCAGATCGTGGCTCGCCAGCGTAAACCCGGCCCCCAGCGCATCCAGCGTCTGCATCACATTCAGCCGCTTGTCGGCGGCGACGGACAGTCGGTGATTGGCGGGCCAGGTCAGATAGGCATAGCCGCGCTGCTTGCCGCGCCCGACCCGTCCGCGCAGCTGATACAACTGGCCCAACCCGAACATATCCGCCCGGTAGATCACCAGCGTATTCACCGCCGGCATGTCCAGACCGCTCTCGACGATGTTGGTCGACAGCAGGATGTCATACTTACCGTCGCCGAATTCGGTCATCACCCGTTCGAGTTCGGTCGGCGCAAGCCGCCCGTGCGCCTGCACCATCTTCGCGTCGGGCACGATCTCCGCCAGGCGATCGGCCATGCGCGACAGATCCTCGATCCGCGGCACGACGCAGAACACCTGTCCGCCGCGGAAACGCTCCCTTTGCAACGCTTCGCGGATCACCACGCTGTCGAACGGCATGATGAAGGTGCGCACCGCCAACCGATCGACCGGCGGGGTGGCGATCACGCTCATTTCCCGCACGCCGGTCAATGCCAGTTGCAGGGTGCGCGGGATCGGTGTCGCGGTCAGCGTCAGCACATGCACGTCGGCCTTCAGGGACTTCAGCCGTTCCTTATGGGAAACACCGAAATGCTGCTCCTCATCGACGATCAACAGCCCGAGGTCGGAGAATTCGATCGATTTGGCCAGCAGCGCATGGGTGCCGACGACAATGTTGACGTCGCCGCTGGTCAGGCCCTTGCGCACCTCCGTCGCTTCCTTGGCGGTCACCATGCGCGACAATTGCGCGACCTTGATCGGCAGACCGGCGAAGCGGGCGGAGAAGGTGCGGAAATGCTGGCGCGCCAGCAGCGTGGTCGGCACGACAACGGCGACCTGCGATCCCGACATCGCGGCGACGAAGGCCGCGCGCAAGGCGACCTCGGTCTTGCCGAAGCCGACATCGCCGCAGATCAGACGATCCATCGGCTTGCCGGCGGCCATGTCTTCCAGCACATCGGCGATCGCGCGGGCCTGATCCTCGGTTTCCGCAAAGGGGAAGCGCGCGCAGAACTCGTCGAAGGTCCCTTCCGCCGGCGCCATGACCGACGCATCGCGCACCTTGCGTTCCGCCGCGATGCGGATCAGCTCCCCCGCCATGTCGCGGATACGCTGCTTCATCTTCGCCTTGCGGCTCTGCCAGCCCAGCCCGCCCAGCTTGTCCAGCGCGACTCCGTGCTGTTCGCTGCCGTAGCGCGACAGAACCTCGATGTTCTCGACCGGCAGAAACAGCTTTTCCTCGCCGTCGTAGATCAGCCGCAGGCAATCGTGCGGCGCGCCCGACACCGTCAGCGTGGCGAGGCCGTCATAGCGGCCGATCCCGTATTCCTGATGCACCACCAGATCGCCCTCGGCGATCTCGGTTGCTTCCGCGATGAACTGATCCGCCCGCTTGCGCCGTCGCTGCGGGCGGGAAATGCGATCGCCCAACAGGTCCTGCTCGGACACCAGCGCCAGACGATCGGCCACGAAGCCACGTTCGACACCCAGCGTCACCAGCGAGACCGAGCCGACCGGCTTGCGTCGGATCGCCGCGAAATCCTCTTCCGCCGCGACGTCCTTGAACCCGTGTTCGCGCAACAGATGGGCGATGCGTTCGCGCGAACCGCGAGTCCAGGCCGCGACGACGATGCGCCGCTTTTCCCCCGCCCAGCGATCCGCCTGTATCCGCATCTGGTCGAAGACATTGATCGTCGACCCGGCGGCGGCGGTTGCCCGCGCCTGGGCGAAGATCGGCCCCGGTCGCCCGCCGCCGTCCACGCCGGCGGCGCCGTCGGGCATCGCGAACGGCGAGAACTCCAGCAACGGGCCGAAAGACAGCATCTCGTCCCATGCCGCACGGTCGAGATACAGAAGATGGGGAGCGAGCGGACGGTACGGGACTTCGCCGTCGCGCGGCGGCGCCTTGCGGGCCTGGGCGTGATCGGCAACCATTTCCAGCCGAGAAGATAAGACCTCGTCCGCCTGATGATCCAGACTGACCGACGGATCGACCAGATAATCCAACAGGTTCTCCATCGTCGGATGGAACAGCGGCACCCAGTGTTCCATGCCGGGGTGGCGTCGGCCTTCCGAGATCGACAAATAGATCGGGTCGCGCGCCGCGTCCTGACCGAAGGTTTCCCGCCAGGCCGTACGAAAGCGCGCGACGGACTCCTTGCCCAGCGGCACTTCCGACACCGGACGCAACGACAGCCGGTCGCGCTTGCCGGCGCTGCGCTGGGTCGTGGGGTCGAAGGTCTTGATCGATTCGATGGTATCGCCAAACAGGTCCAGCCGAACCGGTTCGGCTTCCCCCGCCGGGAAGATATCGATAATCCCCCCCCGCATCGCATACTCCCCCGGTTCCATCACCGTCCCTGCTCGGCCGTATCCATTGGCCTCCAGGAACAGCGCCAGGGCTTCGGGTTTCACCGTGCCGTTGACCTTCAACGCCATGCTGGCGCCGGAAAAGGCGGAGCGCGGCGGCACGCGCTGCACCAGCGCGTTCACGGTCGTCAGCACGATGCGCGGCCCGGTCGGCGGATCGAGCAGACGAGCCAGCGTCGCGATACGCTCCGACACCAGCGTCGGGTTCGGCGACACACGATCGTAGGGAAGACAATCCCAGGCCGGGAAGCGCAGTACCTCGGCTTCCGGCATCGCGAAGGCCAGCGCCTCGGCCAAGCGAGCCATGCGGGCGTCGTCGCGGGCAACATGCAGGATGGCGCCGGGATATTCCCGTCGACGCTGGGCGAGCAGGAAGGCGTCCCATCCTTCGGGCGCCGACCAGACCTTGAGCGGCGTCGTCATTTCGGCAGGGAGTCCTTGATCCGCAGCAGCATCGGAGAGGCATCCTCCGGCGGGATCGGTCGACGCCCGGTCAGCCAATCCGCGAGATCGACATCCGGAATGTCGAGCAGCGCTTCAAGCGCATCGAGTTCGTCGTCGGTAAACCGGGTGAGGTGCGCGCGGACGAAGCCGCCGAACATCAGGTCGTTTTCGAACGTTCCACGGTGGGTGGAGCGAAACAACAATCGTCTGCGCCTGGCATCAGGCGCCGCATGTTCTGGTTCTGTCATCGGCGTGATGTCATATAGCCGCGCCGCTTGGACCTGTCAGCCCCTTGGATCACGACTCCCTCGCCTCTCTGTTCGCGCCACTGACCAGCCTGCGCGGCATCGGCCCCCAGGTCGCGGCATTGATGACGCGCGCGATGGGCGGCGACCGGGTCCTGGATCTGCTGTTCCATATGCCGGAAACCTATCTCGACCGCAGCTTGCGACCGAGCATCCGCGACGCGAAGCCCGGGACCGTCGCGACGCTGCAGGTCGAAGTCGTGCGCCACGAACGCCCGGCGACCAGCCGCCAACCCTGGCGGATCGTCGTCAAGGACGATACCGGCTTCGCCGATCTGGTGTTCTTCCGGTTCACCCGCGAAGCCCAGATGCCGCCGGGTATGCGGCTGTTGGTCTCCGGCAAGATCGATACCTTCAACGGCAAGGTGACCATCGCCCATCCCGAGCATGTCGTCCCCGCCGATCAGCCGGAGCGGATGCCCGCCATCGAGCCGGTCTGGCCGCTGACCGCCGGGCTGTGGCCGCGCCAGGTCGCCGCCGGCTTGGCCCAGGCGCTGAACTTGTTACCGGCGTTTCCCGAATGGCACGATCCGGCGCTGCTGCGTCGGGAGAGGTGGCCGTCGATCGGCGAAGCTTTGCGCGCCGTCCAATGCCCCACCGACGCGCCGCCGGAACGGCGCATGCGCGCGCGCCTGGCCTATGACGAGTTTCTGGCCGATCAGGTGGCTTTGGCGCTGGTGCGCGGCAGGGTCCGCGCGCGGGCCGGGCGCATCCTGGTCGGGGACTCCCGCCATCGCGACGTCGCGCTCAGCCGTTTCGGCTTCCCGCTGACGGGATCGCAGATCACCGCGATCGGCGAAATCGACGCCGACCTCGCCTCCCCCAAACGCATGTTGCGGCTGCTGCAGGGCGACGTCGGATCGGGCAAGACCCTGGTCGCGATACTCGCGATGCTGCGCGCGGTCGAAGCCGGCGCGCAGGCCGCGCTGATGGCCCCGACGGAGGTTCTGGCGAAGCAGCATCACCGCACGCTCAGCCGCCTCTGCCCCTTCCCGGTCGCGCTGCTGACCGGTTCGGTCAAGGGTAAGGAGCGCACCAAACTGCTGCGGGCCTTGAAGGACGGCAGTCTTTCCATCGTCGTGGGCACCCATGCGCTGTTTCAGGAAGCCGTCGCCTACAAGGACCTCGCCTTGGCGGTGATTGACGAACAACACCGCTTCGGCGTGTCGCAGCGACTGCTGATGGGCGGCAAGGGTGAGCATACCGATGTGCTGGTGATGACCGCGACCCCGATCCCGCGCACCCTGCTGCTGACCAATTGGGGGGAGATGGATATCTCTCGCCTGACGGACAAACCGGCGGGGCGGCAACCGATCCGCACGACGTTGCACGCGCTGGCCACGATGCCGGACATTCTCGACGCCATCGCGCGCAAGCTGAAGGAAGGCGCGCAGGTCTATTGGGTCTGCCCCCTGGTCGCGGAAAGCGAGGTCATCGATCTCGCGGCGGCCGAGGATCGCTATGTCGATCTCAAGGGGCGCTTCGGCGACGTCGTCGGCCTGGCGCACGGGCAGCAGGCCCCCGAAGTCCGCGACGCCGCCCTGGCGGCCTTCGCGGCGGGCACGATCCGCCTGCTGGTCGCGACCACCGTCGTGGAGGTCGGCGTCGACGTGCCGACCGCCAGCGTGATGGTGATCGAGCACGCCGAACGCTTCGGGCTGGCCCAGCTCCATCAGCTGCGCGGCCGCGTCGGGCGCGGCTCGGAACTCAGCTTCTGTTTGCTGCTGCACGAGGACTGGGTGAACGAAACCGCGCGCAAACGGCTGGTCCTGCTGCGCGACACCGATGACGGGTTCCTGATCGCGGACGAGGATTTCCGCATTCGCGGCGGCGGCGACATTCTGGGCACGCGGCAGGCGGGCCAGCCCGGCTTCCGGCTGGCCGATCCGGTGGAGCACGAAGGGCTGCTGCACACCGCCCACCGCGACGCCGCGGTGCTGCTGCAACGCGACCCGAGCCTGACCAGCCCGCGCGGTCAGGCGATCCGCGTGCTGTTGCGCCTGTTCGAGCGTACGGCGGCGATGCGCACCTTGGCCGCCGGGTAAAGTCGGCGCGCGTCGGCCTGACCGACGACGCGCCGCCCATGCCTAGCCCTTCGTAACGTTCCAGAACACCGGCGTGGCGCCCTTCTGCAAACCGCTGAGATTTTTGCGGAATGCCGCCGGCGGCAGGTACTGGCCCAGCGGAATGAACGGCACCGTCTCGAACGCGCGCAGTTGGAAAGCCGCATCGATGCGCTTTTTTTCCTCCGCGTCGGTGCTGTCCATCCAGGTCGCGCGCATGGCTTCGCCTTCCGGATCGGACGGCCAGCCGAACCACGCCCCTGCCCCGTTGCCGCGCATGTTGGTGGCGAAGATCGGATCGCGATATTCCGCCGCCGGGGAGCCGAACGGGAACATCGACCATCCGCCCTTTTCCAACGGCTCCTTGCTCGTGCGACGTTCCACCACCGTGCCCCAATCGACCGACTGTTCGTCGACGTTCAGGCCGATCTTGCGGAAGGCGTCGGCGACGACATGGGTCATGGCATCGTAGTAGACCTGATCCGTCGGATGCATCAGCACCACGCGTTCGTTTGCGTAGCCCGCCTGCTTCAGCATCGTCTTGATCTCGTCGATGCTTGCCCGCTTGCGCACACGATCCATGCCCGCTTCGTTGGCGGACGGCGTGCCCGGAATGAAGAAGCCGACCGGCGCGCGATACAGCGACGGATCGTTGCCCATCACCGCCGTCATGACGTCGACCTGATCGATCGCCGCCAGCATCGCGCGTCGCACGCCCGGATTGGCCGTCGCGCCGTGCAGATGGTTGGGCCGCAGACCGCCGAATGTGCCGTAAATATCGATCGGCGCGACGACGACGTTGCTTTTGGTCTTCAGCATCGGCAACAGATCGGGCAACGGCGCATCCAGCCAATCGACCTCTCCGCTGGACAAGGCCCCCGCCGCCGTCGAGGCATCCGGGATCACGCGCCATTCGACCCGATCCACCATCACGCGATAGCCGCCGGCGGCGAAGCTGACCGGTTCCGGCCGCGGGTTATAGCGATCGAACTTCGCGAACACCGCCCGATGACCGGACACGTATTCATCCGGCACATAGCGGAACGGCCCGCTGCCGATCACCTCGGGGATCTGCTTGAACGGATCGGTCATCGCCAGACGCTCCGGCATGATCACCGGGGACGGCTGCGTCTTCGCCAAGGCATACGGCAGCGAGGAGAACGGCTTCTTCAGCCGCCAGACCAACGTCTTGTCGTCGGCGGCGGACAACTCGTCGAGGCGTTCGGCGATCGTCTGTCCGATCGGGTCGCGGCGCATCCAGCGCTTCAGCGACGCCACGCAGTCGCGCGCCAGCACCGGCGTGCCGTCGTGGAACAGCAGCCCGTCGCGCAGCTTCATCGTCCAACGCAGGCCGTTATCCTCGACCAGGTGGCCTTCGAGCATCTGCAACTGCGGCGTCAGCGATTGATCGCGGCCGTAGAGCGTCTCAAAAATCATGCCCGCGCTGTTGCGCGTCACCACCGCCGTGGTCCAGACCGGGTCGAGGCTGGTCAGGTTCGCCTGCGGCACATGGATCAGCGTGCTCGTCTTGCCGCCGATCGCCGGTTGGGCCAATGCGGGACGCGCGAGCGCCGCCGCGGAAAGTGCGATCAAATGGCGGCGTTTCATCGGTCGATCTCCAACTGTTGGTCCCGGCGGTAGATGGCATTTTCGGCGCGTTCGGGAAACCCATGCGATGCTGACGATTAATACATCCTATGGTTGTATTTTATCGCGCGATGATCTATTGGGTTGCCATGCGCCTCCCTGGATGGATCATCGCCGCGATCCTCGTCGGCACCGCCCCGGCCGCCGCGGTCCCGCTCGCCTACGAAATCACCCTCACGACCGCTTATGCCACCGCCAATCCTTTTCCGAACCGCGTTGATTCCTTCTACATCGAACCCGATACCGGCTTCCTGCGGATCGCCAATACCGGGCCGACCGCGTTCCGCGGCACGATCCGCACCATCGCCGTCTCCGCCTTCGCGGGAGACCTGTCGTTCACCCTGCCGAACACCACGCTGGCCGCCGGACACAGTATTTCCATCGCGATGGCTTTCGATTCCAGCGATGTCGGCGGCTATAACGGCCCTGCTTATTTCTATCGCCCCGGCATCCAGATCTATCTCAGCGGCGTCATGACCGACGGGACCGACACGATGGCGGTCGATCTGATGGTCGCCGATCGCGATATCCATTCCGGCGTTTATCGCACCACGCCGTCGGGGCTGACAACCGACAGCTTCGTGCTGCAAGGCGGCGACCCCTGGGGCTTCGATCCCGGCGACGCCTTTGAATTGAGCCAGGCCAACGGAACCTTCGTCTTCCGCAACCCAGTCCCGGCTCCTCCCGCCACGCCGCTGCTGCTTGGTCTGTTGGGCCTGTTTTCCATCAAAGGCCGAGCCAATCGCGGATACGGCCGTAGGCGACGCGGGCCTGGACGGCCTGCTTCCACAGACCATGCAGCGGGATTGGCCTGATACCGGTCACCGGCATATCGAAATCGGCTTTCGCGCCGCCGATCAGCCGGTTCGCCAGTTGCGGCCCCATCGCCGAACTCATCGCCACGCCGCGCCCGTTATAGCCCAGGCAGACCAGCGCCGCTTCGTTGGGTTCGTGGACATGCGGATAGTGATCCCGCGTAACCGCGAGTTGCCCGCTCCACCCATGCGTCCAGCGAAGGCCGCGCAATTCCGGCCACAACCGTTCGGCATAGGCGACGAGGTAGCCAAGTTCTTCCGCCCGTCCGATCTCGCGCTGAATGCTGCGCCCACCCATCAGCAGCCGGCTCTCTCGATCCACCCGGTAATAGACGGTGATGTCGCCCATCTCGTACAGCGACGCACGCCCGGGCATGACGGATGCCGCAAGCTCCGGCCGCATCGGCTCCGACGCGACGATGGCGGAGTAGACCGGCACGATGCTGCGGCGCAGCGTCGGCAACAGATCGTCGGAATAGCCGTTGGTGGCCAGCAGCAGCTTTTCCGCCTGCAACGTCCCCGTCGGCGTCACCACGCGCCAGCCGCCGCTGACGGGTTCGATCCGGGTTACCTTGGTATCGCCATGCACGGCGGCACCCGCCTGCATCGCCGCCTGCGCCAGGCCGCGCGCATAGCCCAGGGGATTGAGTTGCCCGCCCCGCCGATCCAGTAACACACCACTGTACCGCGCCGATCCGGTGGCGGCTTGCGCGTCCGAACCCTCGAACAATGCCACCGGCGCGCCGCGCCTTGCCCATTGCTCGCTCGTCGTTCGCAACCCCGTATGCGCGCCGGGCTGCCAGGCCGCGCGCATGGTGCCGGTCTGCATCGCCTCGCACGCAATCTGATGGCGTTGGATCAGATCGAACACGACATTCGGCGCATTGCCCGCCAGCGCGACCATGCGCGCGCCCAAATCCGGGCCGAAATCCGCCTCGATCTGATCGGGATCGAATTTCAGGCCGGGATTGACCTGCCCGCCGTTCCGGCCCGACGCGCCCCAACCCGGCTCGTGCGCTTCCAGAACGGCGACGTCGACTCCGCGTTCCGCCAGGTGCAAGGCGGTGGACAGCCCGGTATATCCGCCCCCGACGATGGCGACCGAAACCCGCCGATCGCCGTCCAACCGCGGCGTCGGCGGCGCGGGCCGAGCGGTTTCGGCATAGAGGGTTGGCGGCAGGGAAGAGCGGGCGGTTTCGGATTGCATGATGTCCGATGCTATCATGGCCGAACGGTTCGACCAGTGCGTGAGCCGCGGCTGATACGGGAGATTACATGGCGGATCGACGGCTGGGCATTATCCTGAACGGCGCGACCGGACGGATGGGCACGACGCAGCATTTGCGTAACCTCATGGAGATCCGCAGGGAAGGCGGACTCCTCCTGAGCAACGGCGACCGGCTTATGCCGGATGTGATCCTGACCGGTCGTTCCCCCGAAAAGCTGGAAGCCCTGGTGCTCGCGAACGACGTGCTGGGCTGGACGGAGAACCTGGACCGTGCCCTCGGCGACCCCGGCAACGACATCTTCTTCGACTGCTCGGTCACCGGCTATCGCGCTCCGCTGGCCAAACGCGCGATCGCGGCGGGAAAGCATGTCTACCTGGAAAAGCCCATGGCGCCGGATCTGGATACCGCCCTGGAACTGACACGTCTGGCGACACAGCGCGGAGTCAAACATGGCGTCATTCAGGACAAGGTTCACCTGCCGGGCCTGATGAAGCTGCGCATGTTGCGCGACGCCGGGTTCTTCGGTCGCATCCTGTCGGTCAAGATCGAGTTCGGCTGGTGGGTCTTCGACGGCATCTTCCAGCCGTCGCAACGGTCAAGCTGGAATTACCGCAAGGCCGAGGGCGGCGGCGTTGCCCTGGATATGTACGCGCACTGGCGATACATCGTCGATCGCGTCGTCGCGCCGGTCACGCGGATCCTGTGCCGCACCGCCATTCACACGCCCAAGCGCCGAGACGAACGCGGCGTCGATTACGACGTGGATGCCGACGACGCGGCGTACGGAATGCTGGAACTCGAAGGCGGCATCCTCGCCACGGTCAGCACGTCCTGGGCCACGCGCCTGCGCCGCGACGATATGCTGACGATCCACATCGACGGCACGCATGGTTCGGCGGTTGCCGGTCTGCACCACTGCCGCACGCAGGCCCTGGTCAACACGCCGAAGCCGCCCTGGAACGCGGATCACCCGCAACCCATGAACTTCTATGACCAATGGCAGTCCGTGCCCGACAACATCGCATACCCGCCCAGTTTCCGCGCCTGCTGGGACGGCTTCCTGCGCCACGTGGCGGAAGATGCGCCGTTCGTGCCGACGTTCCTGGAAGGGGCGAAAGCCGTGCAGCTTGCCGAACTGGCCTATCAAAGCGATCGGGAAAGCCGCTGGATCGACGTTCCCCCGCTGCGCCCCTGATCACCGCCCGGTCGAAAGCCGATACCGCGTCAGCGCCAGCATCGCGCCACCCGCCAGCAAACCCCAGAAAGCGCCGCTGATCCCCAGGAACCCAAGACCGGACGCCGACACGACAAAGGTCACGACCGCTGCCTCCCGCGCGGAATCGTCGCGCATCGCGCCGAACAGGGCGGAGCCGAACGACCCCAGCAAGGCCAGCCCGGCGACCGCCTGGATCAACACCGGCGGCGAGGCCGCGATAAAGGCCGTCGCGGCCCCCGCCATCAGGCCCAGGACGATATAGCCCAGACCGGCGACGATCGCGGCGGGATAGCGTCGAGCGGGATCGGGGTGCACGTCCGGTCCGGCGCACATGGCGGCGGTGATCGCGGCAAGGTTAAGGGCATGACCGCCGAACGGGGCGGCGAGCAGGCTGAACGCGCCGGTGGCGACGAACAGCGGCCCCGGCGGCGGGCGAAACCCGTTCATGTGCAGCACGGCCATGCCGGGAATGTTCTGCGACGCCATCGTCACCACGAATAACGGCAAGGCCAGTCCGATCGCCGCGGCCACGGAGAATGTGGGCGCCACCCAGACAGGCTCCGGCCACCACCCGCCCGGATCAGCGGCCGATCCTTGCAGCAGGATCGCCGTGACCGCCACGATAACCGCGGCCGGCACCGCCAGGACCCGTTTGACCCGCAGCATGACCGCCCAGACCAGCACGACCGGCAATGCCATCGCCGGAATGGTCGCGACCGCTTTCACCGGGGCGATGCACAGATTGAGCAAGACACCCGCCAGCATCGCGTTGGCCAGCGACGGCGGGATCGACGCGACGGCCTTGCCGAACGGCCGGAACAATCCGGCGGCGACAATCAACCCGCCGGAAATCAGAAACGCCCCGACGGCGGCCGAAAACCCGCCCTCCGGCGGCACCGACGTCGCCAAAAGCGCCGCGCCGGACGTGGACCAGGCGACGCTGATCGGTTCCCGCCGCCACAGCGACAGCGCGATCCCGCAGACGCCCATCAGGATCGACAGCGCCATCAGGCCGGACGCCGACTGCGCCTGCGACGCCCCGACGCCGACCAACCCCTGAATGACCACGGCGAAAGAGGACGCAAAGCCGACAAACGCCGCCAACAGCCCGGCGAAAATCGCCTGCATCACACGACCGGCGCTGGACGGGTCGCGGGCGAGGCCAAATCGTCCAATCCCATCGTCACCGGTGTGCGATGGAAACCGGCTCGTGCACCGGGTCGGAGGTCAAAAAGCCGAGCCGATCGGCTTCCAGAACCAGGCAGGTCAGCGGCCCGCCGAACACCGCGCCGGTGTCGATCGCGATGCGGTTGTGCTTGATCACCGGAGCCTTCACCGGCGTATGCCCATGCACCACGACAGCGCCGAAGTCGGACTCGGAATACAGGAACGGCTGACGCAGCCGCAGCAGATCGTCGCGCGCCTGGTTTTCCAGCGCCACGCCGGGCCGCACGCCGCCATGCACGAACGCGTATCCGCCCTCTCGGTGCATCAGCACCAGGCTCTTCAAGAACACGATGTGTTCGGGGGGGATCGCCGGCGCCCAGGAATCGCGATGCGATGCCGGATCGACACCGTAGCTTTCCAACGAGGGCTTGCCGCCGGCGAACAACCAATCGGTCGCGGCGGCACGCTCGCCGGACAATGCCTCCAGCATCGTGTTTTCGTGATTGCCCATCAGGTTCACGGTCGGCACGCCGGGAATGACATCCCCGGACGCCAAACGAGCGAGCACGCCGGCGGTATCCGGGCCGCGATCGACGTAGTCGCCGATATGCACCAGTAATGGCGCATCGATCGGACGGCTCGCGATATCCTCCTCGATCAACCTATGCAAATTGGCCAGTTGCTCGGCGCAACCATGGATGTCGCCGATGGCATAGACGCGCCTGCCGGGCGGCAGGGAAGCCGGTGCTTGGGAAAACTCGATCATGGCATATGGCTATAGCGAAAACCGCCGCGTTTTGAAGGGGGGCGAACGCCGTCGCGCATCGCCACCCTATGGGTCACGACCATCGCGGTGCCGTCTTAGTAAGGGCGCCGATCCAACGGCGGGTAGGGCTGTTCCAGGCCATCGACCGGAATATTCCGCCCGTTGATCCAGTGGGCGCGGGGCGAGGCGGTGAAAACGATGACGTCCGCGACTTCCTCCGCCGAACCCAGCCGCCCCATCGGGAAGCCCTGCGCGACGTAATCGTCGTAATAGGCTGGATTGGAGAGACGATACCGGTCCCAACCATTGCCCGGCACCAGGATCGATCCGGGCGAAACCGTATTGACCCGCACGCCGTGCGGCACAAACTCCAACGCCCAACGTTCCGTATCGAAGATCAACGCCGCTTTCGCCGCGCCATACTGTCCGGACATCGCCAGTTGCGGCGTCCAGCCGGAGATCGAAGCGACATTGATCACCGAAGCCCCAGGGCGACCGGTCATGTGCGGCAGCGCGAGGCGCATCATGCGGACGGTTTGCACCAGGTTGGTGTCCAGCACGCCGTGCCAGTCTTCGTCGGTGCTGTTCTCGATCCGCGCCCCGCCGCCGCCGCCGCCGACATTGTTCACCAGGATGTCGATACCGCCGAACGCCGCGACGGCGGCCTGCACGACCGCCGCCGCATCCTCGGCCTTCGTCACATCGGCGGCGTGTTCGACGACCGTCGCGCCGGCCTCGCGCAATTCCCGCGCGGCCTCGGTCAGGGTCGCGGGTGAGCGACCGGACAGCACGATCCGACATCCCTCCGCGGCAAAAGCCCGCGCGGTGGCAAGACCGATCCCACGGGTCGAACCCGTGATCAGCACAACCTTATCTTTCAGACGCAAGTCCATCGATGCGGCTCCCGGTGATACAGATGATCGGATAATCCGTACCGACGTAGCTCAGATCGCGAACTTTGGCCAATCGCGTGTGACGGAGGGCGCAACCGCCCCCCGTCGGACTCAGAAGTCGCGATCAGCCGACAATATTACGCGGCACATCCCGATACGGCTTATCGGAATCCACGCTCGGCTCCTTCGGCAGGCCCAGCACGCGTTCGGCGATGATGTTCCGCTGAATTTCGTCGGTCCCGCCCGCGATCGACGTCGCCGGCACGGACACCAGAATTTCCGCGATCACGCCATCCATCGGACTGCCCGCACCCGTCAGAAGCGCGTTTGCCCCGGACATCTGCGTATGCACACGCGCCGAGGCGCGGGCGACATGGCTGGAAATCAGCTTACCCAGAGAGCCTTCGGGACCTTGCGGACGCCCCTGCTCCTGCGCCGTGCGAGCCCTACGCGCGGTCCATTCCGCGGCTTTGGACATACACAGCAGCTTCGCGATCTCCTGGCGCACCACCGGATCGTCGATGCTGCCGGTTTCGCGCGCGCGCGGCATGATCAGATCGACCCGACCGGCCCGCTGCGGATACCACTTGTACGGCTCCATCGTCGTTTCGATTTCGGCGCGCTCTTCGTCGTACACCTTGCCCGGACGGGTGGAGCCGCGCGCCCAACTGCGTAGCGCGTCCGCGCCGCGCCGTTCGTGCATCAGCGTCGTGGTCGTCACCGCCCAGCCGTCGCCGACCTCCGCCACCAGGAACTCCGGCTGCACGGTCGCATCGGTCAGGAACACCTGATTGAACGAAGCATGGCCGTTCATCTGCCGCAGAGGCTGCACCGTGACGCCGGGCTGCTTCATGTCGATGATGAAATACGACAGGCCCTTGTGCTTGCGCTTGTCCCAGTCCGTGCGGGCCAGCAGCAGGCCCCAATGCGCCTTATGCGCGCTGGTGGTCCATACCTTCTGCCCGTTGACGATCCACTGGTTGCCCTTCATCTCCGCGCGGGTCACGGCACCGGCGACATCCGATCCGCTGCCGGGTTCGCTGAACAACTGGCACCAGGTGTCTTCCCCGGTCAGGATGCGGCGCAGGAACTTCTCCTTATGCATGTCGGTGCCATGCGCCAGGATCGTCGCAGCCGCCAACACGCGGATGCCGGCTTTCGCGACACCCACCGCGCCGATGCGCTGGAATTCCTCTTCCACCACCGGAACCAGCCCGGTCGACAGATCGCGCCCGTACCAGGCTTTCGGCCAATGCGGCGCACCCCAGCCGGATTCAATCAGCTTCGTGCGCCATTCCACCAGCCCGTATTCCGGGTTCCAATTGGCTTCCAACCAAGCGCGGCATTCGGCGCGGACCTGGGCTTCTGTGTTCTCGCTCATGTCTGTCTCCCCCTCACGCGGCCCAGTTGCGCATCATCAGTTCACGGTGGAGGTGCGCGTCGCCGAACAACACCTCCGAACTTTTGGCGCGTTTGAACCAAAGATGGGTGTCGTTGTCCCAGGTAAAGCCGATGCCGCCATGGATCTGCACGGCATGAACAGCGGTCTGCATATACGTGTCGCTCGCCAACGCCTTGGTCAGCGATGCCGAGGCCGCCGCGTCCGCGTCCCCATCGTCCAGCGCCGCCGCCGCGAAATATGCGGTCGATTTCGCCAGTTCAACCTCCAGCAGCATGTCCGCCAGCTTGTGCTTCATCGACTGGAATGACGCGATCGAGCGGCCGAACTGTACCCGCATCACCGCGTAAGCCGTTGAATCCTCACGTAGACGAGCAGCGCCGCCGACCATTTCGTTGGACAGGCAAACGACCGCTTCGGTCATCGTGCGCGCGAACGGTTCCGCCGCGCCGCCGGCTTCGCCCAACAGCGTGGCTTCCACGCCGTCAAACGTCAGGCGCGCCATCTTCCGCGTCGGGTCCATCGTATTCAGCACCGAACGCGTCAGCCCCGCCGCGTCGCCGGACACCGTAAAGAACGACAGTCCGCTGTCGCCGGACGATCCCGGCGCGCGCGCCAGCACGACGATCAGATCGGCGGTATGCCCATCGATCACGAAGCTCTTGTGGCCATTCAGCGTGTAACCGCTACCGGACGGCGTCGCGGTCAGCGTCGTGGACGCGCCATCCCAGCGACCGTTGTCTTCGGCCGAGGCCAGGGTCGCGATGGTGTCGCCCGCCGCGATACCGGGCAGCAGCGCCTGCTTCTGCGCATCGGTTCCCGCGTTCAGGATTGCCCCCGCCGCCAGCACCGTCGTCGCGAAATACGGCGCGCACATGCAGGCGCGGCCCATTTCCTCCAACACGATGCAAAGCTCGCCAAAGCCGAAGCCATGCCCGCCGTATTCTTCGGGGATACGCACGGCGGTCAGGCCGAGTTCCTGGTTCATCGCGCGCCAAGCGTCGCGGTCCCATCCGGCGTCGGTTTCCATCAACCGGCGCACTTCCTTGGTCGGCGACCGGTCCGTCAAAAAGCGCCGCAGGTTGGTTCTGAATTCGTCCTGCTCACTGGAAAAACTGAATTTCATGGACTGCTCCTCTGCCCGCAATATAGGACAGATAGAGCAGCCACGAAAAGGTCGCACGGACCGCGGCGGACGCGGTCGACTCAGTCGATACGGATATTCCCGGCCTTGATCAGTTCCCCGATTATCTTGGCATCGGCCTCACGAAAGGCCTCCAACTCCTTGATCGTCTGCACCACCGGCGCGGAACCGGCCAGGCGCAGCTTGTCGGGCATTTCGGTTCCCTTCATCTGCTTCACGATTTCTTCGTTCAGCCGCTGCTTGATTTCCGGCGAAAAACCGGCGGGACACCACAGGCTGATCCAGATCGGCGCGTCGGAGTTGGGGTAGCCGAGTTCCGTCAGCGTCGGGATATCGGGGAATTCGACGCTGCGTTCGAAGTGATTGACGTTCAGCAGCGTCAACTTGCCGGCTTTGACGTGCGCGGTCGTCACCGGCTCGTTCATCAATTGCACGTTGTTCGACAACAGATCGGTCAGGCTGTCCGCGCCGCCGCGATACGGCACGTGCAGGATATCGACGCCGGTTCGGTACTTCAGCATCTCCAACCGCAAATGCGGCCCGGTGCCGGGACCCGACGACCCGAACGCCAGCTTGCCGGGGTTCTTCTTGCAGTAGTCCAGCAACTCCTGAAACGTCTTGACCCCGACCGACGGGTGCACCGCGAAACCGGTCACCGCGTCGCCCAGGCGCGCGATCGGTTCCAGCGATTTCGGATCGTACGGCACGGTGCGCAGCAGCGGCAGATTGACGATAGTCGTGCTCGACGACATCAGCAGCGTATAGCCGTCGGCGGCCGAACGCGCGGCGGCTTCCGTGCCGATCATGCCGCTGGCGCCGCCGCGATTTTCGATCACGAACTGCTGGCCGAAAATCTGGCTCAGCTTGTCGCACCAGGGCCGAGCAACGATGTCGGTACCACCGCCGGCGGCAAATGGAACGATGACTTTGACCGGTTTGCTCGGCCAGGCCTTTCCCTGCGCGATGGCCGGGGCCGCAAGCGGCACCGCCGCGCCGGCTGCCAATGTCAGGAAACTACGACGGCGCATTGTATATCCTCCGTATGGACGTGATTTTGCCTCGGACCGCTGCGGGCCTTAAGCAAAGTCCAGCACGAACCACCTGCGCTGACCAGCCCACCCAACCCGTCGGATGGCGATCCGATGCAGCGACACTTGAGGAGCGATAACAATGGACCTGAAACTGACGGGCAAAACCGCCCTGGTAACCGGCGCCAGCGCCGGGATCGGCGTGGGAATCGCGCGGTCCCTGGCGCGGGAGGGCGTGCGACTGGCGATTCTGGCGCGCCGTCGCGACCCGATGGAGGCTCTGGCCGACGAAATTGCCGCCGAAACTGGCGCCCGCCCCGTCGTGATCGTCGCCGATCTGATGGACCAGGACGCCCCGACCAACGTCCACGCCGCGATCCAGGCCGCGTTCGGCGGGCTGGAAATTCTGATCAACAACGCGGGATTGTCGAGCAAGCCGGAACCGATGGCGCGCGACGAGGTCTGGAACGCCGGCTTCGATCTGAAGTTCACGACGCTGCGCCGCCTGACCAATGCGTTCATGCCCGGCATGCGCGCGCAAAAATGGGGCCGCATCGTCAACGTCACCGGCATTATCGAACCGGTCGCCACCAGCGCGGCGCTGGCCGCCTGCGCCGCCGTACACGCCTGGTCGAAAGGCCTGTCGCGCGATCTGGCCGCCGACGGCATCACCATCAACTGCATTCCGCCGGGACGGATCAACAGCGAGCAAATTCGCACAAGGCTGCACCCGGACCCGGAAGTGACCAAGCGCTATATCGCCCAGAACATTCCGATGGGCCGCTTTGGCGAGCCGGAGGAACTCGCCGATCTCGTCACCTTCCTGGCCTCGCCGCGCGCCGGCTACATCACCGGCACGGTGATCCCCGTGGACGGTGGCATGTCACGCTTCGCGATGTGACCGAAGCCAATGGAAGCCGCCCGTTTCCCGGGCGGCTTCCGTGCTTATCCCCACGCCGCTTGCGCGACAGCATTCCGCCCCGCGATACGGCCGAAGGCCAGGCATTCGCCCAGATTGCCGGTGCCCTGATACAGATAGCTGTAGATCGATCCCAACTCGCCCGAGCTGTACAGCCGCGGGATCGGCGTGCCGTCCGGACGCACGATCTCCGCCCGTTCGTTCCGTCGCGGCCCGCCTTGCGT
>CANJLW010000025.1 GCA_947475245.1 Acetobacteraceae bacterium | reverse complement strand
GCCCGGCAATCCCCGCCGTGCCAATCGCAGCCGCCTGCCCCGTGCCCAGGGCCGCAATCTCCGCCGTCGTCAGTGCCGCAACCTGCGCCGAACCCAGAGCCGCAATCTGGGCCGTGCCGAACGCCGCAATATCCGCCGTGCCCAGAGCGGCAATCTGCGCCGTGGTCAGCGCGCGGACCTGAGCGGTGGTCAGCGCAGCAGCCTCCGCCGTCGTCAGCGCACCGATCTGGGCCGTGGTCAGCGCGGCGACTTGACCGGTCGTCAGCCCGACGATCTGGCTTGTGGCAAGGCCGGCCAACGCCGCCGTGCCTATCCCGGCGAGCGCCGTCGTGGTGATCGCCGCCAATTGTGCGCTGCCCATCGCGACTATGTCCGCACTCGGCAACGCCGCCGTTTGTGCCGAAGTAAGCCCGGCAATCCCCGCCGTTCCAATCGCAGCCGCCTGCGCCGTGCCAAGCGCGGCGAGGCCCGCAGTTGTCAGCGCACGAACCTGCGCCGATCCAAGTGCTGCAATCTGCGCCGTGCCGAATGCCGCAATATCCGCCGTGCCCAGAGCGGCAATCTGCGCCGTGGTCAGCGCGCGAACCTGAGCGGTCGTGAGCGCGGCAGCCTCCGCGGTTGTCAGCGCGCCTATCTGGGCCGTGGTCAGCGCCGCGACCTGCCCGGTCGTCAGCCCCACGATCTGGCTGGTCGCCAGCCCGGCCAGCGCCGCCGTGCCGATCCCGGCCAAAGCCGCCGTGGTGATCGCCGCCAATTGCGCGCTGCCCATCGCGACGATGTCCGCGCTGGGTAGGGCGGCGGTTTGCGCCGAACTCAGCCCGGCAATCCCCGCCGTTCCAATCGCAGCCGCCTGCCCCGTGCCCAGGGCCGCAATCTCCGCCGTCGTCAGCGCCGCAACCTGCGCCGATCCCAGCGCCGCAATCTGCGCAGTGCCGAATGCCGCAATATCCGCCGTTCCCAGAGCGGCAATCTGCGCCGTGGTCAGCGCTCGGACCTGAGCGGTCGTGAGCGCAGCGGCCTCCGCCGTTGTCAGCGCGCCGATCTGGGCCGTGGTCAGGGCCGCGACCTGCCCGGTCGTCAGCCCGACGATCTGGCCTGTCGCAAGCCCCGCCAGCGCCGCCGTGCCGATCCCGGCCAACGCCGCCGTGGTGATCGCCGCCAGTTGCGCGCTGCCCATCGCGACGATGTCCGCGCTGGTCAGCGCAGCAATCTGGGTCGAGGTCAGTTTCGCGATCCCCGCCGTTCCGATCGCCGCCGCCTGCGCCGTGCCCAGCGCGGCAAGTCCCGCCGTCGTCAAGGCCGCAACCTGCGCCGATCCAAGCACCGCGATCTGCGCAGTACCCAATGCGGCAATATCGGCCGTGCTCAGGGCCGCAATCTGCGCGCTGGTCAACGCGCGCACCTGCGCGGTCGTCAGCGCCGCCGCCTCGGCCGTTGACAGACCCGCCAGCGCGGCGGTGCCGAGCGCGGCAATCTGGGCCGAGGTCAGGACAAGGATGTCGCCGCTGGGGATAGCAGCCAACTGAGCGGAACTCAGACCTGGAATGGAAGCCGTATTGATGGCCATCGCCTCGGCCGTCGTCAGCCCCAGCAACGCCGCCGTGGTCAGCGCCGCGATCTGCGCGCTGGTCAGCGCGCGCATCTGCGTCGTCGTCAACGTTTGAAGATCAGAGGACGAGAGGGCAGCAATCGTGCTGGTCGGAAGCGCGATGATCTGAGCCGTTGTGTAACCAGCAAACGCCATTGGAATACCCTCTTCCATACCAGGTGCGCCGAGGTTGCCCGATGGAGGTTAACGAACCGTAAATATCGACGGAGTCGGCGAATTATTTCTTCAAATGCCGTCTCGTTTACCGAGTATCAATAAACACAGATCACACTCAACCACAGTGACATATCTTGGTATTCTCAAGTGTTTTACCTGAAATACATTGGTGTTCTTCGCCGCGGCTCCCCGCAAAGCTGCGTCACCCTGGCCGAACGGCTGACCAGCCAAGGCGCGCATCAGGCAGCCCTGCCGCTGCTGGCCAAAGCGGCGGAGGCAGGGCTGTCCACCGCTTGCTACCGCCTGGGACGAGCCTACCTGCTGGGCCACGGCGTACCCTCCGCCCCCGCCACCGCGCTGCGTTGGATCGGCCGAGCCGCGCGCGACGGTAACGCCGAGGCGCAAACATTGCTGGCCTCCCTGGCGCTGCAAGGCCTCCTCGAAACCCCGCATGACGGATTGTTCGAGGCCGCTTCGTCCGCCGACCGCCCGCCCAACTTCGACGTCGCCTATCACTGGGCCAGCCAGGCCGGCGCGCAAAACTGCCCCGAAGCCTGGGCACTGATGGGCTACATTCTGACCGCCGGCCCGGATCGCCTGCTCGATCGCGCCGAGGGCGTTCGCTACTACCGCAAAGCCGCCCAAGCCGGTTGCCCCCAGGGCGCGCTCGGCCTGGCGCAGGACCTGCTGCGCGACAATGCGCCGAACGCCATCCGCGAAGCGCGCGGTCTGCTGGAACACGCGGCGAGCGCCGGCCTGCCGATGGCGCAGTTCAGCCTGGGCGTGCTTGACGAAAGCGGTGCGACCGGGCCGCCCAACTTTGCCACCGCCGCCGCCTGGTACCGATCGGCGGCCACGCTGGGCCATCGTGACGCGCAGTATCGCCTCGGCCTGGCCCTGCTGGCCGGTCGCGGAGTCGCGCCCGACCCATTCGCCGCTGAATCCTGGCTGCGTCGTGCCGCCCTGGCGGGGGACGCATCCGCCGCCGCTCTCGTGGCGACGCTGTACGCATCGACCGGCGACACGCCCCCCAACCCAGCCGAAGCCGCTATCTGGCTGCGACGAGCAGCCGAAGCCGGACACGTGGGATCGGCGCGAGACCTGGGGCGGCAAGAAGAAGACCCGCGGGAAGCCGCGCATTGGCTGCGCATCGCGGCGCACGGGGGCGACAACGCGGCGCGGGACGATATCGCTCGTCTCGCGCTGCGCGGAGTGGCCTCGGAGGCCGACAGTCGCGACACCAGCGCCTGGTTCCGACACTGCGCGCAAAACGGCGACCCGGCGGCGGCGTTCAACTATGGCCTGTGCCTGGCAAACGGCGTGGGCGTGGCGCGGGACGATGTGGGTGCTTTGGCATGGCTCGATATCGCCGCCGCGACCCTGCCCGCGGCGCAGTACTGGAGCGGCCGCCTACGCGCGGAAGGGCGCGGTTGCCCCGCCGATCCCGTCGCCGCGCGATTGCTGTTCCTGAAGGCGGCCGAAGGCGGCGACGTCGACGCGGCGGTGGCGGCCGGAGAAATGCTGATCAACGGTCGCGGCGGACCGGCCGACCCCGTCGCGGCCATGGCTTTGTTCCAGCGCGCAAAAGCAGCCGGGCACCCGGCCGCCATTTACGCACTGAACATCCTGGCGGCAACGGCTTCAGGCGGGGGTCCGTGACACGCTGAGCAACGCGGCTTCGTATGCCGAGGCGAAGGCGGCGATATCGCCGATCGTCGCCGCCCAGCGTTCGGGCGTGAATGCCTGACGGAACGTGGCCATGGCCGCGGGATCGTTCGCCAGATCGACGGCCAGGCGCGTGTACTCCGCAACCTCATGCGCGATACCCCCCGACGCGCCCAGGGTGTTCAACAGCGACGCCGCCATGCGGGAGGCATAGGACTCCCCGCACAGGGTCAACAGCGGCAACCCCATGCGAATGGCGTCGCTGGCGATCGTACCGGCATTATAGGGAAAGGTGTCGAGGAACAGATCGGGCAGGCTCAATCGCGCCATGTAATGCGCGGGATCGGTGCGATCCGCGAACAGCAGCCTCCCGGGGTCGACACCGGCGGCCTGGGCGGCGCGACGCAAATTCTCGCAGGACCAGGGATTGTCCGCGACCAACCACAGCACGGAGTCCCCGGTCTGCCGCAGGATGTCCATCCAGGCGGCGAACATGGGCTGCGTGATCTTGTAGTGGTTGGAGAAGCAGCAGAACACGAACCGATCCGCCGGCAGATCGGCCATCGCGCGCGTCATCGGCGCGCCGATCACCCGCTTACTGTCGTTCGCCTGATAGTTGCCGACAATGCGCAGCGGTTTGGGGGCATAGGCGGCGTCCAATGCCGGCGGCACGACGAACCCGTCGCAGAGCAGATAGTCCAGTTCCGGCAGCGGCACCGGGCCGATGAAGCCCAGATAGGTCGCCTGCACCGGGGCCGGATGCCAGCGCAGCACCTGAAGCCGCGCGCCCGCCGTCAGCCCGTTCAGATCGATCAGGATATCGATTTCGTCCGCCCGGATCAGACGCGCGGCGGCTTCGTCCGGCAGATCGCGGATCGCGCGGTGGCAGTCGAACGCGCCGATCACGCGGCGTCGCAGATCGCTGCCGTCGTCCGGGCTGGAGCAATATCCGAAGATTTCGAACCGCGCGCGATCGTGCCGCTCGAACAATTCCGCGATCAGGTAGCTCATCGCATGGCGGCAGAAATCCGACGAGATATAGCCAATCCGAATGCGATCATGCCGGTAACCGCCGAGGGGACTCAGCCGTTCCGGCGTCGCCGAGGTCTTGCGCGCGATCCAGTCGGCGGAAATGGCTTTCTGCTGTTCGACCCGATCGGTCAGCGCCAGCACCGCCAGCGGTCCTGCCTGGCGCAGCATGTCGGCGGCCGCCAATCCCGGAATAACGGGTGCCAGGACGGGCCAGATGCACAGTTTCTGCCGCAGATGCACCCAGTGCTGCACCGCGTCGGGCTGCACGGGATCGGTCGCCAGGCTCGCGCGCAGCAGACGTTCTGCTTCCGCCAGCCGCCCCATCCGCTCCATCAGACGCGCCTGATGGTTCAGCAGGCCGGTGCGGGCCTCGTCGGACTGGGTGGCGCCGCGCCAAACGCTCAGCGCGCTGTCGGTCTGGCCGTGCTGTTCCAACAACAGGCCGAGATTGATCGCGGCGGGGTGGAAGTCGGGCTTCAGGCGCAGGCTGGCGCGATAGGCCTCCGCCGCGTCCACGCCCTGTTTGGCGCGGGACAACTCGACGCCCAGGTTGAACCAGGCCGCGTGCAGCAGCGGCTGGTGGTCGGGCTGGGCATCGATCCAACCGCGATACAGCGCAATGACGGACGGCAATCCCTGATTGGCGCCGATCCGCTCGACCGATGCGACGATGTGTCCGAACGATGCGTCGTGAGAAAGGTCGGCGAGTGCGGTCACGGTGGCCTCCGGCGATGAATTGCCCCGATCCATACAATCGCCTTGCTTAACGCGAGGTTAATCCGGGTCCGCCACGAAAAATTATTTGAACGCGCGCGTATTCATAGTTCGTTAACGACCTGGCCTTACCGTCTCCGTTCGCAGCCCGCATTCAAGCGAAAGGAAAAACGACGATGCAGCCGGTGTTCGAGGACGTTCTGATCTTCTGCCCCGAGGCCAAAACCGGCGGGCCGGAGGCGCTGCACCAGCTTGGTCGCCAGATCGCGCGGCACGGCGGCAACGCGCACATGGTCTACTACGCGCCATTCTCCCGCACCGAAGTCGATGGCGACATCCTGCGTTGCCATGCCGATGACTCCCCCATGCCCGCGCATTTCGCGCAATACAAGCCGCGTGTGCTGAAGGAAGCACGCCTGGGCCCCGACACCATGATCGTTATGCCGGAGCCGCTGTCGCGCCTCGCCGGGGCGCGGGATGCGCGCTATCGGCGGGGCTTGTGGTGGTTGTCGCTGGACAATGCACTGCCGCAAAATCCGGACCTGTTGAACGAAGCCTATCGGCGTGACTTCTTCGCCGATACCGGCCTGGTGCACTTCTATCAGAGCGATTACACGCGCGCCTTCGTGCAAGGGGCCGCCGCCGCGCGGTTTCACGCGCTGTCGGACTATACCGACCCAGACTTCGTGCATCGCAGCCAGATCGCCTCGGAAAACCCGCCGATCGCGGAGCGACGCGCCATCGTATGCTTTTTCCCGAACAAAGGGGCCGGACGCGCCGAGCGCTTTATCGAAGGGCAGGCCGCGCTGAACCATGCCGTGGAATTCGTGCCAATCCGCGACATGACCAAGGCCCAGGTCCGCGACACGTTATTCGGCGCGCAAATCTACATCGATTTCGGCCATCATCCCGGCAAGGACCGCGTGCCGCGCGAAGCCGCCATCGCCGGCGCCGTCCTCCTCCTCCACGTCGCCGGCGCCGCTCGGCATTACGCCGATCACCCTTTGCCGGCGGAGTATCTGTTCACCGAGGAAGACCTCGACTCCGGCCGACTGCACACCCGCATCGACACGATCCTGGCGGATATCGGCACGCACCATGCGGCCCAACGGTTCTACCGCGATGCGATCCTGCACGAGTACGAGCGGTTCGACCTCGAAGTACGCTCGTTCTTCTTTACCGGGGTGTAGCGACCGGCGGCGTCATACCACCGTGGGCACGCGCCAGGATTTCGTAGGATCGCAGACGCGCCGAGTGATCCCAGATCTGGGCCGTGACCATCAACTCGTCCGCGCCGGTGCGCGCCACAAAGGCCTCCAGCCCCTTACGCACCGTTTCCGGCCCGCCGACGATCGCGCAGGACAGCGAACTGTCGAGCATCGCCCGCGCATAGGGATCGATGCGGGAGTCCATGTCGTCGACCGGGGCCGGCAGCTTGCCCGGCTGACCGCGGCGCAGGTTCAAAAAGGATTGCTGGTGCGACGAAAACAGCCGCCGAGCCTCTTCGTCCGTATCCGCGGCGCAGATGGTAATGCCGAGCATGACGTGCGGCGTGGCGGATTGTTCGGAGGGGCGGAAGCGTTCGCGATAGATGGTGATCGCTTCCATCATCTGCTGCGGCGCAAAGTGTGAGGCAAATCCATAGGGCAGTCCAAGCATGGCGGCGAGTTGCGCGCCATATGTGCTGGAACCCAGGATCCAGACGGGAACGTCAAGCCCGCCGCCCGGCACCGCCTGCACGGCCTGACCGGGTTGCACGGGCTGGAAATACCCCATCAACTCCACGACATCGCGGGGAAAATCGTCGCCGCCGCCCAGAGTACGCCGCATCGCCCGCGCGGTGATCTGATCGGACCCAGGCGCTCGGCCCAGCGCGAGTTCGATGCGTCCGGGATGCAGTGCCGCGAGGGTGCCGAATTGTTCGGCGATCAGCAGCGGCGCGTGGTTGGGCAGCATGATGCCCCCGGCGCCGACGCGAATCGTGCTGGTGCCGCCCGCGACATGCGCCAGCGCCACCGAGGTCGCCGCGCTGGCGATACCCGGCATATTATGGTGTTCGGCCATCCAATAGCGCGTGAAGCCCAGCGCTTCCGCGTGTCTGGCGAGGGACAGAGAGTTGCGCAAGGCCTGACCGGCGTCGCTGCCCTCGGGGATGGGTGACAGGTCCAGAATGGATAAAGGGATCATGCCGCCAGTATGGGCGAAAGCGCGGGTGGCCGGAAGATCGGTGCCGCAAGATCGCTACGGGCTTTCGACCCTCAGCCCCCCCAGACCGGCATGGCGCATCATCTGATCGACGTGACGGATCAGGCTGCGGCAGGCGCCGTCCTCATCCGCGCAGGTCTCCAAAGGCGATTTGCCGCCGCGTTCGCTGTAATAAACCACCCAGCCGTTCGCCCGCGGCTCCACACCGACACACTCCCCGCCCCCGAGTCCGCCATCGGTGACGTAGAACCAATCAGGGGCGCCCGCACGGCGAAGCAGCGCCGCCATTTGCTGTATTGTCATTCGCCGCGACCTCTATGATTCCGGCTTCGCGCAGTTTCAGCGCGGAGTCCGTGGTTTGGTATTGAGTCGCGCCGCCGGGCTCTCCGAACCAGGGCGCGGCCTTGCAGGCGCTGACGGTCAGCGGCTTGGTCACTTTATAGACCGTATAGACCATTTGGCTGCACACATAAGGCACCGCCCGCCCTGCGTAGCTTTCGCCCTTTGGGCTGAAGAACGTTCCGTTTTCGCTGCCGAAGCGGTCGATCAACTTACCTTCCGGCAGCGTTTCCGACACCGGCACCGCGGCGCAGCCGTTGTTCTCCGGCCATTTCTTGACCTTTCCGGAAGCATCGAGCCATTCCGGATACAGGTCGGCGCGAAGATAGGACGGGATCGTGGGCGCCGCCTGTTGGGCCACGGCCACGCCGGGCAATGCAAGCGCCAACACCAGCGCCATCGAAAGACCTGACCGAATATGGTGTCGCAACATCGCCTCCCCTTTTTTCAATACGCGCGTAATACCAGCAACAAACCCGGCTCGATAAGAGCAACGACTGTTAATAATGCGTGACCGGCGCGCCTCGACACCTCCGCCCGGTGCCCGCAAGATGCGGGCATCGACAGGGACAAGGGCCGGGGGCATGGATTTCCAACTCAGCGCCGAACATGCGCGTCTACGCGATCGCTGCCTGGAACTCGCGGCGGCCTTCGCGACCCGCGCCCAGGCGCACGACCGCGACGCGTCGCACCCGAACGAAAATTACGACATCCTCCGCGCCGAAGGCTTCCTGTCGCTGACAATCCCGCGCGCCTGGGGCGGCCAGGGGGAGGGCCTGCTGGGACACACAATCGCCTATGAAGCGTTGGGACAGGGCTGCCCTTCCACCGCGCTGGCGTTCAACATGCATTGTTCGATCGTCAATCCCCTGCTCGACAGCTCCGAGGTGACGGAGGCCACAAAACGCCATGTCGCCGATCTGGTGGTCGGTCAGGGGAAGATGATGTCGGGCAATTTCTCCGAACCCAGCACCACGTCGCTGATCGGGGAACGCCCGTTGGGCACGCGGGCCGTCCGCGACGGCGACGGGTATCGGATCACCGGGCGCAAGATGTTCGCCTCCATGGCCGAGGCCGCGGACTATACCGGCGTGCTGGCCTATCCGGAGGGCGCGACGTCGCCCCTCGCCGCCGCCCTGCTGCTGGTGCCGCGCGGGGCGACGGGTCGCAGTGTCGCGAGCGACTGGGACACCATCGGCATGCGGGCAACGCGCAGCGATTCGATGACGCTGGATTCCTGTTGGGTGCCTGACTCGGCGATGGTGTTCCGCACCGACGACATCCGCCCGTTGCGGTTCGCTTATGGAAGCTGGTTCTGGGCGTCCTACACCGCCGTCTATCTGGGCGTCGCCTCGGCGGCCTATGCCGAGACGATCAAACTGGTGCACGGGCGCCAACCCGCGGGCTACGCGCAGCCGATCGCCTATCACCCCGACATCCGCCGTCAGGTCGCGATCATGAACACCGACCTGGAAGCCGCGCGCCTCGCCACCTATCGATCCGCCTGGCTGCTGGACACGCATGGCCCGACCGCGGAATCCAACGCAGCCTTGTATCGCGCGAAGTATATGGTGGGGGAGGCCGTCAGCCGGATCACCCGAACCGCCCTGACACTTGGCGGAGCACACGGTATCTTCAAAGGCTCCCGCATCGAGCAATTGTTCCGCGACGGCTCGCTGGCCCCGATTCAACCGCCGCAGGCGGATTTTTGCCTGTCGCAATTGGCAATTTTCGAACTGGGCCTGGACCCGGCGGCAATTTTGCCCACGATGCGCCCGGCATGAACAAAAGGAGCAGCCCATGGCTGTCGTAGAAACCGAAACCCACGGCCAGATTCTGGTTGTGCGGATGAACCGCCCGGAACGCCTGAACGCGCTGAACCACGAATTGCGTTCGGCTCTGTCGGACATCTGGAACGACTTCCGCACCAGCGCCGCTCTGGAAGTGGCGATCTTCACCGGTGCCGGGCGGGCGTTCTGCGCCGGCGAGGATATGAAGGAATCGCTGGTTGACGGCGCGCCCGGCGGGCGGCGGCCGTCGCGCGAAGACCCGTTCATGACCGGCGCGCTGGAAAAGCCGGTGATCGCGGCGATCAACGGATTCGCCATGGGCGGAGGCTTCATGCTGGTGGAGCGCACCGATCTGCGCGTGGCAACGCATGGGGCGATCTTCGAAGTGTCGGAAGCCAAGCGCTGGCTGCTGGGCGGCTATAACCACGGCCATATCGCCAACGTCTCGTATCCCGTGGCGATGGAAATGGCGCTGGGCTTCCGGTTTTCCGCTCAGCGCTTCTACGAAATCGGCTTCCTGAACAAGGTCGTCGACGACGCCGCACTGATGCCCACCGCGCTGGAAATGGCGCGTCACCTGCTGACCCTGCCGCCGGCATCGCGCGTGAACACGGTGCACATGATGCGCCAGATGCGGCCGAAGGTCGGGCCGGAGCACGAAAAGCTGGCCGCGCTGCTGCACGATCACGGCGCGAAAAGCGATCTGATGGAATCGCGCGCGGCGTTCGCCGAAAAGCGCGCGCCGGTGTTCAAGGGATGGAACGATCCGGCCGATCGCTATCGGATGCCGACCCTCGACACGCCGAAATCCTGAGCCGCGACGACGGAACGCAAGCGAGTCTTGCGTTTCCGTCGGCCTCGCCGCAGTTTTCGCCGATGTGGTTCAACCCTCCCCAAGAGATCCCCACCCGCGTACTGACGCGGGTTCCCGACCATCTGCGCCGATTGGAACACTCGGAATGGGCCGACGCCAACCGCGCCGGACAGCCGGTGGATTGCTTCCTGGAAGGCCCGTGCTTTGACTCGCTGGGCCGGCTTTACGTTGTCGACATCCCCTATGGTCGGATTTTCCGGATCGAGGATGGCGCCTGGACTCAGGTCGCGGAGTATCCGGGCTGGCCAAACGGGCTGAAGGTGCAGCCCGACGGGATGTTGCTGGCGGCGGATTACCGTCATGGGCTCGTGCGGATCGATCCGGGCAGCGGGGCGATCACCGCCGTTATCCAGACGGTGATGAGCGAGAGCTTCAAGGGGTTGAATGACCTGACCCTGCATGCCGATGAGTCCGTTATCTTTACCGATCAGGGCCAGACCGGGTTACAGGACCCCAGCGGGCGGGTTTGGCGGCTGCATAAGGATGGGCGGCTCGATCGGCTGATCTCCACGGGACCGAGCCCGAACGGGTTGGTACTGAATACGGCGCAGACTCATCTGTACGTGGCGATGACCCGTTCGTGCGAGGTCTGGCGGTTTCTGTTGCGCCCCGACGCGGTGGTCGCGAAAGCGCAGTGCTTCGCCCGCGTGCCCGCCGGGCAGTCCGGGCCGGACGGGCTGGCGATGGATCGGCACGACCGCCTGTATATCTCCAACCCCGGCCATGGCTGTGTCTGGATCGTCGATCCGTTCGGCGTGCCGCTGTATCGCGTGCAATCATGCGCGGGACGCATGACCACGAACTGCGCCCTGACGCCGGATGGGCGCGGCCTTGTCATCACTGAATCCGAAACCGGCAGCATTCTGATCGCGGAGATCCCACAACCATGAGCGAATTCGTTTCCATCTGCGAGGTCGGTCCGCGCGACGGGCTGCAAATCGCGAAAACCCGCATGAGCACCGACGACAAGGTCGCCTGGATCAAATCGCTGGCGGCCGCGGGCCTGCCGGAGATCGAGGTCGGCAGCTACGTCCCGGCGCGCGTCATTCCGCAGTTGTCGGACACGCCCGAAATCGTGTCGCGCGTGCTGGCGGAAGTGCCCGGCCTGGTCGTTCAGGCGTTGGCGCCCAATCTGCGCGGGGCGCAGAACGCGTATCATGCCGGGGTGCACAAGATCAGCATGCCGATTTCCATCAGCGAAGGGCACAGCAAAGCCAATCTGAACCGCTCCACGGCGGATTCGATCGAGGTGATGCGCGCCGTGATGGACTGGATGAAGGCGCAGGACCGGCATGTGCCGATCATCGTCGGCGGATCGACGGCGTTTGGGTGCTCGATCGACGGCGTGGTGACGACGGCGCAGACTGTGGCGATGTGTAAGGGCCTGGTCGGTGCCGGCGTGGAACACATCATGCTGGCCGACACGGTCGGTTATGCCCATCCGGCCCAGGTGCGCGAAGTCGTCCGCGCGGTGCGGGAGGAAATCGGCTCGGCCTTGTACGGCCTGCACCTGCATGACACCTGCGGCCTGGGGATCGCCAATGCCTTGGCAGGGTTGGAAGAAGGCATTCGCGCCTTCGATTCCTGCCTCGCCGGATTGGGCGGCTGCCCCTATGCGCCCGGCGCGTCGGGCAACGTGGTGACCGAGGATTTGGTGTTCATGCTGGAAAGCATGGGCTTCACGACGGGGATCGACATCCCGAAGCTGCTGGCATCGCGCGATGTGCTGCACGCCGGCCTGCCCGACGAAGCGATGCACGGCCAGATGCCGAAGGCGGGCCTGCCGCCGACCTTCCGCAAGGCGGCCTGACAATCGGTTTGCCCGGGTGGAGCCGTCGCCTGCCCGGGCATTCCATTATGATTGACAATAAACAAAGTTAAGAATGCGTTTGTCCGTTTGGCGATACAGGAGATGTCAAAGCGTATCCTGTGTGTGTTTTGTTCACGCCTCGGCTCGACTCTTTAACCTTTGATTCATACTCTGCGCGTAATCCTGAGATCGATCTCGGGTAAGGACGCCGGACATGGTTCAGCTTAAGCGTATTTCAGGTATCGACGACATTCCGACCTTGGAGGTGTTCACCCCCTCCGAGTTCCTGTTGTTGGACCAATGGACCGCTCGCCCGAACGTACAAGCCCCGATTGGCGTCGTCGCGCCCCAGGAACCGACCACGGCACCGCTCGCGGTGATCGTGCCGAGCGTGCCTGGTACGATCAGTGAAGTGCAGTTGAGCGGGTATAATTACGGCACGACGCGGATCTACGGCAGTAACATCGCGACGGCCTGGAAATATGCCACGGGCACCGGGGTCACCGTCGCGGTGGTCGACGACGGGTTCGATCCGGCGACGACGGCGACCTATGCGAATTTCTCCACCGCCTTGTCGCGTAGCTTCGCCGGCGGAGCGGCGACGGCGATCGGAGAGCCGACGGGCGGCTTTCACGGCACCACGACAACAGGAATGATCGGCGCGTCCGGGGCGAATGGCACCCCCATGGGCATTGCGCCGAATGCGACGATCGTCGGCGTCAAGGTAAGCTTCGGCAGCGGCACGACCGCGAGCTTTGCGCAGGCCGAACAATACGCCGCGTCCGTCGCCGGGGTGGTCAATAACTCCTGGGGCTATACCGGCTACGGCTCTGGCCAGCCGACCAACAGCAGCTTTGCGAGCTGGTACGCATCGGTCCAATGGGCGGTGCAGAACGGTCGGGCCGGGCTGGGCGACGTACTGGTGTTCTCGGCCGGGAATGACCGCACGAACGCCAACGATCTGGCGGTGCAGCCGATAACCGCCGATTACCGCGTGATCGCGGTCGGTGCGACCGACGTAAACGGCACCGTGGCGTATTACTCCACCAGGGGTGCCGGGCTGTTGGTATCGGCGATCGGCAACAACGTCGCCGTGCCGCTGACCGGTGGATCGGGTGCCGGGACGCAAAGCGGCACGTCGTACTCCGCGCCGACGGTGTCGGCCATCGCGGCGCTGATGCTGAGCGTGAACCCGGCCCTCGGCTGGCGCGACGTACAGGAAATTCTGGCCGCCTCGGCCTATGCGCCGGCACCCAGCGCGAGCGGGTTCGTAACCAACGGCGCGAAGACCTGGAACGGCGGGGGGATGCATTTTTCCAACGACCTGGGCTTTGGGGTCGTGGACGCCAACGTCGCGGTCAATCTGGCGCGCGCCTGGACGCTGCAATCCACCAGCAAAAACATGATGAGCGCGAGTGCCACCAAAAGCACCGCGTTCAATGTCGGCATCAACGCCACGGCATCCAGCACGCTGACGCTGGGAACCAATCTGCGGATCGAACATGTGCAGGTGTCGATCACCGACACCTATCTGCCGGTCGCCTATTCCAGGATCGTCCTGATCGCGCCGAACGGCACGCAATCGGTGCTGCTGAACCAGACCGGGCTGGTGAACGGGCGCGACCTGACTGGGGGGTTGGATGTATCGGGCGACCTGATCACGTCCAACGCGTTCTGGGGCATGACGTCGGCCGGCAATTGGACGTTGCAGGTGCAGGACATCAACGGCAAGGCCGTGGGCACCGTCAAAAGCTGGACCCTTTCGGTCTACGGCGACGCCGCCAACGTCGTGCAGCCGCTAATCTATACGCCGGAATTCGCCGCCCTGGCCGCGGCCAACGCCGCGCGGACGATGGTGACGCCGAACGGCGCGACCACGATCGACCTGATCGCAATGCCGTTCGCCACAACCATCAACCTGAACGGCGGCGCCGGGATGATTGACGGCGTGGCCGTCACCGTCGGCACCGGCCTGCGCAACGCGCACGCCAATGGATCGACCGGCACCGTGACCTTGACCGGTCTGACGTCCGGCGGAAGCACCCTGACCGGCGGCGACGGTGTTTCCGTCCTGAAAGGCTCCGGCGCCGATAAGATTTTCGGCGGGTTGGGCAGCAGCACGATCTCCACCGGCAAGGGAGCCAGTCAGGTGACGCTGTCGAGCGTCGCGGCCTCCACGGCGACGATCGCTTCCGGCGGCGGCGATACGATTTGGGCAGGCCTGGCAACCGCGACGATCACCGCGACAGGCACCGTCGGCGATACAGTGTATGCCCAGGGATCCAAACTGACCTTCATCAACGGCAGCGGATCGTCCGTCGTCTATGCCGGTACCGGCACGGTGCTGATTGAATCCGGCATCGGCGGCGGCACGTACTACGCCGGCACGGGCGGCAACAGCCGACTGACCGCCGGCACAGGTCTTGCCACCTTCTATGGTCAGACCAATGGCGACGTTCTGACCGCCGGCGGCAATGCCAACCATGTGCTGATCGCCGGCGGAGGCTCGGAACAGTTGCTGGGCGGAACGGCAACCGGCATCATCACGCTGATGGGCGGAACCGGGACCACGACGATGGTCGCGGGGGCGGGCAAAACCACGTTCGTCCTCGGTACCGGCAGCGACATCGTCACCATCGGCGGCAAGTCCGACGTGATCCAGGTGCAATCCGCCAAGATCGGCGGCATCGATACGATCAGCGGCTTCCGCGTCGGAATCGACAGCTTCCAACTCGTCGGCTTCGGGGCGAACACCGTGTCCACGGCGCTGGCGACGCAGGCATCGGATGGCAAGGGCGGCACCTGGCTGACCCTGTCCACCAATTACCGCGTTGATCTGCTGGGGATCGGCAAGGTCACCAGCAACTTCTTCGCCTGATCAGTTCAGAAAGATCTTCCCGGGGTTCAGAATGCCCTTGGGATCGAAGGCCGTCTTGACGGAACGCATCACGGCGAGGGCCTCCGCGCCGTGTTCGCGTTCCAAAAACTCCCGCTTGCCGATGCCGACGCCATGTTCGCCGCTGCACGACCCGCCCAACGCCAGCGCGCGGGCGACGATTTTCTTGTCCAGTTCCCAGGCCCGAGCCAGTCCATCGGGTTCGGGCGGGACCAGAATAACGGTATGGAAATTGCCGTCACCGACATGACCGACGATCGGCGCGGTCAGGCCGGACGCCGCGATATCCTCCTTGGCCCCCAGAATCGCGTCGTTCAGCAATGAGATCGGCACAATGACATCGGTGGCGATGCCCTGATGCCCCGGTTTCAACGCCAGACAGGCCCAAAGCGCGTCGTGACGCGCCTGCCAAAGCTTATTGCGTTCGGCGGTATCGGTGGCCCAGCGAAACCCGCTGCCATCAAACCCGCCCGCAATCTCCTGCGCCTGCTCTGCCTGCTCCTTCACCCCGGCCGGGGTGCCGTGGAATTCGAAAAACAGCGTCGGCAGCGGGGCCAGCCCGTCCAGCTTCGAATACGCGATGCAGGCGGCAACCTGTACTTCGTCCAGTAACTCCATGCGCGCGACGGGGACGCCGAGTTGCATGATCGCGATCACCGTTTCGACCGCGTCCTTCAGCGTCGGGAACTGACAGGTGGCGGATGACATGGCCTCCGGTATCCCAAACAGGCGCAACTGGATTTCGGTGATGACGCCCAGCGTCCCCTCGGAGCCGACGAACAGCCTGGTCAGGTCATAGCCGGTGGACGATTTCCGCACCCGCCCACCGGTTTTGATGATGCGCCCATCGGCCATCGCAACCGTCAGGCCCATGACGTTTTCGCGCATCGTGCCATAGCGCACGGCGTTGGTGCCGGAAGCCCGCGTCGCGCACATGCCACCGATGGTGCAGGCCGCGGTGCCGGGATCGACCGGGAAGAACAGACCGGAATCGCGCAGATAGGTGTTCAACTGCTCCCGCGTAACACCCGCCTGCACCCGGCAGTCCATGTCCGGCTGGCTGACGGCCAGCACATTGGTCATGCGCGACAGATCGAGCGTAATGCCGCCACGTACCGGCGTGACATGACCCTCCAGCGACGTCCCTCCCCCCCACGCGACAACCGGCACATGCTCGCCATTGCACAGCGCCAGCAAGCGCGCCGCCTCTTCCGTGGTTTCGACGAAGGCGACCGCGTCGGGCAGCACCGGTATCTGGGTGTCCTGACCGTGCGAATGATGCTCCCGCAGGGCGGCGTTGGTGGTGATCCGATCGCCCAAAAAGGCGCGCGCGGCTTGGATGACGGTTTCGACTGGCATGGGCGTTCCCCTCGGGGAGATGACGGAGCGGCGGACAGGATTGGACCGCCGATCAGGCTCTGGCAAGACGGTCAGGCCGGGTTCGCCGCCATTGCCAGGAAGGCCTGCACCAGCGGCACGACGGTTTCCGGCGCGTCCTCCTGAATATAATGGCCGGCGGTCGGCACCTCGATCACCGGCGCGTTCGGCCAGATGCCGCGGAAATCGGCCAGCGCAAGCGCGGAGGGAATGGCGCGATCGAGCATCCCTTCGATCAGAATAGCCGGCTTGTCGCGCAGCGCCGGCACGCCCGCCGCCCCGGCGCGGACGAAGTCCTTGATCCGCCCCAGCGCGACATCGAGTGGAAACTCAATCGCGCCCTTGCAGGATTCCGGGGTTGGAAACGGCGCCGCATAGGCGCGGATCATGGTGGGATCGACGCGGTCCAACCGCTCCAACCCCACGATCTGCATGACCGACAGGATGGTGGAGCCAAGGTGCGACAACACGGCCTCCGTTCGCCCGGTGGTCAGCCCTTCGGCGACCCAGCGAAACCAGGGGGTTTCGACGGGGTTTGGCAGATCGCGTCGGCCGCCGGCGCCATAGCCGCAGACCGTATTCATCAGGACCAGGCTGTGAATGCGCCCGTGGTTGCGGACCGCATAGCCGATGCCGATCGGCCCGCCCCAATCCTGCATGACCAGCGTGATGTCGCGGAGATCGAGTGCGTCGATCAGCGCCGCCAAATTCTCCACATGGGTTTGGAGTGTGTACACGCGGTCCGGCGGCGTTTCGCTTTTGCCGAAACCCATGTGATCGGGGACGATAACACGATGCCCCGTCGATAGAGGGGTAACGAAACGTCGCCAGATATAGCCCCAGGTCGGTTGACCGTGCAGCAGCAGCACCGGGCGACCCGCGCCTTCGTCGATATAGTGCATGCGAAAGCCCGGCGCGTCGCAAAATCTCGGCGCGAAGGGCCAGGTTCCATCGAAATCGTCGTTTAACGGCACCATCGGCGATACCCCGGGGTTAGGATCGGCAATTTTTTACTCGATTTTAGATTGCACGCATCTAATACTCCATTCACACGCATGCGGTTGACGAATGGCCGACCGACGGAAGTCGTTGCCGCTGGTGGTCTGAACGCGGGGATTACCCGCGACGTCCTGATATAAATGTGCGGCGTTGGAACACCCGACAGCCGCCAAGGGAGTGTATTCGCCATGAGCAAACCGCGCCGGGTAACGCGTCGCAGTGCCTTGAAGATCGGAGCGGCGGCAACAGCCCTGCCCTTGGTTCACATCAGAACCGCCGGTGCCGCCGGAAAATTGGCGCTCGGCCTGTGGGACCACTGGGTACCCGGCGCCAACGACGTCATGAAGAAGCAGGTCGATACCTGGGCCGCGGCCAACAAGGTCGATGTGAGCGTCGACTTCATCACCTCCTCCGGCAACAAAATTCTGATCACCGCCGCCGCCGAACATCAGGCCGGCAGCGGCCACGATGTCATGCAGATGTATAACTGGGACATCGGCAATTTTTCCAACAAGTTGGAACCGGTAGACGACGTCATCAAGGCCTTGTCCTCGCAGTATGGCGGCTACGGCGCGATCAGCGAGTATCTCGCGAAGTCCGAGGGCAAGTGGTGGGCGGTGCCGAGCAGCACCGGAACGTTGAACCTGACGAACTGCGGGCGGATCAGCCTGCTGAAGAAGCACGCCGGGATCGACATCAAGGAGATGTTCCCGGCCGGACCGACCGACCCGAAAACATCGGCAAGCTGGAACTACGACACGTTCCTGACAGCCGCCGAAGCATGCCACAAAGCCGGCGTGCCGTTTGGCCTGGGCCTGGGCACGACCACTGACTCCGTGAACAACGTCGGCGTGATTTACTCGGCCTTCGGGGCGGAACTGGTGAACGCCAAGGGCGAGATCACCATCGACTCGGCGAACGTTCGGCAGATGCTGGAATATTGCCAGAAGCTGGTGAAGTTCCTGCCGTCGGATACCGTCAGCTACGACGACGCGTCCAACAACCGCGCGCTGATTTCAGGCAAAAGCGCGTTGATCATGAACCCGCCGTCGGCCTGGGCGGTCGCCAAGCGCGACGCACCCGACATCGCGGCCGATACCTGGCATTTCCCCTGCCCGGTTGGCCCCAAGGGTCGGTTTATCCCGTACAACTACTCTTTCTACGGCACGTGGTCGTTCGGCAAGAACAAGACCGCGGCGAAGGAACTGACCCAGTACCTGCAATCGCGTCCGCAGGTAGAAGCACGCTGCATTGCCTCCGCCGGCTACGATATTCCGCCGCTGACCAGCATGTCAGACTTCAAAGTATGGGAAGAAGTCGGCCCGCCGCTCGGCACGGTCTACAACTACCCGCTGCGTCCCTGGCATAACGCGCAGCCGAACATCACCGCGTATCCCGCCCCGCGCGATATCGCCGTGCAGATGTATAATCGCGGCACCCACGCCACGCTGCTGGCAAAGCTGCACAGCGGTTCGACCATCCCGCAGGCGATCGCCTGGGCGAAGAACGAGTTGGAAGGCTTTACCCGCTAACCACTCGGCGCAGAACGGTTTGGGCAGCGTGTTCCGCGGCGGTCAGCGCCAGGATCACGCAGCCCAGCCGCCCTACCAATTCGAAATCGCCCAGGTGCAACACGCTCAGCACCTGCGGCGACACAAACCAGGCCAAGCCGGCAACCAGCAACGCGATCGCGGTTGCGAGCAATGGGACTGCCGCTGCGGGGGGCGCTTTCATCGGCCGACCGCGGCGGCGACATCGGCGCGGAAGACCAGCACGTCGCCAAGCGTCCTCACACTGCCGTCATAGCGGCGGATGACACCGGTGCCGTCTCGCAGAGCGTCGGGCAACCGCCCGCCCTTGGCGTCTCCCATCAGCATATAGCGCGTGCCCTGCACGGGCGACGTCGCAACGAAAACGGGCGGCACCCCGCCGGTCAGGCACACATTGGCGCATGCCTTATGGGTGGGACCGTCGCCGGGCCGCATGACGCCCAGCACGCATTTGCCGTCGCAAATCTCTCCGCTCAGCCGCCAGACGCCCAGGTCGCGCTCCGCCGGCACCGGCGCGTTGCCGGGTTCGGCGGCGAGGGTATCGACCAACAACATGTCGATTTCCCCGCGCTTGACCCCCGCGCCGGTCGCGCGCACGCGTTGCCCGGCCAGCGGCGCGGCCTGGTCCTGCACCCCGCGCTTGCCGCCGCCCGACAGCAGCACAGTGTGGCCGGCGGGGAACGCGGGGCTGGGATCGGTCACAATCACCGGATAGGGCGCGGTCACCATCACGCCGATAACCACCTTGTCGCCGGTGAAATCTCCGCCGCCGGGATCGTTCACCGCCGATCCCAAAGCCAAGGCCAGCCCGGCGGAAGCGCCGGCCAGAACCAGCAGCATCGCCCCCAGGAACCAGATCATCGGCAAGGCGCTGCGCGGAGACCAACCGACGAAGAACACATCGCGCTTCATGGCATCCTCGCTCGGTCAACGTGCGTGGGTTCGATCGCGCTTCCCGGCGGCTGGGGCCGAGGATCGAGCAGGATCTGGCCATTCTCGATCCGCAGCCGATAGAGCGCCAGTTTCTCGGTAAACGGGGCCGGGGCCTGCCCATCCTCGAACCGATACTGAAACCCGTGCCAGGGGCAGGTGATGCAGCCGTCGATCACCCTGCCCTCCCCCAAGGGTCCATTCTGGTGCGCGCACAGGTTGGTGACCGCCGAGAGGCGACCGGCATGGCGGAAGATCGCCACCGACTCCGCCCCCGCGATCGGCACGACGATGCCGCGATCTTCCTCGATCGCGTCGACCGGCCCGACGATCAGCCATGCCGGGTCGTTCGACGGCAGCGCGCGGGCGCCATCCGCCGCCCGTTGGCGTCGCGCCGCCAGCAAATGCAGCGTGGTCACGGTGGTGAGGCCGGCGAGCACGGTCAGCGCCAGTAACGGGTTACGCGCGGCCTGAAGCGCCCCGAAGGCGACATGCAGCACGATCGCGGCATAGGCGCCGTAAAGCGACATATGCAGCGCCTTCCAGACCGGCGGGGTCAGGAAACCCAGCCAGAAATCGTGGCTGGTGGCCGCCAGCAGCGTCAGCACCAGCAACGCGGCGATGCCGAAGACCTCGAACGGGAAACCCTGGACCTGACCGAAGCTGGTATTGCCGCTCAACAACGCCACATACGGGTCCGTCGGGCTGTACATGAAATACCAGTCGAACGCGTAGGCCGCATGGGTTAACGCCACCGCGCAGGTCAGCACGCCGAAATGTCGCCGGTTGTACAGCAGCGGCATGAAGCGCCGATCCAGCCGAGCGAGCGGTCCGATGCACAGGATCAGGGTCAGCAGCAGGAATGCGCAGGTGCCGTATGCCGCCATGCGGATGGACCAGGGGTCCAGCGGCGCGGTGACGCGTTGCAACATCGGCGCGATCCACAGGAACAGACCGACATACAGCGCGATCAGTCCCAGCAGCACCAGGTCGTAGACGATCTTGCTGACATTCCAGCCGACCGGGGCGTAGCGCGCGCTCATTTCGGGGCTTCCAGGCGCACCGCCGGCGCTTCGATCGGCCCACTTGGGCGGAGTACCGGCGGCAGCAGCAGGGCGGCGGGCAGCGCGACGGCCAGAACCAGCCAGATCGCCCGATGCGCGGCGCGGTGGCAGGCTCTCATCGCCGCCGCTCCAGCCACAGCCAGCGCAGAACGACGAAGGGCCACAACAGGATCAGGCCGGGCAGCAGGACCGGGCGGAAGGCATAGGCCCCGCGCGCCGACGGATCGACCCGGTCGATCCCCCACAGGATGAAGGCCAGACCGACGATCGCGCCAATCCAGCCATAAAGGGTCGCCGACTGCACGATTATGTCCGCCATGGCCGGTATTTTGTGGTCAGACCTCTCCGCCGTAAAGCAAATTCAGGGGTGCCGGCCGGTCAGTCCCGACCATGTCACGGCCAGACGGTCGCCCAGGCCGCGCGGCGCGGCGTCCAGACGCGCGCGGGCCAGATCGCGCCGGGCCAGCACGGCCGGCAGCGCGGCGGCGATGGCGGAACGGGGCACGCGCGCCGACCGCCCCCGCGCCAACCAGGCGCGCCCCTCCGCGATCACGGCGTCCCGGACCGGACGCAGAGCGGCCTGGTCGGGATCGGCGATGGCCTCTTCCAGCGTCAGGCCGTGGCGCTCCAGCAACTCCGTCGGCAGCAGACAGCGCCCGCGCGCCGCCAGCGGGCCAAAGCCGCGCAGAATGCCCGCCACACCGTAAGCCGCGCCGAATGGACGAAAGGCTTCGGGATCGGGCGCGCCAAGCAGCCGAGCGGCGGCGACCGACAGGCCGCCCGGCCCGCCGGCGACATAGGCGCGCCATTCGTCCAGGGTTTCGATCGCCGGCTCCGTCTCCGCCTCTCGCGCATCGACGATGGCCAGCAGATCGGCGGCGTCCAACAGGCCGGCACGCAGGGCCGCGCTGAGCGGAGAGGCAACTTCGTGGCGGCGATTTTCGCCCTCCACCACCTCTCGCCACCATTGCAGCCGGATCAATGCCAGCGTGGGTTCCGACGTGACGTCGCGCGCGCGGGCCAGTTCGTGGTTGAAGGCATACAGCGTCAGCAACGCATGCCGCCGGTCGGGCGGGGCGAACAACGCGGTCAGAAACCGGTCAGGATCGTGGCGGCGCAGCATGTCCGCAAGGGTGAGATAGGACGTCACGCAAATGAAGTGGCGCGGTTCGTCACGGCATGCAAGCTTGACCTGTGGTCGGCTGGGCCATAGTGACCGCTGGCACCCGTCGCAACCGTGCTGAAGCACCGCAACCAACGGAGGATTTCATGGCTTTCGAACTGCCGACCCTGAACTACGCGAAGACCGCTCTCGGAGCGAAGGGCATGTGCGAGGAAACCCTCGACCTGCACCATGGCAAACATCATCAGGCCTATATCACGGCGCTGAACGGCTTCGTCGCCGCCGACGCCTCGCTCGCCGGCAAGTCGCTGGACGAGATCGTGACCTCGACCGCCGCCGCCGGTGGCCCGGTGTTCAACAATGCCGGTCAGCATTGGAACCACATCGTGTTCTGGAACTGCATGAGCCCGACGGGCGGCGGCATTCCGGGCAAGCTGGAAGCCAAGCTGAATGCCGATTTCGGCAGCGTCGCCGCGTTCAAGGACGCGTTCAAGGCCGCCGGCGTCAGCCAGTTCGGCTCGGGCTGGGCCTGGCTGGTGCTGGGTTCCGACGGCAAGCTGAAGGTGACCAAGACCGCCAACGGTTCCAACCCGCTCGCCGAGAACCAGGGCAAGGTCCTGCTGGGCTGCGACGTTTGGGAACACGCCTACTACCTCGACTTCCGCAATGTCCGCCCGAACTACCTGCAAAACTGGGTGGATAACCTGGCGAACTACGAATACGCCGAAGCGCAGCTCTAAGCTCTTCGACACGCCTCCGGACGGGTCTTACCCGTCCGGAGTAGTTCGGCGCGCCGCCTTCACGCCGCGCGCACGTTCTCTACGAACAGCCCGACTTCCGCCGCGACCGTTTCGGCCTGTTTCGACAGTTCCCCGGCCGCGCTCAAGACCTGCGCCGCGGCGGCCCCCGTCTCATTCGCCGCCTGCGTGACGCCTGCGATGTTCGATCCGACTTCCTGCGTGCTCTCGGCCGTCTGCTGCACGTTCCGGGCGATTTCGTTGGTCGCGTTCGCCTGCTGCTCCACCGATGTCGCGATCGCGGTCGCGATGGTGCTGACCTTTTCGATCGTCGTGCCGATCTGTTTGATCGCGGCCACCGCCTCTCCGGTCGCCGACTGAATCTCGTTGATCTGCGATCCGATCTCCTGCGTCGCCTTGGTCGTTTGCGCCGCCAGACTCTTGACCTCCGACGCGACCACCGCGAACCCTTTGCCGGCATCGCCCGCCCGGGCCGCCTCGATCGTCGCGTTCAGCGCCAGAAGATTGGTCTGCCCGGCGATGTTGGAGATCAGATCGACGACCTGGCCGATCTTTTGCGCGTTGTCCGCCAGCGTCCGAACAATCCCGTCGGTCCGGCGCGCGTCGTCCACCGCCTGATTGCTGATCTTCGCGGATTCCGTGACCTGGCGCGTGATCTCGCCGATCGAGGCACTGAGTTCCTCCGCCGCGCTGGCGACCGTCTGCACGCCGGCGCTGGCTTCTTCCGCCGCCGCGGCGACGGTGGATGCCTGTTGGTTGGCCTGCGTCGCCATCGCCGACATCGATTGCGCGGTCACATGCAGTTCCGACGCGGACGCCGATACCTGCGACACCAGCGCGCCCACCTTGGCCTCGAACGCATTGGCGGTTTCAATCATTTTCGCTTTCTGGCGCGCATCGCTTTCGGCCTTCAGCGTTTCCTGCTCCGCCCGCATCCGTTCGACTTCCAGCGCGTTGGTCTTAAACACCTCCACCGTGCGCGCCATGCTGCCGAGTTCGTCGCGGCGCGCCAGATCGGTAAGGGTCACGGTCAGGTCGTTGTTCGCCAGCGCGGTCATGGTGCCGTTCAGGCGCCCGATCGGACTGGAAATGCGGCTGATCCCGATCCACAGTGCAAGCGCGATCATGGCCGCCATACCGCCGCCGGCGATCGCCACCGTCGTTCGGATCGTGCCATGCGAGAGTTCCGTCACTTCGTCGGAGGTTTTGTCGAGGTACGCGACCATATCGATGACCGATTTCCGGGTATATTCGACCGCCTCGGTCATGACGGGTCGGCATTCCTTCGTCATGCGCTCCCCGGCCTTACCGCGTCCCTCCGGCGTCGCCGACGTCACCGCGTCTTTGATGCTCGGCTCGCACGCCCCAACGGCCTTGCGAAAACGGTTGATGCCTTCTTCGAACCGTGACGCAAGCGCGACCTCGCCCACGGCGGTCAGGCCCTTCTTTGCTTCGGTCCACCGCGCCTCGGCCTGGTGATGCGCCTCCTTCATTTCCGCTTCCAGCCGATCGCGCCCCGCCTGACTGGGTTCCACCACCGCTTCAAACGCAGCCGCCAAATAACTCGCGGCGAACACATTGCCGCGAGCGCCAAGGGCGGCGGGTTTGGCAACGTGGTCGATCAGGTCGGAGTATGCGGTATCGATACTTTGCATGCGAAAAGCGGCGAAGCCGATCGCACCGGCCGAAACCATCGCAAAGGCCGCGACAATCAATCCTATTTTCGCCGCGATGCGCAGATTGTCGAGGGAGCGTATCAAAAGCATGTGGGAATCCCTGTCAGGCAGCCGGTTGCGTATCGACCCGACCCGTTACCGAACGAGACGCGCCGCGTTTGTCCGGTATGCCCGCAAAAAGTGAACAAACCGTAAATCTCTCACACGGATTCCAGCGGGGTGACTATTGCCGCGCGAGCGCTTATCCCTGCGCCCGATCAACCCGCAGCACGGACCCGACCCATGGCTAGCCTCCACGACCTACGCACGCAGCGCGCCGCGCTCGAACAAACGATCGAGGTCCGCCAGCGGGAGCTCGGCGCCGACCATCCCGACCTCGCCGACGATCTGCGCGCCCTCGGCCGCCTCGCGCACGAACTCGGCGACATGATGGACGCCCAGGCGCTGTTGAGCCGAGCGCTGGCGTTGCATACGGAACGGTTCGGGGCGGAACATCCGGAAGCGGCGACGGATATCAACCATCTGGGCCTGGTGCTGCACGATATCGGCGACTTCGACGGCGCCTACGCGGCGTTCGAGCGCGCCCTGGCGATAGACGAGGCCGCGCTGGGGCGGGAGCATATCGCCGTGGCGCGCGACGCCAATAATCTGGCGGGCGTGCTGCGCGACATGGGCGACGGATTTTCCGCCAAGGAAGCGCTGGATTGGGCGCTGTCGATCTTCATGAAGGAATACGGCGCGGATCATCCCACCACCGAATCCGTCGCCCGCAACCGTCGCCTGCTGGGTTAGGTTTGCCCTTGGGTTCGCCCCTGGTGTAGACCGCGCCCAATCCCGCCCCGGAGAACCCATGACCGCCCCCTTTCTCGCTTCCGCGCTCGAGCCTGACGCGGCCTCGCCGCTGATCCTGGCCTTGCCAAAGGGTCGCATCCTCAAGGAGTGCGCGCCGCTGCTGGCGCGCGCCGGTATTGTTCCGGCACCGGACTACATGGACGAGGACAGCCGCCGCCTGCGCTTCCCGACCGACGATCCGATGCTGGACGTGGTGCGGGTACGTCCGTTCGATGTCGCGACTTTCGTGGCGTTCGGCGCGGCGCATATCGGGATTTGCGGCGCCGACGTGCTGATGGAGTTCGATTATCCCGAGGTTTACGCGCCGCTTGATCTGGGTATCGGCAAGTGCCGGGTGGCGGTGGCGGAGCCGCGCGAAACCGCCGGCAGCGACGATGCGTCTCGCTGGTCGATGGTCCGCGTGGCGTCGAAATATCCCAATATCGCGCGCCGCCACTTCGCAAACCGCGGCGTGCATGCCGAGGTTGTGCATCTGAACGGCGCGATGGAACTGGCACCCGGGCTGGGGCTGTGCCGACTGATCGTCGACCTCGTGCAGACCGGATCGACGCTGAAGGCCAACGGGCTGGTGGAAACCGAAACCATCGCCGATGTCACCAGCCGGCTGATCGTGAACCGTTCGGCGCTGAAAACGCAGCCCGAAGCGGTGGGCGCATGGATCGCCAAATTCCGCTCGGCGCTCGAACAACAATGATTCGACTTTCGACCGCCGATACGGGGTTCGAGGCCGCGTTCAAAATTCTGCTGTCGCAGGCGCGGGAAACGACGAAAACCGTCGACGACGTGGTATCCGCGATCATCGCCAAGGTCCGAGAGGACGGCGATGCCGCCGTGATCGATTACACCAACCGGTTCGACCGGCAATCGCTGACCGTCGATCGGCTGCGGGTGACGACGGCGGAAATCGATGCCGCGACGGCGTCCATTCCCACCGACCTCGCCGCCGCGCTGGACCTGGCGGCGACGCGGATCGAAGCATTCCACCGGGCGCAACTGCCCGCCGACCTGCGCGTGACGGATGACGCCGGTCTGACCCTGGGTATGCGCTGGACGGCGCTGGACGCGGTTGGGATTTATGTGCCGGGCGGCAAGGCTGCCTATCCGTCATCGGTGCTGATGAACGCGATTCCCGCGCGCGCGGCGGGTGTGGGTCGCATCGCGATGTGCGTGCCAAGCCCCGACGGCGTGCTGAACCCGCTGGTGCTGGCGGCGGCGCGACGGGCGGGGGTGACGGAAGTCTACCGCATCGGCGGCGCGCAGGCCGTCGCCGCCCTGGCCTATGGCACCGCGACCATCGCTCCGGTCGATCGGATCGTCGGGCCCGGCAACGCCTATGTCGCGGAAGCCAAGCGACAGGTGTTCGGCCATGTCGGCATCGATTCCATCGCCGGTCCGTCGGAAGTCGTCATCCTGGCCGACGCCGACAACGACCCCAGACGCGTGGCCGTCGATCTGTTGGCACAGGCCGAACATGACGAGGCTGCGCAGGCGATTTTAATCACGGACAGCGCGGCGTTCGCCGACGCCGTCGCCGACGCCGTCGCCGCCGAAATTCCCACCCTGCCCCGTTCGGCCATCGCCGGGGCAAGCTGGCAGGCGCACGGCGCGATCATCCTGGTGCGCGACTGGGAAGAAGCGGCAGCTCTGTCGGATCGGCTGGCGCCGGAGCATCTGCAACTGATGCTGCGCGATCCCGAAGCGGTATTCGCCCGCATTCGCCACGCCGGCGCGGTGTTCCTGGGTGCCTACGCGCCGGAAGCCGTCGGCGACTACATTGCCGGCCCGAACCATGTGCTGCCGACCGGCCGCTCCGCCCGGTTCGCTTCGGGCCTGTCGGTGTTCGACTTCCTGAAGCGCACGACGTTCGTCGGGGCGGATCGTTCGGCCCTGGCCAAGGTAGGCCCCGCCGCCGTTGCCCTGGCGGAGGCCGAGGGCTTGCAGGCCCATGCGCGCAGCATCGCCCTTCGCCTGGGCCAATGAAGCCATTTCCCCCGATACCGTCCCCAACTGTGCCGTCCCCAACTGGACGGATACGTGCTGCTTGACCTGCGACGCGACGGACATCATGTTCCGCCGCGAAATCAACCGTATCAAGAGGCCTGATGTCCAAAGAAGATATGATCGAATTCAGCGGCACCGTGATGGAGCTTTTGCCCAATGCCATGTTCCGCGTGAAGCTCGATAACGAGCATTCAATCCTTGCCCATACCAGCGGCAAGATGCGCAAGAACCGCATCCGCGTGTTGGCCGGTGACCGGGTCAACGTCGAAATGACGCCATACGACCTGTCGAAGGGCCGCATCACCTTCCGCTTCAAATAGCCGCGCGCGAGGCCCCATGATGGCAACAGGCCCAGCCAGGCTGGTCCTGGCGTCTTCGAGTCCGCGCCGCCTGACCTTACTGGCGCAGATCGGCATCGTGCCGGATCGCGTCACCTCCCCCGACATCGATGAAGCGCCCGCTCGGCTGGAGCTGCCGCGCCCCTACGCCGAACGCATGGCGCGGGAAAAGCTGGCCGCATCCCCCGAACCCGACTGTTTCGTGCTGGCCGCCGATACCGTCGTCGCCGTCGGTCGCCGCATCCTGCCGAAAGCAGAGAACACAAAGCAGGTGCGGGACTGCCTGACCCTGCTGTCCGGCCGCCGCCATCGCGTGCTGACCGCCGTTGCGCTGATGACCCCGGACGGTCGACGGGTCGAACGCCTGTGCGAAACCGTTGTGGCCTTCGTGCGACTATCCCCGGCGCAGATCGACGCCTACCTCGCCACCGGTGAAGGCGAGGGCAAAGCCGGCGGCTATGCAATTAACGGACAGGCCGCGAGCTTCGTGCGCTTTCTGTCCGGCAGCTATTCCGGCGTCGTCGGACTGCCGTTGTTCGAAACCGCGCAGATGCTGCGCGGCGCGGGATGGTCGATCCCGTGATTGAACTCCGCGCCAGCGCCGGCCCCGGGGAAATCCGGATCGCGGCGGCGCGGGACGATACCTTGCTGGATTTCGCGATCTGGCGGCCGAACGCGCCGGACGGCATCGGCGACGTGTATCGGGGGCGCGTGGTCTCCGTGGTCCCCGCGATGGCCGGCGCGTTCGTGACCCTGGGCGATGCCGAGGGCTTCCTGCCGGACAGCGAGGGCGCCAAGGGGCTGAGCGAGGGCATGATCGTCGCGGTTGGCATCGCGCGCGCCGCGCAGGGCGGCAAAGGCCCGCGCCTGACCGCCAAGGTCGCTCCACCCCCACCCGAAGGTCCGGTAGGGCTGGTGCGCCGCGGTCCGTCGCCGCTGGTGGAACTGGCCGAACGCTATCCCGACGCGCCGATCCTGGTGGACGATCTGTCGCTTGCCGCCCAACTGCGCGGGCCGTTCGGCGCGCGGGTATCGGTTCAGACGGGTGTGTTCGGCGACGCCTTGGCAACCGCGATCGACGCGCTGGAACAAGCCGAGGTCGAACTGCCCTTCGGCGGTCGCCTGTCGATCTACCCCACCCCGGCGCTGGTGGCGATCGATGTCGACGGCGGGCGCATGGTCGCCGAACGACGCGGGAAGATCGATCGGCATCTGGCGATGAACGAAGCCATGCTGGGCGCGATCGCCGCCCAGATCAGGCTGCGCAATCTGTCCGGCGCCATCGTCGTCGATCTGGCCGGACTCTCCGTCAAAAAGCGTGCCGCACTCGGCCCCTCTTTCGCGGCGGCCTTGGCCGACGATCCACTGCGGCCTCGGTTTTTGGGCTTCTCCGCGCTTGGCCTGGCCGAAATCGTGCGCGCCCGCCGCCGCCCGCCGTTGCACGAGGTGCTGGCCGGCCCCCATGCCGCCGGGCTGGCCGCGCTGCGCGCGCTCTGCCGGGATACCGGCTCGGGTCCCGCCACGCTGCGCGCCGAGCCGGCGATCGTGACGGCTCTACGGCGCGACTCGTCGGCGCAGGAGGACTTCACGCGACGGACGGGACGTATTTTGATGCTGCGCGACGACCCGAGTCTGATGGGTTGGAGCCTGGAGACCCCGCATGAGCCTTAAGCCCTCGGCAACGCCCTGCCCGATCTGCGGCAAACCGCCGACCGAGAAATCCCGCCCTTTCTGCTCCGTTCGCTGCGCAAACGTCGATCTGGGGCGCTGGCTGACCGGGCAGTACCGCATTCCCGGCCCGCCGGTCGAATTGGACGAGGATGCACCTTCTTTGTCGGAACCGACTTGATCCCCGTTCTGTGTTGGTCTAATGACGCGCCTCCAACGCGCTGAGACGTGACGCGCAGTGCCCAGGTAGCTCAGTTGGTAGAGCATGCGACTGAAAATCGCAGTGTCGGTGGTTCGATTCCGCCCCTGGGCACCATTTTCCGCTCGTCCTTCCGCTAGCCGGTCGTGATCCGATCAATCTCCGCCAGTTCATCCGCCGTCAGCACCCAGCTTCCGGCCTTGACGTTCTGTTCCAGCTGTTCCGGCTTCGTCGCGCCGGCGATCACGCTCGATACCGGGCTTTGCGCCAGCAGCCAGGAAAACGCGAGTTCCAGCATCGTGCGGCCGCGCGCCTCGACAAAATCACCCAGTTTTTCCGAGATTTGCCAGTTCCGCTCGGTCAGATAGCGATCCGCGAGGTTTTGCGCGTTGGCCAGGCGCGTGCCGGCCGGCAGCGTGGCATTGCGGCGGTACTTGCCGGTCAGCAATCCGCTCGCCAGCGGGAAATACGGCAACATCCCAAGCCCGTACTTGCGCGCGGCGGGCATCAGTTCGGCCTCGGGACGGCGGAAGACCAGGGAATACTCGTCCTGATGCGATACAAAGGCGTTCAGGCCATTGGCGCGCGCGGTCCAGGCCGCCTCCACCAACTGCCACCCCGCGAAGTTGGAACAGCCGATGTAGCGCACCTTGCCCTGCCGTACCAGATCGTCGAGCGCCCGCAGCGTCTCCTCGATCGGGGTGCGCGGGTCGGTCTGGTGCATCTGATACAGGTCGATCCAGTCGGTGCGCAGGCGGCGCAGACTGTCTTCCACCGCGTTCATGATATAACGACGCGAACCGCCGATCTTCACGCCCACGTCGTCCATCGGCATCGCGAACTTGGTCGCCAGCACGATGCGCTTGCGATCGTCGCCCAGGATTTCACCCATCAGCGTTTCCGAGCCGCCGCGATTACCGTAGGTATCGGCCGTGTCGAACAGGGTGATGCCGAGATCCAGCGCCTTGTGGATAACGGCGCGGGTCGCCTCCTTATCGATGCGCCCGCCGAAATTGTTGCAGCCAAGTCCGATCGTCGAAACGCGCAGACCGGAATGGCCGAGATTGCGAATATCCATCGAAGTGCTCCTTGCCTTGCCCAGGCGATACTCTGCGTCAGGTGAACGGCAAGCGACAGGGGCATGGTTTGGGGGGACGAGACGGGTTCCGGCTTTCAATTGGCGGGATAAGCGGTATGTATCCGCCCGCCGATCCACCGCGATGCCGAATCACGCGGCGACCCGGCGCACAGGAGATTCGCACGCCATGACGACCGCTTTATCCCGCGTTGCCACTCTGCTCGCCCTGGCTTCCGCCCCCGTTCTGCTGCAAGGCTGCGCGGAGACCAAGCAGGCACAGCCGAACTCGACGTTGCGGATCTTCGCCGCGGATCAGACCGGCGGCGCGAAAACCTGCCAGGGCGCCAAGCCGGCGGTGACCGATGGCCAGGCCGTCGATGCCGCGATCAAGCTGGGCAACGACGGCGGCTGGTGCGCGGTCAGCGTCGACCAGCGCGGCCGGCCCTTCGCCTCCGCCCTGCTGACGGGTCGCCCGAACCATGGGAAGGTCTTTGTGCACCAGGTCGGCGACGCCACCCGGATCGACTATACGCCGTTCCGCGGCTTCGTCGGTGCCGACAGCTTCGCGGTGAAACTGATCCCCGGCGACGGCGTCGTGCGCGTGGCGGTGACGGTTACCGGTCCCTGATAGTTACCGTCCCCTGAACAGCGCGGTGCCCAGCCGCGCCTGACGTGCCAGCCTGGGACCGCGCGCGACGCCCAGCACGGCCTCGATATCCGACAGCATGGTCGCGACCGCGTCGGCATTCGCCGGCGCGCCATGCGCGTCGATATGGCCCCGGCATCGCGCCAGAAGATCGGTCGCCAATACGCGCAGCCCGACCAGAACGGGGGAGCCGGTTTCCAGCGCCCCCGCGTCCAGTTGCGCCACCACGGCCTCCGCCCCGGCGGCAAACACCGCGATCAGCGCCGCGATCCCGCCCAACGACAGCGCCGCCTCCTCCGCCTTATCCCCCGCCTTATCTCCCCCCTTATCCCCCGCCTTATCTCCCCCTTGGCCCAACCGACGCGCGAGATAGCGAAACGCGCCCAAAAGCCCAAACGTGCCGACGGCGTCTTCTTCATCGCGGAACGGGAGCGCCATGCGGTCATAGGCACTGCCGTCGGGGCCGAGTTGCGCCGAACGCGGCACAATGCACCCATCCAACGTCATGGCGCAGTGCCGCGACGGGCGCAGCGCGTGGAAGCCCGGCATTTCCGCCATGCTCAACCCCGGCGTCGTCGTCGGCACCAGGAATGCGCCGTAGCGCTTGCGGCCGGCATCCTCCGCCGTGATGGCGAAGACGATGACGGCATCCGCCGTCGGGCCGCCGCTGACCCAGGCCTTTTTGCCGTCGATCCGCACAGCGTCGCCCTGCGCGACGGCGCGCGTGGTCAGCAGCTTCGGATGCGCGCCGACGCCGGGTTCGGAGATCGCGACCGACAGGCCCTTACCGCCCCAGGCGGCGATCTGCGCCGGGGTGCCGAAGCGTTCCAGGAAGAAGCGCGACACCATCTGCCGCCCGCCCCAGACGCCGGCCAGCCCGATCAGGCCGGTACGCTCCACCAGGTCGGACTTGATGCGGGCGATCGCGCCATAGCTGCTCTCCGGCGCGAAGAGTCCGGCCGCCTCCATGCCCAGTAAGGGATCGGCAACGGGATCGGCATTGCCTGCCAGCCAGATGTCGATCCGGGGGTCTGTCTGCCTCATGGCGCTGTTCCTTGGTGCCGTTTTCCGGTGTAGCGTCCCGGCAATAGCAGAAACCAGGAGGACCGCCATGCAGCTCGGTTATTTCACCATGCCGTCCCACCCGCCGGAGCGCGGCCTGAAGGCCGGCCATGACTGGGACCTGCAAACCCTTCGCTGGCTCGACGAGCTTGGCTATGCCGAGGCCTGGATCGGCGAACACCACACCGCCCCGTGGGAGCCGCATCCCGCGCCGGATCTGCTGATCGCGCAGGCGTTGTTGCAGACGAAGCGTATCCGGCTGGCACCGGGCGGGTTCCTGCTGCCGTATCATCATCCCGCCGAACTCGCGAACCGCGTCGCGATGCTGGACCATCTGTCGGAAGGACGGCTGATGTTCGGCGTCGCCGCGTCGGGATTGCCCAGCGACTGGGCGATGTTCGGGGTAGACGGCATGTCGGGCGCCAATCGCGAAATGACTCGTGAAGCCCTGGACATCATCCTGCGCCTGTGGAGCGATGAGCCGTCGTTCGAGCACAAGGGCAAGTATTGGAACGTCGCGAAGCCCGAGCTGATGTACGGCTTCCTGAAGCCGCACATCAAGCCGCTGCAACAGCCGCATCCGCCGATCGGGGTCGCCGGGCTGTCGACCAACTCCGACACGCTGAAAATGGCCGGGGAGCATGGGTTTCTGCCGCTGAGCCTGAACCTGAACCCCGCCTATGTCGGCACCCATTGGGCGGCGGTGGAAGAAGGCGCGAAGCGGACCGGGCGCACGCCGAAGCGGTCGGACTGGCGCATGGTGCGCGAAGTCTTCGTCGCCGACACCGACGAGGAAGCCTGGACTCTGTCGGTCGGCGGCATGATGGGGCGCATGATGCGCGAATACTTCCTGCCGCTGCTGGGTAACTTCGGCTTCCTCCAATATCTGAAGCACCATCCCGACGTGCCGGATTCCGACGTTACCCCCGAATACTGCGCGAAGCACAACTGGCTGATCGGTTCGCCGTCGACGGTCGCCGAGAAACTGGAACGGGTCTATAACGACGTCGGCGGCTTCGGCAACCTGCTGGTCTTCGGCTTCGACTACGCGGACAAGCCGGATGTCTGGCAAAACTCGTTGCGTCTGTTGGCCGAGGAAGTGCAACCGAAGGTACGCCATCTGATGCCGGCGTAGCCTTCGGGTTGGCGCGCGGGATGAAGCGTGCTTTGAAGAGCCGTAGTTTTCGATAAGCGGGGAACAGAACACTCATGTCGGACGTCAAGGAACGGGCAGTCTCTGCCGCGGGCGCGGATCAAACGGCGCAACTCGATGCCATCGTCGTCGGCGGCGGTCTCGGCGGGCTGTATGCGCTGCATCGGTTGCGCAAGCTGGGCCTGAAGGCCATCGCCTTCGAAGCGGGCTCCGGTGTCGGCGGCACCTGGTTCTGGAACCGCTATCCCGGCGCGCGCTGCGACGTGGAAAGCCTGGAATACTCCTACGCCTTCGACGACGGCCTGCAGCAGGAATGGCACTGGCCGGAGCGTTACGGCACGCAGCCGGAAATCCTGCGCTACATCAACCATGTCGCGGATCGGTTCGATCTGCGGAAGGATGTGCGGCTGAATACCCGCATTAAATCGGCGGAATTCGATCCGGCCACCCATCGCTGGACCGTGCGCACCGAAAAGGGCGAGGAAGTGTCCGCGCCGTTCTGCATCATGGCGACCGGCAATCTGTCCACGCCTCGAGTGCCCGACTTCAAGGGCATCCAGTCCTTCAAGGGCAAGTGGTACCACACCGGCATGTACCCGCACGAGGGTGTGGACTTCACCGGCCTGCGCGTCGGCGTGATCGGCACCGGTTCGTCGGGCGTGCAGATGATCCCGCTGATCGCGCAACAGGCGAAGCACCTGCATGTGTTCCAGCGCACCGCGAATTACAGCCTGCCGGCCCGCAACGCGCCGATGGACCTGGAGAAAGAGCGCACGCACAAGTCGGAATACACCGCCCGTCGCATTGCGGCCTATGACACGCCGTTCGGCATTGCCGGCCACCCCGCCCCGACGAAATCCGCGCTGGACGTGAGCGAGGAAGAACGCAACGCGGCGTACGAGGCGAAATGGGCCGAAGGCGGCAGCATCAGCTTCCTGTACGCCTATACCGACCTGCTGGTGAACAAGGCGTCGAACGATACGGCGTCGGAGTTCGTCCGCAACAAAATCCGCTCCATCGTCAAGGATCAGGCAGTAGCCGAACTGCTGGCGCCGAAAGATCACCCGATCGGCACCAAGCGCCTGTGTCTCGATACCAACTATTACGAGACCTATAACCGCGAGAACGTCACTCTGGTTGACGTGCGCAGCGCGCCGATCCAGGAGATCACCGAAACCGGCGTGCGGACGGCCAACGGCGACTACGAACTCGACGCCATCGTCTTTGCCACAGGCTTCGACGCGATGACCGGCGCGCTGCGCGAAATCGACATCCGTGTCGGCAACGGTCCGACCTTGGCGGAGAAATGGGCCGGTGGGCCGCTGACCTATCTGGGTCTGATGGTGTCGGGCTTCCCCAATATGTTCACAATCACCGGTCCGGGCAGCCCATCCGTGAAGACGCAGATGATCGTGGCGATCGAGCAGCACATGGACTGGATCGGCGACTGCCTGACCGCGATGCGCGCCAAGGGCATGACCCGGATCGAGCCGAAGCCGGAGGCCGAACGGGACTGGGTGCAGCATGTGAACGACGTCGCGGACAGCACCCTGTATCCGCTGGCGAACTCCTGGTACCTGGGTTCGAATATTCCGGGCAAGCCGCGCGTCTTCATGCCCTATGTCGGCGGCTTCGCCGGCTATCGCAAGAAGTGCGACGCGGTAGCGGCGAACGACTACGAAGGCTTCACGCTGTCGCGCTGACGACTGAAGGCCGGCTCCGCCGATGGCGGAGCCGGCCAACCGGTTCGACTATATCCGCTTTATATTCCACGGCATCGCCCCAGGCGCCTCCACCAATCCGGTCAGCGTCCTGCTGTATGCGGTGCGGATGTGGAACTGCCCCAGCGGCACCGACGGCACCCGGTCGAACGCCTGGCGCTGGATCGCATCGGCGACCGACGCGCGTTCGGCGTCGCTGCCCGCCAGCAGCCACTGATCCGTCAACTGCTCGATCGTCTCGTCCTTGAACCAGCCGGACCAGCCGCTGTCCCCCAATCCCCGCATGAAGAACTGGCTGATCGGATTACCGATCGTGGTGGACGATCCCCAGGTATGCAGCGCCGACCAACCGCCCTTCTCCACGCCCTCCCGGTTCAGGCGACGTTGCGAGACGGTGCCCCAGTCGGTCTGCACGATCTCCACATTCATGCCCAACCGGCGGAACAGGTCGAACGATACGTCGCCGAGGGGACCGATGGTGACGAAGTCTGTCGGGCTGATGATGACGATCTTTTCGTTGTTGTAGCCGGCTTCCTTCAATGCCGCTCGGGCACGTTCCAGATTACCCGGCATCGCGGAGGCACCGATCTCCCGCCCGTCGGCGGTGCCGCAGGGCAACAGCGATTTGCAGACCCGCCAGGCGGTCGGATCGTTGGCGGTGATCGACGCCATATAATCGCTTTGGTCCACGGCCATCATGACGGCCCGCCGGATCGCGACGTTATTGAACGGCGGTTGCAGATGGTTGAAGCGCAGGATGGCATTATAGCCGGTGGGATTGGCGCTTCCGATCGCAATGCCGGGATGCGCGCGCAGCAGCGGCAGCAAATCCGGCTGCACCTGTTCGTACCAGTCGATCTCCCCGGATTGCAGGGCCAGTGCCGCCGTCGCGGAGTCCGGAATGACTTTCCATTCGACCCGATCGAAATGCGCGACCTTGCCGCCCGACGTCCACTCCGCCGCTTCCTGCCGCGGCACGTAATCGGCGTTGCGGGCATAGACCACGCGAGAGCCCGCGACGAACTCGTCCTTCACGAAGCGGTATGGGCCGGAGCCAATGGTCTCCGTCACCTGCTTGAACGGGTCGGTCTTCGCGATGTGCTCCGGCATGATGAAGGGAATGCTCGCCCCGCCGCGCGCCAGGATCGGCATCAGCGCCGGTAAGGGGCGCTTCAGCGCGATCCGGATGGTGCGATCGTCCCGAACGCCCCACTGATCGACGAAGCGGGCGATGCTTTGGCCCATCGTCTCGCGCGCCGACCACCTGGCCAGGCTTTGCGCGCAGTCGCGCGCCAGCACCGGTTCGCCGTTATGGAACCGCAGCCCGTCGCGCAGGGTGATCAGACAGGTCCGCCCCTCGTCCTCGATCGTATAGCCCGCCGCCATCTGCGGGCGGACCTCCTGCGCGCGATTCAGCGAGAACAGCGTGTCATAGATCGTCCAGCCGTGGTTCGTGGTCACCAGGGCGGTGGTGAAGTGCGGATCGAGCAGCGTCAGGTTCGCATGCGGCACGAAGCGCAGCGTGCGCGCGCGTTCCGGCTGCGCGATGGCAACCCGCGATCCCGTCGCCGCGATCGCGGCGGAACCCTGAAGAAACCGGCGTCGTTTCATGGCATTTCCCCAACACGTCGTTTTGCCCGGATGTTCGCCGCGATCCGCGCCGACCGCAACCACCGCCACCCGCGCCATTGCCGCGCCTTCGCCCACCGCTTAGTTTCGCACCGATCAAACAAACCGGGAGCGTCCCCATGCGAGCCGCCGATGCAATCGCAGAAATCCTGAAGCGAGAAGGCGTTACGACGCTGTTCTGCTTCCCCACCACATCCATCATCGAAAACGCCGTCGCGGCGGGGATTCGCCCGATCATCTGCCGGCAGGAACGCGTCGGTGTCGATATGGCCGACGGGTATGCCCGCGTCACCAACGGCAAACCCGCCGGCGTCTTCGCGATGCAGTATGGCCCAGGCTCCGAAAACGCCTTCCCCGGCATCGCCACCGCCTATTCCGACTCCGCGCCGGTGCTGTTCCTGCCCTTGGCGCAGGCACGTGACTCCTCGCAAATCTTCCCGACCTTCCAGTCGCACCGCACCTATGCGTCGGTCACCAAGCAGGTCGAGGAAATCCGCCTGCCGGAATCGACACCAGCGGTGATGCGCCGAGCGTTTAATGCGCTGAAGAACGGGCGGATGGGACCGGTGATGGTGGAGGTGCCGCGCGATCTCGTCGATCTCGATATCGGCTCCGACGTGCTGGATTACACGCCGATGCGCCAGACCATCTCCGCCCCCGATCCGCGCGACGCCGACGACGCGGCGAAAATGCTGCTGGCGGCGAATTGCCCGGTGATCCTGGCCGGTCAGGGCGTGCTCTATGCCGAAGCGTCGGACGAGTTGGTCGAACTCGCCGAACTGCTGCAAGCGCCGGTCATGACCACCGTCGACGGCAAAAGCGCCTTCCCCGAGGATCACGCCCTCGCCCTCGGCTCCGGCGGTAATACCTTCACCGGTCCCGGCCGCTTGTTTCTCTATACCAAGGCCGATCTGATCTTCGGCATCGGCACCGGCTTGAACCGCCATCCGCTGACCACGCCGCCTTTGCCCAAGGGCGTGCCGATCATCCACGCCACCAACGACACCCGCGACCTCCACAAATCCTATAACACCGAGATCGCACTGCTGGGCGACGCCAAGCTGACCCTGGCCGCCGTGATCGCGGCGGTGAAGGATCGGCTCGGCGGCAAGCTGCCCAACCGATCTCCGGCGGCGGAAATCGCGGCCGAACGCGCGATCTGGCTGGCGCGCTGGGCGGCGAAGCTGAATTCGAAAGAATCGCCGATCACGCCGTACCACGTGATGAACGAGTTCATCCGCGTCATCGACCCGGCGCAGGCGATCGTCACGCACGATTCCGGCAGCCCGCGCGACCAGTTGCTGCCGTTCTATCGCGCCACCACGCCGCGCGGCTATCTGGGCTGGGGCAAGTCGCACCAGCTGGGCACCGGTCTCGGCTTCGCCATGGGCGCAAAAGTCGCCGCGCCCGACAAGTTCTGCGTCAACTTCATGGGCGACGCCGCCTTTGGCATGACCGGTCTCGACTTCGAAACCGCCGTGCGCTGCGGCATCCCCCATTGCACCATCGTGCTGAACAACTCGACCATGGCGATCGAAATTCCGCACATGAAACTGTCGCACGAGTTGCACAAGGCCCGCGATCTCGGCGGCAACTATGCCAACCTCGCCCGCGAACTCGGCGGATGGAGCGAGCGTGTGTCGGACCCGAACGATGTCGGCAATGCCATCCTGCGCGCCAAACGCGCGACGGAAGAAGGCCACACCTGCCTGCTGGAATTCATCACCAGTGCGGAGACAGCATTCTCGCATCGCGGAGGGAAAGCGGAATGAGCGACGAAATCATCGCGCAGGTCGATAACGGCCTGGCCGTCATCACGCTGAACCGACCGGAACGACTGAACGCGCTGACCGGCGGAATGATCGCCGGGCTGCGCGCGCTGCTCGCCGACTATGCCGTCGATCCCGCCATCGGCTGCGTGGTGCTGACCGGCGCCGGACGCGCCTTCTGTTCCGGCGGCGACGTCGCCGCGCAGGCCGCCGCGGCCGGCAAAACCACGCTGTCCCCCGAGTTGCGCGCCGACACCCTGCGCGTGGGGATGGAGGCATCGCGCCTGCTGCACGACATGCCGAAACCCACGATCGCCATGCTGAACGGCGTCGCCGCCGGTGCCGGGATGTCACTGGCACTCGCCTGCGACATGCGCATCGCCGCCGCCTCCGCCCGCATGACCACCGCTTTCGCCCGGATCGGCCTGTCCGGCGATTACGGCGGCAGCTACTTCCTGACCCGCATCGTCGGCCCCGCTTTGGCGCGGGAGCTTTACTTCACCGCCGAAATCATGAACGCGCAACGACTGGCCGATCTGCGCCTGGTCAGCCGCGTCGTGCCCGACGCCGATCTGTCGGCTGAAACCATGGCGCAGGCACGCACCTTCGCCTCCGGCCCGCTGATGGCCTGGCGCTACATCAAGCGCAACATGAAGGCCGCCGAGGACGGTTCCCTGTCGGACACGCTGGATTCCGAGGCCTACGGCATGCTCCGCACGCGAGAGACCGAAGACCACGCCGAAGCCGCCAACGCCTTCGTCGCCAAGCGCCCCCCGGCCTTTAAGGGCCGGTAAAACCTGCCGGGTGGGTCGGATCGACCGCCCACCCGCGCCGGCGCTTCGACGCAAACCCGCAGTGAAATACTGCGATGTTCACCTTGGCCCGAACCTTGCCCTGCACAGGGTATGAGCGGCACTGTCGGACCAATGGGCTATGGAATGCTGGCGCAACTGATCCAGCAAGGGTCGCAAACGCGCGATCGGCTGACCACGCTGACCGGGCAGGCAAGCTCCGGCATGGTCGCCGAAACCTATGCCGGGCTGGGCCAGGGCCTGGCACAATCGCTGTCGTTGAAACCGCGGATCGAGACCATCGGCGTATGGCAGGCCAATATCGACGCCGCCACCGGACGGATGGAAACCATCCAGGCGTCCATGAAACAAATCCAGCAGATCGCCGCCGACTTCCGCGCCCAACTGAATGCGCTGACCAGCTTCAACCAGGGCGGCATCGACCCCATCGCCGCCAACGCGCGCGCCGCCTTGGGACAGGTCGCCAACCTGCTGAACGCCCGCGACGCGACCGGCTACGTCTTCGCCGGTCAGGATTCCGACAATCCCCCGATCCCGGAAGCCGAGGACATCACGGCGTCCGGCTTCTACAGCGCGATCGCAACCGCGATCCAGGGCCTGACGGCCAACGGCGCCGCCGCCACGACCGCCGCCACTCTGGGTATCGCCGCGTCGAACGCCGACGGCATCAGCCCCTTTTCCGCCTGGCTGTCGCGCGACGCTTCCGAACTGAAAACGCCCGTCACCCAGGTCGGCCCGAATGAAACCATCCCGACCGGCCTGCTGGCCGGCGCCAACAGCGCCGCGGTGTCGGACGGCCCGTCCTCCACCGGCTCCTACATGCGCGACCTCATGCGCGCGCTCGCGACCATCGGCTCCCTGCGCGACACCCAGGCCACCGACCCCGGCTTCGCCGCCCTGATCGACGACACCCGCGCGGGGCTGACGGAGTCTATCGGCGCGATGGCAATCGATGTCGGCGTCTTCGGCGATCGGCAGGCCCGCATGGCGGACACGCGCGCCCGCCTGGGCGATCTGTCCACGGCCGTATCGACCCAACTGGCCGAAGCGCAGGAGGTCGACATGGCCACGATCCTGTCGAAGATCTCTCTGGTGCAGACCCAGCTACAGACTTCGTATCGCCTGCTGATCGATACCAACAGTCTGTCGCTGGTGAAACTGCTTCAGTAGCCCATCAGGTGGGCGTAACGGTCCTTGCAAAAGGTCGAATCGCCGAACGTCGCCTGCGCGGCCCGGGCGCGCTTCATGAAAAACCCAATCTCGTGCTCGTCCGTCATGCCGATGCCGCCATGCATCTGCACACCCTCGTTCCCGCACAAAAACAGCGTGTCGTTCGCCTTGCCCTTCGCCAGGGCCGCCAAAGCAGCGGCCTCGTTGCCGCCTTCGTCCAAAGCCGAACACGCGGCGATGGTGGCGGAGCGTGTGACCTCAATCTCGCAGAACATCTGCGCGGCACGGTGCTTCAGCGCCTGGAATGTGCCGATCTGCACGCCGAACTGCTTGCGATCCTTCAGATATTGCACGGTACGCTCGAACGCTTCGGACGCCGAACCCAGCATTTCCGCCGCCAACGCGACGCGAGCACGATCCAGCACGGTTTCCAGCAAATCCGGCCCGCCGCGCAGCAGCGCTTCCTTGCCGACATGGACGTTTTCCAGCCGAACCAGCGCGGCGTTGCGGCTGTCGACCATGGTCGTGCGCGTGCGCGTCACCCCCGGCGCGTCGCCGGGCACAAGGAACAGCGCGATGCCGTTCGGGCTTTGCGCCACCACGATCAGCACATCGGCGATATGCCCATCCAGCACAAACCGCTTGGACCCGTTCAGTCGATAGCCCCCGGCTTCCACCGTCGCCGTCGCGGCGATCTTCGCCGGCGCGTGGCGCGGCCCTTCCTCCAACGCCAGGGCAAACAAACGCTCCCCGGCGACCAGCGGCGGCAGATGCTCCGCCTTCTGATCCTCGTTCCCGCCCAGCGCGATCAACGACGCGCCCAGCAGCGCGGTCGACAGCAGCGGCGTCGCGGCAAGCGTGCGCCCGGCGGCTTCCATCACCTGCGCCAGACCGGTCACGCCGAAATCCGACCCGCCATGGTCTTCGGGCACCAAAAACCCGGTCCAGCCGAGTTCCGCCATCTCGCGCCACAACGCGCGGGAAAATCCGTCGGGGTCGTTGCTGTCGCGCAGCTTGCGCAGCGCCAGCACGGGGCTACGCTCCCGGAAGAAGTCCAGCGCGGTATCGCGGACCATCTGGGCTTCGGAGCTGAGAATCATCGGCATCGCAATCGGTCCTGTCTGTCGAAACACCCCTCCCACCGGGAGAGGTCGAAGCGCGTCAGCGCTTCGGGTGAGGGTCCGGCACGCACTGCCCGCCCTGGCGCATGAGGCTAGTCCGGCAGCGCCAGCACGCGCTTGGCGATGATGTTCAACTGCACTTCCGACGTGCCGCCCTCGATCGTGTTGGCCTTCGATCGCAGCCATTCCCGCGTGATCCGCAACTCGTCGTCGGTGAAGCCCTCACCCTCCCAGCCCAGCGCCTGCACGCCCTCGCTTTCCAGCATCATCTCGTAGCGGCGCTTGTTCAGTTCGGTGGCGTAGTATTTAAACATCGCCGACAACGGCCCCGGCGGAGTCCCGGCTTCCGCCTCCTCCGCCGCTCGGCGGCGGGTCAATTGGAACGCATGCGCATCCATCGAGTAGGCTGCGATGTGGTCGCGCAGCACCGGATCGGCGATGCGGCCGTTTTCTTCGCCCGCATAGGCCTTCGCCATGGCTTCCGGAGTCACTTCGAACTTCGCCGCGTTGCGCGCGCCGATGCCGCCGATGCCCTTGCGTTCGTGTTCCAACAGCCGCTTGGCGATGGTCCAGCCCTTGTTCAAATGCCCCACCAGATGACCGGCCGGCACCCGCACGTTGTCGAAGAAGGTCTCGCAGAACACCGACTTGCCGCTGATCAGCTTGATCGGGTTCGGACGCACGCCGGGATCGTCCATGTCGATCAGCAGAAAGCTGATGCCGTCATGCTTTTTCACCGTCGGATCGGTGCGGACGAGGCAGAAAATCCAGTCGGACAGATGCGCGTTCGATGTCCAGATCTTATGCCCGTTGACCAGGAAATGTTCGCCCTGCAAAACGGCGCGCGTGGAGAGGCTGGCGAGGTCGGAACCCGCGCCCGGCTCGCTATAGCCCTGGCACCAGCGGATTTCCCCCGACACGATCTTGGGAATATGCGTCCGGCGCTGTTCTTCGGTGCCATACTCCAACAAAGTTGGCCCCAGCATCGACAGCCCCATACCACGCAATGGTGCTCGGCAGCCGAGGTCCTGCATTTCCTCTTCCAGCACGATCGCCTCATCCGGGGACAGGCCGCCGCCGCCGTATTGTTTCGGCCATGTCGGCGCGGTCCAGCCCTTTTCCGCCATGCGGTCGAGCCAGATTTTTTGCTCGGGACGGACATAGGATGCGCGCTTGCCGCCGGCGACCTGCTCCTCCTCCGGCATACGGGTGCGCATGACGGGCGGGCAGTTGGCTTCGAGCCAAACGCGGGTTTCCCGGCGAAACAGGGTCAGGTCGGTCATGGAAGGCTTCCTCGGGCGTCTGTTGCGGCGGAGTTTGGGGCTTTGGCGGACGCGGTCAAGGGTGCTGTGCGCGATACGGCGTCTATCCGGCATTAATCTCCCATAGACCGCGTATGTTCCGGCGTTTGCGCCGTGCCTGCGGTCCAAAACCGGATCAATATCGTCTGGTCATCACGCCTGTTCCCCACGCTTAAATCGTCGCGCATGGCATAGAATAAGTGTGACATCAGGGCGTTGCGTCTGGTTTCTGCCTGTTCACCTTCCTCCCCGTCGCCCTCGTCTTGAAACGCCCGGAATGCATCGATGACCGATAACGGCGCCACCAGATTGAGCTTGTTGCACGCGCGCGCAAACGCTTGTTGGTTCTCCAATGTACGATTGCCAGAAATAACGTCGGCGAGGGTAGCCACAAAATCCTTGTAGTGTTCCAATTTTTCCCGGCGGAGCTCAGCCTCGCGTTCCCGCTTTTTGGTCGTCCAATAAGTGATTGCAGCAACGGCTATAGCGCTTAAAGCGGCGATGATAGCGACAAGGATTGCGCCTGTGGCGGCGATAAGAGGGGTGGCGAACGGCGCGAGCGAGGCACCCATATCAGACATTACTGTCGTCCCCAACGAGGTCGACAGTAATGTCACAAATGGGTGGCAAAGTCTATCATCTGCCTCGCGGTCAGAACTCTCCGCTGCGGTAAATTTCATCCAGCCGAGCAGCGTCTTCTTCCGACAGCGTGTCCCAGGCCTCCCCACGCCGACGCAGGGCGCCGGTGAAGTTGGGCGGGCGCTTTTCGTTAAACGCCGTGCGGCCTTCTTCCCCGTCGATCGTGGTCTGGATCAGCAGGGAGTTGATGATGTTCTGGATGTGCCAGGCCTGATCGGTGGGCAGATCGCCGAAGCGCACCATGAACTCCTTCATCATCCGCACCGCCACCGGGGGCAGCTTGCAGATGTGGCGGGCATAGCGTTCGGCGCGGGCCAGCAACTGATCGTGCGGCACGACCTCGTTCACCACGCCGATGCGCAAGGCTTCCGCCGCGTCGAACGGTTCGTCGGTCAGCATGATTTTCATCGCGTCGATGTAGCGAAGCTGCTTGGCGAGCAGGCTCGCGCCCGGTCCGTTGCCGAGCCAGCCCTGGGTCGTCAGGGCGAATTTGAACTTCGCGTTCTCGGCGCTGGCGATACGGATGTCGGTGGACGACAGCAGGATATACAGCCCCGCGCCGGCCGCCCAACCGTTCACGGCGGCGATCACCGGCTTCCAGACGCGCGGGTAATGATCGCCCATCCGACCGTCGACGCCGGTCTTCTGCCCGTGCACCGTCCCGGCCAGGGGCCAGAAGATGCGCTGGGTGCGCAGATATTCCCGTTCCTCGGCGGTTACGCCGGGGCGCGGCGCAAGATTATGGCCGCCGCAGAAATGGCGATCGCCCTTGCCGGTCAGGATGGCGCAACGAATGTCGCGGTCTTCCCACAGGTCGATCCAGGCTTCCGAGATCGCGTCCGACATCTGCTTATCCAGAATGTTGGCCTTCTCGGGGTTGTTCAGCGTGATATAGGCGACACCGTCGCGCTTTTCGTAATCCAGGGGCACGGGCTGGGTCCTTATGATTTCGATTGATAACGGGCCGCTTCGGCCAGCACTTCGTTGGCCAACGGCAACATGGCATAATCCACCATCGCGCCTTGATAGCTGACGGCGCCCAGACCGGCTTTCTCCGCCGCCTCGAACGCCGCGAGCAGGCCTTTGAAGTAGGCGACTTCTTCCTCCGTCGGGCGGAACACGGCGTTGGCGACGGCGACGTGCGACGGATGCATGACGGCAACACCGGTGTAGCCGATGTCGCGGGCCTTGCGGATCAGCCGCTCGACGGCGGCCAGATCGTCCTGCGGCGTGCCGAAAATGCCCGCCAACGGATACATCGCCCCCCCTGCCCGGCTGTCGAGCACCATTTTGGACGCGAGGAAAAGCTGTTCGGACCCATCCGTGGTCGCGCGGAAGCCGAAGGCGCGGGCAAAGTCGCCCGATACGGGGCCACTGAGCGCGCCGTGAATGCCGCGCACGCGGGTACTGGCCTTGCACAGGTCACGGGCGCAATACATGCCCTCCGCCGTTTCCGGCAGCGGCACGATCCCCACGGCCCCATGCGCCACGCCCGCTCGGCCTTCCGCGTAGCTCAGCATGTCCGCGAGGCGGGTGATCTCCGCGGGGCTGGACACTTTCGGCAGGACGATGGCGGTCAGCCCGTCGGTGACGGCGGCGGCGATTTCCGCTTCGGTGCCGTCATACAGCGGCTGCACCCGCACAAAGGCACCGACGCCGGCGGCCTTCAGTTCGGCGATTTCGCTTTTCAGGTATTCCATCGCCTGCGGCTTGAACTGCGGCGGGACTGAGTCCTCGATATCGAGGATGGCCGCGCCTGGCGAGACGCGGATCGCCTTGGCGACCCAGTCGCGACGATGCGCGGGCACGAACAGGGCGGATCGAATGGGCCACATGGGGGTGTTGTCCTTTCAGTACGATTTCGGCAGGCCGAGCGCGCGTTCGGCGACGTAGGAGAGGGCGAGTTCCTGGCTGACGGGGGCGACCAGCGGCAGGATGGACTCGCGGAAATAGCGTTCGACGTGGAATTCCTTGGCATAGCCGAAGCCGCCATGGGTGCGCACGGCGCGGGTGGCGGCGCGGAAGAACAGATCGGCGCAGAAATACTTGGCGGCGTTGACCTCCGCCCCGCATTCCTCGCCCGCGTCATACAGCGCGGCGCTTTTGTAGAGCATCAGCTCCCCGGCCATCTGGTGGATCCATAATTCGGCGAGCGGGTGCTGGATGGCCTGGTTCTGCCCGATCGGGCGGCCGAACACGACGCGATCCTTGGCATAAGCCACCGCCTTGTCCATCACATAGCGCGTCGCGCCCAGAACGCCGGCGGCGACGATGATGCGTTCGGAGTTCAGGCCGGAGAGGAGGTAGTGGAAGCCGCGCCCTTCCTCTCCGATGCGGTCCTCGATCGGGACTTCCAGGTTTTCGATGAACAGCGCGTTGGAATCGACGGCGTTGCGGCCCATTTTCTCGATCTGGCGCACTTCGACGCGGCTGCGGTCGAGGTCGGTGTAAAACAACGTCATGCCGTGGCTGGGGCGTTTGCTGTCGGCGAACGACGTGGTGCGGGTCAACAGCAGGATCTTGTTGGCGACCTGCGCGGTGGAGGTCCAGACCTTGCGACCGTTGACGATGTAGCGATCGCCGTCGCGCCGAGCAAAGGTGGTGATGTGGGTGGTGTCGAGGCCCGCGTCGGGCTCCGTCACACCGAAGCAGGCACGGTCGGTGCCGTCGATGATGCGCGGCAGGTGGCGCTTTTGCTGCTCGTCGCTGCCGAATTTCACCACGGGCATGCAGCCGAACATGTTCATATGCAGGGCGGAGCAGGCGTTGAACCCGAGGCGACCGACTTCCTGCATGATGATGGCGGCTTCGGTCATGCCGAGTCCCGCGCCGCCGCAGGATTCGGGGAAGATGGCGCCGAACCAGCCGGCATCGGCGAAGGCCTTGGCGAATTCGTGCGGGAACGCGTGGTCGAGGTCCTTGCGATACCAGTAGGCGTCGTCGAATTTGGCGCAAATCCGCGCGATATTGTCGCGGATCGAGCGTTGCTCGCTGGTCAGGTTGAAGTCCATGGCGTTGCCTCCTGCGCCGGAGTTTGGGCGGAGGCGTGGGTTGGCGCAACATGGTCGGGCGGAGATGTGGAAAAAGCGTGACAGCCGGTCTTGCGGGATGGATCGGGTGCGGCTAGAAGCTGCGCTCCGACGGTGGGGCGCATAGCTCAGCGGTAGAGCACTACCTTGACACGGTAGGGGTCACAGGTTCAATCCCTGTTGCGCCCACCACTTTTCCCGGTATTTTTCAATACGTTAGATTATACCGTCCGTTGCCGGGCGGGGGTCAGCCGCGCAGCAACGCCCCCCCAACCTCAATCCTTCCCCTGATGCACGTAATTCCGCGACGCATACCAAATCGCGTACTCATCATACGTAATCGGCTCATACCGCGCCGGACTCTCCGCCGTCCGGCAGCTCGGCAGACACTCGATCAGCGTATCCGGGTGCGTGTCGAAGAAAAACGGGATTGCATAACGATGCTTGCCGGACGTGTTGATCACCCGATGCGGCGTCGACAAAAACCGATCGTTGGTCCAGCGCCGCAGAATATCCCCGCCATTGACGATGAAACAGTCGGGCAACGCCGGCGCGTCGAACCAGGTCCCGTCCGGCAGCCGGATCGACAGCCCCGGCACGGCCGACGGCGCCAGCAGCGTCATGAACCCGGAATCGGTATGCGGCGCGATGCTGAACTCGTTGTCCTCATACTCCGGTCGAGGCTCGTAATGCGAAAACCGCTGGATCATGTTCGGCTGCGCGAACATCGCGTCGAAATAATCCGCCGGTAAATCCAGCGCCACGGCATAGATGGGCACCAGCCGGCGACCGAGGTTTTCCAACGCGCCCATATAGGCCAGCGCGACCTCCTTGAACCCCGGCAGGTTGGGCGGCCACTGGTTCAGCCCACGCAGCCGCTTGCCCGCGATCACATCGGGATCGTCGGGCGTGCGGTCGCGGCGCAGAAAAAACGCCTCGTTCACACTGGGCCGCGTGTTGTTATTGACCTTGGAACTGCGCGCGATACTGCCGCCCATCGGCATATAGCCGATGTTGTGCTCGTTGATGCGCAGCGCCAGCTTGTCGTCCATCGGCTGGGCGTGAAACCGTTCGCACTCGCGAAACGCCGCGTCGATCAGGTCGAACGGCACGCCGTGGCCGCGCAGATACCAGAAGCCGACATGCTCGAACGCATGGCGCAATTCCCGCCCGAGGCGGTCAAGTTCCCCCACATCCCCCGCCAGATAGCGGGAGACATCGAGGATCGGCATGACGGTCTCGGCGGTCATCGGCTTACTCCGCGGCCTTGGCGACGGCGTCGTTCTTCCAGGACTTCAGCACCGGCAGGACCTCCTTGCAGTACAGTTTCAGGCCGTCCTCGGCCAGGGCATACGGCGTGCCGCCGAAGCGGAAGGACGTCGCCAGTTCGAAATCGCCGACGACGCGGCGGCGCTCCTCGAACATGCGCAGGATACGATCGGGCGTGCCCCAGACGGCGGCTTCCATAAAGGCGGAGATGATGCCGTCCATGCCGATTTCCCGCGTCAACGCGATCTTCTGCGCATAGGCGTCGTAGCCCTTCACGCTGGCGAAATGCTCGCCCAGCAATTCGTAGTGATAGAAATTGCTCTCCACGAACTTGCCCATGTACTGACGGGCTTTGTCTTCGGTGCCGTCCAGCGTGGGCGTGCAGATGCAGAAGTCGGCCAGCAACGGCGGCATTGCCTCCACGCCGTGCATCTGGCGGATCAGATCGCGATGCTTCTGGATCGCCGGCATGCGCATCGGCCAGGGACGGTCGGCGAACATGACCATGCGCGCGTTCAGCTTGGCCGCCGACACGACGGAATCGTCGCTCGACGCCACCGCATAGACCTTGCCGTCGAACGAACGGGTCGGGCGCGGGCGGATTTCGATCCTCGGCTGCTTATAATGCTTGCCGTTGCCCTCCATGAACCCGGTCTTCAGCGTCTCGACGATCATCGCCGCCGCCTCGTCGAAGCGCTCCCGCGATTCGTCCATGGTGCCGCGGAAAGCCTCGAACTCCCGACGAGCCAGGCCACGCCCGACACCCAGGCGGAAGCGGCCGTTTGAGAGGTAATCCAGCATCGATACCTGTTCGGCGACGCGCAGCGGATCGTGCCAGGGCAGGATCACGGCGGCGGTGCCGAGACCGACATTGGGGCAGGTCGCGGCGAGCCAGGACATCAGTTGGATGTTGTCGGGGCAGAAGGAGTAGTCGTTGAAGTGGTGTTCCACCGACCACAGAACGTCAAAGCCGAGATCCGCGGCAAGCCGAGCAAGGCGCAGTTCCTCGTCCCAGACCTGCTTGTCGGAGACATTGTCCCAGCCGTAGCTGGCGAACACCATTTGCAAGCCGACTTCCATATCGTCCTCCCGATTTTTCCCCGCGATCATTTCATGCCGCCGCCGCCCCGGCAACGCCGACGATGGAGCGGAAGGCCGCGCGCGGTTGATTTGCGGGCCGTCATCCCGCAATTAAGCGGGCAGCGACGATAACCCGAGGTAGCCATGCCAGCCGAACCCCGCGCCCGGATCCCCCACCGGCTTGTCCCGGGCGTATGATGCGCGTTTTCCACGATTGGCGGGGCCTGCCCGACGATGCCCGCGGCGCCACCGTCGCGCTGGGCAATTTTGACGGCGTGCATCTGGGTCACGCCAGCCTGATCCGCGCCGCCCATGCCGCCCGCCCCGACGCGCCGCTCGCGGTGCTGACGTTTGAGCCGCACCCGAGGGAGGTTTTCCGTCCCGACGATCCGCCGTTTCGCCTGACCCTGGCCGCCGAACGGGCCGCCGCGCTGGCCGAACTCGGGGTCGATCTGCTGTATGAAATCCCCTTCAGCCACGAATTCAGCCTGACCCCGGCGGAATCCTTTGTCGCGGACGTGCTGCATGCCGGTCTCGGCGCGCGTCATCTGGTGTCCGGGCAGGATTTCGCGTTCGGCCACCGGCGCGGCGGCGGTGTCGGCTACCTGTCCGCCAGCGCGGAGCGTTTCGGCATTGGCCTGACCCTGGTGCCGCCGGTCACCGACGCGCACGGCCCGATCTCCTCCACCCGCATCCGTCGATCCCTGCAGGACGGCTATCCGGAACGCGCGACCGCCGATCTGGGACGGCCCTGGGCCATCCGCGGAGAGGTCGCGCACGGCGACAAGCGCGGCCGCACCATCGGCTTCCCCACCGCAAACGTCGCGTTGGGCCGGCATCTGGAACCCGCTCGCGGCGTTTATGCGGTGACCATTCGCCTCGCGAACGGCGACACCCATCCCGGCGTCGCCAATATCGGCCGCCGCCCAACGGTGAACGCCGGGCCGGAAAGCCGGCTGGAGGTCAATCTGTTCAATTTCCAGGGCGACATTTACGGCACCGAGATCACCGTCGCCCTGCACGCTTATATCCGCCCGGAGGTCAAATTCTCCGGCATTGACGCGCTGAAGGCGCAAATCGCGACGGATGCCGCCGAGGCCCGCCGCCTGCTGAAGGTAGACCAGGCATGAAAATCGTTCCGACCGGCCAGGCATTGGGCGCCGATATCGTCAATATCGACCTGAACCAACCGATGAGCGATGCCGATTTCCGCCAAATCCTGCGCGCCCTGGGCGAACACGGCGTGCTGTGCTTCCCCGGCCAGGACGTGGCGATCCCCGCGCAGGCGGCGTTCGGCAAGCGCTTCGGAGAGTTGGAGGTCAACGTTGCCGCCAGCCTATACCACGAGCCCGATTTCCCCGAGATGATGATCCTGTCGAACATGAAGCAGGATGGACGCCCGCTGGGTCTGCACGACGCCGGGCAGGATTGGCACACCGACATGTCCTATTCCAAGGACATCGCGCTGGCCAACATCCTGCACGCCCGCCACGTGCCGATGCGCAACGGCAAGCCGCTGGGCGAAACCCAGTTCCGCAACATGCACGCCGCCTATGAAGAATTGCCGGATGAGCTGAAAACCAAGCTCGAAGGCCGCACGGCGACGCATGATTTCAACAAATACTGGGAAATCGCACTGTCCCGTCCGGGCACCAGCCGCAAGCCGCTGACCCCCGAACAGCGCGCGAAGAAGCCGCCGGTCTCCCAGCCCATCATCCGCGTTCACCCGATCACCGGGCGCAAGGTGCTGTATGCCAATCCCGGCTACACCGTCAGCATCGACGGCATGGACCGCGCCGAAAGCGACCTGATCGTCGATTATCTGTTCCGCCACCAGACACGCGCCGATTTCTTCTATGCCCATCGCTGGGCGGTCGGCGACGTGCTGATGTGGGACAATATCGGCACTGTCCATAACGCCGTCGCCGACTACACCATGGACGAGCCGCGCTATATGCGCCGACTGCAGGTCATGGCAACGCTGGACTACGCCGCCCTCGCCGCCTGATCGACAAGCAGGAGACCCAGACCGTGCCGATGCTGCAACGCCCCGACGGGCAGATTTACTACGAAGAGTTCGGTCAGGGTTTCCCCATCCTGCTGTTCGCCCCCGGCGGGCTGCGCTCTCGGCTGGACATGTGGCATCACCCCGCGGACGGCCCGCGGCGGAACTGGAACGACTGGACCGATGTGCTGGCGCATAAGTATCGCGTCATCGCCATGGACCAGCGCAACGCCGGGCAATCCGTCACCGCGATCGAGGCCGATCACGGCTGGCATACCTATGGCGCCGACCATCTGGCGCTGATGGATCATCTGGGGCATCGTCGGTTCCACACCCTGGGCGGCTGCATCGGCGGCAGCTTCTGTCTCAAGATCGTCCAGATGGCGCCGGATCGCGTGGCCTCGGCCGTGTTGCAGAACCCGATCGGCCTGCACCCCGATCACCCCAACTATTTCCCCGACAGCCACGCCGAGTGGATCAAGGAAAAGCGCGCCGTCCGTCCGGAACTCGATCAGGCGAAGATGGAATCCTTCGGGCGCAACATGTGGGGCGGCGACTTCGTCTTCTGCGTCGATCGCGACTTCGCCCGCCGCTGTCCGGTGCCGACCATGCTGCTGCCCGGCACCGACATCCCCCACCCCGCCGCCACCAGCGCCGAACTCGCCGCCCTGCTGCCGGGGGTGGACGTGCTGACCGATTGGCGCGGCCCCGACCATATGGACCAACAATTGCAACGCGTTCTGGCCTTCCTGGATCGGCACACACCATGAAGGTCGGCATCGTTTCGGACATCCACTGCAATGTCCGCGGCCTGGAACTCGCGCTGGAAGCCATCGGCGATGTCGATGAGCTTCTGTGTCTCGGCGACGCCATCTTCGAGTATCAGTTTTCCAACGGCGTCGTCGCGCTGCTGAAGGAACGCGGCGCCCACATCATCCAGGGCAATCACGAGGAAGTCTTTCTGTCCGCGGCGGGTTCGCGCGCGCGCGAACGCCCGGGTATCGACCCCGACCTGCTGGCCTTCATGGCCGAACAGCCGTCGCGCAAGCTGCTGACCTTCGGCAACAAGCGTCTGCTGATGGTGCATTCCACGCCGTGGCAACCGACAGGGGAATACGTCCACCCGCACAGCGCCAAGCTGGCGCGCTTCGCCGAGGCAGACGCCGATTTCGTGCTCTACGGCCACACCCATGCGCAGGTGGTCAAGCGCGTCGGCAGCGTCCTGGTGATCAATCCGGGATCGGCCGGCGACGGCCGCGACAGCCGCAACGACCGCAAGCTGAGCTGCGCCGTGCTGGATACCACGACCGACGAAGTCCAGATCATGGATTACGCCGATCCGCGTTTTGGCTAGGTATCTAATTGTCAGGGGGCGCGGGATCGCCTAGGCTGGGACATCGCTTCCCAGTAACAAACAGGTCCCGCCATGCCGCAAGCATCATCTGGGTCCCAGCCGTCCCCGGCCCCATACAAGCCGGTTCCCCTGACAATCGACATCGGCGGCTACACCCGCCTGAACGGCTTCGTCGGCCAGCGACAGGCCGCGCGCACCTGGTGTTGGGCCGCCGTCGCCTCCTCCATCGAGGGTTGGTACGCCCTGCGCTACCACGATTTCCCCACCGATCCCGGCGGACAGACCGAGCCGCCGCGGTCCCAGTGCGAATTCGTGCGCAAATTCCTGCACCGCAAGGCCTGTAAGCTCGATCGCCTTGACGGGGATTGTTCCAAGAACGGTTGCGCCATTCAGGACGGTCAGGACATCGGCTTCGTCAACCTCGCGCTTGACGATCCCATGAACGATCACCTGAACCAGGTAGTGGCCTTCGCCACGCCCTATGCGATCCTCCGCAAAGAAATCGCCGCCGGCCGGCCGGTCGCGATCCGCGTCAACCGCACCAACCTCGCGCCGCATCTGGTCATCGTCATCGGCTTCAGCGACGCCGTCCCCGGCCTGCTGATCTGGGACCCCGCGCGCGGGGAAACCCGCCTCAGCTACAACGGCGTGACCCGGCATTTCGGTGCCTGGACCCATACCGTTCTGACCGAACCGAAGAAAACCTGCCTGCTGGCGGCATAGCCCGAAAGCGCCTCTCCCGCCGTGGCGGGAGAGGCCTTCGAGACTACTTCGGAATCGCCACCGAGCGCACGCTCGCCGGCCATTCCGCCTTGGCGGCCTGCAACACTTCGTCGAACTGCGGCACCTTCTTCAGCACCGCCATCACCTTCGGCGTGATCGACTTGCTCGCGGCCGTATCGCTTGGGAAATGCACGCCGGCAATCTCTCGATTGACGCCGATCCGAGCGCCCAGACGATCGATCGCGTTTGCCATCGCCGGGGCCACCAGCTTCAGGCATTCCGCGATCAACAGCCCCTGCAACCCGTGCCCGCTGGGATAAGACGGGTGCGGCGGCGTCGCGATCACGGGGGCGATCGACGGCCACACCTGCCCGGGACGCGCACGCATGTAATCGAGCTTATGACTCGCCGCGACCAACCCCGCGACCTGCAACCCGATCAGCACCAGGCTGTACGTCGCCGGGCGGGACCGCATCGAGCACGCCATCAGGTTCACCCAATACGGCGTGATGCCGATCGACTGCGACTTGATCTCGTCCCCGCGCGTCGCCCGATCGTTGAGCATATAGTTATAGAGGACCTTCATGTCCGCCAGCAGCACATCGTCCTCGGCCGGCAGCTTCGCGCGCAGGCCCGGGAACAGCTTCTGCTTGTCCTTCGGCATCCGGTCGAAGGCTTCCTTACACCACGGCCCCGGATCGGTATCCGCCTTCCAGTTCGGCTCGGCGGAGAACGCTCCGGCGATGGCACCGGCCTTCAGCAGCGGGTCCCACCCGCCGTCGGGAAACGAACTGCCCGCGATCAGCGGCGGCTTATTGGACGGCAGCTGCACCGACGGAATAACCGCCTTGGGGTCGGCATCGGTGAAGGTTTCATCCCAGCCCGGCAGCAAGGGACCGATCAGATTGAGACCGGAGGAACGACCGCCGCTGTTCTGGACAAACAACCAACCGCCGCTGCCGGAGCCGCCATCCTGGCCCCCATCCTGACCACCGTCCTGGCCGCCATCCTGACCGCCATCCTGGCCGCCGTCCTGACCGCCATCCTGGCCCCCGTCTTGCCCACCGTCTTGGCCGCCATCCTGACCGGCGGCCAGCGATTGGCCCTGCGCTTTCGTGCTCCGTCTCGTGCCCGACATGTTTAACACTCCCGTGGAATACGATTTCAGTACTCGGACGAAGCGTCATTATGTCTTACGTCAGGCCGGGAATCCAGCATTCAACAGATGCAATCCATAGATTCTGCGCCGTTCCGGATCCTGATACGGGTGATTGGCGACGATCGCGCTAACCCGACGCTCCGGCCAACGCGCCATCGTTCGCTCCGCCACCGCGTGCGCCTCGTCGATCCGATCCGCCGCCGCCAACGCCGCCGCCGTCCACCCACCCGTCGTTCTTCCCACGCTCGGCTCCGCCAGAGCGCGCAAACCCCAATGCGCCGCCGTATCGTAATCGCCGGCCGTGTAATGGGCGATGCACAACGCGCCCAGGAAACGATGCGCCTCCCGATCCACCGGCGACAGCGCCAATGCCCGCTCCGCCCGCTTCACCGCCTCCGCCGCGTCGCCGAGATAGGAGAACGTGTAGCTGCTCCACAACCACGCCGGCACCGAACTCGGCGCGACATCCAACGCGCGCCGAAACAACTCCAACGCCGCCGGGAAATCGCGATGCAGCAGCGATTTGCGATGCCCGTAAAAGACCAAAGCGCGAATGTTGTCGCCGTCGAGCGACAACGCCTTGCGCGCCAGACGCTCGATGATCTCAATGTCCCGGGCGCGGTGCACCGACCAGCCCTGCGCGACCACCAGCCCATACCAATCCGCCGCCAGCGCCTGCCCCTCGCCCCAGCTCGGCTCCACCGCCAGCACATCGTCCAACAACGGCTTCGCCGCCTGAAAACTCTCCCGGTTCAACGCCAGCATGTGCTCGCGCGCCAACAGCGCCTTGTCGTAGACGTTCAGACTCTCCGGCCGCTTGCCGCGAATGCGCCGCAACTCGGCTTCCACCACCCGCGGCGCGAGCGTGTTCACCACCTGCGCCACGATGCGATCCTGATCGGCGAACGACAGCGTCCCGCCCGTCTCGGTCGCCCGCGCCCAGATCACATCGCCGGTTTCCGTGTCGACCAGTTCGGTGTTCAGCCGCAGCGCCTGCTCGCCCCGCCGCGCCCCGCCGCGAATCAGGTAGCGCGCGCCCAACATCCGTCCGACCTCGCGAACGTCGAGGTTGCGCTCCCGCAGACTCAGCGTGGAGCCGTGCGAGATCACATGCAATTCGCGCAAGCCCGCCAACTGACAGACGATATCCGCGACCAATCCGTCGCTGACGTGACGCGGCAAGGCCGCCTCGCCGAAATGGTCGAACGGCAGCACCGCCAGGCGCGGCGGCCCGCCGGACGGGGTCGGCGACAAACGACGTCGATCCCCCTCGGCGGGGTTTTGCACTGGTACCGGCTCGCCCTTGATCGCCGCGATCAGCGCCTCCGTCTCGGCCGAAGGGCCCAGGTTCAACGCTTTCCGCAAATGCTCCACGCAGGATTCGTATTGACCCAGCGCGTCCCCACGTCGCCCGGCGCGGTCATAGGCCGCGATCAGACGCCGATGCACGTCTTCGCGCACCGGCGCCAACCGCACCATGCGCTCCAACGCCGCGATCTCTTCGTTCGGCACGTTCGTCCGCGCGCACAGCGCCGCCAACTGCTCGCAAACCGCCACCGCGATCGCGGTCGTATCGTCGCGGACCTTGCGCGCCCAGCGGTCGAACTCCAGCGATACATCCTTGAAATCGGCCAGAAACGGACCTTGAAACAAATCCAGGGCCTCGATCATGTCCGCCTTCGCATCCGACACAGCCAGAAAGCGAAAGCGCTGCATGTCGGAGTCAATCGCCCCGGCCGCCAGACGGATCGACCCATCGTCGCTGATCAAGGCCGGCCCGCCGATCGCGGGAATGTCGCGGCGCAGCACCAGCATCATCTGGCGCAGACTATGGCGAGCCTGATCCATGCCGCTGCGCCGCCAGAGCAACTCGGCAACGGTATCCCGCGGCACGGGCTTGCCGTCCTGCATGACCAGATAGGCCAACAACGCTCGGCCCTTGCGCGGAATCGCCGGGCCATCGGCCCCCGCGACGCGCAGCGCAAAGCCGCCAAGCAGGCTCAGGGACAGGGCGGAGGACGAGGGATGATTTCCAAACATTGCCGATAGGGCGCAAAGAAACCACCCATGCCGATACGGCGCAAGGCGTTTTGACGGTTTTTTTGACGCCGTCGCGTCGGGTCGTTGATAAAGAAACTGTCGCTTTACGCCCGCGCCATCGCCTCCGCCCTTGGTTCCGAGACAACCGGATCGACGTCGGACACACGCGGAGGATCCGCCCACAGCCGCTGCCAGTCCCCATACAAGCGGCGCGCCACGGGATGGGTCGGCTCCATCGCCAGTGCCTGGCGCAACAGCACGCCCGCCTCTCGGAAGGACGGGTCCGAAAAGCGATACATCAACGCCCGCGCCTGCAAAACACAGTCATAGGCGGACATATGCGCGGGATGCTTGCCGCGGATACGCGCCAGTTCGGCGAAATGAACGCGTGGGGTCAGCGCGGTCACGATCTGTCCGGCGATCTGATCCTGCGCGTCGAACAGCATCAGATCGCGCGTTTCCAGCACCGACGACCAGATCAGAACCCCGCTTCCGGCATGGGACAACTCGACAAAAACCCGCAGAGCGGCCCCGCTGCCGCGCACCGATCCGGTAATTGCATAGCGCGCGCCGTACATCGTCGCGACAGTCCGCATGTCGCCCCGATGCGGCGGCGCGACGATCGCCGCTTCCCGGGTCGCGCGCATCGCCGCGATCAGGCTCTCGCGCAACCGTTCCGCGAAATACACCGCCAACCGGTCGTGTGCCGCCGCTCGAAAGGGCAGTACGGCCAGCGACAACGGCGGATCGATCAGCATGTCCCGATCGATCGGCGCCTGCGCAGCCTCGCTTTGTACGCCCAACGCCGCCGGAACCGGCGGCGGCCGGAAATGAACAGCCGAATCTGTCCGCAAAGCCAAATCCTTTCCCGAATCGCGGACCGTTCCCGGATGTTTTTCGCCCAAAAATCAGGCGAAAAACCCCGGTCGATCCGTGCGTTGGGAGGACCTTCTTCGAGCGAATGTCGAGGAACCAGAGGGGGTTAGGGGCCCGTCGGCTTTTTGACGCATCTTTTGACGCCACCGCCGTCCGGCCCCTTGATTTTGACGGCCCGCGCGCCAGGTCGCGCCGGAAAAGCGGCGGGACGGGCGGTTCGCCCGACCGAACTTGACCCGCGACGGTCACGCTCAGCATAGTGTGGCGCATGGGTCCGGTGTATACGCGCGCTCGAATTATCGTCCCGGTGGCTTACTGAGCCCCGGGTCACGACACGCGCACTCACCTGAACGCGGCCTGCGCCGCACGGATACACCATGAACGACGCTTCAAACGACGCCGCCGGCGACGCGCAACGCGACTATCGCGACACCGTCTTTCTGCCGAAAACCAGCTTCCCCATGCGCGGCGACCTGCCGAAGAAGGAACCCGCCATCCTCGCGCGCTGGGATCGGGCCAATCTCTGGGACAAGCTGCGCGCGCAGTCCAAGGACCGGCCGCTGTTCATCCTGCATGACGGCCCGCCCTACGCGAACGGTCATCTGCATATCGGCCACGCGCTGAACAAAATCCTTAAGGACGTCATCAACCGCACCCGACAGATGTCGGGCTTCGACGCCAATTACATCCCGGGCTGGGACTGCCACGGCCTGCCGATCGAATGGAAGATCGAGGAAGAGTACCGCGCGAAAAAGAAGGACAAGGACACCGTCCCCATCCTGGATTTCCGCGCGGAATGCCGATCCTACGCGCAACATTGGATGGATGTGCAGGCGACGGAATTCCGCCGCCTCGGCGTTGAGGGCGACTGGAAGCAACGCTATGCCACGATGGACCTTCCGTCCGAAGGCGCGATCGCCCACGAAATCCTGAAATTCCTGCTGAACGGCGCGCTTAATCGCGGCCTGCGCCCGGTCATGTGGTCGCCGGTGGAAAAGACCGCCCTGGCGGAAGCCGAAATCGAGTACCACGATCACACCAGCGCGACGATCTGGGTGCGCTTCCCGATCCTGCGCGCCCCCTCCCGCGAACTCGACGGCGCGGCGATCGTGATCTGGACCACGACTCCCTGGACGATGCCCGGCAACCGCGCCGTCGCCGCCGGCGCGGAATTCGATTACGCCCTGCTCCACGTCGACAGCGTCAACGAAGGCTCCCTGGCGCGCCCCGGCGAAAAGCTGCTGGTCGCATTGGCGCTGCTGCCGCAATTCTGCGCCGATGTCGGCATCGCCACGCATCATCTGGTGCATGTCTTTAAGGGAGAGGCATTGGCCGGCACCGTCTGCGCCCACCCCCTCCGCGGCTACGGCTACGAGCAGGAAACCCCGCTGCTGCTCGCCGAGTTCGTCACGACCGAAGCCGGCACCGGCTTCGTCCACATCGCCCCCGGCCATGGGGAGGACGATTTCCATCTCGGGCGCGCCAACAACCTCGATATCCCGGAAACCGTGGGCGACGACGGCACGTTCAACCCCTGGGTGCCGCTGTTCGCCGGCAATCACGTCTATAAGGCCGCCGACGCGGTGTGCGAGGCGCTGATCGCCGCCGGCACGCTCGTCCAGCGCGGCAAGCTGGTGCACTCCTACCCGCATTCCTGGCGCTCCCGCGCGCCGCTCATCTTCCGCGCCACGCCGCAATGGTTCATCCGCATGGACGGGCCGGAACGCATCCGCGAAAAGGCGCTGCAAGCCATCGCCGACACGGTCTTCGTACCCGATCAGGGTCGCAACCGCATCGGCTCCATGGTCGCCGCCCGCCCGGATTGGTGCATCAGCCGCCAACGGGCCTGGGGCGTGCCGATCGCCGTCTTCGTCAACAAGCGCACCGGCGAACCTTTGCGCGATCCCGATGTCGTCGCCCGCATCGTCGAAGCCTTCACGACAGAGGGCGCCGACGCCTGGTACTCGTCTCCGCCGTCCCGCTTCCTGGGCAACGACCGCGATCCCGACGACTACGAGCAGGTCAACGACATCGTCGACGTCTGGTTCGAATCCGGCTCCACCCATGCCTTCGTTCTCGAAGGCCGCGGCCTGCCCTGGCCGGCCGATCTGTATCTGGAAGGCTCCGACCAGCATCGCGGCTGGTTCCATTCCTCGCTGCTGGAATCCGTCGGCACCCGCGGCAGGGCACCGTTCAAGGCGGTGCTGACGCACGGCTTCGTCATGGACGAAAAAGGCCGCAAGATGTCGAAATCCCTGGGCAACGTCACCGCGCCCGAGGAAGTCGCCAAGGTCTACGGCGCCGACATTCTGCGCCTGTGGGTCATGTCGTCCGACACCAGCGACGATCTGCGCATCGGCCCGGAAATCCTCAAGCAGCAATCCGAACTCTACCGCCGCCTGCGCAACACGCTGCGCTGGGTGCTGGGCAGCCTCGACGGCTACACCGACGCCGAGGCGGTGTCCTACGAGGAGATGCCGGAACTCGAACGATGGATCCTGCACCGCCTGACGGAATTCGACGCCCGCCTGCGCGCCGGCGTCGAAAGCTACGACTGGGCCGGGGTCTACCCCGAGTTGCACAATTTCTGTTCCACCGACCTCAGCGCCTTCTATTTCGACATCCGCAAGGACGCGCTCTATTGCGACCGGCCCGACAGCCTGCGTCGGCGCGCCGCGCGCACCGTGCTGGACCATCTGCACCGCTGCCTGACGATCTGGCTCGCGCCCGTGCTGTGCTTCACCGCAGAGGAAGCCTGGACCGCGCGGTTTGGGGAGGAGTCCAGCGTCCATCTGGAACAGTTCCCGACCCTGCCGCACGCCTGGCGGGACGACGCGCTGGCCGCGAAGTGGGAAACCATCCGCGCCATCCGCCGCCGCGTCACCATCCCGATCGAGGAAGCCCGCGCCGCCAAGACCATCGGCGCCTCACTGCAGGCCGCCGTCACCCTGCGCCTCGCCCCGGATGAAGCGACGCTGCTGAACGCCGCCGAATGGGCCGAAATCGCCATCGTGTCGTCCCTGCGCGCCGTCGCCGGAGAGGGTGACGAAATGGCGAGCGTGGAACCCGCGCCGGGGGCCAAGTGCCTCCGCTGCTGGAAAGTCCTGCCGGAAGTCGGCAGCCACGCGACGCATCCCGGGCTGTGCCTGCGCTGCGCCGACGCCGTCGACTCCGGTCTGGTCTGCGCGTGAACCGCAACCGCCTGACCCTGTTCGGAGTGCTGGCCGCGCTGGTCGTTCTCGGCGCGGATCAGGCCAGCAAATGGTGGATACTCTCGGTCCTCGATCTGCCCACGCTGCGGCAGATCGAGGTCAACCGGTATTTCAACCTCACCATGGTCTGGAACCACGGCGTCACCTTCGGCCTGCTCAACGGCCTGGGCCAGTGGAGCCATTTCATCCTCGCCGCCATCGCCATGGCCGTCGTCGTCGCCCTCGGCGTCTGGCTGCGCCGCTCGGAATCAACCCTCGTCGCGCTGTCGATCGGCGCGATCGCCGGCGGGGCGGTCGGCAATGTCATCGATCGGCTGCGCTTCGGCGCGGTCGTCGATTTCCTGCACGCCCATGTCGATACGATCTGGGGCGATCTGTCCTGGTACGTCTTCAATGTCGCCGACGCCGCCATCGTCTGCGGCGTCGTCATCCTCGCCATCGACAGCCAATGGCCGCGCGCGCCGAAATCGCCGCCGTAACGTCGTATTGACGCCGGATCGACACCCGGGGTCACGCGGCGCGCCGCGACACCATGCACCGTCGCCATCCCGTCGTTCCCCCGAACGCACGAGGGAAGTCAGG
>CANJLW010000024.1 GCA_947475245.1 Acetobacteraceae bacterium | reverse complement strand
TTCACCTCTCCCCCTGGGAGAGGTCGGCGCGAAGCGTCGGGTGAGGGAGGTGCCACCAGCACAACCCATTGTATTCGCATCACCTCCCTCACCCGCGCCGCTTCGCGGCACGACCTCTCCCAGGGGGAGAGGTGAAAATTCGCACCTTTCGCCGCCAAATGCGATCACTCTGGGGGAAAGGACCAGCATCGTCGCCCCCGTCGCAAAGACAGGGAACAAAACCCCATGCGCCCAGACAGACCGGCCGAAACCCACCCGCACCGTATCCCCCCGCTCGGCGAGCACTGGTTTCCCGGCGAAAGAACCTCATGCGCCGTGAGCGTCCGGGTCGGCACTCGGGGAAAGGACCGGGATCGATGCCCCCGTCGCAAAGACAGGGAACAAAACCCCATGCGCCCAGAGAAACCGGTCAAAGCCCACCCGCTTCGCATACCCCCGCTCGGCAAGCACTGGCTTTCCGGCGAAAGAACCTCATGCGCCGTGAGCATCCCGGTCGGCACCCGGGGAAAGGGCCAATATCGTCGCCCCCGTCGCAAAGACAGGGAACAAAACCCCATGCGCCCAGAGAAATGGCTCCGCCGCCGGGGAGGGGACCTATAGAACCGCGACTGTCCCCCGGCGCTTGGGGCGGCACATCTGCGCCGCCCCGATCGTTCGGATTACTTGCAGGCGGTGATCATGATTTCCACGAGAACTGCCGGCGCCGCCATCTCGCTCTGCACGCAGGCGCGCACGGGGGCACCGTCCTTCGGCAGCCAGGGGGTCCAGACTTCGTTCATCGCGCCGCGTTCCTTGATGTCCTTGACCCAGATGATCGCCTGCAGCATCCGGGTTTTATCGGTGCCGTGAAGTTCGAGCATCGCGTCGATCTGTTCCAGGACGTCCGCGGTTTGGCCCTTGATGTCCTTGCTGGTATCACGCGCGGTGATGCCCGGCAGATAGACAAAGCCATGGTATTCGACGGCCTTCGACAGGATCGGGCCTGGCTCGGTACGGATGATCTTGCTCATGTGTATGACTGCTCCCTGACAAAAAACTCGACCGCGCCGTTCTACGGCACCCGCCGCGATCAGACCAGTGCGCGGTTACGGCGGACTCTCCGTGCCTTCCAGCGCCGAACCCATCCGCTTGCGCAGCCGCCAGGTGCGCAGCCACACCGCCGCGCAGATCGCGCAGCCGATCAGAACGGGGATTTGCAGGCCGAGGAATTCCGACGCCACGCCATAGATCAGCGCGCCCATCGCCGGCGCGGCGCGGGTGATCATGCCCCAAAGGCTGAGCACGCGCCCCACCATGGCCGGGGACGAGGAGTTTTGCAGCAGCGTCTGGATCGAAATCCCGTGCATCGTCGTCGCCGCGCCCATGGCGGCGATGCAGACGATGCCGATGCGGAAATCATGCGTGGCGACGAAGCAGGCGCTGGCGAGCGCGAGGCAAAGCCCGGCCAGGATGGCAACGCGCGTCAGCCCCGCGATACGTCCGCGGATGGCGATCAGCGTGCCGCCGACCAGCGCGGCCGCGCCCATGGCGCTGGCGAGTGTCGCCAGACCTTCCGCCCCGCGTCCGAACAGTTCGGCGACATAGGGCGGCAGCATTTCCGGCACGCTGCGCAGGCACATACCGACGGTGGCGGCGAACAGCATCAGCGGGCCGATGCCGCGATGGCGGGTGACATAGCGCACGCCCTCGATCGCGTCGTGCAGTACGCTCGACGCACGCGGTTGCGGACGGCGGATGGCGGGGTCCAGCACCAGCATGTGCATGGTCAGACTGGCATACAGGAAGGCGAGGCAGTTGACGGCGATCGACGGCACGACGCCCCAGGCGGCGATCATCGGGCCGGAAATTGCCGGTCCGATGAAGCGCGCCATGTTGTAGGTCAAGGAGTTCAACGCCACCGCGCCGGGCAGGTACTGGCGCGGCACCAACCCCGGGATCAGGCATTGCCGAGCGGGTTGGGCGAAGGTTTCGGCGGCGCCGTTGATGAAGGCGAGGATGACGATGAACTCGATGCGGATCGTGCCGGTCAGCACCAGAACGACCAACATCGCGGCCTGACCCGCGGCGACGAACTGAGAGAACATCGTGAGGTGAACGCGGTCCATCCGATCCGCGATGGCCCCGGCAATGGGGGAGATGACGATTGAGGGCACCAGCGTGCAAAACGCAACGATACCGACCCAGAACGCCGAATGGGTCAGTTCCCATGCCATCCAGTCCGTGGCGATGCGCTGCACCCAGGACCCCGTCCAGCATACGATGCTGCCGGAGTAGAAGATACGGGCGTTGCGCTGCGCGAGTACGCCGCCGAGGGCTGAAAGGCTGGCCACCCGGACCGGCTAGCGCCGCGCCGGGGCCTCTGCCGCCGGTTGAGGGGACCCGTCGGCCACGCCGTTGGCGCGCACGCAGTCGCCGATCATGGTTTGATGTGCATACAATTGCGACAGGCCGCGATCGGTGCTGCCGGCCTGATAGCTGCCGGAGAACGGCGAGTTCACCGAGGCCGACGGGCTGTAGATCGCGGCGCGGTTCTGCGTGGAATAGACGGCCTCGGCGCGTTGTCGGCAGGCGGCCTGGGTCGCGGCGTCGGTGCCGGTCTGCGCGGCGGGCGCGATCGGGCGGGAGCATGCGGTCAGGGTTATGACGGACAGAGCCAGCATCGACAGGACGGGCGGCAGGGCGGGGCGGCGCATACGGGAAGACTCCTGAGTGTGGCTCTGTACTGGTGCGTGGCGAGGAGAGGGGGACTCGAGTTGGTAGCCGGCGGCGAAGCGGGACAGATCGACGCGGAACCCGGTCTCGTCGAATCGGGCCTCCGCCGTCAACCGGGCGGTGGCGGCGGCGCGCAGCAAGGCCGGGTGCAATTCGGCGCCGTCCCGCGCCAGGGTGAACAGCGGGCGTGCCCAGGCGGCCCGCGCCAGCAGGTCGATCAGCGCCAGCAGGCGCAGGCAGAGCGACAGGCCGCGCGGGGTCGCGACGCGGGCAATGCCGTCTACCGCGCCGACCCAGCAGCGCGCGTCGCGATCGGCCAGCGCCAGATCGGTGTGCGTGCCGTCCGGGCGCATGAAGCGAAAGCCGCGGACTTCCCCCCAATGCCGGGCAATGGCGGCGTGGCGGGCGGCGTACCAGGCATGCTCAAGGTCTCGCTTGCCGACGGGAGGCAAATCCTCCGGCGGCAGGTCGACCAAATAGGTCAGCGAACCATCCGGTCCGGCGCCTACGCGAATGGATTGGGGCTGCTCATGCGCGTCCATTGCTGGCAAGATGAACCCGCCGAGCGTGCCGCACCAGAGGAATTCCGCCCGGAACCGACACTGACCAGCCAACCCCGCGGAACGGAGTGATACGACCATGCCGTCTGACCTGCATTTGCTGACCGCGCTGGACGCGCTGCGTGGGTTCGAAACCGGAACCCTGACGCCGGTCGCCTTGATGGAGGCCTGCATCGCGCGGATCGACAAGCGGGAGGACGTGGTCAACGCCTTCGCGCATTTCGACCGAGACCAAGCATTGCACTCCGCGCGCACCGCGCGACCCGGCCCGCTGCACGGCATTCCCCTCGGCGTGAAGGACGTGCTGGATACCGCCGAAATGCCGAGCGAGTACGGGTCGCCGATCTGGAAGGGATGGCGGCCGAAGGCGGATTCCGCGCCGGTGGCCTGGGCGAAGGCGGCAGGGGCGGCGATCGTCGGCAAGACCGTGACGACGGAGTTCGCCACGCGTAAGCCCGGGCCGACCACCAATCCGGCCAATCGCTCTCACACGCCGGGCGGATCGTCGTCGGGTTCCGCGGCGGGCGTCGCGGCTGGGTTCTTTCCGGTGGCGTTCGGCACGCAGACAGCCGGCAGCATCATCCGTCCGGCCGCTTACTGCGGCGTGGTCGGGTATAAGCCGAGCTTCGGGCTGATCAATCGGAACGGCATGAAGATCATGTCGGACAGTCTGGACACCGTCGGCGTCATCGCGCGCGGCGTGGGCGATTGCGCGCTGGTGGCCAGCGCCCTGTCCGGCATCGATCTGGGGAACCCCGATCAATCGCCGGGGCGTGCTCCGCGCGTGGGGATCTGTCGCTCGCCGACGTGGAAGGAAGCGCTGCCGGAAACGCGCGACCTGCTGCCGCGGATCGCCGAACAGCTTGGGATGGCCGGTGCCAAGGTCGAACCGCTGGAGCTGCCGGACGATTTCGCCGACCTGATCGAAGCCCATCCGATCGTGATGAACGCGGAAAGCGGGCGGGCGTTGGGCTGGGAGTTGGCGCACGATCCGGAGGGGATCAGCCCGGGCCTGCGGGAACGTCTGACGTTCGGATTGTCGCAATCGCCCGCAGCACTTGCGAAGGCGTACGAGGTCTTCGCCCGCACCCAGATCGGCTTCGGCGATATTCTGGGGGATCTGGATGTTCTGATTACGCCCTCCGCCCCCGGTCAGGCGCCCAAGGGCCTGGAATGGACCGGCGATCCGGCGTTCAACTACATCTGGACATCGCTGCACGTGCCCTGTGTCACGGTGCCCGCCGGATCGGGGCCGGACGGGCTGCCGCTGGGTATCCAGATCGTCGGTCGGCGCGGACAGGATCGGGCGGTCCTGGCATGGGCGCGCTGGGTTGCGGCGGCAATCGCCTGAGTCCTGCCGATGACCGCGCCGGTTATGTTCGCGGGGGACCCGCATCGGAACTTCACGCCGATCCTGCGGGCCTGCCTCGCGCGGGAGCCGGGGACGCTGATCCTGGTCGGCGATTGCGACTGCACCGCCCCGCTGCCCGATATCCTGCGTCCCGCGCTGGATGCGGGGTGGGAGGCGCGCTGGATTCTGGGCAATCACGATACGGAGTCCGAGAGCGCCTTCGATAACCTGATGCTGGCCGATCCCGCGGGCAATCTGGGTCTGACGGTGCGGGAGATCGCGGGCCTCAGGGTCGCGGGACTACCGGGGGTGTTTCGCCCTCGGGTCTGGTATCCGCGCGCCGAACCGCCGGCAACGACGATCGATCCGCCTCGGTTCGTCACCCGAGAGGCATTCCGGGCCTCGCTGCCGACGCACCAGATATGGCGCGACGGGCTGCCGCTGTTTCACCGCGACACCATCTTCCCCGAGGACTTCACCCTCCTCGCCGCCCAGCGTTTCGACGTGTTGGTCGCGCACGAGGCCCCGTCGTCGCATCCGCATGGCTTCGACGTCATTGATGCGCTGGCCGAGGCGGGCGGGGCACGGTTGATCGTGCACGGCCATCACCACCAATCCTATGAGGCGACCTTGCCGTCGGGGATACGGGTCAGGGGTCTTGCGCTGGCGGAGGCGTGGACACCGGATCGCTGGTGATCGCCGCCGCGTCGTCGATGGCCTCGGCGACCAGCATCGCATCGCCGCCGTTGACGATGCCGCGCACCATCAGGCGCGCATAGTCGCGCCGCGACAGGGCACCGTCATCGCGGAACCAGGCCGGCGCGTCGGTCGCCATCGCCATCAGCATATGGGCCAAGGGGGCCTGGAAGGCGCGGTGCGCACCGAGATGGGGCAGCGCGTCGGCGACAACGGCGGCGATGCGGTCATGCAGCGTGCGCAGTTGAAACCGCAGCAGGTCGCGTTGGTCGTCGGACAGCAAGGGTTCGGCCAGAGTCAGCACCCGCTGGGCATGGCGGTGATCGAACACGGCGTCGAGCAATGCCATGGCGATGGCTTCCAGCCGCCGCTGCGGCGCGGCGTCGGCAAAGGCGTCGTCGGCGCGACCGACATACTCGTGCAACGCGTCGATATGGGCATGGACGATATCGAACAGCAGATCGCGTCGCCTGGGATAGGCATGTGTCGCGCTGCCGGGGGGAATCTGCGCGGCTCGGGCGATGTCGGCGATGGTCACGCCGTCAATCCCGTCCCGTGCGTACAGGCGAGCGGCGGTTTCGCGCAGCCGCGTCCTCAGGGCTTCCACGCGCGCCGTGCGACGCCAGGATGACGGAGCGCCGCGACCGCTGATCGGCGGCGGTGTGATGGGAGGGGCGATGGATGGCATGGGCAAAAGGGTCAGCATGATCGCGCCTGTACCGATGTATGTTCCTCATATGTTCTATATCGACGCACCCTCCGGAGACAAGCCTATTCGTAAGGCCGGAACAGCCCTCGGCACGGGCCTGGCAGCAGCGGTGCGAGGTGGGCAAGGCCGAACAGAGCCAGGCGCCTGGGGGAGGGAGCCTCGGTCAGGGATCGGCGCAGCCAGCGGCGTCCGGCTTTCGTCGCGCCGTGGCGGGTGAGTTCGCGGCCGATGGTCCAGGCGATCTCGGCTTCCGCCCGTTGGCGTGTAAGGCGCAGATCGGCGGGGGACATATGGGTCGCGACAGCAGGATTGCTGAAGATCGCATCCAGGCAGGCCTGTGCCGACGCCGGATTTGTGGCCAGCGTGCGATAGGCGCTTCCGGCCCGCCGGCGGACGAAGCACACCGGTTCGCTCGATCCGGTGGTCGCGAAGGGGCCGGACATCGCAAGGCGGACCCAGTATTCCCAATCCTCCCCAAAGCGAAGGTCCTGACGGAAGGCACCTGTTCGGTGCATCGCCTGGGCGCGGATCAGGATTTGACCGCCGTTGACGAAGCGGTTGTGGATCAGCAGCGGCGCAAGCAGCGACCCCGCGGGCGGCGGGGCGGCGGGCGTTATACGTCCGCAAGCGTCGACCCAGGCATGCGCGCCGGAGACCGCGGCGGCGTTCGCGGGCAGCGACGCAGCCAGTGTTTGTAACGCGTGTGGTGCCAGCCAATCGTCGGCGTCGAGAAACAGGAACGCGTCGGCATCCCGCGCCATGCCGCGATTGCGCGCGGCGGAGACGCCGGCGTTGGGCTGTCGGATCACGTCGATGCGCGGATCGGCATGCCGCGCGATCCGGTCGGCGGTGCCGTCGGTCGATCCGTCGTCGATGACCGTCAGCGTCCAGTCGTGCAGGCTTTGCGCCAGCACCGAACAGACGGCCTGATCGATGAACGGAGCGACGTTATAAGCGGGAATGACGATCGCGATACGCATGCGCGGCAGTGTGTCATTCGGGCATTGACCAAAGCTTAACGCGCGCCGAAGCTCGAGTTCATTGTTTCAGAAAGGGGATGCGGTCATGCCGCTTGAGTCACTGGAAACCAAGGAACTCGCGCTGGACGACATTCGCTGGCAGGCACGCGTGGATCTTGCCGCGGCGCATCGCCTGGCGGTTATGCACGGGTTTAACGAAGGGATTTTCAATCACTTCACCCTGCGCGTACCCGGCACGGACGACCGCTACTATCAAATCCCGTTCGGGCTGCACTGGTCCGAAGTCACCGCCAGTTGCTTCATGGAAGTCGGCTATGACGGCACGCGTCTGGCCGGAGAGGGCGAGATCGAACGCTCCGCCTATTGCATCCATGCGCCGATGCATCGCGATCTGCCCAATGCCGCGGCGGTGTTTCATACGCATATGCCGTTCGCCAGCGCGCTCGCGCGCCTGGAAGATCCCCGCATTCTTCCGATCGGGCAGACCGAACTCGGCACGGCGATGCACACCGCCTATGACGATATCTATACCGGCCCGGCGTTCGATCCGGCCGAGGGTGCCCGATTGGCGCAGGTGATCGGCGACAAGACGGTGCTGGTGATGGCGAATCACGGGATCGCCACCGCCGGGCGCAGTGTCGCGCATGCGTATGACCTGTTGTACTACGTGGAGCGCGTCGCGCAGGTGCAGCTGTACGCGATGTGGACCGGCCAGCGCCTGAAGCATCTGCCGCAGAACGTCATTGACCATACCATCGCCGAGTATAAGCGCGGCGCGACGCAGTATGGCGGTAAGCCGAACCATGTCTGGCATTTCGATGCGCTGAAGCGGATCCTCGATCGTAAGGAACCCGACTACAAGGATTGATCGGGGATTGGGGCTGGGGGGGCGTCCTCGTGCCCCGCCTGGGTGCTGTCCCGAGATGTCTCGACTATAGCGAGACCCGCCGGATGGCGGGTTTCCCCAAGGCGGCCTACCGGCCCCTTGCGGGCCGCGCCCGCTGCAATAGTATCGCGCGGGAACAGCAGCCTCCGTCGAACGCAGGTATATGAAAACTTCAACCCCCGAGACCTCCGTCCAACTCGACGCCATCGACCGGCGGATCCTGGCGTCGTTGCAGGACGACGGGCGGATGACGAACATCGAGTTGTCACGCCGAGCGGGTATATCGGCCCCGCCTTGCCTGCGCCGGGTGCGGGCGTTGGAGGAAGCGGGCGTGATCCGTGGCTACCACGCCGATCCCGACCCCCAGAAGCTGGGGTGGGAGATCACGTTTTTTGCGATCGTCGGGTTGGAAAGTCAGAAGGAATCGGTGCTGTCAGGCTTCGAGCAGCTTGTGGCGAGCTGGCCGGAAGTGCGCGAGTGCCACATGATTCGCGGCGGCGGGGACTTCTTGCTGCGGCTGGTGGCGCGCGACACTGGGCACGAGAACCAACTGACTCAGCGCCTGACCGGCGCAGCCAGCGTAAGCCGAGTGCAGACGTTACAGACGATCAGGACCAGCCTCAGCCTCGCCGGCGTTCCGCTCTAACCGCGCCGACGCCGGCGCGCCCAGCCCAGACCGACCAATCCTGACAATAGCGCCAGCACGCTCGCCGGTTCCGGCACCGCCGCGGCCGCGGCCCCGCCCGATACCGGGCCGCTGCTGTTCGGCAACGCACCGGTGTAGCGATAGCTGTGCAGTTCGCCATTCCCGGTGAAGCTTTTGGCGACCAGCGTACCGTTGATCGGGCCTTGATTGGTCACCGCGGCCAGGGGGGCCAGCACCGTGCCGCCGAACTCGTTCGGGAAGGTCAGTCCGGTCGCGTTGATGAAATTCCACAGCACCTTATCGGCGTAGCTGGTCGGGCTTTGGAAGTTGACGCTGCCCGGAAAGGTGAAGGCGCAGGCATTGGAAATGCAGCTGTCCACGTTGACGTTGACGATCACGCTGCTCGCGCCGTGCAACTGGATGGTGACGGTGGAATTGATGGCGAACAGAGATGTGTTGACGCTGAACACGGCGATGCCGTCGACATCGGGCACGGCGTCGAACGTGATCGCGTTGCCGGCGCGGGAAGCGGTGCTGTTGCTGCTCAATCCCGACAACTGAGTGGACAATGCCGTCATCGGCGTCTGGAAGTTGGTCGCGAAGGCACCGACCGTGCTGCTCGGGGCGCTGGGTGTGGTGAGGGCGACGCTGCCGACCTTGGTCGCCGTCGCGCCGCCGTTCATGTTCAGATTACCGGTCTGGCTGCCGGTATAGGTCAGCGCGCCGCCATTCAGCGTCACGTTGCCGGTGTTGCCGGCGATTTTCGCGGTGCCGCCGCTGTTCAAGGTCAACTGCCCGCTGTTGGAGCCATTCATCGACACTGAACCGGTGCCGCCGTTGATATTGACGTTGCCGGTATTCAGGCCGGTGTAGATCGATCCGCCGCCGCCCAGCGACAGCGTGCCGGTATTGGCGCCGAGGATCGAGATCGCGCCGGTGCCGCTGTTGACCGACACGCCCGCGGAGTTGGCGCCACCGACATAGACGCTGCTGCCGGAACCGGCCGTCAGCGTGCCGCTGTTCGCGCCGCCGACGGTGACGGAGCCGGAGCCGGAACCTGCGTTGACGGTGCCGCTGTTGGAAGAGCCGATATAGGCCGATCCGCCGCCGTTCAGCATGAAGCTCGCGGCATTGGTGCCGAGAACGGTGACGCCGCCGCCGTTATTGACATTGTAGGAACCAGTTCCCACTTCGTTCCCGTAGACGGTCAGCGCGGAATAGGCCGAGGAGGCGGCGCTGCCGGGGTGAATATTAAATGTCGCGCCGCCGGTCATGTTTCCGCCGATCACCGTACGGCCTTCGACGTCCGCGCTGGTCGTGAAATTTTCGAACACGACGGCGTTGAACTGCCCCAGCACGTCGGACGCCGAAAGCGGTGTCGCATGAGCGTTCATGCCCACGGCGAGCGTCAGGATGGTGCCAAGAAGGAGGGTCGAACGGCGGGACACGGCACTGGCTTTCAGGGTGGGAGGCGATGGGCCTGCTTCAAACATACCCGGATAAAAATTTCAACTTTATTTTATTTTTGAGGCTCTATCGTATGCAACCAAAGGTAGAATTCCGCCCCTCTTGACGGGCGACGCCGCTGCTCTATCAGCCATCTCCATTCCGGCGCGGACAGTTCCTGACTCGCCGGTCGAACGGATACGCGAAAGCCAAACATGCCCGCCACCGCCGCCGATGAACCGCGCACGCCGGAACTCAGCGTGGTTGTGCCGTGCTATAACGAACGCGCGAATGTCCAGCCGATGATCGACCGGCTCGCGGTGACGCTGCGGGGCATCGACTGGGAAGTCATTTACGTCGATGACGACAGCCCTGACGGTACCGCGGCGGAAGTTCGGCGAATCGCGCGGACCGACCCACGCGTGCGCTGCATCCGTCGCGTCGGGCGGCGCGGTCTGGCATCGGCGGTGATCGAGGGGGCCTTGTCGTCCTCGGCGGACTTTGTCGCGGTGATCGACGGCGACCTGCAGCATGACGAAACACGGATACCCGTGATGTTGGCGGCGCTGCGGGGCGGTGCCTACGACGTCGCGGTCGCCAGCCGGCACGTGGAAGGCGGCGACAACGCGGGCTTGGCCAATCGCTGGCGGCATATGCTGTCGGATGGCGGTATCCGGTTGGCTCAGATGTTCATGCCGGTAAAGCTCAGCGACCCCATGAGCGGGTTTTTCATGCTGCCCCGCCCGCTGTTCGAAGCCTTGGCCAAGGAACTGAACGGGCAAGGCTTCAAGATTCTGCTCGATCTGGTGCTGAGCGCGCCGGCACCGTTGCGGGTGTTGGAAGTGCCCGCGACCTTTGCCGAACGGGTGGCCGGAGAGAGTAAGCTCGACGCGCTGGTGATGCTTCAGTTCCTGGGCATGCTGCTGGACAAGGTCTTCGGCGGGCTGTTGCCGCTGCGCTTCATGTCCTTCGCGATGGTCGGCGCGTTGGGCGTGCTGATCCATCTGGCGGTGCTGGCGTTGCTGCGACAAACGACGCCGCTGGGCTTTGAGGTCGATCAGGCGATCGCCACGGTGATCGCGATGATCTTCAATTTCCAGTTGAACAATGCCGTCACCTATCGCGATCAGCGGCTGCGCGGTCCCAGGCTCTGGCGCGGGCTGATGCTGTTCATGCTGGTTTGCGGCGTGGGCGCGATTGCCAATATCGGCATCGCCAATACCTTGTACGAGCAGCACACCACCTGGTCCGCGGCCGGCGCGATCGGCGCGGTCATCGGCGTCGTGTGGAATTACGCCGTCTCCGCCACGCTGGTTTGGCGCGGACGGTGACCGCGACCGGCGCGCCGATGCCCCGCTGATGCTTCACTGGGGGGCGGTGCTGCTGGGGCTGACCTGCGTGCGGTTGCTGGTTGCCGCCGCCGTGCCGTTGGCACCGGACGAGGCGTATTACTGGATCTGGTCGCGCGCGCCCGCGGCGGGATACCTCGACCATCCGCCGATGGTGGCGCTGTGGATCGCCGCGGGCACGTTTTTGGCCGGCGATACCCTGTTGGGGGTTCGGCTGCTGGGGCCGATCTCCGCCGCGGTTGGGGCGCTGCTGCTGGCCGATGCGGCGGAGCGGCTGATACCGAACCGGAAAGCCGGACTGTTCGCCGCCGCGGGCCTGAGCGCGACTCTGCTGCTGGGCGTCGGCTCGGTCATAATGACGCCGGACACGCCGCTGCTGTTTTTCTGGATCGCCACGATCTGGGCCTTGGCGCGGATCGCGACCGGCGGCGATGCGCGCTGGTGGCCGGTCGTCGGAGTGTTCGCCGGTGCCGCCTTGGCCAGCAAGTACACCGCCGCGTTCCTGTGGGGCGGCATTTTCCTGTGGCTGGTCGTTTCCCCGCCCATGCGCCGCTGGCTGCGCCATCCGATGCCCTGGTTCGGCGCGCTGCTGGGAATGGCGGTCTTTGCCCCGGTCATCGTCTGGAATCACGCCCATGGCTGGGTCGGATTCCTGCGCCAGGGCGGACGGGTCGCGGACTGGCAACCCGGACGCGCCATTGGCTTTCTGGGGGAGTTGATCGGCGGGCAGGCGGGGTTGGTGACTCCGGGGCTCTATGTGCTTTGCCTCGCGGGCATCGTCCTGGCGACGCGCCGCATGATCGTATCGCGCGATCCGGTCTGGACTCTGCTGTGCCTGCTGACGCTGCCGGCGTCGCTGCTGTTCCTGCAACATGCGATCGGCGATCGGGTGCAGGGCAATTGGCCGGCGATCGTCTACCCGGCCGCGATCGTCGCGGCGGCGGAGCGGCTGCCGAGATGGTTGGAACGCTGGCGGCGGCCGTCGATTGGGCTGGGGTTTGCGCTGACCGCCTTGGCCTATGTGCAGGCAAGCACCTTCGCGCTGCCGGTTCCGGTCCGGCTGGACCCGATCGCGTTGCGGCTGAGCGGCTGGGACGGTCTCGCCCAACAGATTGAAGCCGAACGCCTGCGCGCCGGCGCGGATTTTGTGGTGGCGGAGCAGTATGCGCTCGCTGCCGAACTGGCCTGGCACTTGCCGCCGGCGACCACTGTTCTGGCGGCTGAGTCCCGCTGGTCGCTGTTTTCCCTGCCGCTCGGCGATCGGAAGGGCGCTGTCGGGCTTTTGGTGACCGGCGCGCGGGCCGATCCGCCCGATCCGGCGCTGTGGCCGACCGCGCGTCCGTCCGGTCAGGGCGCCCGAGGCGGGATAGAAGGCTTTCGATTCTTCACGACCGTACTGCCCGCCGAGCACGTCGCCGTGGCCGAACTGCCGCGTCCGCGCCGGTGACATCGCCGCGACAGGCGGGGCGTTAGGCTTCGCTTAACCAATTCCGGTCATACTGCCGCGATCACGCGCGATCTGGGGCAGCATGGCGGGCAAGGCGGATAAAAAGGGCGGTGGCGGCGTCATCGTCAAAAAATACGAAATTATCGAGGGCGGGCATCACGGCGGTGCCTGGAAAGTTGCCTACGCCGATTTCGTGACCGCCATGATGGCGTTCTTTCTGCTGATGTGGCTGCTGAACGCGACGACCGAGGATCAGCGCAAGGGCCTCGCGGATTACTTCAGCCCGAACAACCTGCTGAGCCACGCATCCTCCGGCACCGGACAACCGTTCGGCGGGCGCACGGCGTTCGCGGAGGGGGCATTGGTGTCCGACCTCGGTTCGATCCAGGTCACCGTCGGCAAGCGACCGCAGATCAACAGCGTCGAGGAGGGCAGGGAGGAGGTGATCTCCGAACCCCGAGGGTTTCAGCACGAAACCGAGATTGGCGAGAAAGAGCGGTTGGGCGCGGCGCAAGGTGACGGGGTCGCGGCGCTGCGCGTGGGGCCAAACGCCAACGCGCCCTCGGCCGCCGGATGGACGGTGATCCAGACCGACGGGCAGGCGGAGGGCGCGCGCAAACCGACGGAAGCGGAAATCAAGGCCGAACAGGAGCGGCAGGAGAAGGCCGCTTTCGAACAGGCGGCGCAGTCGATCCGCGACGCGGTGCGCGGCGACCCCGCCCTGGCCGAACTGGCGCGCCAACTCACCATCGACATGACGCCGGAGGGGCTGCGGATCCAGATCGTCGACGAAATCAGGTTGCCCATGTTCGCGACCGGTTCGGCCACGCCGAACGAGCGCGCGCGCCTGTTGCTGCAAAAAGTCGGCCCCGTGTTGGCGAAGTTGCCGAACCGCGTGTCGATCGACGGCCATACTGACGCCGCGCCGTTTCCGGGACCGGGACGCACCAACTGGGACCTTTCGGCCGAACGCGCCAACGCCACCCGGCGTCTGCTGGTGGAAAACGGCCTGGTCGAAACCCGCGTGCGCACCGTTACCGGGCATGCCGATCGCGATCCCTTGCTGCCCGCCGAACCGCTGGCCGCGGCCAATCGCCGCATCGCCATCGTGGTATTGAAAGAAGCCGGGCGCCCCGATCCAAAACCCACCCTGGTTCGCTGAGGGGGAGTCATGCTGACGATCGGCGGTTTGCTCTTTTTGTTTTTCTGCGTGTTCGGCAGCTATCTGTCATCCGGCGGCAGCATGGATCCGCTGACGCACTCCTTGCCGTTCGAGCTTTGGGCGATCGGCGGTTCGGCGGTCGCGACGTTCCTGATGTCGAACTCCATGCACGACGTGAAACACACACTGGGCGGGTTCGGAAAAATTCTGAAGGGCTCCGCCTATCACAAGGCCGAGTATGTCGAACTCCTCAGCCTGATGTACTTCCTGGTGCGCCTGGCCAGCACCAAGGGCAACATGGCGCTGGAACCGCATATCGAGAAACCGTCGGAAAGCAGCGCGTTCCAGAAATACCCGAAGGTTCTGGGCAACCATCATGCCTGCGACCTGATTTGCGATTACCTCCGCATGGTCGGGATGAACGCGGACGATCCCAACCAAATCGAGGACGTCATGGCGCGGGAATTGAAAAAGACCCTCGCCGAAGAGCAGCACCCCGCGCACGCGCTTCAAAGCGTCGCGGATGCGCTGCCGGCATTGGGAATCGTCGCGGCGGTGTTGGGCGTGATCAAGACCATGTCGTCCATCGATCAACCGCCCGCCGTACTCGGCGGCATGATCGGCGGCGCGCTGGTCGGCACCTTCCTCGGCGTCCTCATGGCCTACGGCATGGTCGGTCCCTGCGCCGCTCGGCTGAAGAGCGTGGTGGACGAGGAAGCGAAATTTATGGAGGTGATCCGTGCCGTGCTGATCGCCCATTTGAACGGCAATGCGCCGCAGGTGAGCATCGAGGCCGGGCGCAAAATGGTGCCGAACGAGTTTATGCCGTCCTTCGCGGAACTCGAAGAAGCCGTGCAGTCCGTGCAGATGAACTGATCGCGGGTCGAGTGTCGCGTAACTGTCACGTGCGTGCCGGGTTAATTTCCACTATTCCATGATTATGGAAATGATGGATGCCGCACGAGTCTTCTCCGCCTTGTCGCAGGACAGCCGCCTTGCGGTTCTGCGTCTGCTGATCGACGCCGGTCCGACGGGTTTGCCCGCCGGGGTCTGCGCGGAGCGGTTGCGGCTGCCGGCCTCGACCGCGTCATTTCACCTGGCGGCCCTGGAACGGGCCGATCTGGTGCAGTCGACGCGTCAGGGGCGTCAGATCGTCTATGCGGCGCGGTTTTTCATGCTGCGCCAGTTATTGGCGTTCGTGACCGAGTTGGCACCGTCATTACCCTACATCGCCGAGGAGACGGCCCGCATGACCCCCGCTTTCAATGTACTGTTCCTGTGCACGCACAACGCCGCCCGCTCCATCATGGCGGAGGCAATCCTGACCAAGGTTGGTGGAGAGCGGTTCCGCGCGTTCTCCGCCGGCTCCGCGCCGGCGGAAGCGCCGATGCCGGAGGTGCTGGCAAAGTTGGCGACGTTGGGTCACGACACGTCGCTTTTGCACAGCAAGTCCTGGTCGGTGTTTACCGGCCCGGATGCGCCGCGCATGGATTTCGTGATTGCGCTCTGCGACGTGCTGCAAGGACAGGTGTGCCCCGATTTCGGTGCCGCCGCGGTGACCGGCGCCTGGCCATTGCCCGATCCCGCGAAATTCAACGGCTCGGCGGCCGAGGTATCGACATTGCTGAACGAGTTATACGCCAGCCTGCGCCGTCGTCTGGAAATCTTCGTCAGCCTTCCGTTCGCGACGCTCGATCGCATGGCGATGCGCGCGCGCCTTGATGAGATCGGTGCCGGTCCCTTCGTCGCCCGCGCCGGGGCGGTCTGAAGCATGCGCGTCGGTATCAACGGCATGGGCCGTATCGGTCGCCTCGCGCTGCGGGCTGCGCTGGGTGGCATGCATCGTGAGTCCGCCGATCCGCGCCGCGACAACCGTCTGGATGTGGTTCATCTGAACGAGGTCAAGGGCGGCATAGAGGCGACGGCGCACCTGCTGGAGTTCGACAGCCTCCACGGCCGTTGGCGCGAGTCGATCGGTGTGGCGGACGGGCAGATTTTCGTCGGGGATCGGCGGATGGGATTCTCCGACGCCGCGCTGCCCGGCGATGTGGCCTGGGGCGATCTGGGATGCGATGTCGTGCTGGAATGCACCGGCAAGTTCCTGCGTCCGGATCAGTTGCAGGCCTATTTCGATCGTGGGGTAAAGCGGGTCATCGTCGCCGCGCCGGTCAAGGACGCGGCTGCGCTGAATGTCGTCGTCGGGGTGAACGACCACTTGTATGACCCGACGCAACATCGCCTGCTGACGGCGGCGTCGTGCACGACGAACTGCCTGGCACCCGTGGTCAAGGTCGTGCACGAGGCAATCGGCATTCGTCACGGTCAGATCACGACGATCCATAATCCGACCAATACAAACGTCGTCGTCGATGCGCCACACAAAGACCTGCGGCGCGCGCGATCGGCAATGCTGTCGTTGCAGCCGACGACAACGGGTAGCGCTACGGCCATCGCGCTGATCTATCCCGAATTGAAGGGGCGGTTGAACGGTCACGCGGTGCGGATTCCCGTGCTGAACGCCTCTTTGACTGACTGTGTCTTCGAGATGAACCGACCGACCGACGCCGAGGAGATCAACGCGCTGTTCCGCGCCGCCGCCGCGGGGCCGCTGGCCGGAATTTTGGGGTTCGAGGGGCGGCCGCTGGTGTCCGTCGACTATGCCAATGACACGCGCAGCGCCATTGTGGACGGGCTGAGCACAATGGTGACGGATGGAACGATGCTGAAGGTCTATGCGTGGTACGACAACGAGGTCGGCTATGCCTGTCGCATGGTGGACCTTGCCGCCATCGTTCGGGCGGCGGGCGTCTGATGCCGTCGATCCGCAACTATCTGATCGTCACCGCCAGTTATTGGAGCTTCACGCTGACGGACGGCGCGCTGCGGATGCTCGTGCTGCTCCATTTCTACAGCCTCGGCTATACGCCGTTCACCTTGGCCTCGTTGTTCCTGCTGTATGAGACTGCTGGCATTTTCGCCAATCTGGGCGGCGGTTGGCTGGCGACGCGCTTCGGCATTCCCCGGATGTTGGCCATCGGCATGGGTTTGCAGGTGGTGGGGCTGACAATGCTGTCGGCACTCGATCCGGCCTGGAGCGCGGGTGCGTCGGTGGCCTGGGTGGTGGCGTCGCAAGGCGTGTCCGGGGTGGCGAAGGACCTGACCAAGACGGCGTCGAAATCCGCGATCAAGGCGGCGTCCGACGGTGGGGCAGGGCAGTTGTTTCGCTGGGTGGCCTGGTTCACCGGCTCCAAGAACGCGATGAAGGGCGTCGGCTTCTTTCTGGGTGGCTTACTGTTGCAGGCATTCGGCTTCCGCGCCTCGCTGTGGTTGATGGCGGCGCTGCTGGTGGGCGTGCTGCTCGCCGGTCTGTTCAGCCTGCCTGCCGGGCTGGGCAAGGCAAAGGCGTCGAAATCCTTCGGGGAGCTGTTTGCCAAGACCCGCGCGATCAACCTGATGGCGGCGGCGCGCATCGTGCTGTTCGGCGCGCGCGACGTGTGGTTTGTCGTCGGTCTGCCGGTGTTCCTGTATGCCAATGGTTGGACCTTCGTGCAGGTCTCGGGCTTCCTGGCGGTCTGGACGATTGGCTATGGCGTCGTGCAGGGCTTAGCGCCGTCGATGATCCGGCGCAGCACGGACGGGTTGAGCCGGGAAGCACCCGAAGCGCGTCTCTGGGGCGCATTCCTGGCGGCGATCCCGATTGTTTTGGCATTGGTGCTGGCCGCCGGTGTCCCGCATCCCGATCTTGTGGTGGTCGTCGGGCTGGGCGTGTTCGGTTTTGCCTTCGCGGTCATCTCCTCGCTGCATTCCTATTTGATCCTGGCCTATGCCGGATCGAAAAAAGCGGCGGAGGATGTCGGCTTCTACTATGCCGCCAATGCGGCCGGTCGGCTGATCGGCATCCTGCTGTCAGGCATGTTGATGCAGGCGGGCGGATTGTCGGCATGCCTGTGGGGATCGGCGGCGATGCTGGGCGCTTGCCTGTTGGTTGTGTTTATGCTGCCAACCGCCGTCTCCACGCAGCGCCAACCAGCTTAGGATTTTCATGACCTCGAAACCTTCCGCCCTCGGCACATTCGAGCGCTATCTGACGCTCTGGGTCGCGCTGTGCATCGTCGTCGGCATCGCGCTGGGCAGTCTTATTCCGGAACCGTTTCAGTTCCTCGGACGGATGAACCTCGCGCGGGTCAATCTGCCGGTCGCGGCGCTGATTTGGCTGATGATCATCCCCATGCTCCTGCGAGTCGACTTCACCGCCATCGGTCAGGTTGCTCGGCATTGGCGGGGCATCGCGATCACGGTGGGCGTCAACTGGCTGATCAAGCCATTCAGCATGGCGGTTCTGGGCTGGATTTTCATCGGCTGGCTGTTTCGCCCGTGGCTGCCGGAAGGACAGATCGACAGCTATATCGCCGGGCTGATCCTGTTGGCCGCCGCGCCGTGCACGGCGATGGTGTTCGTCTGGTCGAACCTGTCGGACGGGGAGCCGAACTTCACGTTAAGCCAGGTGGCGCTGAACGATGCCATCATGATCGTCGCCTTCGCGCCGCTCGTCGGGTTGCTGCTGGGTCTGTCGGCGATCGTCGTGCCGTGGGACACGTTGTTCCTGTCGGTGGTGCTTTACATCGTGGTGCCCGTGCTGGCCGCGCAGCTTTGGCGGCGATATCTGCTGGGAAGCGGCGGCCTGACGGCCACTCTGACGGCTTTGCAGCCGGTGTCGCTGATTGCGCTGCTGACGACCTTGGTGCTGCTGTTTGGTTTCCAGGGCGGACAGATTCTGGCGCAACCGCTGGTCATTATGCTGCTGGCGGTGCCGATCGTGATCCAGGTCTATCTGAATGCCGGCATCGCCTATTGGCTGAACCGGCAATGCGGAGAAGCGCATAACGTTGCCGGTCCGTCGGCGTTGATCGGGGCCAGTAATTTCTTCGAACTCGCGGTCGCCGCGGCAATCAGTCTGTTCGGCTTCGAGTCGGGCGCGGCGTTGGCCACCGTGGTGGGCGTGCTGGTCGAAGTGCCGGTCATGCTGTCGGTCGTGCACATCGTCATGAACAGCCGGCGCTGGTACGACCGGGCGTGATCAGGCTGCGCCCATGCCCCGCCGCAATGCTTTCGGTACCAGAATGACCGCCAGACCGGTGGTGACGACGCCCAGCGCGGTCAGCACCACGACGGTATCGCGGATCCCCAGATGCAGGATCAGCAGGTCGCCCAAGGACGGCGACAGGGCGCTGGCGATCAGCACCGGCATCGCCAGCCAGCCCATCAACACTGCGTATCCTTCGCGCCCGAACATCGCCAGCGGAACAGTGCCCCGTGCGATCGAACGCAGGCCGCTGCCCGCGCCGTACAGGATCAGCCCGGTGGCGATCAGTTCGACCTGTCCCAACAACGTTGCCAGACCGATCGCGACGGTTGCGGTTGAAACCACCAGGCTCCAGATCGGATTGTGCTTCCGTCCGAAGGCAGCCTCGATAATCCGGGAGCCGACCTGCGCCGGGCCGATCAACATGCCGAGACCGACCGCTTCGGTCAGCGAGAGGCCGCGCGATTGCAGGATCGCCAGCAGATGGACCGAGATGACGGTCATGACGACCGAGGCCAGGGTCATGCATGCCCCCAGAACGATCAGCAGGAAGCGGTCCTCCCGCCGAGCGCGGGGGGAGGCGGCGGGTGGGCGTGGCGCGGGTTCGGCGCGCGCTTCGCGCGGCACTCCGAACCAGTAGAGCGGCAGGACGATGGCCAGTTCGATCGCCGCATAGGCAAAACTCGTGCCGCGCCAGCCGAGCTGCTCCACAAACCAGGCACTGAGCGGCCAGCAGACGGTGCTCGCCAGGCCACCGAACAAGGTGACCTGAGTAATGGCGGAGCGCGCGCCGTCGCCATAAAGCCGAGCGAGGGTGGAGAAGGCGGGATCGTAGAGGCCGGCGCCCATGCCGACGCCGATCACGACCCAGGCGGCGACCATCATTTCGATGCCGGGGGCGAAGCCTTGCAGGATCAGGCCGATGGCCAGCAGAACGGCGCTTCCCGCCAGGACCGGGCGACCGCCGTAACACTCGATCAGGCGGCCGACACGGGGGGAGACCAGACCGGAGATCAGAAGGCCCACAGACAGTGCGCCTACGATCCAGGGGGTGGGCCATTGCGTGTCGCGGGCGATGGGCTGCACCAGCACGGCCGGCAGGTAGTATGACGCGCCCCAGGACAGGATCTGGCCGATCCCGATCGCCGGAATGACAACGACGCGGTTATGCGTATCCGTCATGTCGGCACACAGGCGGCGGTGCCGCGTCCGCAGCAGTTCTCGGTCAGAAAGCCCAACAGGCCGTTCATCGAGTCGAAGTCGGCGGCATAGATCAGTTGGCGCCCGACCCGGCGCTGCGCCAGCAGGCGGGAGCGCTGCAATTGTTGCAAGTGGAACGTCAGCGACGACGGCACGAGACCGAGCCGTTCGGCGATGACCCCGGCGGGCAGACCGTCCGGCCCGGCTTCGACCAGCAAGCGGAAGACCGCCAGACGATGCTCATGCGCCAAAGCTCCGAGGGCATCCACGGCCTGCGTCGCGTTCATCGAGAGGCGCGTCAGGGTTTGCGGGCTTCGATGGTGGCCGAGACGACGAAGTCTTCGACCCCGCGTCCGGGTGCCCAGGTGGCAATCAGCTCTCGGCTTTCCGGCCGGACGGTAACGGCGATGTCGACGAAGCCGGCCTGCGCCAGCCAGGCCTCGATCTCGGCGACCGGGGCGGCACCGACGACGCAGCCGCAGATCAGGGCATTGTCGGCGGCAAGTTCGGCGGTCAGCGGCGCGGTGTTGACGACATCGGAAATCGCCAGTCGACCGTTCGATTTCAGGACGCGGAAGGCTTCGCGGAAGACCTGCGGCTTGTTCGGCACCAGGTTGATCACGCAATTCGACAGGATGACGTCGGCGGTGTTGTCTGCGACGGGCAGATGCTCCAACTCCCCAAGGCGGAACTCCACGTTGGCGGCACCAACAGAGGCGGCGTTGGCGCGAGCCTTGGCCAGCATCTCGTGCGTCATGTCGACGCCGATGACGCGGCCGGTGCCGCCGACCTGACGCGCGGCAAGAAAGCAATCGAAGCCGGCCCCGCTGCCGAGATCGATGACCGTTTCCCCCGCGCGCAGGGCCGCGATGGCCTGCGGGTTGCCGCAGCCGAGACCAAGATTGGCACCGTCGGGGATCGCCGCCAGATCGGCGTCGGAATAGCCCATCTTAAGGGCGGAGACCGTTGTCTCCGACGGGCCGCAGCAGGACGATTTGGGCGCGCAGCACGCGTCCGATGCCTGCGCGATTTCGCCGTAGCGTGTCCGAACCATGTCCTTGATACCGTCGGCGCTGGTCATGTTCGTGGTCCCCGATAAGCTTCGAGAGGCGAGATAGGCTTGCCTCACGCTGAATTCAACGATAATTTGAATATTAACGAAATAAAGGAGGAGCGCCATGCCGGAACCCACGTCCTCGCGCTCAGGGTTCATCGCCGCGATCGTATCGGCGCAGGTGATGGTTCAGATCGGCGCCTTCACGCTGCCGGCGCTGTTGCCTCAGTATATCGATCGCTGGAACCTGTCGAAGACCGAGGCAGGGTGGCTGATCGGCATCTTCTTCGCTGCCTATGTGGCGACCGTGCCGGTGCTGGTGGCGCTGACCGATCGGGTGCCGACTCGCCGAGTGTATATGGTCGGGGCGGGATGCACCTTGGTGTCGCATCTGGGCTTCGCTCTGTTCGCCGATGGGTTCTGGTCGGGCTTTGCCTTGCGCGCGATCGCGGGGATCGGCTGGGCGGGGGCGTATATGCCGGGTCTGCGCGCCATTGCCGACACGTTGGAGGGGAACGCGCAGTCGCGCGCCGTGTCGCTGCATGCCGCCGGAGTTGGCATTGCCGGGGCGGCGTCGTTTGCCGTCGCGGGCGTCATCGCGGCCTTATTGGGGCCGGCGGCGGCGTTTCTGTTCGGCGCGATCGCGGCGGCCGGGGCGGGCGTTATTGCCTGGAACATCATGCCGGCGCGACTGGCGATGCGGCCGACAGCCGCGAAGCCCGGCGCATTGCTGGACTTCCGCCCGGTGTTTCGGAACCGTCGTGCGATGGCCTGGATCGCGGGATACACAGTCCATACCTGGGAGTTGGCGGCGCTACGGGCCTGGGGGGTCACGTTCCTGACGGCGGCGGCGGCACGATTGGGCTCCGCCTGGTGGATGCCGGACCCAACGGTGTTGTTCACGACGGCCGGTCTGGTGGGGATCGTCGTTTCGGTCACCGGCAACGAGACCGCGCAGCGGCACGGGCGGTTGCGCGTCGTGGTGACGGCGATGAGCGCGGCTTCGGTCCTGTCGATGCTGGCGGGTTGGACGATCGGCGTATCGATGCTGCTGGCAACGGCGATGGTCGTGCTGTGGAACGCAACGATCTACATCGACAGTTCCGCGCTGACGGCGGGCACCGTCCAGGCGGCGGACCCGGCCCTGCGCGGCGCGACCATGGGCTTACACAGCATGGCCGGCTACACCGGCGGCTTCCTCGGCCCACTCGGCGTCGGTCTGGCGCTCGACTGGGCGGGGGACGACGTCGTTCTGGGCTGGGGGCTGGGCTTCGGCCATCTGGCGTTCGTGACGCTGACCGGGCTGTATGTGCTGCGCCGGCTAGGCCGCGATCCCGGTTAAAGCGGGATCGCGTCGGACGCCGCGACGTCGAGCAGTCGTTCGATGACCTCAGGCTCCTGCGCGCCGGCGATGGCATGGCGCCCGCCGATCACAAAGCAGGGCACCCCGTTGATCCCGATGCGATGGGCACGCAGGTTGTCGGCGTGAACGGCCTCCGCGTCCTCGTCGCCAATCAGGAAGCGGCGGACAGAGAGTGGGTCGAGGCCGCATCCCGTCGCGATGTCGATGAGCACGCCGATATCGCCGATATCGTGTCCATCGGTGAAATGAGCGGAGAACAGGGCTTCCACCATTGAATCGCCGCGACCGAAGCGCGCGGCGAAGCGGACCAGACGATGGGCGTCGACGGATGACGGGGTGCGTCGAATGCGATCGAAGCGGAACAGGATGCCTTCCGCGCGTCCGGTTTCGGCAATGGCGGCATACATGCGCCGGGCGCGATCTTCCCCGCCGAACTTGCGAACGATGTAGTCGGGCCGCGCCATCCCGATCCGCGGCATGTCGGGATTGAGGAGGAACGGTCGCCAGGTCAGTTCGAAGGCAATATCGGGTCGACGTCGCAACGTCCGCAGAAGACGCCGCACGCCCAGGTAGCACCACGGGCACACCAGATCGTGCACGATCTCGATATCAAGCCGAGCCTTGGGGGGGGCGAGAATGTTCACGGAGCGAGTCTGGCGTGAAGGGATCGTAATGTCACGCGATTATCGCATTTTGGGGGCCGACAGGTCGGGCCAAAAGCGCGCGAGGGCCGTGGCGCGGACGACGTCGGTGACGGCTTGTTGATCGGCGGGGGCCATGGACTTCCGCCAGCCGTCGGCGGCGGCGATGGAACTGCGGAAGACGGCATAATAGCCGGCGGGCCCGTCATGGCTGGTGCTGCGGCGCAGGAAGTCCTCGGTCTGCGGAGTCCATGTCAGGCCCGCGAAGCCCAAAAGCTGATGGGACAGGCCGATCGGGTCGGCGCAAAGCTCCTCGTAGATCACAACCCGGAGGTTGGGCAGGGTTTCAACGCCTGCGAGCGCGGCCTCGTTGAAGGCAACCCAGGCCCAGGCATATTTGGCGGCGTCGGGCAGCGACTGGAAGGCGCGCCGCTCCACCCCATGGCGTTCGGCGGATGCGACGGCGAAGGCCTCGTCGAACGGCATATCGGTGCCTTCCTCCCGCAGGTCGAAGCGCTTTTGACGCGCGCCGCGCATGACCGAGGCGACCTGCCCGCAGGGGTGGCGGAGGATGAGCAGCACGCGGCTGTCGGGCAAGGCCCGGGCGAAGCGGCCGACACCGTCGCACCAGCGCACGGACTTGATGGCAAGACGTGCTCGGGCGGTGTCGGCAAGGTCGGGGACGGGCAGGGTGCCCAGGCGATTGAAGGGCGGCGGCAGGCGGGATGCGCCGTTCAGCGCGTAAGCCAGGGCGGTTCGTAGATGGAACGCGACCGCGGACTGGTATGATTTGCGGAAGAACGGGCGCTTGCTTGCGGTGCGCGTGCCGCGCTCGTTCACCCAGACCTGAAGCAGGCGTTCGGGCGGCAAGGTGGTGGCGGGATGAATTTCGTCGGGTTCGTGCCGATAAAGCACGCCTGGATGGCTGTCGACGATCTTGGCGAGCCAGGTCGTACCGGATCGGGGCGCGCCGAGGATCAGGATCGGATCGGAGGGGGCGGGGATAGTCACGGGCGGGCCGTGCTAGCGGTGTTTCTCAGGGCGCATGGGGTCTTTGCGTCGGATTTCCATTCCGCGCGGTTCCGGCGGAGGGGAGCCTCCGGGCCGGCGGGAGGCGTGCTCAGGGCGCATGGGGTCTTGTTGCGCTGCTTGGCTGAGGCAAAGGTGCGGGTGGCCCCCTGGATAAACCGCCGGCGGTTGGCACCTTGTGGCGGGGCGGTTCTCAGGGCGCATGGGGTTTTATCGCGCGATTTGATGCGCGATGCGGGAAGGGAGCCAAACGGGTTTGCCGGAGCGTTCATGCACCGTTGATAGCCAGAGCCGCCCTCCGCGCCAACAATAAGGCGGGAGGGCGCGTCGGATCAGGCGGTTTTGGCAGGCTTGCTGTCGTTCGCCGCGATCGGCTTGATGACGCTGGCGATGGTCTCGCGCAGCACGGTCACCTTCAGGTTCGGGGCGATCTCGATTTCGATCTCGGAGGACGGGACCTGCTTGCCGTCCTTGTCCTGCACCATGGCGACGCGCTGGACGGTGCCGAGGATGCCGCCGCCGGTCACAACACGGTCACCGCGCTTGAGGGCGAGGAGCATTGCGCGGGCCTCTTTGGCCTTTTGCTGCTGGGGGCGGATCAGCAGGAAGTAGAACACGCCGAAGATCAGCACCAGGGGCATGAACTGGGTGGCGCTGGCGAGCAGGTCGTTCGCGCTCTGCGCGTAGGCGGGGGAAATCAGCGCAAACGGGTTCATGATGGCTTGGTCCTTGCGGTGTGCGGGCCGGGACCATAGTTTCCGCCACCCTTTCGTCAAGCACTCCCGGATCAGACAGCATCATGACAACGCCCGCGGACCCGAACTTGTTGGCCCTTGTGACCCGTATCGCCGAGGCGTTGGAGCGCCTTGCGCCGCCGGCGACGCCGCCTCTTTCGCTCGATGGGGCGGACGCGTTCGTGTGGCACCCGTCGCCCGCGCACCTCGCGCCCGTGCCGAAAGTCTCTCGCGTGGAGATCGGACTGCTGAAGGGCGTGGATCGGCAGAAGGAGATTCTGAGCGAGAACACGATGCGTTTCGCGCGCGGGCTGCCGGCGAACAACGCCATGCTGTGGGGCGCGCGGGGGATGGGCAAGTCGTCGTTGGTCAAGGCGATCCATGCCGCGGCGAACGCCGAGGTTCCCGGCAGTCTCGCGCTGATCGAGATTCATCGCGAGGACATCCGCACGCTGCCCGACCTGCTGAACGCGCTGCGCGGGGAAAGCCGGCGCTGCCTGATTCTGTGCGACGATCTGTCGTTCGAGCGGGAGGACGCCGATTACAAGGCGCTGAAGTCGGTGTTGGACGGCGGGATCGAGGGGCGGCCGGCGAACGTGCTGTTCTACGCGACGTCGAACCGGCGGCATTTGATGCCGCGGGACATGATCGAGAACGAACGCTCCACCGCCATCAATCCGAACGAGGCGATTGAGGAGAAAGTGTCTCTGTCGGACCGGTTTGGCCTGTGGCTGGGGTTCCACAACTGCGATCAGCCCACATACTTCGCGATGATCGAAGGCTATGCGGCGAGCATGAAGCTGCCGATCGAGACGGAAGCGCTGCATGCGGCGGCCGTGGAGTGGTCGGTCACGCGCGGAGCGCGGTCGGGTCGCGTGGCCTGGCAGTTCATTCAGGAAATGGCGGGGCGGCTGGGCGTCGCGGCCTGACATTCGGACGTCGCCCCCGGAGGGAGTCCCGGGGCTTTCGCCCCGGGTCGAGGTCTGGGGCGGAAGCCCCGTTGCCCTCAGTTATTCTGCCGCCTGTGTTTCCACGCCAGTCGTCGCCAGCTTGGAGATCGCGACGCCCTTGCCGACGCCGGCGCGTTCCTTGTACGGAGTCGTATCAATTTCATCCAGTTGGATCGAACCGTTCAGAACACCCTGTTTCCACGCCTGATGGGCCGGTTCGTCGGCAACGAATTCCGGCATGACTTCCTTGGCGAAGAGTTCCAGGCTTTCGCAGATATGCTGGTGCGTGTTCTTGCCGGCCTGGTTCAGCAGGATGATCTGATCGACGTTGGATTCCTTGAACCGCCGCAGCTTCCGGCGGATCGTTTCCGGCGATCCGATCAGGCCGCCCGACAGCGCCCGACGTTGCGCCTCCGGATTTTCCTGCTTCCACTTCGTGTATTCGTCCCACATGTTGACCGTGCCGGGGGCAGCGCGTTCGCGGTTGCGGGCGCCGGAATACCAGGCCAGGGAGAACTGGAAGAAGGTCGCGCCATCGGCGCGCCGGCGCGCTTCTTCGTCGGTTTCGGCGCACATGAAATAGCTGACCATGGCGATATTGGGGTTCGCCTGATAGTCGGCCAGTTTTTTCTGCCGTTTGGTGAAGCTGTTGTAGTAGGCATGAACCCAGGCATGCGCCATTTCGGCGGACAGGAACTGGAAGCCAAGCGCGCCGATGCCGCAGCGACCGGCCATTTCGATGGTTTCGAGTTGGCTGCACGCCACCCATAGCGGGGGATGCGGCTTTTGGATCGGCTTCGGCAGTACGTTACGAAGTGGGAATTTGAAATACGGGCCGTCGTATTCCCACCCGCCGTCCTTGAACATCGGCAGCACGCAGCGCACGCCGTCTTCCCAGACCGCCTGCTTGTTTTCCATTTCGCGACCGAACGGGCCGAGCTCTGTGATGCTGGCGCCTTCACCCATCCCGAATTCAACGCGACCGTTGCTGACGAGATCAAGCGTTGCCACTTTTTCGGCGACGCGGGCGGGGTGATTGGTGGTCAACTGAATGATGCCGTGGCCCAACCGTATTTGCTTGGTGCGCTGGCTGGCGGCGGCCAAAAACACTTCCGGTTGCGGGGAGTGTGAGTACTCTTCCAAAAAGTGGTGCTCGACTTCCCAAGCGTAGTGATAACCGAGCTTGTCGGCGAGTTCGACCTGAGACAAGGCATTTTGGTAGAGGTTAAGTTCGGTGTCTATTTCCCACGGGCGTGGGCATTGCATTTCGTAGAAAATACCGAATTTCATGACGGTTCCCCGGTTGCTACCGGCGGGTATCCAATCCCAGCCGGTGGGTAAACGCAAGTGCGGAACCGCTCGACGCGGCGGGGAAGGGCGTGACATGATCGTGCTTCGCCAAGGGTGTGGCCATGACAGATATCGTTCGACTGCCGATCGCCGCGTTCTATGCGGGATTGTTGGGTTTGCTGCTGATCGCGCTGAGCATTGCCGTAATCCGGGTGCGGCGGCGGGAAAGCGTGGCTTTGCTGGACGGAGGATTCCCGGATCTGATCCGCGCGATGCGCGCGCACGGCAATTTTGTCGAATATGCGCCGATTGCTCTGCTGTTCATGGCTCTGCTGGAACTGAACGGCGCGCCGGCGGCGGCGCTGCATGGTCTGGGCGCTGTGCTGCTGGGCGGGCGGTTGGCGCATGCCTATGCAATTACATACTCTGACCTTCGCGCGCGGGTAGCGGGCATGATCGCGACCTTTACGGTTTTGGGCCTGGGGAGCGTGGGGTTGATCGCGCAAAGCCTGTTCGGACGATAACCCGGGATTGGACAACGCGTTCGGCTGGGTCACAATCGGGTCGAAGGAGATTCGACCATGACCGACACACCGTATTCGCTTGATCCCGCGCTTTTTCGTCCGGAGGCCATCGCGCCGGAAACCGCCAAGCTGAACGCCGACCTGGTCGGGCTGCTGACCGGCCTGCCGGAATGGTGGGTTGTGGGCGCGGAAGTAACCCGCGATGCGCGCCGCCGCGGGGTTGGGCCGTTTCCGGTGTCGCCGAAATCGCCGCGCGCGCGAACGATCGTGATCACGGGAAAGGACGGCAACGAAATCCCGCTGCGGGTTATCGCGCCGAACGGTGCCCCTCGCGGTGTCTATCTGCACATTCACGGCGGCGGCTGGGTGTTGGGGTCGGCGGAATTGCAGGACCCGATGTTGGAGCGCGTGGCCGATAATACCGGCCTTGCCGTGGTCAGCGTGGAATACCGCCTGGCGCCGGAGCATCCGTATCCGGCCGGCCCCGACGATTGCGAGTCGGCCGCGGCCTGGCTGGTGGCCAATGCCAAGACCGAATTCGGCACCGATGTGCTGACAACCGGCGGCGAGTCGGCGGGCGGGCATTTGGCCGGCGCCACGGTCCTGCGGATGCGCGATCGCTATGGCTACACCGGGTTTCGCGGGGCCAATCTGGTTTACGGTGCGTTCGATATGTCGATGACGCCGAGCCAACGGCAGTTCGGGGATACGAGGTTGGTGCTGCGCACGATCGATATGCAGCAATTCTATAATGCATTCCTGCCGACCGGACAGGATCGTCGCGATCCCGATATTTCTCCGCTTTACGCGAATCTTAAGGGTTTGTGCCCGGCGCTGTTCAGTGTGGGAACGGCCGATGCCTTGCTGGACGATACGTTGTTCATGCACGCACGCTGGATTGCGGCGGGTAACGAGGCGGAACTGGCGATTTATCCGGGCGGCGCGCACGGATTTACTCTGTTCCCCAATGCATTGTCGGTGGAGGCGAGCGCGCGGATGGATGCATTTCTGAAGCGTGTTACGGCGTAAATCAGGGATTGATCTCGATCAACGGCGCGTCACAACCGGCGCGCTACGTTGACGCAACACGCGAGAAGGGCCGGATTCCATGAACGACGCCGTTGTTTTGTCGACCTCCGCCGAACAGACGGTGGAACATTTCGATGTGCTGATTGTCGGAGCCGGCATATCCGGCGTCGGTGGGGCCTATCACCTGACACAACAATGCCCCGGCATGTCGTTCGTGGTGCTGGAGGCGCAGGACAGCTACGGCGGTACATGGTGGACGCATCGTTATCCGGGTATCCGTTCCGATAGCGATCTGCACACCTTCGGATATCGGTTCAAGCCCTGGACCAGCGCGCCGATCGCGACCGCGGCCGAAATCCGCACCTACATGGGTTCCGTCATCGCCGAAAACGACCTTGCTCGGCATATCCGCTACCACCACAAGATTATTTCGGCGTCGTGGTCGAGAGAGGACAATCTTTGGACGATCGAAGCTTTGGCCGGCGATACCGGGGCAACCCGTTTGTTCACGACTCGGTTTCTGTGGATGTGCCAGGGGTATTACCGACACGAGAAGGGCTATACGCCGGATTGGGCCGGGATGGAGAGCTTCAAGGGACAGATCGTGCATCCGCAGACCTGGCCGGAAGATCTGGACCTGACGGGGAAGAAGGTGGTCGTCATCGGCTCCGGCGCGACGGCGGCGACGGTGGTTCCGGCGATCGCGGGCGCGTGCGAGCACGTGACGATGTTGCAGCGTTCGCCGACCTATTTCCGCACCGGTCGCAATGCGATCGCGTTGGCCGAGGAACTGCGGCAGTTGCAGGTCGATGAGGAGTGGATTCACGAAATCGTGCGCAAGAAGATCCTGCACGATCAGTCGGTCTTTACGCAGCGTACGTTCAAGGAACCGGAAACGGTCAAGCAGGAATTACTGGCCGGCGTGCGTGCTTATTTGGGTCCTGACTACGATGTGGAAACTCATTTCACGCCGAGCTACCGGCCGTGGCGGCAGCGGATCGCGTTTATTCCGGATGGTGATTTGTTTCAGGGCGTGCGCGACGGCAAGGCCTCGGTCGTTACAGACGAAATCGATCGGTTCACCGAAACCGGCATTCTGCTGAAGTCGGGTAAGACGTTGGACGCCGATGTGATCGTCACCGCGACGGGCTTTAACCTGAGCGTGCTGGGCGATATTGCGTTCGAGATCGACGGCAAGCCGTTGGTGTTCGGCGATACCGTGACCTATCGTGGGATGATGTTCACGGGGGTTCCGAACATGGCCTGGGTGTTCGGTTATTTCCGCGCGAGCTGGACATTGCGTTCGGACCTGGTGGCGGATTTCGTCTGCCGGCTGTTGAACCACATGCGAGAGATGGGCGCGCGACGGGTAACACCGACGTTGCGACCGGAAGATGCCGATATGAACTTACTCCCATGGATTGATCCGGAGAACTTCAACCCGGGATATCTGATGCGCGGGATGCACTTGCTGCCGAAGCGCGGGGATAAGGCGGAATGGGCGCACACGCAGGATTATTGGAACGAAAAGGACCAATTGCCGGCGATTGATCTGGACGATGCGGCGTTTGTGTATGGGTAGTGGGAATTTGGCGCGCCTTGATAGCGCAACATCGAACGAATTGTTCGAGATTCTGGCCGACTGGAACACCTACCTAGAGCACCGGAAGTCGCATGACGCTCCGGTGCCGCCATGTCCCTAAGCGGTGGATTTCGTAAATCAGCGGAGCGGCAGCGGCAGGAAGCGGCGAAGGAGCAACCCAAGCGATTGCCGCCCTTCAGCCTCCGGCTGTCGGATGAGGAACGCCAGATGTTGATCGTTGAAGCCGATGGCGCGCCGCTCGGCACCTATATCAAGGCAAAGGTCTTGGGGGACGCCCGCCCGCTGCGGATGCGGCGAACAGGCGGCGCGGTAGAGGATCGGCAAGCGCTTGGTCAAGTCCTGGCAATGCTGGGCCGATCCCGGCTGGCCAGCAATCTCAATCAGCTGGCCCATCTCGCCCATGTCGGTGCCCTTGCACTCACGCCGGAGACGGAAGCCGAGCTGCGTGAGGCTTATCGCGACATCCGCGACATCCGCCGCCTGCTGCTGACCGCTCTGGGTATGAGGCCGGAGGACGGACCATGATCTTGAAAGGCTCCCAGCGCGGCGGTGGCCAGGACCTGGCTGTGCATCTGATGCGCACCGACCAGAACGAGCACGTCCGTCTTCATGAGACGCGCGGTTTCGTGTCGGATGATCTCAGGGGCGCATTCAAGGAAGCCGAAGCGATCAGTCGCGCCACGAAGTGCCGCCAGTTTTTGTTCTCGCTGAGCCTGAGCCCGCCGGAGCGGGAGAAGGTTCCGGTTGATGTCTTCGAGCAAGCGATCGAGCGGATTGAAGCGCGGCTTGGGCTTGAAGGCCAGCCGCGCGCCATTGTCTTCCACGAGAAGGAAGGCCGGCGTCACGCGCATTGCGTATGGTCGCGCATCGATGCGGAGTCTATGACAGCGCGGCCCCTCTCCTTCTTCAAGAGGAAGCTCGTCGGGATATCGCGTGAGCTCTATCTCGAACAGGGATGGACGATGCCGCGCGGCCTGGTGAATGCGGCGGAACGCAATCCGACCAACTTCACGCTAGCGGAATGGCAGCAAGCCAAACGGCAAGGCATCGATCCACGCTGGCTAAAGCAGACCCTGCAAGATTGTTGGGCGCGATCCGACAATCGGCGGGCCTTCGTCCGGGGGCTTGAGGAACATGGCTTCTTTCTCGCTAGAGGCGACAAGCGAAGCTTCGTTGTCGTCGACCATGCCGGTGAAGTTCATTCGCTTCCCCGCGCGCTTGGCTTGAAGACCAAGGACGTGAAGGACCGGCTTGGCGACGATGGCGATCTGTCAACCGTTGATGAGGTCAAGAGGCAGATCGGCGAACGCATGAGCGCGGCGATGCGTCGGTACATTGAAGAGGCGCAGGCCGAGTTTCGGGCGCGAGTTGCCGTGCTTGATCGCCACAGAGTGGCGATGACCATTCAGCACCGCGATGCGCGCAGAGAACTTGATCAGCGTCTCAAAAAAGAATGGGAGACCGAGACGCGTGAGCGGATGGCAAGATTGCCGACCGGCCTGCGCGGCCTTTGGTATCGTATCACCGGAAGATATCAGGAGGTGCGAGCAACCAATGAAGCTGAAGCCAAAGCCACACGCATGCGTCACGCGCAGGGCCGACAAACTTTGATCGAGGCGCACCTTCGAGAGCGCAGTGTAATGCAACAAGAATTCAAGATACTGCGCCAACAACAGGCTGCTCAGTTGCTCGATCTCAGGCGCGATGTTGGGCGATATCTGGGATTAGCGCGTGCGGACGATAGGCCGCTTGGTCGGCGGTCTTCGGAGGTATTCCGTTTCAAACTTCAGCGGTAGATCACGAATCGGCGCCTCTATGAGGCAGGAGCAGCGATGGATCGTTCCCGGCAACTTCCTATGCCGAGAACATACAATTGTGATATGGTCGCCCATTGAAATTAAGAGAATGTCTCATGGGGGGAAAGCGATGGCACGTAAGGTCTTCTATAGTTTTCATTTCGATGGTGATCACTGGCGAGCGTCGCAAGTGCGGCAGATGGGTGCATTAGAGGGAAACGCTGAACTCTCAGACAATGATTGGGAGACAGTGAAAAGGGGAGGCGATGCGGCGATCAAGCGGTGGATTGACGGCCAGATGTCTGGGAGGAGCTGCTTAGTCCTCCTGGTCGGCTCTGAAACCGCTGGGCGCCCGTGGATCGAGTACGAAATAAAAAAGGCGTGGGAATTAAAAAAAGGTATCGTCGGAATTCGAATTCATAAATTGCTGAACAGACATGCGCAGCCGTCGTATTCCGGGCGCGACCCATTTTCTGGCTTCACTGTGGGGACCACCCCTTTACCGTCTATTGTGACTCTCTATGATCCGCCGGGAATTGATAGTAGAGCGGCATACAAAAATATAAGTGATAACATCGGGCAGCTCGTTGAAAACGCCATTAGGGTTAGGGATTCATATTAATTCATGACAGCACGAAGTAGATTTCTTGCAGAATTTCCCAAAGCGATAGCCGACGATGCAGCCGCAGTTTTTATTGGAGCAGGCGTATCGGCTGGTGCAGGCTATCCCTCATGGAAAGAACTGCTGCGCGAGATCGGACATGAGTTAGGGGTGGACTCCGGCGATGTACACGATCTAGCTGCACTTGCTCAATGGAGCGTGCGTAAATCAGCGGGCCGCACTCGGGTCAACAACGTAATTCGCGCCGAGATTGCCCAGGAAAAGCCGATCCCGTCGGTACTTAAAACCATTGCCCGCCTTCCCATTCGCAATCTATGGACAACGAATTACGATCGGCTGATTGAGCGGTCGTTCTCAGAAATCGCCCGGCCAATCGACCCGATATCAGCCGCAGCCGACCTAGCACTCCGTCCCCGACCGGGGGCTGCAAGGCTATTCAAGATGCATGGCTGCGTAAATAATTTGGATAATATAGTCATTGCTACGGATGACTACGAGTTATACCGATTGAAGCGGGGTGCGTTTCTACCCCTGCTTCAGTCACACATGACAAGTTTTTCAATGCTATTCGTGGGTCTCAGTTTCACTGACCCAAACGTTAGGCATGTTCTTTCGCTAATTCGAGAAAGTTTCACCGCATCGCCGCCCGAGCACTTCGCGATCGTCAGACCGCCGCAACGGACAGACTATAAAACCTCAAAAGAATATAAAGCGCGGCTCACCCAACATAAACTGTGGGCTGATGACCTGCAACGATATGGTCTTCAGGTTGTCGAAATTGAGCGCTATCAAGAAGTTGACGATCTTATGAGCGATGTTGAGCGGCGAGTGGCTCGGAATCGCGTATGGATCAGTGGCAGCTGGCCGATCACAGGCGGCGACCCGGCTGATCTCAGTTATGTTTACGAAGTAGCATCGGCGGTTGGGCAACGGCTTGGTGAAGGTGATTTCTCGCTCGTGACCGGCTCCGGGCTTGCTGTGAGCTCTGCTGCCCTCACAGGGTTCCTGTCTGCACTTCAGCGAGGAGGAAATTGGGACCTTAATCGTCGATTGATTGCTCGGCCGTTCCCACAACCCCTCGACGGCAAACCACCCGAGACCGCGCAGTGGGCGGAACTCCGAGCGGAAATGGCCCGAGTATCGGGCGCTATTGTGTTTATCGGCGGCGCAAAGTGGGAGCAAGGGCAGCTCGTCGATGCAGACGGCGTCACAGCTGAGCTGGAAGCCGCTCGAAATAGTGGAGCCTATTTGTTGCCGATAGGTTCGACGGGCGGTGTTGCGAAAGCCATTGCGGAACAGCTTATCGCGTTGCCCGGTTCGAGCGGCGGTGGGAAGTCACAGCGGCCATCCAAGAGTGATCTTCGAGCTTTGCTGCGGCCGGCTGACCCACAGGAAGTGGCAAAAAAGGTGATTTCTATCTTGTCGAAGCGGAGTTAACGGGACAGCCGTTTGAAGATGCAAAGCGCCGCCGCTTGTCATCAAGCGGCGGCGAGATTTTCTGGCTTCGCGTGATTCAAGGCAGCGGGATCGCCGCCTATGCGGCGGCCCTCTCTCCCTCCTCTTCTTCCTTCGCGGCTTGCAGCCCATGCAGGTAGTCAACCGCGCGCTGCGCTTGGCTCGCCGCCGAAAACACAAACCGCTTATCGCCCTTCAACACTTCCAGCCACGACGCGATATAGGCGGCATGATCTTCCCGCACCTCGGGTGTGATCCCAAGATCAGCACAGAGAAACGCCGCGCCAAGCTCAGCGACGAGTTCTTCCCGCGCATAGCCTTCGTCACCCCATTTCACCCGGCCCATGTCACGGGCCAGGCGCTTGTCGTGCTTTGTCCAGTGGGTGAGCTCATGCGCCAGCGTCGCGGCGTGGCTTTCGGCATCCCGGAACGTCTCGAACGGCGGCATCTGCACGTAGTCGGCGCTTTGCGCGTAATAGGCCCGCGTTCCACCATGCCGAATATCGGCACCGGTCGCGGCGAAGAAGGCGTCGGCGGCATCAATCCGCTGCGCTGGCGTCGATGCGTTCGGCTCGGCCCTGGCATAATACTGCGCGGGCAAGCCTTCGCACTGCTCAGCATTGAACACGGTATAGCCTTTCAGGAAGGGGATTTCCCGCTCCTCCTCCGTGCCATCCTCCTTCGCCTCGGTGCGGGTGATTGAGTTGGCATAAACCACCAATTCGCCGCTCTCGCCTTTCCGCACATTCCCGCCCAGCTCCAACGCCTGCTTGAAGGTCAGCCACAACGGGCAGGAAAACCCCTTTGCCACAGATGCCGACCAAAGCATGATGATATTGATGCCGCGATACGGAATGCCATTGTGTCGAAGCGGCCTCGTGATCCGCCCCGCAGCGTGATCGGCCGACCATGGCTTCATCCAGGGCCGCACGCCCTTCTCCAAATCGGTGATGATTTTGTCGGTGATGCGGGTGTAGACATCCCCTTTCGGGGTTTGGTTGGTGTTTGCCATCTTCTTGATCTCCTTTTGAACTGCGAAGCAGCGCCGCTGCTTCCTGCCCATCGGCGAGATCGGGGTGTGCAAGCGGAAAGAGGCTTCGCGGGGACCCGGCTGCACGGAGCCGGAGCGTCTTTCGCGAAGGCGGAGGAAGCTGGGCGGAAGCCTCTTGCAGCGCGCCGAGGGGCTGGCCCCTAAGCCCTGGCAACGCCAGGTCAGGCCGCGTCTGCGGCCATCCGGCCTTGCTTGCTTTCACGCGAAGGATCGTCACCCGAGAGGGCCAAGACCGCACCTTCGGGCTTGGGAAGGGCGCCGCTTCGCGCCCGCGTAGAGCCTGGCCCAACGGGGCGCGCCCCTTCCATCAACACCCTTGACAAATGTAGTCATATTTGACAACATAGAGCAGATGATAGACACACGCCCCATCAGCTGGCTGAAGGCCGCCCGGAAGGATTTTGAGGAGTTTCCGGCCGGGGCACAGCTTGAGATGGGCCGGGCACTGACGATCCTGGCCGAAGGCCAGATGCCGGATATCGCCAAGCACCTGACCGGGTTTGGCTCTGGCGTGATGGAATTGGCGTTAAAACACCGGGGCGATGCGTATCGGGTTGTCTACGCCTTGCAGATTGATGATGACATCTGGGTGGTCCATGCCTTCCAGAAGAAATCGAAGAGCGGGATCAAAACCCCGAAACACGAAATCGACCTGATCCATGATCGGTTGAAGCGACTGAAGGAGATGCTGAAATGAGCAAAGACACTGAAATCATTCGCGGGAGCGGCAACGTCTTTCGCGATCTGGGCCACCCCGACGCGGACAAAGAGCAACTGCGCTCCCTGCTCGCGGCACGCATCATTAGCGTGCTCGATGAGAAGAAGCTGACCGTGCGTGCAGCGCACGAAGCGACTGGCGTCGCGGCGGCTGATTTCTCCCGCATCCGCAAAGCCAAGCTGGACCGCTTCACCATCGACCGTCTGATGACGATCCTTGCCCATCTCGGCCAGGAGGTCGAAGTGACCGTGAAAATCCACCCACGGCGCCCCGCTGCCGTGTCGATGGAAATGCGCCCCTAAGAACTCGTCGGATCACGCATATCCCAGTGGAAACTCAACCGTGAATGGCTGGCTTATGGTGCTGCATTTGTCTCCCAGCTAGACCGCGCCTAGCTTTCGCCGATCTGGCCGATGCCATTCTGTGATGGCTTGCCGCCAGATTCGTTGATACGATTGGACCCAATGAAGAAGCTGCACGAACAAATTCACTTAAGTGCTACCGACCTAGTCGGTCATCTGAACTGCACGCACCTAACCGCACTCGATATCCTGGTTACATCCGGCGATATCTCGAAGCCTGTGCGATGGGACCCTTTGCTGGAAATCCTGCGCGAGCGCGGATTTCAGCATGAGCGGGCCTTCATCTCCCACCTTCAAGCAAGTGGCCTCACGGCGACGATCATCGATGGTGTCGATATCTCCGATGCCAGCGTCGCCGCGACTATTGAGGCGATGAAGGCTGGCGCCGAGATTATCGTTCAAGGTGCGCTGCGGCACGGGCTGTGGTCTGGACGCGCCGACATCCTGCGCCGCGTCAGTGCACCGTGTGCGTTTGGCGGCTGGTCCTACGAGGTCGTGGATACTAAGCTTGCGCGCGAAACCAAGGGTGGCACCGTTCTACAGCTATGCCTCTATTCGGAGATGCTGCGGGAAATGCAGCAGTACGATCCCGAATATGCTCATGTCGTTGTTCCTTGGTCTGACTTCGCCCCGCAGTCGTACCGGATCAACGATTACTCCGCCTTCTTCCGTCGGGCGAAACTCGCTATTGAGAACGCCACGTGCGGCGGCCTCACTGTCGAAACTTATCCCGAGCCCACCGAGCATTGCGATATCTGCCGCTGGTCTGAAAACTGCGACAAGAGGCGGCGGCACGACGATCACCTCTCGTATGTGGCAGGTATTTCCCGCAATCAGATCACCGAACTCCGTGAGAACGGCGTCCAAACGCTAGCTGACCTAGCCGCACTCTCAACACCAATCTCTTGGAAACCCAAGCGCGGCGCGGCGCAGTCGTTTGAGAAGATAAAAAAGCAAGCGCACATCCAGGCGGAGGCGCGCGAAGCGGGCGAGCTTCGCCATGAGCTTCTTACGATCGAACCGGGCTTCGGTCTTTGTATCCTCCCGGAGCCAAGTCCCGGAGATATATTCTTTGACCTTGAGGGGGATCCCTTCGTCGGAGAGCACGGGCTCGAATATCTGTTCGGCTATCATTATCGGGATAGCGACGGAAATGCCGTCTATCGGGCGGAGTGGGCATTCAACCGCGCAGACGAAAAGACAGCGTTCGAGCGCTTCGTCGATTTTGCCACCGAGCGGAAGGCAACCTATCCCGACCTTCATATCTACCATTTCGCGCCATATGAACCGGCTGCGCTCAAGCGCCTGATGGGACGGTACGCCTCGCGCGAGAATGAAATCGACAACCTCTTGCGCGGCCTCGTGTTCGTCGATCTCTACAGCGTGGTCCGTAATGCGCTCCGCGCCAGCGTTGAGAGCTATTCGATCAAGAAGCTTGAGGCATTCTACGGATACGAGCGCCTGGTCCCTCTCAATGAAGCGAACATCGCTCTGGCGGGACTTCAGGCAGGCCTTGAACTCGGCGATGTTGAGTCTGTATCTGCCGCCAACAAGGAAACAGTCCAAGGCTATAACCAGGATGACTGCGTCTCGACAGAGGCGCTTCGCAACTGGCTCGAAGTCCTGCGTGCGCAGCTTATCGCCGGTGGGACGGACGTGCCGCGACCGGCACCAGGCCAGGAAGCGCCAAGCGAGGAGATTTCGGAACGGCAAGAGCGTGTAAACCGCCTTGTCGAACGGCTCACGGCGGGCATACCGGTTGATCCGGCTGAGCGATCGGAAGAGCAACAGGCTCAATGGATACTCGCCAATATCCTTGACTGGCATCGCCGCGAGGATAAAGCGGTTTGGTGGGAATACTTCCGCCTGAGCGCGCTGAGCGCCGATGAGCTTGTCGATGAGCGCGCCGCGTTGTCGGGCCTAAGATATACCGCCGATGCCCCGACGACGGGAAAGCTTCCCACACATCGGTACGTGTTCCCACAACAGGACACCGACATACGCGCGGACAAGGCCCTGCACGCTGTTGGCGGAGAAAAGCTCGGCAGCGTTGCTGCGATCTCAAACGAGCATCGCACGATCGACATCAAGAAAACTGGCAAAACGGCGGCGGTTCATCCCGCCGCCGTCTTTGTCCATGACATCGTGCCATCGAAGGAGCAGGCAGATTGCCTATTGCGCATAGGCGAGTATGTCGCCGGTTCAGGCATCACCGGGAACGACCCCTACCTCGCCGCACGCGATCTTCTCCTTCGCATCCCACCTCGCATGGGTGATCAGGTCATCCAGAAGGATGGAGAGAGCACACTCGATGCTGCCATCCGCATCGCGAGGAGCCTCGAAGGTGGCGTTCTTCCGATACAAGGCCCACCCGGCACTGGAAAGTCCCATACCGGCGCACGCATGATCTGCATATTCGTACAGCAAGGCCTCAAGGTCGGGATAACGGCCAACAGCCACAAAGTGATCCGTAATCTCCTCGACAAGGTTATCGAAGCCGCCGATGAAATGGGCGTTTATGTTCAATGCATCCAGAAGGCTGCCGACAAAGAAGATGATCAGCACCGTCTGACATTTGCCATAGACAACAAGGCCATGATTACGGCTTTGACCGCCGGGCAAACTCAGGTGGCAGGTGCCACGAGTTTCTTTTGGGCGAGAGATGATGCCCAAGACCTTCTGGATGTCCTCGTGGTCGACGAAGCTGCCCAGATGTCACTGGCAAATGTGCTAGCCGTGTCACACGCGGCCAAGCGGCTGATCCTGCTCGGTGATCCGCAGCAGCTTGATCAACCTATGCAAGGCACCCATCCAGATGGAACGGGCGTGTCGTCATTGGAGCACGTCTTGAGTGGAAGGCAGACGATCGAGTCTGACCGGGGGCTATTCCTCGCTGAGACCTGGCGTATGCACCCGGCAATTTGTGCTTTTGATTCAGAACTTTTCTACGAGAACAAACTCCATCCCAAAGAAGGATGCAGGCAGCAGGTTATCTTGTCCGATGGATCGATTAACGGGTCCGGGCTCCGCTACATCCCAGTAGAGCATTCCGGGAACAAGAGCTATTCTGTCGAAGAAGCTGGGGCTGTGCTACAAACCGTTATGTCGATCCTGAACTCGAATCCCCGCTGGATCGACCGTGATGGGACCGAAAGACCGATCACGATCGAGGATATCGTGATCATCACCCCATACAATGCTCAAGTGTTTGAGATTCAGGAGCGTCTCCCGCCTGGTGCTCGCGTGGGCACCGTAGATAAATTCCAGGGCCAGGAGGCGCCAATTGCCATTTATTCGATGGCAACGTCCAGCCACGCCGATGCGCCGCGCGGCATGGAGTTTCTCTACAGCTCCAATCGGTTCAATGTCGCGATCTCTCGCGCCAAGTGTCTTGCAATCCTAATCGCCTCCCCTTCTATCTTTGAGGCTGAGTGCAAGACGCCAAGACAAATGCAGCTAGCAAACGCTTTTTGCCGATATCTCGAATTAGCTCAGATGATTGAGCTACGATAAATCTTCCAATGCCGGGAGGTTGCGCACAATCTTCATCGCCTCCAGATTAACTGTGATCACTCTCAGGAACAGCTTTGGTGGGTAGCCACCACACGGTTCATCATCGTCTCGACGTAGTCGGATTTGTCCTCGTCCTGGAACAGGATGTTCCGCGTACCCATGTCGGCCTTCTCGACACTCCAGAGCATTCGCATGACGTGCGAAGGCGTGTTCGAAATGATGAAGCTGCTGAGCGTGACCGCAGGATCGCCCAAGCGCGCCTCGATGTCCTTGATTGTCTGATAGAACTGAATCTTAGGGTCGCTGAAGCCGATGTTGCGAATGCCTTTTGGATCGACGAACGTGATGAACTGGCGGTCGCCGACGATCAGCCAGAGGATGAAGTCGGGATGGAAATTCCCGGCCTCGAAGAAGCCGACGCCACGACCTTTGCTGAGATTGCGTAGCAGGTAGAGCTGCTTGTCGGCGAAGAATGCGCCGGCGCTGTCGTGATACGCCTTGATGTCCTCGACAAGGTTGCGCTCGCCCTTGTTCAAAGGCACCGGGCTAACCTCGACGATGTTTTGGTCAAGGTAAAGCAGCGGCTCATAGAGATGCTTGCCGAACCAGATGGCTTTCATGCCGCTGAATTCCCAAGGCTTGAGCGTACCGGATTCGATGATGGCCTTTAGCTCAGTCAGCTTGGTGATGATCTCGGTCTGGGATTTGTCGAGTAGGATACGGTAATAGCCATCGCCATCCTCGTCGCCACCCTTCGGGAAGTTGGGGTCGTCTTCGCTCATCTCCTGATACTCAAGATGCGGCAACTCCCATTCGCGTTTCCGGAACGTGTAATAGCGCTCTGTGTATTTCTTCAGCAGCGCGAGCGCGATGTCTTGCCACAGGCGGACTTTTTCGAAGGAGTCGCAAATCAGCTCCTCGGCGGGGATCAGCAGCTGATACCAGGTCGGATCGGCGAGCAGCGCTGCGATGCCATCAGCGCTGATGTTGAAATTGTACCAGCCGCGTTCGGCCTTGAATCGCTCCAGCTCAAAATAGAGCTGGTCGCGGTCAAGGAAGGCGACATTCTGGGCGGACAGATGCTCCTGGTTCGGCGCGGCCTCGACATCGCCACCGGCAACACCGCGTGATTTCATCGCCTGGATTTTCGGGTACCAATTCAGGACAACCTGGTTATTCTGGAGATAGGCCGTCGCCGCATCAGCGGCCGGATCAGGCTTCGCCAAGGTTGGGATTGGCCCGAGCCGACGGAAGGCGTCACCAAACTCCGTGCTGACGCCGTTAATCGTCTTCTTCAAGCGAATGGTCTTCAGCTTCTGCTTACCGAGGTTCTTGATAATCGGGAGCATGAACTCCTCGCGGTCATCATTCGTCGGCAATCCCTCCTCTTCAAGGAAGTCTCGGAACTGCGCCATATAGTCCGCGCGGATGCCGAAGATCGAAAGCGTCTCCAGCACGCCGATGTGGTTTGGCCGTTGCACTTCATCGGGAAGCTGCACCTTGCTACTGCGCTTCAAGCTGGCGTTATAGCCCTTCAGCCGAACGCCACGCCCAAAGAGCTGGATAATCTGCGAGCCTTCGGTCTGGCCTACATTCATGAGGCCCATGGTGCTGACTCGCCAGCTGTTCCAGCCTTCGGTGAACTTCTTCGAGCCGATCAACAGATTGACCGGCGATGTTGGCGTGTTGATCCCGTGGAACAGCGAGCCCGCGAATTCGCTGTCACCTGTGGACAGGCCATTGTCTTCGCACAGCTTCACCAGCTTAGCGTCGTCCCCCACATTGATGACGCCGAACGGCACATTGTCGCCAACGCTCAGCGCAATCTCACCGGTCGCGCCCTTGATGTTCTCCACGTGCAGAACACCGCCGCCGGGAGCATTGAACATGACCGCCAAGGTTTCGTCGAAAATCTGCATCGGGGAGAGGCCGATGGTATTGAGATAGGCAAAGCGACCAGCAAACAGGTTCTTGCCGCCGGCCGTCAGCAGGCCCTGGTTGAGCACCTGCTCGATCTGCTTGATGCTGTTTGAACGGTTGGCGAGATAGCGGCTGAAGAATTTCAAAATCTCGATGATGTCCGATGCGTCGCGCGTCGCGAGCGTCTTCGTCACGCTGCCGCCAACGAAAATCCAAAGCGGCTTCACGATGTTGAAAATACGGAATGCTGTGCCTTGTTCCTTGAACAGGCGTTGCTGCTGAAAGAAGGCGAGCAGGCAGGCGATGAGATAGGTATCGAGATGGCTGGTCTGCGTAGCCTCGTCGAGATTGAGGATCTGATAGTCCTTGCCGAAGCCGTCGCCATAGAAATAGCGGTAGGAATAATCGAACAGCACGCTTTTGGCGTACAGGTCGGTAAGCGCCTTGTTGCCCTTCACCGCCTGGCCGAAGGTCGCGGAATATTCGAACGAAAAACCTCTCTCACACAGGGCGTTGCGGAAGCGCATCCACGCGCCCTCCTCACCGCCGGATGCGCCGCGATGACCTTCATCGACCAACACGAGATTGTTGCCTTCGAAGGCGTCGATGGCGATGGTCTTGTCGCCCATCTCATCCTTCAATTTGTGGATGTCGAGGATTTCGATCCGCCGACCAGAAAACAATCCGCCGCCGTCCTTCTGAAACAGCTCGGCAGGAAGGCCGGCCTCTTCGAATTCACGCAAATGCTGCTGGCTCAACCCTTCGTTGGGGGTGAGCAGGATGATGCGGTTCAACTCGCGGCGGCGGCCATGCTTGTCGAGATAGAATTGATATTGCAGGATGTTGGCGTGCATCAGCAGCGTCTTGCCGCTGCCGGTGGCGCTCCAGTAGGCCAGCTTGTTGATCTGAGACCATGCCTCGGCGCTGTCGTCGAACGCCGCGACATGATCGCCCTCGGGTCGGTCAGCATTCATCTCTGCCACCTGGGCGTTGATATCGGCGAGCAGCGTCTTGGGGTCGCGGAAATAGCGGTCTAGATAGATTTCAGTGAACAGCAGGGTCAGATACTGGAAATATTTCCACACGATCGGCGCTTCGCCGCGCGTGATCCGGCGTTCGTTTAGGCGCTGGGTATGGCGAACGATATTCTGGTCATACTCCAGCAACAGCTCGGTCGGCAACTGGGTCAGGTTGAACAGCTGCGCGGTCAGCGCATGGTGAAAATGATGAACGTTGTTCTCGTCCATGCCTTCCAGTTTTTCGTTACGCAGATGCTCGGCGAGCTGCTCGAACTTGCTGACGTTGAACAATGACAACAGCCACTGGTTCAATGCCAACTTGAACACAAACGGGACCTGCGGCTGGCCGCGTCGGGCGCGCGGCGCTACCGGCGCAGCTGCACCAGCCGCCGCGACTTTCCGAGGACGCCCGCGCGGCATTACAAGCCCTCCGTATCGAACATCAGGCGGTGGAATTCTTCCTCGATCAACCGCACCTTCCATGTGTCATCGGCAGCCTTGAGATTTTCGAGGTTGTTGTCGCCGTTGACGTATATGAGATCGAACTCGCTATCCTTGGCCGAATAGCCGGCACGCTGGAACCATTCATCGAGCACCACATTGTCCTGTTCGGCGTTACCCGTCAGCTTGCGCCAGATGATCAGCGTGCGACGGCCATCGGGTGTGGTACCGGTGACGGCGCGGAACCACCACGGCGCAGCGGCGTCCTGGCGGAGTCGTCCTTTCAGCTCCAAACGGCCTTCGGCATCGCGCGCAAACACGGCGGCAAAAACCTGCGGCGCGGCGATGCTTTGCACGGTTAGGCCGACCAACCAGTTGAATGTCTCCAGCAGATCGACATTGACCTCGCGGCTCTCGTCCGAGCCTGGCCGCTTGACCTTCAGCTTGTATGCCGTTGGGTCGGAGAAGGCCTGTACGTTCAAAAGCGACTGGCTGCCGCGTGTTTCCACGTCCAGCATGTAGCGGAGCATGTATTGCTCCTTGAGGCCATCTTTGCCCTGGGCGATCTGTGAGCCCAACAGGTCAGCCTGCTTCGCTGAACGGCTTGGTGCGAGATTGTTGAGCGCGTCCTCATAGGATTCGAGGCGCACGTAGCGGACACTTACGGGTACACCGTCGTCGCGCCTCGCGGGTTTACCATTAAGCCACTTACTGGAGTAGGCCCCCTTCAAAAGCCTAGGCATCAATATCTTATCGAAATAAGCGCCCATTTCGACTAGAAGAAAACGGTAGTCGGTGCCAAATTCCCGATTAGTATTTATGACTGCATGTGCGGTCGTTCCTGATCCAGCGAAATAATCGAGAACTAACGCGGTGGTATTCCCGAAACTTTGCGCCCACAACACGGTTTCCATCGTATTGATGGATTTGGGGTAATCAAAGATTCCGGATAGACCCATATTAGAAACAACCGTCGTGCCATGCACGCCTGCATTAAACTCACTGTTGGTCCAGTTACTAAAAAGGGTTTCGCGCTTTCCGTCGTGATTAAGCGATTGGTAAACTGTTCCACGAGAGGAAACAGATAACTCGCCACGCCGCGCTCGCTCACTGCCGGTTTCATAGGAGGAACGCCAGACACGTTCTTCTCCGGCTGAGTTGATCGGGTAGATACGCATTAAACCCTGTTCATTTAGTCCCGTGGGGTAGTCAGCCTCTCTTTCGGGCGCTGGCTCTGCATCCACGATTCTATTGGTCGTAGGGTCTAAGAGAAGTGCATAAAAGCTATTCGGTCGGCCTATCCCATTCGGAGGCGCCCGGAAATTGTTTTCTCCACGTCCGCTTCGCATGAAGCTGCGTTCTTCCTCCAGATCCTCAATACGGGGCCGCCCGAGAAAGCTCGGTGAATCAGACGAGCTGACCACGACGAGATATTCGTGTGTGCGAGAGAGCCGACCACCCGCGCCCTGCGGATGGTGGTTCACTACTATGGTCGACTTTTCCAACGCGGGAAATTCGTCGTCGAGAAGCGCTGAAAGTTTCGTGTGTTCAAAGTCGTCAATTGCGACCCCGAACGACGCATTACGATCCTTTAATAGCGCCTTTGCGCGCGGAATAGTGTTGCTAATTAGACTAAGCCAGGAAGAGTGCTTATATTGATTTTTATAGGCAATCTCGGAGTGCGGCGTATTATACGGAGGATCAATGTATATGAAGTCTACGCCTTGTGCATAGCGTCTCGAAATTACGTTGAGCGCTTGAAAATTCTCAGAATGAATAAGAGTCCCGGTTAGCGTGTTGTCCAAATCGGGCATGCTGGCCAGCAGTCGAATTTTAAAATCGTTCGAAAAATGTTTCGTATCTATGGCAAGCGTTGTGTTCTCTGATAAGAAGTCTTTAGAGAGAGGAGCTGAGTAGGCAGACTCGCCTAGATTATTTCCTCGTATATCATCGATCGCAAACAGTCTTACCCATTCGTCACGCTGCGCGTCATTGTTAGCAATCTCTGGATAAAACTCTCCCGGAATTCGGTCAAGCGTAATGCAATATTGTGTCTCGACGACAAACTTTTTCTTGAGCCACAACTTTTTCTGAAAATCTTCAAGCTGGGCAAGAAAATCGATGACTTTACCGGCGATGCGGCGGATGACCTTGATCTTTGACAGATATTGTTCGACGCGCGGCGCGGTATCGCTCTCGATATCGTCTAGATGCATCACCTCGTTCTTAACGTAGAAATCCAACTCACGCTTTAGAAAGCCGCCAAGGTCCTTATGGATGAAATAGTCGAAGGTGTTGCGTTTGGTGTAGCGGTTGAGATGCCCCTCCAACCGTGAATGGCCCGGCGTCTCGCCATGGATCGTCACATGTGCTTTGGTCAGCTCGGCTATCCAGTCGGAAAACGCCGCATCGGTCACGGCGAGAATTTTCGCGACGGCTTGCGAGCTTAGGTCCTTTTGCGCGGGCGGCTTCTTCTTGTTATCCCGTTCGCGCTCCGGCCAGTCGGTCAGGGTCGCGGCACGATAGGCAAAGCGCAGCAGTAGATCGCCGTCTTCCACGGCGATGAAATTGGTCTCGGCCAGAATGAAGACGCGCTCTTTGCCCTCAGCGGCTTTCACATTGCCATGCTCACCCTCGGCAGCATCGACTAACTGGAAGTGCACGCGCATGGGATTGGCGGCATCATCGGGACGAAGTCGGAAGGCATAGTCGCGGAGATATTCGCTGGTCTTGATATAATATTGGTCGCGGTTCGCCCAATGCAGCTTCACCTCTTCCCCTTCATAGGGGATGGCATATACGCCCGGCCGATAGACGCGCTTGGCGAGGAAATCGCCCTCGGAATAGTAACGGCGGAAAAAGCTGAACAGGTGATCGTAAACTTCATTCTCCAGCGCGCCGATATCGACCGCTTCGTTGGCCAGCTGATTGCGCAGATCCTTCACCTTCGGCGACTGCTCAGGGTCCATCCCTGCCGCTTCGATGCCAGCGATCAGCTTTTGCAGCTGCTGCTCAAGATCGGCTTTGTCGGCGGTCTTGTAGAGCCCGAACGCCGCCTTCACCTGCGGTAGAAGGTCGACATCGAGGAACTGCGTCACCTCAGCGCTTTTGGCGTGCATAATGCGGTAGAGACCGAAATCGAGATCGGGCTGGTCGAGTTGGAACAGCTCTTTCAGCAGGGTCTTCAGCTTGTCGAATTTGGGATTCATGCGGTCGCTCGGTTTCTCTCTGGTTCGGTTTAGACGACCTGCCACCGGATAGTGAACAGGGTCTCAGTTTCGGTCTTCTGGGATAGGCGCCGCTCAAGCTGCTCGATGAGCGTATCACGCTTCTCCATGATCTTGTCTTCGACGTCAAAAATCTCCTGGCGCTGGCGGCGCTGCTGGCGCTCCAGCTTTTGCAGCTTCTCCTGAATGTCGTGCTGCTCCTCAAGGGTCAGCGCCTGCCGGGCCTGGCGACGCAGCACCTTGATTTGCTCCTTGGTATCAGTGAGCGCCTTCTCGGCCGCAAGCACCATATCGTCGGCCCACTTTTCCAGCTTTTCGCGCGCCTGGTTGAAGTGCGCGCTGTTCTGCTCAAGCGACAGGCTGATGGTCGCCTTGGCGTGGCGGAGGCTTTCGGCCTCCAACCGTGCCGCGATGGTGTCCGGCACCATTGGCAGGTCATCTATCCCGGCATCGCAACCGAACAATTTCTCCATCGTCTCCTGGTCAAGCGATGCGCCGTCATCATCGAAGCCGGAGAACAGCAGATGTTCCTCGCGTTCATAGGAATCGATCTGCAAACGCTGAAGTGTGAGATAGCCGGATTTGCCGCGCAACGCTTCGACGGCATGGATGCGTGATGCGTGAGCGCTGATGTCGAAGGTGAGCGTCGCCGGCGGCGTCGCCACCGTCTTGCCGGCATGGATGACATTCTCTCCAAGCGGATGCGACAAGCGATAGAGGAAGCTGCCCTGGTCTTCGCTGCGATCGGTGCCGGCCTCTGGCTGCGATTTCGAAATCAGATGATAGCGGCCGGAAGCGATATCAGTCGCCGGCGGGTCGGTTAGATCAAAGGCGAGTGCGTCATCGTCAAAAGCAGCGCGCGCTGACAGGATGAAGCGCGTCAGCGACCAAAAGCGATGTCCAACGCGGTCGAGCTGCGCCTTGGCATCGGCCAGTTTGATGCGCAGCCGTTGGTGCACGTCTTCATCGAAACGTTCGAACAGCGTGCGGCGCGTGTCGTCCATGCGCGCGCGAATGTTCTCGTCCATCTCGGCTTGCAGTTTGGCGAAGGCCGCTTCGATCTCTTCCGACGAACGGCATTCCTGGTAGATGGCGAGGATGCGTTTTTCGAAATCGACGCCGGACTCGATGCTGCCGAGCACATCATCGGAAGCGCCAAACACGCCGTTGAAGAGGCTGAATTTTTCGCCAAGCAATTCGAGTACGCGCCGGTCGGCTTCGTTGCGCTCATTGAGGAAGTTGATGACGACGACATCATGCTTCTGGCCGTAGCGATGGCAGCGCCCGATACGCTGTTCGATGCGCTGAGGGTTCCACGGTAGATCATAGTTCACGACCATCGAACAGAATTGCAGATTGACGCCTTCTGATGCGGCCTCGGTAGCAATGAAGATGGTTCCGTTGTCCTTGAAGTCTTCCACCAGTGCCGTGCGGACATCGATCGCGCGCGAGCCGGATGATCGTCCTGTGGTGCGGTTCTCAGCAAGCCAACGCTCATAGATGGCGGTAGCTTCCGGCCCGCTGTTGGTGCCATTGAACAGAACGACCTGGCCGGCATAGCCGTTCGTCTCAAGGAAGCCCTTGAGATAGTCCTGCGTGCGCCGCGATTCCGTGAAGATCAACGCTTTTCGCGCCGCGCCGGTTTCGGCCATCTGCGCGAAGCCGATGTCGAGCGCCTTCAGCAGGGTTTCGGATTTTGTATCAACGGGAATTGCTCTCGCGCGTGTCGCGAGGCTTTGGAGGATTTCGATTTCCTCCTTCAGCTTCATCCGATCGACCGGCGCGGTTGCGGTTTCGGCGTCGCCCTCGATTTCATCGGCCAGGATTTCGTCAAGCAACTCGTCCTCGATTTCCTCGGACTCGATCAACCGCTCTGCAAAAACAGGATCGTCTTTCACCTGTTCATCCCGCAGCGTTTCCAACCGCGCGCGCAGCGTGTCGAGCGTGCCGGCAATGGCGAGCGATGAGGATGCCAACAGCTTGCGGAGGATCAGCGCCGTTAGGTGCCGCTGCCGTTGTGGTAATGCGTAGCTGTTTGGGCGCTGAAGAAATCCCGATACGGCCTCATAAAGCGAGTGCTCGCTGTCGCTTGGTGTGAACGGGCGCGTGATCGCGCGTCGCTCGGTATAGCGGACATACTCGGTCACCTGATTGCGCAGGGTGCGCTTGCAGAAGGTGGCGAGGCGTTGGCGAAGATCGACGATACTGCTGCCAGCGCTCGCATAGCGGGCACGGAATGCGTTCACGTCACCGAAGATATGTTCGTCGATCAGGGTCGAAAGGCCGTACAGTTCGACCAGGGAATTCTGGAGCGGCGTGGCGGTGAGGAGCAGCTTGCGACAATCCTCTGTCGCCCACCGGATGGCTTGGCCGACCTTGTTGCTCGGCCTGTAGGCGTTTCGCAGTTTGTGGGCTTCGTCGATGACAACGATGTCCCAGTTGATGGCTTTCAGCTCGTCGCGCAAAGCGGCGGCATAGTTGAACGACAGAATGGTGATGCATTTGGAGTCGAGCGGCGAGCGGCCGGCGCGCTTGGCATCGCGATAGGTTTTCGCGTCGATGACCTGGCTGGGAAGGTTGAACTTTTCCGCCATCTCGATCGCCCATTGCTTTCGCAGCGACGCCGGGCAGATAACGAGCAGGCGGCGCTTCCGCTCTGCCCATAGCTGGCAGAGCACGATACCGGCTTCGATGGTCTTACCAAGGCCGACTTCATCTGCAAGAAGAACGCCCTTCGACAACGGCGATTCAAGCGCAAAAAGAGCAGCCTCAATCTGATGAGGATTTAAATCCACCGCCGCATCAAAGAGCGACATCGAGAGACGATCGATACCTGATGAAGCTCTGCGCGTAAGATCATACGCGAAATATTTTGCATGGTATTCAGAGCGGTCCATCGAAACGCCGATCTCGGGTTTTCTATAATGGAGTGGCAGCGATGTTTTATTGGATCGTAACATCATAAGAATCCGTAATTTTTTTCAGACTATGCGGTAATACTGGACGACGTTCAAGTGGCGCATTGGATCGATGGCCGAAAGGTGCGCCCCTGGTCATGGGGTCCAGGGGAGAGCGAAATCTCCCCGGTCGTGGTCCAGCGGCGAAACGCTGGCGCCCATCCAATCGGCGCACGGTTGGTCTGGTGTCCAGAGGGCAGGAACGCCCTTTGGTCGTCTCCATGGGCGAAACCATGGTGCTGGGTTCCAAGGGGCAGGCACACGCCCCTGGTCGTGATCCAACGGCGATACCGTTGGTCTGGGTGGGGTCTTGGGGAGGGGCAGGAACGCCCATCCCGAAGCGCGATGAACCGGCGCACGGTTCGCGTGGGGGATGCAACGGGGGCGCGCAGCGGCCCCCTTGCCAAGATTGCGGTACTACACCGCACATCTTGCACTCCCTGCACTCCCTGCACTCCCTGCACTCCCTGCACTCCCTGCACTCCCTGCACTCCCTGCACTCCCTGCTATGGATCGCCCGAGCGGTGGATTGGCTATAATCACGGGTCATGCCTCCCCTCTTGCACTCCCTGCTATGGATCGCCCGAGCGGTGGATTGGCTATAATCACGGGTCATGCCTCCCCTCTTGCTTCAGCTTCAACCAGGACATCATACGGCCCTTGCCCCCCTTCGACATCACCAACATCAGCGACGAGGGCCTGCGCCGCGAGTACCAGTTTCTGGAAAGCCGAGCCGGGAATATCGCCCGATCCGTGACCGCCGCCTATGGCGCTGGCCGGAAGCCGATTGTCTTCCGCTATATCAATGAGAGTGAGTTCAACGCCTACGCCGGGGAAGACGGGAATGCCTACACAGTGGAGGTCAACGCCTCGATGCCGCTGTTCGGGGTGATCCTCTTCTCGCGGCTCCTGTCGGACGCGGCCGTGTTTCCTTTTTTGGACGCCGACGGGATGAAGGCGAGCGACTACGCTCTTCCCTTCATCATTGATCCGGCGGATTTCGATCGGCGGGTCGATTGGCAGATCAAGCTCAACGGCATCAGGGCTTTCGCGGCGAGCACGATAGCGGACATCTGCTCCACCTTCGTGATCTGCCATGAGGTTGGGCACATTATGAGCGGTCACGTTGAAGGCATACGTTTCTATGAGCGGCGGGCCAGGGTTGCCGAGCTGGTGTCGCGGGCAAGAATCGCCGGTACTACCGCCGCGCGGCGCCAGGCATGGGAGTACGATGCCGACGTGATTGCCGCATCGCTGCTGACGCAGTTCGTCGATCAGCTGATTGAGATCGGTGAGCGCGATGCGCGGGTGCGTACGATCTTCTGTCGCGATGACGGCCGAAATTTGGAGCACACGATTGCGATCGTGGTCGCGGGGCTGTTCGCATATTTTTCGTACGTCCAAGGTATGCGGCATAGGCTGGACAAACGTTCGTCCCATCCGGCTCCAATCGTGCGGGCGCACTATCTCAAGGATATGCTGTTCGCAGCGGTGCGCGATCGGAACGGCTTTGACGCTGGTCTGTTTCACGCGCTGCTCGATGATCGCGTCGATGAGATGCTGATCGCCCTGGAACAGGTCGAGCTGTTCAATGCCAGCGTTCATTCTGAGGCGTACATCGACGATATCGAATCCGAGTTGGAGCGATTGCAGGTACTACAACGACAACACCGGCCTTCCTGCGCGCGCTGGGCATGGATCGGTTGGGGTTAGATCCCACTGATATCCCTCAGCTTTGTTTGAACACGATGTTCGTGCGGAGTACTACCCAATCGCTCGCGGGCGCCGACATCACGGCGCGGGCAATGTCATCGCGGATGCGGGTCGGTATCGGCAGGTGCGGTTGCAACGTTTCCAGGTCTGGAAGTCGGTCGCCTTGGACGATCACAAACATGAAGCGGTAGCGGCCCGGCCTCTCCTCTTCTCGCAGCGGCTCCGGCCGACCCTCGTCATCGACCGGCAGGAGAGCCTTGCCCTTCTGCACATTGACGGTCGGCGCAACGGTGCTGAGCGGCAGCGGATACCACTGGCCGCCATATCCCTGAAATGCCATGACCTCTCCGGTTAGCGGCGCGTCTATCTCAAAAATGAACTCGTCGAAGAGCTTGAGCGCCGTGGGATCGATCGGTTCACGCCGCGCGAAGTCGACGATTCCGAGGCTGCTTTGGGCCTTGATGGTTCGGATGTTCGCGAACCGCCCGCGCTTGATGAGGGATTCCCATAGCGGCGGCGCCTCTGGCGCGGTGGCCGCGCGCAGCGCGAAAATCTGACTTTCGACCTGGTCGGCGAGAGCCCGGTCATGGTGGTACAACCAAGTGTAGAGCTTGTAGGCCTTGCCGGGCGCGATTGCGCCCTTGCGCAGATTGTCCTGATAGCCATCACCGACCTGGTCATCGAGGCCGAAGGCACGCTGGAACACGGTCTGCCAGTCTATGTTCAGGCGCGATCTCAGCGCCTTAGTGGCGGCATTGAGACACTTGCGCTCGGCGTTCGTGGTCTGGTCCCAGTCGATCGTCATGCTGCGCATCCTGGCCCGGCAGTTCACATCGGGCCAGTACCGCATTACCCGATCGCCCCCCGGCACGTACCGATTTTCTCGGCGTAGTGGAATGGCCAGGAGGGCATTTCACATGTCGACAAACCATGACCATGCGTCCGACCCGATCAGACTTCCGCCGCGCCGGAAACAGTCCGCGCCGCAGGCCATTGTTCTGGGGCTGTCCGTCGCGTCCGGCTGCATGCTGGGCTTTGCCGTTCCCGCCATCATCGATGGCAGCGGCCCCGTCGTCGCTTTCAAGGCGGCGCTGCTTGCCAGCGCAGGCGCGCTGGTCGCCTACGGTGTAAACCGCCTGGCCGTTGAGCGAGGCGCGCCCCTCGCCACGATCGGCTACACCAGCGCGGCAGTGGCGTCGCTTGCCTCGATTGGAGTTGTCGGCGCCGGTCTGTTCGTCGCGACCTTCTCCGGCTTCGTGTTCAAGCCCGTTTCCGAACTGAAGCTGGAGGCGCACGGCGCGCAGCTTCAAGCGTTCGTCGATCAGCGCGCCAAAGCGGCGGCGCAGGCGGGTCGCATTCTTCCGGCGGCGAACGCCGTCGCCGTGGACCTTCGCGGCAAGCGCGATTGCGAGATACAGGTGTCGTGCATCTCGGGCAGCGGCGGCGGTGGTCGTGGCCCGGTTTCGCGTACGATCGACGAGAAACTCGGTCGTGCCGAGTCCGTCGCGCTCCAGATTGCCAATGGCGGTGCTGCGCGTCCGGAGATCGGCGCGCGCATCGACCGACTGCTGGGGCAGTATCAATCCATCGCACAGTCGAACGAAACTGATGTGCATGAGAAGTGGCCAGCCCTGCGCCGCATCGACTCTCAGATCAAGCAGGCGACGAGTGAGCTGGACGAGGCTATGCCTGTGGCGCTGGCATCCGCCTATGCAACCGAGCTCGCTGGCGGCGCTGACATTCCGGGCCGCCCGGATGCATCCCGTCAGCTCACGGGCATCTTGCGGGGGCATGCGGCAAGCCTGAAGACCGTGATCGCGTCGGCCGAGGCGAAAGCCGCGCGCGGGCCGGATTTCCCGAGCAAGGCAGGTGTCAGCGATACGCTGAACTATATCGGCCACTTCGCGCCGATCGCCGCGATCACCGGCGTCGTCGAGTTGGTTTTCCCGCTGGTGCTGTGGATTTACACCTTCCTCACGTTCCGCTGGGCGGGCGATCGGATTTCCCCGCGTGAGCCCGCCCGGCTGCACGAGGATGATGAAGCGGTCCTCAAATTGTTCGCCCGGCCCGAACTGCCGGGCGATGCGGCGGCCGACGATTCCTTCAAGCGGCCATCGCCCAAGATCACCCCGCGCTCCAACGGCTTTCACGGTCCGGCCCAGCGATAAGCTCCGACAAATTTACGATGACGGCAATGATTGTGTGGGGTGATCCATGTTCGATCAACTGAGCGGCTTTCCCCTGGCGGGGAGTGCCCTTCTGGCAGCAGGCATCTACGCGGGCGCCTCGCTGTTCATCACCGGCCCCATCGTCGGCGAGCGCACGATCATCAAGTCCGGGTGGGCTGAATCCTGCCCGCGCCATATCCGCGATCAGGCTGAAGCGCATCGGCCATCCGCGACCAAAATGCCCAACATCGATTGCGCCGCCGTTCTCGGCACTATCTATGGCACACAAGGCGAAGCCTTCTGCCGCCGTTACGGCGGAGCCCTGCCGTTCGGCAATCTGCTCGGCGATCTCGGCCGGATGCAAGGTGATGCTAACCAGTCGCGCATTGCGCGGTCGGCGTCCACGGCGACAACCCGATGCGACTGCGCGGTCAATGTTGTGCTGGAAGAACGGCGCTCGGCCTTCGCGATCTACGCGGGGTCATTCCGGCTGATCACGCCACGCCCGGTCAAAGCTCTCGGCTCCGAGCTGGATGTCGCACTCAACTCTTCTTCCTGCGCGATGAAGGAGTGAGGCCATGATATTCGGATCGGTCAGCATCGACAAGGAACAAGGTGCCGTCCACACGCATCGCGACACCTATCTGCTCGAAACCCTCACCGTTGTGTCGGTGAGACGGCCGCTACTGCCCTTTGCCCTGGCCGCCGCTTGTGGGCTCAGCGGCTTCGCCATCGCCTTCGGCGATCTGCTGTATCAGCATGAAGTTGTGACCGTCGCTTCATGTGGGGCGGCTTCCCTGTTCCTTGGCTGGCAGCTCGGCCAGCTGAAGTTGCTGTCTCGCGATCTTCGCGGCAGTGAGTTGGTAGGTGCCATCTGGGGCCGCGCTTCCCGGCTGCATGGAATCCGGCGCGAGATTTCGGATGCCGTGGCGACATCCCGGAAGGCACGCCGATGAAGCAGCCCTTTAGCCGCCGCATCGCAACAGCCGTTTCGATCAACACGCAATTCACCGTCGCGGTCATCTTGGGCGTGGTCGCCTGGGCGATCTGGCCCGAGACGGCGCAGTGGTGGGGGCTGGGCATCATGAGCGTGATGTTCGCCATGGCTTCGGCACTGTCTCTGAAAGGCGCCATCGCCGCCATGGTGCGCGTCTACGAGCATGACCGCGCGATTGCCGAATTCGCGGCGCTGGGGCCGGAACCAAAGTCGTCACAGGTCGCGTCGCGCGACCAGATGAAGCAGGCGGGGATGCTCGATGGTTAAGCCATCCCGCCGCCTACTCGGCCTGACGTTTGATGGCAAGCCGATCTATGAGCCGCACGGCAATGCGTCCGCCATCATCTACGCGGCGATGGGCGGCGGCAAGACAACGTGCGCCGCCGTCCCGGCGATCCAATCGATGCTAATCGATACAGAGCAAGCACTGCTCATCAATGACGTGAAGAACGGGGAGATCGCGGCGCAGATTGCCGATATGTGCATCAAGCACGGCCGAAAATTCGCGGTCGTGGATGATTTCCACGTGCTCGGTGCCAACTACCCGCATCGTGTGTCGCTAAATCCGTTCAGTGCTGCGCAGGCGGCGGCGCAGTCGCCTGCGGGTCACTTGCCCTTCATCATCGATAGCGCCAACTACGCGCTGATTGAAGAACCCGACAACGATCAGAAGAACTTCTACTGGCGGGAAAGCCCGCGCGATTTCTTGGCCGCTGGCACCAATATCCTGCTTTGGCACAATGCGCGCCTGGCAACGCCCGGCGGCCTGTCTGCCTTCCTGTCTGATCCGACGACATGGAAGAGCGCTTTGGAGATCGAGGCTTCTGACCCGGATTCGCCCCATCGGAACGCGGCAACGCGGCTACTCGATCTCAAGAAATTCAACCCCGAGCACTACGCCCAACATCATCATGCCGCGATCTCGGCGCTGAAAATCTTCGCGTATCCCCCGCTGGATGAAGCGGGGCGCACGGCGACCGTCACGCACGAACAGTTGGTGCGCGAGCACTACGTGGTCTGCTTCGTCAATCCGATCCGCTATGCGGACCGCCTTGGCCCCTACTTTGCGCAGCACGTGCTCTCCCTGATGCAGGCGCAGATGTCGGGCACGGTTGGCCGCGCGTGCTGGATTCTCGATGAGTTTTGCAACGCCCCGCTTCGGGAAGCCGTCAACCGCGTGACGGCGTTTCGCGCCTTTGGGTTGCGCTGCCTCTACATCACGCAATCCCGCCTCGATAGCGTCCGCCGGTACGGCGAGCGCGAGACCGCCGTTCTGGAAGAGAACTGCGCGGTGAAGCAGTGGCTCAAATTCTCAAACTTCGAAGAAGCCGAGCGGGTGAGCAAGGCGATGGGCGAGTCCTTGAATGTCTCGCACGGCCTCGGCGTGAATTCAGACCGCGCCGGGTATTCGGGTTCGCTCTCGATCGGGCGTGACCGCCTGTTCACCCCATACGAGCTGATGAGCCTGCCAGGCGATGAGCAGATCATCCACGTTGCGGATGTCGGCTTTATCCACGCCAAGAAAATTCGGCAGAACGAGATTGCGCCCTACTGCTTTGACCTGGCGGACAACCCGCTGGAAGGCGGTCGCTTGAAGCCGAATCCGAAAGTGCATTTGCCAACGAGCGCGAGGAGTGGGCCATGACGCGCGTGCGATTTTTCCGGCTGAGCCATTTCGTTTGGGTGCCGGTGGTTGCGGCACTCTATCTCTCCATCCTGGTGGTGGGTTTGCCGCACGTGCTGTGGACGTACGATTATCGCGCCCCCACCCGCTACAGCACGGATTTCGATAGCCGCTTCTACACGCGGTGCAGCTATGCCGGTCCATATGGTGTGGTGAATGGTTCGCCGAAGAATGGTCGGTGTGCCTGGGTCAGATTTATGACCGCGCCGGAGCGTGGCTAATGAAGCGCCATCCAGGCCACCAGGTCCCGTGGCGGCAGAGCTTGATCGGCGATGATCTGCGATCTGGCCATGGCCTTGAGGACGTTCAGGACGACGGCTTGTTCGGCGCGTCCTTTCCGAATGTCGTCATCGCACTCGGCGCGCGGCGGTATCGCGAGCGCGAATATCTCGATCTGCGTCCAGAACTCGTCATAGCCGAGCGGGTCCAACCACTCCTCCACATCATCTCTATCTTTGAACGTCTGCATTCCATCAGCGTCGCAGATTCGTTCCGCGCAATGCAAATTCCCAGCACAAAGGCTGCTTCGCCATGGCTATGACATTGGCCGAGGAACTGCGCCTCACCTTCGAGCTCGCATCCATGCGGCAAGAGGCGAAACACATTCAAACGCCGCGCCAGTGGGCCATGGCGAATGATATCGGCTTGCAGGCGAGAAAACTGCGAGACACCGAAAGGCGTCTCTTCGTCGAGCGCTACGATAGCCGGGTTGAAGCTGCTCAGCGAAGGCTGATTGATGAAGGTGCTCGGCAGCGCCGCGAATTCAATCCGGCGGGCACCGGCACGGACCGCTTCGATCGCGCGGCAATCAATAGGCAGGCTCAACGCGATGTTCGGGCGGCGCATGACCGCCGTCTGACGCGCATCGACCGCATCGAGTTGCGGGAGCTGAGGATGCTTGTTCTCCAATCCGGGCGCGAGAATGCCATCCAAGGTTTGGCGCGCACGGATTTCAATCAGGCCAGCGATCGGCGCGCCGGTCCTGACCGGCGTCGCAGCGGCCCGGAGTGAGGGCAAACATTATCAAAAATAAGAAGCAACAATATTGCTCTGACTAATGTTGAAAAACTAGGAGTTATATCCTAAGGTGTTCTTATTTTGTTCTATAACAAGTAAAGGAAAGCAACATGGACGGTAATACAAAAATAGCAACAGACGATCGCCGCATCAGCGCGAGGGAGAGCTTCTCCGGTCGCCTGCTGACCGAGCCCCAATTCGATGAGGCGATGGCTATCACGGGGATCATTGAGCGGGAGATTCAACGCACGGGAACCTTCAAGGAAAAACTCGGTGACTACGCCCACGCGTTCGCCCGGACCGAGAAATTCGAGGCGATGAAGGCCGAGACGATTCTGCGCGATCTCTTCCGCGAGCGCACGGGGCGTTCGATGAACCAGATGCGCGAGGCGCTGATGGCGAAGGAAGAGCAACTCACCCCGCAGGACCGGCAGCGTGGATATCAATTCGCGGTCGGTGTCGGTGACATGATCAAAGTCGGGAACACCGCCGAGGGCCGTCGAATGACGTTCAACCGTGCCTATGCCTACCAGGCGCAGGTGTTCGCAATGGAACTCGGCATCACCGACACCTTCGCCAAGAGTGTGATGAGCGCGGAATTCAAGGTCCAGCGCGGCGCTGAGTTTTACGACTGGGGCAAGGCGCTCGAACGAGATTTCTATCGCCCGCAGGTCGAGGCGGACCGGCAGCGCCGCGAGGGAGGCCCCGATGGCCAACAACAGGCCCGCACAATGAACCGCACCGGACCCGAGTGATTTGAAAGCGCCTGAGCGGCGAGAAGCGAACAAGGAGGTATCTCATGCAAGCGGAAGACAGAAGCGTGACGCCAGCGACGATCGATGAGGTGAACACCGTATCGGCGCCGCTGCCCGGTACATTCGAGATGGATGCGGGGCGGTATAGCCCCTATCTCGATGATATCGATCTCACCGAGGCGCAGAAGCTGGAGCTGCTTTCGGCGCTTTGGTCGATCATGCGCTCCTTCGTCGAACTCGGGTTCGACGTGAAAATTTGTGGGCAAGTGATAGAGGGCTTCGTACAGGCAACCGATCCCGCCCAAGACGGTGTAGAATTGACGGATACAGCAACATTGGAGGGGCCATCGAACGCCAGATCACCATGAGAGAGAAGAACCGTATCAACGAGGATGGCTCCAAGCAGGCTGTCATCTACTGCCGCGTATCGCACGTGAAGCAAACGATCGCTGGCGATGGCCTGAAGTCGCAGGAGACGCGATGCCGCGAGTTCGCGCGGATGAAGCGCTACACCGTCACGGCGGTTTTCCAAGACGATGTTTCGGGGAGCCTGACAGACAGGCCGGGGATGAAGGCCATGCTGGCCTTCATCAAGAAGCGGCGCGCGAGCGGCACGGTCGTCATCATCGACGATGTCTCGCGCCTCGCGCGCGGACTGCACGCGCATTTGGAGCTGCGCGGCATGATCGCCAATGCCGGTGGAATGCTGGAATCACCGTCGATCGAATTCGGCGAGGACCCGGATTCCATCCTGGTCGAGAACCTGCTTGCCAGCGTGTCACAGCACCAGCGCCAGAAGAACGGCGAGCAGACCAAAAACCGTATGCGCTCCCGCATCATGAATGGGTATTGGGTGTTTCAGCCGCCGACCGGATACAAGTTCGAGCGCGTAACCGGGCGCGGCATGATGTTGAAGCGCGATGAGCCCGCTGCTTCCGTCATCCAAGAGGCGCTGGAAGGGTATGCCTCCGGCCGTTTTGAGACGCAGGCCGAAGTGATGCGCTTTCTCCGCGCGCATCCGGCGTTCCCAAAGGACCCTCGCGGAAGTGTGACCAATCACCGCGTCACGCTGATGTTGGGCCAATGCGCGTATGCGGGATACATCGAAGCCCCAAATTGGGACGTGTCGCTTCGGCCAGCCCAGCATGAGGCGCTGATCAGCTTTCAGACCTTTCAGCGCATCCAAGAACGCCGAAACGGCATCGGTCGCGCAGCCAAGCGTAAGAACATCAACCTCGACTTTCCGCTACGCGGGTTTGTCATCTGCGACTGCTGCGGGACACCGTTGACGGCGTGCTGGTCGACCGGGACGAACGCTCGCTACCCCTACTACCTTTGCCCCAAGCGCGGTTGCGACAGCTACGGCAAGTCGATCAAGCGCGATCAGATCGAAGGCGAGTTTGAGAAGCTGCTGCGGTCGGTGCAACCGACCGACAGCCTGTTCAAGGTCGCGCGGGCGATGTTCGAGGACCTATGGAACCGCCGCCTGACGCAGGCTGAAAGCCAGTCGAAGGCGTTGTCGGCCCAGCTGGTGAAGGTGGAGCGCCAGGTCGCGCAGTTCCTGGAGCGGATTCTCGACGCCAGCGTGCCCAGCGTGGTGAAAGCCTACGAGGAGCGGGTGCGAAAGCTGGAGGAGGAGAAGCTTTTGATCAAGGAGCGGATGGCGAACATGAGCCGTCCGGCTCGCAGCTTCGACGAAACACTTAGAACGGCGCTCGAATTCATCGCAAGTCCTTGGAAACTATGGGATTCGAAGCGTCTGGAGGATCAACGAACAGTGCTGAAACTGACGTTTGCGGACCAACTCCGATATGCGCGGAATAAGGGATTTAGAACGGCAAATTTGTCCCTACCATTCAATGTGATAGGCGGTTTTCCGGGTGGTGAAAGTAAGCTGGCGCGCCCTGGTGGATTCGAACCACCGACCCACAGCTTAGAAGTTTGTTTGCGGGCGATGACAGCGGACGACCGAAGCCGCCAATAGACTGATTTTATAGGGAGGTGTCGTTCCGAGGCATTTCGTGTCGGGCCATGACGTGGTATCCCGTTGGTATCCCGAGAACCAACAGTCAGGCCCACAGCCATGCCAGCGATCCGTATAACCGCTGCCGCCCTTGACCGGATGAAGCCAGGAGACGTGACCTGGGATACCGAGGTGCGCGGCTTCGGTGTCCGCTACCGCGCGCGCGACCTGACCTATCTCGTTAAAGTCCGGATCAAGGGCAAGCAGCGCGTTTTGACCATCGGGCGGCATGGCAAAGGAGCATGGGGGCCGGAGACGGCTCGGCGAGAGGCGCAACGACTGCTCGGCCTGATCCGCGACGGGAAAGACCCGGCGGGTGCCCGTGATGCTGACAGGGTTGCGCCGAACCTTTCCAACTTTGTCACGCGATTTACCGACGAATACTCCGACGCTCAGCACAAGCCCCGAACGCGGACGGAGGTAGCGGGGCTGTTTCGTCGGTACATCCTGCCCGCCTTGGGAGATAAGAAGCTCCGCGACATTGGCCGAGCCGACGTGGCGCGGCTCCACGCTTCGTTGCGCGCGAAGCCCGTCGCGGCGAACCGAACGCTTGCCTTGCTTGGCACCGTCATGTCCTGGGCGGAACGCATCGGCGAGCGCGACGACGGCACAAATCCTTGTCGCCATATTGATCGCTTCCCGGAGAAGCCACGAGAGAAATTGTTGACTGCACCCGAACTCGCTCGCCTTGGCGAGGCGCTGGACCATGCGGAACAAGGATGGACCGCCCCCCGCAAGGCCACCTGGCGGGTGGAGTGCGCGCGTCAGGCGATTGCCGCCGATATTCCCGAAGGGCAGCGCGCCGCATGGATCGCGGCCCGAACACCCACACGCGACAGTCCCGAGGACTGGCGAGCCATCGCGGCGCTACGCTTGCTTATCTTCACGGGCGCGCGCCTGGGGGAAATCCTCGGCCTTCAATGGGATTGGATCGACGTCACGGGCGGTCTTGCCCGTTTGCCGGACAGCAAGACCGGGCGCAAAGAACTATACCTTCCGCCGGGCGCCCTGGCCGTGCTGGACCAGTTGCCACGCGTCGCCGGCAATCCGCATGTGCTGCCGGGCGACCGCTTGGGAGCCGCGTTCGTCGGGATACAAAAGCCCTGGCAGCGCGTGCGCAGGTTGGCCGGTCTGCCCGATCTTCGTATACACGACCTCCGGCACGGGTTTGCCTCCGTCGCGGTCGCGGCGGGAGACAGTCTGTTCATCGTCGGGAAGTTGCTCGGTCACCGGCAAACCTCTACTACGGCTCGGTATGCGCATCTGGCTCCCGATCCCATCAAAGACGTGGCGGATCGCACGGGTTCGAGAATGTCGGACCTTTTGCGCGGGCGTGCCGCGCCGTCCAATGTTCTGCCCCACCCAAGGAAAGTCGGCGGGTGACCTCCGTGCGTACATCTCCGGATAATTCATGCCAACGAAAGGAAAAGCGATTGAGCACGCTTGAAAGGGCCATCGCCATCGCGGCGGAGGCGCACACTGGGCAGACCGATAAGGCGGGAGCGGCTTACGTGCTGCACCCGTTACGCGTTATGCTGGCAGTGGGCACGGACGATGAACGTATCGTCGCGGTACTGCACGACGTGTGCGAAGACTGCCCGGATTGGTCGATTGAACGGTTGGCGGTTGAAGGCTTCGCGCCGCGGATATTGGACGGGATCGCGTCAGTTACGAAGCGTGAGGGTGAGGATTACCAATCCTTTGTGCGGCGCGCTGCCAGCAATCCCCTGGGCCGCGCGGTAAAGCTGGCTGATCTCCGCGACAATATGGACCTGTCCCGGATCGCCAACCCGACAGAGAAGGACCTTCGCCGGGTGGAACGATACCGCGCGGCTTTGGAGATCGTGGATCGGCCCAGGTTCGGCGTCACGACGGATTGATCGCCGGTCAGGACGCTTCCTGACCGGGTAAGAAGCGGTAGACGCTGCTACGCGCCACGCCCAGGCGCTTGGCGATATGGGCGGGCTTCTCTCCGGCCGCATGAGCGGCGCGTATCTGTTCGGCCTGCGTCGCCACGGTTGGCGCGCGGCCCTTGTATTTGCCGTCGGCCTTCGCCTTGGCGATGCCCTCGCGCTGGCGTTCCAGCATGATTTCCCGCTCCCACGTCGCAACGCCCGCCAGGATCGTGAGCATAAGCTTTGACGTGGGGTTACGAGTGTCCAGCCGTTCGCCGCCCATGGACAGCACGACCAGGCCTACGCCGCGCGCGCTAAGATCGGCTTCGATGCCCAGCAGTTCCGCCGTGCTTCGCGCCAGCCTGTCCGGTTTGGCAACCATCAGCACATCGCCGTCGCGGAGGAAGTCCAGTGCCTCGGCCAGCTTCGCGCGCTGCGCCATGCTGGACACCTGTTCCGCGTAGACCTTTTCGGCACCGGCCGCTTTCAGATCGCGCTCTTGCGCTTCCAGGCCTGCGCGTTGTTCGGTGGTGCTGGTGCGAGCGTACCCGACGATCATGTGCGCCTCGATTGTCCGTTTGATGATATAAACGTTATCGGACATTCCGTCCGATAAGTCAATACCCATTCTAATAGGACATTTTCCGGAAGGTTTGCAGCCGCTTGGGATCGTCCGATTGGGGCTTGCCCTATTGGGACGGGGTTGGCATCGCGCGACCGGCCGCGCTGGCCCAATAGCCGCTGGTTGGTGCAGTATGACCAGATCGGGAACGGAGTGGCTCTATGCGCGTCGCGATGTTGGCTTTGGCTGTTGTGCTGGCGATACCCGGGCCGGTGGCGGCAGGGCCGTTTGAGGACAATCAGCGCAAGGCTGCGGACCAGATGGCTACCGTCGGCGAAATGTTACGCAACGGCGAAGGAGGCGCGCCGCCGGACTATGCTACGGCGATGGTATTTTTTCGCAAGGCTGCGGACCAGGGCAATGCCAGCGCTCAGTTCTCCATCGGCCGCATGTATTACAGCGGCCAAGGCGTGCCGAAGGACGACGTGCAGGCGGTGCAGTGGTATCGCAAGGCTGCGGACCAAGGCTATGCCGTAGCTCAGATCTTCCTCGGTGGCATGTATCGCGACGGCCAAGGCGTGCCGCAGGACTATGCTCTGGCGGTGCAGTGGCATCGCAAGGCTGCGGACCAGGGCAATGACTTGGCTCAGACCAACCTCGGCTTCATGTATGAACTTGGCAGAGGCGTGCCGAAGGACGACGTGCAGGCGGTGCAGTGGTATCGCAAGGCTGCGGACCAGGGCTATGCCATAGCTCAGACCTTTCTCGGCGTCATGTATCGCGACGGCCAAGGCGTGCCGAAGGACTATGCTCTTGCGTATATGTGGTACAACCTTGGGGCGGCCGGTGGCAATGAACTGGGCAGGAAGAGCCGCGACGCCATTGCAGCGATGATGACCCCCGCGCAGATCGGCGAGGCGCAGCGTCTATCCCGGGAGTGGAGGCCAACGAGCGGGCGGTAGCTACACGCCCATTGTCCCAACGGAGAGCGTCCGTAGTGTCGACACCCTTTTCGTCGTCGACCAACCGCCCCCCTCCGGGGGGGCGGTTTCGCGCGCGCCCGAGCGTGTTTGTGCCCCTGCCTCCGAGATATTCACCCCTCTGGGGATTTTGGACGCGGGTACTTCTCGGCTCAGGGCCGTGGGGATCGGGGATGAGCAGGGCGGCTCGTGCGCATCTTCGCCGACAATTGACCGCTCGCATCGGACGCGATTGCTCCTCCGAGCATGGCCCAAGCGGCGAGCGATAGGCTTTGGATTACGCCGCCGAGGCTGGGGATGGTGCCGGGCCGCGAAGTGCCGGCGAAGGGGGGGGGAGGTTTTTCGGCTTCGCTGTGCCAGCATTGGGGGGGCCTCTGTGATTTTTTCTCGGCCGGGAGTCTTTTCGCCAACGCGGGCTGGGAGTTTCCGTCGCTCCGGCCGTCCACCCTTCTCCCTGCCGGCGTCCGCCACGATGCGACAGAGACTCTTGACCTGGCGCGCCCGGCCGGCGCATCCGTCCGCGACGGAGCTTGAACACTCCGAAGACTATCAGCTGTAGCGGGCCCGCCACGGTTCGGCGGGTTTCCTACGCCATACCTGCAAAACAGCGTGCAAACCTTTCCAGATTCCGGGGGTAAACAGCGTCCAATAGTTTCCACCCTGGTCCGTGCGATCCTCCGGCGTTTACGCGGGAGAGTCTGGGGTGTTTTACATGGATACGATTGCCGAAATCCGCCGCCGTCACT
>CANJLW010000023.1 GCA_947475245.1 Acetobacteraceae bacterium | reverse complement strand
TTCTCCTGCCGGGGATCGCAAACCTCGGAAAAACAGGCGACGAACTCTTCCATTGTGGCTCACCTTGGTCGAATCCCGACGTTGGAATCCAATCAGGCACCGCGCCGCAAGACTAAAATGGCGGAAATCCGCCATATGCGAATCCCCTGCGGGGCCAACTGGCACCGGTTACTCCTGTGGACAAATCCGATAAGTATTGGAGCGGGCGAAGGGATTCGAACCCTCGACCCCAACCTTGGCAAGGTTGTGCTCTACCCCTGAGCTACGCCCGCGCTCCGTCAGCGGCGCGGTTTCTAAGCGGGATCGACGCGGTTGGCAAGAACCTACATCGCCGAATTCGACAAATTCGTGACGCCCCCCTGACCACTGGACGGAAGCGACGCGGAACGGCATGGTCCGACCGACGCCCAAGACGCTTGTTTTCGGCGTGCCAACCAATATCTAAACACCGAAACTCAGACCGGCGTTCAGGAAACCCTGCTTCATGGACCATATTATCGGCCAGTCCCCCTCCCCCACCGGCGCACCCGCCGCGGGAAACATGATCGTCGACGGGACCCAGCAAACCTTCATGCAGGACGTGATAGAGGCATCACGCACCGTCCCCGTCCTCGTCGATTTCTGGGCAACCTGGTGCGGCCCCTGCAAACAGCTGACCCCGACCCTGGAAAAAATCGTCCGCGCCGCCGGCGGACGCGTGAAGCTGGTCAAAATCGACATCGACGCCAACCGCGCCCTCGTCCAACAACTCGCCCAGATCGGCCTGCCGATGCAGTCCGTGCCGACGGTCGCCGCCTTCTGGCAAGGCCAGATCGCCGACGTCTTCCAAGGCGCGCTGCCCGAATCGGAGGTTAAGCGCTTCATCGAAGCGCTGCTGAAGATGGCCGGCGGCACGATGCCCGGCGCCGACCTGTTGGCGGAAGCCAAGGCCGCGCTCGAAGCCGGGGATGCCCAGCAGGCCGGCGAACTGTTCAGCTCGCTGTTGGCCGAAGAACCTGAAAACGGTGACGCCTGGGGCGGCCTGGTGCGCGCCCTGATGGCCCTGGACCAGGAAGAACAGGCCGCTCAGGCGCTGTCGCAAGTACCGGAAAAGCTGATCGACCATCCGGAAATCGCCGGTGCCCGCAGCGCCCTTGCCCTGGCGGAAGAAGGCCGCAAGGCCAAAAGCCAGCTTCAGTCGCTGCAGGATCGCCTCGCCGCCGACCCGGCCGATCATGCCGCCCGCTACGACCTCGCCACCGCGTTGAACGCGATGGAACAGCGCGAAGCCGCGGCCGAAGCCCTGCTCGAAATCGTGCGCCGCGATCGCGCCTGGAATGAGGGCGCCGCGAGGCTGCAACTTCTGAAGTTCTTCGAATCCTGGGGGTCGGACGACCCGACCACCGGTGCCGCGCGTCGCCGTCTGTCCGCGATTCTGTTCAGCTAAATGGCCGCATTCCACCCTTCCCCCCAGGACATCCCCAGCGAATTCGCCGTCTTTCCGCTGACCGGCGCGTTATTGCTGCCACGCGGCAAATTGCCGCTGAACATCTTTGAACCGCGCTACAAGGCGATGGTGGAGGATGCGCTGGGATTGGGGCGAATGTTCGCCATGATCCAACCCGCGTCGGGCGAAGATCAGGACACCGGCATCCCCGACCTTTACAAGATCGGGTGCCTCGGCCGCCTGTCGTCCTTCAGCGAAACGGACGACGGTCGGTTTCTGATCAGCCTGACCGGCGTCATCCGCTTCCGCGTCGCGACGGAACTGGCGATGCGGCATGGGTTTCGCCGGGTGCGGGCCGATTTTTCCAGCTATTGGCATGACCTCGATCTTTCGCCGCAACCGATCGGCGTGGACCGAGACGCCCTGATGGAAGCACTGCGCACCTATTTCGCGCGTCGCAACGTGGACGCGAACTGGGATGCCATCAATCGCATGCCGGATGAAACGTTGATCGTCACCCTGTCGATGGTCTGCCCGTTCGAAGCCGCCGAAAAGCAAGCGCTGCTGGAAGCGCCGAGTGAGGTCGATCGCGCGGCAACGCTGTTGGCGCTGCTGCGCATGGGCGCGGCCGGGCCGGACTCGCCGCCGGGCCGAGCGTTCAGCTAATCCCGGCAGCTAAAGAATGGAGTGTGGCCATGTCCGACCCGTCCGAATCCGCCCAACCGTCCGCGGTCGATCCGCGGCTGCTGGAAATCCTGGTCTGCCCGGTGACCAAGGGCCCGCTGGAATACGACCGCAAGGCCGGCGAACTGCTCAGCCACCAGGCCGGCCTGGCTTACCCGGTGCGGGACGGCATTCCGATCATGCTGCCCGAGGAAGCGCGTAGGCTCGACAGCTGATGCCCAGCCCGACCGAAATCCGCCTGGACCGCGCCGCCCGCGCGCTGTTCGTCACTTTCGACGACGGCGAAAGCTTCGAGCTCAGCTGCGAATACCTGCGCGTCGAAAGCCCCAGCGCCGAAGTGCAGGGACACACGGCATCGCAGAAAAAAACCATCGCCGGCCGCCGTCATGTCGGCATCATGACCATCGAACCCGTCGGGCATTACGCGGTTCGGCTGATTTTCGACGACCTGCACGACACCGGCATCTACGCCTGGGACTATCTCTACGAGCTTGGTCGCGACAAGGATCGGAAATGGTCCGCCTATCTCCAGGCGCTCGAAGCCGCCGGCCTGTCGCGCGACCCCACATGACGACGGCTTCGGGTCTCTGACATCATGCGGCGGCGTGGTGCCTTAACCGAGGCCGATCGCACCGACTGGGCGCGATTCGCCAATGCCATCGCGCCCCTGCGTGGACGCGCGCCCGTGCTGCCCCCGCCGGAGTTACCCACCTCGGAATCGCAGGCCACGCCGGGGCCGCCGCGCGCGCTCGCCGCACCGGCGATCGCCGACACGCAGGTCCGGCGCGCCACACCGGCCTCCGTCGCGATCGGCGGCCAGCCGGCGGGATTGGATACCGCGTCCTGGCTGAAGTTTCGCGGCGGCAAGCTGACCGCCACCCGTCGGCTCGACCTGCACGGGATGACGGCGCAGCATGCCTATCACGCCCTGCTGGCCTTTCTGCGCACCGCCCATGCCGACCGGCTGCGCTGTGTGGAGGTGGTAACCGGGCGCGGCAGCGGCGAAGGCGGCGGCGTCATCCGCCGCGAATTTCCGATGTGGCTGAACCTGCCCACCGTTCGCCCGATGATCCTCGCCGCCAGCCATCCGCACGCGGCCAATCACGGCTCCGTGCGCCTGTTGCTGCGGCGGATTCGGTGACTCCCTTCGGCGCGCGCCTGCGCAGTCTGCGCGCGGAACGGGGCGTGACGTTGAAACAAATGGCGGAAACCCTGCAAGTGTCCGCCGCCTACCTGTCCGCGTTGGAACACGGCAAGCGCGGTTCACCCAGCGCCGGGCTGGTGCATCAGGTGAACGAGTTTTTCGGGCTTATCTGGGACGAGGCCGATGACCTGTCCCGATTGGCGCGTCTGTCGAATCCGCGCGTCGCAGTCCGAACGGCGGGGCTGACGCCGGAGCAGACGGCGCTGGCGAACCGGGTCGCTCAGTCCATCCACCGCCTGGGGCCGGAAACGGTGGCGGCCTTGCACGCCGTGCTGGATACGACCAGTACCCAGCCCAAGCCCCGATTACGACGCGCGGCCGGTAAAGCCGGCTAGGCGGCGAGCGGGTGGACGTGCGCCTCGATCTCGGCGCCGAAGCGCGCTTGCGCCACGGATAGATCGTAAGCGGATTGCAGGCCGAGCCAGAATTGCGGGCTGGTGCGGAAGCAGCGCGCCAGGCGCAAGGCCAGATCGGATGTCAGCGGTTCCTGATCCGCGATCACCGGCGTGATGCTGCCGGCCGAAACGCCCAGAGCCCGCGCCAAGCCGTCTGCGTCGAGGCGCATCGGCTCCATGTACTCTTCTCGCAACACCCGACCAGGGTGCATCCGGCTACCCATGCGTGCCATCTTCAGAACCTTTCGGTCTTCTGTTGCGGCGCACCATGCCGGGGACTCATGGCAGCAAAAAGGCAGAATTGGCCCAATTGTGGGGTAACGCAAAATTTCTGTCGGTATCGCCGGCCTACCCCACCGGCCGCTTCTTAATCAGATACCGTTGGCGACCCTCCAGCACCATTTCCTTGCGCTGGTTATAAATGGTACTGCGAAACCCGACGACGCCGGTCGTGCGATTCGCCGTCAATTCGTCAATCTCCAAAGCTGGATACACGGTATCGCCGGCAAACACGGGTTTCAGAAACTTACTCGATTGCTCGATAAATCCGACCAGCGAATCCTCAACCATGTAGGGAAACATGCCCGCGCCCGGCGCAGTCTGCGCCAAGGTTTGTAACCCATGCGCCAACAAATGTGGCATTCCCCGCGATCGGCAGTATTCGACGTCATAGTGCACGGGATGGGCATCCCCGCTCGCGCCCTGGAACGCCAGAAAAACCGCTTCCGTCATCGTTCTGCTCGGCAGGACAAACCGCTCACCCAGCGTAAAATCCTCGAACCAGCGCTGTTCCGGGATCATCCGATGCCGGGTTGGGTCGAAATCGCTCATACCGCGCCCTCCGCATGCATGGCCGCGATTTCAGCGGCGGAATAGCCGAGTTCGGCCAGAATTGCGTCGGTTTGCTGCCCGACCGCCGGGACATCGCCCATCGACGCCTCGACATCCGAAAAGGTAAACGGCGGCAACATCGCGCGGATACGCCCGTTCGGCGTGCCGACTTCGCGCCAACGATCCCGCGCCTCCAACTGCGCGTGCTCCCACACATCCTTCGAATCGTTCAACCGGCCGTTGGCGATGCCCGCCGCCTCCAGCACCTCCACCACCTGCATGGACGTCATGGTGCTGAAATGCCCCTCGATCAACGCCGTCAGCGCGGCGCGATTCTCACGCCGGTCCTTCACCGTGCTGAAACGCGGATCGGTCCGCACCTCCGGCTGCTTCAGCACGTTGGCGCAGAAATTGGCCCATTCCCGCTCGTTCTGAATGCCGAAGATCACCTGCCCGTCGCCGGTCCGATGCGGTCCGTACGGCGCGATCGCCGGGTGCATCCCGGGCGAACGCGGCGGGGGAGAGCCGAAATAGGCGGCGCGCAACTGCGGCTGAGTCGTCCATTCCGCCAGGGCGTCGAGCATCGCGATCTTGACGTTCGCCCCCTCCCCGGTTCGTCCGCGCCGGACAAGCGCGGCCAGAATACCGGTCAGCGCATACATGCCCGTGCAGATATCGGCGATGGAGATACCCACGCGCGACGGCTCGTCCGGCGAACCGGTCACGCTGATAATCCCGGATTCCGCCTGAATCAGCAGGTCGTAGGCCTTCTTTTGCGCGAACGGCCCGCTTTCCCCATAGCCTGAGATATCGCACACCACGAGCTTCGGATGCGCGGGCTTCAGGGCCTCGTGGCTCAACCCCAGGCGGGCCGTCGCGCCCGGCGCGAGATTCTGGATCAGCACATCGGTATCGCCAAGCAAACGGGTAAGCGCCGCTCGGCCCGACGGGTTCTTGATATCGAGGGTGATGCTGCGCTTGCCGCGATTCAGCCACAGGAAATGGCTGCTCTGGCCAAAAACGTAATTGTCGTAGTTCCGGGCGAAATCTCCCTCTCCGGCGCGTTCGATCTTGATCACGTCCGCGCCGAGATCGGCGAGGTGCCGGCTGCAGAGCGGCGCGGCCACCGCGTGTTCGAGCGCGACAACACGTATGCCGTCGAGTGGCCGGAGTGCTGTGCTCATACCGCTGTTTCCTCACCTGTCGTTGACGGTGAGCAGAAAAGCGCCCCAAGGCGACGGTGTCAAAGCGCGACGGCGATAAGCCGCCGCCACGCCAGCCTGCAAACCGACAGCGTCAGGCGGTTGCGTGAACCGGACACCCCGATCTGGCGCGCTTGCGCGTTGCGACCGCGTAGGCGCCGAAGGGCCGGTTGGCATCAATGCCCGGCGTCAGCACAGAGGTATCGAACGCGTCCCAGTCCTCCGCCGCGAACGCGTTCATGTCCGGCCCCATCGTCATGGAACCCAGGACGGCATCGCCGTAGACGTCGCGCGGCAGCGGCTGCACCTGAAGCAGGGGGAAATCCGCCCGGAACCGAATGGGCGAATGGCTCCGCGTCAGGCGGACATTGATAAACAGCGGGCCGAACCACCGATCGGCCTCGACGATGCCCTCGTAGATGCCATAACCGCCGGACGGCGGCAGGTTTGCCGGCGCGCGGGCGAGCAGACTCCAGTCGTCACGGGTTCTCGCGAGCAGCCCGGTCCAGATTTGCAGGGACCCGACCTCCGGCAGGGCGGTCAGAAAGGGGGGAATGCGGTCCCGCAGGTAATCCGGCGCCGCGGCCCGAAACGCGTCGCCAAACCCCGGCGCGTCGGCCGACGGCGCCAGGACTTCCCATTCCGCTTTGTCATTGGCCGCCCAAAAGATGCTTTCGCCGTCCCACACCACCTGGAAGTCGACGGGGGGGAATACCCACCAGCCGAAGGCGCTGGCGCTGGTGACGGCTTCACAGTACCGAAATGCACGGGTTGGCAATGTTCCTGCGGCAGAGCGGTCGGCGCGCTGCGGCGGACGGGCAGAGTCGATCATGCGGAAAAAGCGAATGACGGGAGAGTCTGTCTGCGACATGCGTGTTTACCCCCTGGAATGGCCCCCTGGAATTGCCCCGTGGAATTCCATGGGATCGTCGCGCTTGCGTGAACCGGGCGGGCGACGCCCATTTCGCGCTGTCAGCCATTAAAAAAGCCGCCATGCGGGGCATGGCGGCTGAATTCCGAAGGTCCGCGGCGGCTTTGAACGACCGCCGGCGGACCGGAAGTTCGTATCAGTTTTTGGCGACCGCTTCCGGGAGCCGATATCCGCCACCGACCTGAACGCTCGGCGTCCGCACCGGCGCCGGCAGGCGATAGCCGCCGCCGACCTGCACATGCGTCACGCGGACGGGTGCCGGGAGTAAAACTGCGATCTGGGAAATCGTCGAATTGTTCATCGTCATGTAAATCTCCGAATGAATAATCAATAACGATCCGGCCTGTGCGGTGGATGAGCGGATATATTTTTACCTCGAATGCGTTCAAGCAAGTAGAGGCGCGCTCCGGACGTGCGTAACCGGTCGATGACCGTATCGATATGCCCGCCCGGAAAACGCGTCAAGACATTTTTCCTATAATTGATAAATTTCCTACAACTCCCCGGACCAGCTTTGCATCGCCAGGCTGGACAGGGCCACCGCGAGCCAGGTCAGAAAGCCCAACGCCAACGGCTTGATGCCCGCGCCGACAAATGCGCGCCAATGTCCCTGAAGCCCGACAGCCGCAAGCGCGACGACCAGGATCCACCGACCGAACAACTGCACCTGATCGGTGTAAGGTCCGACAAGGCCCATGGACCGCAGCACCGAAGCCAGCAGGAACAGCAGAATGAACGTCGGGAACGCGTTATAGACGCGACGGGCCAGGGATACGTCGTCGTCCGCCGAACGGGCTTCAAACAGCGGCAAGGCCAAGCCAAAGCCGATGACCAGTGGGATGATCAGCGTTGTCCGGGTCAGCTTGACGATGGTCGCGGTCGTGCCGGCATCCTGGCTATACGCGAAGCCGGCGGCGACAACCGCCGACGTGTCGTTGACGGCCGTGCCCGCCCAAATGCCGAAGCCGTTATCCGTCAACCCCATCACATGCCCCAGGGTCGGGAAGGTGAACACGGCGATCATGTTGAAAAGAAAAACGACCGTCACCGAATAGGCGATCGCTTCCGCCTTGGCGCGGATCACCGGCGACAACGCCGCGATGGCCGACGCGCCGCAAATGGTGGTGCCCATGCCGATCAGACAGCGGATGCGCCAATCGATCCCCATCAGCTTGCCGATCCCGAGGGAGCAAATCAGGCCCGCCGCGATGGTGACGAACAGCAAGGGCAGGGAATTCATCCCGGTGCGCGCGATGTCGCCGATATCCAGGCTCGCGCCCAGCAGGATGATGCCGCCCTTGAGCACAAGTTTGCTTAGGTCGCCGATGCGCAGCGCCTTAAGCGGCAGGACACCGTGCAGCGTGTTGGTCAGCAGAATGCCGATTGCGATGGCGAAGATGGGGGCGCCGATCAACGGCAGCGGCACCGCCAGGGCCTGGGCGCATGCGGCGATGATCAGACACAGCACACCGCCCAGGGCGAGCCTCGCCCAACTCGGCAAGGCCTCCGGAAATGGGGCGGGCAGCGCCGTGTCGCGTGGGGTGGCCATGGCGGATGTCCTTCGGCAAATGAATCGGTGCCGCGACTGTCGTCTTTTTCGTTCGCCTCGCCAAGCCTGTGCGGGATCGATCCCGCGCCCGGTCCCACCGCAAACCGGTTGCAAGGAAGCGGAATTATTACGATATGAGTTTGTGATAATCCCCGAAAGGTATTGTCACTGTGTTATAATACCCCATAAGGTTGAATCGTTGCGCCGAGAACACCAGCCGTGCAGGGGCCACGCGCCGCCGTGAACGATAGCCTGATCCACGATCGCGCCGGCTTCGCCCAATCGACCGAGGGCAATCTCCGCCTGCGCTTGTTCGGGCATTTCGCCGCCGACGACCCCCAGGGCAGACCCTATCTGCCGCGCACCCGAAAAACCCGCGCCATCCTCGCCATACTGGCCCTCGGCGCGCCAAAACCCGTCCTGCGGCTGCAACTTGTCTCCCTGCTCTGGAGCCGGCGCGGCAAGGAACAAGGCCGCTCCTCCCTTCGCCAGGCCATCCACGAACTCCAGGACACCCTCGGCTTTCGCTTCGGCCATCTGCTGACGATCGACCGCAACTTCCTCGCGCTGCGCGACGAAGGCATGTCGGTCGACGTCCTGAACGCGCTGCGCTTCGACGCCGCCAACCCCGAAGCGATCCTGCGCTTTCAAACGCCGATCCTCGACGATCTCGGCGGCCTCGACCCCGCTTTCGACGTCTGGATTCAGGACGAACGCGCGCGGATCAAGCGCCTGGCATTGTCGATCGGCGAGGGCATCCTGCTGACGCGGGTGGACCCGGACGATCAGATTTCCACCGCCAACCACATTCTGTCCGTCGATCGGGGGCACGAGGCAGCCTGGCGCGCCATTATCCGCGCCGAAACCACCCGCGGGAACATCGCCGAGGCGATCGCCGCCTACGAGCAATGCTGCCTGGCCCTGGCCGGAGCGGAACAAGGCCGCCCCTCGGCCGAGACCGAGGAACTGATCGATCGCGTGCGAACGGTGCCGTCCCCTCCCCCGCGCGTCGCTCCGCCGGTCGTCGAACCCGCCCCGGCCGGCGGTGGAACGACCGTCCGCGGTCGCCTCCGCCTCGGCGTCGCCATGCCGCGCACGATCGGGGTCGGAGCAATCGACGATCTGGCCGCCGGCGTGGCCGAGGAAGTCGTGACCGGCCTGTCGCGCTTCCGCTGGATCAGTTGCATTCCGGTCGAGGCCACGGACGCGGCTCTCGGTGCGCGTTCGGCGGCGGGCGGCACGCCGGACTACGATTTCCTGCTGGACAGCACCTTACAGCAATCCACCGGGCAGGTTCGCCTGATGGCAAGGCTGCACGACATGCGACAGGGCGGCGGCGTCGCCTGGGCGCGACGTTTCGATCACCCCATCACAGATACCTGGACCCTGCAGGAAAGCCTGGCCGCCACGCTCGTCGCCCAGATCGATCCGGAATTGCTGATCCAGGAAGCCGAACGCAGCGCGGCGGCGAACCACCCGGACCCAACCGCACACGACTATGTTCTGCGCGCCATTCCGGCGATCTATCGCCTGGAATTGAGCGGCTTTGAGGCCGCCGGGCTGCTGCTGGAAGCCGCCGTGGCCGCCGAACCCCTGAACAGCGTCGCGCATGCCTGGTACGCTTATTGGTATCTGTTTCTGCTCGGGCAGGGTTGGGCAACCGACCCGCAGCAAAACGCCGTCCGCGCGGTGCAGTTGGCCGAACGCGCCGTCACGCTGGACCCCGGCGACGCCCGCGCGCTGACGCTGGCCGGCCACGTGCGCGGGTTCGTGGGCCGCAAACCGTCGGAGGCGACCGTACTGCACGATCGCGCGCTGACGATGAACCCGAACCTCGCGCTTGCATGGTGCTTTTCCGGCCTGTCGCACGCCTACCTCGGCAATCTGGACGAAGCCGAACACCGGATGACTCGCGCGATGCGGCTGTCGCCATCGGACCCGCATATGTTCTTCTTCGACTCCGCGCTGACGATGCCTTTTCTCTTACGGGGCGACTACGCGCAGGCAGCCGCCATCGGCCGACGCGCGATCGAGCTGAACCCCGGCTTTTCGTCCACCTATAAGGGCCAACTCGCGGCCCTCGGGCATCTGGGCAATCGAGAGGAAGCGCGCGAAGTCAAAGCCCGTCTTTTGGCGATCGAGCCGCGCTTTACGGTGAATGTCGCCATCCAACGCTCCCCCTTCCAACGGCCGGCGGACCTTGAACACTACGCGCAAGGTTTACGGTTGGGCGGATTACCGGAAGATTAGCCTACGGAACGGGCAATCTTGCCCGTATCTTGCGACCCTCCCATTGATCTCCGCTCAACTCCGCATCACAGTCCGCCGATGCGGGGAAACCTCGCTTCATCTGGGAGATTTGCATGATGCGGCTAATCACGTCGGGCGCGGGAGCGCTTTTGGGTGGGTTGATGATGTTGGCGGGCGTTACCGGTCCCGCCGCTGCGCAAGGAACGGGTTCGGCCACGCTGGACGCCGTCAAGACGCGCGGCCAGGTACTGTGCGGCATGTCCGGCAGCGTCCCGGGCTTCTCCCTGCCCGATAGCCAGGGCGTCATGCGCGGGCTCGACGCCGACACGTGCCGAGCCGTCACCGCGGCCGCGCTGGGCGATGCGGCAAAGGTCAAGTTCGTCGCGACGACGACGCAGAACCGCTTTACCGCGCTGCAATCCGGCGAAGTCGACATGCTGTCCCGCAGCACGACCTGGACGCTGGGCCGCGAAGGCAACCTGGGCCTGATGTTCGCCTGGGTGAACTACTATGACGGCACCGGCTTTCTGGTGAAAAAATCCTCCGGCGTGAAAGCCGCCAAGGAAATGGACGGCGCCACGATCTGCGTGCAGCCGGGCACCAGCACCGAACTGGCGATCAACGATTACTATCGCCTCAACAAGATGAAATTCACGCCGATTCTGATCCAGGATCAGGCGGAAATCCAGGGCGCGTTCCTGTCCGGCCGCTGCGACGCCTACTCGACCGACGCATCCGCGCTCGCGACCTTCCGCTTCAGCCAGGGCCCGAAGGCCGACGAACTGCTGCTGCTGCCCGACATCATCAGCAAGGAACCCCTCGGCGCCGTCGTCCGCAAGGGCGACGATAAGTGGTTCGATGTCGTTCGTTGGACCTTCGCCGCGATGATCACCGCCGAAGAAAAGGGCATCACCCAGGCCAACGTCGAAAGCTTCCTGACCAGCACCGACCCCGATATCCGTCGTCTGCTCGGCATCGAAGGCGATATGGGCAAGGCGCTCGGCCTGGACAACAAGTGGGCCTTTAACGTGATCAAGGCCGTCGGCAACCTTGGGGAGATGTGGGACCGCAACATTACGCCGATGGGCGTGCCGCGCGGTATCAACAATCTCTGGACCAAAGGCGGCCTGCAGTACGCGCCGCCGCTGCGCTAAGGCTTCGGATATCACGCCCCGAACGGTCTCGTTCGGGGCGTGGCATTTCCGCGGCATGACTTTTGCTAAACACCGATCGGGATCACCGCCTTTCACGGTCCCGATGGAACGACGCCGTAAATTATAGGGACCGCCGACCGATGGCCGACACCCATGCCGATCCACGCATGAGCAGCGCGCGCAGTTCGCCCAAGCGTTCCATGAGTTTCGCGTGGTCCGACCCGGCGTTTCGCGCCATCGTCTGGCAGGTTCTGATCGTCGGCGTCGTCGTCGGCGTTATCTGGTATCTGATCAGCAACACCGCGAACAATCTGGCGGCGCGGCGCATCGCCACCGGCTTCGGCTTCATGGATCGGATCGCCGGCATCCCGATCGGCGAGTCGATGATCCCCTACAACCCCGCCGAACATACCTACGGCCGAGCACTGCTTATTGGGGTGCTGAATACGCTGAAGGTGGCGGTGATCGGGGTCGTCCTTGCCACCCTGCTGGGAACCGTCATCGGCATCGGCCGCCTGTCCAAGAACTGGCTCGTCGCCAAAATCACGGCTTTCTACGTCGAAACCATCCGCGACATTCCCCTGCTGCTGCAATTGCTGTTCTGGTACACGCTGCTTCAGGGCCTGCCTTCTCCGAAGCAGGCGCTGCGCATCGGCGATGCGGTGTTCCTGACCAACCGAGGCCTGAAACTCCCGCTTTTGGTTTGGGAATGGCAGCATACGATGGTCCTGGCCACGCTGGCCGTCGGGTTGGTCGGCGTGTTTTTGTGGAGCAAACACGCAAAGCAACGCCAGGATGCGACCGGCGTCCGGCCCGCGACCTGGCCCATCGGCTGCGGCCTGTTGATCGCGCTGCCGGCGATCGTCGGCATCGTGCTCGGCGCGCCGCTTGAAATCGAACTGCCGGTCCTGCGCGGCTTCAACTTCCAGGGCGGTCTCACCATCAGCCCGGAATATTTCGCCCTTCTGCTCGGGCTTGTCGTCTACACCGCCGGCTATATCGCGGAAATCGTCCGCTCGGGGATTGAGGCCGTGGCGCGCGGCCAATGGGAAGCCGCCGGGGCGCTTGGCCTGCGATCCGGCATGGTGCTGCGCCTGATCGTCCTGCCGCAGGCGCTGCGGGTCATCATCCCACCGATGACCAGCCAGTATCTGAATCTGACCAAGAACAGCTCCCTGGCTGTCGCGATCGGCTTTCAGGATATCGTTTCCATCGCCAATACAACGCTGAACCAGACCGGTCAGGCGATCGAGGGGATTGCCGTCATCATGGCGGTCTACCTGACGATCAGCCTGTCGATCAGCCTGTTCATGAATTGGTACAATGCCCATATCGCCTTGGTGGAGCGCTGAACGATGAGCGAAACCGTCGTCACCGCATCGTCGATCCCCGCCGGGGGCAACAAGGCGCCGCCGGCCGGAATGGTCGGCCCATGGGCCTGGTTGAAAGCCAATCTGTTCAATTCCTGGCTATCGACCGCCACCACCTTGTTGCTCGGCTACCTGATCCTGCGCGCCGCCGTCGGGTTCATCGACTGGGCCTTCATCCATGCCATCTGGACGGTGCCCTATAGCGCCAAGGGCGTGCCGGACACGTCCAGTTGCCAGAATGCCAAGGAGGTCGGCGCCTGCTGGGCGGTGATCGGCGATAAGTATCGCCTGATCCTGTTCGGTCGCTACCCCTACGAAGAACAATGGCGCCCGGCACTGTGCGTCGTGCTGTTCATCGGCCTCTACATCGTCTCCGCGATGCGCCGCTTCTGGCGCAAGGAACTCGCGCTGATCTGGATCGTGACCCTGTCGGCGATTTTCATTCTGATGGGCGGCGGCCTCTTCGGCCTTAAAGAAGTCCAGAACGACTACTGGGGCGGTCTGCCGATTACACTGATCCTGGCGACCTTCGGCATCGCCTGCGCCTTCCCGCTGTCCATCCTGGTCGCGTTGGGGCGGCGTTCCACCAAATTGCCCGCCGTCAAACTGCTGTGCGTCCTGTACGTCGAACTGATCCGCGGCGTCCCGCTGATCAGCGTGCTGTTCATGGCCAGCGTGATGTTCCCGCTGTTCATGCCCGCCGGCGTGAACATCGATAAGCTGCTGCGGGCACAGATCGCGGTGATCCTGTTCGCCGCGGCCTACCTGGCGGAGGTCGTGCGCGGCGGTCTGCAAAGCCTGCCCAAGGGACAGTACGAGGCCGCGGACGCCCTGGGGCTGAGCTACTGGCACAAAACCGGCCTGATCATTCTGCCGCAGGCGCTGAAACTGGTGATCCCCCCGCTGGTGAACACCTTTATCGGCTTCTTCAAGGATACCAGCCTGGTTCTGATCATCGGGCTGTTCGACCTGCTGACGATGGGAAAGGTCGCCCTGAGCGACCCGCCCTGGCAAAGCTTCTCAACCGAAGTCTATATCGCGCTCGCAATCATCTACATCGGCTTCTGCTTCGCCATGTCGAATTACAGCCGCGGGCTGGAACGTGAACTTGGCCGCGGTGAACGGCGATGACGAAAGGACAGTCATGAATCAGACCATGTCGGCGGCCAACGCAATCGGCCTCGTTGGCGCGCCTGTCATCACCTTGGACAAGGTGAACAAGTGGTACGGCGCAATGCACGTCCTGCGCGACGTCAGCATGACCGTCGGCGCGCGGGAGCGTGTCGTCGTCTGCGGGCCGTCAGGGTCGGGCAAGTCGACGATGATCCGATGCATCAACCGCCTGGAAGTCCATCAGGAAGGCAAAATCGTCGTCGACGGCACCGAACTGACTGACGATCTGCGCGCGCTGGATACGATCCGGCGTGAGGTCGGCATGGTCTTCCAGTCCTTCAACCTGTTCCCCCATCTGACTATCCTGGAAAACTGCACCCTTGCCCCCATCTGGGTCCGCAAGATGCCGAAAGCCGAAGCGGAGGAACTCGCCATGAGTTACCTGCGCCGCGTCAAAATTCCCGAACAGGCGCTGAAATACCCCGGCCAGCTATCCGGCGGTCAGCAACAACGCGTCGCCATCGCGCGCGCCTTGTGCATGAAGCCCAAGATCATGCTGTTCGATGAGCCGACCTCCGCCCTCGATCCGGAAATGATCAAGGAAGTGCTCGATACCATGATCGAACTGGCCGAAGACGGCATGACCATGGTGTGCGTGACGCATGAAATGGGCTTCGCGCGTCAGGTCGCGCACCGCGTGGTGTTCATGGATCGCGGTGAAATCGTGGAAAGCGGCACGCCGGAAAGCATGTTTGAAAACCCGCAGACCGAACGACTGAAGCTGTTCCTCAGCCAGATCCTGCGCGGTCACTGAACCCTGGAGTCGTCCCACCCGATGCGCGGTGGGACGGCGCTTCACTGATCGTGGGCAACGCCGATGGGCGGGACCACGTCGACCATCCCCGCCAGAACCTCCGCAACATGCCGAACCTCCGTCGTTCGGCCTTCGCGGCTCATGCGGCCCGCCATGTTCAGCAGGCAGCCGAGATCGCCGGCCAGCAGCAGATCGGCCCCCGTCGTCGCGATGGCCTGGGTTTTGTCGGACACCATGCGCACGGAAATATCGGGGTATTTGACACAGAACGTGCCGCCGAAACCGCAGCACACCTCGGCATCCGCCATTTCCGACACCTTTATCCCCGCAAGCGCGAGCAAGGCCCTGGGCTGTTCCTTGATGCCCAGTTCCCGCAGGCCGGAGCAGCTGTCGTGATAGGTGACTCCCCCGGCGATCGGTGACGGCGACAGCCGGTCGATCCGCATCACGGTGTGCAGAAAATCCACGAGTTCAAACGTCTTGGCGGCAACCTTGTCCGCCCGCGCGCGCAGGTTGGGATCGTCGTCGAACAGATGCGGGGTATGGTGCTTCAGCATCGCGGCGCAGGAACCGGATGGAGCGACGATGAAATCGTAGCCCGCGAACGCGTCCAGAAACCCGATCGCCAGATCGCGCGCCGTCGCGCGGTCGCCGGCGTTATAGGCCGGCTGGCCGCAGCAGGTTTGCCCGCGCGGCACTTCGACCTGGCACCCGGCCTGCTCCAGCAACTTGATCGCGGCGAAGCCGACGCTGGGGCGGTGAATATCCACCAGACACGTCACGAACAGCGCGACCCGCAGCTTTGGCTTCATCATTGCGTTACGTCCACTGGTCCCAGGCTAAGAGCGGAATCAGGCGCTGCGGGCGGCAATCAGACGCCAGGTCGGGTCACGCTGCGCGAGGTCGCGTTCAAACGTCCAGATATCGGTAATCTCCGTCACCGCGTCGGTCCCGATCACGGGATGCCCGGCCTTGTCGGTCGTCAGATTGGTCTGGTCGGAGACAATCCTGACCGTGATCGTCGCGACGGAGCCGCGCAGCAAGGCCCCCTCGATCGACATCGATTCTAGGGCCTTGATTTCGCTGATCTGGGTGTGGCCGGCGGCTTCCCGCGCGGCGATGGCTTCCTCAAACGCATTATAGGTGTCGTCGGACAGCAACGACCGCAAAGACACCCGATCACCCGCCGCGAAGCCCGACACGATCATGCGGAACGCCTGTTCGGCGCCGCCCAGAAAGCCGGCGGCGTCAAACGACCGGTCGACACCGCGCATTTGCAGCAGGGTCTGGCCGATCTGTGTCGAGGGTTCGGGAACGGTCCGGTTCACCGGCGCGCCGGTGGATTCAACCGCGGGCGCGGCCGGTGGCGCGCCCTGCGCCGGGGTCGGGGGAGCATAAGCCTGGGCCGGACGTTCAAAGCCGGTGCGCTTGCCGAGTATGCCGCGCAGGCGCAGGACCAGGAACGCCGCAATCATGCCGAACAGGATCAGATCAATCGGAAAGCCGCCGCTCGCACCCATGTGAAACCCCCTTGTTCGCTACAGATAGGCGCGCAACGGCCTTATGACAAACCAATATGGTCTATCGTGGGTTGCCCCACCAGCCGAGGCCCTGTTAATTCCCGGCCATGATCCTGCTGCGCCATGGCCAGAGCGAATTCAACCTCCATTTCACGAAGACCCGGCGCGATCCGGGAATCGTCGACCCTAAGCTGACCCCGGACGGTCATCGACAGGCCGAGGCGGCGATCGAGCAGCTTGCTCAAGAACCGATCACGCGGATCGTGGCATCGCCCTATACCCGCGCGCTGCAGACAGCCGCACCGATCGCCCGCGCGCTGCGCCTTCCGGTACACGTCAATCCTTTGGTACGGGAACGCTTCGGCTATACCTGCGACATCGGCTCCCCACGCTCCGTCCTGTCGGAAACCTGGGTGGATCACAGCTTCGACCATATCGACGAGATCTGGTGGCCGCAAAGCGAGGAGCCGGTCGAGGATGTCGCGGATCGCGCGGCACGGTTTCGGGCGGAGATGGCGCGGACTCCGGATTGGACGACGACGCTGGTGGTCAGCCATTGGGGCTTTATCCTGAGCCTGACCGGGCAGAGCGTTACCAACGGCCAATGGTTGCGCTGCGACCCCAGGGAAAGCGGCGCTTCGGCACAGGTTTGAACCCGGCCGCCGATCCCGCCGCGATTGCGCGGGGCACCACGCGACGATTGGCGCGGACGCGGCACTTTGGTAGGTCGTTCGGGTGATGAAGCCGCCCCGAACGTTCGTGCCTCCCCTCCCCGATGCGTGGTTCCTGGCCGCGCGTCGCCGATTCGTTTTCCGCGAAAAACACCCCACGCAACCTGAGCGCACCTCCGCCCGCCCAGCAGGCTCCGAGGAACTCCGCGCCAACTCCGTGGAACTCCCCAGCAAACAATGTCGTCCATCCAGCCCCCGCCGGAGCCGCATGGATCGGAAACCCGACAACAAAGACCTCATGCGCCCTGAGAACACCCCACCGCCCGGTGCCGAGCGCGGACGCTTTGGGTTGCTGGGAGTCACACGGTGTTTTCGCGGAGTTTCTCGGAGGCAAGCGCTCGCCCACCAATCCGACGGCAAAACCTCATGCGCCCTGAGCGCACCACCGCCCGTCCGGGAGGCTCCGAGAAACTCCGCGCCAACTCCGTGCAACTCCCCAGCGAACAATGTCGCCCAACCCGCCCCCACCGGAGCCGCCTGGATCGGAAACCCGACAACAAAGACCTCATGCGCCCTGAGAACACCCCACCGCCCGGAGCCGAGCGCAGGGGCCTCGGGTTGCTGGAGTTGCACGGTGTTTGCGCGGAGTTTCTCGGAGGCAAGCGCTCGCCCGCCAATCCGACGGAAAAACCTCATGCGCCCTGAGCGCACCTCCGCCCGCCCAGCAGGCTCCGAGAAACTCCGCGCCAACACCGTGCAACTCCCACGCAAAGAATGTCGTCCAACCAGCCCCCGTCGGAACCGCATGGAACAGAAACCCGCGAACAACACCCCATGCACCCTGAGAGTTGGTAACCCTGACGCCGCCAGGGCCCAAATACGTCCGGCCGAGTGCCGATACGGTTGGCGCGCGCGCATGAACCATGCTACGCGCCCCTCGCGTTAGAGCGCCCCGGTTTGGCGCAACACCGATACGGAGAGCATTATGTCCGATACGACCGTTCCCCCGCAGGCAGGCGCGCCGGCAGCGCAACCTCCGCTTGTCGTTAATATTCAATATGTTAAAGATCTTTCGTTCGAAGTTCCGGGCGCACCGGCCATCTTCACCCAGTTGCGCGCCCAGCCGCAGGTGAACATCAATCTGGACGTCCAGGCCCGCCGCGTTACCGAAGGCCAGAGCGTCTTCGAAGTCTCCCTGATCATCCGGGCAGAGGCGCATGACACGTCGCCGCAGGCAAACGGCCAGGTTCCCGCCGTGCCGCCGACCGTGTTCGTCGCCGAACTGACCTATGCCGGCGTCTTCACCCTGAACGGCCTGCCGGACAACGCGGTCGAACCGGTTCTGCTGGTGGAATGCCCGCGCGTCCTGTTCCCCTTCGCGCGCAACATCCTGTCCGATGTGACCCGCGACGGCGGATTTCCGCCGGTTCTGCTGCAACCCATCGACTTCGTCGCCTTGTGGCAATCCCGCCGCAATCAGGCCGGCGCCCCCGCCGTCGTCTGACCCCCGTTACGCCGAAAGCCAGACCGCATCTTTCAGTTTGGCGACCATGGCGGCATGCGCGGTACGTTCCGCCTCGGTTGGTTCAACCAGCCGAGGCGTCCGCGTCCCGGTATGTGAATAGACTGTTACAGCGGAACGCGTGTTGTCCGCCGCCAGGGACAGACCGCGCTGCCGCCCGCCGGTCAACTCAACATAGACCTCGGCGAGCAACTTGCAGTCGAGCAGCGCATTGTGGTTGGTGCGCGCAGACAGATCGATATCGAAACGTCGGCAGAGCGCGTCCAGGCTGTTCGGCATGCCGGGAAAGCGCCCCTTCGCCAGGGCCAGCGTATCGACCATCCGCCCCTTATCCAGTGACGGCAGGCCCGCCCGCGCCAGTTCCGCATTGACGAAGCCAAAGTCGAACGGCGCGTTATGGGCGATCAGGCTGCCCTCGCCCATGAACGCGATCAGATCGCCGACGATCTCGGCGAATTTGGGTTTCCCGGCGACATCGGACGAAGTGATCCCATGAATGCGGATCACCTCGTCCGGGATGTCGCGCTCCGGATCGATCAGCGTATGGAAATGGCGGCCCGTCGGCAGATCGTTGATCAGTTCAAGCGCCGCGATCTCAACGATCCGATCGCCCTTCAGCGGCTCCAACCCCGTGGTTTCGGTGTCGAACAAGACCGCGCGGGTCAAGCGCGCAGGTCCCGGATCAGGCGGTGCAGCGCTTTCAGCGTATGGTTACGCGAAAGACCGGTTTTGATCACGACATCGGCCTGACGGCGCTTTTCCGCGTCGGGCATCTGCCGAGAGATGATGGCGGCGATATCCTCCGCGCTCATGCGACGGCGCAGGCGGACGCGATGGATCTGGATGGCGCGCGGCGCCGATACCACAACGATCTTGTCGAGGTTCCGCCCCTCCATCGTTTCCAGCAGCAGCGGCACGTCCAACACCGCGACTCGGCAACCGCGGCGCCGAGCGCGGGCGAGGAAGGCGTTCTCCTCCTGCCGGACCATGGGATGGAGGATGCGTTCAAGACGCTTCAGCGCGTCGGGCTTGCCCAGAACCGCTTGGCGCATCGCCGCGCGATCCAGCACGCCGTCGCGGATGGTGCCCGGGAACTCCCGATCCAACACCGGGATCGCCCGTCCGCCGCGGGATTGCAGCGTGTGCACGGTCGCGTCCGCATCGAAGACGGGGATGCGCGCGCGTCGAAACGCCAGGGCGGCGGTGGACTTACCCATGCCGATCCCGCCTGTCAGACCGACGATCTTCATGAGCGGACCAGGTCCTGTGTCACAAATGCCCGCAGGTCGGCATCGACGGTCGGTTCGACGCCGAACCAGGCCGAAAAGCCGGGAACGGCCTGATAGAGCAGCATGCCTAGTCCTTCCACCGGTCTGAGCCCCGCCTGCCGAGCAGACGCGAGCAGGGGTGTTTCGAGGGGTACGTAAACGATGTCGGAGACAACCAGATCGGCGCGCGCATGGCGGAGATCGAGGTCGAGCGCCGGTTGTCCGGCCATGCCCTGAGACGTCGTGTTAACGACGATCGCATGATCCGCCAGCGCGGCATGGCGATCGTCCCAGTCCAGAACGGACAGGCCAGGCAGGTCTCGCCCCAGGTGCTCCGCCCGTTCACGCGTGCGATTGGCGATCGTCACCGTGCTGCCGGCGCTTTGGAACGCCGCCGCGATGGCGCGGGCCGAACCGCCGGCACCCAGGATCAGGGCCGGGCCCGCCGCCGGATCGACGCCGTGCGCGCGCAGGTTCGCCATGAACCCCCAGCCGTCGGTATTGCTGCCCGTTATCTTCCCCTCATCGAACACCAGCGTGTTCACCGCCCCCGCTCGGCGGGCGGTATCGTCGACGACGTCGCAGACTTCAAAGGCCGCGATCTTGTTCGGGATCGTGACGTTCGCGCCGGCGAAGCCCGCCGCGACCAGGCCGCGAACGGCGGGGATGAAATCCGCCGGACGGATCGGCAAGGGAATGTAAGCGCCGTCGATCCCGTGGCGCTCCAGCCAGAAACCGTGCAGGCGCGGCGAACGGGAGTGGCTGACGGGCCACCCGATGATTCCGGCGACTCGCGCCTTACCAGACAATATCGGCATAGGCTTAGGATTCACCGCTTCCCGCCGGAGATCAACAGTCCCCGATCAGCCGTAAACGCCGGAGGCCCCGCCCCGCACCATGGATTCGATCGGCGCCCGCCCGGTCATGCGCGCGGCCACCGCTTCCGCGACCCGGATGCCGTCGACCCCGGCGGACAATATCCCGCCCGCGTAGCCGGCGCCCTCCCCGGCTGGGAACAGCCCTTCGGTGTTCACACTCTGCCCGTCGGCCCGCCGGGTCATCCGCAGCGGGGCCGAGGTGCGGGTTTCAACGCCGGTCATCACCGCCTGATCCATCGCGAAGCCGGGGATCTGGCGGGCGAAGGCCGGCAGCGCCTCTCGTATCGCTGCCACCGCGAAATCGGGCAGGCACAGCGCCAGATCGGTCGGCGTCACGCCGGGCTTATAGGAAGGCACGACGGAGCCCAGGTCGGTCGATGGGCGGCCGGCGAGGAAATCCGCGACGGTCTGAACCGGCGCGGCATAGGTGCCTCCGCCGGCCTCGAAGGCCAGACGTTCCCAGTGACGCTGATAGGCGATCCCCGCGAGGGGTCCATCGGGATAATCGGCCGGGGTTACGCCGACGACGATCCCGGCATTGGCATTGAACTCCGCGCGCGAATACTGGCTCATGCCGTTCGTCGCCACGCACCCTGCTTCCGAGGTCGCGGCGACCACGCGCCCCCCCGGACACATGCAGAAGCTGTAGACGGATCGGCCGTTGGCGGCGTGGTGAACCAGCTTATAGTCGGCGGGACCAAGCGTCGGATCGCCCGCGAAGGCACCGAAACGCGCCCGATCGATCAGTGACTGCGGATGCTCGATGCGGACGCCGATCGAGAACGGCTTCGCTTCCATATAGACGCCCCGATCGTGCAGCATGGCGAAGGTATCGCGAGCGCTGTGGCCGATGGCCAGGATGACATGGGTTGCCTCGATGTACTCGCCGCCGTCCAGCACCAGGCCGCGCACGCGCCGCTCGCTATCCAGATCAATCGACTCAACGCGCGCGTCGAACCTGTATTCCCCTCCGAGTTCGAGGATTTTGCGGCGAATTCCCTCTACCACCGTCACCAATCGGAAGGTGCCGATATGGGGCTTGCTGACATAGAGGATTTCCTCGGGCGCGCCGGCCTCCACGAACTCCGCCAGGACCTTGCGACCGAGATGGCGCGAGTCCTTGATGCCGCTGTAAAGCTTGCCGTCGGAGAATGTGCCTGCCCCGCCTTCGCCGAATTGGACGTTGCTTTCCGGCTTCAGCACGCCTCGGCGCCACAAGCCCCAGGTATCCTTGGTGCGCTCGCGGACAATGCGACCGCGTTCGAGGATCAAGGGACGGAAGCCCATTTGCGCGAGGGTCAACGCCGCCAGAAGGCCGCAGGGGCCGCACCCGATCACGACCGGACGCGGTGCTGCCCGGTTGGGTGCGTCGACGATAAAGCGATAGGTCTGGTCCGGGATGGGGCCGATGCGGGGGTTGTCGGCGCAACGGCGCAGGCACTCCCCCTCATCCGGCACGCGCGCATCGATCGTGTAGACCAATTGGATCGCGGATCGACGCCGAGCATCGTAGCCGCGGCGCGCTATGGTGAAGGAGAGTGTGGCGTCGGGGGGCAGGACCAACGCCGATCGAACAGCGGCTTCGAGCGCGGCGGCATCGTGATCCAGGGGGAGTTTGAGTTCGGTAATGCGCGGCATCGCGCGGGCTTAGCGCCAACGCGGGACGGTGTCATGTCGCGACCTTCGCAACGCCGGAATTGAGGTTCGCCATGGCCCCAGGCACTCTGATGATTGGCGGGCAGGTTACCGATTCAAACGCGCCGGATCAGCGCATAAAATCGGCAACCACAATCCCGCCAATCCGATGTTAACTACAATCTAGGCTACATCACTCCGTTCGGTCATTGATCGATCAATTTTTACTCATTTCCAGCGCGACGCGCAGAAGGTCCAGGTCCCTGCCGCGACCGCCGATGATCGATAGTCCGATCGGTGCACCATTTACGGTCACTCCGGGAAGATTGACCTGCGGCGATCCGGTCAGACCGCCGACACAGGCGAGACAGGTAATCCGCTCTCTGGGGTAAGCGAGAGCGGAAATGGACTGACCGAGCAGTGGGGCGGGAAATGGCGTCGTCGGGAGGCAAAGGATTGTGTCCGGCGGCAGCAACCGGCGGATATACCCCCGCGCCTCCTCCCGCATCAGCGCAGCATTTGTCCGTTCGGCGTCGGTGATCATGGATCCCAGGACGAGGTTGCGCGCGACGGCGAAGGCGAACCGAGGATTGTATCGGTCAATCCAGGGTTGGAAGGTCTTCCAGGCTTCGCTGCTTTGCAGCGTGCGCTGTGCCGCCTTCCAGACTGATAAGCCGTGCGGCGCAAGGACGCCATCGACGCGATTGCCGATGATCCCAGAGAGTTTGTCGACCATGGGCTGCAAGGCTGCCGCGACATCTGGGTCGGCGAAATCGAATGCGTCGGTCGCGACGATCAGACGGGTCGGCAGCGTCGTGGGTAGCGGCGCGTCGAAAACGGCCTCGCCGACCCGCGCGAAAACCTCCGCATCCCGTGCAAGCCAGCCGACCGTGTCGGACGTCGGGGCCTGAACCGCGATCCCCGAAAAATCGATCCGACCATGCGTCGGACGAATGCCGTAAAGGCCTGAAAAGCTGGCGGGAACGCGAACCGACCCGCCGGTATCCGTCCCCAAGGCAAAATCGCACAAACCTGCCGCGGCAACAGATGCGGAGCCGGACGACGAGCCTCCCGGAACGCGATCGGGCGCGGCGGGGTTAACCGGCGTCCCCGTGTAGGGATTCTCCCCAAGAATGCCCAAAGACACTTCGTCGGTTGCGGTCTTGCCGATGATCGATGCCCCACGGGACAGCAGCCGTTCGACGATCCAGGCATGACGATCGGGCGTCGGCGTGGCTCTCTCCCAATCGGGATTGCCGCCGCCTGTCGCCCAGCCCGCGACATCGATCAGGTCCTTGACCGCGAAGGTCAAACCGGCGAGCGGCCCGGCCGGCGCACCGTCGACCGTGCAGCGAGGGCCGGGAACAAAGGCGTTGAACTGATCTTCCATTTTTCCTCCAGGAGGTGCCGCTCTCGGCCCGCTTCTTGCTACTCTCGTGCCAGCGTGCGGCTATGCGTTGCATCCATACAAGGGGAATAAGCGATGCCTTCTGAAATTGGGGACGAGGCACTGGATTTTCTGTTGGCGAGCGCGGGGCTGGAGCTGAACCCGGAGCAAAAGGCCGATCTGAAGACCATCACTGAAAGTCTGGCCGCGATGAAGGCGCGGGTTCGCCAACCGCGCGGACGGATGGCGGAACTGGCGCATACCTATGGTTTCACCGAGGAGGACCTGGCGTGAGCATACCGACGATCGCGGAGGCCGCGGCGCTGATCGCCGCCAAGAAGTTGTCTCCGGTGGAACTGACGCAGGCGTGCCTGGCGCGGATGACGGCCATGGACAACACGCTGCATGCCTTCATTTTGCCGACCGAGGAGCGCGCGCTTTCGGATGCAAAAGCCGCCGAGGCCGCCATTATGAAGGACGGGCCGATCGGGAAGTTGCACGGCATTCCGATCGGACTGAAGGATATCGTCGACACCGCCGGCATCCCGACAACGTGCCAATCGAAAATCCTTGTCGACAATGTACCGGACTCCGATGCGACTTGCGCCGCGAAGTTGGCTGCGGCCGGCACGGTGTTGATGGGTAAGTTGACGACGCATGAATTTGCCGATGGCGGCCCTTCGTTTGACCTACCGAAGCCCCCTTCCCGCAATCCCTGGAACCCGGAACACTTCACCGCGGGTTCGTCGAGCGGAACCGGGGCGGCGGTCGCGGCGGGCATGATCCTGTGCGGCATCGGCACGGATACCGGCGGATCCATTCGCGGTCCCGCCGCATTGTGCGGGATTGCGGGCATGAAGCCGACATACGGGTTGGTCTCCAGAGCCGGTGTCGCGCCTGCTGCGTTCAGCCTGGACCATATCGGTCCGATGGCCTGGACCGCGGAAGACTGCGCGATCATGTTGCAGGCCCTGGCTGGGCACGATCCCAAGGACCCGGCCAGCGCCAATCGCGCCGTGCCGGATTACTCCGCCCTGATCGGCGTCGGCCTGAAGGGGGTGCGTATCGGCGTGATCCGGCATTTTCACGAGGTCGATCACAAGGTCGCCGCGGCGACGCAGGCCGGAATCGACAATGCCGCGGCGACGTTCCGTTCTCTCGGCGCCGAGGTCGTCGATGTAACGCTGTCGCCCCTGCAGGATTGGCATGCGTGCGGCTCGCTGATTTCGATCACCGAGCGTGCTTCGGCTTACGAGGAATGGGCGCGCACGCGGCTCGGGGACTTCAGCGAGCGCGTGCAGCGGCGGCTGATGCTGGGCGCATTGGTATCCGGCGTCGACTACGTGCAAGCCGTTCGCCGGCGGCGTGAACTGCGCGCGGAACTCAAGGCCGCGATGACCAATCTGGATATCGTGATCACCGCCGGCGCGCCCGGCGAGGCTCCGAAGATGGACGCGATCCCGCGCTGGGATGTCTTCGCAAGCCCCGGCTTCACGATGCCGTTCAATGTGTCGGGCTATCCGGCAATGGCGATTTGCGCCGGATTTGGGCCGGCGGGTCTGCCGGTTTCGGTGCAACTTGTGGGTAAGCCGTTCCAGGAGGCAAAGGTCTTCCAGGTTGCCGACGCCTTCGAAAAAGCCACCCCTTTCCGGGCAAAGCGCCCCTCGATGGTCGGCTGAGCTCAGGAGAACAAACCCATGACGCTTCATACCTTGCGCGCCGCGCCGGACACGGTCCGAATCGGCGTGTTCGACGCCGAGTTCCCGCCGATCATCACCATCGAGTCCGGGGACACGGTGGAAGTACAGTGCGTTTCCGGCCGCGACGAAATCATGCCGCCGCCCGGCTCGCCCTTGAAGTCGCCCCCCGAACTGCTGGCCATTCTGGCCGCCAATCCGGGAACACGGGCCGGACACATCGTGACGGGTCCGATCGCCATCGCCGGGGCCAAGCCGGGCGATATGCTGGAAATCCGCATCGAGAAGATCGTTCCTGGTGCCAATTGGGGCTATAACGTCATTCGCCCCCTGGCCGGCACGCTGCCGGAAGATTTCCATGAAACCACCATGATGCACATCCCGGTGGACGAAGAACGGCTGATCTGCACGCTGCCCTGGGGCACCGAACTCGCAATGGCCCCGTTCTTCGGTGTCATGGGCGTGGCCCCGCCGCCGGCCTTCGGACGCATCGCCTCCAAAGAGCCACGCGTCCATGGCGGCAATCTCGACAACAAGGAACTGACGGCGGGCAGCACGTTGTTCCTGCCGGTCTGGGTAGAGGGCGCGAATTTCTCGGTCGGCGACGGACACGGCGTGCAAGGCGACGGCGAGGTTTGCGTCACCGCACTGGAAATGTGCCTGACCGGCACATTCACCTTCGTGCTGCATAAGGCAAACGGCGTCCCGTTCAAAATGCCGCGCGCGGAAACGCCGACGCATTTCATCAGTATGGGGATGAACGAGGACTTGGATCAGGCGATGAAGCAGGCGCTGCGCGAAATGATCGCGTTCATCTGCTCACGGTCGAACCTGTCGCGCGAACAGGCTTACGCATTCTGTTCGCTGGCCGTCGATTTCCACGTGACGCAGACGGTGAACGGCGAAAAAGGCGTGCACGGCATGCTGAAAAAGGGCCTGCTTTTCTGATCGCAGCAAAGGATGACTCATATGACGGCAACCGAACCCGCGCAAATGACTGCATCGGATGCGGCCGCGCTGATCGCAACCAAGAAGATGTCGTGCGAGGAACTGGCGCGATCCTGTCTGGCGCGCGTGGCGGCGCGCGACGCTGTGGTGAAGGCATGGCTTTGGCTCGATCCGGACCACGTGATCCGGCGCGCGCGCGAACTCGACAAACTCGCCCCGAAAGGTCCGCTGCACGGGCTGCTGTTCGGGGTGAAGGACATTTTCGATACAGCGGACTATCCCACGACCCACAACTCGCCAATCTATGACGGGGTGCGGGTTGGACGGGATTCGGCACCGATCGCGGTCGTGCGCGGCGCGGGCGCGTTGATTATGGGCAAGACCGACACGGTCGAATTCGCTTCCGGCGGGCGGAAGGCGGTGACGACCAACCCCTATAACAAGGCACACACGCCCGGCGGGTCGTCGTCCGGCTCGGGCGCTGCGGTCGGGGACTTTCAGGTGCCGCTGGCATTCGGCACACAAACCGGCGGATCGCATATCCGGCCGGCATCGTTCAACGGCATCTATGGCCTGAAGCCGTCGTGGAATTTGGTCAGCCGCGAAGGCGTGCGGATGTCCTCCATGACGTTGGATACTGTCGGTTGGTATGGCCACTGCGTCGACGATCTGATCCTGGTGGGCAAAGCGTTCCGCCTGGCCGAAGACACGACGCCGATCGAGGTCAAGGGGCTGCGCGTCGGCGTGTGCAAAAGCCCGGTCTGGCATGCGATCGAGCCGGGTGGGGAAATGGCGTTGGCGACGGCATCGAAGCGCCTGGCCGACGCCGGCGCGATCGTCGAGGAATTGACACTGCCGGAACCATTCAATCGCATGCACGAGGCGCACGGCGACATCGTCAACGCCGAGGGCGGCGCTTCGTTCCTGCCGGAATACGTCAACGCCTATCCGATCCTGGCACCCGACCTGCGCGCCAAGGTGGAGAACGCGCGCGGCACGTCACCGGAAAAGCTGCTTGCCAGCTATGCACTGGCGGATTCCTGCCGGCCCATGTTCGACGCTCTGTTCGGACCCGAGTTGGATGTGATCCTGACGCCAAGTTCCTGCGGAGAGGCACCGGAAGGGTTGCATACAACGGGAAATGCGATCTTCAACAGCATGTGGACGCTCCTCCACGTCCCGAATGTCGGCATCCCGTCTTGCCGCGGGCCGAAGAACCTGCCGGTCGGCGTAACTCTGGTGGGCAAGCGGATGTCTGACGCGCGTCTACTGGCGATCGCCAAGGCTTTGGCGCCCATTATCGATCCCGACCCGACGTCCGGACTGCGCGAACTCTGGCCGTAACGCGTAATCCATTCTAGGCTCCGTCGGAACGACACGACGGAGGATACGACAATGAGCCGGCACTTAACGGTATCGGGCGTTTCGCTCGAACTGGAAGAGCGCGGATCCGGCCGCCCGCTGCTGTTTTTGCACCCCGGCGAAGGGCTGCAACCAAACCGACCATGGCTCGACGCGCTGGCCCGTACTCATCGGGTCATCGCGCCGCACCATCCAGGGTTCGGCGGCTCCGCACTCCCTGACTGGTTCGGCACGGTCGACGACCTCGCCTACCTGTATCTCGACCTCGCCGCCGAACTGAAACTGGAGAACGCGGTCCTGGTCGGTGCCTGCTTCGGCGGCTGGATCGCGGCGGAGATGGCGGTTCGCAACACCGAACGCTTTGACTCACTCATCCTCTCCGCCCCGCTCGGCATTAAGGTCCGCGGCGTTCTGGATCGCGATATCGTCGACATGCACTCGATCCCCCGCTCGGAGTTCATGCGTCTTGCCTGGGCCGACCAGGCCAAGGGCGAGATCGACTACATGGCGTTACCCGACGCCGAACTGGCCGGCATCGCGCGTGGACGGGAGTCGCTCGCGGTTTTCGGTTGGAAACCCTATATGCACAACCCGCGACTGAAGCGATGGCTGCATCGGATCGATATTCCGACGCGTTTGTTGTGGGGCGAGCAAGACGGCATCGTCAGCCTGGATTACGCGGAAGGCTGGAAGGCGGAAATCGCCGGTGCCACCCTGACGACCATTCCAAACGCCGGCCACTACCCGCATTGGGAGCAGCCGGACGCTTTCGCCTCCCTCATCTCCTGACCGGACGGGAACCACGATCGTGAAGACCTGGTATTTTTCCGAAATGGCGTATCATCCGGCCTGGGACAAAGGGCTGGAACGCGGTTCGTTGCGAGTGAACTTCCCCAGCGAAAACCTTGACCCGGTCGAGGCCGGAACGCTGCTCAACCGCTATCTCGACGAGTTCGCGCTGTGCGACGAAGTCGGGCTGAACATCATGGTGAACGAGCACCATAGCACCGCCACCTGCATGACCGTGTCGGTGCCGATGGCGCTGTCGATCATCGCGCGGGAAACCAAGAAGGCCCGCCTGCTGACACTGGGCAATCCGATCGCCAACCGTCCCGATCCGGTGCGCGTCGCCGAGGAAATGGCCTGGCTTGATTGCCTCTGCGGCGGTCGGCTGGAAATGGGGTTGGTCAAGGGCGCGCCCTACGAGATCGCGCCGGCGAATTCCAATCCCGGCCGCCTGATGCGGCGCTATTGGGAAGCCCATGATCTCATCGTAAAGGCCTTGTCGACGCATACCGGTCCGTTCTCCTGGGAAGGTGAGTTTTTCCAGTACCGCAATGTGAACATCTGGCCGCGCCCGATCCAGCAGCCCACGCCGCCGATCTGGATGACAGGCATGAGCGTGGAGACCGGCGTGTTGGCCGCCGAACGCGGTCATGTCGTCGGTACCTTGCTGTCGGGCGGTTTAGCCAAACCGATGTATGATGCGTATCGCAAGCGTGCCCGCGAACTTGGCTGGGAAGCCGGACCTGATCGCATGGCCTATGCCGCGATCATCGGCGTCGGCAAGACACGCGAAGAAGGCCTACGGCGCGCCGATATCATCGCGGAGTATGTTCGAACCGCGCCGGTCGTGGCTGAGCCGTTCTCCAACCCGCCGGGTTACAACTCCTTGGGGGCGAACGTGGCGATCCTGAAGTCCGGCCCCCGGGCCAACCGCATCGTCACCGATCGCCACGGGGTGCAGATCAATCACCGCACCGCGACGGTCGAGCAGTTCATGGACACGGAAACAGTGTTCGCCGGCACACCGGACGACGTCTTCAACCAGATCAAGGCGTTCAACACGCGCATGGGCGGCGTGGGGCATCTCCTGTTCTTCGGTCAGGGCGGCCATCTGTCGCACCAGGACGCAAAGGACAATATCAACCTGTTCGGCAAAGAAGTCGCGCCGCGCCTCCTCGAACTCGGCGTTCCCGAAGCTGCCGCGGCCGAGTAGTCCATTGGCGTTACCCGAAGGATGGCACGATGAACTCCGCCGCCTGTTACATGCGGCGGAGCCGATCCCCGACGATTGGGTCGCGTTGATCGATGCCGTGCGGCTGGAGCGCGTGCCGCTGACCGACGCCACGCCATTCGCGCGCATGACTGGGCTGACGCGGCTCAGTTTGAAGTTGACCCGGATCGATGACGTCACGCCGCTCGCCGATCTGGTCGGCTTGCGAAGCCTGGTGCTGTCGCTGACTCCGGTCGAGGATATTGCGCCGCTGGCGGCGCTGACATGCCTGGAAAGCCTCTATCTGACCGGAACTTTGGTTCGGGACCTCACGCCGCTGACCGGCTTGACCGCGCTGGAACGCCTGGATCTGGGGGGGACGGAGATCGAGGATTTGCGACCGATCGCGCATTTGACCCGATTGCGCAGCCTGGAACTGTCCACGACGCGGGTTGCCGACTTGCGACCCTTGGCTAATCTTGCGGCGCTGGAGTTTCTGGACCTGGGCGATACTCGGGTTGAGGACGCATCGCCGCTGGCCGGCTTAACGCGGCTGCGTCGGGTTGACGCACGGGGGACACCCGTGATCGATCTTTCTATGCTGCCGTCCACTTGCGAGATCGTCTCCTCGGCAAGCTATCGGCGCCTGCGGCGGGCGGGGCAGCCGCGATGACTGCCCCGCTCGGCTTCTACTCGGTCACGTAGTCACATTTGAACCCATCGCCCCAACGCTTCACGTAGCCACGCGACGGCGACGGGAAGTGTGCAAAGCAGCACAGGGTGTTGGTGTCGCAATACGATTCCAGGAACTTACGCCGAGTGGCCGCGCCTTGCTTGGGATCGTAGTCCACACGCATCGCCAGTTCCGGATACCGCGCCTGCAAGGGCGAATGGATCAGGTCGCCGGTGATCACCGCGTCGCGCCCGCCCCGTCCCAGCTGCACGGCATAATGGTCGATTGTGTGGCCCGGCGTCGGAATAAGCGACACGACATCGTTCAACGCGAAATCGCTGGTGACGAGATCGCAGGCCTTCGCCTCGACGATCGGGATAACGCTGTCAACGATCGGCGCGATCGCGGTCTTGGCGTTCTCCGCCAGCCAATAGTCAAGCTCGGTCTTGGAAAAGAGGTATCGTGCCTTCGGAAAGGTCGGAACCCAGCGGTTGTTCTCCAACTTTGTGTTCCAACCGACGTGATCGACGTGCAAATGCGTGCACATGACGAAGTCGATGTCATTCACCGTCAGCCCGGCGCCGGCGAGGCCGCGCATGAAGGCGTCGTCCTTTTTCTTGTGCCACAACGGGCGCGCGGCGCGGTCCTTGTCGTTCCCGACGCAGCTGTCGACCAGAATGTTGTGCTTACCGGTCTGCACCACATAGGACTGAAAGCACAGCACAAGGTTGTCGTTGGCGTCGAGCGCTGCCGGAGACAACCACGAGCGGTTTTCTTCCAACACTTCAGGCGTGAGGCCCGGAAGGAATTCCAGTGCCGGCGTAAAGCCGCACTCCATCTCGATAATCCGGTGGATTGTCATATCCCCGGCCTTGAAGGTTAAGTTCATCGCGGTGTCTCCCCAATCTGAGCGGTTTTACCTTTTCGCCTCAGGGATGTTAGCTTCGCCTGGGCCGAACGGGTAGGGGGAGGTTGCTATGACGGAAGCGGCGGCGCTGAGTCCCGAGACAGTGATGCGTCAGATGAAAGACAACGGCGTCACGGATATTGTGTGGCTGCCGGACAGTGAAACCAATTGGTTGTATCTGCTGATGCAGGCCGATCCCGATTTGCGTTTGATCGGCGTCACGCGGGAGGGCCATGCCTGCTCAATCGCGGCAGGGCTTTTTTCAGGCGGTCGTAAGCCGATGATGCTTATCCAGAATACCGGCATGCTGGAATCGGGCGATTCGATCCGTGGGTGGTTGATGGGCCTGAACATCCCGATCGTTCTGATGGTTGGCTATCGGGGATATACTCGACACGGTGTGAACACCGACACCGCAGCGACCTATACCGAGCGCTTTTTGATGGCATTCGGTCTGCAGTTCTATCTGGTGGAAAACGACGCCGATTCGGCGCGCATCACCATCGCTTTCCAGGAAGCCGAACGCACGCGGCAACCTGTGGTCGTCCTGGTGGGCGACGAATACCACGGCTTCAATCGATAACGGAGCGCTGAGCCATGATGCATACCGCCGATTTGCTCCAGATTTTCGCTGAACACCGGAACGATGCCATTGTCATTTCCGGACGAGGCGGCAAGCACTGGATCGCCCTGAGCGACACAGTGACCGACATTCCCCTTGGTGACCCCGCGATGGGCGGTCATGCCGGTTTCGGCCTGGGCCTTGCCCTGGCGCAGCCGAACAAGCGGGTCGTTCTGTTCGATTCCGAAGGCGATATCCTGATGAGCCTCGGGCAATTGGTCACCATCGCCGAACAGGCACCGGAAAATTTCTACCACTTCATCCTCGATAACGAGGTGTACGCCACCACCGGCGGGCAACCGGTACCTGGGTCCAAAGTCGTCGACTACGCAGCAATGGCAAAAGCCGCGGGCTATCCGCGCGCCTTTAATATCGACGCGCTGGACGATTTCCGCGACGCGCTTCCAGGCATTTTATCCGGGCCAGGTCCGGTGTTCGTCTCCCTTAAAGTCTGGCCCGAGGTTGAGAATACACCGATCGGTCAGCGGGTTCGCTGGCGGAAAAAATCCGCCGACAAGGTCGTGCAGGACCTTCGAGAGGCCCTGGGCGTCGATCGCTAATCCATCGGGGATTTTTCCTGTCGGGGGCGGCTGGCCAGCCGCCGCCCCTATCTGATACGGAACGGCATGCCACAAGACATTCACACCGACGTTGCGATCATCGGCGCGGGCCCGGCCGGGCTTTTCGCGGTCTTCGAATTGGGTATGTTGAAACTATCAAGCGTCCTGATCGACACATTGTCGGATGTCGGCGGCCAATGTTCGGCGCTGTACCCGGAAAAGCCGATTTATGACATTCCCGCATGTCCGGCGATTGCCGGTAGCGAGCTGATATCGCGCCTGGAAACTCAGATTGCTCCCTTCCAGGCGCCTCGGTTGCTCGGACGCTGCGTTACGGGTCTGGCGGGAGCCGAGGGCGCTTTCTGCCTCTCGACCGATCAAGGCGATACCATCCATGCCAAAGCGGTTTTGATCGCCGCCGGCGCGGGAGCGTTCGGTCCGAACCGTCCGCCGATGGAGAAACTGGAAACCTATGAAGCATCGGGAGCCGTTCAGTATTTCGTTCGCCGCCGGGAAGACCTGAGGGGTAAGGCGGTCGTCATTGCCGGCGGAGGTGATTCAGCCGTCGATTGGGCGTTGACCCTGAAGGACATCGCGCGCGTGTCGGTTGTGCATCGTCGACCGAAGTTCCGCGCCGCCCCCGAAACCACTGCGCAGTTGGACGCTGCGGTGGCGAGCGGGCAGATCGAACTGGTCGTGCCCTATCAGTTGCACGCCCTACATGGCGAAGCCGGTAAACTTGAATTCGTCGAGGTCTCCACGCTTAAGGGTGAAAGCAGACTGCTCCCGGCCGATGTGTTGTTGCCCTTTTTTGGCCTGTCGATGGACCTCGGTCCGATCGCCCATTGGGGCCTGCAACGTGAGATGAGCCACATAACCGTGGCCCCCGCCACCTGTCAGACCAGTATGGCGGGTGTTTTCGCCATCGGGGACGTTGCGACCTACCCGGGGAAACTCAAGCTCATCCTGCAGGGCTTCAGCGAGGCCGCTATGGCGGCGCATGCGATCTTCGCGGTCGTACGGCCCGACCAGGCGCTGCATTTCGAATATTCTACGACCAAAGGTGTGCCGGCCTGAGACGGCATCATAGAATACGGGCGTCAAAGGGCGGTTTGAGGTCCATGGTTTCGAATTCCAAGATCCACAGGTCAGGATCGGACGATACACGCCGCTCCAGGTAGGCATCGACAGTCGCCTGGTCGACCGGAGCATGCCCGGTCCCCCGCAGCCAGGAGAGCTCTCCTTCAGCGGATCTTATCTGGCTCAACACCAGCATGCGCTCCTGTTGACGCAACACGACCAGGACACCGCCTGCATCGGGGTCTCCCTTGCGCAGCACGGCCCCATGACAACCTTCGATATCGCCGAGGCGGAGCGCCATCTGCACCCAGAGCCGAGCCTTTACCCGTGGTTCCATCATGATCCGGCTCGGTACCTCCACCCAATGTTGTCAGCGGTCGCCGTCATGGAAGTGCCAAACCGCCGCCGTCAATCGGCAATGCGTGGCCGGTTATGCCCCGGGACTCCGGGCGAAGCAGCCACGCCGTCGCATCCGCTATTTCAGCGGGGCTTGCGACGCGGCCCGAGGGCACTCCGGCCGCGGCCTGCGCCGGCGTAATGCCCAACTCACGGTAGCGCATGGCGGCCATGTCAGTATCGACCCACCCAGGACACAGCGCGTTTACGGTTATTCCCCGCGGTGCAAGCGAAAGCGCCAACGCGCGCGTCAATCCGACGACGGCGTGCTTTGCCGCACAATAGGCGGTCTGGTCCGGCACCCCGCGCAATCCGAGGACCGACGCAATGTTGACGATGCGCCCCGTTTCATCCGGAAGCAGCGGCAAAGCGGCCTTACAGCAATGGTAGGTCCCATGAAGGTTTGAGTTGATGATGCCGTGCCAAAGCGCATCGTCGCCATCAAGCCGGTTTGATCCGGCGATGCCGGCACAGTTTACCAATACATCGACACGGTCCATGGTCGCGAACAACGCATTAACATCGGTTGCACTCGAAACGTCACACGCGGCAAAATGCACATCGCCAGAGGCTGGCCGATTGCGGCCGACGCTTGTGACCCGATAGCCGTCAGCGCGCAGACGCTGGACGATAGCGGCACCGATGCCTCGCGTGCCACCGGTGACAACGGCATGTTTCATTGCGCCGTCCCACCGCCGTCGACCGGCATGATCACACCGGTTATGAACGAGGCCGCGTCAGATGCCAGAAAAGCGACCGCGTGGGCGATCTCACTTGGATCGGCGAAGCGTCCCATCGGCACCGATGAGCGGTAAAACTCAACCGACGACGTTGGAAAGCGATCCGGATAGGCCTTTGCCAGGTCCCCAATGACACCCGAAAGCATCGCGGTGTCCGTGCTGCCGGGAGCAATGCAGTTCACCCGAATACCAAACCGCGCCCAGTCCAAGGCAGCCGAACGAGAGAGCTGGGCGATTGCGGCCTTCGAAGCACCATATGCCGCGCTGACTTGCTTGCCGATCAGTGCCTGATCCGAGGCGATATTGACAATCGCGCCTTTGCCACGTTCCGCCATGCCGGGCAGTACGGCACGCATCAGAGCATAGCCCGCCAGAAAATTGACCCGAAAGACGCGTTCTACCTCCGCAACCGGCGTCTCTGTCACAGAGCCAAGAACAGTGACTCCCGCATTGTTAACGAGAATATCGATCGGGCCCGCTGCGCTGAGAACGGTCGCCAGACGCTCCTCAAGGTCCTCGGTCCTGGAGAGATCGAAATCCGGAAGGTCGAGTCCAATGACCTCCACTCCGTCATCCTGCAACACCTTGGTGATCGCCGCACCTATGCCACCGCGATGACCCGTGACGATCGCGCGCCGTCCGCTAAGGCCAAAACTGATATGAGGCGGCATCCGGTTTCCTTCCAGGCAGGTCGGTGCCATTCTGCGGCGATTAGGCGACGAAGGCTACCGGGTGGATCAATGCGAAAAAGCTTTCGGCACAGGGTCGTGACATGCTGACTGTGGATCGTATCACGCGGCAATTTTCGAATGGCACCATCGCGCTGCACGACACCTCGCTGCGGCTGCAGACCGGAGATTTCGTCGCACTGTTAGGCCCGTCGGGCTGTGGCAAATCGACCTTGCTGCGATTGATCGCCAACCTCGATCTGCCGGATTCCGGACGCATTAACTGGGATGGTGGCTCTGCACCCATGCCCGGCGACATCGGATATGTCTTTCAGGACCCGACGCTGATGCCCTGGGCATCCGCGGAAATGAACGTCTTTCTCCCTCTCCGCTTACGCGGCATGGCCTGGAACACCGCGCGCGAGGCAGTCGGTACGGCGTTGCGACAGGTTGGACTCGAGGGTTTTCGCAACGCGCTGCCTCAACAATTGTCGGGCGGTATGCGCATGCGCGTTTCGATCGCACGCGCCCTGGTGACACGTCCGCGCCTGCTGTTGTTGGATGAACCCTTTGCAGCACTTGACGAATTCACACGGCACAAGCTGCAGCAGGAGTTGTTGAACTTATGGTGCTCCATCGGATGCACGGTTATTTTCGTCACACATTCGATCTACGAAGCCGCCTATCTGGCGCAGCGTCTTGTTCTGATGTCCCCACGTCCTGGGCGAATAGCGCGCGAGATCCCCTCCCCTCTCGACCCGCGGCACGCGAACCGTCTTGACCCAGCCTATGCTCTGCTTGTCGCAGAGGTGACGGCGGCGATGGATGAACTCGGACAGGCAGGATGACCGACCGCTTCTGTTCGCTGCTGTTCGGCTTAGCCGTCTTGGCCGGTTGGGAGGTGCTGGTCAGAGTGATCGAGGTGCCTTCGTACCTTGTTCCCGGCCCGTTGGACATTTTTCAGGCATTTGTAGATGAACCCCTCGGCCTCTTGGTTTCGCTCGCCTCGACATTGGCGGTTACAATCACAGCGCTTATTTGTTCGGCATCCGTCGGCGTGCTGCTTGGCGTGATCATGGTGTACAGTCGCTTTGCGCGCGCCGCCATCGCTCCCTGGGCCGTCGTTCTACAAGTGACCCCAATCGTCGCCATTGCGCCACTGATTGTCGTTTGGGTTGGAAATCCGTTCGCGTCGCTGGTGGTCTGCGCGACGATCGTCGCTTTCTTTCCAATATATTCCAATACGCTGGAAGGATTGGAATCAATGTCATCCGATCTGGCCGATCTGTTCAGACTGTACGGTGCCGGCCGCTATACGACGCTCATGCTGCTACGCATTCCCTCCGCAACGCCTTACTTCTGGAACGGCCTGCGGATATCCGGTGGGCTGGCACTGGTAGGAGCGGTCGTTGCAGAATTCGTCGCGGGGTCCGGTGGTTTCGCCTCCGGTCTTGCCTATCGCATCCTTGAGGCAGGTTACCGGCTTGAGGTCCCCCGAATGTTTGCCGCGTTGATCCTGCTGTCCCTGGCAGGCATTGCGATCAGTGCGGGGTTGGGAGCATTGGCCAAAATACCGATGGATCGCAGGAGTCGCCGATGATGCCCGAAAATCACCTGTTGATCTTCGGTCTCGGGTATTCGGGAAAGGCCGTCAGGCAACTGGCCTGTACCGAGGGCTTCACGGTGACCGGCACGTCGCGAAGCAAGAGCATCGAGACAATTCCCTTCGAACATGCCGACGCTGTGTTAGCGACCGCCACCCACATCTTAGTAACCGCCCCTCCGGGTGCCGACGGCGATCCCGTACTGGCGCGCTATCGGCAAGCAATCGCTGAGGCACCGGCATTGAGGTGGATCGGCTACCTGTCCAGCACCGTCGTATACGGCAATCGCAACGGCGGATGGGTGGATGAAGACACGCCCCCCGCGCCTGGACAAGATCGCGGAGTACGGCGGTTGGTGGCGGAGGATGCATGGCAGGACTTTGCCGATCGAAAAGCCGTCGTGGTCTTTCGCGTCGCGGGGATCTACGGGCCTAACCGTTCCGCATTCGACGATCTTCGCGCTGGACGCGCGCGCCGCGTGATCAAGCCCGGTCATAAGTTTGGCCGAATCCATCGCGACGATCTCGCACGCGCTGTCGTGCAGGCGATGACCCATACTTCCAGGCCAGGCAGTCACATTTTTAATCTCAGCGATGATGAGCCCGCCGAAAGCGCCAGTGTTGTTACCGAGGCCTCGCGCTTGCTGGGTACCTTACCTCCGCCGGCAACATTATTCGACGAGGCCTGGCTCTCCATGTCGCCGATGGCTCGCAGTTTTTGGTCCGAAGAACGGCAGGTTTCCGCAGTGAAAACCAAGAAGGCGCTTGGTTTAAGCTGGTTGTATCCAACCTTTCGAGAGGGACTAAAAGCCATTCTCGCAGCGGAAACCTCCTCGGAGGTATGTTCTCAAATCGACGCGGGCGGGTCCAATAGTGCTCCAATCGTACGCGTCAACAACGACAGGTCCACGGGACGCGACAGGCGGTGATCGCCTGATTTAACCAGTATGACCTCGACGTCGGACGACGTAACGCATTCGGCGATCCGCAGCGCCAACTCCCAAGGTACATCAGGGTCCGCCTGACCATGCAACAGCCTGATCGGGCATCCCAATTCGAGTGGCCGGTTCAGGACAAAATGCCGCGGCCCATCTTCAATCAATCGCCATGTGATCGGCGTCGGGTCGCCATATTGGCTATGCACGTGCAATACGCCGTCACGGCGTAAAATCTCCCGTTCAGCAGGCATCATCGAATCCCACATTAACCTGCCGGTGAAATCAGGCGCAGCAGCGATACCGATCACACCCGCGATCCTTTCCGTGCGTGCCAGTGCACACAGCAAGGCAATCCAACCGCCCATTGACGAGCCAACCAACACGAGCCGGCCCGTGGTCAGGTGGTCGATCACATGCAGCGCGTCCGTGGCCCAACGTCCAATTGTCCCGTCGAGAAACCGCCCGCCGCTTTCGCCATGGCCTGAATAATCGAAGCGCAGCATCGCCTGGCCTCGAGCGGCGCACCACTGCGAAAGCGCTGTTGCTTTATCCCCCGCCATGGTGCTCCGAAACCCCGGCAAAAACACGATTGTCGGTCCGGTGCCCTCGATTTTTCGCCATGCAAGCTCGATACCGTCGCCACAATCCAGCCGTCCTGAAATTTCCATCATTGCCTCTCAATGCCCTCAAGCCGTTTACATTCTTATCGGTACCTGTCGCCGATGACCCGCGGGGACACTATAAGATTTGTATGACACACTTGCCGGGATCAACCGTCGTACTGCAGGTACTTCCTTCTCTCGTCACCGGGGGGGTAGAGAAAGGTACCGTTGAAATCACGGCCGCTATCGTCAGGGCGGGTGGGATCGCTTTGGTTGCGAGCGCGGGCGGACGCATGGTGCGCGATATAGAAGCCGCTGGCGGACATCACATCACATTACCTCTGGATTCCAAAAATCCAATCACGCTCGTGTTAAACGGGCTGCGGCTGCGGAATGTCGTGATCTCGAAGAACGTATCGATCATACATGCTCGGTCCCGCGCACCGGCATGGTCCGCATGGCTGGCCATGCAATGCACCGGCGCGGTCTTCATGACCACATACCATGGCACTTACAGCGCGCGGTCCGCGCTGAAGCGGTTTTACAATTCAATTATGGCCCGAGGCAGCATTGTGATCGCCGCAAGCCGATTTATTGCCGAACGCATTGTCCGCGAACACGGTATTCCCGCGGATCGCATAGCTCTGATTCCCAGGGGCGTGGACCTGGCAGCTTTTAATCCCGACGCAATTGCGAGTGACCGCATCGAGAAACTCCGACACAGTTGGGGCGTGACGCAGGAGCGTCGACTTGTTCTGATGCCTGGGCGGCTGACTGCATGGAAAGGTCAGACCATACTATTGGAAGCCATCGCCAAATTGTCCGATCCGACAGTGTGCTGTGTGTTTGTCGGGTCCGATCAAGGCCGCACAGCCTACTCCGACGCGTTGCGAAAGCGTGCGTCAGAGCTTGGCTTGGCTGACCGTGCATATTTTGTTGGGGATTGCTCGGATATGCCAGCCGCCTTCATGACGGCCGATGTGGTCGTACACGCATCCGTCCAACCTGAAGCATTTGGTCGCGTCATCATTGAGGCCCAAGCCATGGCACGCGCCGTCATCGCATCGGAGATCGGCGGACCTGCCGAAACCGTTCGACATGGCGAGACCGGCTTCCTGGTTCGCGCTGGCGATCCAACCGCACTCTCCGATGCGATCGCTATGGTCCTGGCGATGGATAGGGCCGATCTCCTGGCCCTTGGCATACGTGCGAGGCGCGCGGTTCCGACCGTTCAGGCTCTGCAAGATGCGACCCTCGACGTCTATCGCCAGGCATTGACGGATGCAGGTCGATATCCGGAAAATAGTCCTTGACCAGGCACCCCAATCTGGGATAATAATCTCAATATGATCGAAGCTCTGTATCACGGGAGGTGTTCCCAGTGTGGAGAAAAGACCTTGAACCGTCTGTTCCGGTCGACCGAAGCTACGAACGCTGAAAGCAACATTCGTCAACGGACCTAATTTGACTCCAACACATATTAACCGAAAGTCCCGACAATTAAACGATCCGAATTCCCTGTACTCATCCTTGAATACGACTCTTTTTACTGATGCAGAGCTCTGTGAGCGATTGGCTCACGCTCGAAGCCGAGTTTTTGCTCCGACAGCAAGTGCGTCGGAGCCTGCGTCGCTGGGCGCAGCACGTACTGGCGCCGATCGGACAAAGCCCAGCTCGACATCATGATCTTTTGATAGCCGAACTGGAGGCATTGGCTGCGGGGAAGTTCTTGCGTCTTATGGTTTTGATGCCACCCGGGTCTGCGAAATCTACGTATGCATCTGTTCTTTTTCCGACCTGGTGGTACACACAATTTCCAACCAGTTCCATTATAGCCGCATCACATACTGCTGGACTTGCCCTCCACTTCAGTCGTCGCGTGCGTGATATCGTAGCGCGATATCGAGAACTCCTCGGATACCAGGTTACGTCCTCTATTGCTTCCGCTCATTCATGGACTACATCGCTTGGCGGCGAGTACATTGCAGCAGGAATTCGTGGCGCGATTACCGGGCGTCGAGCGGATTTGGCCATAATAGATGACCCGATCAAATCGCAGTTCATCGCGGAAAGCAGCGTCCAACGGGGTCACATCTGGGATTGGTATCGCTCCGACCTGGTCACACGTCTGAAGCCAAATGCACGTATCGTTCTGATTATGACCCGATGGCATGAGGACGACCTTGGCGGGCATCTCCTGAGCGCCGCGGGCCCGGAATGGCGCGTCCTGCGCCTACCGGCGCTTGCAGAACCGCATGACCCGCTCGGACGCGAGATCGGTGAGCCACTCTGGCCACAATGGGAGGGCATGGAGGCGCTATCGGCAAAGCGCGACCTCGTCGGGAGCCGTATTTGGTCGGCTCTGTATCAACAATCTCCGCGGCAGACCGAAGGCACCGTATTCAACACAACGCGGGTCAGGTTGCTGGAAAACGCTATTGTAGCAACGGATACGCATACAATCCGAGCATGGGACCTGGCCGCCACGCTGGCGGAGAAGGGAAGCGACCCCGATTGGACAGTCGGCGTTAAGATATCCCGGGACGCGAAGGGGTACTATACTATTCTGGATGTCATTCGTTTGCGTGGATCTCCTAGCCAGATTGAAGATGCAATTCGCATTGCCGCGAAAGCCGATGGTGAGAAGGTCTGGATCGGACTGCCTGAGGACCCCGGACAAGCCGGCAAAAGTCAGGCGGCTTACATGACGCGTCAGCTTAGTGGATATCGCGTTATTACCGCTCGGGAAAGCGGTTCAAAGTTAACGAGAGCGCTACCAGTCGCCTCACAAATGGAAGTTGGCAATATCTGCGCCGTCCAGGCGGCCTGGAATCGATGCTTCTTCGACGAATTGGCCGAATTTCCTCTCGGACGTAAAGACGATCAGGTCGACGCCCTGGTGCGGGGTTTCACCGCGCTGAACGGAACGACAGATCTGTCACGCTTCACGTCTGTCCCATTTTTTGGTCGCTGATCGACCCGACAACTGCGGAATCTCCAATGTTTGACACGATATGCGACCTTACTCCGAGAGATCCAGACTACTCGGAACGGACCCGTACACTCGATATTTTGACCCGGGTCCTGGAGGGGCAACTTTATGACGCCCTCCCCTTCCAATTCCACGAGGAGCGGACGATCGACGGCGTCTATATTCCGCTCCGAAATCGTCGCCCGAGTGTCCGCTATCCACTCTGTCGAGTGGTTGTCGAAGATAGTGTCGCGCTACTGTTCAGCGAAGGGCACTTCCCCACGATTGACTGTCCTGACCCGCTCGTACGTCAAACCATGGCTGCGGTGGTCAAGGAGTCGCGCCTGAACATGACAATGATCGACGCTGCGATCCGAGGATCGATTGGGTCGGTCGCCATATTGCTCAAGGTGATCAGAGGTCGCGTTTTCTTTCAAACCCTGAATACACTGTATCTGACCGCCCAATGGTCGCCGGACGAGCCAGATGTTCTCGCCGAGGTTATCGAGCGCTACAAAGTTAAAGGAAGGCTTCTGAAAGAAGCCGGATACAAAATAGACGACGCAGCCCAGGAATATTGGTTCAGTCGACGATGGACGCGAGATAGCGAAATCTGGTACGAACCTGAACCGGTCGGCGGTAGAAATTCAGAGAAGATCGATGACGCAAGAAGCGTGCATCATGGGCTGGGATTTGTTCCTCTCGTCTGGATCAAAAATCTCCCAGGTCACTCCTCCACCGGTCATCCGGATGACGGGGCATGCACTTTTCGGCCAGCCATCGAGTCTCAGATCGAAATCGACTACCAGCTCAGTCAGGTTGGGCGTGGTCTGAAATATAGCAGCGACCCAACGTTGTTATTGAAAGATCCATCCCCCGCATCCGCGGAGATCGTTAAAGGTGCCGGCAACGCCCTGGTCGTTGGAGAACATGGCGATGCAAGGCTCCTGGAAATCGGCGGCAGCGCATCGGCGGCCGTTATCGAATACGTCCGCACCTTACGCGAACTGGCGTTAGAGAGTGTGCACGGCAACCGAGCGAGCCCTGAACGGCTGACTGCCGCCCAATCGGGACGCGCGTTGGAGCTTTTGAACCAAGGCCTATTATGGTTGGCGGACAACTTGCGGGTCACGTACGGCGAGATCGCGCTGATTTCGCTGACCCGATTGATCATTCGGGCATCACACCGTTACGAACTGCGCGTACTCGGTCAATCCGTCCGAAATCTCGACGAAGCCGCCCCGATCACACTAAAGTGGCCGCGTTGGTATCCACTTTCCGCCGACGACAGGCAGAAAGACGCACAAACGCTGGCCATCTTGGTGAATGCGGGCCACATCAGTCGAGAAACCGCAATGAAGGCAATCTCCGACACTTACGATCTGGAGGATATCGCCGGTGAGACGGCTCGGATTAATGCCGAGCAGGCGGAAAATGGAGTGAAATCTACAAATGAATGAGAATACTGAAGATTCGATCGACCCGATCGAAAATTGGCGAGATCGAGCATCACAACTCGAAGAACTGCTTGCGCGCACCAAACAGGAGGCAGAGGAGCGGCTGATCCAAGCCGAACTGAAGTCCGAAGCCAGGCGTGCGGGCATTGTCGATTTAGACGCATTGAAATTACTCGACTCCGCCGGCGTCACCATCGGTGAAGACGGCCACCCGATCGGAGTGGAAGACCACATCGCACGCTTTAAGGCTGCGAAGCCTTGGTTATTCGTGGGACGGTCTTCCACCAATACCGCCAATCCGCCGCGCTCCCAACCAATCAAGCTCCGGTCGGCGACTGAAATGTCCGAAGACGAGTATCATGCCGCACGCGCGGCGCTCCTTCGTAACGCCGGCTAAATTATTCGTCGTAGTATGTCACTATTCCTTCTTGTTCAGGACTTTAGCATTTAATGCCCATTCAGAATTTTCCGACCGCACTGCAGCCGATCATTCAGCAGGGTTTCCTTGAGCGTGAATTCGACCAAGCCCTGCGGTCGAAGCTTGGATATCGCGCATGCGCGGATCGGGTCACCGTATCGGTCGGCATCGGAGAAACCGTCACGAAGACCCGCGCCGGCCTGAAGCCCGCCGTCACCACGCCGCTTGTTCCGTCCACCAACACAAACCTCGACAACGGCCTGACGCCGGGCAACTGGGGCGTCGAGCAATACACGTTGACGATGAACCACTATGCTGCGACCACCGATCTCAACATGGTCACGAGCCGGGTCGGCATCGCCTCTCTCTTTCTGCAGAACGCATATGCGAATGGAGAACAGGCTGCACGGAGCCTCGATGAACTCGCCCGAAATGCGCTGTTTAGTGCCTACCTCGGCGGCAACACGCGCGTCCGCACGACCCTCGGAAGCCCGGGATTGACAGTAACGGTCGACGACGTCCGTGGCTTTCAGACCACATTTGTGAATGGCCAACAGACGGCGATCAGCCCTTCGGCACCGCTTGTCGTGACGATCGGTGCCAACGCCTACACCGCAACCGGCGTCGGAGTCGACGTTACCAATGTCTCCACGGCGCCTGGAGGCATTTCGGGAACGCTGACCCTGTCCGCCAACGTTTCGGTCAACGACGGAACGAGCGGGAACGCAGTGCTCGCCGCCAACGCTTCGACAATCGTCCGCCCCTCCAACCGTACCACCACCGCCCAAATCAATGCCAGTGACACGCTGTCTATGGCGTCACTTTTGGATGCAGTCGCAAAATTGCGCCTTAACGCCGTGCCGGAAATCAACGGCGCTTATAACTGCTACCTCGATCCTGTTTCGGCCCGTCAACTCTTCGCCGATCCGGACTTCAAACAACTCTTCCAGGGCGCAACCTCGGCGAACCAGGTGTTCCGTCAGGGTATGACCAATGATTTTCTTGGTCTGCGCTTCATCACGACAACCGAAACTTTCGTCCAGACCCACCCAACCCTATCTACGCTGATGGTCCGTCGTCCGGTGATTTGCGGCAAGGGCGCTCTGGTCGAAGGCGATTTCGCCGGCAGCGCAGCGACAGACGTCGATTCCGCGGACTCGATCGTCACCATGGTTGATGGCGTCGCCATGGTTACCCGCGCCGCGGTTGATCGGTTGCAACAAATCATTGCCCAATCCTGGTATTGGATCGGCGGGTTCTGCGCACCGTCCGACACGACCACAAACCCAACGACTGTGCCGACCGCCACCAACGCCGCCTTTAAGCGCGCCGTCATCGTCGAACATATCGGCTAAAGGGATCCGGTAATCATGGCCACCGGATCGACCAGCGCATTTCGACCATCAGGTACTGTGCCCATTGCCGCCGGCACGACCACCGCGAGCGCAGCGCTCGCTGGTGGTGGTGAGACAGTACTCATCACTAACGCGACAAACGCCGTAGCGTTTGTCCGGTTTGGGTCCGATAGCAGCATCACGGCCGCGAATACCGATATGCCAATCCAGGCAAACACGAGAGCACTTTTGAGCGTCAACGCGCTGATCACTACCGTCGCCGTCGTGCTTTCCACCGGTAGCGGAACCGTTTACGTGACCCGTGGCGATGGGTCGTCCATTTGACCGCATTATCCGACAGCGAACGCACGGACGTTCGGCGGTTCTGTGGCTACCCAATTCGAGCCACCGGGACGTCCGGCACCCAGTTCGTCGGGTACTCACCGTCCGCAGAGACGCTCGAGTCCCGCCTTACACTGTTGACCGAACCGGAAATCGCGGTTGTCAGGCGATACTTGGCGACGCTAACGGCACTTGAACTTGCCATCCCTCGTTCGAGCGAGAATCTTGATACCGACCAAGCCGCCGTATGGAAGCATAACGTCAATGAAGTGCGCGACAGAATTGAACTGTTTGACGACTGGCGGTGTCGGCTAAGCAATTTTCTGGGGGTGCCGTCCGGCTCGGCGATTGGCAAAGCCGCCGGGTTATGGCTGACGGTTTAACATGAGAGATCTGTATATTGCCGATAGAGTCGCCTGGGCCAATGGTAGAGTAGCTCGGGCGATCGGCGGTTCTGCAGACGCATACCGTCCATCCGGCAACTTTCATCCACTCTCAACCGGCAATCGGTTTTTGCGGCTTCCCGCTAAATTTGCGGCGCTCGACGGTACGCTTTCCCGAAATCACACCTACGGGGAAGCGGCTTACGGCGGCTATTTCGACCTCTCCTATACACAGCCCGGCGACTACCTGGTACAGGGCGAACGCACTTGGTTTATCGCGGCGCAAGAGGCCCTGGGCGCGGCGACGTGTATCCTGACAAACCACATCGTTGGCCTGGCTCGTCCAGAGTTATCCGCCTCCCTCGGAGGCACCCACTACGCAAACGGGTCCACCGAACCGTCCACAGAATATGCTTCGCAATGGCCTGCCAGCATCCTGGCTACCGGTCGCGACAGCGCGGTCTCATTGGGTCTACCGACGGACATTCTTGGAACGATTTCCACTATTCTGTTGCCGGCATCCATGACACTTACAATCCGTCCTACTGATATCGTCACCGACGATCTCGCGCGCGTGCACATTGTATCAGGTTGTGAAAAAAGCGCTCTCGGCTGGCGGTTGATCGCGCGGTTGGTCACCCCATAATGGCAGACCTATCCGATGTTGAGGAGGCGATCGCTCAGCAGGTCGTGAACAGCCTATATCCTCTCGGACCAGATCAGCCCAGTTCGATTGGTTATCCTTGTCGCGTGTTTCGCGGCTGGCCGCATGCAGGCGGCCTTTCCGCCGATCTCGCCGCTGGGCGAATAAACGTCGCGATCTTTGCGGCAAGTGATCCCGGGAATGTGACAACCCGATTTTCGTCGGAACCGGAAACACTGGTGTCCCCGACTTCTCTCAGGTGGCTCACGAACCAAAACACGATCACTCTGCAGGGGGAGCCCCAAGCATCATCGCTGGTCGGCGTGCAAGTAAATAGCGCAACCTACGTCTATCGTGTAATTGAGGGGGATAGTCTCGACTTAATTGCCGCCAACATGGCATCCCTTATCTCGAAGGATCACGTTGTAGAGTTGTCTGGTCATCACATCCACTTTCCCTTTGCAAGCCAAGTGATTGGTCGTGTAGCCGCGACCGCATCGGTACGACGAGAGCTTCGTAGACAAGAGCACGACATCAAAATTTCGTGCTGGTGTCCCCACCCGGCAGCTCGGGACGCCGTGGTGTCACGCGTCGACAGTGATTTAGCAAGGCTGACATTTCTGGCACTTCCTGACAACTCCCAGGGGCGCCTGACCTATAAGGGTACGAATGTCTATGATCAATCACAAAACGCCATGCTGTTTCGGCGGGACATCACAGTATCTGTCGAGTACTCGACAATCTCCACAGAGGCTGGGACTCCTATGGTATTTGGTTCCCTTGGAATTAACGCAATTCAGACCGCCATTTAGAAGCAGGCCTTTACGGACGACCACGTCACCGGTTGCCGACGTTACCATACCTGAACACAGTATTTTCCCGAGGTAAGAATGCCGATATCAAATCAGGGGGAGCTCAACACCAATGCTCTCGTGGTTCCGGATATATACGTACAGATCACGCCGCCGCAGAATTTGGTTCTGAATGGCGTACCAACCAATATTATTGGTATGGTTGGGACCGCGGCTTGGGGACCTGTTGGACAGCCTGTTCTGGTAGCGACCATGTCCGACTATGTTCGACGATTCGGCCCCTTGGTTCCCCGACGCCACGACATGGGCACGCACGTCGCAACGGCTATCCAACAAGGCGCGCAAGATTTCCGATGTGTTCGCGTCTCCGATGGTACCCACACATCGGCGCAGTCATCCCTTCCGAATACGACCGTCACCTTCACCGCAGCGTATAGCGGATCTGTCGGCAACAAAATTGTTGTTGCACTTTCTCCGGGTAGTCAGCTGGATTCCTGGCAACTCGTGGTGTCCCTGGAAGGTCAGTCTCTCGAAATATTTGACAACCTCCGCGGCGACGGTGCCGGCTTCTGGAATGCTTTGGCAGCGGCGGTGAATCAAGGGATCGGCGTTCATCGAGGGCGCTCCGAACTTATTATGATCGACGCCGGCGGTACCATCGCCGCGCCGACTCCTTTCACACTCCGCGTTGGATTGGATATCGCCGGCACCGACGGTGCAGGCACGGTCGCCAGCTCTCACCTTCTGGGGCGCGACACACTACCACGCCTCGGAATGTATGCGTTGCGTGGCCAATCATGCGGAATCGCATTACTATCTGACAGCGACGACCCTCAGAGTTGGCCAGCCCAATCGGTCTTTGGGCGCGAGGAAGGTGTGTATATGGTCCTTACCGGGCCAGGCGGGGAAACCCCGCAAAGTGCTGTCGAAACAAAATATAACGCCGGTATTGATACTTCGTCGATCAAACTTATGTTTGGCGACTGGCTATGGTGGAACGATATAACAACCGGCACCGTACGTTTGGTGTCCCCGCAAGGCTTCACCGCGGGACGCCTGGCAAATCTATCACCCGAACAGTCCAGCCTCAACAAGCCGATTTTCGGCATAGTTGGCAGTCAACATGTGGGGGATCCCGCCAGCGGCCAAAGTGCGTCTTATTCGACGGCCGAACTATCACTTCTATTGCGCGCCGGAATTGACGTGATTACCACCCCTCAACCTGCCGGCAATTTTTGGGGTGTTCGCGGTGGCCACAACAGCTCGAGCAATCCGACCGTCAATGGCGATAACTACACCCGATTGACCAATTACATCGCCGCGACTCTGGCGGCCGGAATGGGGCAATATGTCGGTCAGGTGATTAATACAGAGCTCTTCCGTCGTATTCGGGCCACCCAACTCTCGTTCCTGCAAAACATGTTCAATGCGGGCATGCTGGGTAGCACGGACGGCTCACTGCCATTCAGCGTTGTCTGCGACAGCACCAACAATTCACCTGATCGAACGGGGCTGGGATACGTACAGTCCGACGCACAGGTTAAGTACCAGGCAATCAATGAAAAATTCATCATCAACGTCGAAGGCGGACAAACCGTACAGGTATCTCGCCAAACCCTGCCGGCAGGTCGTCTGGCTTAAGCGGAGAATACTCAGTTGCTAACTGCATTTTCAGTTGGTCGTGACACCCAACTGGTTGTGATCGGCCAGTCTGGTCGACTGGACCTTACGCATGTCACTGCATTCGAAAGCCGTCAGTTGACCCAATCCATCCGGGTCTCCCGCCTCGATGGAACTCCCCTCGGTGCCGAGTTGCCCAAAGGCTGGGACGGGAGTTTCGAGCTCGAACGGGGAACTTCAAGCGTCGACGATTTCATCGCCAGCCTGGAACAGGGGTACTTCGATGGTGCCGACACCGCTGCCGGCTCGATGTACCAGTACGTCACAGAACCCGATGGATCAACGTCTACCTATCAGTATGATAATGTCGTGTTCAAGCTGTCGAATGCCGGGGTTTGGCGGGGGGACGCCAGCGTTAAGCAAAAACTGGACTTCTTTGCATCCCGCCGACGGAGAGTGTAAGTGACACCAACCCAATCGATAATCGAGGACTCAGTTAAGCGCGACGTTATCCAGGACCAGACTGGACGACGGATCGGAGTTCGGACCTTGGGACCCGTTGACACGCTGAGATTGTATAAGGCAGCGGGGCCCACGCTATCGGAAAACAACGCGTGGTTGCAGTTCGCTGCTCTGGCAATCGCTGTATCCGACATCGACGGAGTTCCGGTTCCGCCTCCGACGACCGAGGGGCAAATCGAGAGCATTATTTCCAGACTCGGTGAGGCCGGCATTAACGCCATTGCTCATTGGAGTTCGCTGACAAACGATCCTGCAGTTCCCGATTTAAGGTCCAGTGTGGGAAACTGATCAGGCACTCCTGCTTGATGGACTGTCTATACCTTGTCCGGAATGGAGTGCCATTCGACCTGGCCTTCTCGCTGAACGAAACCGATCGCACCTCCTACATTATTGCCTTTGGAATTCTAGACGGTCGAGAGTTTGACTGGGATCAAATGACCTGGAAGTAGTCGGCAGATTCAGATTTCCTATTGTGGTATTGGCGAGCCTACAATGACTATTCATCCGCGCATTAGTAAGCTCAAAAGCCTGCTTCTGTATCGCCTCCCGGCGAACGTATCCAATCAATCGCGCCGGCGTACCACACCGCCTCCATCGGAACCGTTACCGAAGGCGTCGAGACGCATACTCTTGACCCATCCGCTTCCCAGGATCGTCATTCGCGATAACGTCAGTGGCAGCACTTACAACGACCGCGCTAAAATCGATCGCATCCGACCACTCCAATCCCCAATACAACCGTCCTCTGATACTGGACCTCGGCTAAAGAGTGTCGCCCGAACGGCATCTGTCCGACCACTATCGGTGCCTGTGGTCACCGATCGCTCACTTGTTGCACGAGCCGATCCGCCCAACGGTCACATGCGTCTCCGGTCCAAGAACCTGCCCCCGCTTAATACATCCGCAGCGCACCGCGCCACACTATCACCAAATCTGCTTCAGCGACCTCGGGACATGCTTAGCAAGCCATCAAAGATCGCGGATAATCGCCCACAAGCACAATTCAACAGAGTCATTCGCAGTGAACGGGCAGAAACCGCCGGATCGTCGTTTATTCAGATGCCCCCGCCACCGCAATATCCTGCTCCCACGGCGGCTCCTGCTATCGGCACTACACATTCACACCGTCCCAGACCGCTTTTTGCTCCAATCGGCGAGCGTCAGAATGACCATTTTATTGGCTCGATGGCGGGACCGATGCGGGAAGCGGAAAGCGTCGAGCCCACGCCAACGACCACCGTCGGCTCTTTGTATCTGGATGGTCACCAGTTGGGTACCTGGGTCACTCGTCACCTGGAAGAGTTGCTAAATCAGGCGCCGAGCGGAACCTCGGCGGTCGACACCCGAGCACTCAGCCCCTGGTCGACCATCAGCAGCACACTATAATTTCAATATGATATCGGGCACGTCAGCGCTACAGTTGGCGGTGGGAATACAGAATGGATGGCATATTTTCGCTTGGGCCGCTGATTTTTAAGCAGTTCGAAATTCCAACCTCAATTGTTTTCGGTGGACGGCACCGTTTGGCGGTCACTCCACTGCTGGACGGCAGTCAGGCCATCGAGCGGCTAGGTCCGGAGAATGCAAATATCGAATTTAGCGGAATATTCACCGGACCGGATGCAAATTCTAGGTTTCAAGCACTTAATCTACTGCGGCAATCTGGTACGCTCTCTCCTCTGAGCTGGGGAGAATACTATTTTACGGTCATTGTGTCGGCCCTGCGCGCAGAGTACCATCAATCATCCTGGATCAGATACTTTGTCTCGTGTGTCGTTGTCGACGATCCCGTCACCCGGATGATCGGAGTGACTGGCGACGCGCTGTTGGGACTTTCCTATCCGTCAAATCCAGGCAATCCGATTCCGACCGAGCTGACCGGCGTGCTTGAGACTGCGATCGGCCAGACGAATACGGCTTTGTCGGCAGGAGCTGTCGCGCTATCAGTGTCACCACGTTCATCTGGCTCCGTATTAGCCTTCAGCCAGGCAATCGCGCGACTATCGCAAAGTTCCAAGGTAGAAGTAGAGTCCATAGCGCACCGTATACGTACAGGACAATTTCCGAGTAAAAAACACGAGAGTCTACATGAAGACTATTTCCGTATTTAATGAGAATTTGTTCAGGATCGCAGCTCAACACCTCAATGACGCAAATGCGTGGGACAAAATCGCCCAAGTCAACAAACTGGAGTCGCCACTACTCACGGGCTTTCATACATTAATCCTCCCCGATGACACGACGGAATCAGACTCAGTTCGGCGCTAAGGCCACTCCGCCTCGCTTCGAGGACGGCAATCGGAGGCCCGTATGATTATTTCGAACCGCGTATCGGGTATACGCAACCGGTCGCCTCGACTAAAGGCCGCGACCCAAACTGGATACTCTCTAGGTGTTACCGCGGCACGCATTTTTTCCACGGATAGCCTGAGCGCGGATCGATTTGTGCTGTCGGCAGTGCTCCCTGCAGGCTCCGACGGTGAACGTCAGCATTGGATCGCCGGATCCGCAATTGAAGTCGATATTGCAATTAGCCCTGATCAAAACGCGCCATATCAGGGTATTATCCAGGGACGAGTTGATCAAGTTACGCTCGATCCTCTGCATAACACGCTGCACCTCACCGGACGGGACTTTAGCGCATCACTATTACAACACCCGCTACGAGAGACATTCGTCAATCAAACCGCCAGTGAGATCGTCAAGCACATCGCGGGGCAGCATAATCTTGAGCCCCGTACGACTGCGACCTATGCAATGATCGGGCGGACTGACAACGGCGGGCACACAAAATTCACTCTACCCCGCCATACGTCTGCGACGACACACTGGGATCTACTCGCGGATTTGGCTCGCTCCGAAAACTATGACCTTTACGTTTTCGGACGGCAACTGCATTTTCATCCTCGTTCATCGTCTTTAAACGAAACCGCTAAGCAGTTGCATTGTGGTGACGCAATCGATGTCCGGTTTCAACGCGTATTACCGATGTCCGCGACACCAACAGTAAGTGTCGAAAGCTGGAATGCGAAAACCCAAACAGTTATAAAGCATTTTGAGGAATTTCACGTCAATGGCGACCTCAATCCCATTGCATCGGACCTAATTTCCTCAGGATCGACGCTCCACATTATGCGCCCCAACCTTGCCAGGTCCGATGCCGAACTACTGGCTCGGCAATATGGCGGGGATCTTTTGAATGGTATGAGCCATCTCGAGTTGACGGTCCCAGGCGATGTCAATTTACGCCCCCGAGAGCAGTTTATTCTGACCGGCTCGTCCGGATTAGATGGCACTTATCGAATAGTATCGCTCGAATCATCGTTCCACAACAGGCGTGGATTCATTCAGAAGGTATTGGCTCACACGATGTAAAGAGCGCTTATACCTTGTGATTTATAATTGGAACATCATGTTATGGAACGACTGATTGCCGCAATGCGTCGACAGGCCGATTCGCTTGACCGTAAGAGCGGTCAAACACGCTTCGGAGTTGTATCTTCAACCGACCCTACCCATGGCTCCGTACGAGTAGTGCTAAAGCCCGAAGATATACTGACGGGTTGGTTACCGGTACTGACAAGCTGGTGCGGTGGTGGCTGGGGTATTGTGTGCCTGCCTGCCCCCGGCGATCAGGTGATCATACAACCGATGGAAGGCGACATTGAGAACGGCGTTGTTATTGGACGGGTTTTTTCCGATGTTCATCCACCGCCGGCTGCTCCACTTGGGGAAATCTGGCTGGTCCATTCAAGGGGCCAGGCCATAAAATTGAAGAATGACGGTACGATCGTCATCGAAGGCGACCTAATCGTAAACGGAGCGATCAGAGATAATCACGGCTTTCTCGATTCCGTCCGACAATCTTTTAATCACCACCGACACGTTGACTCTCGCGGCGGTCTCACCAGCCCTCCTGACCTGCAGGACTGAACCAAATGCTTGATCTGGCCCATCTCTGGGGTGGCGACCTAACGGTCGCCCCGCATGGCGATCTGCATCTCGCAGACGAAGAGCAGCTTACGCGAGAGCGTGTCATACGAAGACTGATGACGAACCGACAAGATTATCTTTGGCACCTTCCTTACGGTGCGGGCCTTCCCAAGGCAGTAGGGCGGGCAGTAACCCCCGGTGGCGTAGCGGCTTTGGTTCGCACACACCTGCGGCAAGAGCCTGCGGTGTCACACTCGCCGTTACCCATCGTAGATCTCGTGCATTCGATCGAGAATGGCGGCGGTCGGTTCGATGTCAGCATACAGTACTTCGGGGCCCAATCCGATAAACCAAGCTTCGTGCAAATCTCGACATCGGAGGATGGATGGACTTCCCTGTAAAGAGCTTCTCCGAATTTCTCCGTGATATGGCCACGGCGGTCGGAAGCTTCTCCGGTCGTTTAATCAACTTCTCACCGGGATCAGTAGTACGTTCTCTTTTGGAAGCAAATGCTTCTGTAGGTACGTGGCTACAATGGCAAATGCTCGAGGTTATGCGTTCAACTCGAGCCGCGACATCCAACGCGGATGACCTGGACAGCTGGATGATGGACTTCGGTATAAAGCGACTTGCCGCAAAGCCATCGTCAGGCGTCGTCACAATCTCCAGGCTATCAAGTTCCGTCCGATGCGTCGTTCCTACGGGTATGATGCTGAAAGCGATGACGGGTTCGCCGTCCTTCCGTGTCATCGACGACCCATCCCATCCTTGCTGGATGCCCGCTGATGCTGGGTACCTGTTAGAAGCAGGGGTTGGACAGGTAACCGTTCCGATCGTTTGCCAAGAACCTGGATCGATCGGCAATGTACAAGCCGGTACGATTTCAATGATCGCCAGCGCCGTACCCGGCATCGATCACGTATTCAATCCGGAAGCCCTGGCGAATGGCATGGATCAAGAAGACGACGATGCGTTAAGGGCCCGATTCAAGGGTTTCCTTTTGAGCCGCTCGCGCGCAACCACCTTTGCTATCCAATATGCCATCGCGGAACTAGGCCTCGGAGTCAAATTCAGTATCGCCGAGAACAAGGACCCATCGGGTAGTTTACGATTGGGACACATCTCAATTGTCGTCGACGAAAATGGTGCCACGGTCTCGTCTGGGCTGTTTGATACTATTATCGCCGCTGTCGAGGCGGTCCGACCGATCGGCTCTACCTTTTCGGTCACTCCTGCAGGCGTCGACCTCGCCAATATTCAACTGACGCTCGTGGTGCGTTCTGACAGTTCAGCTATCGATATCCGCAGTCAAGCAGCAGCGGCCATTAGCTCTTATGTTGCGAGCCTGGGTATCGGGGAGCCGCTTGCAATCACCCGTGTTGCTGAAGTCTGCTATCGCTGCGATGATCGCATTCGCAATGTTACATCGCTGTCGATAAACGGATTGCCTAACGACCTTATTGGGTCACCTGGTCGAATCATCAAAACCAGCTCTGTGATAGTGCACTAAAATGATTGGCACTCGACCATATTTTGTCAATCTGATGAAGGCGGTTCTACCAACGCGATGGTTTGGTGAGACCACTCCGGTATTGGATGCACTGTTGAATGGCTTTTCCGCGATGTGGGAACATACCTATCAGGGCATTGCCTATATCCGCCGTCAGAGTCGTCTCGTGTCGGCATCCGGCATGTGGCTCGACCTCATCGGAGAGGATTTGTTCGGGTCGGTCGTGCAGCGACGGCCCGACGAGAATGATTCTGACCTTCGCACGCGGATTCAGGACGAGATCACTCGCGAACGCTGCACTCGGAATGCGGTCGCAACGGCGATAACGTCGTTAACTGGCAATCCTATCTCGATTTTCGAACCAGGACATCCACGGGACACCGGGGGATATCGCTCTCATCCAGCGGATACACAATCCGCTGGAGGCGGTGTTGCGTACGGTACGGCTGGTGGATGGGGAAGCCTGACCCTGCCATTTCAGTTTTTCCTCCATGCGCAACGCTCACCCGTGAAGACGACGATCAGCAGTAGCGGATGGAACCAAACATTCGGAGCGTACGGCGGTCCGGGCACAGGCTTCGCATCGCTGAAAGTCGGCAATGGGAGCGTTTCGACCAGAGACATCTATGCAATGGCGAGCCGAGTCACGCCGGCTGCGGTGATTGCCTGGACAAAGATCCAATAGTCACAACATTTATTCAGGATATTCAATGGATCGCAACATCGTTTACGCCGGCAGTATTCCTCTGGACACCGATATTCTATCGATTAATCGAAACGCAATGCTGGCTATAGGCTCTGTCCTTCGTCTTCTGGTCGGACCGGGTACATGCGTCGATGGACTCGAATGCACGCCCACTAACCCACCGTCGATGTCGGTTTCGGTCGCTCCAGGGTCAGTCACTCAACTATCCGTCATTGATGTCGCCCCATACGGCTCTCTTGCCGCTGACACTTCGACACCCATTATGAAAATGGGCATCAATTCCGAAAAGACAGACTTCAATTTTCAGGCCCCCAATATTCCCGGGCAGTCGGTCAACTACCTGATCCAGGCGTCGTTGCAGGAAACTGATACAAACGACATTGTGTTACCGTACTACAATGCCGCGGATCCGTCGCTTTCTTATAGCGGTCCTGGAAACTCCGGTGTTGCCCAAAGCACGCTGCGCCGACAACTGGTGAACCTGCAGGTGAAGCCGGGGGTTCCGGCCCCGACGGGTACTCAGACCACGCCATCTCCGGACGAGGGGGCTGTTGGTCTCTATTCGGTGTCCGTCGCCAGCGGGCAAATCGCGATCAATACAACGTCCATTTTGACCCTTCCGACGGCACCATTCCTCTACTGGAAGGCTCCACAACTGCGCCCCGGCTTTGGTTCCGGCGTGCGGAGTTTTACCAGTTCCGGGTCGTTCGTCGTGCCTCACGGCGTAACACAGGTTGAAGTCGAGTTGTGGGGTGGAGGCTCCGGCAGTTTCGCATCCGTCGCAGGACTGCCAAGCGGAGGAGGGGCCGGAGGCGGATATGCAAAGCGCCTCATATCCGGACTGACGCCAGGTCAAGCGCTGGACGTGGTAGTAGGTGCCGGCGGTGCGGCCGGCACGGTCAGCGGCACGGCTCCGGGCAACGGAGGTACCTCCAGTATTAGTAATATCGTATCCGCCACAGGTGGGCGCCTCAACTATCTGGCCACCGCCAACGCCCCCCCAAAATGGAGCCACTCCGCCAGGAACTGGCGTCAATGGTGATGTAAACCTGGGTGGATCGGCGGGACAGGCAGGACTGCTTAACCAGGGAGGCATGGGCGGTGCCGCACCAATGGGCGGATCTCAAAACAGTGGTACTTCCGGGAACGCAGGAATTTTTCCCGGTGGCGGAGCTTCAGGTGCTGGCACAGGTGCCAACAGCCTTACGCCGTATGACGGTGCAGCCGGTGCTAACGGACTGGTCGTAATTCGTTGGTAGTAGGCGACAATTTTTTTCCATATCTAATCGTACGAAATAAGGCAAATCGGTGCCAACAGTAATTTCTCATGTTTGGAAACCCGGCTCCGCTCGCGTGGTGCTCGTGGATTCTTTTGTTCCGGTGCCGCGCGGCTCGACAGCTATTGCACCTCCGCCTCTGAACTGGCCTACCAAAGACCCTGCCGACATTCTCGACTATAAGATCGACATCAGCCCTGCTGTCGCTGGCAACGATGGCGATCTCATCTCGACCCTGGATATTAGTTCGACACCCAACGCACCTGGCGATCTCACGATTCGCAGTTCAGCCGCAGATGGTATGATCGCTATACTCTGGATCGGCGGGGGTCAAGCGGGTACAGTTTACACAATTACTGTACTGATTACCACTGCGAGTGGACGCACCATTCAACGCAGCATCCTACTCCCAGTACTCGCTCTTTCAACTCTACCAGTGCCTTCGAATGCCATTCAGGTTTCAAGTGGCGTCGTATTGACTGACCAGAACGGAAATCCAGTCCTGGTAAGCTGACCAGTTTTCGCTATAACTTTACTACATATCAGTTGAATTATACCGCCGAGCACGACCCAAGGGTTGCCGGCGCTTCTGGAGTTATCGTAATTGCCCACGATTGAGCAGTTGGCGCCGGCAACATCTGCGTCGGACAACGACGTACTATTGATAAGCCAAGGGGGAATTGCACGAAAGATCACACGATCGCAGGTAATCTCGGGTCTCCAAACTCAAATCCCCGTACCATCCGGCTCTCTGTTGGGACGGTTTTCAAATGGTGTCGGAGCGCCGGAGTCGATAGTGCTTGGCGCAAATCTTTCGGTTGCAAATGGGACTATTTCGGCAGCGTCCAGCCCGTTCAATGTTGCGCAGCTTCCCTCGGGGGTTGTACCAACCTCGAATGATCAAATTCCGGTATCACAGGCGGGCACGAACGCAGCGGTCACCTACCGTCAACTGATGAGTGGGTTGCCGTCCGTTCCGAATATTGATGGATCACAATTAGTTGTATTGCCCGCCGGCTCCAAGAGCGGGGTAAGGCTCGGCGACCTCGCATCGAATGTGCTGAGCCTTGCAGGTGGAACCATGACCGGTTCCTTGGGCTTACAGACTGACCCCATCACTGTCCTACAAGCGGCTACCAAGGGTTATGTCGACGGAAAAATTAGTTCCGCCATGCCGATTTTGGGTGGCTCGTTTACTGGTCCAATTTCTCTGCCTGGTGACCCGAGCGCTCCACAACACGCCAGCACAAAAAATTACGTCGAGAGCCAGGTCGCCAATAGTCTAGCCAAGTCCGGTGGCAGCATGTCCGGCTATCTGACGCTGTATGGCGATCCGACCCTGCCACTGCATTCAGCGACCCGCCAATACGTGGATACCCGCGTCAATCGAGCCGGCGACACGTTAACGGGACTGCTAACCCTGTCGGCTGACCCTACGGCAAGCGCTCATGCGGCAACCAAACGCTATGTCGATGCGCAGGCCGCAACCAGCCTCGGCAATGCAGGTGGCTCCCTTAGTGGGGCGCTTATCCTGAATGGCGATCCGACACTTCCCTTGCAGGCTGCGTCGAAGCGTTATGCCGACAGTCGCATCGCTCGCACGGGTGATACGCTATCCGGCCCCCTGATCCTGGCCGGAGACCCAACGGTCTCGACCCAAGCCGCGACCAAGAGCTATGTGGATGTTCAGGTTCAGAGTGCTCTTCCACGCAGTGGAGGTACGATGACCGGTACGCTTGTACTAAGCGGCTCTCCCAATGCGGATCTGCATGCTTCAACCAAGCAATATGTCGACACGCGCGTGTTAAGGACTGGTGATACACTTACCGGCCCGTTAGGTTTAGTCGGCGAACCAACGACTACTGCACATGCGGCCAACAAGGGTTATGTTGACGCTCAAATCTCGACGGCTTTGGCCAGATCTGGCGGAAGCCTAACAGGCCCCCTTACCCTCAATTCGGATCCTTCGATCGCGTTGCATGCCGCAACAAAGCAATATGTCGACACGCAGATCGGCGGAAATCTCCCTCGTACGGGTGGCACTCTCGCCGGTCCACTGACTCTGGCGAATTCCCCGACAACAAGCAGTCACGCCGCGACTAAATCATACGTGGACACGCAAGTGAGCGGCGCTATGCCGCTCACTGGCGGTACATTCACCGGGGCGGTTACAGGGGCGGCTGCCCCAACGGCTCCACTCCATATTGCGACAAAGGGTTACGTTGACGCCAACCCTGGCCGAGATGGCGTGATCAACGTCAAACTGCCGCCTTACAATGCTGCCCTGAACGGCATCACGGACGATACCAGCGCATTCAAGAACGCCTACCTGGCCGCGCCGGCCGGTTCGGCCATTTATGTGCCGAACGGCATCGCAAACATCCAGCACCCTGGATCATGGGGAGTGTCGCTCACCAAGCGTGTCAAGTGGATCATAGATGGCACCACTCTCCTCGATGGTTCCGCCCTGGCCACCGCGGTTCCGTTTGGGAACGGCCCAACAACCATTCCACTTCCCGGCTTCGTTTCCGGTAACACACCGAACTCGGTTGCAATCTCACAAGCAAACTCGCAGGACTCCGACTTTGCAGTCCTGCAGACATCATATGTTTCAAGCCACTCGGGCGGCTCGATCAATTCAGTCATTTGCAATGCTCGCAGTGATACCATTATATACAATAGTCCGAGGAATTTTATTTGGGGGGGACTTGATAGACTGATCTGGGCCGGGACCCAAACACCGGTGCCCGCCAGCCCCGCTCAACATGTTGGTCGCTACGTGCAGACCATCCGACAATCAGCATCGGCCGATGCGAATGGGCAACCGCTGCCACAGCCCGAACTCTGGGCAGCGTGCCTTGAGTATCGCGATGCCACCGGAAAATCCTCGAACTGGGCCGGAGACTCACTGGTTGTCGAAATGGACTGGATCGGCAATGGGTCTGACGAGTCAAAGCGTCGGCAGATGCAATCGCTGGTCGTCGCCCAGCACGATCCGGCAGGTGCTCCGGTTGAGGTATCAACGATTATTGGGGTATACCTTGGGGCTGGCTCAACCGGGAAAACTTATACCGTCTTCAACGTCGGTATCCCGTTCTCCAATGCAGTCCTTGATACCACTCATTCCCAGCAACTCTCCGGTGCCTCCGCAATCCGACTTGCCGCCGGACATTCGATCTCCTTCGAAGCATCCGGCAGCAATCGGCTGGCATACGATAGTACCTATGGGACCCTGCGCTGGTATCAGGGCCCTCTTTCTTATGCCGTTGGCAAGGGGATTTCAGTCGGCTGGCAGAATGTCTGCAGCGGAAATACGACGTTGCAAGGCTATCTTGCCGGCAATATCATCTTTCTCGTCGGTAGCGGAAATTACACCATAACGTTACCCTCGGCATCGACTGTTCTCGCGGGGACGGGTTTCACCTTTTCAGCACTCACTAATGGGGTCGCATCAATCGCACCTGCCAGCGGTGACGTCATAGACCTCAACCCTGTTCAACTGCGACAGCATGATCGGCTCCACATCGTATCCGATGGCGCCAATACGTGGCGGGAAATCTTTCGGACAAATTCGATGGGTCCGCGGTTCGGTGCCCCACCAATCCTGCCATCCTACACGGTAGCAACGCTGCCGGCGTCGCCAGGAGCCGGCGCCAAAGCGTTTGTTACGAATGGGCGCAAGCCCAATGAGACAGCCGGCACAGGAACCGGGGTGGAAGTATTTCATGATGGTACCCGCTGGGTGTCGGGTTGCAGCGGAACACCTGTCGTCGCCTAAGACAATCCAAAGACGCAGCTTCTCAAGCGAGACCCTCAGATGCCGACCATACCGCAACTTCCGCGCTCCGCCTCTGTCACGGCGGCCGACACAATTCCCATCAGTCAGAATGGGGAGGCTCGCTCCACTACGCTTGGTACATTGCTTGGTAATGTGCAGCCCACAATACTAATCCCGTCAAAAAATTTGTTGGGCCGCAGCAGCATCGGGGTTGGTGGACCGGAACCGGTCGCCTTAGGGAACGGCCTTGCTTTGGAGAACAACACCCTGACGGTGACTCCGTTCGATCCAATGCAGTTGCCAAGCCTGTCTCAGTTATCGAGCAGTGATAGTCTGGTCGGAATCGGCGCTTCGGGAATGGCGCAGGTTTCACTGAACGCCATTCGTTCCCTTTTTCAGCCTGGCGCCCATATCGCCATTGACGCATCTGGCACAATATCCGCGGAATGGCCTGGCCCGAATTCGGGACAGGCTGACACCCTTTCATCCATCGCCCAACTCCCAACGATTGCTTCCGGAACAGCCCAGGCGATCCTGCCAATCAATCAGCAGGGGACGACATACGGCATTACGGTCGAACACCTACTGAATGGGTTGACGATTGATCAAGCGTCCGCGGCCGCAGCCGCTTCTGATGCCGACACCCTCTGGGTCGCGCAGAGCGGGAACACTATGGTACGTCAAAATTTCTCGGCGCTGTGGCAGTGGGTCATCAACAAGATGCCTGCGTATAAGCCGCCCGTGATCGAGGTATCTCAAGATCTAACACTGGATGTCACAAATCATAACGGGCGGGTCTTGCTATGCAAGGCACCGATCCGTCTTACCGCCATTCCCGCAAACATGGGATCGGGCTTTCACTGTGAGGTGATCAACCTTAGCACGGGGATGGTGTTGTTGGAGGGCGCATTCATTGCGTCCCTTGACTTCCCGGCTCTCGCGCCACGTCAGACGGCGCAAATCAGGTGCCTCAGTTCCGAGGGGACCCCGCTGCTATATGCACAACAGAGCGCTATGGCTCCCGGTTCTGCCCGCCTCAATATCGTAGCGGATATAACTTATATACCTGGTGCATCTGCGATTAGCTTTGATTGGAATGCCCCTGTCGGTGGTGGTAATGCACTTGGCTATACGATCAATCACCGAGCACTTGGTGCAACCACGTGGCTTGCGGCTGGGATAATAACTTCCGGAACGACATTTACTATTACTGGACTTTTACCATCTACAGTCTATGAAGTACGTATAACAGCGTTCAATGAAGCTGGCGGAGGCGAACCCAGCACGATTTCGGTCAGCACAACCGCGCTCCAGGACAGCGTCCCCGGTCAGGCTACAAACCTAACTGCTGCAGATATTGGTCCAACCTATGTTACAATAAACTGGCAGTCACCGAGTTCAGGGGGCGTTGTATCCAGTTACTCTTTGCTCTATCGACCGTCAGGCTCTTTGACCTGGAGTGGCCAGATTAACAGCATCGTCACGACGTCCCAGACCGTGAGCGGTTTGACCGCAAGTACACTATATGAGTTCAAGGTTACGGCATTCAATGCAGGAGGAGGCGGACCGCCTTCAGAGCCGATCGCTGCATCCACGACCTCCACGCCTGGTGCGGTTTCAAACATCGTATGGAACGTCGCACCTTACGGACAGTATTCGTCAGGCGGCGCAATTGGGGTAAACGCTCATGTCACTCCAGCTTCCGCACCTATTCGCTTTGGGTTTTCGACCGAGCTAAGCAGCCCCCCATCAGCCTGGACCGACGCTGTTCCTGTGAATACTGACCTTTGGGGTGCGTACGTAGCAACTCCCGGTACTCCCGGCACTTGGTATGCCTGGGCTCAGGGAACTGATGGAAGTTGCTCAACGATTTATGCTTCGCCGTTCACCGTCGCCTAACATGAGTGTAATCTTCGTCTCCCCCGGCCATCCCATGTGTTTAAGCGACGGACGTATCGGTCTTCGCCGTTCCCTGGGTGATACCTCCTCGATTCCTGCTCCATCTACAGGGTCTCTCGCAGACATCCCGGATTTGGCGGGTTGGTGGGACGCCAGTAATCTGAGTTCTATGCTCGGAAGCGGTCAGCTTCCACTGACATCATGGAGCGATCCGGTCATATCAGTTGCTGACCGCTCAGCTAACGGCAATGCTTTGACCGCCTTCGGCAGTGGCTCGCCCGCTCTCGCGATCCCACACCTCTCCGGCACCTTAGGAGGGCTTGGAGCTCCGCTCTCGACCAATACCCCTGGGCTACTACACCCGATACTCAATCCACAATGCGGGTTCCGTGTTTCGAATTTTTCGGGCGACCTGTCAGCAGGTTGGACCGTCCTTTTGGTATGGTCCAGGCCGAACCGAAAGCAGGGATCAGGCATCTCTTCATCACCAGTCTCTCTTTTGAGCGGATGCGGCCTGCCTCCTCTCAGAATTGCCCTGAACGATCGCCTGCAGATTTCATCGAGCAGTGATCTCGACGAAAGCTATCCGATATTATCAAGGCGCCATACACATTCTTTGCTGTTGCGCTACAGACCGTCGGTCGGCATGGATGCATGGCTGGACGATCACCACTTTTTAGAGTCCGCAACAATATCCGGCGATGTCACCCCGACGTCTGATTTGGTTTTCTTACATGACGGCACATCAGGCGGAAGCGCGCAGTGCTGGTTTCATGAAGCCGCAATTTGGTCATCGGCACAATCCACATCAAATACCGAAAAAATTCTCGACTATGCCAGGCGCTGGAACAGAGGTGCCCGACAAGGTTTGTCCATTCTTATCAATGGCCAATCCAATGCGATAAATTTTGCACTAAATGACGGTGCCGCGCACCTTTTGGCGAGGGGTATCGCGTGGCATTTAGGGGCTCTTTCGTATAACGTTATCGCATCGACAGGTAGTGGTACCGCATATACCATGCAGAGTGGGCACGGTATCTACCCAGCGGTCGGAGGGACATATCCGGGGAGCTTCCTACATGATCCAGGCGATGGCTCCGCCCCTGTAACCTGGACAACAGGAACCGATGGCAACGCACTCCGCTTATTCCTGGAAGGTCTTAGTCCGGAAGACAGGGAAGACATTCGAGCGATCATTTGGCCTTGGAACGAGACCGATAGTCTCCGAGATTACTCTGAGCTAGCACAATTTTCCGCCGCAATGCGTCGGCTTGGCGACCTGGAACGCGCGGTTATCGGCAAACCGGCACATGCGTTGCCAATATGTTTGTGGAGTGGCATCCCATACGGGAGCGCGCTGGGAATGCAGATGCATCGCAAAGCAACACACACCCTTGCGAATGATCCGGTATTCAATGGGTTTGTCGCCTTTCCGCAGACTGCCGCCAGCAATGCCCGCGGCTCCGTATGGGATGAGGTAACCGGCGTTGCGACTGGCGGTGATTTTTCGCATAGGGACAGTATTGATCTACAGCAATTTGGGATTATCGCGGCCGCGGGCATTGCCCGTGTGATTTCCCAGTCGTCCACGCCCGATTTTTTACAGCTTCCCGATGCCTTACCGATGCGCGGTGGCCCAAGGATTGTGGGCGCCGTTTGGATGGATCCGAATACAATTCGCATTACCGTTGAGCATGATGGCGGAACGGATCTACGTCTTCCCAGACAGGCCGCATTGGGCAAAGGCTTCGCAATCATGGAAGGCGGATCGCCCGCCAGTCCGGGCCCGCTGATTTTTGCCAATCGCTGTGAACGCCTGGATCACAACCACTTGGTCCTGACCTTAGCGCAGCCGCGCAGCCCAGCCATTACCGATCACAGCCTTTATTACCCATATGGTTCAGATACAATAGGTCGTGGTAATTGTATTACTGACAATTACACGTCGGTCGTAAAGCCAGTGGGTTGGGATATTGGTGCAGAACTCGGAAGCCAGTGGAATCTGGACTTCCCACTGGCAGCAACGCTAGTACCTATCCCAATCACACCGGAAACCTAACCCATCTTATTCATCGCATGCCAGGGATTCGTTGGCGGGCGTAGCGTAATCGTCTGATTTGACGCAGAGATTTGGGTGTCGAGACCAACATCTGGTGAATCGGACGGTGCCACACCCGCCATGGTCGAAAATACTCCACTGCCGTTTTCTCTGCCATCCGTGCGGCGCAAGAAAGTCACCGCCGCTTTCGATGGCGGTCGCATCACCTCCGACGGCGGGGTCCTG
>CANJLW010000022.1 GCA_947475245.1 Acetobacteraceae bacterium | reverse complement strand
GGATCGGGTTTGGCGTCCAGGGTCTCGTATCGGTGGCTCAGGTCGAAGAATCCGGGCTGGGTCATCGGCAATCCAATCGGGCGGGTCGGTGGCCCTATTGAATCGAAGGTCGGGCGCGGTCGCCAGGCGAATTTTTAGAGGTGCCCTTATGTCAATCAAAGGAAGATGCGGTTCACTCGGGACAGACTGCTAGAATGCCCCCTGCAACGACGCGGGCAATGCGGCGCAAAATACGCGGTCTCGATCAAGGGCGCGACGGAGCTTTGAGCGACGTCGGGCCGGACAGTAGGATACCCGAGAACGCTCCGCTGAGACGATGAAGGCCGGCCCGTACACTTTCGTGAAGAGGAGCCGGCCATGTTGCAATCACTTGTTCATTGCCGGCATCAAAAAATCAACGGCGATTGCCGGAAGAAGCCCCCAACAACCGCCTGACGGTACCAACTACCAGCAGCCCGCAACCGCTACCACGCCGCGTCGAGCAGCGAGCGGACAGTCGAAGGCCCTTCGATCTTGCGCGGGTTCGTGTGGATCCAACGATCGTGCATCGACCCTTCGGCGATCGCGTTCAGTTGATCTGCCCGTACGCCGACATCGCGCAGCGTGGATGGCAGGCCGAGGCTCGCGATCAGTGCCGCGACCGCGTCGGCGGCGGAGCGGCCGGGCATGCCAAGCGCCTGTGCCACCCACGCCTGACGCGCCGCGTTCACCGGCTCATTAAACCGCAGCACATGCGGCAGCATGATACACGACGTATAGCCATGCGGCACGTCCGCCGTTCCGCCCAGGACATGACCGATCCCATGGCTCGCGCCCTTCGCCACGCCGTTTTGCGAGCCCATGATCGACATCCAGGCGCCCAATTGGCAGTCAAGCCGAGCGGCGAGGTCGTTGGGATTGCGCTTGACGGCGGGCAGGCCGGCGGAAAGCAGGCGTAGCGCCTGTAACGACATCCCATCGGAAAACGGCGTGGGATTGATCGAGCAGAGGTCCTCTACCGCGTGATCGACGGCGCGAATGCCGGTGGACAGGAACAACCACTCCGGCGTGTGCACCGTCACCGCCGGGTCCAATATGACCGTGCTCGGCATCATCAGGTCGGTGCCATAGCTCTGCTTCCGGTGCCTGACTGTATCGGTGCAGCCGGCGAACCAGGTGAACTCCCCGGCGGACAGGGTCGTGGGCACGGCGATCGAACGCGCGCCGGGCGGTTTGGTCGGCGGGCGGACGGTTTTGCCCTCCGGCGTTACCACGGCGGCGAAGGCGTCGAGTTGTTCCGGGGTAGTGACGTCGTTGCCCAGGCACAGCCCGACCATCTTGGCCGCGTCGGTAACCGATCCGCCGCCGACGGTCAGTAAGACATCGGCCTTGGCGGCGCGCGCCTCGTTCGCCGCGGCGACGACGTCGATGCGCGGGGTATGCGCACCAATTTTGGCGCAGACGCCGGCGATGCGGTTGCCCAGCACATCGCGAACCTGGTCGAGCACGTCGGTCTCGCGCGCCAGGGTGCCGCTGGCCATGACGTAAACGGCGCGGGCGTCGCGTTCGGCGACTTCGCGCGCCAGCGCCTCGGCCAGGGGAATGCCGTAGATCACCCGCTCCATCGGCGGGTAGCGGTGGGTGCCGCGCATCATGGTCGTTACCCTTTCTTGGCGCAGAAGGCGTCGAGCATCGCGGTTTCGACGTTCGGGCCGTCAAAATCGGCGGCAATACGCTCGTACAGGCGCGCGGCGGCCTGATAGAACTGCGCGCCGGCGGGGTCTTTGCCGACGAAGTCCGCGATTTCCTCCATTTCCGCGACCCAGCGATAGGCTTTGGAGTGCATGCGCGGCATCGCGCGGGTGAGCCAGCCGAGGAGGGCGGGCTGGCTGATGGTCATTTCGGCGATAAGGGCGTCGGCCGTGCCGGCTCGGGTGGCGGCCAGCATCATGGCCGCGCCAAGGGCGGTGAAGCCCTTGGTGATGCCGGCATAAGACATCTTCATGGCGGAGGCGGCACCGATCGGGCCGGGTTGGACAGGCGTCGACAGGCCGTACTGTTCCAGGACCGTGACCTTGGCGGCGTCGGGGCCGGACAAATAGATGCGGGTATTCTTCGAATCGGGTTCCGGCGGCGGTCCGATGATGCCGCCGTCGACGAAGATCGCGCCGGAGGCCTGCACGACGGCGGCGATGCCTCGCACCGTATCCGGGGCCACGGCGTTGCAATCGACGTAAATCGGCTTGCGTTCCGCGCGCGACATGGCCGGGGCGAGTGCCTCGGCGAGGCCCAGCGCCTCCCCAGGTGGGACGATCGATAGGATGATGTCGCAGGCGGCAAGTTGATCGTCTGTGGCATCCGCCATACCGGCGTCGCGGGCGCGTTGCAGTGTGGCGGCGCCGCGGCCGGTCAGGCGCGTGCGGACCTCGATCCCGTTTTCGGTCAGGCGTTTGGCGACGACGCTGCCCATCATGCCGGGCGCGATTACGGCGACGATTGGTTTCATGGCGATGCTCCGATGGTTGCCGCCAGCATGGCGAAGCGGGTCGGGATGCGGAAGGGGGGCGGCAGCGCTTGTGTCGGATCAGTCGGCGGCGGGGACGCGCGCCTCGTGGCCGAGTGTGTCCAGCAAGGCGACGGCCTTCCTGTCGAAGGAAACAAACGTCTCGCCGCCCAACCAACGCCCCTCGAACGCAATGATCCCGTCGGCGAAGTCGCCGCCTGCAGTGTGGACTGCCAAGCCGGCATCAACCGCCGAGCGGTTCACGACGACATTGCCGGCCGCCAGCAGCGCCTGCAAGGCGGTGCCGATATATGTCCTGTCGAGACCGTAAACGCGGCGGAGAACCCAGACGAACTCACAAAGACAGGGCAGCGGGATGGCGATGATTTCGGCTTCCCGCAGCAGTTGCGCGGCCATCGCGCCTTGGACGGGATCGTCGTTCAGTACTGCCCGGACCAAAATGTTGGTATCGGCTGTAAGCCTCATGGCCTGCCGGACCAACCGGCGGCGGCGGCGTCATGGATTTCGTCGAGCGTGGCGACTTTATTCGTCTTGTCCGCGAGTAGGCCCAAAAACCCATCGATCGTGCCGGACGGTTTCGCCGCGCGGAGTACAACGCGACCATCCGGCAATTTGTCGACCTCGATCCGTTCGCCGGGTTTGATGCCGAGGTGGTGCAACACGTCCTTGCGGAACGTGACCTGGCCGCGGGCGGTGACCGTGAGCGTGACCATGGGAGGAGGCCCTTCTGACACCGGCAGCTTATAATGTGGTTTTCCATTATCTTCAATGTGACAGAACAGGCGGGGTATATGTAGGCGCGCCGATAGTTGCCGCCGGCATGGCGAAGCGGGTCAGGAAGCGGAAGGGGCGCGGCGGCGTTCGGAAAAGACCAGCAGAACTCCCGCGAGGCAGATCAGTCCGGCCCCGGCCCAGACGGCTGGTGTGGGGATATCGCCCCAGATCGCGAAGCCCAGGATGAATGCCCAGATCAGGCCGGAATACTCCACCGTTGCCATCACGCTGGCCGGGGCGTGGCGGGCGGCCTCGAAAACGCAATACTGTGCCAGCCCGCCGGACACGCCGATGCCAAACAGAAGCAGCAATTGGCCGGCGGAGGTCGGCTGCCAGGTGAACAGACAGGCGATCCCGGTGCCGACCAGAAACACAGTGTTGGTGAACAGCATCTGCATCATCGAGGTTTCACGGCGCGCGATCATGCGCATCAGGATGATCCCGTAGCCCCAGATGGCGGCGGCGATCAGCACCAGCAGCGTGGCGACCGAAGCACTGACTCCCCAGGGGTCGGAGGCAAGCATGACGCCGACGAAGCCGATCAGCACGGCGGCCCAGCGCCAGATCGTGACGTGCTCTCCCAGCAGGGGCGCGGCAAGCAGCGTGACCACAAGGGGGGCGGCGAAATACAGGCTGATCAATTGTGCGAGCGGGATGGTGCGCGCGGCGGTAAAGTAACAAATCCAGGCGATCAGCATCAGCACCGCGCGCCCGGTCAGCGCCCAGCGCAGCGGGGACGTGACGGCGCGTTCAATCAGCGGCCGGTTTCCGATCGCCAGCACCGCGGTCAGGACGGTGACGCTACGGAAGAACAGCACCTGCCAGACCGGCAGCGTGTCGACCAGCCACTTGATCGCGGCGTCGTGGGCGGAAAACAGCCCGTAGGCGAACACGCCCAGCGCGATGCCGAGGCTACTCGACTCCGACATCGGCTTTTTGCGGCAGCGTGTTCGTCAGGCGACGGCGGTCGGGCTTACTTGACCGAGGTGATGGCGTTGCGGTTTTCCGCCCAGCCTTCCGGCGAGGAACTGGCGTTGATCGGGCGGGACTTGCCGTAGCTGATGGTTTCGATGCGGCTTTTCGCGATGCCGTTCGCCACCAGATAGGCCTGATCCGCGTTCGCGCGCCGTTGGCCGAGGGCGAGGTTGTATTCCTCGGTGCCGCGTTCGTCGCAGTTGCCGGCTACCCAGACGCTGACCTGCGGGTTCTGGCGCAGCCAGGCCACCTGACGTTCGACGATGGCACGGGCCTTGTCGTTCAGGCGGCTTTGGTCGGAGTCGAAGAAGATGCGGTCGCCGGCGTTCTGCGCCAGGTCTTCCTGGCTGCCGGGGATGGCGTTGCCGGCGACGCCGCGTCCGCCCACGCCGCCGAGTCCGCCGACGCCGCCGGCGGCATTGGAACCGCCCGCGCCGCCGGCGCTGGCCGACTTATCGTCCGACGAGCAGGCGGTCAGCAGTGCGAGCGCGGCGAGGCATGCGATGAGAGAGGACTTCATGGCGTTCTCCTGTGGTCCCGATTCGGTACCACTTGCTAGCGCTCTCGCTCCGCGTCGGGCAAACGTTGTCTTGATTAATTTGCGGTCAACCGCTGCCGATCAGTACGCCGACCGCGAAGACCAGCGCACCGCCGAACGCAACCTGGATCGTGGCGGCCAGTGGCGGCGTGTCCATGTATTTCCAGCGAATCCAACTGATCGCGGCCAATTCGAAGACCACCACGGCAATCGCGACGAAGGTCGCAGTCCAGAAGGCGGGGATCAGGAAGGGCAGCGTGTGGCCGATGCCGCCCGCGGTGGTCATCACCCCGCAGATACCGCCGCGAATCCACGGCGCGCCGCGCCCGGTCAGGCTGCCGTTGTCCGACACAGCCTCGGCGAAGCCCATGGAGATACCGGCGCCCACCGACGCCGCCAGACCGACCACGAAGGCATCCCACGTGCTGCCGGTGGCGAAAGCGGCGGCGAAGATCGGGGCCAGGGTCGAAACCGACCCGTCCATCAACCCGGCCAGACCCGGCTGCACGAAGCGCAGCACGAAGGTTCGATGGGCGTGGGCGTCCTCGCCCTCGCGAACGCTGTCGGGCAGGTTGGTGGCCATCAGGCCTTCGGCCATGTGCTCGTGCTTGACCTCTTCCTCCGCAAGGTCGCCCAGCAGCTTGCGGATCGACACATCCGTACTCCGCTGGGCCGCTCGGCGGTAGAAGTGGGAGGTCTCTTCCTCCATCGTTTCCGCCATCTTGCGCACGGCGTCGAGGTTCAGCGGGTAGATTTGCCAGATCGGCTTGTGCTGGATGAAGCCGCGAATGTCCTGACGGCGGATCAGCGGAATGTGTTCGCCGAACTTGTCGCGATACAGTTCCAGCAGGCGGCGGCGATGTTCGTTTTCTTCCGACGCCATTTCGCTGAACATACGCGCGCTGCCGGGGTAGTCGCCGCGCAGGCCTTCGGCGAGATCGAGATAGATCCTGCCGTCTTCTTCCTCGTTGGAAATGGCGAGGGCGAGGATTTCACGTTCGGTGAGGTCGGAGAAATTGCGCATAGGCGCAATGTGGTTAAGTCGCTGTTCCCGTCAAGTGATTGTTGAATTTATGCGAACGCTTCTCAGGCGCGGATTATGCCGCCCGAACCTGACGTTGGCGGGCGCGTACGGACAGGCGCAGGCGGATGGCGTCGATCTCCGGGCCGACCAGGCACAGTTCGGCGCAGCCACGATACGCCCATGCGCGGGCGGTCATGTCGGGATGCAGGGTGACGGGTCCGGGGGCATTGGCAAAGAGCGATCGGTCGCCGCAGTCCAGATAGGATTCTGCCGGCAGACCTTCCGCCAGCAGGATGTCGTGATCCGCCAGTTCGATGTGGAGATACTCGATTCGGTCCGTCGGGATTTGCGCGACGGCGTCGCCGTCGATCAGCAGGCGGGCCGGGATCAGGACGGAGTCGAGATAGAGCGCGTGGTTGGGCGATACCGACAGATCGCGCGCGGGCAGGTTGTCGCCGAAGGCGTGGGCGCGGATGCGCACCGGCCAGACAATTTCGGGCGCGGGGTGGCGGCGACAATCGATCGTGCGGCGTCCGATCCAGATCGCGGGCCGGGTCTCTCCCGATGCGGTCAGAACGGGTTGGCCGGGCTGCATGTCGTCGACCGCCATCGCGCCGTCGGGCGTGGCGATGCGCGTGCCGGCGGCAAAGCAGACGATGCCGGCGGTGACAGGCAGACCGACGTCGCGCAGCATGGCCAGATCGACCCCGCTGATCGCCAGCGTGCTGCCTGTGGACAGGCCCAGGCCGTTCATCAGGTCATTGGCCAACGGATCGGTGTTCAGGTTCGCGACGTGGAACAGGTTTTCGCCATTGTTCAGGGCCGTCAGCGGCACGGGGGTGGCGACGTTGGTGCCGATCAGCGTGGCATAGGCGGCCTGCGCGTGGGAGCCGGTGAACACGCCGGAGGTCACGGTGCCGCCGTTCAGCACGGACTGGATGAACGTGTCGTACAGGGACGCATTCGCCCCCGACAGCACGCCGCTCGGTTCGTCCGTCAGGCCGGAGAAGCCCAGGCCGTGCGCCAGTTCGTGCCGGAAGATCGTCCGCAGATCGTATTTGTCGGACGGAACCGCGCCCAGCGTGGCCGGCGTCGGGTTGATGTAGAGTTGGTTGAGGTTGGTGCCGCCGGCATAGACGGTGACATCGATGTCGGCGGTCAGGCCGGAAACGTAGTTGCCGGTGGTCAGCGCATAGATGCTGGACGGCATGATCACGGAATAGCCGGAGATCGTCTGGCCGCTCAGGATCGAACCAGTGAAGCCCGCGGTGGCAAGGGCGGCGCCGTTGGTGGTGTTCGCGATGGTCAACGAAATCCGCAGCGGTGCGTGCCCGGTCACATAGGCGCCCCAGTCGCCGACCGCCGCCTGAAGGTTGGCGATGACCTCGTTTTCCTGCGTCGTCGACAGGCCGGCGTTGTCGGTCAGGTTGATCGTGGCCGACAGACCGTTGCGTGCCGGCGCGCCGGTCAGGTTCTTGATGATCGTGTCGTTGCCGCTGATGGTCGTGGAGAAGGTCGCGCCGGTATAGACGCCGGACAGCGCGATCGTGTCGATCGTCGCGCCGCTGGACATGATCGCCAAGGTCGTGCCGTTCACGACCGCGGCGCTGTCCGCCTTGATCCCGCCCAGGATCAGTTGATCGGCTGCGAAGAAGCCGTCGGCGCCGCCGAAGCCGCCCAGCGTGCCGGTAAAGGAAAGCGGCGATCCCAGACGCAGAACCGCGTTGCTGCCGCCGAATATCAGCGATTGATTCGACGCCGAGGCGATATCGACGGTGGAGCCGTTTTCCACCACCAGCGTGCCCGACCCGCTGAGCGTGCCGATGTTCAATGTGCCGGCGGAACTGTACAGCACGCCGTTGTCGACGACCGTGGTGGCCGTCGCGCCCTCGGTAATCAAGGTCGCGCCGGAATTGACGACCAACGCCGCGGAGCCGGAGACGGCGCTGTTGAGATCGAGCGCGCCGGTATTGACCAGGATCGTGCCGCCGGCGCCCACGAGGGGACCGTTGACGATGCCGAAGGCCTGCAAGGTACCCGACACGATCAGGCCGCCGGTCGATAGCGTGCCGCCGTCCATGCGCAGCAGGCCGGCGTCTGTCAATGGATTGGTCGTTGTGAAGCCGCGCGCGCTCAACAGTTGGAGCGCGCCCGTGCTGGCGATCGTGAGCAATTCGCTCGAAATCGACTCGAACGTGCCGTTGTTGAAGCCGCGAATGTCGGACGCTCTTCCGTCCAGGACCAATGTCGCGGCGTTGGTGACAATGCGGCTGATGGATCCAACCGCGATGCCCAGAATGTTGAACGCGGTGCCAAAACCTTGGGAGATATAGCTGCCGCCGGTCAGCGTGCTGGAGGAGAGATTGCTGAAGCTGAGGCCCTCGATCCCCAGGAACGCCCCGCCGGCGCCGGTGGTCGCGACCGTTCCGTTGTTCACGAAGGGGTCGAGGATGAACAGGTTGCCGGTGTCGTTGAGGATAGTGCCGGCGTTGACCAGCGTCGTCGCACCTGTGATCGAACCCGCCCCGGTCAGGACGCCGGTCAGCGAGGAGGCATTGTTGATGGTGCCGCTGTTAAGGGTGATCGTGCCCTGCTGGACGCCCAGGGTGCCGGTATTCAGGTTCAGCCGACCGGCGATGTTCAGCGTCGCATTGGGATTGTTCAGTGTCACGCCCTGCGCGGCGAAGGTTTCGTCCTTTGCGAGGCCAACCGTATAGGTCGCGGCCCCGGACGGCGCGGCGTCGATCAAGACCGCCGTGGCGGAGGTGTTTGGCACACCGGTTGGGGACCAGTCCGCGGCGACCGACCAATCCGCGCTGATGCCGCTTGCCCAGGTGGATGTGGCGGTGGCTGCAACCATGATCGACGCTTCCATTACAGGTTTAGTAACATCACTCGCCTTTTTCCCGTCCCGCGGCAAGCCTTTTCCGACAGCGGACGTGAATTTGAGACATTTTGGAACCGTGTTAGTGGTGGCATACCGATCGGAGGACGGACCCATGCTCCCAACCCCTGGCTTTCACCATCTGCACCTGAATTCGGTCGATCCGGACGCGGCGATCGGCTTTCTGATGCGTCAGTTTCCGACCACATCGCGCGGTGAATGGGCCGGCCTGCCCGCGCTGCTGTCGCCGAATAACTGCATGATCGTGTTCAACACGGTCGCCGCCCCCGCGCCGGTTCTACCGCAAAGCGCCATCTGGCATTTCGGTTGGCACGTCACCGATTCCCGCCAGAGCCTCGCCGCCTTTGCCGCCCGGTCGGAGGTTCGGCTGCAACCGCTGTACACGACCGAGGAGGGCGGGTTCGTTCACATCAACAGCGATACCTGGCCCAATGTCGGCGGCGTGCTCGGCCTGACCCGGGCGCAGATCGCCGAAGCCCGCGCGGCCGATGCAAGGCCGGTCGGCGGGCCGGGGTTCGTCTACTTCAGGGGCGGCCCGGACGATGCGTTGGTCGAGATCGCCGGTGACTACCCGGCCGAACGGTTCAACCACGTTCATATGTGGCACGACGATCCGTTCTGCGCGCTGCTTTGGTATCAAAAGCACCTGAATGCTCCGCCGCGCGCCGCGTTCGGCGGCACGACGCTGACCGAGGATACGTGCCGGGTCGGTCGCGGTCCCGATCCGTCGTGGCCCGCGCTGAAGCGGGAAGGCATGTATCGCTCGCCGCGCGCCGGGGTGGAGTTCGGCGATGTCGTGCTGACCTGGTATGCCAATCAGGGGGAACAGCCGCTTGTCGGCTCTCGCGGGCAGTTCCAGGACCACATCGCGTTGAGCGTCACCGACCTGGACGCCTGGGTCGCGAAGCTGCGGTCGGAGGGCGTGACATTTCTGGAGTCGGTCTACACAGTCGGCGACACGCGGGCGGTCATGATCGAGGGGCCGAGCCGCGAGGCGCTGGAACTGGTTGAGGTGGGTTAAGGGATGGGCTTGCTGAGCGGTTTTCGGGTGGTCCAACGCGGTCGCGGTCTCGCCGCCGCCGTGTGCGGCCGGATCATGGCCGATGTGGGGGCGGAGGTCGTGTGTACCGATCCCGACCTGGACGGGCCGCTGGTGGCATATCTGAACCACGGCAAGGCGATCCGGCCCGACGCCGACGGCGATCTTATCGTCTGCGAGGGCGGTCCGGCGGCGTTGCGCGCCATGGGCAACGATCCCGAGACGTTGCGCGCGCGTTATCCCAGGGCGGCGCTGGTATTCATTTCGCCCTTTGGGCAGACCGGCCCGATGGCGGATGCGCCGGCGACGGACCTGACGTTGTTCTTTGCCAGCGGCATGTCGCGGTTGTTGACCGGACAGGTGGACGATCTGTCGGAAGCGCCCATTCGTCCGGTCGGCGAGCAATCGATCTTTCTGGGCGGGTTGGCGGCGGCCTCGGCCGGCATGCACGCGGCGCAGGCCGGGGAGCCGGCGATCGTCGATGTGTCGTTGCAGGAAGTTCTGGCGACCTTGGCGATGACCGAACTGACTCGCGCCGGGCTGACCGGAAAAAGCTGGCAACGCAAGCGCCTGACCGACGGCAACGGCGCGACGGTCTGCATCCTGCCGGCCCGCGACGGCTATGCGGCGATTTCCCCGCGGGAGGACAAGCAATGGGCGGCCTGGCTGGTGGCGATGGGATCGCCTGCCTGGGGCGGCGATCCCAGGTTCGCGACCAAGGCCGACCGTGTCGCGAACTTCGACGCTCTGCACGCGCTGATGTCGGCATGGAGTCGCGGGCACGACAAGCAGTGGATCGCCGATACCGCGCAGGCGGCGCATGTGCCGAGCTTTCCGCTGTGCGAACCGGCGGAGCAGTTTGAATCGGCGCAGTTGGCGCATCGGGGCTATTTTCGCACGCTTTCGATTGAGGGGCGGGATATTCGGGCACCGGGGCCGGCGTTCGGTCTGGCGCTGCATGCCGGCTCGCCCGGCGCGGACAGGCGCGCGTCGTCGTTGCCGCTGTCGGGCGTGCGCGTGTTGGACTTCAGTTGGGTGATCGCCGGGCCGACCGTGACGCGGTTTTTGGCGTCGATGGGGGCCGATGTCATTAAGGTCGAGGCACCCGGTAAGGGCGATCCCGGTCGCGGGTCGGAGTTGCACACCGTTTTGGGCCAGGGCAAGCGGGCGATCGTGCTTGATCTGAAACGGCCGGAGGCTTTGGCGATCGCGCGCGATCTGGCGGCACAAGCCGACGTGTTGGTGGAGAATTTCGCCACGGGGGTGATGGATAAGCTGGGGCTGGGCGCGGACGCGCTGCGCGCGGTCAATCCGAATCTGATCTATGTCTCTGCTTCGGGCGCGGGGCGTACGGGGCCGGGCGCGCGTGGCGTGGCCTATGGCACGTTGTTGCAGTCGTTCACGGGGTTCGCCGGATTGAACCGGCATCCGGACAAGCCGCCGCGCATCGGCTTCGCCTGGCTCGATCCGATGTGCGGCCTGATGCTGTCGTTCGGCATCGCGGCGGCGATCTGGCGGCGTCGGGCGACGGGGGATGTCGCGCGGATCGACTTCTCGATGATCGAGGCGATGCTGTGGACAATGGCCGAACCGATGCTGTCGGCGGCGAGCGGCCAACCGCCCGTGCCGCGCGGGAACCAGTCGGATCGGTTCGCGCCGCATGGCGTGTGGCGTTGCGCCGGGGATGACGATTGGATCGCCGTCGCAGCGCGCGACGACGACGATTGGCGGCGGTTATGCGCCGTGGTGCCGGCACTGTGGTCGATCGCGGACATGGAGGTGTCGGATCGGATCGAGGCGGCGCGAGTGATTGACAGCGCGATGGCCGATTTCCTGGGGCCGATGACCTCGGCGGAGGCGGAGCGGGTGTTGTTGGACGCGGGCGTGCCGGCGGCGGCGTTGGCGCGGTCGGGCGATCTGTTGCGCAGCGCGCATCTGGCGGCGCGCGGCTTCTGGCACGATTTCGGTTCGGCGGTGCTGCCGGGTCTGCCGTGGCGGACGAGTTTCACGCCCTATACCGCTCCGGCACCGGCGCTTGGGGCGCATACGGACGATGTGCTGCGGGAGGTTCTGGGGCTGACGTCGGACGCGATCGGCGCGCTGCGGTCGGCGGGAGCGTTGGGGTAGGCAATCAGCGCGCCATCGTTGACTTCACGGCCTCGACGAATGCGGCTGCCGTGGGTGCCGCCGCGACGGTCTTTTGCGGGTCAATGCGTGCGAGCAACAGAAACGAGTGCTCTCCCTTGCCGTAGGGCAATTTCGTTTTGCAGTCCTTTGTCGCATGTTTCAGTGCGTCGTAGATGGTTGCCTTCGCGACGTCCTCGATCGGTCGTCCTTCGGCGGGCAGAGCGCGCATATTGAAGCCTTGCCCAAAGAAGGCGGTGAGCGTGGCGCGATCGGTCAGCAGCCAGCTTTCCATGCATTGAACCATCAGGTGACAACTGTCTTCGGCCGCATTGTCGGGGCGCTTCCAGCCATCGCCGGGTCGTTGCGCCAGATGTTCCCAGACGGATCCGGCGTTGAACTGTTCTTCGCTGTCTACCAGCAGCATCGCGGACTTGCCCTGTTGCAGGGCGGTGCGGAAATTATCGAAGGCAGCGTGCCGAGCGCCGGCGGCGACGATTCGCGGTTGGCGGCCGTGCAGACCGGCTTTCGCGAGGAATTCCTTGAACCCGCGCCGACATGCGGTTCTGAGTGTCTTGCTGTCGCCGCCGCCCTCGACGAACAGGATCGTTTCTACCATCGGGTGCCGCCGATATCGCCCCGAGTCCAGAGTTCGCCCAAACGATAACGGTCAAGCCAGGGTTGCAGGTCGTCCGCCGATAAGCGGCGGAAGGTCGTCGCACCGGCGTGCTTTTCGCACACCAGGACGGCCTCGGGCATATCCGTCATGGCGTCTACCAGAATGTCGGAATGTGTCGTCACGATCAGTTGGCACCGTTCCGAGGCGTCGCGCAGCAGGCGCCCCACGGTCGGCAATATGTCGGGGTGCAAGCCGAGTTCCGGCTCCTCGATACAGATCAGCGGCGGTGGGTTGGGGTGGCACAGGATCGCGAGCAGGCACAAATAGCGCAAAGTTCCGTCCGACAGGCGTGTCGCGGGAACGGTGAAGCGCCCCTCGTGCAGGAAGACCTGAACCGTACCGCCTTCGATCTGCACATCGAAATCGTCAATGCCGTCGTATAGCGCCTTCAGCGCCTCCAGTATTTGGGTTTTGACCTGCGGTTTACCGCGCAAACGGTTCAGTACCAGGCCCAGGTTGCCTGCGTCTTGTGCCAGAAAGTCGTTGGGGAGATCCGCTTTTTGCGGCATGCGCGCGGGAGTGTAGCGGCCAAAGGTCCACTCTCGATACAAACGAATACGGGAAAACGAGTCTCCCAGGTTGGTGATTTCGGGGTACTGCTCGGGGTCGCGGCGCTGCGCGAGGATCGACCGGTCGAGATCGATGGTTTCGCGTTGCAGACTGCGCTTCTCGCCCTTCACATTCAGAACCGGTCGACCGTCCTGGAACTGGTAGTAGAAGTCTGGCCTCGGGGCACCGTCGGTCGGCGCGACATTTTCGATGCGTTCGTCTACGAGTTGGATGCGTTGGGCTTCCTCGGTGAACGATAGTGCGTAACGCAGGCTCGATGGCCCGGCCGGATTTGATATCACGGCGTCGATGGTCGCCGTCGGTTTGGTCGTCCCGCCTTTCCACAGCCAATCGCGAATACCGCCGGCCTCGCGGATCGGGGCATTCAGGCGATCCGGGGTATTGCGCAGGATGTCGATGACCGCGAGCAGATTGGATTTGCCGGACCCGTTAGGTCCGATAACCAGGTTCAGTGCGCCAAGCTTCACCGTTTCCGGTTCGGCACCGAAACTCAGCACGTTCGAGAGTGTGATTTGCTCAATCAACATCGGCGTCACACTAACACGACCGCCGGCACCGCGTCATTTCCAATCGGCGTTGCCCGCGTCCGAAGACGCGGGCGTAGGCCGGTTTAGCGCAGCGGGTCGATGTCGCGGCCGCCGAGGGTGCGGGCGCGGAGGATTTCCTCGTCCGGCAGGGCGGCGCCGTGGTCGGTGAAGGCGCGTTTCACCGCTTCGACCGTGCCGCCGAAGATCTGCTTGCGGTTGTCGCGCGCCCAGGCGTTCGATGAGGCGATCGGGTCCAACGAGCCCTGGAAGATCGGCATGACATAGCGGGCGAACAGTTCGTAGCTGCGCTTTGTCTGCTCCAACGTCGCCCATTCGTGGGCGCGGAACAGGATGCCGCCGAAGCCGCCCTGGCTATAGCCAAGCAGGCGCTTGATGCCGTTGGCGACGGTTTCCGGGGAGCCGACCAGGGTCGTGCCCATCTTCACGCCCTCGGTCAGCGGATCGTCGGACCGGCCGGGCGGACGGCCCAGCGTGTCTTCAAAGTAGGTCAGGGTTTCGTTGCGTTCGCCCTTACGGACCTCGCGCAGTGCCTGTTCGTCGTCCTCGGCGATATGGGCGCTGACGACGATGCGCCATTTCTTGCGGTCCATGGTTTTGCCGTGCTTGGCGGCGGTTTCCTCGGCGATCTTCCATTGCGTCGCCATGGCTTCCGGCCCGCCCGGCAGGCCGGCGCCGATCGACAGCACGCCCACGCCATGGGTGCCCGCGGCGATCATGCCGAAGGGCGTGATGGTGCTGGCCACCGCGATGTCGAAGCAGGGGTCGCTATAGGGCGCCATGTGCAGGCGGGCGTCCTTCATTTCGAACCAGTCGGTCTTCATCGTGACCGGTTCTTCCATCTTCAGCAGCCGCATGATGGCATCGAGCGATTCCAGCATGCGCGGGCGCTGCGTCGATGCCTCGATCCCCAGCATATAGGCGTCCGACGTCAGCGCGCCGGGGCCGCAGCCGAGCATGGCGCGGCCGCGGGTCATGTGGTCGAGCTGGACCCAACGCTGCGCGACCATGAACGGGTGATGGTAAGGCAGGCTGGTCACGCCGGAGCCGAGCTTGATGTATTTGGTGCGTTCGGCGGCAGCGGCGATGATGAGTTCGGGCAGGGCGATCAGTTCCCAGCCGGCGGAATGGTGTTCGCCGATCCAGGCTTCGTCGTAGCCGAGATGGTCGAGCCATTCGATCAGCTCGACATCGCGTTCGATGGCCAGGGTCGGGTTTTCGCCCAGCCGGTGGAAAGGGGCGAGGAAGATGCCGAACGTGAGACCGCGATGGGCCATGAGGTGTGCTCCTGATCTTGTGAGGCCTAGTTTGCCCGGTTGGCGGTTGGTCGCCAAGGCTGTGGGGCGGCGGGCGGCGCGGTCATTGCGTAAGTTGCGGAGCGACGCCCAATCGGCCCGGGACGCCGGCGGAGCCGGTGGCGCACAAGCGAGACCGCGATTTTTGGCGGGGGTCAGGGCGTGGGGGCCGTGTTGAACCGTTCCTGCAATGTGTCGATATCGGCGTGCAGCAGCGCGTCCAGCGTGACGGGGCATGTATCGGGCCACGGCCGGGGTGCCATGCCGTCGATCATGGCCACCCGGACCTGACGCAGCGCGCGGGCATAGAGCGCATCGAGGTCGATTGCCTGCCGCATTGACGGCGCGAAGCGCTGTTCGGCGTCGGCCTGGAATGTCAGAATTTCTTGCTTCCAGTGGTTCGCGGTCGCGCTGTCCGGCCACCCTTGCAGCTTTAGCAAATGGATCAGCATCAGGCGCAGATAGCTACGCACCGCGTTAAGTTGGGACAGGCCAACGTCCTCGATCTCCTCGACAACATGCGCCCAATCCACGCCGTTCACACGCTCTCCGCGCGACACGCGTCGCAGCAGATCGGCCTGATGCGCCGACCAAGCCAGGATATCGTGATCGTAAGTGCTGTCCGGCATGGCGGGCAGATTAGCGGCGATGCCGGCGCGAAGGCAAGCAATTGTCCGGGGCAGTTGCGCCGGCTTGTGGCGAGGCCGAGCACCGAAACACCGGCCCTCCCGATCGCCCCCATTGCCCGCGCCCTTGGCAATGCCGCGCCCCTGTCTCAATATCGGGCGAAGCGGATCAGGAGGGAACCAACACATGCGTCTCGAGAACAAAGTCGCCATCGTCACCGGCGGGGCATCCGGCATGGGCGCGGCAACAGCGCGTCGCTTCGCCAAGGAAGGCGCCAAGGTCGTGGTCGCCGACATGCTTGAAGCCGACGGCCAGGCCGTGGTGGCGGAGATCGCCAAGGCCGGCGGCACCGCGATGTTCATTGCGTTGAACGTGACGGACGAGGCGAACTGGTTCGCCCTGGTGGCCGAAACGGTCGCCAAGTACGGCAAGCTCGACATCCTCGTGAACAACGCGGGCATCAGCGGCAGCGCGGTCAACGATCTGCTGGAAACCGGCATCTGGGAACGGGTGATGTCGGTGAACGCCACCGGGGTGTTCCTGGGCACGGCGGCCTCCGTTCCGGCGATGCAAAAGAACGGCGGCGGATCGATCATCAACATCTCCTCGATCTCGGGCGTCGTCGGGCAGACGATGGTCCACATGTCCTACAACGCGTCCAAGGGCGCGGTGCGGACGATGACGAAATCGACCGCGGTGCAGTTCGGCAAGGACAATATCCGTTGCAACTCCGTCCATCCCGGCCTGATGCCGCCGATGCGCACATCCGGCGCGACGGCCGATCCGACGGTGCGGGCGAAGATGCTGAAATCCGTGCCGCTGGGCCGCAACGGCGAAGTGGACGAAGTCGCCAACGCGACGCTGTTCCTGGCGTCGGACGAAGCATCCTACGTGACGGGGACAGAGCTTTACGTCGACGGCGGCTATCTGGCGATGTGATCGGGCGATGACCCGTTCGTTCGCCATCGCGCCGATTACCGCGCCGGAACTGTCGCCGCCTGAGCTTGCTCGGGCGGCGGCGGACGCCGGTTACAGCCATATCGGCGTGCGCATGTTGCCCAGCGCGCCCAACGGCTTCTTCTGGCCGCTGCTCGACGATGCCGCTCTGTTGCAAGCCACCATCGAAAGCCTGCGCGATACCGGCATGAAGGTGTTGGATATCGACATCGTCCGGCTGAACCCGACCAGCGACCCGGCGGCGTTTCAGCGGTTTCTGGACGCTGGGCAGGCCTTGGGCGCGCGCGCGGTGCTGGTCGCCGCCGACGATCCGGATATGGAACGGCTGGCGGCCAATTTCGGCGCGTTGTGCGATCTGGCCGCCTTGCGCGGGCTGAGCATCGATATCGAGTTCATGCCCTGGACCACGATCCCCGACCTTGCCGCCGCGCTGCGGCTGATGGCGGCGGTGGATCGGGCGAACGCGGGCATCGTCGTCGATACGCTGCATGTCGATCGCGCCCGCGTCGGCCTGGCGGAACTGGCCGCGATTCCATCGCGTTACCTGCATTACATGCAAATTTGCGACGCCCCCGCCGAACGGCCCGACTCGATCGAAGCGATGATCCACACCGCCCGGTCCGAGCGTCTCTACCCCGGCGAAGGCGGGCTCGATCTGCTCGGCATGATGCGCGCGCTGCCGGCTGACATCCCCATCAGCGTCGAAGTCCCGAAAGAGACTCTGGCGCGCACCGTCGACGGGCGGACGCGGGCGCGCATGGCGATCGAGGCGACCAAGGCCGTACTGTCCGTGTAAGTATCGATCAACGCCTGTAGAACCGGAGTCGGAACAATGCAGATCAAGAAGGGTTACAAGCAGATGTTGGCCGAGGCCAACGCGGAGATCGAGACCCTGTCGGTGGCCGAAGCCGCGGCGTTGCAGGGCCGAGACGATGTCGTGCTGGTCGATCTGCGCGATCCCCGCGAAATGGATCGCGAGGGTAAGATCGCCGGGGCGTTTGCCTGCACGCGCGGGATGCTCGAATTCTGGATCGATCCGGAAAGCCCTTATCACAAGCCGATTTTCGCCGAGGACAAGCGTTTCGTGTTCTTCTGCGCCGGCGGCTGGCGGTCGGCCCTGGCGGCGAAGACCGCGCGCGACATGGGCATCGAAAAGGTCGCCCATATCGACGGCGGGTTTACCGAATGGAAAAAGGTCGGCGCGCCGATTGAACCGCCCAAGCCGCGTTAATCCTCGGCTACCAGTTGGCGATAGAGCACGGGGTCGGTCGCGCCCTCGGTACTGAACAGCAGCACCCGGCTGGTTTGGTTAATGCCGAGCAGCGAGGCGGCGGAGGGGGAGGCGGCGGCGAGGAGGCAGCCGGCGAGGCCGGCGACGCCGGATTCCCCGGCCTCTATCCCCGCGCGGGCCAGCAGGCGCATGCAGTCCACGGCTGACTGATCCGGTATCGCCATGAAGGCGTCGGCGCCGCGTTCGAGTTCCTGCCACGCCAGCAGGCTGGGTTCGCCGCAGGCAAGGCCCGCCATCAGTGTATCGAGGTCGCCCGGGACGGTGGTGGGCGTGCCGGCGCGCGCGCTGGCCAGCAGGCAGGCGGCGCGATCGGGCTCGACGACGACCAGCAGCGGGGCGGGGTTGAAGCGGGCGCGCATCTGGATCGACACCGCCGCTGCCGCGCCGCCGACTCCGCCCTGGATGAACACATGCGTCGGGGGCGGGCCGATCCACTGATCGGCGGCCTCGTCCGCCATCAGCCGGTAGCCCTGCATCACGTCGCGTGGGGTTTCGGTATAGCCGGGCCAGGAGGTGTCGGAGACGACGAACCAGCCGTTTTCGTGCGCCGCGGCGGCGGCGGCGCGGACGGCGTCGTCGTAATTGCCGGGGACGCGGCGGATTTCCGCGCTGTAGTGGGCGATGGCGTCGACCCGGCCCTGGCTGACGGTTTCATGCACGAAGATGACGCAGCGGCAGTGGAAGCGGCGCGCGCCCCAGGCGACGGAGCGGCCGTGGTTGCCGTCGGTGGCGCAGGTGACGACGATGTCCCGCGTCGCGTGGGTCAGGCTGCCGTCGGAGAGTTGGGCGGAGCCGGCGGCGCGGGCGACCCCGAGGCGGGCGAGGTCGGCGGTCAGCAGGTTGGCGACGGCATAGGCGCCGCCGAGGGCCTTGAAGCTGCCCAGGCCGAAGCGCGTGGCCTCGTCCTTCAGGCGCAGTGTGCCGAGACCGGCCGAGCGGGCGAGGTCCGGGAGGTCGCGGAGCGGGGTGGGGGCGTAGCCTTCCCAGCCTGTGATCTCGGCTTTGGCGCGTCGGAACCCGGCGACCGGCAGGACGACGACGCCGGGCGTGCCGGCGACGGGGTTGATGAGGAGCGAGAAGGGGAGCGGCTGGATCATCGGGCGACGGCGGCCTTTCTGGGCGTATGGGGTTTTGTGGTCCCGGTCGTGCGTTCGCGCGCGGCCATGACTGGATCCCCCGCTCGGGATGCCGTGGCGAGAAGGGCACGGTGTGGCGGTTGCTCTGGGCGCATGGGGTTTTGTGCCGCGCTTTTTGGGTGCGCGTTGATGTCGGGCATGTCGCGCCTTGGGCGGTCGGTTGTGGATTTGCGGCCATCGTCGCGCGGTGCACGCTCCATCGGGGGTTTACCCCGACCAGCCCCTTGCTGGGGGCGGCGGGCGCGCGGAGAGAGCGTTGTGGGGGCGACAAGCATCGGTTGCTTCTAGTCGGCGCGGCGGTTCGCGCCAATCGCAATGCGGGGGTGCGGGGATGCCGCCGTCTTCAATTGCGCCTTGGGGGCCGTGGCCCCCGCGGCTCCCGTGACGAGGGGCGGTCGCCGAACCTGCGAGCCGATGGAAGATTGTTGCCCCTTGTCGCGGGGGGCGCCTTGGCCGTGGCTTCCCTACCGATTTCCCTGTGGTAGGCTGAAACGGCGGGCGAGTCCGGACTTAATGCCGCCGTGGCTTCCCTACCGATTTCCCTGTGGTAGGCTGAATTTAAGGAGTGGTGCCATGAAATTTCAGCCGTGGCTTCCCTACCGATTTCCCTGTGGTAGGCTCGGATCGAGGTTCGGTTCAACGCCCTGCCGGCCGTGGCTTCCCTACCGATTTCCCTGTGGTAGGCTCGACATCGCGAGCACGCGACGCTCATCGTTGCCGTGGCTTCCCTACCGATTTCCCTGTGGTAGGCTCTGGCGCTGCTGACGCCGCAGGCTGACCAGGCCGTGGCTTCCCTACCGATTTCCCTGTGGTAGGCTCAGCCGACGCAGTTCCGACGCGTCCGAAGAGCCGTGGCTTCCCTACCGATTTCCCTGTGGTAGGCTTGTGGCTTGGCGACAAGCGTATCGGGTTGGGCCGTGGCTTCCCTACCGATTTCCCTGTGGTAGGCTGTTCGCAGATTTTTCTGACCGGCAACGTCGGCCGTGGCTTCCCTACCGATTTCCCTGTGGTAGGCTTGAATTCCGTGTCGGTGACACAGGCGAGCTGCCGTGGCTTCCCTACCGATTTCCCTGTGGTAGGCTCCGCTGAATCTGAAGCCGAACGGAAAACGAGCCGTGGCTTCCCTACCGATTTCCCTGTGGTAGGCTACCGTCGTGCTCGTGATCGTCATATCGGCCGCCGTGGCTTCCCTACCGATTTCCCTGTGGTAGGCTCCTGGTTGGAAGTGATGCGCGACGGCGCGGGCCGTGGCTTCCCTACCGATTTCCCTGTGGTAGGCTCGCTTTCGTCCAAGGGCATGAGAATGCTGTGATTTTTCGCTTCTTGCCGAGCGGAAAGTCACAGCAGAACCATCTGGCGGGAGCCGACGGACTCGGTTTTTGTTGCCTCGCCCAACAGCAGGTGCATGCGGGAGTATTGTCGGTCGGTCACTTGCAGGGCGCGAATGCTGCCTCTGCCCGGCAGGTTTTTTGTAACACGGGCGATGTGCTTCATGGCGCTGTCCTCACCGCGGCAGACCCGCGAATAGACCGAGTATTGCAGCATCATATACCCATCGTCCTTCAAAAAATTGCGAAAGCGCGTTGCATCCCGTCGTTCCGGCTTGGTGCCGACGGGCAAATCGAAAAAAACGAAGAGCCACACGTATCTGACCTCCGACTCGGGCATCAGCGTTCCAGCTTCGGCAAAAGCAGCAAGGGCGGGCTTGCCATTTCCATGGCGCGCACCAGGCTTTCGGCGACCCGCTCGGTCGCGACCAGCAGGGTGACGGTTTCGCCGCCCAGGCGGGTTTCCAGCGTCGGCAGCGATGCCAGAGTCCGGCGTTCTTCCACCGTGGTTGCGCCTTGGGCGATGCGGCCCTTGTCGGTCAGGGTCCAGACCGCGCGATCGACGAAGGGACGAAACGGTTCGACCATGTCATCGGCGAGGTTGAAGGCATTGACGATGCTGGCATGGTTGATGCCGAAGGCGGGCAACAGGCCGGCGGCGACCAAGGCGCGGGCGACGGCGGATCGGATGACGGCATAGCCATAATTCAGCAGGGCGTTGCGCTTGTCGTTGGCGTCGTCGCGGATGAAATCGACGAACAGACGCGGCCAATAGGCACGGGCGGCGCGGGCTTCCACGTTATCCGGATCGCCGGAGCCGACCAGTCGCGCCATGGACCGCAAGGCCGCGGCATCCTGCCCGACGGTTTCCAACGATGTCGCCTGATTGGCGATCTTGGCCTGTACCACGATTTGCCAGAGCCGCTTTTTCAGTGGGGCGGAGGTTCCGATCTGCATCGCGGCGATGGCCGCCTGCCGGTGGTGGCGGTGGAACGGCAGGATCAGACCGCTGGGGGTATGGGTGCGATCCGTTGTAATGATCGCCATGCCGGCGTCCATGCAGGCCGACAGCAAGGCCGTGGTGATCGACACTTGCGGGGTGTCGATCACCATCCAGGCGATATCCTCGATGGGCAGGCGGATCTCGCCGTCTTCGCGGTTGACGACAAGTTGCGAGTCCGTCAGGGACAGTCGGGCAGCCTGGGTTATGTGCACGCCTCGCCATGCCATGTGCGAACCTCCCCTTGGACAGGGGTTATCTTTCCGAGGCGGTCAATAAAGAGCTTCTGCATTCTGAACAGCGTCTTGGCGCCGATTCCACGTCGCAATATTCTTGAACTGATCGGCGCGGCCAGTGCGATTGCGCCGGTGGTTCGATCCAGCCCTCTGAAATAGCCCTGGAACGATACCCCATCCGGGGTCACAACTTCCACAAGGCTGTTTTGGTTTAGGCTGAACAGAAAATCATAGGTTGCATCTATCAGTGTCCATTCCGCCTCGGTCTTGTACGCACGTACAGCCCTATCCGGCGGCACGGGCCAGGCGACCCGATCCGCGACATGGTGCGGGTAGATCGGCACCAGATAGAATTCTCGCTTCCCTCGCTTGTTCGCCTTCGCGAACACGTCCACCCGCGCCATATCCCCGCGATCCGCCGTGCCGCCGCGTACGGATACCGCCACTTTGTCGGTCGTTTCCAACCGCACCTTCCGGATCACATCCCCCTTCGGCGATAGCGGCGGCTTATCCTTCGGCTTCCCGGCTGCGATCCAGGCACGCAGCGTCTCGACCAACGCGTCCCGCAGCTTCGCGGGATCGACGATTTTCCCGTACGGTGAGGGCACGGGGATTTTGTCCAAATCCTTCAGCTCCAACTTCTCCACCGCCTTGCGCTCAAACACCACATCCTTGCCGTCGACCTCCCGCACCTGCTTGATCGTCGCGGCATGCGCCTCCCCCCGCGCTCGGCGGCGCTCGGGGCGGGAGACGAAAACACCCTCGATCGTCGCGCGCACGACCTCTCGGAATCCCGCCGCCGGGGCTTGCACGAAGTCGAAATCGAATCCCCTCGGCAGCCCCTTGCGTTCGGCTTCCTGCGCCGCGACGGTTAGTTTTTGCAGCATCGATTGCGTGGTCGCCGCCACCACGATGGCGTCCAGCGCATGGTGGCGGTCGTCGTCCAGGCGCTTGCCGTCCGGGCCCTTTTTCAGGTCCTCCACGCCCCAGGCGCGACGCAGCTTGGCGGTCAGGGGGCCTGGGCGGGCACGCACCTCCGTTTCGGGATAGCCGCGTTTCAGCAGTCCCAGCAGCAGGCGCGTGGCATAGCGGGTGTCGCCCAGATTGCGGTTGCGGAAGGTTTCTTCCACCTCCCCGGCGTTCTTGCGCAGATAAAAGCCGCCCTTCTTGCGGCCTTTCATCTCCTTGCACGCTTCTACCCGGGCGACGTAGATCGGCCAGTCCTCGGGTCGCTCGGCCTCAAACCACTCGAATGGGGTGCGGCCTTTTTTGCGCTGGTTGGCGCTTGCCATGCACAGGGTCTTGTTGGCGAAACTGTCGTCGCCAAAGCGGCTCCACGGCAGGATGTGATCGACCTGCACGCGGTTGTCGCCGGCAGACAGCCAGGCGGGGAGGATTTTTTCACCGGTGTAGAGGCACTCGCCGTTCTGTTCTTTCCAGAGTTCGTAGCGGACAAGGTCTTCCAGGCGCGGGTCGCGGCCCAGGATGCCGGCCAGTTCCAGGCGCAGGCGGTCGCGCACGGCGTTGCGCTTGTCGATGCCGCGTTTGATTTCGTCGCGCTCTTCGGCGCTTTTGCCGATGTCGCGGGCGAGCTCGACGTGAATGAAGTCGGGTTTGCCGAACTTCGCGGCCATCGCGCGGACCTGCTTGACCATTTCTCCGGCGGCCTTGCGGGCGATCGGGTTGCGCACATCGTCCAGCTTGAATTCGGCCTGTTCGGCGTGGTTATAGCCGATGTCCTCGCAGGCGGCGGAATAGACCAACCCGCGTTGCAGGCCGGGCAACAGGTTGCGGGCGGCCTTGGCGGAGATGTGGCCGGCCCGGGTGAACTGAGAAAATGCGCCGGTTTCGACGCCGTGCATCAGCGCGTCGAGGATATCGCCAATCACGCCGGCTTCTTCCAGCCCGCGCCGGACGGAGGCCGGGTCCTCGCGGAAGGTTAACACTTCGGCGATGCGATCACGCCGTTCCGGGGCTTGCATCAGGCGGTGCCAAGCCGCGTCGCCGAGGGTTTTGCGCAGCGTGGCGGTTCCTTCGGCGGCGGCTCCCGTGCGGGCGACGAAGTCGTGGATTTCGTCTTTTGGCGCGATGCCGGCGAAGCGGACGGTTGCGGGGATGTCGAGCGTCGCGCGCAGCCACTTCCAGGTCAGCTTTTTCTGTGCGCCGAAATTGTCGGCGACCTTGGCGATCTGCTCCGGGGTCAGGGGCCAATCCTTGCCGCGCTCGGTCAGGCGGATTGCGGCAAGTCGGGACAGCAGGCGAAACATCTCGAAGGCGTAGCCGCGGCGGGCGGTGCGTTTCCGGTCGGGTTCGAACGGGCAGGCGGCGAGGAGGTGCTCGCTGTCCTGCAGGGGCAGTTGGGAAAAGGCGATGTCGGCGAACGTGGTTTCCAGCGCCTCGGTCGCCAGCGGGTTGCCGAGTCGGCGCTGTTCGGCGAACAGTGCGCGGATTTCGTGCTCGTGATCGGAGCGCAGGATGGAGCGGTCGAAATTGAGGCCGCGATTGTGTTTGCGGTCTTTGTAGTCGGGGTGCGTGGCGAAGAGTTCGCCGACGGTGCGATACTGGGCGAGGCGCTCGGTTGTGGTGGCAATGCCGAGCTTCATTTTAGAGGTTTCGCTGTTGGCGGGTGCGGCGTTGTCGCGCTTGGCGTTGGAACGAAAGCCCCGATGGCGGGCGATATGGCCGAGTACCTGGGCGAGTTCGGGGCCGGTGAGGGGGCGTTGGAGGGCGGCGGCGCGAAGTGTCCACGGGTCGATGCGGGCTTCGCCCTTTTTCGGTGCCAGGGCATCTCGCTCGGCATCGGCGATCAGGCCGGTTTCGACGAACAGGTGGCGAAGTTTGGCCATGCGCTGACGGCGTCTGCGGATGACCCGGCGTTGCCCGCGGTGGAGGCGTCGGACCGCGGCGGTGGGCGTCCGTTCCTTCGCGGTTTCCGGCGCGTCGAACATGCGGGTGCCCGCGGCGACGATGGACAGCGTTTCGTCGTCGGTTTCGATGACTGCCCAGCCGATGGAGGCGATTCCGCCGTCGATGCCGAAGATGCGCATGATCGAATTTCCTGTGTCCGTTTTTATGTTGACAGGAGGCCATTGTTATGTGGAAATGGCCATAGGGAAATCGGTCGGAAAGCCACGGCAAGGTGGTTTTCGAACCACTTGATGGATTACCGCTCGGCTTGGCAACAAGCCGAGCGGGATTCTATATTTTGCGCAGCAACGCCCCGGTCAGCGGTCGCAACGGCCCGACGCGGAGTGCTCTGCCGTTCGTCCACAGCGCATAGGGCGTCACGAACACCTGCGCGGAACACCAAACCATCACCGCGCCCCAGGCGTCCGTCGGGCGCGCGATCAGCGCGAACAGCACCGTCGCCGTCAGGCCCGCCAGATTGGCATACAGCGTGAAATGCGCCTGTCCGGCCGCGACCAGGGCGACGCCGGACGGGAACATCAATGCCAGCAGCGCCATCAGTCCGACCAGCGGCAGGGCGGCGATGCCGGCGGGTTGCCAGACCGGGCCGAACAGCGCCGCCACCACCGACGGCAGCGCCATCGCCAACGCGGCGCACAGCGGCATGGTCGCGGCGGCGGAGCGGCGCAGGAACAGATCGACGCGGGCGAGCATGGCGACGGGATCGCGGCTGTGTTCGGCCAGCGCCGGCAGCATCAGTCGCCACAGCGCGGTGAAGACTGTTTCTTTGACCGTATCGACCAGGCGAAAGGCGATGTGGACCTGGCCCAGGGCCTCCGGCCCGGCGGAGGCACCGATCAGCAGCACGAACAGCCGATAGCGCCCGATCTGGGTCAGCGTGCTGGCGGTCAGCGGCAGGCCGACGCGCAACAGGGCGGCAACCCCGCCCCACGATCCCGACGGTTCCGGACGCCAGCCGATCAACAATATGCAGGCGCCGAGGGCGGAGGCGATGGTTTGTTGCGCGACCAGCGCCCAGGCGCCGTAACCGGCCCAGGCCAGGGCAATGCCGCAGACCGCGCCTGTGCCCTGGCCGAACAGGGTGCGCAGCGCGAGGCGGCGATAGGCTCGGGCGCGGGTCAGCATGCCCTGGCGCGCACCTCCCGCGCCGACGAGGGGCAGCGGCAGCGCGAGCAGCAGGCTCATGGCGATCAGGCGCGGATCGTCGAACGCGGCGGACAATGCCCAACCCGATCCCGCCTGCACCAGGGCCGCCAGACATCCCAAAGCAACAGACGCCCGCCAAGCCCCCCCCGCCACCGTCTCACCCACCCGCTCGGCCTGCGCCAGCGCGTCGGCGAACAACCCGTTTACGGCGACCCAGAGCAGTACGTGCACCGATACGGCGGCGGAACCGATGCCCAGCTCCGCCGGGCCCGCGATGCGCGCGATGGCGAAGGCGGCGACGGCGGAAAACAGCGCGGCGGCAACGGCCTCGATCGCCGACCAGGCGACGGCGCGGTTCATCGGCGGGGCGGGCGAGGCATGACCAGGCCGAGCACGGCGATGCAGGGCGGCAGCCACATGATTCGGCTTTGGTAACGGTCGTGCGGGGTGGACAGCCCGCCGGTGACGACGGCGCTGACGGGAAGAATTATCAAAGAAACGAAAAGGAAAGGCGCCAGTGCATCGCGCCGCCGCAGGGATCGCGGCAACAGCAGCAGGCAGATAACGATCCCAAGGATCGAGACGGCGTCATGCAGATCGGCCAAGGGCGTCGGCAGGGTCAGGGTGCCGGACTGCTGACGCGCGGCGGCATAGGCGGCGGCCTCCCGCCTGGGGAAGTCGCGCGCGATCCAGGGGGAGACCTCGTTGGGCCAGGCTTCCAACCCGTCGCCGCCGCGGAAGCGGCCGAGTTGTTCCCAGGCGTTGGCGATCACGGCGCGGGCCTGTGTCCAGGGATAGGCGGTCAGGGCGGCGGAAAGGATCGCGCCGGCATCGGCGGAAACCGCCTTGTGCCCGCCGGCGAGCAGGATCGGGCTGTCGGCGCGCCACAGGAACTCGTCGGACGTCGGGGGGAAGCGGTCCAGGAACGGGCACAACCGCCAACCGGCTTGCGGGCAGTCGCGGCGCAGCACGGTCATGCCGGGGCCGTCGTAAATCACCCGCGCCAGCAGAAATACGTTCCCGTAGGGTGACAGAGAAGCGCGCCCGTGACCGATCAGATTGACGGCGAGCAAGGCGGCGGCGGCCAGGATCGGGGGCAGCAAAAGCCGTCGCCACGCGGTTCGGCGGTGGATCAGCAACGCGACGATCAGCGTCAGGGCAATGGGCAGGCTGGATTGTTGCGAGGAAATCATGAATGCCGTGAGCAGGATAAGCGGCACGCCGCCATGGTTCAGCGCCAGCAGGCACAATGTCAGCGCCAGCAGCGGGGTGAAGCTGTCGGGCATGATTTCGCAGACCAGCCAGGGCAGCCATGACAGCAGGCTCAGCCCCAGTGCCAGCGGGGGCAACAGGCGGCGGTCCAGGCTTAGCGCGCGCAGGGTCAGCGCCAGGACCCAGGCCGCCAGCAGGGCTTGCGCGACGATCGCGGGCCAAAGCGCGATCTTCCAGTGCAGGACGAACAGCGCCAGGCTGTAGAAGACCGGCCGGTCCCAGCCGAGGTACAGATGTATGGCCTGCGAGAGATAGGTGCCGGTATCGGCGAAAACGATGGGATAGCCGTTCCAGACCGCCGGCCACAGCAGTACTGCGGCGGCCAGCGGGATGGACAGGCGGGTGTAGGCGTCAGTCGCCATACCCATCCGGATGTTCGGCGCGCCAGGTAAAGGCACTGCGCACGATGTCGTCGAGCGCGTCGTGCTTCGGCTGCCACCCGGCGGCGCGCGCGCGGGCCGAGGATGCGACCAGCACCGCGGGATCGCCCGCGCGCCGAGGCGCCATTGCATAGGGGACTCGCAGGCCGGAGACGCGCTCCACCGACTGGATCACCGCCAGCACGGAATGACCTTCCCCGTTGCCCAGGTTCCAGGTGACGTCGCCGTCGTCGAGTTTCTCCAGGGCCAGCAGATGGGCGGCGGCGAGGTCGGCGACGTGGACATAATCGCGCACGCAGGTGCCGTCCGGGGTCGGGTAGTCGTCGCCGAAGACCTTCAGCGCGGGGCGGCGGCCCAGGGCGGCATCGATGACCAGCGGGATCAGATGGGATTCCGGGCGGTGGTCTTCCCCCAGCCGTCCCGCCGGATCGGCGCCGGCGGCGTTGAAATAGCGCAGGCAGGCGGCGCGCAGGCCGTGGATGCGGCTCGCCCAGAGCAGGGCACGCTCGATCATCCATTTGCTGTCGCCATAGGGCGATTGCGGGTCGATGGTCGCGGTTTCCGCGATCGGGGCGTCGTCGGTGGCGTTGAACAGCGCGGCGGTGGACGACAGGATGAAGCGGCGCACGTCGTGCCGCACGCAGGCATCGATCAGCGCCATGCCGGTGGAAGCGTTGGCGATCAGATAGCGCATCGGCATCTGCATGCTCTCGCCGACCTGGGTCATGGCGGCGAAGTGAAACACCGCGTCCCAGGGACCGTCCGACAGCACGGCATCGACCGCGGCGGCATCGGCCAGATCGGCCCGCACAAAGCGCGCGGCGTCGGGCACGGCGGCGCGATGGCCGGTGCGCAGATTGTCCAGCACGGTGACCGAAGCGCCTCGGTCACACAGCGCGGCCACCATATGGCTGCCGACATAACCGGCCCCGCCGGTCACCAGAAATCGTCCCGTCATGCTGCGCTATCCTCGGTAATACGGCCGGTAGCGGCGGTGATATACCTCCGCGTCGGCGTAGCCGGAGCGCACATGCGCGCGCGGGTCAACCCTGGTCAGCACGGTCCCCACCACGACGGCGTGCGCCTCGTCGAGCAAGGTGCGGGCGTGGCGCAGGATTTCGACGGGGGTGGAGCGCCAGCGCACGGCCAGAAGCGTGGCATCCGCGACGGCGGCGATGGCGCGGGCCTCGGTCATCGCCTGGGCCGGCGGGGCGTCGAGCACGATCAGGTCGTAGTCCCGGCGCAGGCGGATCAGCAATTCGGCCATCGCCGCGGACAGGAACAGGCCGAGGATATCGCTGTTCTGCCTGCCGGCGCGGGGCTTGCCGGCATGGATGTAGTGCAGGCCGGCGATCGGGTCCTCGCGGATTACCTCCTCCAGCGTCGCTTCGCCCTTCAGCACGTCGGCCAGGCCGACGCCGTCGCCGCCGTTGAAGCGCCGAACGAAGGACGGTTGGCGCAGGTCGCATTCGACGAGCATGACGCGCTCTCCGGCGAGGCGGGCCGAACGTCCCAGGGAAATGGTCAGGATCGTTTTGCCTTCGGCCGGACGAGCGGCGGTGACGGCGATGACGCGGGGGCGGTTGGCGCCGAACCAGAGCCCGGCGCGCAGGGCGCGGATTTGTTCGGCGAAGGCGGTGAGCGGACGGCGGGCGACGTAGTCCTCGATTTTGCCGTGACCCAAAGCGCGTTTGCCGATTTCCGGCAGCAGGGCGAAGCAGGGCAGGCCGGTGGCGGCACGAACGGCTTCGCCGCTTTGCAGCGTGGTGTCGGCTTTCTCCAGCGCATAGACCAGCATCAGCCCCAACCCGAGTCCGGCGGCCAGGGCGGCGGCGAGCAGGCGGGTCGATTTCGGCGCGCTGGGATGTTCGGGCGGCAGCGCCTGAGAGATTTCCCGTCCCTCCGCGGTTTCAATCACGGCCTGTTGGGCGGTTTGCTGGATGCGTTCCAGCACGGCCTGCAACTGGGCGCGCAGCGCGTCCGCGTCGCGGGTTTGGGCGTTCAGCGGCAATTGCGCCTTGGCGTTGCGTTCGGCTTCCTCCTGCGCGATGCGGAGATTGCGTTCCAGCGTGGCGACGCGTTCAAAGGCCGAGCGGCGGTCGGATTCTGTGGCGGCGATGACGCGGGCGATTTCGGCGGCGACGGCGCGTTGGGTTTCGGCGACCTGGCGGCGCAGCCCCTCGGCTTCCGGGTGGTTCGGCCCGAGCCGACCCTGCTGCGCCTGGGCCTGGGCCTGAAGCTGTTCCTGCTGCACGCGCAGTTGCACGACCGATGACGCGATGGCGGCCTGCGCGGCGGCACCGGCGCGCCCCCGCGCGGCGTCGAGGCGGCTTTCGGCGCCGGCCAGTTCACCGCGCGCGCGGACCAGGTCCTCGTTCAGATGGCTGATCTGTTCGGCGTCGAGACCGGCATGCATGCCCTGGCTGAGGTGCTGTTCGGCGCGGTACTGCGCGATCTGGCGTTCGGCGGCGCGCAGGTCGCGGCGGAGTTCGAAGGCGCGCTTTTCCAGCCACTCGGTCGCGCGCGCCACGGCGCGGTGTTTGGCGGCGAACTGGTCCTTGACGTAGGCGTCCATCGCGTTGTTGACGGCGGCGGCGGCGATATGGGGGTCTTCGGCGGTAAAGGAGACCTCTATCACGCGGGAAAACCGCACGGCCGTGGCCTTGAGCGCGGCCTGCACGGCGAGCAGGGTGGCGTCGCGATCTGGGGCGAGGCGGGGGCCGTAGATCGGCGGCGCGACGGTTTCCGGTTCGCGCAGGCCGAGGAAGCGGAGCGCCGCGTCGAGATGCGGCCGGATGCCGCCGGGTGGGCGGAGCGCGCGGTTGAATTCCGGGTTGGCGAAGAGATTGCCGCGTTCGGCGACTTTTTGCGCGATATGAAGGCTGCGCAGGATTTCCGCCTGGCTTGCCATGACCGCTTCCGTGGTCGGGTCGGTCCGCAGAATGCTTTGCAACTCCCGGACCTTATACTCGCTGGGTTCGTAGATCAGCATGCCGGTGGCGGTATATGCCGGGGTGATCCGATGGATCGCGAGCGCGGCGCAGAGCGGGATCAGGATTACGCAGGTCAGCAGCGGGATCAGGCGGCGGCGGAGGATGGTCAGGATCGCCCTTGGGCCGACGGCGGACGGTTCGGGGAATGGGCGCGCCAAAGCGGGCGTGAGCGTGCGCGCGACGTCCCGGGTTTGGCCGAGCGGGTCCGCGTTCGCTGTGTCTTGCGTCGGTGTCGGCGGCTCGGTCACGGCGCTGCACAATCCGGTTCGGTCTGGTTTGGAACCATTTTGTAAACGCGATTGTCTTAACGATCGGCTAATGGCGGCCGGGTTTTGGCTGAATTTCCGCGTTGCGGCTTGCGGAAATCAACCTGTGGTTGCCTATTTTTGGCTTGAGTTTGTCTAAATTAAGCGATAAAAGACGGACAAATGAACGCATCCTTCGCCCGCGCCGTCGCGCTCCTGACCGCCCTTTTCGCCCTGGCAAGCACGCCGGCCAGCGCATTGGTGTTGTCGTACACTGGGTTTTTCCCGGGGCCGTCGACCTATCTGGCGACGGATTGGACGGATGGGCAGGCGATGATCTCCGTCCCAAAATTTGACGTTGATGGCGCTACACTCAACTCCGTCTCCATTGTCGTGACATCGTCTATCGAAAGCGGCGGCGTCATCGCCAACAACGGCGGCGGCACCGTCTACCTCAATGGCTTCGCCGCCGAAGTCGCCGTCTGGGCCTTGCCGCTCGGCTATGTCGGGCCCTTCGACGCCGGCTCCCTCGACAGCGCCCTGGCGGTCGCCTCTCCCACCGTTGCCATCGACTCCGTCGACCGCATCGGCGCCGGGGTGACGCGGACGTTCAATGCCATCGGCGGACGCGCCACCTCCGGCGTCGTCACGCTGACCAACGCCCTGGGCGAATTCACCGGCGCCGGCGATCTCACCATGCACTTCGCCACGCTCAGCGACATCGCCATGTCGGTGCATGGCTCCAACTTCTCGTTCCAGCAGCGGACCGCCGCGAGCGTCGAACTGACGATCAGCTACGACTATGACGGCCCCTCGCTGTTTAGCTTCTCCGCGCGGGACCTGAGCGGGCAGAGCAGCATTGCGATCCCGACCATTCTGCCGAACGGATCGGCGGGGATTGGCGGGACCGGCGCGGGCGGTTCACCGGCGGTGATCCTGCCGCACGCCAATCTGTCCCCGGACGCGTTCGACGTGCCGGAACCCGCCTCGCTCGCTTTGCTGGCCGGCGGATTGTTCGGAATTGGCGTCGTTCGGCGTCGCCGGCGTTAACGCTTCCTCCATCTGTATGCCGTAAGAGCTGGGACGACCGATCGGGCGACGATGCCCGGGAAGGAGGCCCATGGTCGCTCGTCTGCTTCGAATTCCCCTGTCCGTCGCGCTGCTTCTCGGCGCGATCGTCGCCTGCGCGCCGGGTCGCGACCTGCCGTTTCTGCCGTACTCTCCGCCGACGGAGTATCGGCTCGATGCCGGCGATCTGGTGCGCCTGATCACCTTTGGCGAGGAGGCGTTGACCGGGGAATTCCGCGTCTCCGACAACGGCACCGTATCGTTGCCGCTGATCGGGTCGGTGCGGGCCGCCGGGCTGACACCGCGCGCGTTTGAAGCCGCGGTGGCGGAGGCGTTGCGCCGCGGGAGCGTGCTGCGCAACCCGTCGGTATCGGCCGAAGTCATCGCCTATCGCCCGATCTACGTCCTCGGAGAGGTCAACAAACCCGGTCAGTACCCCTATCAGCTCGGCATGACCGTGGTCACCGCCGCGGCGGTCGCCGGCGGCTTCACGTACCGCGCGGTCGAGGCCTATGCTGGCGTGGTCAGGACGACGGACGGGCAGGCGATCGAAGGCAAGGCCCAGCGTCAGGCGTTCATCCGTCCCGGCGATGTGATCACGGTGTATGAGCGACGGTTCTGAAACCCTTATTTGCCTCCGTTCTGGCGCTTGTCGCCCTGCTGACCATGGGTGCCGGCCCTCCCCAAGGGAATGGTCCGGTCCCGCTGCGCATTGTCGGCGGTCCGTCGACGGGCGGCTGCATCGCGGGGGCGGAACGGCTGCCGGAGTCTGGCCCCGGCTATCAGACCATCCATGTCGCGCGCAGCAATTTCTGGGGCGCGCCGCAGACCGTGGCGGGCACCAAGGCCATGGCGAAGGCCGCCGCCGCCGCGGGTATGCCGACCTTGTTGATCGAGGATATCTCCAACCCGCGCGGCGGCCCGATGGCGGGGGGGCATGTCAGCCACCAACTCGGCCTGGATGTCGATGTGGCGCTGGACATGCGACCGCGCCCCGCGCTGGGGCCGGCGGAGCGCGAGTCGATCGTCATCGCCGGCCTGGTGCGTCCGGATCGACGCGGGGTGGAACCGTCGCGCTGGTCGGGCCAGGTCGTGACGTTATTGCGCCTGGCCGCGACCCTGCCCGGCGTGGATCGCGTGCTGGTTAATCCCGCGATCAAGAAGCAACTCTGCGAGGAGGTCGGCGGCGACCGAGGCTGGCTGCGGCGTATTCGGCCTTGGTACGGTCACGCCGCGCATATGCATATCAGCTTTGCCTGCCCGGCGGATCAGCCGGAATGCACGTCGATGGCACCGCCGCCTCCGGGCGACGGGTGCGATGCGTCGCTGCAATGGTGGTTCGACCAGATCGACGCCCCGCCCGCGCCGCCCGGCCCGCGCAAGTCGCCGCCGGTCCCGCCGGCTGCCTGTAAGGCGATCCTGGCGGGGAAGTAGACGTCGGAATGGTGTCCCGCTCGGCGCCTTATCGGGCCGAGCGGTTCCAGTTTGCGCGGGCGGCGATGGCCGCGAGGCCGATTGCCGCCGCCGGATCGGTGTTGTCCGGCTGGCGCGCGACGCCGCCGCAGAGGGCAATGGCCTGCGCGTAGCAGTCCGACAGGTGCGTGTCGGAGCCGACGAGCCATATCGGCCGTCCGGTGTCCAACTGCGCGCGGATTTCGTGGCCGATCAGGATGCCCGACAGGTACGACGCGGCGTCTGATTCCGTCAGCGCGCCGGTCAGTGTTTGCGCGCGGACGCCGAAAATATGGTGCAGCAGCCCGCCCGGATCGGCGGATCGACGAACCCCTTGCGCGAAGGCGTCGTTATTCCGCGCGGGGTCGGTCATGGTGCGGCCCAGGATCGTCGCGCCGCGCAGGGCGGCGAAGACCTCGCCGGTCATATGGGTCGAGAACCCGACGATGCGGCCGTCCGCGACGTCGGCCCATTTGGCATGTGTGCCGGGCAGGCAGGCGGTTCCGCCCTCCGCCAGTAGGGTTGGGACGCCGAGAATCTGGGTTTCCTCGCCGCGCATGACCTCCGCCACACCCGCCGCATCCGTGGCGGACAGGCCGAGCACCAATTTGACCCGCGCCCAGTCGAAGGCCACGTCGATCAGGGCGGCGGCGATGTCGTCCAGCCCGGCGGGGCAGGGCAGATAGGGTGTCTCCACCCAGCCCTGCCGGCTGCCGATCATGCCGGACAGCAGCACGCGGTCTTCCCCGGCGGCGAGCCAGGGGCCGATTTCCGCGCGCAGCGTGTCGGCGAAGCGGGCGTCCGGCACGTTCATGATGCCGAGGGCGGAGGCCTTGCGATCGCGCACCGCGCCGTCGGGGCCGAAGCGGTAGGCGCGAAACGACGTCGTGCCCCAATCGACGCCGATCATGACGCCGACAGCGGGGAGAGCGCGTAGGCGGCCTCGACCAGTTCCACCGCCTTGGCATTGTCGGACAGATCGGCGATCGGTTTGCGCCCGTCGCGCAGGCGGGCGATCGTGTCGCGGACGAATTGGGGGTAGAAGAAGACGTTGGTGAGCTTCATTTCGCGCGTCGTGCGTTGACGCTTGTTGTCGACGATTTCCAGCAGGCCGTTTTCCCGCGCGGCAAAGTAATGGCCCTCGGTACGGATACTGTAGTGCATGTCGAAGACCGAGTTCGGCGCGGGGTAGAGATAGCCGGTTTCGACCATGCACGACGCGCCGCCGCCCTGCATCAGCACGACGGCGTGATCCTCGATATTCAGCTTCGCGGCGCGGTTCGACATCATCGCCGCCGTCACCGTCAGATCGGCGTCGTTCAGCAGCACGCGGCAGAGATCGAGGAAGTGCACGCCCAGATTCAGCAGGGGGCCGCCGCCGGATTGCGCCCGGTCGATCACCCATTCGACGCGCTGGTTGTAATAGCGATCGACCATGCCGCCGACGAATTTGAACATCAGGTACTGGATCGCTTCCCGATCGGCGATTTCGCGCACCGTGTCGATGATCGGACAGTAGCGGAACACATAGGGCACCGCGGCGAAGTGGTTCGCGGCGATGGCCCGTTGGGCGATGTCGTTGGCCTCCGCCGCACCGATCGCGCAGGGTTTTTCCATGGCGAAGGGGATGCGGCTGTCGATCAGGAAGCGCGCCAGTTCCGCCATGTCGCAATGGCGCGCCAGGGCGAAGGCGAAATCGGGTTGCAGTTTGGCGCACATCTCGCGGTAATCGGCGAAAACCGGGCATTTCGCCTTGCTCGCGGCGGCTTCCGTGCGCGACAGGTCGGGGTCGCTGACGCCGACGATCGTCACATCCGCCATCTCCAGGCACGGGTCGAGAAAGAATGGCGTGTGCCAGTGCGAAACGCCGATCAACACGATGCGCATGAACGCTCCCCTTTTGTCGTTGCTTCGGGCATCGTAAGCCGGTTGCGCCCTGAAGGAACCCCGCGATGATCGTGTTGTCCGAGAATTTCCGCGCCTTGTTTTATGCTCCGTTCTACGCCGCCCATGCGATCGGCGCCTATGAGGCCGAAAAGGTGGAGGTTTCGCTGCGGGATTCCCCCGATCCCGCGCGCACCGCGGCCGATTTGCGGGCGGGGCGGATCGACGTCATGTGGGGCGGGCCGCTGCGGGTGCTGCTGACCCATGCGGCGGAACCGGCGTCCGACATCGTCTGCTTCTGCGACGTGGTGGCGCGCGATCCGTTCTTTGTGATCGGGCGGGAGCCGAAGCCGGATTTCGTCCCCGCCGATTTGCTGGGGCTGCGTTTTGCGTCTGTGTCGGAAGTGCCGACGCCCTGGCTGTGCCTGCAGGACGATCTGCGGCGCGCGGGGGTCGATCCGGCGGCGCTGAACCGCACGCACGGGCCGTCGATGGCCGACAATGCCGCCGCCTTGCGCGACGGTCGGCTCGACGCCGTTCAGGTGTTCCAACCCTATGCCGAGGAATTGCTTGCCTCCGGCGCGGGGCATTTGTGGAACGCCGCCGCCACCCGCGGCCTGACCGCCTATACGACCTTGGTGACGCGCCGATCCGTTCTGGTCTCTCGCCGTGACGATCTGTCCGCGATGGTACGCGCGATGTACCGCTCTCTGCGCTGGATCCGCGCGACCCCGGGGGCGGAAGTGGCGCGCGCGTTGGCGTCGTTCTTCCCGGCGGTGCCGGGGGAGATTTTCGCCGCCGCGATCGATCGTTACCGGGCGCTGGAACTCTACGGTCCCGATCCGATCACGCGGCAAGAGGGGTTCGATCGGCTGGCGGCGGCGATGATTTCCGGCGGGGCGCTGGCGGGACCCATTCCGTTCGAGGTTTGCGTGGATAACGGGCTTGCCGAGGAGGCTGCGCGCACCATGTAGGCTCGGATTTCCGGTGCCTTGCCACAATTTGGCCGACCCGGCATGAGAGACAGGTAAAATCGAGATTATTGGAGCCGCTGCGTGACCAAGCCATTACGCAAAGTCGTCCTGCCCGTCGCCGGTCTCGGCACGCGCTTTCTGCCCGCCACCAAGGCGACGGCCAAGGAAATGCTGCCGGTGGTGGACAAGCCGTTGATTCAATACGCCATCGAAGAAGCCCGCGCCGCCGGTATCGATCAGTTCTGCATGGTCACCGGGCGCGGCAAGACCGCGCTGGTGGAGCATTTCGACATCGCTTACGAGTTGGAAGCGACGTTGCGCGAACGCGGCAAGGACGATGCGCTCGCCGCGTTGCAGGGCTCTCGGGTGGAGCCTGGGTCGATGGTCACCGTGCGCCAGCAGGTGCCGATGGGCCTGGGTCATGCGATCTGGTGCGCGCGCGCCTTCATCGGCGACGACCCCTTCGCCATCATTTTGCCCGACGATCTTGTGTTGGCCGACAAGCCCTGCATGGCGCAGCTTGCCGATGCCTATCGCGAGACCGGCGGCAATGTCGTCGCCGTCGTCGAAGTCCCGCGGGAGCACACCAATCGCTACGGGATCCTGCGCACCGGCGCCGACGATGGGCGGCTGGTGGAGGTCAAGGGCCTGGTGGAAAAGCCCGCGCCCAAGGACGCGCCGTCGAACCTGTCGATCATCGGTCGTTACGTGCTGATGCCCGAAGTCATCGGCCATCTGTCGAAGATGGAGCGTGGGGCGGGCAACGAGGTGCAGTTGACCGACGGCATGGCAAAGTTGATCGGCCAACAGCCGTTTCACGGACTTCGTTACGAAGGGCGACGTTTCGACTGCGGCGACAAGATCGGCTTCCTGGAAGCCCAGATCGCCTATGCGCTGAAGCGGCCGGAAATGGCCGACGCCGTGCGTGCTTTTCTGAAAAATTATCCAGCCGAGTGAACCGATGACATTCTCCCACCGTTTCGATCCGACCGTTCTGCGCGAATACGACATTCGCGGCATCGTCGGGCGCACCTTGCACGAGGCCGATGCCTTCGCCATCGGGCGCGTGTTCGGCTCCATCGTCGCCCGCGCGGGCGGCTCGACGATCGCCACCGGCTATGACGGGCGGCTGTCGAGCGTGGCCATGGAAGCCGCCCTGGTCGCCGGGCTGCGCGCCAGCGGGATGGCGGTGGTGCGCGTGGGGCGCGGGCCGACGCCGATGCTGTACTACGCCGCCACCAAGCTGGCGACGGACGGCGCGATCATGGTGACGGGCAGCCACAATCCGCCGGATTATAACGGCTTCAAGATGATGATCGGCCGCAAGCCGTTCTTTGGCCTGCAAATCCGCGAATTGGGCGCGCTGGCCGCGGCCGGGGACGTGGTGGACGAAGCCGCCGGGTCGGACCGCAGCTTCGACATCGCCGACGATTACATCGCGCGTCTGCTGCAAGACTGGGACGGCGGAAGCCGAGCGTTGAAGGTCGTCTGGGATAACGGCAACGGATCGGCGGGCGACGTGCTGGGCCGGCTGGTCGCGGGGTTGCCGGGCGAACACACGGTGTTGAATGGGGAGATCGACGGCACATTCCCGGCGCATCACCCCGACCCGACGGTGCCGGCCAATCTGGTGCAACTGATCGATGCGGTCGCGGCGCAAAAGGCGGATATCGGCATTGCCTTCGACGGCGACGCGGATCGTATCGGCATCGTCGACGACACCGGCGCGATCATGTTCGGCGATCAGTTGATGGTCTTGCTGGCGCGCGACGTGCTGAAATCGCATCCCGGCGCGACGATCATTGCCGATGTGAAGGCGAGCCAGGTGCTGTTTGACGAGATCGCGGCGGCCGGCGGCGCGCCGTTGATGTGGAAGACCGGGCATTCGCTGATCAAGGCGAAAATGGCGGAGACGGGATCGCCTCTGGCCGGGGAAATGTCCGGGCATATCTTCTTCGCGGATCGCTGGTATGGGTTCGATGACGCGCTGTATGCCGCCGTGCGGGCGCTGGGCATCGTGGCGCGCATGACCGGCAGGCTGTCGGACGTGCGCAAGGCCCTGCCGCAGGTCATCAACACGCCGGAACTGCGGTTTGACTGCGACGATACCCGCAAATTCGCGGTGATCGAGGAAGTGGCGGAACGCTTGCTCGGCGAAAAGGCGAATGTTTCGGAGACGGACGGCGTGCGGGTGCTGACCGACGACGGTTGGTGGCTGTTACGCGCGTCCAACACCCAGGCGGTGCTGGTGGCGCGGGCGGAGGCGTCCAGCGAGGCGGGGTTGGAACGGTTGAAGGCGGCGCTGGTGGTGCAGCTTGCGGCGTCGGGGCTGGCGGCGCCCGATTTCTCCGGCACCAACGCCGGGCATTAGCGGCGGCTCGCGGTTTTTTACCGCGCAGAACCACCGAGGGGGCGCGAAGCCTGTCCTCGGGCCGCATTGTCCGGGGTGGTCGGACAATGCGGGGTTTGCCCTGATCGGTGGATGGGGGTGCCGATCGCGCGGGGGGCGAGGGCTGTTTGTCTAGACCGAGCAGCGGCTGATGGTGCGGCCTTCGATCAGGTCGGCATAGGCGGCGCGGGTATTGACCAGGCGCTGACTGGCGGCGTGGATCGCGAAGGCCGCTTCGTCCTTGTAGACTTCGACCAGCATGACGCGGCTGTGATCCGGCTTGCCGTCGATTTCCGGTTGCAGGACGTCGAATTGCTCGCAGCCCGGCTCGTCTTGCTTTGTGCCGGCGGCATGGGCGCGGATGATGGGATCGAATTGTTCCCAGGTACCGGGTTTGAGTTGGAAATCGACAATCAACGCGACTTTCGCCATGGGAGACTCCGTGTGAACTTGGATACGGCGGAGGTTATCGCATGAACGCCGCGGGCGAATAGCGGGCGGGGTGCGGGACGCGGTGCGGGTCGGGGTTCGCCGTGGATGGTCAGTCCCTTGATCCCCGCGACCGGCGTGAGGTCGGCGACCTGTGTGCCATCGAGGTCGAGGTCTTGGAGAGCGTCGAGGCCTGCGATGGGCGTGAGGTCGGCGACCTGTGTGCGATTGAGGTTGAGGTACTGCAGAGCGTTGAGGCCTGCGATGGGCGTGAGATCGGCGACCTGTGTGTCATCGAGGTGTAGGTATTGTAGAGCGTTGAGGCCTGCGATGGGCGTGAGGTCGGCGACCTGTGTGCCATCGAGGTGGAGGTTTTTTAGAGCGTTGAGGCCTGCGATGGGCGCGAGGTCGGCGACCTGTGTGCCCTTGAGGTAGAGAATTTGTAGAGCATTGAGGCCTGCGATGGGCGTGAGGTCGGCGACCTGTGTGTTTCTGAGGTAGAGTGCTTGTAGAGCGTTGAGGCCTGCGATGGGCGTGAGGTCGGCGACCTGTGTGCCATTGAGGGTGAGGTATTGCAGAGCGTTGAGACCTGCAATGGGCGTGAGGTCGGCGACCTGTGTGTCCCTGAGGTTGAGGTATCGCAGAGCGTTGAGGCCTGCGATGGGCGTGAGGTCGGCGACCTGAGTGTTATTGAGGTTGAGCTCTTGTAGAGCGTTGAGGCCTGCGATGGGAGTGAGGTCGGCGACCTTTGTGCGATTGAGGTGGAGTTCTTGCAGAGCGTTGAGGCCTGCGATGGGCGTGAGGTCGGCGACCCGTGTGCCATTGACGTTGAGGTATAGCAGAGCGCTTAGGCCTGCGATGGGGGTGAGGTCGGCGACCTGTGTGTTATCGAGGGTGAGGATATATAGCGCGTTGAAGCCTGCGATTGGCGTGAGGTCGGCGACCTGTGTGCCATCGAAAGTGAGGTGTTTTAGAGCGTTGAGGCCTGCGATGGGCGTGAGGTCGGCGACCTGTGTGCGATCCAGGTCGAGGTATTGCAGAGCGTTGAGGCCTGCGATGGGCGTGAGGTCGGCGAGCTTGGTGAGATCGAGATCGAGATGTTGGAGAGCGTTGAAGCGTGCCCGCCGATCCTGATCCATCACCGTATATCGGGCCAAGGGATTTTTACTAAACGACAATTCAGTGATGAAGGGCCACCAAGACGTGGGGGGCGCTTTCCCTTCCAAAATTAACGCGTGGACGCGCTCCAGATCGAAATCCTCGGGCGGGGCATCTGCAGGACCCGGCACGCCCTTGGTCGTCGCGTCGGTGCGCACGTCGCGCCAGGTCGCGGCGTGTTTGTTGCGGGCGCGTGATGCATCCGCGCCGCGCAGATCGGCCCCGGTGAAATCGAATCCGGACAGATCGTCCTCGCCGAAATCGACGCGGCGTAAATCCGCCTGTCGCAGAGCGGTGGTTTTGTCCATGCCGGACAATTCCACCAGCCGAGCGAAACTGTCGGATGCGTCGGTCAGGATCGCGGCGGCGCGGGCGCGTTGATCGTCGGTCAGTCGCATGACGGCGTCTTTTCCGTCAGCGTTGCCTTGCCCCAGACGATTTGCCGATCGGCGTCGGGAACGTGACACTCCTGCAAAAAGGCTTGCAGCACTTTAAGCTTGTTGTCGGACAGGTCGTGTTCGGGATCGTCCAGCAGCACTTCCAGATCGCGCTTGCGGCTGCGCAGCGTCACCGTGACCTTGGCCGGACCGTCGCCGCTGCGCTGCATCGACAGCAGCGTGGTGTTGGCCAGGGGCCTGCCTTCCAAATGCTTCCAGGGTTCCAGCAAGGGGCCGACGATCGGGTAGACGCCGCCGCGGTCTTGCACGAAGTCCAGCCCGTCTTCGATCGGCAGCGGCACGCAGTTGATGTGATCCAATTGCAGATGCGCCGCCTTCAGGCCCAGGCGCACGCCGAAGCCCTCTATCTCATCCGGCTTCTGCGCCAGCGACAGCGAGAGTTGCAGCAGAAAGCTTTCCATGGCGTTCGACGGCGCCGGCGGATGCACCAGCAGGCGCGCGAGGCCGAGGCCGATATTCTCGGCATCCGTCACCGCCCATTGCACGGTGGACGAAGGCGGCGGGTCGTTATCCAGCGCCTCGACCGCTCGGCGGGCGTCTTTCGTGGCCTGCCACAACCCATGGAACGCCGCTCGGCCGGCGGGATCGTTCGGGAACAGCAGATCGAGGATGGGTTCGATGAAGCGTTCCTGCGGAAAGTCGATCCTTGTCCGGTCCTTGGACAGCCAGTTGCGGATTGTTTTCTGGGTCGGGATGGCGCGTTTGGGGTTTTTGTTCTTTTCACCCGCGACAAGGGCGTTATAGAAACTGACTGCGTCCCAGGCAGACGGGCGCGCGTCGGACCCGTTCGATCGACCGGTTCCCGCGTCGAGCAGGCGGTGAAATTCCCCTCGAAACTGGGAAATTTCCGAGAAATTTCCGTCCATAGAAACGATCCTTTCTAACTCTCGGGTTTCGCACATGGAAATTGCCTTCATTTACAAATGACAGTCAATAGCCAAATATATATTGGCTTGTCATCGACCTCATTCAAGGAGAGCAGCGATGACAAACCACTCCCCCACCTCCATCCTGATCCACGGGCTTATTCATTTTGTGTTCGGGCTGATCGCCCTGTTGGGCGAACCCGGGCCGCTGCTGCACGCGGTGGAACTGGTGATCGGCGGCGGTTATCTGCTTGTGGCGGCGCGCTTCGGTTGGGGTCGGCCTTAAGACCAGCCGAAGCGTCGCTTGACCTGAATCAACGACGCGGCGCGCCCGCGTCGGTTCACTGGCGGGGTTCGCTGAAACAAGGTCCCGATACAATGAACCATAAACACCGCGCCGTACTGCATGCGCTGTTCGCCCATCCGATCAGCGCCAATATCGATCCGAAGCTGGTCGGCTCGGTGCTGGAAGAACTGGGCGCGGACGTCGCCCATGGCGGTCACAGCCAGTTGATCGTGAAGCTGAACGGCCACACGCACGGGTTTCACAACACGCATCACAGCCTGTCGAAAGACGAGGTCGCGGCGATGCGCAAATTTCTGGAAGACGCGGGCGTCGATCCCGCCCGCGACTTCCCTCTGTAGTCTTCAGCCCCGCGTCAGCGCCGCGGCGATGCGTTCGCGGGTCAACGGCATGTCCCTGACCCGCACCCCCAGCGCGTGCGCCACGGCGTTGCCGATGGCGGCGGCGGTCGGCCCGAACGTACACTCCCCCATGCCGAGCGTGGGGAGGTTGGGGGCGCTGACGATTTCGGAGTGGATTTCGGGGACTTCCGAGAAGGTCAGGATCGGGTAGCTCGCCCAATCGACGGAGGTGATGCCGTCGCCTTCCATCCGCACCTGCTCCTTCAGCGTCATGCTGATGGCATGCACGATGCCGCCGTCGAGTTGGTTTTTCGCGCCGTCGGGGTTGATGACCAGCCCGGCATCGGCGGCGCACCAGACGCGGCGGACGCGGATATCCTGGTCCACCTCGATCTCCACCGCGACGGCGGCATAGGCGGCGCGGTTTTTGTAGCGACTCCAGGCAAGGCCGATGCCGCGCCCGGTGCCGACGGGGCCGCGATTGGCGAAATCGCTGCGCGCCGCGACGATGTCGATCAGATGGCGGGCGCGCGGGTCGGTCAGGAAGGACAGGCGGTAGGCGACGGGATCGACGCCGGCGCGTTCGGCGAGTTCGTCGATGAAGCATTCCATCGCATAGACGTTGGGCAGCGCGCCGAGACCGCGCAGGGACGACGTGCGCACCGGCGTGGCGTCGGCCAGATGGTGCAGGATGCGTTTGGCGGCGATGTCGTACAGCGGCGTGCCGTTGCGGGTGCCGCCGCCGCCGTTGGCCTCCGGCGGGTCGCCGGCCTTGGGCGGCGGCGGCGGGGTTTCCAGCGCCTCGTGCGTCAGCATGTTGCCGCCGAAGATGGGGCGTTGCACGTGGGAGCCGGCCCAGACTTCCGTCGTCCAGTCGATGGGGCGGCCGGCGGGGTCCAGAACGGCGCGGATGCGGGTTGTGTGGGCGGTGCTGACGGGTTCGTAGGCGAATTCTTCCTCGCGCCGCCACTGCACGCGGATGCAATGGCCGGGCAGGCGCAGGGCGATGACGGCGGCATCCAGCGCGGCATCGTCGGCGCCGTTATGGCCGTAGCAGCCCGCGCCGTGGGCGTGGCGGACGGTGACCTGATCGCGGTTCAGACCCAGGATGTCGGCGGTGCTGTTGCGCAGCGGGTAAACGCCCTGGGTGTGGGACCATACGGTCAGGTGGCCGTCGCGGAATTCGGCCAGTCCGCAGGACGGGGCCATGGCGGCATGGGCGACATAGGGGCGGGAGTATGTGGCCTCGATCACCGTGCCGGCTGTTTCGGGCGCGGGGGCGTCGCCGTAGTGGCGGTCGTTGGCGGGTTGGTCGATCAGCCAGGCGGCTTCGGCCTGATCGGCGGTGAGTTGGCGCACGTTGTCCCAGACCGCCAAGGCGGGGGCGGCGACGGCGGCACGCTGCACGACGGTTTCGTCGGGGCCGACGAAGGCGACGAAGTTGGCGACGCGCACGATCTGGAAGTCCCCGCGCGCGGCGCGTCGGATGGCGGCTTCGTCGAAGGAGACAAGGCGCGCGGCGCGGGCGGGTTGGCGCAGGACGCGGGCGTGCAGCATGTCGGGGCGGACGATGTCGTGGATGAAGGCCGCGCCGGTCATTTTCGGGATCAGGTCGCGGCGCGGGGCGGGTTGCCCGACGATGCGATACGCGCCGGGCGGCTTGGGCGTCGCGGTGCCCTCGATATCCGCGGCGAAGTCGGCGTCGGCGGCGAAGTTCCAGTAGTCGTGCCCGGTCGGCTGGCCGTCATGCAGGAATGCGCCGTCCTGCACCTCGATATCGGCGGGGCCGCAGTTCAGGCGCTGGGCGAGGCGGGTGACGATGCGCGCGCGCAGTTCGGCGCTGACCAGGCGGACGGATCGGCCGGAGACCTCGATGGACTGGGAGGAGGAGGTGGAGCCCTCGTCCGGCGCGTCGGCGGTGTCGCCCGACAGGATGTCGATGCGATCGAGCGCGACGTCGAGTTCTTCCGCCGCGATCTGCGACAGGGCAATCAGCACGCCCTGGCCGATTTCGACCTTGCCGACGGCGAGTTTCACGGTGCGGTCGGGTTGGAAGCGGATCCACTTCGCCATGCGGCGGTTGTTCTGGATGCTGAGGGGGAGAGTGTCGCTCATGACGTGACTCCGACGGCGGCGGCCCGGATGGCGGCGGCGGCTTTTTCGACGGCACGCAGCATGCGCGGGTGGGCGCCGCAGCGGCAGAGGTTGCGGTCGAGCGCGGCGGCGATTTCGGCGCGGGTGGGGGAAGGGTTGGCGTCGAGCAGCGCCTTCGCGGTCATGATGATGCCGGACACGCAATAGCCGCACTGCCCGGCCTGTTCTTCCAGGAAGGCGGTTTGCAGGGGGTGATCGCCGCCCAGACCCTCTATGGTTACGATGCTTCGGCCGACGACGGAGCCGACTTCCCGCGCGCAGGAATACTCCGCCTTGCCGTCGATCAGGACCATGCAGGTGCCGCATTGTTCCAGCCCGCAGCCATAGCGGGAGCCTTTGAGGTCGAGGTGATTGCGCAGGACATCGAGCAGCGGGGTGTCGCCCGCCGCGTCGGTGTCGACGGTATGGCCGTTGACGTTCAGTTGCATGGCGGATCCTCCCAGGCGGTGCCTGACGCAGTGTGCGTTGCCAACCCGGCCTTGCCAACCGGCGGGTGGCGTGACCAAACCCAGCGCGTGACTCAAATATCCTCCCTGCCCGATGTGCTTTCGACCCAGGTTGCCGTGATCGGCGCCGGGCCGGCCGGTTTGATCGCGGCGGAAACGCTGTCCGCCGCCGGTCTGGCGGTGACGGTGTACGACCAGATGCCGTCGGCGGGGCGAAAGCTGCTGATGGCCGGGCGCGGCGGGCTGAACCTGACCCATACCGAGCCGCTTCCCGCCTTCCTCAAACGTTACGGCACCGCTCGGCGGATGCTGGAACCGGCGATTGAGGCGTTTCCGCCCAAGGCGGTGCAGGACTGGTGCCACGGCCTGGGGCAGCCGACGTTTTCCGGCAGCAGCGGGCGGGTGTTTCCGACGGCGATGAAGGCGTCTCCGCTGCTGCGTGCCTGGCTGCGGCGGTTGGATACGCAGGGCGTGCGGCTGGCGACGCGGCATCGCTGGGTGGGCTGGACGCCTGACGGGGCGCTGCGGTTCGAGACGCCGGATGGCGAGGTGGCCGTCGACGCGGCGGCGACCGTGCTGGCGCTGGGCGGGGCGTCGTGGCCGCGGTTGGGGTCGGACGCGGCGTGGACTCCGCTGCTGGGGCGGTGGCTGGCGCCGTTCAAGCCTTCCAACTGCGGGTTTTCGGTGGATTGGACGAAGGTGTTTCGCGAACGCTTCGCCGGGCAGCCGATGAAGCGGATCGGGTTGAGCGGGGCAGGGCATGCGGTGCGCGGAGAGGCGATGATCACCGCGCAGGGGATCGAGGGCGGGGCCGTCTACGCGCTGTCCGCCGCGCTGCGCGATGCGATCGCCGCGCACGGATCGGCGGTGGTGCACATCGACCTGCGCCCGGATATCGAACTGCCGGCACTGGCGGAACGCATGGCCGCGCCGCGCAAGGGGCAGTCGCTGAGCAGCTTCCTCCGCAAACAGGCGATGCTGGCGCCGATCGGCGTGGGGCTGGTGCAGGAAGCGCTGCACAAGGGAAGCACGCAGGACGATCTGGCGGGGCTGATCAAGGCTCTGCCGGTCACGTTGGTCGCCACGGCGCCGATCGAGCGCGCGATTTCCTCGGCCGGCGGAATCCGGCTGGCGGCGTTGAACCTGGATTACATGATCGCGGACCAACCCGGCGTGTTCGTGGCGGGGGAAATGCTGGATTGGGAAGCGCCGACCGGCGGGTATTTGCTGCAGGCGTGCCTCGCCACCGGCATCGCCGCAGCGCGCGGCACGATTGCGTGGCTGGAGCGGGAGCGGGTCTGACCCGCCTGTTCGGTCGCGATGCTGTCTCCCGATGCATTGTTGCTGCTGGTTAAGCTGCTGGTCGCGGCGACGATTGTCGTCGGGGCATCGCTGACGATCGAGCGATCGGGGCCGGTGATCGGCGCGCTGATCGCTTCTCTGCCGATTTCCGCCGGGCCGGGATATGTGTTCCTGGCGATGGAGCACGGGCCGGCGTTCATCGAAGCCGCCGCGCTGGCGAGCCTGCCGGCGGCGGCGGGGATGGCGGTGTATCAGACGGTTTATGTGAAGCTGGCGCAGCGGTTCGGGACGGCGATCAGCCTTGCCGGCGGGTTCGGCGGCTGGGTGATCTCGACCGTGGCGGTGCGGGCGATGGGGTTGGGCTTTGCGGAGGTGGCGGTGCTGGCCTTCGCGGCGTTCGGGATCGGCTATGGGCTGATCCGGCGGCATCTGGCGTGGAAGCCCGTGGCGATGCCGCGTCGGCGGTGGTGGGATTTGCCGGCGCGGGCCGGGGCGGTGATGGCGGTGACCTGCATGGCGGTGCTGACCGGGCGGTTCGCGGGCCCGGCGGTCGCCGGCGTGGCGGTGCTGGTGCCGGTCGTGTTCACAAGTCTGATCGTGATCCTGCAACCGCGCATCGGTGGGCCGAACACCGCCGCGGTGCTGGCCAGCGCGATTCCGGGCATGGGCGGTTTCGTCGCATCCGTCTGCTTCCTGCACCTGACGGCGGCACCGTTCGGCAACGCCCTGGCGCTGGCGGGCGCTCTGGGGGTGGGCATGGCCTGGAACCTTGTCTTACTGTTTGGGCGGCGCTGGTGGGCATAGAGGCTTGCCGGTGCGAATGGAAAATGGGTGCGGGATGCAGGAATTGATCGCGGCGATTGCCGCCGCGGCTGAACGACACGATCGCGACGGCAGTTTTCCCCATGCGAGTTTCGCCGCGCTGAATGCGGCGGGGCTGCTGAGTCTGACGACCCCGACTCGGTTCGGCGGGCAAGGGCAGGGCCTGGGGCCGTCCGCCGATCTGGTGCGCGCGGTGGGGCGCGCCTGTCCGTCTACCGCCCTGGTGCTGTCGATGCAGTTGCTGCACCAGCATTCGATCGGCGCGAACGCCCAATGGCCGGCGCATCTGGTCGGACAGGTGGCTCGCGCTGCTGTCGAGCGCGGGGCGATGGTCAATTCGTTGCGTGTCGAGCCCGAGCTTGGCTCCCCGGTGCGGGGCGGGATGCCGGCGACGGTCGCGCGTCGGACCGCGACGGGTTGGGCGCTGTCGGGGCGTAAGATTTATGCGACGGGGGTGCCGGGGCTGACCTGGGGGTTGGTCTGGGCGCGCACGGACGAGGCCGAACCGCGCCTGGGATCGTTCCTGTTACCGATCGCCACGCCGGGCGTGCGCATTGTCGAGACCTGGGATCATCTGGGGCTGCGGGCGTCGGGCAGTCATGACGTTGTGATGGAAGACGCCGCCATTCCGTTCGATCACGGCGTGGATGTGCGCCCTCCGGCCGCCTGGCGTGGCCGCGACGGTGGGCAGGCGGCCTGGAATGTGACCTTGATTTCCGCCGTTTACGTCGGCGTCGCGGAAGCCGCGCGGGATTGGCTGGCGCGGTTTCTGCACGAACGTAAGCCGAGCGGACTGGGGGCGGCGCTGGCGAGTCTGCCGCGGATGCAGGAGGCAATGGGGCGGATCGAGGCGCGTCTTCTGGTCAACGAGCGGTTGTTGGGTCTGTTGGCGGCGGATGTCGATGCCGGTCGGCCGATGGACCTTACTCAGGTCGATCTGTTCAAGACGGTGATCGCGGATAACGCGATTGAAGCGGTGCAGGAGGCTGTTGCCCTGTGCGGCAACCATGCGCTGGCGCGGAGCAATCCGTTGGAGCGGCATTTGCGCGATGTGCTGTGCGCGCGAATCCACACGCCGCAGCCGGACTCGGCCTATGTGGCGGCCGGTCGGAAGCGGCTGGGGCTGTGATCTTGACGTCGCGTTTCCGCGGGCATCGATGGCATATGGGAGAGGCCGCTTACCGCCGCAATTTTGCGGCGGTTTAACTGCGAGCAGGTGGGATCAGGAGTTGCCGTAGTTGAAGTGACCACTCAACTTCGATGCGTCGCTAAGTCCGGAGAAGGTGATTTCCGTATTGTCCGACAGCTTAATCGTCACGCCGGCGCCGTCCACCTTTGCTGATGAGATAATGTCCGCCGATGTCTTGGTTTTGTCATAGCCCCATGTGTTGATTGTCATTTTATCGTTGAAGTCGAGAATGAAATCATGCGCGCCGCCCCCGACGCTTGTGTAAGCCGCGACGTACCATAGCACATCGTTTCCGCCGCCTCCGCTGATCGTTTCGGAACCACCCATGGCAACGACGGTGTCGTTTCCGCTTCCCAGGGCAAGCGCCCCGTTGCCGCCTTTTCCTCCGAACGCGATGATATCGCCGGAGGCACCTGTCGCGATCAGTGTTTCATTGCCCGAACCGGCGGCGTACATCAGTTTACCTGAACCGCCGAAAGCGACGCTGTTCCCGGCGCTGCCGAAAACGGTTGCCGCACCGCTGCCGCCAACGGAGTCGGTGCTGGCGTTGGAGACAAACACCACGCCGCCCTCGCCGCCCTCTACTCTGGCACCGCCGCTTCCGCCGCCTACAGTGGCGGTTCCGGCACCGCCGATGAAGGAGAGCCCGCCCGTGCCGCCAAAGACCCAGAGTCCGGTGCTTCCCGCGCCGGCCGTTACCGTCGTCGCGCTGGCTAGGCCGGAGATGGTGTCATTGGTCCCGGTATCGACAATATTGACGGTTCCGGCGAAGTGCCCTGTGCCGCCGAAAAACAAAGCGGCGGAGCCACTGAGCGTGGAGACGACATTACTGTTACCCGCGGCAACAGTGCTGTTCGAGCCGGTATCGGTGAACGACAATGCCCCGGCGGTTTTGCCAAAACCACCAAAAATCAACGTGTTGCTTCCGCTCGTGGTTACATTCACATCACTTTGACCTCCGGCGACGGTGGCACCGGAGCCAGACAGAGACGCGGAGAGTGTCGAGCCGTCGCTGCCGAAATTCCCGAACAAAAGCGTATTCGAACCCGAGCTGTTAACAGTGGACACTCCAGAGCTGGCGGCGACTGTATCGCTGCTGCCGCTTGACTGGACGACGTTGGACTTACCGGATACGAACATCAAATTCGTTCCCGTACCGCCGGAGATCGTACCGTCACCGACTGCGGCCAGGGTATCGTTGCCCGCGCCCGCGGAAATTTGCGCCGTGCCGAAGGAGACAATCACGTTATCGCCGCCATTGGCGGCCACGGTTGAATTTCCGCCGACAAAAACGCTGCCGCCGACCGTTCCGGTCATGATGGTCGTATTACTTGCGGTTACCGTTACCGGCGCTTCGGTAGCGACGATGAGATACTCGATACCGGCGGCAACAGAGATGTTGGACGACGATTTGCCGGTTAAAACGACCTGCTCCTTGGCACCAGCGACAGTCGTCGGAGTCGGAGCGTTCAGTGTCTGAGCGCCGCCGCCAAGCGAAACCGCCGTCACCGCCAACGTCGCTCCGGCCTTGTTCAGGGCGTCGGAAATTTCCTGGGATAGAAGAATGACATCCTGCGTCGCGCCGGACAGCGTAATTGTCGATCCGGCCGAAGTGCCAGGTACCGTCACTGTATTTGTCATACGCGGTTTACTCTGTATGTTGTGGGATGCCGCGAGGTTTTACACGATATGCCGATAGTGTAGTGTCGATAATGTAGTAATAATGAACCGAAAACACATCATATGTATTATAATATATCGTTTCGTATTGTATGTTGGGGGATTTATCGCATTGCCCGGCACGCCGCGGTGCGGCGGAGTGTCGCCGCCGGGCAGGCGCGCGATCCAATCGACCGCGCGGCCCATGGGAGATGATCTATCGACGTTTAATGACCAACGATGCCGGGCATCGTGCCGGATCGACCGTGATCGGGACTAACCCTCGGTCATCGGCGGCAGGCGTTGGCCCCAGTCCGTCGCGGACTCATAGGCCCAGCCGATGCGCAACGCCGTTGCTTCATCATACCCCTTACACACAATCTGCAATCCGCTCGGCAGACCACCGACAGTGAAGCCGTTCGGCACCGACAGGGCGCAGAGGTCGAGGAAATTGACCCAGCGGGTCAGCATCCCCGGCGTGGCGTTCTGATCGACGGCGGCGACGGGGATCGCGGCGGTCTGCAAGGTCGGGGTCAGCACGGCGTCGAGACCGGCCACGGCCATCTCGAAGGATCGCTTGATCCGCTCGCGTTCCGCCAGCGCGGTCAGGTAATCGCGGGAGGAAATGGCGGCACCGGCGCGCACGCGGGGACGGACGGCCTCGTCCAACGGCGCGGCGTTGTCGTCGACGAGGTCGGCGAGCGCGGCATAGGCCTCCGCCGACATGATGCGCCCGTTGATCGCGCCGAGGTCGGCGAAGCGCAAGGGCAGCGTCAGGTCCACGATGTCCGCCCCCAGATTGGCCAGAACGTCGATGGCGCGGTCATAGGCGGAGAGGATGTCGGCATCGACCCCGGCGCGTTCGGCGGTGGGCAGGCGGCCGAGGCGCAGGCCTTTGACGCCGCGCGTCAGCGTGGGCATCGGGTCGGTCGGGATGACGCCGATGGTGCGGGGATCGAGCGGATCGGGGCCTTGCAGGACGTTGAACAGCAGTGCGGCGTCTTGCACGGAGTGGGTGATCGGTCCCGGCGTGTCGAGCGTGGGGCTGAGCGGCAGAACGCCATGGGTGCTGATGCGCCCGATAGTGGTTTTCAGCCCGACGATGCCGTTCCAGGCGGCGGGAATGCGCACCGATCCGCCGGTGTCCGTGCCGATCGCCCAGGGCGCCATGCGCGCGGCGACGGCGACGCCGGAACCGCTGGAGGAGCCTCCGGGCGTGCGATGGGTGGTGGCGTCCCAGGGGTTCCAGGGCGTGGCGAGATGTTGGTTGGTGCCCCAGCCGCCATAAGCGAACTCCACCGTATGGGTCTTGCCCAGCACGATCATGCCGGCGGCGTAGAGTTTGCGCATCAGCGTGGCGGTGCGCGGGGAGACGCGGTTGCGCCAGGCGGCGGTGCCGCCCATAGCGATCTGGCCTTCGATTTCGACCAGGTCCTTGACCGCGATCGGAATGCCGTGGAGCGGGCCGGCGGCGTGTCCGGCGCGAATGGCTTTGTCCGCCGCTTCCGCCGCCAGACGCGCATTGGCGGCCTGGACGTCGGTGAAAGCGCGCAGTTTCGGTTCCAGCCGTTCGATCCGGCGCAGATACGCGTCCACGAGATCGACGGGGGACAGGGTGCGGTCGGCAAGCGCCGGGGCGAGTTGATGGACGGGACGAAGGGCTTGGGACATGGCGCGCGGTTCCGAGAGGTTTTGGCGGCGGGTGCGAGCTGAGCCTATCGCATCCGCGCGCCGTTTGCCCATCGCGTGAACCGGTCTTGCGTTCAGTCGCGATTTTGTTTGGCGGATCGGCGGCGGATCATGCCGATACCGAGCATGCCGGCGCCGAGGAGCGCGAAGGATGCGGGTTCGGGGACGGCTATGGTCATGTCGCTGATCCCCATGACATCGCCGCCGCCGGTGGCGGTGAACACGAGTTCGTCGAATTTCAGTGTGGTGTCGTAGACGCCGACGAAGGAAACGGCGCCATTCTGCGAAGATGCGCTTATCGGTACGCAATTCGGTGCCCCGGCGACGCAGGCGACATCGTGCGCGGTCGCAACCGTTGCGCCGGCCAACTTGAGAGTGATCGCTGTCGTTCCGCTTGAGATATCGCCCAGGTCGGTTGCGTAGAAGCTGAAGCCGGAGATCGGGGTGCCGAACTTGAAGGTCAACCCGCCTGTTGCCGTAAGGAGATAGTTGCTTCCGGTGGCGCTGGGGGCGGCGTAATGTCCGTTGGCAGTCGCGGTATCGTTCAGCTGCGCGGTGCCGGTCGCGCTGATGGCGGCGTTGATGCCCCAGCCGAACGGCACGGTCAGCGGCCCCAGCGGACTCTGGAACGACCCAAGGTTGGTGAGCGTGGAGAGATGATCGACGAGATGGTCGTAGTTCGCCGTGGCCGTGTTCCAGATCACGCTTTTCGCATCCGAATTCGGCGCGGACGCGAGCGGCACTGTCGAGGAGCCATTGGTATCGTTGCCAATGATCCATGTCGGTGCCGCCATCGCGGGGGAGACGGTTGCCAGACCGATTATTGCGGCGAGGGCGAGTTTTGCGCGGTGCATGGGATGGGTTCCTTCGGGACGGTTGTTACGCACAGGCGAGGTTGAGGTCCGCCGACTTGCCGCGGCCGCGAAGCTTGCAGCCGACAAGGCCCATCAAACCGAGGCCGAGCACGCCGATTGTGCCGGGTTCGGCGACGGTGAGGGTGACGTTGTCGATGTACAAGGTATGATCGCCGGCGGCGGCGTTGTTATCGAACAGCAATGTATAGGTTCCGGCGGCGAGCGTTCCGCTGAGGCTCGCGATCTGGAAATTTGAGTCGCTGACAGTGCTGCCGGTGTAGGTCAGGCTGCCGGCGGTCACCTGAAAATTGGTATTGCCGTCGATCAGCGCGCTGTGTGTCGGGCGGCCCGCGTAGACCCAGGAGATGTTGACGTTGGCGGCCGATGTCAGGGTGAAGCTTTGCGCGACGGAACTGGTGTTGCCCTGCAGGTAGGCGTACTGGGCGCCGTTGTAGCCCGACGGAAGGACGCTCGGGTTGAAGCCGGTCGCGACGTTGCCCGCGAGGATACCCGCCGGTCCGGTCCAGTTCCAATTGCCATAGCTCGTCAGTGGTCCGGGGGTGACAAAGTCGATGTGATTGCCGGTGTTGACGGTCGGTGTCTCAAAGCTTGCATTCAGCAGGGCGGCATGCGCGCCGCCGGTCGAAAGGCCCAGGAGAATGCCCGCGGTCAGGATCGATGGCAGTTTCGGCATGTGCGTATTCCTTGACGGGAAGTCGGGGGTTCGGGGCGCGGTTCGGTCCGCTCGGCCTTCGCGGGGGCCGCCGAACCATGAAATGTTGGTAAACGCCGAGCGGCGGGTTGGATGTGCGAATTCGCACACGTCGGCATGTCGAAGGGGCGGGAAGAATTCATCCCCCGCGTTGGCCGTCAGGGCGATTTTCTTTCGCGTTCGGCGGATCGACGGAGAGAAACCGGCCGTCGCGCGGACCCATCTTGCATGGGCCTGAAAAATCCGCCTCTCTGCGCGCCATAACCGCTTCACAAAAGGGAAAACCGGCCATGGCGTCCGATCACAAGCCGCTGAATTTCGACCGTCCGCTGCGTGGGCGCATCTATGACAGCATCGCCGAGACGATCGGCAACACGCCGTTGGTGCGCATTCCCAACATTACCGCCGAGGACGGTCTCAAGGCGGACATCTGCCTGAAGTTGGAGTTCTTCAATCCGATTTCCTCGGTCAAGGATCGCATCGGCGTGAACATGATCCTGGCGCTGGAAGCGTCGGGCCAGTTGCAGCCGGGCGGCACGATCATCGAGCCGACCTCGGGCAATACCGGTATCGGTCTGGCGTTCGTCTGCGCCGCGCGCGGCTACCGTCTGATCCTGACCATGCCGGAGTCGATGTCGATCGAACGGCGCAAGATGCTCGCTTATCTCGGCGCGGAGCTTGACCTGACGCCGCGGGAAAAGGGCGTGCGCGGCGCCATCGCGCGGGCGGAGGAATTGCAGGCGACGATCCCCGGCTCGATCATTCCGCAACAGTTCTCCAACCCGGCCAATCCCGCGATCCACGACAAGACCACGGCGGAAGAGATTTGGTACGACACCGCCGGGGAGGTCGATTACATCGTTTCCGGCATCGGCACCGGCGGCACGTTTACCGGCTGCGCCCGCACGCTGAAGCCGCGTCGCCCGTCGTTGAAGATGGTGGCGGTGGAGCCGGCGGCGAGCCCGGTGATTTCCGGCGGCAGCCCGGCACCGCAGCCGATCCAGGGCATCGGCGCGGGCTTCATCCCCGATAACTTCGATCGCAGCCTGATGGACGAAGTGATCACGGTCGAAAATCAGGAAGCGTTCGAGACCGCGCGTCGACTGGCGAAGTCCGAGGGCATTCCGGCCGGCATTTCGTCCGGCGCGGCGCTGGCGGTGGCGTTGAAGCTGGCCAAGCGGCCGGAAGCCGCGGGCAAGCGGATCGTCGCGATCATTCCGTCCTTCGCGGAACGCTACATCACGACGGCGTTGTTCGAAGGTCTGTAACCGGCTTGGCCAACGATGGGTCCGCGCTCGACGCCTTGCGTTCGGCGCTTGCCCATCATCGGGCCGAACGGCTGGACGAGGCAGAGGACGCGTATCGCGCCGCGGCCGAGGCGGGGATCGGGGATGAACCGATCCGGCGTCTGGTCGCGGCGTTTTTCGTCGCGCGCGGCAAGGCGGCGGCGGAGTCGGGGCGGCTGACGGATGCGGCGGATCGATACCGTCTTGCCGTCACGTTGTCCGCCGATGCCGAAACGCTGCTGCTGCTCGGCGATGTGCTCAGCAAGTTGGGTGAGATCGATACGGCGATCGATGCCCTGCGGCGGGCGGTTGCAGCGGACCCGGGGCTGATCGCCGCGCATCGGATGCTGGCGGCCGCGGGGGTGCCCGAGTCGATCGTTACATTACGCGCAGTATGGGAGCGGCCGGACGTCGCGCGAGACGAACGCGCCGCGATCGGCTTCGCGCTGGCGGGATTGCTGGATCGGGAGAACCAATTCGATGAGGCGTTCGCGTATCTGGAAACGGCGAACACCCTGACGCGGACGCTGCTGCGGGAAGCCGGGCGTATCTACGATCGGACCGCGCAACGCCGTTACATCGACGAACACATGTTCACTTTCGATGCCGCGTTTTTCGAACGCATGGCGGGCAGCGGCAATCCGTCGCGCGCGCCGGTGTTCGTGGTCGGCATGCCGCGCTCCGGCACCACGCTGGTGGAACAGATCCTGGCGAGCCATCCCAGGGCGTTCGGTATCGGCGAAGGCCATTGGATCGGCGCGTTGGCGACCGAACTGGGCGGCGGCCCGTGGGATCGGGCGATCGTTCGTCGCGTCGCCGACGGGCATATCGCGGCGCTGGATCGGCTGTCCGGCGGGCAAACGCGGGTAATCGACAAAACGCCGGATAATCTGTTCCACCTCGGCCTGATCGCGGCGTTGTTTCCCGGCGCGCGGGTGATCCTGTGTCGGCGCGATCCGCTGGATATCTGCCTGTCCTGCTATTTTCAGTCCTTCGCCGATCCGATGCCCTATGCCTACGATCTGCTGGATTGCGGCGGGCGGCTGTTGGAAGCGGAACGCATGGCGGCACATTGGCGGCGGGTGCTGCCGATCCCGATGCTGACGATCGACTATGAAGCGTTGGTGGCGGATCAGGAGGCCGAGACGCGGCGCATCCTGGACTTCGTCGGCCTGGACTGGGACCCGACCTGCCTGGACTTCCACGCGACGCGCCGGGTGGTGCGCAGCGCCAGTCTTTGGCAGGTGCGTCGCCCGCTTTATGCGGGATCGGTCGGGCGGTGGCGGCACTATGCGCGCCACCTTCTGCCGCTGCGGCGGTTGCTGGGCGGCGATCAACCCGCCTGAAGCGCGAAGGGGCAATCCAGCCGATCGGCGGCGCAGACTCGGTGCTTGCCACGATGGCTGCACAGGCCGGGGCCGTCGCGCAGTGCGCCGAACACCAGATCGGCCAGGGCGGCGATGAAGGCGGGATCGGTGTTCTGCGTCGGCACGCGGTAATAGCCGGGAACGCCGGCTTTCTCCGCGAGGTGGCGGTATTCGATATCCAGTTCGACCAGGGTCTCGGAATGCTCCGACACAAAGGCGATGGGCACGACGAGCACGGCGACCTTGTCGCGTCCGGCGCGCTCCACTTCCTCGTCCGTGCTGGGGCCGATCCATTTTTGCGGGGTGGCGCGGGATTGATAGCAGATGGTGCTGTCGAGGTCCGGCGCGCCCCAGGCTTGCAGCACGGCGGCGACGGTCAGTTCGATCTGTGCCTGGTAGGGATCGCCGCGCTTAACGATGGTTTCCGGCAGGCCGTGGGCGGAAAACAACACGCGCAGGCCGATGGCGGGATCGAGTTCGGCGCGGGCCTTGTCATAGGCGGCGCGGACAAGGCCGGCGGTCGCGGCGGCATAGGCGGGATCGGTTGGGTAGCAGCACAGGCTGGTGGTTTTCGCCATCAACCCGGCCTGGGCGGCCGCGACGCGCCAGGCGGTCAACGAACTGCCGGTCGTCGTGGTGGAGTATTGCGGATACAGCGGCAGCAGCACGACTTCGTCGGGTTGCCAGGCTTTGACCGCGCGGGCGGTTTCCAGGCTGAACGGATGCCAGTAGCGCATGGCGATGAAGCATTTCGCGTCAATGCCGGGCAACGCCTGTTCCAGCGCCGCCGCCTGCTCGCCGGTCAGTTCCAGCAGCGGCGACTTGCCGCCCAGGAAGGCGTAATTCTCGGTCGCCGGCTTGACGCGGGCGCGGGCGATGATGCGCGCCAGGATCGGGCGCACGAAGAAGGGCACCCGCAGGATCGCGGGGTCGGAGAACAGGTTGAGCAAAAACGGCTTGATCGACTCCGGCCGATCCGGCCCGCCGAGATTGAACAGAACGATGGCGATCTTACGGGGCGGCGTCGGGTCGGAATGCTGCACGGTGCTGATCTCGGTCATGGGAGGTGCATAGGTGGTGTGCTAAGCGCCGCGCACCAGATCGACCAGCGCGCCGACGTGCTCCGGCGGGGTTTGCGGCACGATGCCGTGGCCGAGATTGAAGATGAACGGCCGCCCGCGCAGGGTCTGCAGGATCGATCGTGCCTCGTGCTCCATGGCCGCCCCGCCGGCGACCAGGGCCATCGGATCGAGGTTACCTTGCAGCGCGACATCCGCCGGCACCATCGCGGCGGCCTTGGCCGGGTCCATGCCGGTGTCGATGCCCACCGCGCGCACGCCCGTGGCGGCGGCGTATTCGGCCAGCAGAACCCCGGCCAGGCGTGGGAAGCCGATGACGGGGATGTGCGGGAAACGCTGTTTGAGCGCCGCGACGATGACACGTGTCGGCTCTACCACATGGGCCTGGAACAACGACGGCGACAGCACGCCGGCCCAACTGTCGAACAGCATCAGCGCTTCCGCGCCCGCTTCCGCCTGGGCCGACAAATATTCGATGGATGCCTGGGTCAGCACGTCGATCAGACGAGCGAACAGCGCGGGGTCGCGATAGGCCATGGCGCGGGTGTTGGCGAAATCGCGAGAGCCGCCGCCCTCGACCATGTAGCACGCCACGGTGAACGGCGCGCCGGCGAAGCCGATCAGGGTGGTGGCGTCAAAACCTTCGTCGCGCAGCCCGGCGCGGACCCGGCGCACGGTTTCCATCACGGGCGCGACCCGATCGGCGACGCGGCGCGGATCGAGCGCGTCGACCTCCGCCGCGGTGCGCAGTTTCGGCAACACCGGGCCTTCGCCTTCCTTAAACTCCAGCCCATGGCCCAGCGCCCAGGGCAGGATCAGAATGTCGCTGAACAGGATCGACGCGTCGAAGCCAAAGCGGCGGATCGGCTGCAACGTGACCTCCGCCGCCAGATGCGGGGTGGTGCACAGCGCGATGAAGTCCGGCACGGTGGCGCGGATGGCGCGGTATTCCGGCAAATAGCGCCCGGCCTGACGCATCAGCCAGATCGGCGGCGGCCAGACGGCCTCTCCGGCCAGAACGCGCAACAGGGGCTTGGTGGGTTGGGTCATCGAATTCCGCGCCTGGATTGACAGGACACTCCCATGGCGCGCCGATAGTGCGGCGGTCAAGGAGCATCCCATATGGAACATCCCATGCGGCGGGTCGTGACGGTTATTCTGGACGGGTTGCGGCGCGACTTCATCAATCCGGCGGACACGCCGAACCTGGTGCGTCTCGCTGCTGATGCCACGCGGTTTTCGGCGTTCCGCAGCGTGTTTCCATCCGCCACCCGCGCCGTGTCCGCCACCTTCGCCACCGGCTGCTACCCCGCTCGGCATACCTTGCAAGGCAACGCGGTGGCGCTGATGGAAGGCGGAGCGCTGGTCGCGCACGACGTCGGGCGGCCGGATTTTCTGCAACACAAGCGCGCGGTGACCGGGTGTTCGCTGGCAGCCCCGACCTTGGCCGAACGGCTGGCGGCGCATGGCGGCAGTATTCTGTTCAACAATGTGTCCCCCGGGGCGGCCTTCGCGCACGATCCCGACGGATTCGGCCATGTCTATCATCGCGCCCTGTCGCTGGGGCCCGGGCGGGTGCCGGTGGCCGATCCGCTGCTTGTCGGGCTGGACGCGGCGGGTGACCGGGCGATGACGGAACGCTTCGTCGATGAAATCCTGCACCATCGGCGGCCGGCTCTGGCGATCCTGTGGTGCGGCGAGCCGGATCACATCCAGCACAACGCCCCGCTCGGGTCGCCGGAGCAGCGCGACGTGCTGCGTCAGGCCGACGCGAACGCGGGGCTGGTGATGGAAGCCGTGGCGCGGGAGCGGGCGCTCGGCGACGATATCCTGCTGATCGTGGCGTCCGATCACGGGCACGAAACCGTCAGCGGGGTGGTGGATATCGAAGCGGAATTGATCGCGGCGGGGCTGAAGGAGTCCGAGAGTTCAGGCGACGTGATCGCCATGGGCAACGGCACGTCGAGCCTGATCTATCTGCATCCGTCGCAGGAATCCCGGCGCGCCGCGATCGATACGTTTTTGCGCGCGCAGTCCTGGGCGGGCGCGGTGTTCGCGGCGGACGCGTTGGGGGAAATCGGGCAGGCTCGGCATGCCGGGTTGGCCTTCGCGGTGGCGATGGCGTCGGACGAGGAGGTCAACGCTTTCGGCATCCCCGGCCGCTCGCTGGCCGCGAAGCCGCGCTGGGACAAGCCGGACCGTTTGGGCTTTGGGCAGCACGGCGGGTTGGGGCGCTACGAGCAGGCACCGTTCCTGACCATCGACGGGGCGGGCTTCGCCGCCGGCACCGAGTCCTCGGCGCCGGCGCGCATCGTCGATCTGGCGCCGACGATCATGCGGCATTTGCGAGTGCCGGCCTTCGGGATGGATGGGGCGGCGCTGCAGACAGACCCCTGAACGCGGCCATGCCCTGAAGCGCGGCGACGACGCGATGCACCGGGTCGGTCCAATCGTCGGGCGTCGTCTGGCGAAACAGCGTCATCGACGGATACCACGGGGTGTCGTTGCGGTCGTGCAGCCAGCGCCAACAATTGTCGTAGCGATCCAGCAGCAGCACCTTCTTGCCCATCGCGCCCGCCAGATGGGCGACGGAAGTATCGACGCTGACCACGACGTCGAGATTGGCGATGATGCCGGCGGTATCGGCAAAGTCGCGCACGCTGTCCATCGGATCGAAGATCGTCAGCCCCGGCGGCGGATCGATCGCGGCGGCGGCCGGATTGCCGGCCTGCAGGCTGACGAAGCGCGCGCCCGAAACGCCGGCCAGCGGCGCCAGGGCGGCGAGGCCGACGCTGCGCCGGCGATCCAGGGTCGAGAAACCTTGCAGCCAGGGACGCGCCTGACCGGCCCAGACCAATCCGACATGGAACGCGCCCTCGGGCATCGCGGACCGCCAATGGGTGACCAGTTCCGGGTCCACCTTGATGTAAGGCGTGCCGGGAATGGTATCCAATGTCGTGCCGAAGACGCGCGGCAGGCTGAAGAACGGGCAGTGGACGTCGTAGTCCTCGGTCTCCTGACCGCTGGTCAGCACGCGGGAGACGCCGGGCAGCGTACGGGCGATGCGGGCGAGTTGATCGGGCACGCGCACGACGACGCGCGCGCCGCGCTCTGACAGCATCGGCAGATAGCGCATGAATTGCAGGGTGTCGCCGAAGCCTTCCTCGTGCGTTACCAGCACGGTCATGCCGAACAGATCGTCGTCGGCTTCCAGGCTGGGCAGCAGCCGCCCGATCGGCAGGCCCTCGTGGCCGGGCAGGCGCAGGCGCCATTCATAGTCCGGCCAGGCTTCGGCCCAGTGGCCGCCGTGCAGCAGCGCGACGGCGCGATTGACGCGGATGCGGGGGTTCTCCGGCTCCCGCGCCACGGCTTCGTCATAGGCGTGCAGCGCTTCGTCGTGGCGGCGCTCGATTTTCAGCATCATGCCGAGGTTGGACCACGCGCCGGCGGGCTGCGGGTCCTGCACGACGGATTGCTGAAAGAAGCCGACGGCCTCCGCGAAGCGGGCTTGTTCGGCGCGGGCGAGGCCCATCAGGTTCAGGCCCTCGGCGGTGTCGAGCGCGCCCAGCAGAATTTCGGCGGCCTCGTCCGCTTCGCCCTGTTCGATCAGCAGATGCGCGAAGTCGCGGCGCAGACGGGTGCTGTGGGGATCGAGCGCGAGGCAGGCGCGATAGAGTTCCGGCACCAGCGCGTCGGCGACGGCGGGTTGCAGACGAGCGAATTCCTCGCAGGGATGGGTGAGATCGGGTCGCTCGCTGGCGACGCGATGCAGCAGCGGCGCGGCGCGGGTCGGTTCGCCGCCGGCGGCGATGCCAAGACCGAGCAGCAGAAGGGCTTCGGTGTCGTCGGGGTGGTGTTTGAGGATTTCGCGGCAGTTGGCCTCCGTACGGAACCAGATGCCGGATTTCAGACACCGTAACGCGGCGCCGAGGCGTTCTTTTCTTTCTTTGGGGTGCATACGCTGGGCCTCCAGTTGAATACGGGAAGCTTCAGCTAAAAAGATTAACGTGAGGTAAACGCCGGACCTTTGTGTGTCAGGTTCCTTCGCGACGCCAGGCGAGGAGCATAAGGCCGAGCATGAGGGGGAGGGCGAACCAGGCGGGGAGGAGGGTGAGGGCGGCGATGCCGGTCACGACGTGGTCGTGGCGGCGCTCCATCCCGATCCAACTGCCGCCGGTCGCGGTGCGGCCGGGTTCGGAACGGCGCAGTTCGGGGATATCCGGGTTGGCGGCGGTGCCGATCCAGTGGATGCCGCCGCCGGTGTCGCGCGCGCGCTTGGTCAGGACCGTGGCGGTGGCGCGCAGATCGGCGAGTTCCAGCGGGTTCGCCGAACCGACCGCGGCATAGGCGGTGCGTTCGCCGTCGTCGACGCGCCAGACCCCGGGCGTGGCGGCGGGGGACTGGGCGACGCCGCGGCCGGGGGATGTCGGACGCAGCGACAGGGTTTGGGCGATGCCGTCGGGATCGGTGACGGTGACCGATCCAGGTTCGGCGGCGTCCAAGGAGCGACGTTCGATCGACAAATGTCCGTCGGTGACGCGCGCGGTCAGGGCGTTTTCTTCCAGCTCCGGCTCTTGCATCAGCCAATGCGCGATGCGGCGCAGCAATTCGGCCTGCGGTCCGCCGCCGTCATGGCCGCGCGACCACAGCCAGATCTGATCCGACAGCAGCAGCGCCGCGCGCCCCTTGCCGACGCGGCTGAGCGCCAGCAGCGGCTGGGCGTCGGGGCTTTGCAGCAGCACGTCGCCGCGCACCTCCCCGGGTTGGATGCGCCGGTGCCACGATCCCCAGCCCGGCCCCTTGGCCGCCGCCCCTTCGGGCGTGTTGGCGTCCGTCAGGCCCTCGGTCACGGGGTGACGCAGGCCAAGCGGGCTGACCCAGGGGCGGAAGCGTTCGTTGATCACGGCGTTGGACCGTGCCGGAGCGGCGGGCAGCACGGAGCCCAGCGGCGTGGCGGCAAGGCTGGTGGACCCGGCGAATTCCGGGCCGACGTTCAGCAGCAGCGCGCCGCCCTGGCGGACCCGGTTGGCGATGCTGGCGAAATAGGGCAGCGGCAGCAAGCCGCGATTCTGGAACCGATCCAGCACGATCAGGTCGAATTCCCCGATCTTGTCCTGAAACAGCTCCCGCACCGGAAAGGGGATCAGCGCCAGTTCGTTCAGCGGCGTCAGATCGTCTTTTTCCGGCGGGCGAAGAATCGTGAAATGCACCAGATCGACCGCCGGATCGGCTTTCAGCAGCCGCCGCCACGTACGCTCCCCGGGATAAGGCTCACCGGAGATCAGCAGCACCCGCAGCCGGTCGCGCACGCCGACGATTTCCACCACGGCGCGGTTGTTGAGGATCGAGACCTCTCCGTCGCGCTTCTCCACGCCGATTTCCACGACGGTCGGCCCGGCGCGTCGGATGGGGATTTCGATGTCATGTTCCCGCCCGATCGGCACGGTTTCGACGATCGGACGCTCCCCATCCCGCCGTGTGGTCAGTGTTGCCGTTCCCGGGCGGGCGGTGACGCCCAGATCGTCGACCGCGACGCGCAGGGTGACCGATTTGCCGACGATGCCGTAGCCGGGTGCCTGCACGACGCGGATGCGGCGGTCGGTTTCCTCCCCGCGCGCGGGGATCAGGACGTGCAGCGGCGCGCCGAGGGATTGTCCGGCTTCGGCGACGTCGTGCGCTTGCCCGTCGGTGATGGCGATGACGCCGGCGAGGCGGGCGCGGGGAATGTCGGCCAGGGCCTTGTCGATGGCGGTGAACAGCCGCGTGCCCGCATTGCCGCTTTCCGGCACAGTGATCACGCGCATGTCGAGATCGCCCAGCCGCTCCGCCTGGGCGAGTAAGGCGGCGCGGGCGGTTTCGGCCAGCGCGGCGCGGTCGCCGATGGCCATGGAGGCGGAGCGATCGATCGCCAATAGGCCGATATCGCCCAGGGTGCGGCGGGTTTCCTGTACCAGCCGCGGGCCGGCCAGCCAGGCGATCAGCACGGCAAAGGCGAGCAGGCGCCAGACGGTGCCGCGCCCGCGCCGCCAGACGCCGATGGCGACGATGACGACCGCGAGGCCGCCCAGCGCGGCGATCAGCCAAAGCGGCAGCAGCGGATCGAAGCGCAGGGCGGCAATTGCGCGTTCGGCGTCCATGTCTATTGGCCCAGCCGCTGCAGGATGGCGGGCACGTGGACCTGATCGCCTTTATAGTTTCCGGTCAGGGCATACATCACCAGATTGACCCCGAACCGGTAGGCCAAAACGCGCTGGCGTTGACCGCCGGGCAGCACCGCATAGGGGTTGCGGCCGGACGCATCGATCGCCCAGGCCGCCGCCCAGTCGTTACCGCCGACAATCACCGGGCTGACGCTGTCATTCGCGCGATCCTGATCGCGCTGCCCCCACACCGGCTCTCCGGTAAAGCGTCCGGGGAAGTCGTTCAGCAGATAGAAAGATCGCGACAATACATGATCGGTGCCCAACGGCGCCAAGGGCGGGATGGCGAGGCCCTGGGACACGCGGCGCAGCGCGGCTTCGGTGCCCGGGGCAAATCCGGCGCCGGAACCGGAGTCCCGCGTGTCGATCAGGATGATTCCCCCCCGGCTCATGTATGTATTCAGCGCGGCGATCCGGGCGGGCGGCAATGGTTGGGCGTCGTCGGCAATCGGCCAGTAGAGCAGCGGATAGACGCTGAGATCGGCGCGATCCGGGTCGACGGCGTCGGGGTCGGACAGCGCGGCGGAGGTGCGGCGGTTCACATAATCCGACAGCCCGCGCAGCCCGGCCAAGGCGATGCCGTCGATGCGCGGGTCGCCCGACACGATATAGCCGAGACGGGTGGACAGCGCCGGGTTGGCGGTCACTTCCGGGCTTTGCGCATGCGCGGGGGCCAGGCTTGCGGCCAGTAACAAGGCCAGGCCGGCGATCCGGGGGCGCAGCAGCCCGCGCAGCGCCAGCGACACCAGCATGTCCAACGCCAACAGCAGCACCGCGGCGGCCAGCAGCGGCGGGCCCAGAGCCTGTTCGGGGGCGGAGTCGAACAGCGGTTCGATCGTCGCGTTCGGCACCGTCGGCGCGGGGAGCGGCGCGGGCAGGACCGCGCCCAGATTCAAGGCTCTGCGGCCGTTTTCCGGTCCGTACAGCCCCGGCGGATGGCGTGGGGAGGCAGCAGTGCGCGCGATCTGTTCGGCCGGCAGCGGGGTGGCGGCGGCGGGCGGGGCGGACAGCAGGCCGAAGCCGTCCAGAGTTTCCGCCGGTGCCAGCAACGTGGCGTCACCGGCGACGACGACGCCGACCGACAGCGCCACCAGTCGGCGCAGCATGTCGACGAACAGGCCGGACAGCGGCAGGTGGGACCAGTCGGCATTGGCGGTGACATGGAACAGCACGACGCGCCCCGCGCCGCGCGGTGCCTGGGTTACCAGGGGTGTGCCGTCGCTTAATGCCGCCCAGGTGCGCGCGGCCATGTCGGCGGTGGGTTCGGCCAGCACCTGCCGGTTGATCCGCACCTCATCGGCGATGGGCAGACCGTCGAACGGGGTCGCGGTCGGAAAGGCGGACAGACGCGCCGGTTCGTTCCACGACAGCGCGCCGCCCAGTTGTCGGTCGCCGGCCAGAAGTTTGACCGGCAGCAGCGGATCGGGATCGGCTCCCACCTCTCGGGCAGAGCGCGGTCCGGCGAAGCGGATCAGCAGCCCGCCTTTTTCCACCCACGCCAGCAGCGCGTCCTGTTCGGCCCCCGGCGCTACGGGGCGATCGGCCAGCACCAGCACGGACAATTCGCGCGCCAGCAACCCCTCCAAATCTCCTCCGCGCACCTCCGTAAACGGCCCAAGCGCTCGGCGCAGATAATACAGCGACCCGGCAAAGGGCGCGTCGTCGCCGGTGCGATCGCCGGCCAACAGCCCGACGGGGCGCAGCCGCCAGCGCTCGTCCAACAGCACGACCGACGCGGCGGACGGCGGGCCTTGCAGCACAAGGCGGGTCAGCCGGTTGCGCAGCTCCGGCGGCAGGATCAACCCGGCGGCACCGGTCGCGGCGTTCGCGGGCAAGGCGACGGTGGTGCGGCCGAGGGTGCGGCCGTCGCCGCTTTGGGCGAGGACCACGGCTTCCGTCGCCACGGGTCTCGGCGGTTGCGCCACGCGCGCGACGAGACGATCGGCTTCGCCGCCGGGCGGCAGAAGCACGCGTTGAGGTTCGGCGGCGCAGCAGAATTCGACGACGGGACCGATCGCGCCCAGCGCGGCGGCGAAGCGGTCAAAGGCGTCGTCGTGCAGCAACCCGTCGGCGATATAGGCGACCGAGCCGCCATTCGGCTTCCATGCGGTCAGGGCAGTCGTCGCGGCGGCGCGGTCGGGCGGCCAGGGGCGGGGCTGCAGGGCAGTAACGCGCGGGCGCAGATCGGCGGCGGGCATGGCGACGGTGGCGGCGACCGGCGCGCCGGAGCCGTCGGCGGCGGTTGCCAGCAGAGCGACCGACCGCCCGGCGCGTTCGGCGCGTTCCAACACGGATGCCGCCGCCTGCGCTCGGTTCGGCCAATCGGCGGCGGATGCCCAGCCGTTATCGATCACCAGCAGCACCGGTCCGCCGCCCTGCATCGACACGGCCGCATCCAGCACCGGGCGCGCCAGGGCGACGATGACCAGCCCGGCGGCGAGAATGCGCAGGGCGAGCAGCCACCACGGTGTGCGCGACGGGGTTTCCTCCGTCGCGTTCAGCCCCAGGAGCAGGCGGATGGCGGGAAAGTCTTCCCGTCTGGGCGCGGGCGGGGTGACCCGCAGCAGCCAGGCCAGGATCGGCAACAGGATCAGGGCGACGAGCACCCAGGGTTCGGCGAAGCTCATCGACGCGACGCGGTGGCGCCGAGCGCGGTGTAGAGGGAGAGGAGGGCGGTTTCCGGGGGGTGGTCGGTGCGGTGAACGCCGAAACCGAAGCCCGCCGCGGCGCAGATCGCGGCGAGCCCGTCCTGTTGGGCCTTGAGTCGGTCGGCATAGGCGTCGCGGATCGTTTCCACGCGCGGGATCAGCGTGTCGCCGTCCTGTTCCAGGCCGCGAAAGCGGATACGCCCGCGATAGGGCAGCAGCGTTTCGGCGGGGTCGAGAATTTGCAGCATGTAGCCGGTGACGGGGACGGCGGCGAAACGGCCGATCAAGGCGCGGATGTCGTCGAGCGGGGACAGGAAATCGCCGAACAGCACCACGGCGCCGTGGCGCGGCAGCGAGACATCCGGCGGCATGGAGGTATCGCCCTGATCGGCCGCGAGATCGCCGGCGAGGCGTTCCAGGCCGAAACGCCCCTCGATCGCGCGGGTCGCCTGGGCGTTGCCGTCGGCGATCAGGCGAACGCGCTCTCCGCCGCGCAGCAGCAGGGACGCCAGGGCCAGCAGCAGCAGGTTGGCGCGGTCGCGTTTATCCTCGGCGACCGCGCGGGAATGCCAACGCATGGAAGCGGAGCCGTCGCGCCAGAGGCAAACGGTTTGCGCCGCTTCCCATTCGGTCTCGCGCACGAACCAGCCGTCGGGCGGGGTGCGCCCGGATTTGGCGGATTGGCGCCAGTCGATGCGTTGCAGCGAGTCGCCGGTAACGAAGCGGCAGAATTGCCAGAAACTGTCGCCCTGTCCGACGCGGCGGCGACCGTGTACGCCCTGCGCGACGGTGGCGGCGACGCGATCGGCCGCGAGCAGCAGGGGCGGCAGACGCGCGCCGATCGCCTCCGCCCGGGCGGTGTCGGCGCGGGAAGCGAGCGGGCCGGGACGGACCGGCTCAGCCAAGGCGCTCCACCAGGCCGTCGATGATATCCGACAGAACGATGCCGTCGGCGCGGGCGGAGAAGTTCAGCGCCATGCGATGGCGCAGAACGGGGCGCGCGAGGGCGGCGACGTCGTCGATGCTGGGGGCGAGGCGGCCTTGCAGCAAGGCGCGGGCGCGGGATGCGAGCATGAGCGCCTGGGCGGCGCGCGGGCCGGGTCCCCAGGCGACGTGGCGGCGCACGATGTCGTCGGTGGTCGTTTCCGGACGACCGCCGCGCACCATGGCCAGGATCGCGTCCACCACCTTGTCGCCGACCGGCACGCGTCGGATCAGCGCCTGCGCGGCCAACAGGGTTTCCGGGGTCATGGCGGCCTGGGCCGTTGCCTCCGCCGAACCGGTGGTGGCCAGCAGCATGGCGCGTTCGGCGGCGAGATCGGGGTAGGTGACGACGATTTCCAGCAGGAAGCGGTCGAGCTGGGCTTCCGGCAGCGGGTAGGTGCCTTCCTGCTCGATTGGGTTCTGTGTCGCCAGGACATGGAAGGGGCGCGGCAGGCTGTATTCGACGCCGCCGATGGCGACGCGCTGTTCCTGCATGGCCTGCAACAGCGCGGATTGAGTCCGCGGGCTGGCGCGGTTGATTTCGTCGGCCATCAGCAATTGGCAGAAGACCGGGCCCTGCACGAAGCGAAAGGCGCGCTTGCCGTCGGTTTCGTCCAGCACCTCGCTGCCCACGATATCGGCGGGCATCAGATCGGGGGTGAACTGCACGCGGCGGGTGGCGAGGCCCATGACGACGCCCAGCGTTTCCACCAGACGGCTTTTGCCGAGACCGGGGACGCCGACGAGCAGCACGTGGCCGCCGGAGAGCAGGGTGATCAACGTCTGATCGATCACATCCTGCTGGCCGAAGATCATGCGCCCGATCGCGGCGCGCATCGCCGTGACCTGTTGGCCCAGTGCCTCCACTTCGGCCAGTATCGCCGAAGCGGTCGTCGCGCCCTGTGGCGCGGCAGCCATACCAGCCGACATATGGCGAAAACCTCCGCGAATAAGGTCCCTGTTCGACGATGGCTACTTTGCGGGACCGGGGCAGGGTACCTATATCGCGTATTGGACGTTAAGAGCGCGAGTCAATTCAAGAGGCTGATCCGTTGGCGACTGGAGAAACAGGAGCGTGCGGCCTTGAGGTCGCCGTGAGTTTGGGACCGTTGGCGGGGGAACTCGCGCCGGTTTTGCATCCGTGCGGCGCCCGCCCGCCGCGCGTGCCGGTCGAATGCGGCGATATGCCGTTCGTGATCCGGCGTGACGGCAAGTGGCTGTATCGCGGCAGCACGATCGAGCGGAAAGAGCTGGTCTGCCTGTTCGCCAGCGTGCTGCGGCGCGACGAGCAGGGGCTGTTCTGGCTGCAAACCCCGGCGGAACGCGGGCGCATCGTGGTGGAAGACGCGCCGTTCGTCGCGGTGGAACTGAACTGGAGCGGCGACGGCACCGAACAGACCCTGTCCTTTCGCACCAACGTGGACCAGGTCGTGACCGCCGGGCCCGACCATCCGATCCGGGTGACGTTCAATCCCGATACGGCGGAGCCGACGCCCTATATCCAGGTCCGCCCCGGTGCGGGCGCGCTGGGCGTGGAGGCGCGGATCAACCGCGCGACGTATTACGAACTCGTTGCCTTGAGCGTGGTCGAGCAAGTCGGCGACGCACGCATGCTGGGCGTATGGAGCCTGGGTCGCTTCTTTCCGTTGGGCGATGCGCCCGAGGACGATGCGTCCGACGACCAGGCGGATATCGACGACGGGGCGGACGCGTGAACGCCGCCCAACTGCGCCTTCGTCTCGACCAAATGCTGGCGCTGCCCCTCGGCGGCGTTGCCTATGGCGAGGACGTGCTGAGCGAACTGGAGAAGCCGCCGGTGCCCGCCGCCGTGCTGGTGCCGCTGATCATGGCGGAGTCGCCGAAAATTCTGCTGACCAAGCGCACCGCGCATCTGAAGAAGCACGCGGGGCAGGTCAGCTTTCCCGGCGGGCGGATCGATCCGGACGACGCCCACCCCGAAGCCGCCGCGCTGCGTGAGGCGCAGGAGGAAATCGCGCTCGATCCGGCCTCGGTCGAGGTGGTCGGGCGGATGGAGGATTACGTCACCGGCACCGGCTATCGGATCACGCCGGTGCTGGGACTGCTGCCGCCGGATTTGCTCTATCGGCCCTCGCCGCACGAGGTGGAGGCGGTGTTCGAACTGCCTCTGCATGTCTTGTTAGATCCCGACGCGCCGCGTCGACAACGCCAGCATGTGCGGGGGGAATGGCGGGAATACTGGGTCTGGCCGCATCCCGAGCACTTCATCTGGGGGGCGACGGCGGCGATTCTGGTTCATCTGGCGCGCAAGCTGCGTTCGGCGGGGCTGCCATGCTGAGGCTGGTCGAAATCCTGATGATCGCCGCGCCGATCGGCTTTTTCCTTGCCTGGCGGTTGCTGGCCCCGTCGCGCGAACTGACTAGGTCGATGGTTGGCGCCGCCGTGCTGTTGGTGTTGGTGCTGGCCGGAAGCCTGCTGTGGCTGCGCTGGGAAGCGGCGGAACCGGCCGACGCGGCCTATGTGCCGTCTCGCCTGCGGGATGGGCGGGTGCTGCCGCCGGACGCCGCGCCGCGATGAACGATCCGCCGGCGACGCGGATCGATCCTCCTCCGTTTCAGGCCGACCCCGACCTTGCCCGGGTGATGGATGCGTTGCCGGGCTCGCGGATCGTCGGCGGGGCGGTGCGCGACGTGTTGGCGCGTCGGGCCGTCGCCGATATCGATCTGGCCACGCCCTGGCCGCCCGACCGCGTCGACGCGGCGTTGCGGGGCGTGGGGATCAGGACGGTGGCGACCGGGATCGCGCACGGCACCATCACCGCCGTGACGGGTGGGCGGCGGTTCGAGGTCACGACGTTGCGCCGCGACGTCGAGACCGACGGGCGGCACGCGGTGGTGGCGTTTACCGAGGATTGGCGGGCCGACGCGGAACGGCGCGACTTCACCATGAACGCGTTGTCGATGGCGCGCGACGGGGCGGTGTTCGATTATTTCTGCGGGCTGGCCGATCTGGCCGCGGGGCGGGTCCGCTTCGTCGGCGACGCCGCCGAACGCATCGCGGAAGATTATCTGCGCGTGCTGCGGTTCTTCCGCTTTCACGCCCGGTATGGCCGAACGGAGCCTGACGAAGCGACGCGGGCCGCTTTGCGCGACGGCGCCGCCGGTCTTTCCCGCCTGTCGATCGAGCGCGTCTGGTACGAACTCGCCCGTCTGCTGAGCGCGCCCGACCCGGTCGAGGCGGTGAGGTCGATGGCGGCGCTGGGCGTTCTGGCGCGCGTCCTGCCGGAGGGTGCCGATCCCGGGGCGCTGAGTGCCCTTGTCGCCGGTGGAGGGCCGAACGATCCCGTTCTGCGCCTGGCCGCGCTGTTACTCGACGGTTCGGCGGAGGCCGCGGCGCTGCGCCTGAAGCTGTCGTCGGCGGATCGGGAGCGGCTGATCGCGCTGTCCGCGACGAGTCCGCCCGCGCTTGCCGACGACGATGCCGAACTGCGGCGGGCGCTGGCGAACGCGGAGCCGGCGATCGTGCTGGGGGCGTCGTGGCGGCGCGGGCCTTATACAAAGGCGGCGGACGGCTTGCGCGCGCGGATCGCGGCGATGGCGCGTCCGGTCTTGCCGCTGGACGGAAAGACGATCGTGGCGATGGGTGTGCCGGCCGGGCCGGCGGTCGGGCGGCTGCTCGCGGCGGTGCGGCGGCGGTGGGTGGCGGGGGGCTGCGTGGCGTCGCGCGCCGATTGCGAGGCCGACGCAAGACGATTGGCATCGGTTTCGGACGCGGAAGTGTCACGGATGCCCTTGCGCGATTGAGCGGATGATCCGAAATTTCGCCGGAGAGGTGAGCACACATGCCCAAGATCGAGATTTACACCCAACCCTGGTGCCCGTACTGCGAGCGCGCGGTCTACATCCTTGGCAAAAAGGGCGTGACGTTCCGCGAGATCAACGCCCCCGGCGGATCGAGTGAGCGGGAGGAGGCGGTGCGTCGCTCCGGCGGCAGCATGACGGTGCCGCAGATTTTCATCGATGGGCGGCATATCGGCGGCTGCGACGATCTGGTCGCGCTGGATCGGGCGGGCAAGCTCGATCCGCTGTTGCAGGCCGGTTGATCCGGCGCCTGGTGTCGCGATCAAGGATGGGGCGATGATTCATTACCAGTTGCAGTGCGGCCAGGACCACGAATTCGACGGTTGGTTCAAGGACAGCGCCGGCTTCGACAAGCAGGCCAAGCGCGGCCTGGTGGAATGCCCGGTGTGCGGCGACACCAAGGTGCGACGCGCGTTGATGGCGCCCGCCGTCGCGACCCGTGAAACGCGACGTCGGGTGGAGGAGCCGGTGGCCGAGGTTCCGGCGGCACCGCCCGCGCCGCCGGTGAACATGACCGGACCGGTGCCGGCCCAGGTCTTCGCGCTGTTGCAGCGCATGCGCGCGGAAGTCGAGAAATCCTGTGACTATGTCGGACCGCAATTCGCCGAGGAAGCGCGGAAGATGCATCGCGGCGACATCGACCCGCGGGGCATTTACGGGGAAACCACCAAGGACGAGGCGGAAGCCCTGGCCGAGGAAGGCATCGACGTCGCCGCGATCCCCTGGGTGCCGCGCGCCGACAGTTGATCAGGGCGGCAGGATTTCCGCGATCCGGCGCAACAGATCCTCTTTCCGGAACGGCTTGGCCAGCACGGTGACGCCTTCCGGCGGATCGGCCAGCGCCGCCGCGTCGGGGTAGCCGGTAATCAGCAGAATGGGCGGTTCGCTGCCGGCCCGTCGCACGCGGCGCGCCAACGCAATACCGTCCAGGCCGGGCATGGCGACGTCGGAGATCAGCAGGTCGATGCCGCCGCGTCGTTCGAGATCGGCGAGGGCCGCTTCCCCGGACTCGTGGCGTGTCACGACGAAGCCGTTGGCTTCGAGGACCGCGCCGAGAACCATGAGCACGTCGGGCTGATCGTCGACCAGCACGATGTTGGCGGGACGCAGCGGGCGCGTCGCGGCGCGGGCCGGTTCGGCCGCGAGACTCTCGGCGGTCGGCAGCCAGATTTCCACGCGCGTGCCGACGCCGATCGTGCTGCGAATGGCGATATCGCCGCCGGACTGGCGCGCGAAGCCCTGCACCATCGACAGGCCCAGGCCGGAGCCGAGCGCGCCCTTGGTGGTGAAAAAGGGTTCCGACGCGCGGGCGATCACCTCCGGCGTCATGCCGGAGCCGGAATCGCTGACCCAGAACACGGCATGGTCGGTGCCCGCGGCGAGTCCGACCGGCGGTGTCCAGTCCGGCGGCGGCTTGCAGGCGCCGACAATGATCGGTGTAAGACCGTTGGACGCGTCGGTGGCGTTGATGATCAGGTTCAGCAGCGCGGTTTCCAACAGCGAGCGATCGGCCAGCGCGACGGGCGTCGCCGGGTCTGTCGGTGCCGAACGGGTCATGCTGTTGGTAAGACGCGCGAGGGCGAGGACATCGGTGACGACGGCGTCGGAGACGATGGGAACCGGTGTCAGCACTTTCTGGCGCGAGAACATCAGCAGTTGATCGGTCAGGCGGGCGGCCTGTTCGGCGGCGTGCAGGGCGATGCCGGCGAGTTCGCGGGCGGTGCCGTCGGGATCGAGTTCGTCCTGCAACAATTGCAGACCGATAATCTGGGATTGCAGCAAATTGTTGAAATCATGGGCCACTCCGGCGGTGACGTGGCCGATGGCGTCCATCCGTTCCATCCTGCGGATGTGCTCGTCGAGGCGCAGGCGTTCGGTGATGTCCTGCGCGAGGACGGCGTGACCGATATCGACGCCGTCGGGGCGGACGATGACGGACAGGGTGATGACCGCCTCGAACGTGCTGCCGTCGGCGCGCTTGAGCGAGCGGCGATCCTCGTAACGGCCGAAGGCGAGGGACATGGCGAGCGCCTGGCGCATCCAGTCGACGTTGGCGACGCCGCCGGTCAGCAGCTTGTGCAGGGGGCGGTCGAATACATCGTCGTGGGTATGGCCGAACAGGCGTTGCGCGCCCTGGTTCCAGGCGGTGATCGTGCCCGTACCATCGGTTGAGAACAGCGCGTGATCGGGGAGGCTTTCGATCAGCAGCAGCAAGGGTTGGGCATCGAGGCGAACCTGAATTGCGTTGCGGCGGAGGCGGCGCTGACGGGTGATGCAGGTCAGCAGCGCGATGGCGGTCAGGATCGCGACGATCGCCGCCGGCATCGAGGGACCGTCGATGACGAGAAACCCGATCGAGATCGCAATCAGGAACAGCGAGGGCAGGATTTCGAAAGGGAACGACCAGTTGCGACGCCGGTGTGCAGCCATGGCCTGACCTCCCTCGTGCGTTCGGGGGAACGACGGGATGGCGACGGTGCATGGTGTCGCGGCGTGCCGCGTGACCAGGGGCGTCGATCCGGCGTCAATACGACGTTACGGCGGCGATTTCGGCGCGCGCGGCCATTGGCTGTCGATGGCGAGGATGACGACGCCGCAGACGATGGCGGCGTCGGCGACATTAAAGACGTACCAGGACAGATCGCCCCAGATCGTATCGACATGGGCGTGCAGGAAATCGACGACCGCGCCGAAGCGCAGCCGATCGATCACATTGCCGACAGCCCCGCCGGCGATCGCGCCGATCGACAGCGCGACGAGGGCGGATTCCGAGCGCCGCAGCCAGACGCAGAGAGCGGCGACGACGGCCATGGCGATGGCGGCGAGGATGAAATGGCTCCACTGGCCCAGGCCGTTGAGCAGGCCGAAGGTGACGCCGGGGTTCCACACCAAGGTGAGGTTGAAATACTGATTTATCTCCTTTGGCCGCTGCGTGGACAGATGGAGGTAGTCCAGAACCCACCATTTGCTGGCCTGATCCGCGCCGAGAACGATCAGCGCGGCCAGCACTCCGAACAGGGTCAGGCGGTTGCGGTTCACGCGCAGACCAGACCGGAGTCGACGGCGTCGGCGCAGCGCAGGCACAGCCCGGGATGCGTCGCGTGGCTGCCGACTTCCGGCAGG
>CANJLW010000021.1 GCA_947475245.1 Acetobacteraceae bacterium | reverse complement strand
GGTTCGTTGTCCTGCCCAAACGCTGGATCGTTGAGCGCACGATTGGTTGGTTGAACCGCTGCCGGCGGTTGGCGAAGGATTGGGAATGCCTGAATCGGAACGGGCTCGCATTTCTGCGCTGGGCGTCCGTGCGGGTGATGGTCAGAAGATTTTGTCAAAAGGTTAAATGATCCCGGACGGACTCTCAGGCCAATCGTAATCGGCCAATCAGACCGAACGGATCGCTCATCAGGGTTTCGAGGAGGCTCCACCCCTGCTTCCTCGCGGTGGAAAGGACGGATCGGATCGTAGCGAAATCCTTCGCTCCGTCCCCGGATCGCAAGCCTCCCGAGACCTTCTGATGAACCTTCATTATCCTGGCGTTCTGTTCCGCCAGGTTGTTGGTGAAGGGCACGGTCGGATCGGTCAGAAAGCGCAGCACGTCCTGCCTGCGGGTGAGAAGGCGTAGCAGCAGATTATGGCCCACCCGGCGTGGCTGTCGCCCGCGCTTGCCGGACTTGCCCAGCGGGGACTGTGCCTCATGGAACGCCATGCCTGCTGCGATGATCGCGTCGTAGCGCCGCTCGATCAGGGCGATCAGGCTGGGTTTCAGCGGCACGTCCGCCTCACGCGCCAGATTTGTCACATGGCAGGCGACCCGCAGAAGTCGTTGCATTCGGCGCGCCCAGTCTTCCTTCTCGATCTCGACCAGGGCCTCCAACTCACGCAGGTGATGGGCATTGCACAGCGCGTGCAACACGCCACTCAGCGTGTAGTACGGCTTCCTATGGTCGTGCACGACAATGCCCAGGACGTTTTCCAGCAGGCTGCCCCGTTTCGGGGAGACACGGTAAAACGTCAGCCAGATGGTCGAGGCGATGTGCAGCCATTGCGTCTTGCCGCCGATCCGGAAACCGGTTTCGTCCATGTGTTTCACGGGCGCCGCCGCGACACGATCGCGCACCGCGGCAGCGAAGCCCTGGAACCGCGCGGCGCAACTCCGGCTCATGCCGGCGATGGTCGCGGTGACCAGATGCACGCCGAACAGATCGGCCATCAAAGCGGCCAGACGCTTCTCGGGCAGCAACTGGTAGTGCAACAGATACACCACGACAGCCGCCAGCCGCGCGCCGTATTGCACTGGCGCGGTGACGTCTTCGGGAAAGGCCGCGCGCGTTTCGGTGCCACAGGCCGCGCAGCGGCACTGATGGGCGCGGTGTTCGATGACGATCAAAGGCTGCGGGGCGGGCAGATCGAACACCTGGCGGGCGGCATGGCCGTTGACCATCGCCTCGCTCAGGGCCGCGCCGCAACCGGTACAGGCCTTGGGGAAATGGTCGATCGTGGCATCAGGTGTTTCGGTTCGGCTCAGTGCCTTGCCGGGATGACCAGTCTGGCCGCCGGTCTTCTTGCCTGACCGTTCGCGCAGGCTGCTGACACGGGCCGGCTTCTTCAGACCGTCACTCGACGGGGGTTTGCCGCTGTTGGTACTGTTCAGTCCCAGCCGACGTTCCAGTTCCGCGATCCGCGCCTGCAATTCCACTATCAGCGCGTGCTGTGCTGCAATGATCGCTTCCGCCGACGCCGGGGCAGATGCCGCCGGGGCCGCTGCTTCCTGCGAATCCAAATCGGTTGGCGGTGGCATGAGGAGCTTGACTCACGCCCCGACTCGCGTGTCAAGCGCCGGTCAGAGGCCGGATACCTGGGCAGTTACAGAATTCGTACAATTCATTGGTAACACCAACGGCCCTATGCATTGACCTGTATCGCCCACTCTCGTGTCGCGATGGACCGGATCAAACCGGGCTGTCCGACAATCTTGTTCCAAGCCTGACAGCAGGCGTCGACGATCGCCTGGTAGCCAGCGAACACCCGGTTGCTGAGATAGTTCTGCCGGGCGTACTGCCAGATATTCTCGGCCGGGTTCAACTGCGGTGAGTACGGCGGCAACGGTAGCAGGCTGACATTGTCAGGCACCTTGAGTTTGCCGCCGGTGCGGTGCCAGCCGGCACGGTCGAGGATGACGACCGCATGTGCCCCCTCGGCGACCTGGCTGCTGATCTCCTGCAAATGCAGGTTCATGCCATGGGCATTCGCCTTGGGCAGCACCAAGGCGGCGCCCTTGTCGCGGGCCGGGCAGACCGCGCCAAAGATGTAGGCCCATTTGTAGCGCTGATCACGCGGCGCGGCCGGACGGCTGCCGCGGCGCGCCCACACGTAGGTCAGGCTGCCTTGTTGGCCGACCCGGGCCTCGTCCTGCCACCAGAGTTCGAGCGGCTTGCCGCGTGCCGCTTCGGGGATGACGTCGGCGACCAGTTGGGCGAAGTTTTTTTATGCGTCGCCTGGGCGTCCAGGTCTGCCTTGGGATGCCGCGGCCGCACCGAGATGTGGCTGAAACCAAGCCGGTCCAGCAACTTGCCGACGCTGCGCTCATGCAGCGTCACCCCGAACGTCTTGCCAATCAGTTGCCGCAGGTCGCACCGCCGCCAACGCACGATACCGTCTTGCTTCGGGTGCGGTCCGGCCTCGACCCAGCCTGCGACCGCCTCTTGCTGCGCGTCGGTCAGCTTCCGGGCAGGGCCGCCGCCATGCGGGCGGTCGAACAAGCCAGCCAGGCCATCGGCGTTGTAGCGGTGGATCCAGTCACGCAGGGTCTGACGGTCCATGCCACAGCTCTCGGCTGCCTCCCGGCGTGGCTTGCCATCAAGGATCAGCGCGAGCGCCAGCATGCGCCGCGCCGCACGGCTGTCGTCACAGCGTGAGGCCTCGTGCCGCAACTGCGCCGCTGTATGGTCAACCCGGATGATCGCTACCGCCATCGCCGCCTCCGCACGGATACGGAGGCTGGTGAATCACACACCGCCGCGTCGCGCCAAGACAGGATTGGACTGCACACTGAAAGGCACATGGGAGTCAGGGCATCGGGCCGTTGGTATAATTCGATGATTTCCGTTTGTTATATTTTATAATCGGAATGATATGCAAATGGAGAGAGTTCGAACCCAGTTGCTTTCCCTCCGCCAATTATCACCGGTCACGCCTGCGCCCCATGCCGCGCAGCGGAGCAACACTCCGGCGCGGCAATTCAGGTCGCGTATTTACGCAATACGTCCTTATTCCGGATCGTAGCGGAAGCCCAGCTTCATGCTGACCTGAAAGTGCGCAACGGCGCCATCGACGATCTGACCCTTGATTTGTCCGACCTCAAACCATTCGAGATGGCGGAGCGTCGTCGCGGCGGTAGCGATGCCGTGCTGAATCGCATCGTCAACGCCAATATTTGAAGTCCCGACGATCTCGGTGATGCTGTAAACGCGTTTGGTCATTTTCGTTCTCCGGAACGGGCAGCACTTCGCTGCTCTCCGACGACGTTAAACCGCGCAACGAATGGCACGCAGGGTCGGAAAGTACTCAACGGACAGCTTAGCAATTGAGGGGATAAAGGCCGCCGGCCTTGCGGCAGCCCATAGGTACATTCCGAGTCTTCCTGCAAACCGACGGGTCTCGTTAGGCTGGGCTTACCTTGCACCAGCAATATCCCTTTCGTCCCCACAGGGGCGAACCGTCGGAGAGAGCAATGACCACAATCCGACGCACATCCCCTTCCGAGACAACCTCTCCGGCACAACGCGGCGGTGCGGCTTCAACGATTTCCCTCGTCGCCATTCTCGCCGCGGGGTTATCCCAGAACGCCCTCGCGCAGCCATCGATCAGTCAGGTTGGGCAGATACCGGTCGGCGCGGGTGCTCAGCTTCAGCAAATCCCGGAAGCTCCAACCATCCAGCGATTGGTGCCGGACCTTCCGATCAACCACGTCGAACCCGCCGCCCGCTCGGAGGTCGTCGGTCCGCGCTTCGAGGTTAAGTCGCTGCATGTGGTTGGCCAGACGCTGTATTCCGAAAGTGAATTGATCGCGGCAACTGACTTCAGGCCCAGCACAGATTTGAGTCTGGGCGATTTGCGGGCGTTGGCGACGAGGATTTCGGACTTCTACAATCGGAACGGCTACTTTCTGACGCAAGCCTATCTGCCGGCACAGAAGATCGAAGACGGTGTCGTGACGATTTCGGTGATCGAGGGCCGATACGGCGAAGTGGGCGTGCAGAATGAGTCTCGCGTTTCCGACGGGCTTGTTACCGGCATTCTGGATGGCGCGAAGCCCGGCGACCTGGTGGAAGCCGGAACGCTGGAACGGCGGCTGCTGTTGATTTCAGATATCCCGGGCGTCGAATCGCACGCAACGATGAGTCCAGGGACCGTGGTCGGAACCTCCGATCTGAAAGTGCATCTGACTCCCGGCCCGTTTGTTTCCGGCAGTCTCGAAGCCGACAATTGGGGCAATCCTTATACAGGTGCCTATCGCGTTGGCGGCACCATCAATTTCAACAACATCATCGGATACGGCGACGTACTGAGTCTCCGCACACTGAATTCGACCACCGGTGGCATGAACTACGGCCGAGCGTCGTATCAGTTTCAGGTGAGGGAGCTGACACTCGGGGTGGCGTTTACCGCGCTCCGCTATCATCTGGGCGAGCAGTTTTCGAACCTTAATGCCCGCGGCACGGAGGAAATCGTCAGTCTCTATGCCAGCTATCCGCTGATCCGGTCTCGCAACAGCAATCTCTACGCCGTTGCCGATTTGGACTATCGGATGTTTCAGGACAAGGTCGGGGCAACATCCACCGTGGTCGATCGGGCCGCGACGGTTCTGACCCTGGGCCTTAGCGGCGACAGTCGCGATCAGATCGGCGGCGGCGGCTGGAACACCTATTCCATCGCCGGCGTGTTCGGCCACCTCGATATTCAAAGCCCCCTCGCTCGGCAGATCGACGCGAACACCGCGCACACCAACGGCGGCTATGCGAAGATTTACGGCAGCCTCTCGCGCATTCAGAATGTAAGCGGACCGTTTTCGATCTACGGCGCCATCAGGGGTCAGGCTTCGTTCCAAAACCTGGATATCTCGGAAAAGATGGAACTGGGCGGTGCCTCCGCGGTTCGAGCGTATCCGGAAGGCGAAGCCTATGGCGACCAGGGATTTGTCTCCACCTTGGAGGCTCGGCTGCTGTTGCCGAAATGGCCATCCAACCTCCCGGGCCAGGTACAGCTGATCGGCTTTGTCGACGCCGGCTACGTCGCGACGAATACCACGCCCTGGTACAGCGGCCCGAACTCCGCATTCCGCAGTGGGGTCGGCGTCGGGATCACATGGACCGAGACCAACAACTTCAGCCTGAGCGTCGGTATCGCTCACAGAGTCGGCCAGAAGCCGACCTCCGCCCCCGATCAATGGGGCCGCATCTGGATACGAGCGATCAAGTACTTCTGACCGTGGCGGCGGCATCGGATGCCCCGACGCAAGATCGTCAAACACAAAGAACCATTGCCATGAAACCAACGCCGCGTCCGAACGGGAATGAGTCCATCGATCATCTCCTGATAGCGCCACGCCGAACGCGGTCGATCAGAAGCACGCATTGGCTCGCCTCCACCGCCCTTTCCGGCACCCTGCTGCTGGTCTTCGCATCGACCGCCTTCGCCCTGCCGCAAGACGGAACGGTGTCGGCCGGATCGGCGACCATCGCGACCGGTCAAACAGCGGTCACCATCAAGCAAACCAGCCAGAACACCGCGATCAACTGGCAGAGTTTCAGCGTCGGCGCGGGAGAATCCGTGACCTTCCAACAACCCAACAGCAGCGCGGTCGCATTGAACCGCGTGCTCGGGCCGGACGGATCGAAGATCCTCGGCAATCTGTCGGCCAACGGCAACGTCTTCGTCGTCAACCCCAACGGCATCCTGTTCGGCCACAACGCCCAGGTGAACGTCGCGGGCCTGGTCGCCTCCACACTGAACATCACCGATGCCAACTTCATGGCCGGCAACTACAGGTTCGAGGGAACCAGCACCCGCGCGGTGCGCAATCGCGGCTCCATCAACGCCGATGGCGGCTACGTCGCCCTGCTTGGCGCCGATGTCAGCAACAAGGGCGTGATCGTCGCGCGCCTGGGCACCGTGGCGCTGGCCGCCGGCAGCGCCGTGACACTCGACGTCGCCGGCGACGGCCTGCTGAACGTCACGGTCGACCAGGGCGCGGTCAACGCGCTGGTCCGGAACGGCGGCGTGATCCGCGCCAATGGCGGCAAGGTCGTCATGACCGCGCAGGCCGCGGGCCAACTCCTGAAGACCGTCGTCAACAATACCGGCGTCATCGAGGCCCAGACCGTCGATACGCGGAACGGCACCATCGTGCTCCTCGGCGACATGCAGAGCGGCACGGTGAACGTCAGCGGAACATTGGACGCCGGCGCGCCGAATGGCGGGAATGGCGGCTTTATCGAAACCTCCGCCGCGCATGTGAACATCGCGCCGAAGGCCAGGATCACCACCGCCGCCGCCAAGGGCAAGACCGGCACTTGGCTGATTGATCCGCTGGACTTCATCATCGGCTCCGGCGGCAACATCGCGGGGTCCACTCTGTCCGCGTTGCTGGTCACCAACAGCGTCGTCATCAGCACATTGACGCCCGGCACCGATAATTCCGTTGCCGGAACGCCCCCCGTCAGCAATCGCTTCTCCTCGACGCCCGGCGGCGGCGACATCACCGTCAACGACGCGATCAGTTGGACGGCGAGTTCGAGCACGACCACGCTGACGTTGAACGCTCTGCGCGACGTGAACCTGAACAACGCCGTTACCGCGACGAACGGCAATTTCGTCGTCTGTTGCGGGCGCGATGTGAACGTGAACGCCGCGATTACGACCACGAACGGCAGCGTGCTGTTGAACGCCGGGCGGAACGTCATCCTGAGCGCGCTGGCGGCCATGACGACGACCGACGGCAACATCGCCATCTGCGCGGCGGAGAATGTCGTCATCAGTTCGGCTATCTCGTTGACCCGCGGCAGCTCGGTTCCGGCCCAGAGCCTTGGGCTGGATCCTGGGTTGCTGTTGCTGGCCGGCAGCGGCGGTACGGGGCCGGGTGTCGGCGGCGGCACCGTGACCTTTTCGGCTCTTGCGCCGCCCGCCGCGATCACGGGGCCGAACGCGCCGGTTGTCATTGATTATAACCCGCCGTCGTATGCGACGCCGATCGATTATTCGACCGCTTTCGTATTGACCGGCGGCGCGACGCTGACCCAGCACATGTTGGTCTTCCCGGACGGCGGCAAGACGTTCGACGGCACGACGGCAACCACGCTGAGCGGGTTCAAGACCACCGTTGCCTCCGGCGTGCCGACCGGCGTGAGTTTGGTTGCCGGGCCTGGAGCCGTCGCGACGTTCGACGATCCGAACATCGGCACAAACGTGGGCATCACGTTTGATAACTACAGCCTGGGCGGGGCGAATGTTGCCGACTATGCGCTTGCCGCCAGTTGTTGCGCGCCGGGCTTCAGGACCAGCGGCACGATTGTCGCGGCTGTGCCTACTCCTACGCCTACTCCTACTCCTACGCCCACACCTACCCCAACACCCACTCCTACGCCGACACCGACGCCAACACCCACACCTACGCCGACACCGACGCCCATTCCGACGCCGACACCCACCCCGACCCCGACCCCGACGCCCACACCGACACCTACCCCGACTCCTACCCCGACACCGACACCGACGGTACCCCCCGTCCAAACGCCAACACCGCCCCCGTTAACGATCCTGGTACCGCCCGAGATTCCCGAAATCCCGCCCGTGGTGACCCAACCTCCGCTGGACATCTTCGTCGCCGTGGTGGAGGGAGGCCTCAGGATGCCGGCGATAGAGGTCCCGGTGCCGCTGGAGTTGCCGCCCAAGCAAGACCGTTACTGACGCGCATGAACAGGACCCCGTCTGGATTGGGATTGGCCATCGCAGCGGTCGCCTTGGCATGGTCGCCCCCCTGTTCGGCATTCGATGCCCCGCCCACCACCGCACTGGCATCGGTTCGCCAACCGCGAGAGGCAAACTTCCTCGGCGCGGTCGGGTCGGCCGAGGTACACCACGTCGCGCACTGGATCGTCGGGACCGGCGACAACGGTGGCCTGCCCTTCGCGATCATCGACAAAACAGCAGCCAGAGTCTTCGTCTTTGACCGCACCGGACGTCTGCGCGGCACGAGCTACGCGCTGTTCGGATCGGCAAGAGGCGACGATACCGCCCCCGGCATGGGCACCCGAAAACTCTCCGCCATACGGCCGGAGGAACGAACAACCCCGGCAGGGCGATTCGTCGCCCAGCTTGGCCGCGACTTCGAACAAGACATTCTGTGGATCGACTACGAAACGTCGCTTTCGCTGCATCGCGTCGTCGCAGGCGGCAAGAACGATCATCGATTGGAACGACTGGCGACACCGTCGCCGCTCGATAACAAAATCTCCTATGGTTGCGTCAACGTCCCCGCGCTCTTCTTCGACCAGGTCGTGCTTGACGCTTTTACCGGCACCAAGGGCATTGTCTACATCCTGCCGGAAGTCAAAACGATCCAGGACGTGTTCGGAACCACCATGGGTGGGTAAGCCGCCGGCAGTAAAAATCCGATAATACCGAGGAAAGCGACGCGCATGGACCTGATCTGCTACCTTCATCCGGGTTGGGCGCCGCTGATCCGACCGGCCCCGGCGACCCGCGCATGGATGGATGCCACGCCGGAAGCATTTGCCTATCGCTGCCTGCCTCTGAACATCGCCAACGCCCATGGCTGGGAAATCCTGACCCCCTGCGGTTTCGACGCCATCTGGAACGGCGAAACCGGGGTCGACGCCGTCACCATCCTGCCGGACTCCGGAGCAAAGCCGGAACATGTTCCGGTGTCGCTGTTCGGCCAAGGCGTCATCACGTTCCATGTACAGGGCATCTTTCGGACGCCGGACGGGTGGAATCTTTGGGTGGGCGGATCGCCCAACCGGGCCAAGGATGCCATCGCCCCCTTGTCGGGCGTCGTCGAGACCGACTGGTCGCCGTTTACCTTCACGATGAACTGGCGCTTTACCCGGCCGAACCAATGGATTCATTTCGACGCCATGGAGCCGTTTTGCTTCCTGTACCCCATCCAACGGGCGGCCATCGAACGCTTCGAGCCAAGGTTCGAACCGCTGGACTCCGATCCCGCGACCCTGAAACGATTTCAGGATTGGAGCCAGGCACGGGACGCGTTTCAACAACGGATGAAGGCGGCACCACCGGCGCTGCCGGCGGATCGCTGGCACAAGCACTATTACCGCGGGGTCGACGCCGGCGGGCAGAGCCTTGTCTCGGACCATCTCAGCAAACTCCGGCTGCGACCCTTCGACCGCAGCGCTTCTCCCGAGGTACCCCAAGCCCCCGACGACAGTTCGGCGCCGAACCGGGCAACCCCGATCGCCACCGCCGAACGCGAAGACGTCGCCGAACTGCGTCAGGCCTTGGCGAAGCGCGACTGGCTGTTGGAGTCGATCGAGCGGCAACGCGATCTGGTGCCAGGGATGACCGCCATCGAGCGTTGTTCCGGACTCAGCGGAGAGGCGTTTCTGGAACGATACTATGCCGCCAACCGCCCGGTTATCCTGACCGAGGAGATGGCGACCTGGCCGGCCCTGACTCGCTGGACGCCGGATTATCTGAAAGCCGCGATCGGCGATCGGATCGTCGAATTCCAGGGCAGCCGGACGGCCGATCCACGCTTCGAACGCGACAAGGACGCCCACAGACAGGCCGAACCGTTCGACGCGTTCATCGACCGGATCATGCGTCCCGGGGCGGGCAACGATGCCTACCTGACGGCCTATAACTCGGCGCGAAACGCTGACGCGCTGTCCCCGCTTCATGCCGATCTGGGGTTCCTGGCCAGGTTCCTCGACGATCGGGTCGCGGCGCCCAACGGCATGATGTGGATTGGGCCGGCGGGCACGGTCACATCGCTGCACCATGACCTGACGAACAATTTGATCGCCCAGATCGTTGGCCGCAAGCGCATCAAACTCGCGCCGGCCGCCGATGTCGGCAAGCTTTATAATGACCGGCACGTGTTTAGCGAGATTGCCGATCTCGACGATCCCGGCATCGATCTGGCGCGTTATCCTCGGCTGGCGGCGTTGCGGCTGTACGATGTGCTGCTGGAACCCGGAGAAATCCTTTTCGTGCCTCTCGGGTGGTGGCATCAGGTCAAGTCGCTCGATTTCAGTGTGACGATCACGTTCACGAACTTCCTGTGGCGCAATGACTGCCATACCGCGTATCCGCCGTCCTAGGTGGTGACGCCATGGCGCTTTGACAAGTCGGGAACCCCAGGCAAACTGCAGGCAATCAACGACGAATCAAGGCAGGACTCCATGCAAGCAGACTACGTCATCGTGGGTGCCGGATCGGCCGGCTGCGTTCTGGCCACCCGGCTGACCGAGGACCCGAATACCCGCGTCATCCTGATCGAGGCCGGCGGCAAGGACTACAACCCCTTGATCCATGTCCCGGCGGGCTTCTTCAAGATGCTCGACCACGACACGCTGACCTGGAAGTACCGCTCGGAACCCGATGTCGGCACCAACGGCAGGTCCATCGTCTATACGCGCGGGCGCGTCGTCGGCGGATCGTCGTCGATCAACGGGCTGATCTACATTCGCGGGCAACCCGAGGATTACGATCACTGGGCGCAGCAAGGGAACCGCGGATGGAGCTGGGACGACTGCCTGCCGCTGTTCCGCGCCACCGAACGTTGGGAAGGCCAGGAGAACGAGGTGCGCGGCAAGGACGGCCCGCTGCACACATCCAACATCGATCGTTCCCCGATCTGCGAGGCGGTGGTCGAGTCCGGTAAGCAGTTGGGCCTGCGCTATCAGGAAGACGTGAACGGCATCAACCACGGCTCCGTCAACACGATCGGCTGGTGCCAGCAGACCCGCAACGGACGGCGTCGCGCGAGCGTGGCGCGCACCTATCTGTCGCAAACCTCTGGGCGGCCGAACCTGACGCTGGTCACCAACGCCATGGTCCATCGCGTTATCTTCGAGGGCAAGCGCGCCGTCGGCGTCGAGTTCGCCCGCGGCGGCAAGGTGCAGCGCGCCTCCGCCGGTCGGGAGGTGATCCTGTCCGCCGGCGCCATCGGATCGCCGCATATCCTGCAACTGTCGGGCGTCGGCGACTCCGAGCACCTGTCGGAGATCGGGGTGCCCGTGGTGCACGAGCTGAAAGGCGTCGGGCGCAACATGCAGGATCACTTCCAGGCGCGCGTGTCCTACTCCGTCGCCGGGCTGGCCACGGCGAACGAGAAGGCGCGCGGGATACCGCTGGCGCTGGAAGTGCTGCGCTGGATGGTCAACGGCAAGGGCATGCTGAGCTATAGCCCGTCGTTGGTCGCGGCTTCGATCAAGGTGCTGGAATCCTCTTCGACATCCGACATGCAGATCACCTTCGCGCCCGGCAGCTTCAAGAACGGGCAGATCGGCGAGTTGGAGGATACCCCCGGGCTGAGCGGGGGCGCCTGGCAGATGCGGCCGCTGTCGCGCGGCTATGTGAAGGCGCAGTCGAACCGACCCCAGGACATGCCGCTGATCAATCCGCGCTATCTGTCCGACGAGACCGACCGCATGGCGCTGTTGGGCGGGCTGCGTTTTGCCCGCAAGATGTTCGCCGCCCCGGCGCTGAAGCGTTACGTGAACATGGAGAGCCTGCCCGGCGCGGAGTTGCAAACCGACGACGAATTGCTGGACTACGCGCGTCGTTACGGCGGCACCTGCTATCACGCCAGTTGCACCTGCATGATGGGTCAGCACGCGATGGCGGTTGTCGACGATCAGTTGCGGGTGCATGGGATGGAGGGGCTGCGGGTCATTGATGCCTCCATCATGCCGGCGGTGACGTCGACCAATACCAATGCGCCGACCATCATGATCGCCGAAAAGGGCGCGCTGATGGTCAAGGCCGCCGCCAAACAGCGGTTGGCGGCGTAGCATGATCAAGGACAACAGCATCCGGCGGGCCGTGGCCGAAGGCCGAGCAGCGCTGGGGACGGGATTGAAGGAGTTCGCGTCGCGGGGGGTGCCGTGGATCATCGAGGCATCCGGCTTCGATTACTGCATGATCGATCACGAACACGGCGCGTTCGACATGGAAACGATCGCCGACCTGGCGGGATGGTTTCAGGCTACGAACGTGTCCGCCATCGTGCGCATCCACAAGTCGTTCACCCATCTGATCCCGGCCATTCTGGATCAGGGGATCATGGGCATCCAGGTGTCAGACATCGACACAGTCGCCGAAGCCCAGGCCGTCGCGCGGGAGGCGAAGTATCCGCCGATCGGCAATCGCGGCATCTCCGGTCAGGGGATGCACACGGGCTATCGCGGCTACGGTGCCAGGCATGCGACCGAGTATGCGCCCTGGGCCAATGCGAACGTCATAACCTGCGTATCGATCGAGTCCCTGGAGGGGCTGGAGAACGTGGAGGCGATCGCCGCCGTCGAGGGCATCGACATGATCGCCTATGGACATTCCGACCTCAGCGCTCGCCTGGGCGTTCACTTGCAATTGGAACATCCGACGTTCAAGGCGGCGGTGCGCCGGATCGTGGCGGCGTGCAAGGCGCATGGAAAGCTGGCGCGGGGATCGGCGGAAACCGAAGCGCAGATCGAGGAATACTGGCAGCTTGGCTGTCAGGTGCTGAACCTGCCCGGGACGGATGTCAGCACTTACCTGGATGGGCTGAAGGCGCGGGCTGCGCGGGCGAATGCGCGGTTGAAGGCGATTGGGGTGCCGGTTCGGTAGGGCACGGCTGGAATCCGGATGGCGGGACCACCGTTCGGTGGCCCCGTTGCCTGGGTTATCCCGGCTTGAACGGATCGCGGATCAGGGCGGGCCGGTGCCGGCGGTGAGCGGCGCGCCGCAGTCTGGCGATGCGAGCGAGGCACCGGACGACGCCGCGAGGAACGCGGAGGCCTGGGCGAGCCATATATTCAGCACGCGGACCAGATTGCCGTTGAACTCGACGATGGCGTCGCTGATTTCCCGCCACAGCGGGTGGGACGAGCCGATTCCGAGGTCGCGGCAGATTTCCACGATGACCGCGCCGGCGGGGCGGTGGCGGATGCGTTCGGCGATGTCCTCCGCCGAGGGCAATGCGCGCAGCAGGGCTGCGTCTTCTTCAGACAGCGGCGGCCTTGGGCGACGGGCGGGGCGGGGATTGGCGGGTCGGTTGGGGTTGGATCGCGGGGCCATGCTGCCCGGCGGGGTGCGCACAAGGCGTGCCTCCAGACCGGCGGCGAGGAGCAGGCCGCGGGAGATGCGGGCGACGATCAGCACGAGATTGAATGTGCCGAACCGCCGAGCGAGGTTTGGGGCGGGGGTTGGGGCGTTTTGGCGCTGGAGGGTGGCGACGAGATCGCGACCGTAGTCGATGATTTTGCGCACCAGGCCGAGCAGACGGCCGTGCCGGGCTTTTCCCTGGTCTTTGGGACCTGGGTTGGCGGAGGTTTCGGCGGTGGTTGGTTCGGTTGGCACGAACAGAAGAAGAACATACGCAACGTTGTGCGTCAAGGAATATTTTCCGGACGATTGTATGCGCGGATGAAGGCCGACATCCCAGCCTATTGACGTGCCCCCTGTCGCAAGCAACAGTGCCGTCAAAACACTGTACGGTCGTAGTCATATTGGCCGGATTACAACAAAAGGAAGCCCCAATGCGTCTCCAGAACAAAGTCGCCATCCTGACCGGCGCGGCCGCCGCCCTGAAATCCGAAGTCATGGGCTTTGGCGGTGCCGCCGCACATCTGTTTGTTCGCGAAGGCGCGAAGGTCATCCTGACCGACATCAGAGACGAACTTGGGGAGCGTTCCGCCGCCGCGCTGCGCGCCGATGGCCATGATGCGCGCTATATGAACCTCGATGTCACCTCGGAACAGGGCTGGGCGCGGGTTGTCGAGGCCGTGATGGCCGAACACGGACGGCTCGACATTCTGTTCAACAACGCCGGCGTCGCCTTCCCCGCCAAGGTGGAAGATATCAGCGTCGAAACCTGGGATCGAGAACTCGGCGTTCATGCCAAGGGCGTCTTCCTCGGCACCCGGGCCGCCATTCCGGCGATGCGCAAGGGCGGCGGCGGGTCGATCATCAACACATCGTCCGTCATGGGCATCGTCGGCAGTCCGACATCACCGGCTTATTCCGCCGCCAAGGGGGCGATCACGACGTTTACCAAATCCGCCGCTCTGCAATATGCGAAGGAGAATATCCGCATCAACTCGGTCCATCCGGGCTATGCCGACACGCCGCTGACCGTCGGCCGTTTCAACGATCCGGCGGTCCGGCAACAACTGCTCGACCGCACGCCCATGGGTCGCCTGGGCACGGCGATGGATATCGCCAACGGCGTGTTGTTCCTTGCGTCGGATGAATCATCATGGATGACAGGCTCCGAACTGGTGATCGACGGCGGCATGACGGCGCAGTAGCCGCGCCGTCCGGCTTGTCAGCAGCGGGAAACCCGGCGACAAACGCAGCACGAACCGATACCCCAAACGGAAACCAGGCCGAGCGGGAACGCTGGGTTGAGAGGAGACGGATATGATTACAAAGTTTGACAGCTCCTATTTCGGCACCGTCGATATGGAGAAGCTGGGATACGCCGGCACCCCGATCAATGAGCGCCGCTACTCGCGGGAGGTGCTGGGCCAGGCGCTGCATAAGGTCGTTTCCTATGCCCAGTGCATGGACGAGCGCGGCTTCAACACGATGTGGATGGCCGAACATCACTTCCAGCCGGAAGGGACCGAACTGATCCCGAACCTGCTGATGATGGCGATGCACCTGTGCGGCGTGACCAAGAACATCAATGTCGGCTGCGGCTTCAACGTCGTGCCGATGTGGCATCCGCTGCGCCTGGCGGAAGATTACGCGATGGCCGACATTCTGACCGGCGGGCGCGTGATCTTCGGCGTCGCCCGCGGGTATCACACGCGGGAGGTCGAATCGTTCGGCAACCCGCTGTCCGATCAGGAAGCGAACCGCGCGTTCTTCGAGGAAGGCGTGGATGTCATCTTCAAGGCGTTCCAGGGCGAGCCGTTCTCTCACAAGGGCCGCTTCTTCACGATCCCGCCGGAAGTGCCGTATCGCGGCTATACGCTGAAGGAAATCACGCTGGTGCCGGCACCGGCGCGTCTGCCGGTGGAATGCTGGCAGCCGATCCAGAGCGGATCGGACCGCGCGTTCGACTTCATGGCGAAGCACGGCATCAGCGGCGTGATCGGCGGAGGCTCCGCCGAAGGTGGTGCGGTCGATCGGCACATCGACGGTTTCCGCGCGGCCTATGCTCGCCGTGGCATCAAGCTGGAGCCGGGCGAGAAGCTGGCGCTGGGCTTCCAGTTCCACATCGCCAACAGCCGCGAGCAGGCGATCCGCGAGGCGGCGCCGCACTACGAAGAGAACATGAAGATGTTCGGCGAACTGCGGCTGGTGCGCGCGTTGAGCGAGGAGCAGATCGCGGCGATGCGCGATCCGTCGCTGGCCGGGTCGGTCAAGCTGCCGCGGATCGAGGATGCGGTGGCGATGGGCGGCTTCCTGGCGGGGACTCCGGCGGACATCATCGAGCAGTTGAAGGCGATCGAGAAGCGTTATCCGGCACTGGATCGGGTTGTTTGCGCGACTCCGCTGGGCACGCCGCTGGCGGTGCAGCTTGAGGATCTGGATCGGTTTTCGAAGGAAGTCATGCCCGCGTTTGGCGCGGGGCCTAAGGTTGCCGCGGCGGCGCAGTAGGCGGCGGTGTGTTTCCCCTCCGGGCTTGGCCCGGAGGGGAAGCGGACATTCGTAAGGTCGATCTGTATTCGGGTTCTGCCCCTTTTGCCGAGTATGCAAAAATTCCCGACTTTTTAAGCCAATGTTAACGCGCATCGGTCTAACTGTTAGAGTGTAACGCAGTTGGAATAGCGAGGAAGGCAACGCGCGATGCCTGACAACCATGAGTATCGTCTCCGGATCGACGTGTTCAACGTCGAATCCCTGCCGATGTCCAGGCTCGCGGAATACATGACCGAGCTCGCGCGACTCCTCGGTGAACAAGAGCATGTACATTTTGCACGCCTGGAGGCCGGTAGCGCGGTGCTGGTTTCCAGTATCGAAGGGTCGGCAGTGCCCAAGGTAGCGGAACGGCTGCGAAAGATCCGCGACGGCAATGGGCCGAACGATGCCATGCAGGCCTATAAGGCCCTGGACTCATTGTTGGCGAAGGATAACGCGGCTGCCACGCTTACAGCGGAAAGTGGAACCGAGAGTATCACTTTCCCCGGCCGGACGCGGCCCAAACCTGTGCGCTATGGCCCATTCCGCGAAGAAGGTTCTCTCGACGGGGTCGTGATCCGCCTGGGGGGACGCGATGAGTCGATTCCGATCCTTCTGGAGGATGCCGAGGGCGCTGTTTATCCCTGCCAGACAACCGTCGCGTTATCGAAGCAGCTCGCACTGCATTATCGCGGGGCAACAGTGCGGGTATATGGAAGCGGCAAATGGATGCGCGAGGAAGACGGTCGCTGGACGCTTCAGCAATTCGATATTTCTCGCTTTGAGGTCATAGACGACAGTCCGCTGTTGGATGTCGTAACAAGGCTTCGCGCTGTTGACGGCAGCGAGTGGGGCAGCGATGCGTCATTGGGTGACAGTCTCGGCTTACGCCGGGAGGAAGGAACGCCGCATTAAATGGCCGTCGCTTTCGACTCGTCCTTTCTCATTCCACTGCTCGATCCCCAAGTAAAGGGTGAGGATGATACAGATGAAAGGCTCGATTTTCTTGTGCGGTCGCTCGACAAGACACGGACCAAAATCATCGTCCCGTCGCCCGCCCTTTGTGAGGTATTAATCGGCGCAAACGATGCCGCTCCGCAATACCTTGACATCATCAACCGTTCGTCGCGGTTCAAGATTGTTCCCTTTGGCATACGAGCAGCGGTTGAGGCTGCCGCCGCGCATCGCGAAGCACTACGGGCAGGCGATAAGAAAGAAGGCTCCGCCTCGTGGCTGAAAGTGAAGTTCGACCGGCAGATTGTGGCAATTGCGAAGGTTGAAGGGGCGACCGTGATCTACTCAAACGACGACGATATACGGCGCTTCTCGGCCCGCGACGGTCTCGAAGTCATTGGTCTCGAGAGCTTACCCCGTCCGCCCGATAGCCCGCAGGGTGATTTGTTCCCCAGGCCCCCTGACGAAGAGGGATGCTGACCCACAACTATTTCCGGCCTCGGTCACATTCCTCCCGCCTGCTCGGCGCACTGACCGTTCGCCGAGACTCGTGCGGAGCGGTGGGTGAGGGTATCCGCGTTGGAAGCGCCTCCCGCAAAGCCCCCAGGCACTCCTCCAACGTCGCAACCAGACGCTCATGGAGAAGGCGATCACATTCCTCCTGACCTTCGCCGGCCTGATGTCGCTGCAAAGCGTGAATATACGCCAGTCGATACGCCGGCCGCACGGCAACGGGAGGATAGCCGCCTCGGATCAAGATAAGATTCATCAGAAGGCGCGCCGTGCGACCATTGCCGTCGTTGAAAGGATGTATGTCCACCAAACGCCGATGGGCGATGAATGCAGTTTCCGGCGTGTCCGCCATGCCATGCAGCCAGGCGGCGAAGTCTCCCATCAACGCCGGAAGTTCCGCCGGGGACGGGAAGGTATGGCGCCCGGTATCGGTCAGCACATAACGCCCCTGATCGGCATAGCGCCCCGCAATCTCAGGATCGGAGCGCAGCATGACCAGACGATGCAGGCTGCGGACATCAAGCTCCGACAAGGGTTCACCGCGCCGAGCGAGTTCACGCACATAACGGATTGCGTCGTAGTGGTCGATTGCTTCCAGATGATCCCGCAGCGGCTTACCGGCAACGGTGATGCCCTGCTCAATCACCATCGTCGTTTCCGCCGCCGTCAGGGTGTTCCCTTCGATCGCGTTGGATGTGTAGGTGAGTTCGAGATCGTGGGAATGCTCGAGGTTCGTCAGCCCGTGCGGCGCGAGGGGACGCAACCGATCGAGTTCGGCCTTCTTGGTGGCAATGGCGTGAAGCAGTTTTTCCACAATTCCCCGCGTCAGGATTCCGATTTTATTATGCACCTGATATCTGGAGGCGAAAAGCCGCGTATATCCAGGGCTTCGATTTTGATTCTGACTTCTTATCTCAAGCAGAACAGTTTTGCGCCGCCCCCGCCCATTCGACCAAAGCCGACGATCTTCCGAACCCAACCATAACCCTGTAGCATCCCCCACCCGCACTGATGGTTGCGACAGGGAGACAACAATGAACATCCATATCGGGCAAACCCGGGCCGATCTCGTCGCCCCCTTCACTCAGGCGGTTCGCAATGCCATCGAAGCCGGAGAGGTCGGATTGCAGGTCGCCGTCTACAGCGGCGGGGAACTGGTCGTCGATATCTCCGCCGGAACCGCCGACAGTGTTGCCGGAATGCCGGTGCGCGAAGACACCTTGTTCCCAACGTTTTCAGTCATCAAGGCGGTGACGGCGGTCGCGCTGCATATCCAGGCGGCGCGCGGGTTGGTGGATTACGACGCGCCGGTCGCGCGGTACTGGCCGGAATTCGCCGCCAACGGCAAGGCCGGGATGACCGTGCGGCACGTGCTGCATCACCGCTCCGGCCTTTGGCAGATGCCGTCGGACGTTACGCCGGAACGCATGGCCGACTACGCCTGGATGTGCGACAGCCTGGCCCGCATGGCGCCGATGTTCGAACCCGGCACCCGCAACGGCTATCAAAGCTACACATTCGGCTGGCTGATTGCGGAGGTCGTGCGACGGACCGATCCGAAGCAGCGCGATTTTCCCACTTTTGTGCGCCAGGAAATCCTCGATCCCCTCGGCATCGACGATCTGTGGATCGGCGTTCCCGCCTCCGACCAGGGCCGCATTGCTCGCTTGATCAACCCTCTGCCCCGCCCGCTGCCGCCGGATGCGCCGCGCTACAAGGCGATCCCGCCGCATGTCGGCACGATCGAGGAAATCTTCGGGCGCGCCGACGTTCGCGGCGCGTGCATTCCCGGCGCCGGCGGTTTCGCGACGGCGCGCGCGATGGCGCGGTTCTTCGCCATGCTGGCCGGCGGCGGCGCGCTGGGCGGGGTGCGGATTTTGCCGGCGGAGCTGGTGCGCGACCTGACCGTGCCGCGTCCGGGATCGGACGACGTCGACGACGTTCAAGGGATCGTGGTCCGGATCGGTGCCGGCTTCTGGCTGTCGGGGAATTCTCAGCCGGAGAATCTGGGGCGCCTGATCGGCACGAACCCGAACGCGTTCGGCCATCCGGGCGCGGGTTGCTCGATCGGCTGGGCCGACCCGGACAAGGGCATCGCAGTGGCGATCCTGCACAACCGGATGGTTCAGCCGCCCGCGACCTCCCAGGACCCCATAAGGACGGCGGTGACGGCGGCGTTCGGGGCGGACTGACGCGACGAAGACACCGACGCGATGACCACCGCCGAACGAACCGCGGTGCTGGTGCTTGGCATGCACCGCAGCGGCACCTCTGTCCTGACGCACCTGATCGGGCGGTTGGGCGCGGCGTTGCCGATCGATCCCAATCCGGCGGCGGCGGATAACCCCGAGGGGTATTGGGAACCGGCCGGCGTCGTCTACCAGAACGATCTGATGCTGCGCGCCGCCGACAGCGCCTGGCTGGATACGCGCCCGCTGACCCTGCCGCCGGATGTGGCCGCGACGTTCAGGCCGCGGCTTCTGGCGGCGTTGGAGCACAGCTTCGGTTCGGCCAAATGCCTGGTGCTGAAGGACCCGCGCATTTGCCGGATGGTGCCGTTTTATCGCGATCTGCTGGCCGAAATGGGCACGCGCGTCCGGGTGGTGCTGGCGCTGCGCGATCCCGCGCACGTGGCGGCGTCGCTCTGTACCCGCAACCAGATTTCTCCCGCCTATACCGCGCATTTATGGGCGCATCATCTGATCGAGGCGGAACGGGAAACCCGCGATCTGCCCCGCATGATCGTTTCCTATGACGATCTGATCGACGATTGGCGGGGGGTCGCGTCGCGGCTGCGGGCGTTCTTGCCGCCGGACCTGCCCGCGGTCGCGCTGGACTCGCTTTCCGGAACCGTCAGGCCCGACCTGCGGCACCATGACGGGCCGCAGACGGGCCTGTTCGACGATGCGATGACCGAACGCCTGCGCCTGTTGCGTGACGCCATCATTGGATCGGCCGGTGATTTCGCGCGCATCGATCGGATGGCGGACGCGTTCGCCGCCGCCGCGTCGCGGGCACTGGGGCCGCTGGAGGCGGAGTTCCGCTTTCAGCGCCTGACATCGCCGTACGATGCGGTGAAAGCGCCCGACCCGGCGCGGGAGCGCGCCTTGCTGGCGGCGGCCTTCGCGCGTCTGCACCCGCCGACATGACCGCCGCGGCACCGTCGCGTGTCGGCGTGTTCCTGGCCGGGGTGCAAAAGGGCGGGACCACCGCCCTGTACGAACATTTGGCCGAACATCCGTCTCTGGCAGGGCCGAGGGTGAAGGAAACACATCATTTCGACAATGAGTCGCTCGATTGGACGCAGGACAAGTCAGGCGTTTTGGACGCGTTTTACGATGCGACGGCGGAGGGCCGGATGCGGTTCGACGCGACTCCGATCACGCTTTACTGGCCCCCGGCCCTGCGGCGCCTGCACGCTTATAACCCGGCGGCGAAGCTGATCGTGCTGTTCCGAGACCCTATCGAACGCGCATACTCGCATTGGCGCATGGAAGTCGCGCGCGGCACGGAACCGCTGTCCTTCGCCGATGCCATCCGTTCCGGCCGGGAGCGGTTGCATCCCGATCGCCCGCTGGACGCGCATTGGCGGGATCACAGCTACGTGGAACGGGGTTTCTACGGCGCGCAACTCACGCGCGCGTTGTCGCTGTTCCCGCGTTCCCAGATGTTGCTGCTGCTGTCGGAGGATTTTCATGGCGATCACCGGCGCGTGCTGGAGGGGATCGCCGCCTTCCTGGGCATTTCCGCTTTCGGGGATGTGCCGGCGCGCATCGCGAACCAGGCTGTTTCGGTGCCGCATCTGCCGCCAATTTCCTCGGCCGATCGCAATCTGTTGCGGGCGGTTTTTGCCGCCGATATGGCCGTGTTCGCCAGGCTCGCCGGCCTGGATATCGGCCGGTGGTCGGTCAGCCGAGCACAGGGCGAAGGCCGGGGAAGCGCTGATTGTCGCGGGTTTTAAGCCCCGCCCAGACATCCATCATACTGCCGACATCGATCGCGATCCCGCCGCATTGTTTGATCCGCCGGCAATACATCTTCCCCAGAATGCCGGCACCGACCAGCACGACCATACCCGGCGAATCGCGCAGCATGTGCGGGATGCTCGTCTGCATCAGTTCGGGGTAGCGCACCGTCAAATGCCGCTGCCCCGCAATCTGTTCGGCCTTTTCGGCGGGCGGCAGATCGGAATATTTCATTTCCGGCGGGGTCGGCAGCCAGACGACCGCGCCGATCCCGTAGAGCCGCGGCAGCACGTCCGTCAGGTCACGCGGGCCGATGACGCCGATTTTTTCCAGCCCTCCCAACAGACTTTGGTACCGCCCCTCGCGGTGGAACCCAAGATGGAACCCGGCATGGCACAGGGGTGTCGCGCGACGCACGAAGCCTTCGCGCGGCAGAAAGACCTTCACGCGCCCGAATTCCGAGGTGATGTCCGCCTCCGCCCGGGGAACGCCGACGACATCGGCGTCGAGGCAGGCTTCCCTTAGGTCCGACCGAATGCGGGCGATGTCCTCCTGCTGAAAGTCCGGCCGACCGAACCAGGTTTGCCAGATATCGGCGACCTCGGGCGGCGTCACATAGCGGGGAAAGCCGATGATCCGCGCTTCGCCGTCGCCAAGGCGCAGCGCGGCATAGGGCCGACCCGTCGCGATGGCGTCGCGCATGTCCGCCCATAGTTCGTCCATCGTCAGATCGCGCATCTCGGCGGTTTCGAACGGCGCGGCTTCCAGGTTCAGGACCGCCGCCGGAAAGCTCCGCCCCGCGATCCGTCGCAATGCCAGGCAGCCATGGCCGCGATAGTAATCGCTTTCGGGTGCCTGGGCGTGAAAGGGACGGATCGACGCTTCGTAGACGGCGATAAAGTCGCCCAGTTTCGAGGCGAAATAGGCGGGATTATTGACCTCGAACGACTTTTGATACGTCACCCAGATCGCGTCGACCTGTGCGCGTCGCAGCGCATCGAAGACCCGATTGCGCAACGGCAGCGCCGTTTCGCTCAGTGACCAATTGGCGATGAAGGCAGTGCGTTCGAAGCCGGGTGCCGCCAATACGTCCGCCAGCATCGTGGTCGGTACCGTGCGGACGCCGTCGCCCTGGTCCAACGTGGCATCGACGGCGCAGGGGATGCCGCTGCCGATCAGATACCAGCGCTGCAAGGCGCGAACCGGCTGGTTGTCGACGATGACGTAGCGCCCGCGGAACCCCAGACGATGCGCCAGCAGGCAAAGCGCGCCGAAGCCGCCGCCGAATTCGACGATTTGGTCGAAGTCGCCGATGGGCCGGCGCATTTCGTCCTCGAAGCGCGCCAGCACATAGGCCTGACGGATCTGATTGCCGCTCGACGGTGGGTGCAACCCCGACAGTCCGGGATTGCCCATCGGGCTTTCCACCAGCGCCGGCTCCCACCGCGTCCTCCAATCCGGGCGATCGCGCAACATCTTCAGTTGGCGCGCGGTATCGTCGTAATCGCCGATGAACATGGTCTGCGCGATGATCGGCAATCGCGTGAACGCCTCCGGGCCTTGTTCCACGATACCGGCCGCGATGGCGGCCAGATAGCGTTGCCATTCCGGATGTATGTCCGACTGACCGTCCTGGCTCTCTCCCGCGACGATCTGTCTTGCGGCGCGGAGCAGCGCGCGTCTGCTCACGCCGATCGGCGTCATGACACCGTCGAGCGGCTCCAGTTGTTCGGCTATGCCGTCGTAGTATTCGGGTCGGTAATGGAACGGGCTCAGCCCCCACCGATGATCCGGGTCGGCCACCAACGTATCGGCGGGTTCGTCGCAACAGATCGCATCCGGGAAGACTTCCAGAAAGCGCGCGACGTGGCGGCAATGCAGCGCCCGATAATCCGCCGCCGACACGGTCCGCCCCGGCATGATGTCGAGCCGTTCCGGCAGCGGGAAGCGTTCGGTCGCCGATTGCGCGTCGGTTGCCCAGCCGCCGCGAATGAAGACCACCCGGCAGTTCGGCAGGTCCGCCTGCAGGGTTCGGCGGAACTGCTGCAATCCAGCTTCCCACAGGCGCCACGCTTCCTCCGACAGGCGCGGAATGCGGCGGGCGTCGCGGAACTCCGGTAGGTCCGCCAGGCCGGAAGCGACGAAGTCCGCACTTTCGGTCAGCACGACGCCGGTTGTGGTCTCGATCAGATCGAAGCGTTCCTCGATCAAATCCACGAACAGGTAATCGGGCCGCGCCGCGACGAGGGTGGGAAGAACGGTTTTGGCCAGATCGGCGGACAGCCACCGGCGAACGGTGTCGCCGAGATCGAGCCGCGACAGAATTTCCGCATCGCATACGGCGTACGCGTCTGGTCGCGCCGTCAGGCCGGCCAGCGATAAGCGAGCGAAACTCGCGACAAGGCGGGAATGTGGACGTTCGGCGACGGTCAGGACCTGCTGGGACACGCAGCTTCCCAACATGGCGACGGTCTTCACGGTGCGTCGATCCGATCTAACGCCGCCGTCATCGCCTCCGCCCCCGCCGCGAAGGGATCGGGAAACAACGCTCGCAGCGCCGGTCGCGTGCGATAGCCGACCCGATGCGCATAGGGGATCGAAGAGCCGTCGTTGTAGCGGCCATAGGCCCACCAGCCGTCGGGGATGGCGGCATCGGCGTGGGCGGCGAGGCGGAATTCATACCATTTCATCAGTTCGAACACCGCGGGTTGATCCGCCGCGTTCAGTTCCAACATCATGCGGCCGGCGGACCCGATCTTGGTGAAATGAAAGAACCGCAGTCGCTGTCCGGCGGCGCGAATAACGCCATCCAGACCGATAGCGACCGGACGACGCGCGATGTTCCAGGAGGCAACGTTATAGCCGGGGTCGCGCAGGACATGGACGTGGTCGAACAGCGCCGGAACGTGGTCGCACCAGCGCTGATCGGTGAACAATCCCGCCGGCAGGTCGTCGAAGCAGAAACGCAGCAACCGGTCCGCCCACCAATCGGCGAAACGCACACCATCGTCGCTGTTGGAGACGGCGACGAAGCCCAAATTGTAGATGCCGTGCTTCATCGCGCCGATTTCGTTGTCGAGGATGCCGCGCAAATCCGTTTCGGGATGCACCAGATGCGGCGTCAGCACGACGCTATGTCGATCCAGCAAGCGCTCGACCGGCGTCAGATCGGACAGGACGGCGATATCGGGGTCAAGGTAGATGACTTTCCCCGCCCCTTGCCGCAGCAAGCGACGCAGCATGGGGCCTTTGACCGCCGTGCAAAGCTCCACCACATCGTGCTCGAACGTCCAGGCGGCGAGATCGTCGATGCCGAGGTCCTGTAGACCGACGATGTGATCGAAGGGTTCCCGCGTCAGGTCGAAGCTGAAACCAGGCGGGGCGGTATCCGGCAGGCAGAGCCAGAACACCCAATCCGGGTGGTGTCGGCGCAGCGTCTCTCCCAAGACCCGGGCGCGATCGAGATAGGCACAGGTTGCGCTGGTGAAGCAATGGACCTCAGCCATGCGCGTCGAGCCAATCGATGCTGCCGCACCCCGGAACCAGTTCGCCGAACCTGCGGGGACGCGCGATCAATTCCGGCAGTGCGTCGCCTTCGAACAGGGCGAATAATTCGGCGTCGGTTTCCAGCACCAGCCCCTGTTCGGGGGCGTTGTCGCGCACGGCGGGCCAAACATTGCCGGCATCGCGCCGCGCGATCACGAAAGCACCGCCGGCCAAAGCCTCATGCGCCGTAAAGCAGAAGGTTTCCGCGCAGGCGGACCAGCAGACAACGACGTCGATGGCATGATCGCGGACGGCGTGGATCATGGCGGATCGGCCATGCGCGCGGGTATCGACGTCAACCGCGCGGAGACCGGCGGCGGCGCGCGGGCCGTCCCGCCAACCAAGCTGGTAGAATTCATAGCGGGGATCGTCGGCGTGGCGTTCCATCAGGCGATCGAACACGGCCCAGCCCTTCATCAGGCTGCGCCCGCCAAGATGCGCCACCCGCAGGGGATGCGAGGCGCGCCCCGCCCGTTCGGCGTCGAATTGAAGGCGGGCCAGGGGAACGACCCCGCCGCTTCGGTGCGCGTAGCCCATGCCCCGCCAGGTATCCAACGCCGACGCGGACGGTGCCAGGACGTCCGGGTTGCATCGTTCAAAGAACGAACGCAGGCGTTCGACATGGCCCGCGCGCGCCGGTCCATAGGCGCAGATCGCGCAGCCCATGGCATCGACCGGCGGGCCGCCGCAGTAAGCGACGTTGTTGCGCATCAGCGCGTGGCTTTCGCAGAGCGTGAAGAAGTCGTGCACCCAGACGATCGGCGGCCGAGACGCGGCCGCCGCGATCAGGTCCGACACATGCTCCGGCGCGAAACCGGCGAGGTGATGGACGATCGGTTGGACGTGCCGATCGGCGGCGCGCACCAGGCGGAGTGCGGTTGCCAATCCGGCAACGGCGAGCGTGCCGCGTTTCGTGCCGTCCAGGCGGAGTTGCACGATGGCGCGCGACGGATCGACGTTCTCGGCCAGGCGCAAAACGTCGGGCATGGGGCTGATATGGAGATAGGGACGGCCGGAGGCGGCGGCGGCGCGCTGCTCGTCTCCGACGACGTTTTGCACGCCGCCGGTTGATTCCGCATAGTCGTCGTGGCTGAACGCCAGCACGAGATCGCCTTGGCCCGCGCCCGACTGTCGGATCAGTTCGGCCAGTGTCGCGGGGTCAAGCGTTTCCGGGGCGAACGGCTGCGGGCTCCGCGTCGCGGGCGCGCGTTCGGCCCAGGCTCGATCGAGTTCACGGGACCAGAGGTCGGTCGGCGGACGCGCGACGCGGCCTTCTTGCTCACCATACCGCACGAAATGCAGCAGCGGGTTTTGGTTGGACGCCGCAACGTCGCCGTAAGCGGTCAGATAGGCGTGGACGTCGAATTTCGGTCCGGGGTCGAAGCCCTCTCGCCAACCGCGGATCAGGAAATGCCTGAAGGCATTGCCGTCGGTCGGGGTCAGGTCCGGGTCCTGGGCGCGGTAGTAGGCCTCATCAAAATAGGCCGAACACAGCAAGCGGGCGAATTGTACCTGTCCGGCGTTGGGGGCAAGCGGTGGTTCGGCGGGCGTACGGGTTGGGGCACGTTGTTCCCAGTAGCCGAAGCGAACGAAGTGCAGCAGCGGGTTCAGTCCGGCGGATGCGACGTCGGGATTTGCTTCCAGGTAGAATGCGACGTCGAAGGCTGGCCCGGGATCAAGCCCGAGACGCCAGCCGACGGTCAGGAAATGCAGCAAAGGATCGACATCGGCGGGCAGGCTTTCCCGCGCCGCATGCCGGTAAAATGCCTCCTGAAAATACCCGTGGGTCAGTGCCCGCGCTTCGTCCAAGGTCATGGAGTCGGGAAGCGCCGTGGCCAGGCAAAGGCACGGGTTTCCTGGGGTGTCTGTCGCGGTCATGCGTTATGGGCCGACCGCCCCGATACCGCGTCCGGCGGAACTTCCTTTCGGATGGTGTTCGGCGTTGGTCGTCGGGGTCATCGGCTGACTTATATCGCCTGGGTTTGACCGGTGTCCAACGTCGGCGCGCGACAGGGATCGCGGGTTTTGGCATAGATGGTCGCCGGAACCATGCAGGATATCCGCGCCATGCGCACCGAAGACCGTCAGGCCCTCGCCGACCTGTTGATCGCCGCCCGCCGCGACGGGCAGCAACTGCGCGACCTGCCGCCGCATCTGACTCCGGCGGACTCCGCCGAAGGCTATGCGGTCAATGCGTTAGTCGCGGATGGTCTGGGTTGGGCGCCGCTGGGCTGGAAGATCGCCGGCACCAACCCGGAGATGCAGCGACGCCTGCGTCTCGGCGACCCGATTTACGGGCGGTCTTTTGCCCGTTTCGCCACGGTCTCCCCCGGGCACTTCGTGCATGCCGGATTGCTTGATCCGCTGATCGAGTGCGAGTTCTTCTTTCGTCTTGGCAGCGATTTGCCGCCGAGCGCCGAAGCGTATTCGGTGGGCGACGTGGCGGATGCCGTCGTTGCCGCGCATGCGGGGGTGGAGGTCGCGGAATGTCGCTTTCCGCTGGATGCTCTGCCGGCAATCCCGCTGATCCTGGCGGACGGAGCCGCCAACGGGCGCTACGTGATCGGCCCGGAGATCGTTGGTTGGCGCGACCGCGATCTGGCGGCGATGGAGGTGGTGTTGAGCGTCAACGGCGCGCCCCGCCGCCGCGGCGCGGGGCGGGAGGTGATGAACGATCCGATCAATGCCCTGGTCTGGCTGGCGAACCAGCGGTCCGCCTGGGGGGACGGGTTGAAGGCCGGGGATCTGATCAGCACCGGCACTGCTTCGGGGATGCTGCTGGCGCGCGCGGGGGATCGGATGGTCGCGCGGTTCGGGGATGCGTATGACGTGGAGTTGGCGTTTGAGGGTTGATATCAGGCCGATCCCGCAACCCCGACCCTTGACCGAAGCCGCGCTTGGGTTTCCCATAGTCCCAATCGCATTCAAGTTCAGGGAAGAGAGCCATGCACGATACAGTGATACGTGGCGGCACCATCGTCGATGGCACGGGACAGCCGGCCTTTACGGGTGACGTCGCGCTGAAGGACGGCAAGATTGCCCAGGTCGGCGGCAAAGCCGGACCCGGCAAACGGGAAATCGACGCCACCGGCAACCTGGTCACTCCGGGCTGGGTCGATGTTCATACCCACTATGACGGCCAGGCGACCTGGGATGCCGAACTGGCTCCGTCGTCGTGGCATGGGGTTACGACCGTGTTGTTCGGCAATTGCGGCGTCGGGTTCGCCCCCGTGCGCAACGTCGATCACACCGCGCTGATCGGGATGATGGAATCCATCGAGGAAATCCCCGGCGTCGCGCTGGCCGACGGGTTGAAGTGGAACTGGGAAACCTTCCCGCAATATCTCGACGCGCTGGAACAGATGCCGCGCGCGATCGACGTGGCCGCGCAAATTCCGCATCACCCGCTGCGCGTTTATGTCATGGGCGACCGCGCCATCAACCGGGAAGCCGCGAACGCCGACGATATCCGGCAGATGCGCGACGCGGTGCGCGCCGGTCTGGAAGCCGGCGCGTTTGGGTTCACGACCTCTCGCACCAATTCGCACAAGACACCGACCGGCGACATGGTTCCCGGCCGTTATTCCGAAGTCGATGAGTTGCTTGGCATCGGCTCTGCCTTCAAGGGCCTGAAGCACGGCGCGTTCGGCGTGAACAGCGACTTTGACGACGAAACCGAAGAACTGAAGTGGATGACCAGGTTCGGTCAGGACACCGGCCGCCCGGTTTGGTTCCTGCTGACCGATCGACCGACCGACAAGGTGCGCTGGAAGCGGCTGATGGAAGGCGTGCACAAGGCCCGCGCGCAGGGTGCGATGGTCACCGCGCAGGTCGCCGGCCGTCCGGTCGGCGTCATGCTGGGCATCGACACGGCGCTGAACCCGTTCTCCATCCGCCCGAGCTATCAGGCGTTGCTGCAATTGCCGGTTGGGGAGCGCATCAAGCGCATGCAGGACCCGGCGATGCGCGCGCAAATCCTGTCGGAAGCGCCGTCTCCGGAGCTGTTGGGCCGGCTGACGCAGTTCCGTCAGCACATCGTCACCCGATGGGATCGGATGTTCCCGATGGGCAACCCGCCGAACTATGAGCCGGAAGAAAAAGACAGCATCGGCGCGATGGCGAAGCGGTCGAACCACACCCCGGACGAGGTTGCCTACGACTACCTGGCGGGCGGGGCGGAACGGTTCCTGTTCTTCCCGATCGTTGGTTACAACGAAGACAATCTCGACGTCATTCACACGATGCTGACCGACGACGCGACCATCCTGGGCCTGTCGGACGGCGGCGCGCATTGCTCCTCCATCATCGACGCCAGCGTGCCGAGCTGGATGCTGATCCATTGGGCGCGGGATCGGTCGCGCGGGCCGCGGCTGCCGTTGGAACTGATGGTCAAGCGCCAGACCAGCGAAACCGCCGACTTCTTTGGTTTCCACGATCGCGGCCGTCTGGCCGTGGCCAAGAAGGCCGACGTCAACGTCATCGACTATGAGGCGCTGCGGCTGCACATCCCCGAGGTCCGCTACGACCTGCCGATGAATGGTCGTCGTCTGGTGCAGCGGGTTGACGGGTATCGTCACACCTTTAGCGCCGGCGTGTCGACGTTCGAAAACGGCGTCTACACCGGCGCGACACCGGGCCGTCTGGTGCGCGCCGCGCGCTGAGGCTAAACCGGCTGCATGACCCAATCGGGGTGGGAAGCGTTTCGGCGCTTGCCACCCCGTTTCGCTTTTTCGCTTTCAGGAGAGTCCCGCATGCAAAAGCGCCAGCTTGGCCAATCGTCTCTGCACGTCACGCCCATCACATTCGGTTGCAACGTGTTCGGCTGGACCGCCGACGAGAAGACGTCGTTCGATCTGCTCGACGGCTACGTGGGTGCCGGGTTCAACTTCCTGGATACCGCCGATGTGTATTCGCGCTGGCATCCCGGCAACAGCGGCGGTGAATCCGAAGTCATCATCGGCAACTGGCTAAAGGCGCGCGGCGGCCGCGATAAGATCGTGCTCGCGACGAAGCTGGGCATCGAGATGGCGCCGGGCAAGAAGGGCCTGTCGCGCAAGTATATGATGACCGCGGTGGAAGATTCCCTGCTTCGTCTGCAAACCGACTACATCGACCTGTATCAGTCGCACCGCGACGATCCCGACACGGATATCGAAGAGACGTTGTCCGCGTATGCCGAGTTGATCAAGGCCGGCAAGGTGCGTGAAATCGGGGCGTCCAACTTCTCCGCCGATCGTCTGGCGGCGTCGTTGAAGGTCAGCACTGAGAAAGGTTTGCCGCGCTACCAAAGCCTGCAACCGCAGTACAGCCTGGTGGAACGCGGAGAGTTCGAAGGGCCGCTGGAAGAGCTGTGCCTGAAGGAGAAGGTCGGCGTGATCGGCTATTACTCGCTGGCCAGCGGGTTCCTGACCGGTAAATATCGCTCACGCGCGGATATGGAAGGCCGCCTGCGGGGCGCGCGGGTGGAGAAGTATCTGAACGATTACGGGTTCGGCGTGATCAAGGCGCTGGACGAAGTCGCGGCGCGCTACAACGCCAAGCCCGGCCAGATCGCCCTCGCATGGTTGATTGCTCGGCCCAGCGTGACCGCGCCGATCGCCAGCGCGACGAATATGGAGCAGTTGGCTGAACTGGTGAAAGCCGCCGAGATCACACTCGACGCCGCCGCGATCCAGCAGATCGACGCGGCCAGCAAGCCGCGTTGATATAAAAGGTTAACGCCGACCTGATCGTTCCCGGCTGCGTGTAAGCCAGCGCGGAGCCGGAGCGTTCAGGAGTTGGGGGTCTGTCAGGGCGACGCGGTATGTTACCGGCACGCCGCACACTTCTACCGGCGGGGGGATTTCAGGCTCACGCGGCAATACGACGTCAATGGCGAAGTCATTAACAGTCCGCTGAAGGATTCCAGCGGACTGAGGGCGGACGCCCAACACCTTCTGCAACAGATCGAACGCCTGATCGCGTGCCTCGGCAGCTTGTTGAAGCGTCGCCATTTCACCCAATCTCCAGCTGCTTCAGGGAGGCGATGGTGGAAAAAGGTTGACTGTATACCGAACTCGTACTTTTTCCATCGGTATTGTAGATGCGTCCGATCCGTTGTCCGGCGCAGATAAATCCGAGTGGCGTCAACTGATTGTCCTCATTGACACACAGGAGCGAACCGCTGTCTCCAAGTTCAATCTTGGCGTCGGGGGCCATGACCACCTCGACCAAGTTTGTCCCGACTATTGGATAGCCCGTAGCCGTGTCAATAATTTCAATGGTTACGCCAATCAGATTGATGTTTCCTGTCGCCATTCCGGTCTTACCGGTTGATTTTTCGACCTTCTTGCCGGAAATCAACCCGTCGATCGCAGGTTCATGTGTCATCACTCCCGGCGGCAAATCCGGCAGATCAAAAAAGCTGCGCCTGAATGACCTTCCATTCATCAGGGCACGCTGGGTTGCCACCGGCACCGCATCGTCCTCCAGGGCAATGATAGCGACGTCTGACCCCGGCTGGGGGGGATGGCCAAGACGGAGCGGAGGAAATGGAGACACGTGGCGGACGGTACCAATCATGGCGCCGGGTTCCGGCGTGTCGGATTGCGGTTCCGAGTAGACCCGAAATGGCGACCTCTGATCCTTGACTTCGCCACGGCCGTCATCGTCCCAAATGATGTGCCCCGCGGTAACGCCCAGAAATTTGTCACTTTCTTTCATGAAGAGAGAGAAAGTCCCGACGCGCCCGCCGGCGATGTTGATTGGTGCCCCGATAGTCGCCTTTCCACTTCTGACCGGCTTATGGGCCCAAGGTTTGAAATTGCCTTGAGGATTGGCGGCCAGTGTTACAAGCGGCGCGCTCCATCGGAGCGAGAAGTTCGCATTGACATCGTGAAGGCGAGCATCGAGCCACTTCACAACACGCTGCTTCATTTCGTGCGGCGACTGTATACGAATGGCCAAGCGATACTGCCCGGAATTCGCTCCAGCGGAATACAGACCGACACCGAACCGAAACGGCTCTCGGAATGGCCAGTTAAATCGCTGCTCACATTGTCCTCGACGCCACGTAAGTCCACGCTCCTGTTTGGAGAACTGACTTTCCGGCCATAACTCGTTGGCGCCGTTCGTTGGGAACTGCCTTTCGAGACCCGCACGAATATCGTCGATATGAGCGTTCAGTATCGTGAAGAGGCGATCTCGAGCCGTCACCGCCACCGACAGGGAAAGAGGGCCCTTGGGCCAATCAGCTACAGGTAGAATGAGGCCGTTGGTCTTGAGCGCCGGCATTGATGTCATTGGGGCATTTTCGGTTGTATCGTCCTCCGAGCCGTCCTGTTCCGGAACAACGGTCGACGAAGGCGGGTCTTCACTCTCCGCTTCTACATTTCCCGGTGCATCGCCGAGATCGTCGGGGGGATTCGCATCGTTCGGTTTATCCGCCATCTGCTCCAGCCGCCGCGCCAAAGCACGGAGAACTCGCCTGACTTCAGAAGGCAGCCCGGCTTCCAATGTGGCGGTCAATTTTAGCCAACTCAGATCGATTTTGACAGTCGACCGCAGCTTCGGCGACAGCAACAGCAAGGGGAGCGCGGACGCCACGACGTTCAATAGCGACAGAGCAGACCCGTCGGCATGCGTGACCACGCCCGCATCCACAATTTTGGCGGCATGGTCGATCTTTACGGCGTAGGTCTCTATCTCATGCAGATGCTCCAATTCCGCATCGAGCAAATCAACGATTTGCGCGATATCGGCGTCGGACATTGCCGAGATATCGGCTGCCGTTTCCGCGGACAGTTGTCGCACGAATGCGCGGGCGCGTTGCTCGGGCCAGCCATTTTGTTCGACTTGATCAATCAAGAGATCGCGCGACATCAACCCGGCTACACCGAGCGTCACCCGAGCGGATGGGCGATCGTTAAATAGTCCTTCGTTCAATGTCATATCTGCCTACGCTCAGACCAACAGTCGTTCGGTGACCTCGATCACTCGAATTAACATTGCTCTATCCGTGCGAGCCCGACAAGACTCAGAACTGGCTCGCACCGAAAAAACGTCGCGTCGCTCTCCCTAATCCATCACTTGTCACAAATCAGGATCTGCGTTCGGACAAAGCGCAGCCCCAGGCGTCACGTATTCATCGCGTCGAAGAAGTCGTTGTTGGTCTTGCTGTACTTCAGCTTGTCCAACAGGAACTCCATCGCGTCCACCGTGCCCATCGGGCTCAGGATTCGGCGCAGCACCCACATTTTCGACAGCACGCCGCGTTCCACCAGCAGTTCTTCCTTGCGGGTGCCGGACTTCGTGATGTCGATCGCGGGGAAGCTGCGCTTGTCGGACAGCTTGCGGTCCAGGATGATTTCGGAGTTACCGGTGCCTTTGAATTCTTCGAAAATCACTTCGTCCATGCGGCTGCCGGTGTCGATCAGTGCCGTGGCGATGATGGTCAGCGATCCACCTTCCTCGATATTACGCGCCGCACCAAAGAAGCGCTTCGGGCGCTGCAACGCGTTCGCGTCCACACCGCCGGTCAGCACCTTGCCGGATGACGGCACGACCGTGTTGTAGGCGCGCGCCAGGCGGGTGATCGAGTCCAGCAGGATCACAACGTCGCGCTTGTGTTCGACCAGGCGCTTGGCCTTTTCCAGCACCATTTCCGTCACCTGCACGTGCCGGGTGGCGGGTTCGTCGAAGGTGGAGCTGATAACCTCACCCTTCACGCTGCGGGCCATGTCGGTGACTTCTTCCGGCCGTTCGTCGATCAGCAGCACGATCAGGAACACTTCCGGGTGGTTCTGCGCGATCGCCGTGGCGATGTTTTGCAGCATCACCGTCTTACCGGTGCGCGGCGGCGCGACGATCAGCGCGCGCTGGCCCTTACCGATCGGGGTGATCAGGTCGATGACCCGCGACGTATAATCCTTGGTCGGCGACTTGGCGGCGGAGACGAAATTCTCCACCTCCATCTTCAAGCGTTCGTCGGGGTACAGCGGCGTCAGATTGTCGAAGTTGATGCGATGGCGCACCGCCTCCGGCCGTTCGAAGTTGATCGTGTCGACTTTGAGCAGGGAGAAGTAGCGTTCTCCGTCGCGGGGGGCGCGGATTTGGCCGTCGACCGTGTCGCCGGTGCGCAGCGCGAAGCGGCGGACCTGATGCGGGCTGACATAGATGTCGTCGGGTCCGGGCAGATAATGCGATTCCGGGCTGCGCAGATAGCCGAAACCGTCGGACAGAATCTCAAGCGTGCCCTGGCCGTGAATTGGCTGATCGTTGTCCGCCAGATTCTTCAGAATGGCGAACATGATGTCCTGCGTCCGCAGGGACGAGGCATTTTCGATTTGCAGGGATTCAGCAAAATTCAACAGTTCGGCCGGCGTCTTCGCTTTGAGTTCGGCTAAGTGCATGGAATGGCCTCAAGGACTCGTCGGGGGGACGGTAAGGGGGATAATGTCAGGACCGAGGAAAGCGGACAGGCCCCAGTTCCCCAAAAACAGAGAACTCCGCGCCAGGGGCGCGCGAAAAGGCATTCATGTCCGCCGAGCGACACTGCACCCTATGATGATGCGGCGCGGACGTCAATGATGACTGGACGCCGCGCGCGATCCGTCCCCAAGATGCCGCAACACGGGAGACCCGCATGCGCCTCTGGATCGCCGCACTGACCCTTTTCGCCGCCGTCGCGGGACCCGCGTGGGCGCAGAATACGCCCGGCCCAACCCTGACCAACGTGCTGAAAAAGGGTTACGTCGAATGCGCCGTCGCCCCCACCACGCCGGGCTTCAGCTTCGTCGATTCCAAAGGCGAGTTCCGTGGTCTTGACGCCGATACGTGCCGAGCGGTGGCGGCGGCGATCTTTGGGGACGCGAGCAAGGCGCGGTTCATTCCGACCGCCGGCGCGCAGCGCCTGCCGATCCTGCAGGCAGGGCAGGTCGATCTGGTCGTGCAGGTGCTGACCCAGACTCAGACGCGAGAGGCAGCCAACGGCCTGCTGTTCACCGGCGTCAATTTCTACGACGGGCAGAGCTTTCTGGTGCGCAAATCATCGGGCGTGAAGCGCGCCACCGACCTGAACGGCGCATCAATCTGCGTCGCGGCAGGCAGCACCAGCGAACTGAACCTGGCCGACTGGTCACGGGCCACCGGCACCAAAATCAGCCCCGTCGTGTTCGAGCGCACCGATGAGGGCCGTGAGGCCTATAACGCCGGCCGCTGCGACGCCTACTCCACCGATGCCAGCCAGTTGGCGTCCATCGCCACGCTGATGCGCGATCCCGACAACCAGATGGTCCTGCCCGACATCATCAGCAAGGAACCGCTGGGCCCGGCCGTCCGCCAGGGCGACGATCAGTGGTACGAAATTGTCAAATGGACCCTGAACGCGCTGATCGAGGCAGAGGAACAGGGCATTACCCAGGCCAATATCGATGAAAAGCTGACCAGCGAAGCGCCGCAGACCAAGCGCCTGCTGGGCGTCGTCGGTGACTACGGCAAGTTCATGGCGATCGACAACAAGTGGGCGTACCACGCGATCAAGGCCGTCGGGAATTACGGCGAGATGTTCGAGCGCAACCTGGGCCAGGGCAGCACGCTGAAATTGCCGCGCGGGAAGAACGACCTGTGGACGCGCGGCGGATTGATGTACTCGCCCCCGATCCGCTAGCCTGAGCGGTCGGCAAAACCCTGATCGACCCCACGTCGGAGATATGTTCGTGCCCGCTGGCCATCCGCAAATTGACAAAGCCCGCGCCCTTCGCCCCATGGTTGGGGCGGCCTCCCCCGAAAACGACGACATCCGCAAGCTGACCGCGCCTGTCGTCTCCGCTCTGCTGGACGGCGGTTTCTTCCACATGCTGAAGCCGAAATCCGTCGGCGGCATGGAGTTGAAGCCGATCCATTTTACCCAGGTGACGGAAGCGCTGGCCTCCGCCGACGCCTCCACCGGTTGGGTCGTGTGCCAGAGCAACGGCTGTTCCATGTCCGCCGCCTATCTTGCGCCGGAGGTCGCGCAGGAGATCTTCGGGCCGAAGAACGGCATTCTGGCCTGGGGCCCGGCGGGCGGGCCGACGACGGCGCATCGCGTGCCCGGCGGTTACCGGCTGAACGGGTCGTGGAAATTCGCCAGCGGCTCCCAAAACGCCACCTGGTTGGGCGCGCATGTGGTGGTCGCGGAAACCGGCACGCTGATGACGTTCCTGTTTCCGAAATCCAGCGTGCCGATGACCGATATCTGGCACACCGTCGGGCTGCGCGGCACCGCCAGCAACCAGTACGACGTCAAGGACCTGTTCGTCCCCGAAGCCTATGCCATGTATCGCGACGATCCCAAGCATCGCACCTATGACGGGCTGCTGTATCGCTTCACCAGCGGGCAACTTTACTCCATCGGCTTCGCCGGCGTCGGCCTGGGCATCGCGCGCGGGATGATCGATGCCTTCCTGGAACTGCCCGCCACCAAGGTCGCCCGCGGCGCCAGCCGCCCCATGCGCGACAACAACGTGGTGCAATCGCAGTTCGCGCAGTCCGAAGCCCAATGGCGCTCCGCCCGCGTGTTCCTGCACGATGTCGTCGAGAAAGCCTGGGACAACGTGGAACGCAACGGCGAAATGACGTTGGAAGATCGGACGATGATCCGCCTTGCGTCCACCTGGGCGATCCAACAATCCCGCACCGTCGTGAACACGCTGTACCACGCGACGGGATCGGTCGCGGTGTTCGAGGAAAACCCCTTCGAACGCCGCCTGCGCGACATGCACACGGTTGCGCAGCAAGCCCAGGGGCGGCAACTTCACTTCGAAACCGTCGGCCAGATCATGCTCGGCATGGCCCCGGAAAACGCTTTCTGACAGGAGAACCGGCATGGGTGCGCAATCGCTTAATCACTACACGATCATCGTGCGCGATCTGGAGCGGACGAAGGATTTCTATTGCGACATCGTCGGGCTGACGGTGGGGGAGCGTCCGCCGCTGAACTTCCCCGGCTATTGGCTGTACTGCGGCGGCATCCCGACCGTGCATCTGATCGGCTATCGCCCGATCAACCCGGTGATTACCGACGGCCCGTCCTACCCTTCCCCCACCGGTCGTTTGGACCACATCGCCTTTGCGTGCGAGGGCCTGAAGGAGATGCGCGCCAACCTGCAGTCGCGCGGCATCAAGTATGACGAGCGCGTGTTGCCGCGGATGAACATGACGCAGTTGTTCTACCTCGACCCCGATGGCATCGCGGTGGAATGCAACTTCGCGGCGCATGAGACGGAAGCGAAGCCGGGCAGCGGATACTGAGTTTGTCTGGGCCGGGGTGCGCTTATGCACTCCGGCCGGGCGGCGTTACGCGGCCGCCCATTCTTCCGGCGTGATTGGTCGGGTACCATAATCGCTGCGGATTTTCTCGCTGAAAGTGGACAGCCGAGCGGTAAAGGCTTGTGTGGCGTCTTGGCGCGTAGGCTTCCGACCGAGGCGGTCGCGCAGCGCGGTGATCACCGCTGCCTCCGCCGATTCGCCGGTCATGCGCACCAGGGCCTGGGTCAGGACATCTGCTTCGTCAGCCTCGATTAACAGGGTCATGCTTTGCCGCCTTCCGACACCGACGGTAAGGCGATGACCGGGGCGGTTCAAGAATTTTGCGCCATTCGAGGCGTGGGGTCGCGGGGATGGCCGCTGAGTATTAGCGTATATCTGCGTTTTGCTTTTGCCGATGGTGTCGAGCTTTGTCGTCGGGGCGGTCGCGCGGTTCAGTAAGAAAGATGAAACTCAGATGAACGCGGATTAAACGGATAAGCGCGGATCGCGGTTTATCGGTCTTTGGCCGAGCGTTTGGGGCCGGTCGAGGGTTGCCGGCTGTCAGGGCGGTGGATGCTCGGCTGATGAGGGCCGCCGACCGTGAGGGGGCGCTGGATATCCGCGCTTATCCGTTTAATCCGCGTGCATCTGTGTTTCATCTTTGCTGGCGGTGGTGACGGCCGATAAAGTTGACAGCATATGCACCGCGTCGCCTATGTCACGACGGGAATCACATCTTCCGCCCTGGCCTGGAATTCAGCCCTCATCCCGACCTTCTCCCGCAAGCGGGAGAAGGAGGATGGTCGATTTGCTGTCGTTACACCCGCTTGATATTCCAGAAATAAGCCCCCGAAGCCTCAATCAGCCCCGTCAGGTTCTTCCGATACGCCGTTCTGATCTGGAACTGACCGACCGGCACGAAGGGCACGTTCTCGAAAGCCCGCGCCTGGAACGCGTCCGCCGCGGCGTCGCGGGCGGCCTGGTTTTGGCCAAGCAACCAATCGCGGGAATGCTTCTCGATTTCGTCGTCCTTGTACCAGCCGAACCAGCCGGTTTCCCCCAGACCGCGCGCGAACCACTGTTGCACGGGATCGCCGATCACCACCGACGGCGCCCAGGTGTGCAGGATGTTCCAACCGCCGTCATCCGGCGCTTTCCGGCTGGCGCGACGCTGAGTTACCGTGCCCCAGTCGGTCTGCACGATTTCGACGTTCATCCCCATCTGCTTCAACAGGTCATAGGTCACATCGCCCATCGGCCCGATCGTTACGAAGTCCGTCGGGTTGATGATGACCACCTTCTCCCCATTATAACCCGCCGCCTTCAGCGCCGCCTTGGCCTTGGTCAGATCGGCTGGCATCGATGCCACGCCCAACTCCCGACCATACGGGGTGCCGCAAGGCAGCACCGCGCGGCACAGACCAAACGCCGAAGGATCGTTGCCGGTGATCGCGGCCATGTAATCGGCCTGGTTCACCGCCATCATCACCGCTCGGCGGATCGCGACGTTGTTGAACGGCGGCTGCGTATGATTGAAGCGCAGAATGCCGTTGAACCCGGTGGGGTTGGCGCTGCCGATCGTAATGTTCGGGTCCTTGCGCAGCAGCGGCACCAGATCGGCCTGCACCTGCTCGTACCAATCGATCTCCCCGGACTGCAACGCGGCGGAGGCCGTGGCCGAGTCCGGAATGACCTTCCATTCCACCCGATCCATATGCATGACCTTGCCGCCGGAGGTCCATTCCGCCGGTTCCTGCCGCGGCACGTAATCGGCGTTGCGCTCGTACACCACGGAGGAACCGGGGACGAATTCGCTCTTCACGAACTTCAGCGGGCCGGAACCGATGGTCTCCGTCACCTGCTTAAAGGGATCGGTGCGGGCAATATGCTCCGGCATGATGAACGGCACCGTCGCGCCGCCCTTGGCGATGGCGTCGATGAAGATCGGCAGCGCCTGTTTCAGCGTAATCTTAACGGTGCGGTCGTCCTGCACGCCCCATTCGTCGACGAACTTCGCAACCGTCTGGCCGATCGTCTCCCTGGCCGCCCAACGCGCCAGGCTCGGCGCGCAATCCTGGGCGCGGACGGGTTCGCCGTTGTGGAACTTCAGACCGTCGCGCAGCTTGATCAGATAGGTGCGGCCGTCGTCGGAGACGGTGTAACCCTCCGCCATCTGCGGCTTGACCTGTTGGGCCTTGTTGGCGCCGAACAGCGTGTCGTAGATCGCCCAGCCGTGATTGATGGTCACCAGGGCTGTGGTGAAGATCGGGTCCAGCAGCGTCAGATTGGCCTGCGGCACGAAGCGCAGGGTGCGGGCGCGCGCCGGCTGCGCGATCGCGAAGGTGGAGGGCAAGGTGGCCGCCGCGGCGGCGGAACCCGCCAGAAAGCCTCGTCGTTTCATGGTTCCAGTCTCCCGTATTGAATTGGGAGAGAGGATGACGGAGCAATGACGAGCCGCCAAGGGGAGGCGAGATTACTCCGCCGCCATCTGCCGTTCGGCCGGGAATTCCTGGATCGAGACGCGCCAGTGGATACGGTCCTGATCCGGCGGATAGTCGCCGGCGGCCTTGTGGTAGGAGCAGCGATTGTCCCAGATCACGACGTCACCGACCGACCATTTATGCCGGTACTGGCCGAGAGGCTGGATCATATAGGTGGTCAGTTCCTCGATCAGGTCGTCGCTTTCCTGCTGTTCCGCGCCTTCGATGAACAGGATTTTGCCGGGATCGAAATACAGCGACTTGCGCCGGGTTTCGGCGTGGGTGCGGACGATGCGGTGCATGGCGGGGGGACGCGCCCGATCTTCCGGGTTCAGCAGGGCGGTGGACTGGCGTCGGCCGCCATAGGTGAAGGCACCCAGGGCTTCGTCCAGGCGTGTCTTCAGCCGGTCGGGCATGGCTTCATAGGCGGCGTATCCGCTGGCGAACAGCGTGTCGCCGCCGGTGTCGGGGATGGCGATGCCGTAAAGCTGGGTGGCCTTGAAGGGCACCGGGTCATAAGCGCCGTCGGTGTGCCAGCCTTCCGCGCCGCGGCGATAGATCGCCTCGTTCAGCTTGCCGTCGGCGTTGAACTTATTGACGCCGAGCAGGGTGATGTCGGGATAGTCGGGGTGGCGGGTGCTTTTGGACGGGTGGGGCGTGACGATGCCGAAGCGGCGGCTGTAGACCAGGAAATCGTCGATGGTGAGCGTCTGGCCGGTGACGACCAGCACGTTGTGGTCCAGCCACGCCTGATAGATGCGCGCGAACTGCGCATCGTCGATGGCGCGGAGATCGACGCCCGACACCTGAACGCCGATTTGGTCGCCTTGCAGCCGAATGTCCATGTTCGTTCCCCCCAGCAGGCGGCTGCTCCCCGAGGGGGGTGGAGGCGGTCAGACCTTTTCGACCTGACCGTATTCCAGTTCCACCGGGGTAGAGCGCCCGAAAATCGATACGCTGACTTTAAGCTTGCGCTTGTCGTCGTCAACTTCTTCGACCGTTCCGTTGAAGCTGGCGAAGGGACCGTCGGAGACGCGGACGAGTTCCCCAACCTCGAACAGTACCGCGGGGCGGCTGAATTCGGCGCCTTCGGTGGACTGCTTCAGGATCCGTTCGGCTTCTTTCTGGCTGATCGGGGTGGGCTTTGCCTTGCCGCCGAGGAAGCCTGTCACCTTTGGTGTATTGGTCACCAGATGCCATGCGTCGTCGGTCAGTTGCATCTTGATCAGGACGTAGCCGGGGAAATACCGGTGTTCGGTGCTGACTTTCTGTCCGCGCCGGGTTTCGATCACGTTTTCCGATGGAACCAGGATGTCTTCAAAGCAGTCTTCCAGGCCCTTTTGAACGGCCTGTTCCTTGATCTGCTGAGCGATCTTGTTCTCGAAGCCCGAGTAAACGTGCAGGACGTACCAACGCTTATCCATAAGCCGAACTTTCCCTCACAATCTTCCGTCGAAGACGAGACGGACCCCGACCCCGATGATTTGATCCGCGGCGAAAAAGAAGATCGCCGATACCATGGCAAGACCGCATACCAACGCCGTGGTGATCAATGTTTCCTTATGGGTCGGCCAAACGACGTTCGCCAATTCCGTCCTGACCTCCCGCACGAATTTTTGAACTTGCATAAAGCGGTCTCTCAACATCTCAGAAAAAAAGGAATTTCGTACGCCGCCGACGCCGAGTTGGCAGGGGTGGAGGGACTCGAACCCCCAACTTCCGGTTTTGGAGACCGGCGCTCTAGCCAATTGAGCTACACCCCTAACGGGCAACGTGACCTATTATCCGTCATCCGACCTTGGATTGTAAAGCAGGCACGGTTCGGGAAATCTCAGCCCCGCAATTTCCTGAGCAGTTCGTCCAGCCTGGCGGGGCTGTCGAAGTTCAATCGAAGCTGTCCGCGGCCTTTGGCGTGCCAGACGATGGCGGCGCGATCGCCGAAAATATTGGTCAATTCGCGTTCCAATGCCAGCGTATCCGGGGATTTTACGGTCGGCGCGGGTTCGACCGGTTCGCGTCCGCGGCGCTGCACCAGTGCCTCGGTCTCCCGCACCGATAATTGCCGAGCGATGACTTGTTGGGCGACGGGTCCGGGATTTTCGAGGGTGACGAGGGCGCGGGCGTGCCCGAAGCTGAGCGCGCCGGAGGAAATGGCCGCCTGGACGTCGGACGGCAGGCGCAACAGACGGATGATATTGCCGATATGTCCGCGCGATTTGCTGACGGCCTGGCCGAGTGCTTCGTGGGTCAGGCCGAAATCGGCGATCAGGCGTTTGTAGCCTTCGGCTTCCTCGATCGGGTTCAGGTCCTGGCGTTGCAGGTTTTCGATCAGGGCGACCGCGGCGACATCCGGGTCTTCCATTTCGCGCAGCAGGGCGGGCACTTCGTGCAACCCCACCTGCATGGCGGCGCGCCAGCGGCGTTCGCCCACGACGATCTGGAACCGGCCGGAGGCGACAGGGTGGGCGCGCACGATCAGCGGTTGCAGGATGCCCTGGGCGCGGATCGAGTCCGCCAGTTCGTCGATTGCCTCTTGGTTGAAGACCGTGCGCGGCTGAAACGGGCTGGCTTCCAGCAGATCGATCGGTATGCGGCGCAGCTCGCTTTGATCCGGGAAGGCTTGTTGCGGTGCGCCGAGATCGCCCAACAGGGCGGCGAACCCGCGACCGAGTCGATTCTTGGGAGGACGATTGGTCATGTCGCGTGGGGCTTTTTCCGGGTTTCGCTTTTCCGCGCCACTTCCTGCGCCAGACTCGCATAGGCCTTGGCGCCGGTAGAGGCCGGGTCGTACAGCATAACAGGTTGGCCGAAGCTGGCCGACTCCGACAGCCGGACATTGCGTGGGATCACGGTTTCGTAGACCCAGTCGCCGAAGAACGCCCGAGCCTCCGTCGCGACCGTGGTCGAGAGTTTATTCCGGGCATCGAACATTGTCAGCAGCACGCCGCATAGTTTGATCGCGGGATTGAACCGGCGTCGCACGATGTCGATGGTGCGCATCAGCGCGGTGACGCCTTCCAGCGCGTAGAATTCGGTTTGCAGCGTGATCAGCACCTGGTCGGCCGCGATCAGGCCATTCAGCGTCAGCAGCCCCAGGCTGGGCGGGCAGTCGATCAGGATGTAGTTGAATTTTCCTGATTTCTTCCACGTTTCCAGGGCCTTACGCAGATAGAACTCACCTTCCGGCTGGTTCATCAGATCGAGTTCGGCGCCCGACAGCGCCTGTTCGGCGGGGATCAGGGACAGGCCGTCCATCGGGGTGGCGAAGATAGCGCTGTCCGGCGCGCCGGCGTTCATCAGCAGGGCATGACTGCCGGAACGGCGATCCGATCGGCTGATGCCGAGACCGGTGGATGCGTTTCCCTGCGGGTCCAGATCGATCAGCAGCACCGAATGGCCTTGCTGGGCCAGCGACGCGCCGAGGTTCACCGCGGTCGTGGTTTTGCCGACTCCCCCTTTTTGATTGGCGATCGCGAGAATCAACGTAGCTTTTGCATCGCCCTGCATCAGGTGGTGAAACTTCCGGCTAAGGGTAAGTTATTCTGATTAAACAGATATTTACCGGGACGCGATTCCTGTTCGAGCGTCCGGGAGACGGTCGATCTTGTACACGCGCCCGTCCCGACGGGTCAATGCGTCAGAAGCCGACTCCGCGCAGCGCGGCGAAGGTGCGCGTCGGCATATAGGGCGCGGCCCGCATGAAGGCGCGCAGGTCCGCGGGATGGTCGATATCCAGGCCCACGCCGGGCAGGCGCACGATCGTCGGCTCGATCCCATGCGCGCGGGCGGTCATCAGATGCGGGAAATAGCTGTCGTCGCCGAAGCGCAGCGGCATGACGCGGGGTGGGGAGCATATGATTGCGTTCGAACCCAACTCGTCATGCGCCGGCGCGATGGTCAGCGACGGGCCGGGGCGATGAGATGCGATCAGGGCATCGATTTCGGCCGACGTGACCCGCGGGACATCGCCGGGAATGGTCATCACCGCGTCGCAACCCGCGCGCATCGCGGCATCGAACAACGCGTTGACCGCGCCGGTATGGCCATCGCGCGCGCCGTCGGTGACGATCCGGGCACCGTAGCGTTGCGCGAGTGCCGTCGCACAGGGATCGATGGTGTTGACCAGGATGCCGGCCAGCAGGCGCGCGCCGGACAGGGCCTGCAGCACGTCTTCGACCATCGCCATCGCCACCAGGCTGCGTTGGGCGGGCGTCAGGACCGACGACAGGCGCTGCTTCGCGCCATCGAATTCCTTGATCGGCACGGCGGCGTAGATACGGCTCAAGACCAACGGCTCCGGTTGCCGACTATTTTCTGCGCCGCAAGACGGCGGCGGCATCAAGCACGGTGCGCGCAAGATGCTCCCGATCCTCGACCGTTGTCATCAGGGTCTGCGCCAGCGTCACGCGGGCATCGATCGACACGACTTCGGACATATCCGCATGGTCGATTACATAGCCGTCCAGCAGATCGCGATAGCGATGGGCGACGGTCCCGGCGGTCGGCACCAGGCCGAGTTCGGTCATCATCTTCGCCGTCGGTCCCTTGACCGCGCGCCCGGCGATGATCGGCGATACCGCGATGATCGGCGCGGCGCAGTCCACCAAGGCCTGCCGCACGCCTGGAATGGCCAGGATCGGTTCGACGCTGATGAACGGGTTGGACGGGCAGATGACCACGGCCCGCAACGCGGGGTCAGCCAGCGCGGCCAGGAACTCCGGATGCGCGCGGGCTTCCGCCGCGCCGTGGAATTGCAACTCGCGCACCACCGGCTCGCACCGGCGATGGACGAAGTACTCCTGAAAGTCGATCCAACCTTCCTCGGTCAGCAAACGCGTGCGCACGCGGTCGTCCGTCATCGGAATGACGCGCGGCCCGATGCCCAGGCGGCGACAGAGATCGGTTGTCACCGCGGACAGGGATTCGCCGTTGCGCAGCCTACGCGTCCGCTCCACGTGAAGCGCGAGGTCGCGGTCGCCGAGTTGGAACCACGTTTCCCCGCCCAACGACTTCATCGTCTCCATGAACGACCAGGTTTCGTCGTGCCGCCCCCAGCCGAGATCGCGGTTCGCGAGGCCGGAGAGCGTGTAGGTGACGGTATCGATGTCCGGTGAAATCGACAGGCCGAGGTGTTCGAAATCGTCCCCGGTGTTCACGACGACCAGCAGTTCCTCGGCCGGCAGAATGCGCGACAGGCCGAGCGCCAGCTTGGCACCGCCGACACCGCCGGATAACGCGATGATCACTGAAACAGGTCCTCTTCCGGCAGGCGCACAAGTTCGGCGACGTTCGAGTCCGGCGCGGACCACGTCAGGCCCCGCACCACGACAACGGGTTGGCCTTCCGCGGCCTGCCCTTGCAACAACGACGCGGCGGCCGCGATTTCATCGGCGAAGCCGACCAGGCTGACTTCGAGGATACGGCCGAACAAATCGGGTTGCCCGCGCAGGTCGACCAAGGTCGGCAGGCCGGCGGCGCCGATCGCGATCCCCATCGTGCCCCGGCGCCACGGGCGGCCGAAGCTGTCATTGATGACGACCGCGACTTTGGCGCCGGACCGTCGGCACAGTTCTTCGCGGATCGCCGCCGCCGATCCGTCGGGATCGACGGGCAGCAGCAACGCGCGCTGCACAGTGTCGGTCGGCGCGACGTTCGATTGATCGACGCCGGCATTGGCCATCACGAAGCCCAGCTTGTGCTGCATGATCATCAGGTTCGGGCGATGGCGCACGACGCGCACGGATTCCGACAGGATAACCTGGACAAGCCTTGGGTCCTTGTCGATTTCCTGACCCAGGGCGATCGCTTCCGCCGATGGGACCACGGTCGCCAGATCGACGCTGCGGCCTTCGGACTTCGACACGATCTTCTGGGCGATCACCACGACGTCGCCGTCGCGCAGCGCGCCGCCGGTTCGGCTGACGCCCGCGAGGATCATCTCGGCCAAATCATCCCCAGGCTGCACCATCGGCAGCCCGGGCAACGCGAAAACCTCCATGCGCGCGGACATGCCTATCCGAACGTCGCGCGCAGTTTCGGCAATACTTTCTCGCCATACAGCTTCAGGAAGCGCGCCTGATCGGGTCCGGGCGCATGGAACACCAAATGCCGGAAGCCCATCTCGATGTAAGGGCGGATTTTTTCGATGTGCTCTTCCACGTCATCGGACACGATCCAACGGCTGGCGGCGCGTTCGACCGGCAATGCGTCGGCCAGACGTTCCATCTCGGCGGGGTCTTCGACCGACATTTTTTCTTCCGGCGTCAGCGCCAAAGCGGCCCAATGGCGCGTATCGTTCAATGCCCGCGCCTTGTCGGTGTCGAACGACACCTTCATCTCGATCAGGCGGTCGTAGTTGGGCTTCGGCTTGCTCGCCAGTTTCAGGCCTTCTTCCACGTTCGGCAGCAGGGTCTGGGTGTAGAGGTCCCACTTCTTGCCGCTGGTGCAGATGAAGCCGTCGGCCATGCGGCCGGCATATTTCGCGACCTGCGGGCCGGCGCCGGCGACGTAGATCTGCACCGGGTTTTCCGGGCGATCGTAGATCGTCGCGTTCTCGGTGCGATAGTACTCGCCTTCGAAGCTGACGCGCTCTTCCGTCCACAGCTTGCGGATCAGGGTCAGCGATTCGCGCAGGCGCGCAAAGCGTTCCTTCATTTCCGGCCACTTCATGCCGGTGGAGGGCACTTCATTCAGCCCCTCGCCCGTGCCGACGCCCAGGATCACGCGATCCGGGAACATGGCGCCGAGTGTGCCGAACACCTGGGCGACGACCGACGGGTGGTAGCGGAAGGTCGGGGTCAGGACGCTGGTGCCCATGACGATGCGCGACGTGCTGGCACCCAATGCGCCCAGCCAGGCCAAAGCGGATGGGGCGTGGCCGTCCGTGTGCTTCCAGGGCTGAAAGTGATCGCTCACGAACACCGAGTCGAAGCCCGATTTCTCGGCCAGCACGGAAAAGTCCAGCAATGCCTTTGGGCCGAATTGCTCAGCGGACGCCTTGTATCCAAGTTTAAGCACCGTTGGTCTCCCCTCAATATCTGCCGTTCAGGGTAAACCCGCGACGATCCGGGGGCAACCTGCGCGCGCCGGTCCGTATCATGCGGTCAGTCGGTCTCGCCGAAGCCTGCTTCGACCAGGGCGGACAGCGCATCGAGCGCTTCTTTCGCGTCCCATCCCTCGGCGCGTAATTCGATCGTCGCGCCGATCCCAGCGCCCAGCATCATCAGGCCCATGATGGATCGCGCGGACGAAGACTGCCCGCCGCGGGACACATCGACCGAGGCGCCGAACGTCTCGGCCAGCGTGACGAATTTTGCCGCCGCCCGGGCGTGCAGGCCGCGCTTGTTGACGATTGTCAGCGTCCGCACCAGCGCGTCTTCGGCGCTCATGCTTTCGGCTTTGCGCCGATACCGTGCAGAACGTGCGACGCGGCGGCGATGTATTTCCGTCCGGCGTCTTCGGCGCAGCTGACCGCATCGGCCAAAGGCTGTTTGGAGCGGATCTTCGCCAGCTTGACCAGCATCGGCAGATTGACGCCGGCGATGACCTCCACCCCTTTGCGTTCCATCATGGAAATCGCCAGGTTGGATGGCGTGCCGCCGAACATATCGGTCAGCAGGATGACGCCGTCGCCGGTATCGCAGCGCCCGATGCAGTCCTGAATCTCGGCCCGACGACCTTCGATGTCGTCGTCCGGTCCGATGCAGACCGTATCCACGTTGCGTTGAGCGCCAACCACATGTTCCATCGCGAGGCGCAGTTCCTCCGCGAGGCGTCCATGGGTGATCAGGACCATGCCGATCATCGGTCGACCTTAAAGCAGCGGGGCCCGCAACGGGGCCCTACGACAGGTAGGACTTTGCATAAAGCATCCACGGCAGCGTAAGCCGGTGTTTGCCCGGAAATATGACCATCCGCAAGTCCAACCTGAAGCGCGCTCCACGTGGAGCAAACTCCTATTCCGCCGCCATCGCCTTGCGCGGCGGGGTCTGGATCACCGGGGCCAGTTCCGGGGCGTCGAACGACAGCACGCGCCGTTCGTTGGACACGCCGCCATAGGCGGTGGAGCGCTGCACGGCGGTGCGTCCGATGGAGCCGATCAACGCCTCCATCGCTTCGGGCGGGAATTCCTGACCGTGTTCGGTGCCGGCGGCGCGGGAAATGCTTTCGTTCATCAGCGTGCCGCCCATGTCGTTGGCACCCGCGTTCAGACACATCGCCGCGCCCTTGGGACCCATTTTCACCCAGGAGGTCTGGATGTTCTGGATCAACGGGTGCAGCGTCAGACGGGAAACCGCATGCATCAGGATTGCCTCACGCAAGGTCGGGCCTTTGCGCGACAGGCCGCGCAGATACATCGGCGCTTCCATGTGGACGAAGGGCAGGGGCACGAATTCAGTGATTCCACCCGTCCGCGCCTGCAAATCCCGCAGCACCAGCAGATGGCGCGCCCAGTTCTGCGGCGATTCCACGTGGCCGTACATGATCGTGGAGGTCGTGCGCAGCCCGAGTTCGTGCGCTGTGCCGATGACCTCTACCCATTGCGCGGTGTTGATCTTGTCGGGGCAGATGATCGCGCGCACCTCGTCGTCCAGAATTTCCGCCGCCGTGCCCGGCAGAGTACCCAGGCCGGCATCCTTCAGCCGGGACAGGAAATCGCGCAGACTGATCCCCAGCGTCGCCGCGCCCTGGAAGATTTCCAGTGGCGAGAAGGCGTGAATATGCATGTCCGGGATCGCCGCCTTAATGGCCTCGCAGATGCCGATATAGGTCTGGCCGGTGTAGTCCGGGTGAATGCCGCCTTGCAGGCACACTTCGGTCGCGCCGCGGTCCCAGGCTTCCTGGGAACGGCGCACGATCTCTCCCATTTCCAGGTCATAGGGCGCGCCGCGCAGGGCTTCGTGCTTCTTACCCTTTGAAAATGCGCAGAACTTGCACTTGTAGTAGCAGATGTTGGTGTAGTTGATGTTCCGGTTGACGACATAGCGGATCGTCTCGCCACTGACCGCGGCGCGCAGCTCGTCGGCGGATGTCGTGACAAAGTCGTAGTCCACGTCGCGGGCCGCGAACAGGCGCACGATCTCCGCCTCCTCCAACCGCTCTCCATCGCGGGCGCGCTTTACCGCGCGATCGACGATCGGATCGACCGACGACAGCCGCGACACGCTCGGCTTGGGCGCGAAGGTCAGGCCGGGCGCCCAATCGTCGTCGCGGGCGAGGCCCTCGGCATCGGCCGCCTGCCGGACCTTGGTCGCGATCGGCGGGTGCATCCACCGATCCGCGCGGGCGATCCAGTCGGGATAAACCGGCAGGCGCGGGACCAGGACCTTGCCCGTTTCCGCCGTCCGTTCGGCCAGTTCGTCCAGATGCGGCCAGGGCGCTTCCGGGTTCACGTGATCCGGCGTGACCGGCGAAACGCCGCCCCAATCGTCGATCCCCGCGCCGATCAGGCGCTGATAAACACCGGGAGACAGGTTCGGCGGCGCCTGCACGTGCATATCCATCGGCAGCACCAGACGCGCGACGGCGATCGTCCACAGCAGGTCCTGCAGGTCGGGCTCGTCCGCGTCGGCCCATTTGGTGTCGGGCTTGGCGCGGAAATTCTGCACGATCACTTCCTGGATGTGCCCGTAGCGCGCATGCAGGTCGCGGATCGCCAATAAGGCGTCCACCCGTTCGGCGCGGGTTTCCCCGATGCCGATCAGAATGCCGGTGGTGAAGGGAACCGCCAGTTCCCCCGCCAGACGGATCGTTTCCAGACGCGCCGCCGGCAGCTTGTCGGGGGAGCCGTAATGCACACCGCCGGGCTGCGTCAGGCTTTCGGCGGTGGATTCCAGCATCAGGCCCTGGCTGGCCGACACGGTGCGCAGCGACGCGATTTCCTCCCGCGTCATTACGCCTGGGTTCACGTGCGGCAGCAGCGTGGTTTCCTTCAGCACGGCGGCGCACATCTCCTTGAGGTAGGAGATGGTCGTTGGGTGCCCGAGAGCTTCCAACGCTTCGCGCGCGGCGCGGTAGCGCAGTTCCGGCTTGTCACCCAGGGTGAACAGCGCTTCCGTGCAGCCGGCCGCCTGACCGGCGCGGGCGATCGCCAGGACTTCGTCGCGCGACAGATAGGCCGCGTGCCCGGCGCGCGGGCGTTCGGCGAAGGTGCAGTAATGGCACACGTCCCGACACAGCTTGGTCAGCGGGATGAACACCTTGCGCGAATAGGTCACGATCCGCCCGTACTGGGCATCGCGCAGCGAGGCCGCCTTGGACATCAGGTCTTCGAGCGAAGCTGTTTCCAGCCAGGTCCGGTCTGTCATCATCGCGATTGCACCACATCTTCCGCAAAGCGTTGCTGGATATCCAAAGTCTGCTCGATCGTCGGCTGTTGCTGGTAGACGATCATGTGCCTGACGCCAACGGCGGCGAAGGCGGCGGCGTCTTCCAGCATGGCGTCGCGTCCGCCGGTGAACATTTGTCGTCCGCCATCCGCCGTTCGCACCATGTCCCATGATGGCGGCTTGAACCAGACATAAGCAATATCGATCGAGCCTGGGTCGCGCCCAGCCTTTTCTGCCGCACGATGCAGGCGTTCGATGCCGGCCCGCAGCTTGGCCGGGGTGTCGAGCAGGATTTGCGCATTGTTCGACACCGGATACCAGGCGTCGCCATATTTGACCGCGCGGCGCAGGGCCGGAGCGCTTTCCCCACCCACCCAGATCGGCGGATGCGGCCGAGCGACGGGCTTCGGCTCGAAGACGACGGCGTCGAAGTTGACGTGGGCGCCGGCCATGGCCGGGCGGTCCTCCGTCCACAGTTTCAACCAGGCCTGCAGGTATTCATCGGTCACCGCGCCGCGATCCGCGAAAGCCGGCGCTTCCAGGGCGGCAAATTCTTCCTTCATCCAGCCCGTGCCGATGCCGGCGATCACGCGCCCGCCGGACAGCACATCGGCGGTCAGATACAGCTTCGCCGTCAGGATCGCCGGGCGATGCGGCACGACAACGACCGACGTCAGCAACCTGATTCGCTGCGTGCAGCCCGCCAGGAAGGCGAGTGTCGCAATCGCGTCCAGGCACTCCCCACTCGGCGCGCCCGGCCAGATGCCTGATTCGGTATAGGGGTATCGGACGTCGGTCCGGGTCGGCACGATCAGATGATCGGCAACGCCGATGGTGCCGTAGCCCTGCGCCTCTGCCGATGTCGCGAGGCGGATCATATTGTCCCGCGTTACAAGGCAGCCGCGCGTGCCGATATGTAGGCCGAATTCCACCCTGTCGCATCCCCGTTCTTGTTCCGCCGGACTGTATGGTGGGGGATTGGGGGGCGGGGTGCAAATGCCGACATCGGATCGTGTCGTGCATCGTCGGCGACCGGTTCAACAAGACGGTCCAATGCGGCATTGCCCGGAAGTCCCAGGATGCAAAAGACAACGTTGGCCTCGCACGACGCCATCAACTCGATACGTCCGTAATGGCCCTCCCAGCGCGATATGGCCAGCTGCGAGCACGGATCGCGTCCGCTGTCGGACAGATATCCGCAGGCCAACTTGTGGCCGGAATTGGCGCGCAATTGATAGAGGTCGTCGGCATCGCCATAGACAATGGCAAGCCTGCGCAAACGTAGAATGTCGCCAACACTGTCGGTCACCAGCAGCGGATCGGCGATCAACCCGGCAAGGGACTTTCCGATTCCCAGACTACGTTCGGCCACGGGCAACAGCAGCACACCGTCGTCGGAGGTGATGCGTCCGCCACCGAAGGCAGCGGTCACTTGCTTTCGTCCGACAGATGGAAAACCGAACCGCAGAGGTGCATCTTCGGACATAATGGGTGTTGGTCGGATAGTGCCGCTGGTGAGATCGTTCCGACACCCAATCTCTGACCATTCTCGGTTCAATACCAGATACCCGCGAGGGAATCCCAAATACGCCGTGAGTACGGCGTGTTAGCTATCCAACCTTGGCTCCTTCCGTCCTGTTGCGCCTGTCGTAGATACCGTCGCCATAGGCGACGCCATTGCAGTGTCACTATCGATCCTCCGCGGAGTGTGATCCGCGATTAGGTGTGCCGTGATCTTCTCAAGGTGACTGAGAACTGACGCCGCGAAGGCGGCAGCAAGGCTTGCGCCGATGATGCTGAAAAGATTTGCCTCCGCCCAAGTGGGAGGTATTGATAGTAAAAAATGAGTTCCCCTCGGGAACACTCCAAGTGCCGAGACAAAATAAATCACTGCGTACCCACCGAGTAACCAAGATATTATTCGAAGCAACACGATCACGGCGCAGCTCTCCTTGATTTATAATTGTGCACATGCATGGCCTAGTCTGGAAGACCTCAATACCTGAGGCGTGGACACACCACGCTCCCCATTTCGACGTCGGTAGTCAATCGTTGAGGCGGCCGTTGTGTCCGTTCATGGACGGACCGCGGGTTTGGCATCGCGCCGTGGGGCCGCGAAGCGTCTGTTCCAGATCGCAATAAATGATGCCGTGAATGCGTTCGCCTTTCTTTCACTCGCCGATCCTGCAAGGTCTGGTTCGATCGCTCGACCCGCCCCTTTGCTCGCAGTGTCCCGGCCTGGGCCGGTGCAATAGCGGGCCGTTCGATGATCCGGCCTAACTCGTTCTTGCCGTCGCCGTTCTCCGCTTCCTTCGCGTTAGCGCGGAAAATGTTATGCCGATCCGGACAGAACCCAACCGCGAATGGTGCATCAGAACACAACCGCGCCGTGCCTCCTGATGCGCCGACGTCATCTCTGCCGGGACGAAGCGCAATGCCATCAGTCGGCTCGTCGCATCGTCGATGAACAGGATCAGCGTGCAACGCGAGCCGCGAGCCTCAAACCAAGCAGCGGGCTACCATCGCGCTGCACCAACTCGCTGTGCCGAGGCCGCCGTTCCTGCGCCTGAAACACCCGCCTCGCACGCCGCCGCTTCAGCTTCCATCGTCCGGCACCGACCTGCTTTTGCCGGACCGTCACGCGGGAGGCCGGGATACCGTCCGGTTCCAGTAGCATCTCCGACGCTAGGGTCGGCCTGAAATCCACGTATTCCTCAGTGTGAAGCGCCGCGACTCGGCAGCTTTGCTGCTATATTAGACTCACCGCACCATCTCCCATCCACGCCTGCACCAGCCGTTTGAGCTGGCGAACACCGATGCCGAGACGTTAGGCGTCTTCCTGCTGGCTTAGGCTGCGGTCCATGGCTTGACGAACCACGTGCGAACGCACTCATTCATGCTCGCTCATCGGAAATAGCCCGTCCGCCAGGCTGGCCCCCTCGATCGAAGATCCATCCGGTAGGGGAAAGTCCGGCTTTGCGGCGACAATTCCAAAAACCAAGGCGACAACCTAAGGGTTGTCCTGTAAGAATGCGACCGCGCGTGATCCATCAGGCGGCGCATAAGCCGCCAGTCATTAGCCGCCGTCGCGGCTCAGACAGGTTCGGGAACCCTGCCGCGGCGCATCGGTCACACATCCTATCGAATCAATGACTTCAGGAGAAGTGGATGAAAGTCGGCGTTTTTTTGTTTCACGAGTCGCGCAACCCGGCCGCTGACGATCAAGTGATCGATGAGGCTATCCGCGAGGCCAAACTCGCCGAGGATCAGGGCATGGATGCCGTCTTCCTCGCCGAACACCATTTCGACGGCAACTGCGTCTATGTCGATCCCCCGACATTCGCCGCCGCGCTGGCCATGGCGACCACCCGCATCAAAATCGGCTTCGGCGTCCTGCAAACGTCGCTGTACCACCCGCTGCGCATGGCCGAACAGATTTCGCTGATCGACAATCTCAGCAAGGGTCGTCTGATCGTCGGTCTCGGCCGCGGCAGCCTGGTCAACACGCACGAATACAGCGGTTACGAAATCGACCCGGACAGCGCGCAGGAGCGCTTCGAGGAAATCGAGAAAATCCTGCTGCAATGCTGGAACAACGAAAAGGTCACGCACGCCGGCAAATACTGGAATTTCGAAATTCCGATGCTCCGGCCCCGGCCCTTTACCAAGCCGCATCCCCCGATCCTGCGCAGCGTCGCGTCGGAAGCCTCTCTGGCAACCCAGGCCCGCCAAGGCCGCCCGGTCATCATGGCCGCCGCGACCGCAAAGGGCGCCGCGCGCAATATCGCGGTCTACCGCAAGGCCGCCGAGGAAGCCGGCATCGCCGCCCATAAGATCGAGGACGCGATTTCCCAGTGCTGGGTCGCGCGCACCGTCGTCCTGGCCCCGACGGACCAGGAAGCGCACGAGGTTGGATTGCCCTATTTCCACCAGATGCAGACCTATCGCGCGGCCCAAAGCACCGCGTTCGAGGCGCGCGCCGCCAAGATGAACGCTCAGCCAAGCCTTCCGGTTCTGTGCGGTTCGCCGGAGAGCATGGTGGGCGACTTCACCGATCTGGAGAAAACCGGCATCGGCGGCGTCATCGTCCGCTTCCGCACCGGTCCGATGCCCGCCGAATTCTCCACCCGCGCGCTGAAATTGTTCATGCAGCACATCGCGCCGCAAATCCGGAACACGGAACTGGCCACCGCCGCCGACTAACGACACAATCGAAGCGGGCGCGACGGAACGCGCCCGCATCTCGATAAACCGCCGCCGAACTGCTAATCACTCCTGATAAACCAACAGGAGGACACCATGCAGATCGGTTGCGGAGCACCCACCAGCGGCCCCTTGATCGGACCCGACGACGTCGTCCGCATCGCCCAGGAAGCCGAGATGCTCGGCTTTGACTACGTGACCGTCAGCGATCACGTGATGATCCCGACCTCCATCGCCTCCCGCTATCCGTATTCCGACTCCGGGGAGTTTCCCTCCGGCGCCGCCGCCGCTCGGCTTGAACAACTGACCGCGGCGACCTTCATCGCCGCCGCGACGTCCAAGCTGCGCATCGTCACCTCCGTCATGGTCGTGCCGCATCGTCCGGCCGTGTTGACGGCAAAGATCCTGGCAACGCTCGACTTCCTGTCCAAGGGCCGCATCACCCTCGGCATCGGCGCCGGCTGGTGCGAGGAAGAGTTCATCGCCATCGGCGCGCCGCCGTTTGCCGAACGCGGCGCCGTCACCGATGAATTCATGATGGTGTGCAAGGAACTCTGGACCGCGGACGAACCAAAGTTCGATGGCAAATACGTCCAGTTCAAGGACGTGCTGTTTCCGCCGAAGCCGGTGCAGCAGCCGATTCCCATCTGGGTCGGCGGCGAGAGCGGACCCGCCATGCGCCGGACCGCGAAATACGGCGACGCCTGGTATCCCATCGGTACGAACCCGCAATTTCCGATGGACACGCTGAACCGCTTCAAGGCCGGTGCGGCGAAGCTTGCCGCGATGACGGAAAAAGCCGGACGCGACCCGAAGGCCGTCGGCCTGGCGTATCGCGTGTCGTCCAACCCGGAAGCTCAGCCGAAAGGCACGGTCGACGGCCAGCGCAAGCTGTTCACCGGCGGGGCGGAAGATTGGATCGGCGACATCAAGTCCTTGCAGGATGTCGGCGTCACGTCGTTCGACTTCGGCCTGTTCGGCCCGACGCTGTCCGCCACGATCGATAACATGCGCAAATTCCGCGACACCGTCGCCGCCAAGGTACGCTGATCAACCGCACCGAAAGGACGCAGCCATGCAAATCGGCTTTAACATTCCCACGTCCGGCCCGCTGATCGAGCCGGACAGCCTGACCCGCATCGTTATGGAAGGCGAGGCTCTGGGCTTCGACTATGTAACGATCAGCGACCACATCATGGTTCCGGCGAACCTTGATTCGAAGTATCCGTATACCGGAACGGGAGAGTTCCCCGCCGGAGCCAGCGCCGCCTGGTTGGAACAGTTGGCGACGACGGCCTATATCGCGGCGTTGACCAAGAAATTGCGCTTTGTTCTGTCAGTCATGGTCGTGCCGCATCGTCCGGCGGTGCTGACGGCGAAGCTGCTGTCCACCATCGACTACCTGTCCAAGGGCCGTCTGACCCTCGGCATCGGCGTCGGCTGGTGCCGGGAAGAATTCGAAGCGATCGGCGCCGCGCCGTTCGACGATCGTGGCCACGTGACCGACGAATGGATGGCCGCCTGTCAGGAACTTTGGACCGCGGACGCGCCGAAATTCAACGGCAAATACGTCAAGTTCGACGACGTCGTGTTCACGCCCAAGCCGGTGCAGAACCCGATTCCCATCTGGGTCGGCGGCGAAAGCGCCCCGGCGCTGCGGCGTACCGCCAAGTACGCCCATGGCTGGTATCCCGTCGGCACCAACCCTCAGCACCCGATGAACACGCTCAGCCTGTTCAAAAAGGGCCTGGGACGGTTCCAGGGCTTCTGCGCCAAGGCCGAACGCAACCCGGCGGAGATCGCGGTGGCGCTGCGCGTTCTGTCCGGCCCGGGCGTGAAAGCACGTGGCCAGATCGACGGAGAGGCGGAGATGTTCACCGGCACCGACGCCGATTGGGTCTCCGACATCAAGGCTGTGGCCGAACTGGGAGTCAGCGCGGTCGATGTGCGCTTGTTCGGCTATGGGTCGGCGCAGTCGCTGGACGGCACGATCGACAATATGCGCCGCTTCCGCGACGGCGTGTTGTCGAAGCTCTGAGCAGACAACAACCCGGGGGTGGGTCGGTTCCCGAGGGAACCGACCCTTTCCCTACCGCCGCAGGATAATGACAAGAGCCTTGATTATCAGTTCAAGGATTGCCAGTATCTTTGGCAGAGGGATGTGATCGCAGATCATCACAAACCTCCGGTTGTTGTGTCGGCGGGACCATCCCGCCGACACAGACATCATCGCCGCGACAGGTGAAGAATTCCTTTACGGCGGCGGACTTCGGAGCAAATTTCCGACAGAACGACCACCCGGGGGTGGGCCGGTTCCCGAGGGAACCGACCCTTCCCCTACCGCCGCAGGATAATGACAAGAGCCTTGATTATCAGTTCAAGGATTGCCAATATCTTCGGCAGAGGGATGTGATTACAGCATTTCATCACAAACCTCCGGATGTTGTGTCGGCGGGACCACCCCGCCGACACAGACATCATCGCCGCAACAGGTAAATGATTCCTTTACAGCAGCAAACTTCACAGCAATTTTCCGACAAAATTACCACCCGGGGGTGGGCCGGTCCCCGAGGGAACCGACCCTTCCCCTACCGCCGCAGGATAATGACAAGAGCCTTGATAAACAGTTCAAGGATTGCCAATATCCTCGGCAGAGGGTCGTGATTGCAGAGCTTCATCACAAACCTCCGGATGTTGTGTCGGCGGGCCCATCCCGCCGACACAGACATCATCGCCGTGACAAATGAAGGATTCCTTTACAGCGGCAGGCTTCAGAGCAATTTTCCGAGGGAAAAACTGCCCACGGGTGGATCGCTCTCCAAGAAAGTCGTCCCCTCGGATAATCTTCTCCAGACAGTCTTAATTCCGTCCCGTCTGGCTGAACACAGGGAGTCGCTTGTCTGACCCGCCGTCGCCATCGGCACCGGTGTCCTTGAAGGGTGCATCCGAGCGGTCTATCAGAAGTATAAAAGCAAACCCCGTAAGCGTCCCTGAAGTTCACACCCAAACCGTTTACCCCGTGCTGCGGGAACGACTGATTTTCCAAAGGACCTCCCATGCCCGTCATCGAAACCGCGCTCACCCGGTTGCTCGGCATCGAGCACCCGATCCTGCTTGCGCCCATGGGTTCCGCGGCCGGCGGGCGCCTGGCTGCCGCGGTTACCAATGCCGGCGGACTCGGCCTGGTTGGCTCCGGCTACGCAAATACCGCCGCCGTGCGTAAAGAACTGACGGAGGCCGGCAATACGCGGGTGGGAATCGGCTTCATCCTCTGGGCGCTGGAAAAGAACCCGGAAGCACTCGACGTTGCGCTCGACGCCAAACCCGCCGCGGTGATGCTGTCGTTCGGCGATCCGACACCGTTCACCCGCCGGATCAAAGATGCCGGATGCAAGATCATCTGCCAGGTGCAAACCCTGGCACAGGCCCGCGCAGCGGCTGCCGCCGGTGCCGACATCATCATCGCACAGGGACGTGATGCCGGCGGCCATGCCGGTGTAACACGCGGCACCATGGGGCTTGTGCCGGCGGTGGTCGATGCCGTCGGCCCGATCCCCGTGGTCGCGGCCGGTGGCATCGCCGACGGTCGCGGCCTGGCCGCGGCGCTCGCGTTAGGCGCCGCGGGCGTCTCGATGGGTACCCGCTTCACTGCAACCCGCGAATCCCTGTGGGATGCAGCAATGAAGGCAACCACCTTGGCGGCCGGCGGCGATCAGACCGAGCAAACACGCGTGTTCGACGTCGTGCGCGGCGCACCATGGCCGACGATCTATCCGGGACGCGCGCTGCGCAACGATTTTTCAAACCGTTGGAACGGTCGGGAGGACGAATTGGCCGCTCGACAGGCAGAGGAGGAGAAAGCCTATCTCGCAGCCAAGGATGACGATTTCACCACACGCGTCGTCTGGGCGGGGGAAGGCGTCGATCTGGTCAACGACATACCCCCCGCGGCGGAAATCATCGAGCGCACGGTCGCACAGGCTGCGCAAACCCTCTTGAACGGTGCCAAACTGGTCCGTTAACCCGGGTTCGCCACCGGAACACCCGATATCGTGCCAACCCGGTTCCCGGCGCCGCAATCGGCCGACCAGAGCGTCGATTGCGCGATCGTAGGAGTCCGCTTCACGACCGGATACCGCCGGCAACAGACTATCCCGCGTACAGGCTGCGCCCGGCCGTATCCAGGGTCATCCCCTCGAACAACAGCAGACCCGTTCGAGGGTTAGTCCCCTCTTGTATGTCGGCACCATCAACGATGCTGGCACCGGCGCACTTGAACCTGTGGCCCATGTCCGCCAACCTGGGGCGAACAATCAGCGGCTTCAGGAGGAATTCATGCGCCTAGGCATCACCGTCGACATGTCCGGACCCAACCCGAAACTGGACATGGAACGGGTCCTGGAGGCGGAGCGGCTGGGCTTCGCGCAGGCCTGGACCGGGGAAGCCTACGGCACCGACGCCGTCACCCCCGCGACCTGGATGCTGGCGCACACGACCCGGCTGAAAGTCGGCACCGGCATTATGCAAATTCCGGCACGCACGCCCGCGATGGCGGCGATGACGGCGATGACGCTGCAACACATGTCCGGCGGGCGCTTCCTCTGCGGCCTGGGCGTATCCGGCCCGCAGGTCGTCGAGGGCTGGCACGGCGTGCGGTTCGGCAAGCCGATGACCCGGACCAAGGAATATATCGCCATCATCCGCCAAATTCTGGAGCGTAAGGGCAACCTGACCTTCAAGGGCGAGGAATACGAAATCCCCTATGCCGGCGCCGACGCGACCGGTCTGGGCAAGCCGCTGCGCAGCATCACGCATGGCGATCCGTCGCTGCAATTCTATCTGGCGTCGATCACACCGGCCGGTCTGCGCACCGCCGGCGAATGCGCCGAGGGCGTGTTGCCGATCTTCTATTCGCCGGAGCAGCCGAAGATCGTGACCGACCCGATCCTGGAAGGGAAGAAGAAGGCGGGGCGTCCGATCACCATGGAAGGGTTCGACGTTGCCCCCTATGTGCGGGTCAAGGTCGGTTCCGACCTGCAGGCCTGCCGCGACGCGGTGCGCCCGGAACTGGCGCTGTACATCGGTGGCATGGGCGCGCGGGCGAAGAATTACTACAACGACGTCGCCATCAAGCTGGGCTTCGAGGGCGCGGCCAAGACCATTCAGGACTTCTATCTGGACGGCAAGAAGAACGAGGCCGCCGCCGCCGTGCCGGATGCGTTGATCGATGAAATCTCGCTCTGCGGCTCCCCGGATCGCATCAAGGATCGCCTGTCCGCCTGGAAGGCCGCGGCGAAAAGCGGCGATCTCGGGACGATGGTGCTGAAGGGTGCCAGCGTCGAAGCCATGCGGGTCGTCGCCGAAGCCGTTCTCTGATCGCCGCGCCGCCGGCTTCCTCCCCAGGACAGCCGGCGGGCTAGGCTTCGGTGCGCGCCGTCACGCAGGGCGCGTGCCCCAACACGATACAGGCGCAGGGTCCGCCGTCGCGCGGGCAGCGGGCGGCGGTCTTGATCCCCTGCCGAGGGCGACGCTGCTTGCGCTGACGCAGGGTTCCCAGCGCGAGCAGACCGACGATCGGCGCGAACAGCGCCTCCGTCACCGCGCTTTCTGAGTAATTGCCGGCGAAGGCCCGGTGATTATTTACGGAACGCATCGGAACACCCCTTTTGCCTTGCCGCCGTCAGGCCAACCGAACGCGCCGGGACTGCGCGGCGATGCCCAGCATGCCGATGGACAAGCCCAGCAGCGCAAGCGGCATCGTCGCCGGAGCACCCTGCTCCGTCGGGCCAAGGTCGGCGCCCGCAAACCCGAAAACACCATTCAAGGGCGGAATGATCGCCGCCATCGCGGGCATGGCAACCGCCACCGCCGTCAACAGGGCAACCGCCGAACACGTCCTGGTCAATGTGCGTCGCATGATGTGGCCTCCCGTGCCGAATGAGACGCCGGAGATTGCTTCCCCAACCCGGCTTCTCGATGACCGAACAGTATCCGGCCGACACGCGCCTGGATGTGCGAATTGCCACGCGCCGATCGCTGTTCCGGCTCATTGCGCAAAATGCTTGCCGATCCGTCCCGCCCGGATTACTCGAAGCGGCGCTTGAACGAATGAGGCTTGGTATGTCTGTTCACCCCGTGGGCCGTCCCGTGATGCTCGTGATCCTCGACGGTTTCGGCTGGCGGGAGGAAGTCGCGGACAATGCGGTGCGCCTGGCCCGCACGCCGACGTTTACCGAGCTTTGGGCGACCTCCCCGCACGCGTTTTTGCAGGCATCGGGCCGCGATGTCGGACTGCCCGCCGGGCAGATGGGCAATTCGGAGGTCGGGCATCTGAATATCGGCGCCGGGCGGGTGATCAAGCAGGAACTCGTGCGCATCGGCGACGCGGTGGAAGACGGCAGCATCGCGAGCCTGCCCGCGTTCACCAAGCTGACCGCCGCGCTGAAGAAGACCGGCGGCACCTGCCACCTGATCGGACTGGTTTCGCCGGGCGGGGTGCATTCGCATCAGGAGCACGGCTCGGCGCTCGCCAAATATCTGCACGATGCCGGCATCCCTACGGTCGTGCATGCGATCACCGACGGGCGCGACACACCCCCGCAATCCGCCGGCGACGATCTGACTCGTCTGCAAGCCGCCCTGCCCGCCGGCGTTCCGGTCGCGACCGTGATCGGCCGCTATTTCGCCCTGGATCGCGACAAGCGGTGGGACCGCGTCGTGCAGGCCTATAACGCCATGGCAGAAGCCACCGGCGCGCGCGCGGCCACCCCCGACGATGCGATCCAGGCGGCTTACGCGGCCGGCAAGTTCGACGAATTCGTTCCCCCGACCGTGATCGGCGACTACCGGGGCATGAAGGACGGCGACGCCATCCTGTGTTTCAACTTCCGCGCCGATCGGGTGCGCGAAATCCTCGCCGCGCTGCTTGATCCCGGTTTCGACGGTTTCCCCCGCCCGCGCGTGCTGAAATTCGCCGCCGCCGCGGGCATGACGCGTTATTCCGACGCGCTTGCCCCGTTCATCGATGCGATCTTCACCGCCGACAATATCGATCAATGCCTGGGCCAGGTCACCGCCGATGCCGGCAAGACCCAGTTGCGGATGGCGGAAACCGAGAAATACCCGCACGTCACCTACTTCCTGAACGGCGGTCGGGAAACGCCGTTTGTCGGCGAAGACCGCATCATGGTCCCGTCACCCAAAGTCGCGACCTATGACCTGAAGCCGGAGATGTCCGCCGAGGAACTGACCGACCGCGCGGTGGAGGCCATCGACAGCGCAAAGTACGATCTGATCGTTTTGAACTTCGCCAACCCCGACATGGTTGGCCACACCGGCAGCCTGCCCGCGGCGATCAAGGCGGTGGAAACCGTTGACACCGGCCTTGGGCGTATCCTCGCCGCCATCCGCCGCCAGCACGGCGCCCTGTTGGTCACCGCCGATCACGGCAATTGCGAGTTGATGAAAGACCCGGAAACCGGCGGCCCGCACACGTCGCACACCACCAACAAGGTACCGGTCCTGGTCACGGGTTCGAACGCGACCTCCCTCGGTGACGGGCGGCTTGCCGATCTCGCGCCCACTCTGCTCGCGCTGATGGGCGTCCCGCAGCCCCAGGCCATGACCGGGCAATCGATCCTGCGCGGTTCGGCGGCCCGTGCCGCGGAGTAGGCTGCTTCTGCTGTCACTGCTGATCGCGACCGCGGCGCGCGCCGAACCGCTGCCGCCGAACCCGTCCTCCCAAGGGTCCGCGCCACGACCTTCGCCGTCGCGCGCCGAACCCGGCTTTACGCTGACCGCCGCTTCCAAACCGCAAGGCCAGCTTCTGCGGCCCGTTCCCGGCCCGATCCGCCGAACATGGGGTCAGATTGTGGAGGGGGAGCCGAGCAATGGTATTGCGTTTGGCGCTGCCGGTCCCACCACGCTCCTTGCGCCTTGCGCGGGACGCATCATGTTCGCGGAGCCGTTTCGCAGTTACCGGATGTTGTTGATCATCGATTGCGGCGGAGGCTATCATATTGTGTTATCGGGGTTCGATCAGCCGGAGACGTCAGTCGGCCAGACGGTGCGCATGGGCGCGCCGGTGGGGTCTCTGAAGGGATCCGCCGCCGTGATCGGACTGGAATTGCGACAGAACGGGCGCCCGGTGAACCCGACCCCGTGGTTAAAATCGACACGACGGTAAAGCCCGTCGGACATTGGATATCTCGCGGCGCGAAAAGGGATGCTGAGCCTATGAAGAATCGACCGCACCGCTGGGGAAATGGCCTGCTGCTGGGCACGGCGTTCATTGCCGGTCTCGCCGCCATCCCCGCCTGGTCCGTGCTTGGCCGCGGCATCGCCGACGGCCCCAGGGCGGAAGTTTACCAGTTGCTCAAGGTCTTCGGCGACGTCCTGGAACGAGTCCAAGCCGAGTATGTCGAGCCGCCGAACGATCGGGAAATGATCGAAAACGCGCTGAACGGCCTGCTGACCGGCCTCGACGCGCATAGTTCGTACATGAACCCCAAGGCGTTCAAGGACATGCAGGTCCAGACCAAGGGAGAATTTGGCGGTCTGGGCATCGAAGTTCAGGAAGAAAAGGGCCTGATTCGCGTCGTTTCTCCCATCGACGACACCCCGGCCTATCGCGCCGGCGTCAAGGCCGGGGACCTGATCACCGCGCTCGACGGCAAGACCGTGCTGGGATTGTCGCTGAACGAAGCGGTGGAGCGGATGCGCGGCGCGCCGAAGACCAAGATCGTGCTGACGATCAAGCGCCAGAACGTCGACAAGCCGCTGGAAATCACGCTGATCCGCGAGATCATCAAGGTCCAGGTCGTGAAGTCGCGGATGCAACCCGACAATATCGGCTATGTCCGGCTGTCGCAGTTCACCGAGCAGGCCGACGCCGGCATCAAGGCGGCGATCCGCGGCCTGAAGCAGCAAAACGGCGGCAAGCTCGACGGCCTGGTGCTGGATCTGCGCAATAACCCCGGCGGCCTGCTGGATCAGGCGCGCGATGTTTCCTCCGACTTCGTCGGTCAGGGCGAAATCGTTTCCACCCGTGCCCGCAACCCCGACGAAAGCCGTCGCTACGAAGCCAACGGCACCGACCTGCTGAACGGTGCGCCCTTGGTCGTGCTGATCAACGGCGGTTCGGCCTCGGCTTCCGAGATCGTCGCCGGCGCGTTGCAGGATCACCGCCGAGCGATCGTGCTGGGCACGCGCAGTTTCGGGAAGGGGTCGGTGCAGACCGTTATCCCGCTGCCCGGCAACGGCGCGATGCGACTGACCACCGCGCGCTACTACACCCCGTCCGGCCGATCCATTCAGGCGCTGGGCATTACGCCTGACGTCACAGTCGCCGAAAGCCGGGAAGAGCCGACACGCTTCGGCGCCGAACGGGAAGCCGACCTGAACCGCGTGCTGAAGAACCAGGGCGGCACCGACCAACAGGCCGTGACTCCGCGGACCGACCTGCCGGAGATCGTCAAGCAAATCCCCGACAAGCCGCCGGAAGGCTTCCCGAAATTCGACATCGCGAAGCCCGACGAAACCGACTTCCAGCTTCAGCAGGCCGTCATTCTCGCGAAGGCGATGGTGGCGCAGCGCGGCAAATCCGCGAACTGAACCGATGACGCGCCCGCGGCTAACCTGGGCGTCGCTGCGGTGGTTCTGGGCAACAATTCTGCTGGTCCTGGCGATCGGCGGCGGCACGCTGCAATGGCTGGGCCCGCCGCCGCCCGCCCGGAAGCCGGAGGCCGCCGCGCCTGCCCCACCGCCCGTTATGGCACCGCCCGTTACCGCGGCACCCGTCGTCGTAGCAGCGGCCAAACCGCCGGAACCTCCGAAACCGCCTGCTACCCCGCCGGCGCCACAGTCGCGCCGTGACCGTATCGGGCTGATCGTCGCCGGGATTGGCCTCAATCAGGCCGACAGCCTCTTCGCCGCTCGGCAACTGCCGGCGCACACGACCCTCGCCTTCTCTCCCTATGCCCCGAACCCTGGCCCCATCATCGACGTCGCGAAAGCGCGCCAGTTGCCCACGCTCGTCGCGCTTGCGGTGGAGCCGGCCACCTTCCCGGCGGTCGATGCCGGCACCAAGGCGCTGACCCCGGCCGAACCCGACGCCGAGAACCTCAAGCGCCTGCGATGGATGCTGGACCGCGTGTCGGGCTATGTCGGCGTCCTCTCGGCCGAACCGGAAATCCGCGCGCTGCGCCCCGCCGCGATTGCCGATCTGCTGGATCGCGCGCTGCCGTCCCGCGATCCACCGCTGATCCTGGTCCACCCCGGCCCCGCCCGCCTGCCGCGCGCCTGGAACCGTCCGATCGACGTCGTGCTCGACGCCCAGGGCGCGGGCGCGGAGCTTACCCCGCGCCTGCGGGACCTCACGCGCCTCGCCGCCGGCGACAGCGGTGCCGTCGGTCTGGTCACCATCCCCCGCGGCGACACTGTCGAGCGCCTGGTTGCCTGGGCGGCGACGCTCGGCGATACCGGTCCGCGCCTTGCCCCGATCGGGGTCCTTGCCTTCCCACCGCTGCCTGAAAAGCCCAATACGCCATGACCGAGCTTCCCTATCGCCCCTGCGTCGGCGCCGTCCTGTTCAACGACCTCGGTCAGGTGCTGATCGCCCGCCGGATCGACAGCGGCGCCAAGGAGTCCTGGCAACTGCCGCAAGGCGGCATCGACGACGGCGAGGACCCGGCCGAGGCCGTGCTGCGGGAATTGGAAGAGGAAATCGGCACCGACAAGTTCAGACTCATCGGCGAATATCCGCATTGGATGAAATACGACCTGCCCCCGCATTTGATCGGCGTTGCCCTGCGCGGCCGCTATCGCGGCCAATCGCAGCGCTGGTTCGCCCTACGCTTCACGGGGAGCGTTGACGACATCCGCCTCGATCACGATGGGCATCCGGAGTTTGACGCCTGGCGCTGGGCTTCTCTGAAGGAGTTGCCGGCGATCGCGGTCGATTTCAAACGCCCGACCTATATCGTGCTGGCAGCCGTCTTCGCCCGCTTCGCTGTCCCAACCGGCAGGTAAAGCGCCGTATAGCCGTCCGTCATGGCCTCTCGGCTGGGTGGGATCGGCAGCGCGTCGTGCAGGCGTTGCCACAAACCCGGTTCGGTGCAGGCGCGTCGCATGACCTCCGCCAAAGCGCGCGGGCTGCCCATGGCGAAATGCAGGCCATCGACGTCGTCGGCCACACGCTCCTTCATGCCGCCGACATCGGAGCAGATGATAGGCTTGCCGAAGCTCCACGCCTCGGAAATCACCAGCCCGAAGATTTCCCACCAGATCGATGGCACGATTGCCCAGTCGACGCGGTTCATCCGTTCGCGCAATTGGTCGGTGTGGTACGAGCCGTTGTGGAACACGATCCGTTCGGCGAAGGGAAGTGTCTCCTCCTCTTCGAGGAAAGTCTCGATTTCCGCCCGCACTTCGGGGGAGGCGAAGCGAATGTTGTCGCCGTTGATCTCCACCGTGAAGTCGGTGAAGCCCTGACCGCGCAGAATGGTCACCGCGCGCAGGAGGATGTGCACGCCCTTGTCGTCGTGAATCTGGCCGAAAAATCCGAAACGGTTGCGGTCGGCGCGAGGCGGGGATGTGCGATCGGCGTGGCGGACGCGTTGCCCGTTGGTGACCCGATGAATGCGATCGGCGGACAGGCCCCAGTCGACGTAATGCTGGATCATGAACTGGCTGGGACAGGTGAAGACGTCCGCCTGGTTCAGATGGTTCATGAACCACATTTTGCGCAGCATGAACTGATCCGGGCCGCGATCCGGGAAGCACTGGTGACAGCGGACCTGGCTGGCCGTCGAACACAGCGAGCGGTCCGTCCGCCGCGTCATGTGGCCATCCGCCGCGCAGATCGACAGGAATTCGTGGAAGGTGAAAACGATCCGGCAGTCCGGCAAGGTCTTGCGCACGACCGACACCAGATCGATGCCAAAGGCCAGGAAATGGTGAAAATGCACCACGTCCGGCTGAATGGTCCGCAGGAACTCGATAAAGCTTTCGATCAGCAGCGGTTCACCGGTCTTGTGCCACCAATGATCGTAATCCTGCGACAGGTACACGAATTCGTCCGGTCGACCGTCGAAGCCGGTGATCCGCGCGCCGGACTTGAACAAGGCGGGATAGCTGTTGTCGATCGCGGCGAGCAGGAACGGACGAAATCCCGGCGCTTCGCGCAATGCCTCGAATAACTCGTAACAGACCTGCTGTGCCCCGCCGCGCACAAGCTCGGGGTGGTAGAGGCTCATCAGCAAGACCTTACAGGTCATCGCGCGCGACGCCCGGTCGATTTGGCGGCAGCGGCCTTCGCCGCCGACACCGGCAGCGGCTCCGCATAGCGCGCCAGCCCAGCGGGCGTTCGGCCAATCAGGTCCGGTGTCACAAAACTCTCCCACGTGCGGGTGAACAGCCAGCGGTTCACCAGGGAACCACCGGCGTGATGCGGCAGGCGTGTCGAACCTTTGCCTTCCAGATGCCACATCGCGATCGGGTGCACCCAGGACGGCGTGCCCTGCCGCAGGCTTTTCAGGCAGAGGTCGGCGTCTTCGTAATGGCCGTAAATATAGGTTTCGGAAAACCCGCCCAACGATTCAAACCAGTTGCGATCGACGGAAATGAACGCGCCCGTCACCCCGGTCACCGGACGAGACGCCTGATAGGCCAGCGCCCATTCCGGCGCGCCCTTGCCGTGATGCTCGACCCGCAGCACACGATCGTGCGTCAGACCGCCATTCGCGCCGACGATTCCCAGATCGAGGTCGATATACATGCCGCCGTGCATCAACGACCCATCGTCGTAATACAGCGTCGCGCCGAACAGGCGCGTTTGTTCCGTCGGCAGCCCATCCAGCAAATCGGCGTGGTGTTTCGCCCAGGCCGGGTCCTTGGGGAAGACGTCAGGGTTCACGCAGATCAGCCGATCGCTGCGCGCGAACTGCGCCGCGACGTTGTTCGCAGCGCCAAATCCCGCATTGCCGGGCAGCACCACCAGGCTTTGCGCATGGCCGTAGACCATCGCGGCGATGCGCATTTCTCGCGTCAGGGGTTCCACCAGTTCGGGGCTGTTGAGGACATAGATGAACTCGCAGTCCTCGATCCCCGCCCCGCCCGCGAAGGCGGCGCTTTGCAGGTAGTGGTAGTGGTGCATGCCGTAGATCGGCACGATCAACGATGCCTTGAACCGGGTCTGCTCCTGCCCGAACCTCTGCACCAGGGCTTGTCGCGTAATCTGCGCGGAGACGACCTGATTATAGGCTGCCAGGACCCGGCCCACCCCGGTATCCAGCGCCGCGAAGGCCCCGATCACGCCGTTGCCGTGATAGCTTGCATTGGCGAAGTACCCCATCACGAGGTCCCGCATATCGATGTCGGACATCACGGTGATCGTCTGATCCAGCCGGATCACCGACCCATCCGCAAAGCCGAACTCCACCCGGCTCGGCTTGCCACCCTCCGCCCGCCATTGAGTACCGGCCTTTACCGGCTCCCCAAAGACCCAGAAACCATAGTGATAGGGCGTTGGCGCGCCGACCGCGGCCTCCACATCCGCGCGCCGCAGCCGGGAAAAGGCGCGCCAGACCCGGCGATGATTGTCGGCGTATAACGTGATCTCGGTCAGGGTTCGCCGAGCGTCGTCGGCCCAGCCGACCAGGAATATGGCGCCGGAGGCGGAGACGACCAGACGATCGATACTGGTCGTCGGACCAGACTTGAACCCTTGCCCGGAACCGCCGGCCAGCAGAACCTGTTCCCGGTACTCCGAGCGGAACAACCGCCCCTCCGCCTTGCCCGCCAGGCGGAAATGATCCTGGCCCGACGGCAACTCCCCCCGTTCTACGGCAAGGGCCACGTCCGGATAGGCACGCAGATACAGGGCTTCGTCGAAGCTGGGGCTGTCGTCCTGCGGGTCAGGCGACTTTGCGGCGGTGTCAGGCATATCGCAGGCCGTGACTGAAATTTCCGCCGGACACAGGAACCCCTTTTTGGATGCGCGAAATTTGCCCCATCCCGTCGAACACGGACGGAAGACCCTGTCCGTCACGCGCATGAGCCTCGTTCGTTGTATATCCGTCGCCACCACCGCTCGCAAGCTCGGCAAAACATGGTTTATGCTGTGTTTCATGGAGGGACACACAACTGTAACCGATACCCCAATCGGTATCGACACCCCACCGGCCCACGCCGTTCAGGCGCTGGCCGAAGCCGTCATCCGCGATTTCTACGAAACGCTGCTCGACCGCGAACCGGGGGACGCCGAACTCGGCGAATGGCGCGATGTGTTGATCGGCGGCACGGCGATCCGCGACATCCGCGCCGCGTTCCTGAACAGCGAGGAATACCGGCGGCGTGACGAGCGGCGGGCGCTGATCGATCTTGTCGGCGCCAGCGGCTTGTTGGACCGCGATTGGTATCGCGCGACCTATGCCGACGTGGCGGAAGCCGGGTTGGACCCGCTGGCGCATTACTGCGGCTTCGGCATGGCGGAAGGCCGAGCACCGAATGCGTGGCTGGCACCGTATTGGTATCGGGAGCAAAACGGGTTGGCCCAGGTCGGCGATTCCTTTGCCCATTACCTGGCGGTGGGGGAAACCAATCGCCTGGCCCCCGGGCCGGACTTCGATCCGGTCTGGTATCGCGCGATGCACGGCCTTTCCGACACAACGCCGGCGTTGGCGGACTTCCTGGCCCAGTCCGGCGATGGCCGCGTTGCCCCCTGCCCGCGCCTGTGGTCCGCCGCGCGCGCGCCGAACCCGGACGGGCGGGACCCTTACGCGCCGTATCTGCAAACCTTCGGCGCGCATGCCGGCCCGCTTTCCGCCGACAGTGAGGTTATTCGCGCCACCGGCCTGTTCGACGCCAACTTCTATGCCATGCACAGCGCCGACGTGTTGGAGCAAGGCATGGACCCGTTGGAGCATTTCTGTCGGTTCGGCTGGCAGGAAGGCCGCGACCCCAGTTTCTATTTCCGACTTCGTTGGTATGCCGACACCAACCCCGAGGTCGAACGTCTGCGCGTCAATCCCTTGGTGCATTACGCGCTGGTCGGCGAACCCGCCGGACGGCGCCCGGCCGTGTATTTCGACCCGGCCTGGTATCGTACGACCTATGCGCTTGAAGACGGCGTGTCGCCGCTGGGGCACTATCTGGCGAACCGGCGCAAGCAGCAGTTCTCCCCCAATCCGCTGTTCGATCCGGTCTGGTATCGGGCGCAGGATGGGGTGCGGCTGAATGCCAACCGCGACCCGTTTCCCCATTTCATGGCCGCCGGCATGGCCAACGACATCCGCCCCAGCCGGGACTTCGACATGAAGCTGTGGCGCGCGCGGCTACGCGGCCGCCCGTCCCGTCACTTCACCGCCCAGTTGGCGCCGGAGCGCGACAATCCGCTGCTGCTGTATCTGCTGTCACACTACCGCCATTAGCGACGTGACCGAATCGATCGGTCCCACCGCCTCGATCGTCGCAAGCTTTTCGAACAGCGGCGCGATCTGCCCGCGCGGCAAGACCCGTTCCGCGCAGTCGGAGAATTTGGTCCATAGTTCCTCGCGAGTCATCGGATTGCCGCCGGGTCCGATGTGTTTGTAGTCGTCGATGCGCGACGCCAGACGGCGGCCGTCTTTGGTCATGACGACGACTTCCGATCCCCATTGTTGCGGCGAGTCGGACGGCATGCCCGGATGCGGGCGCGCGCTGACACGGGCCATCAGGGCGCGGATGTCCGGATCGAAATGGGCATCGCCCTCAAAATGCGTCAGCCGCACCGCGCGATCGGCCAAGGCGCGGGCGACGCAGTATTGCACGCTGAACTTCGCCCCCAGCGGCGTTTGCGGATCGGGGTTGTTGGTATGCGGCAACCGACGCAAATGCGGCATCACCTCGATCGTTTCGATATCGGCGGGCCGCAGATCGTATGTCGTCGTCAGGTCCAGCATGCGGTTGATCGACGCATGCGTGCTGCCGCAGCAGGGATAGGGCTTCAGCCCCGGTTCCCCCAGCCCGGCCGCTTCCATCGGCCCGTACCAGCCGTCCAGGATCTTCGCGGTGTCGTAAGTGCCGGGGCCATTGAACACGTCCAGGAAGCCCTGCTTATGCTCAAACCCCTCGGTGCTCGCGGTAAAGCCGCGCTGGATCATATAGGCCGCCAGCAACCCGTTGCGCGTGCCCTGACCGACATGGCCCGGCTTCGTCATGGTGCCGAAATTCGCCTTCAGACCCGACGCGAACGACGCGCCCAGCCCCAGCGCCGCCGCCGTTTCTTCCCGCGTCAAATGCAAAAGCCGAGCAGCGGCGGCGATCGTGCCGAAAATGCCGAGCGTGGCGGTCGGGTGCCAGCCTTTGTCGTAGTGATGGAAGTGAACGCCGCGCGCGATACGGCACATCGTTTCGAACCCGACGACATAGGCCAGCGCCAGATCGCGCCCCGTGCTGCCCAGCGATTCCCCCAGCGCGAACAGCGGAGGCACCAGCATCGCCGACGGATGCCCGCCCAGCACGCCGCCGACATCGTCGTAATCCAGCGCGTGCGACGCCGTGCCGTTAACGAACGTCGCATCCAACACGCTGGTGCGCCGGTTCGTCGCCACGATCAGCGCCGGCCCGGCGCACTCCGCCACGCCCGGTACCCGCATCAGGATATGCGGCGCTTCTTCCGCCATCCCGGCCAGCGTGCAGCCGATCGTGTCGATGAACGCATGCCGCGTCCATTCCGCCGCGTCGGGCACGATGTCTTCGGCGTTCAACGCGTGAATCCGGTCGGCGATTTGCAGCGCGAGGGTCATGGCGGCCTCCTTCATTCCCCCGCAGTTTGCGACACCTGACGGGAAAACGCCAAACCCTCCCTTGATGCCCGCGCCGCCCGCACGCAGAATCCCCGGCGACGGAATTTGGGGAGGATACAATCATGGCGCTTCGCATCGGCATCGCCGGCATCACCGGCCGCATGGGCCGGCTGCTGGCCGAGGAAGTGCCCGCCGCCGGCGCGACGCTGACCGGCGGATCGGGCCGCACCCTCGGCGGCAACATCATGACGCTGGCCGACCTTGCCGCCTGTTCCGACGTGGTGATCGACTTCACCAACGCCGCTACCGCCCAGGACTCCGCCGCCGTCATGGCCGCCGCCGGCAAGGCCTGGGTGCTCGGCTCCTCCGGCCTGTCGAACGCAGACGAAGCCGCGGTCGCCGCCGCCGCGACGCGCATTCCCGTCGTGTATGCATCCAACTTCTCCGCCGGGGTCAATTTGGTGCTGGCGCTGGCCGAACGCATGGGCGCAGCCCTGCCGGCCGACGGCTACGACGCGGAAATCGTTGAAATGCACCACCGCCAGAAGGTCGATTCCCCGTCCGGCACCGCCATCGGCATGGGCCGAGCGGTGGCAAAGGGCAGGGGCGTGAACCTGGACGATGTGATGGAAAGCGGACGCCACGGCCATACCGGCGCACGCAAAACCGGCGCCATCGGCTTCGCCGCGCTGCGCGGCGGGCAGGTCGTCGGGGAGCACACGCTGATCTTCGCGGCGGGGACGGAGCACATCGCCCTGACCCACCGGGCCTTTGACCGCCGCACCTTTGCCTCCGGCGCCGTGCGCGCCGCGTTATGGACGGAAGGTCGCGCGCCCGGCCTGTATTCAATGATGGACGTGCTCGGCATGAACGGCTGACGGCGTTACCCCATCGCGCGGGCGGCAACGGGAGTCGATAGAACTCGCGGCAAGCAGCCCGATCGCGTTACACTGCGCTAACGACTCGAAGGCGGCGCGCGTGGAAAACGGATCGGTCAGCGATAACGTCATCGTCAACAGCGTCGTCGTCACGGGCGACGGCAACCGGATCACGCTGACCATCGGCGGCGTCGCGCTGACGCTCGACCGCAAGCAGTTTCGCGCCCGCCGGCCGAGGCGCGAACTTCAGATTCTGAATCCCAACACCACCAACCTGCCGTTTGTGGGACGGGGGGACTCAATGGCCGAACTGCGTGGCTGGGTTAACGATCCCGCCGATGTGTCGGTGCATGCGTTGATCGGCAAGGCCGGGACAGGCAAGACGCGGCTGGCGATGGAGCTTTGCGGTCAGGTCGATGCCGACCGCAGCGCGCAAAGCGGTTGGCTCGCCGGGTTCCTGCCCGCATCCGACGTTAAATCCATCCCCGATCGCGATCTGATCTGGCCGCGCCCGATGCTGCTGGTCATCGACTATGCCGGGCAGTGCGGACCGGAACTGGCGCGCTGGCTCGATCGCCTCGCCGCCAATCCGCCCGCGACCAAACTGCGCATTCTGTTGCTGGAACGCGAAGCGCCGGACGGATTCGGCTGGTGGCACGACCTTGCGCAACCCGTGCTGTTCGGCGACGCCGCTCGGCAGGACCTGTTTCACGCCGAACGCCCGACCTTGGTGCCGGACCTGTCGCAGATCGAACAGCGCCGCGCCATCGTCGCCAACGCCCTGGCCGCGGCCCGCGCCATTCGGCCCGCAATGCCGAACCTCGGCGAGATTCCCGCCGCCGGGACTGATCCCGGGTTCGATGCCGAACTGGGGCATGCGCGCTTCGGCAATCCTTTGTCGCTCGTCATGGCCGGCGTGCTCGCGCTGGATCGCGCGCCCCAAGCAGCGCTCGGCCTGCGCCGCCTTGACGCAGCGCGTATGTTGGGCGGGCGGGAGATAGAGCGGCTGCGGAACCTGGTCAACGAATCCGACCGGGAAACGATGGACCACATCGTGCTGTTCAACCTGCTGGCCGGCGGGTTGCCCTTGGCGACATTGCGCGAGTCCATCGCGGCCGAGCTTACGGCCGACCATCGCGGCCCGATCCCCAACGGGGTGACGGACCTGCTGGAACAGGAATTCCCGCCCAACCGAGACGATGCCGACGCCGCGCCGGATCGCCTGGGCACGATCCAGCCCGATTTGATCCAGGAAGGCGCGATCGTCTCGGCCTTCGCGCGGGCCCCTGCCCGAAAAATCGACGAACCGCCCGCCATCCTGGCCCGCGCCTATGCGCTCGGCGAAGGCGCGGCGGCGAGCGTGCTGGTGCGTCTGGTGCAGGATTTCGCCTATGCGGCGGAAGACCCCGGCGCGACCGCCGAGGAACAGGAGACCGGCAAGCGCCTGTTGGGCTGGCTGACGAGGTTTTCGAAGTCCATCGCCGACCCGATGCTGCTGATCCCGCTGGTCAATGCACTGCCGGAGCAGACCACGATCCTGCGCGAACTGGCGGCGACGTTGACCGCGACTTTGGCGGGAATTTTCCGGAACGTCCCGCACGACGCCGATCCAACCATCGTCGACTTCGCCGCCCGACTGCTCAACAATCTATCGGTTCGGCTCAGCGCATTGGGCCAACGCGAGCCGGCGCTGGACGCAGCGCGGGAGGCCGTCGCGCTGTATCGCACGCTTGCCGCCGCGCGCCCGGACGCTTTCACACCCGATCTGGCGATGTCGCTCAACAACCTCGCCGCCATGCTCAGCGAACTGGGCCAACGCGAGCCGGCGCTGGACGCCGCGCGGGAGGCCGTCGCGCTGTATCGCACGCTTGCCGCCGCACGCCCGGACGCTTTCACACCCGATCTGGCGGGGTCGCTCAACAACCTCGCCAACAGGCTCAGCGCATTGGGCCAACGCGAGCC
>CANJLW010000020.1 GCA_947475245.1 Acetobacteraceae bacterium | reverse complement strand
ATCGTTCTCCTGATCAGATGCGACCGCTCTCGCTCGCTTGCGCTCATCGATAAACGCTCTTCCGACATTCGATCCCCACTTCGGACGTAGACCCAGAGGGGACATTCTAGCTTTGCAGGAAGGGGACATTCTCGCGTTGCGGTAACACCACCGCCCCACCGCCTGACAATCCCCGCGCGCTCGGCTAAACTCCGTGCCGAAGGAGCCAACCATCGCCATGCATGTCCCCACCTCGGCCGCTTTCAAGGAAAACGCTCACGGTGCCCTGGCCAATGCCGGGCTGCAAAAGGCGCTCGCGCGCTCGGGGCCGAGCTTCGTGGCGCGCAGGACGGCGGCGGTGGAGGGATTGCCGGAGTTCGAGACGTTGCGCGACACCGCGCGCGACATCAAAAACCACGCGCTGGCCAATCTCGACTTCTACCTTGAAGCGTACGAGGCCAAGGTAAAAGAAGCCGGCGGCACGGTGCATTGGTGCGCCGACGCCGACGCTGCGCGGGCGGCGGTGCTGGCGATCTGCCAAAAGGCGGGCGCGAAGACGGTCACCAAGGGCAAGTCGATGATCGGGGAAGAAATCTCGATCAACCACCATCTGGAAAAGCACGGGATCGTTCCGGTTGAAACCGATCTGGGCGAATACATCATCCAGTTGCGCGACGAACTGCCCAGCCACATCATTGCTCCGGCGTTTCATCTGAATATGGAGGATTGGGAGGAAGCGTTCCGCAAATCCCACACCGACCTGCCGGCGGATCGCGTGTTCAACGAGCGGCGCGACATTCTGACCGAAGCACGGACGAAGCTGCGCTCCAAATTCCTGGCCGCCGACGTGGGGATTACCGGCGCGAACTTCCTGGTCGCGGAAACCGGCAGCAGCGTGATCGTGACGAACGAGGGCAACGGCGATCTGACGCAGACCTTGCCGCGCGTTCACATCGTGCTGGCGAGCATCGAGAAATGCGTGCCGACGATTGAAGACTGCACATCGTTACTGCGCGTGCTGGCACGCTCCGCCACCGGGCAGGATTTTTCCGTCTATACGACGTTTTCCACCGGCGCGCGCCGTCCCGGCGATCTGGATGGGCCGGAAGAATATCACGTCGTGCTGATCGACAACGGTCGCACCGGCATGATGGGCACAGAATTTCAGGACATGCTGCGCTGCATTCGCTGCGCCGCCTGCATGAACCACTGCCCGGTCTATGGCGCGGTCGGTGGGCACGCCTATGGCTGGGTTTATCCGGGCCCGATGGGTTCCGTGCTGACGCCGGGGCTGATTGGAATGAAAGAGGCCGGGCATTTACCCAATGCCTCCACCTTCTGTGGCAAATGCGAAAGCGTCTGTCCGGTGCGCATTCCGTTGCCGAAATTGATGCGTCACTGGCGCGAACGCGAGTTCGAGCGGCATCTGACGCCTTCGACGATGCGCACGAACCTGGCGCTATGGGGGTTTTTCGCGCGCCGTCCGGGATTGTATCGCCTGGCGACGCGGGTGGCGGCGCTGGGGCTGGGGTGGCTGGGCCGCAAGCGCGGTCGCTTCGCCAGCCTGCCCTTCGCCGGCGGCTGGACCGCAGGGCGCGACATGCCGGCGCCGGAGGGCGATACGTTCTTCGCGCGCTATGCGCGGGAGCAGAGGGCGGGGAAACTGCGATGACACGCGAAGCCATTCTGGGCGGCATTCGCCGCGGCCTGCGGCGCGGTCCGCTGCCCGAGGATCAGCAGGCGATGCTGCGCGGGCGGCTGGAACGCCATCCTCGGCATCTGATCCCCGCGCGCTCGCGCCTGCCGCATCCGCAACAGGTCGATCTGTTCGTGCGCAATGTCGAAAAAGAGTTCGGCTCCGTCACCCGCGTCGCGGATTTCGCGGGGGTGCCGGAGGCGATTGCCGACTATCTCGCGGCGCATAACCTGCCGAGTTCGCTGATCGTCGCGCCGCATCCGGAATTGCAGGGGATTCCCTGGTCGGTGCGCCCGATGCTGGACATCCGAGAGGGGCGCGCGCAGGCGTCGGACATGGTCAGCGTGCAGCAGGGTTTCGCGGCGATCGCGGAAACCGGGACGCTGATGCTGCCGTCCGCTCCGGAACGCCCGACGACGCTGAACCTGTTGGCGGATACGGCGATCGTGGTTTTGCGCGCGTCGCGTCTGGTGGGTGCTTACGAGGAAGCCTGGGATTTGCTGCGCGCGGAAATGGGCGGGATGCCGCGCAACGTCATGCTCGTAACCGGCCCGTCGCGTTCGGCGGATATCGAGCAGACGTTGGAACTGGGCGCGCACGGGCCGCGCCGGCTGCATGTGGTGCTGGTTGGGGATTAACCCGGTCTGGGTCTGGGCCAGCCGAGCATGACGGCGCCGACCAGGGCGAGGGCGGCGAGTACGGCATAGCCGGGGCCGTAGCCGCCGCATGCCAGGACGGACGCACCGAAGATCGGCGGGATCAGCATGCTGCCGGCGAACAGCAGGGCGGTGCCGAGACCGGTGGCCTCTGTCCGTCTTGCCCCTCCCAGGGCGGCGTATTCGGCATAGGCGACGCCGGTATAGCCGCCGGCGGTGCAGCCCCCCAAAAGGGTCACGGCAAAGATGCTCCAAAGCGACCAGTCCGGGCCGAATTGCGCGGTCAGCACAGTTGCCGCCGCCATGCCCGCGCCGTGCACGGCCAGGGTTTGCCAGGGTGTCAGAAAGCGGTCGGCGATCCAGCCCCAGATTGGGCGGCTGACCGATCCGGCGATCTGGTAGGCGGCGAGCAACTGTCCGGCGCGCACCAGGTCCATGTGCACGACGGAGGTGAGATACACCGTCATGAACGCGATGATGCAGAGTTGCAGGCCGGAATAGATAAAGCAGGAGAAGGACAGGATCAGGATCCGGCGGTCCGACAGCAGGGTGAAGGGTTGCAGCAACGTGCGGCCCCAGGCCTTGCGGTTTGGCTCCCGATCCGCGTCCCAGCGTTTGCGGGGGATTTCCAGCAGGGCGATCAGCGTCAGGGCCGGCACCAGTTCCATCAGCAGCGCGGCGCGCCAACCGAAGGCCAGCACGAGGGGCGGCAGGATCAGGGCGGCGAAGACTCCGCCCAGCGGCACGCCGATCTGGCGCAGCGACATCACCAGGTTGAACACCGCCTTGGGGGTTTGCGGCGCGAGCAGATGGGTGCTGGCGGGCGCGGCGGCGCCGTAGCCCAGGCCCAGAACGATGGCGGCGAGGAACAGCGTCAGGACGGTGCCGCCGAACGCGCCGAGGGCCAGCATGCCGCATGCGGCGAGCAGGACGGCCTGTGTCGCGCGGACGCCGCCATAGCGTCGGATGAGGCCGGGCGACAGCAGGGCGGAGGCGATACCGACTCCGTAGCCGGTCGATACGAAGGCACCGACGAGCGTGCCGTCGACCCCGAGGTCGCGGGCGACTTCCGGCGCGACGGCGGGGATCGAATACAGCGCCATCGTCGCCAGCGTCTGCATTGCCAGTGTCGCGGCCAAAGGCGCCAGGGGGAGCGGTGCCTTGGGGAGTGCCGCGAGGGGGCGTCCGATCAAGCGGAGTAAGCCGCCTTTTGCGAGGTAAAGATCGACCCGTAGCCCTGGCGTGCCCAGTCCGGCGGCACCGGGCAAGGGGTGGGATCGAGATGGGCGACGGTCGCGGGGTTGCCGCGCACGATGTCGCCGGTATGCGATGTCGGCGTGGGCGGGGCCATCCAGGCGAAGGCATCGGCGGAGCTGTAGATGAACAGCGCGACGGGCCGGACTCGGTCGGTGGCGTTGGCGCGGGAGGCATGGACGGTGCGGCAATTGATCGCCACGACGGCACCCGCGCGCCCGGTCAGGTCGATGGCTCCCGCCGTATCGACGGTGGCCATGTCGGCGTCGCGGATGGAGCCCGTCCAGGCACCGGCGTCATCGCGGTGCACGAAGATCGGGCCGTTCTGGGAGCCGGGAACGCAGGTCAGCGGTCCTTGTGCGGCGGGAACGTCGTCGAGATAGACTCCCAGCGTGACGGGGCTGTAGTTCGTGTGCGGCCAGGCCGGGATATCCTGATGCCATTTGACGATTTCGCCGCTGCCCGGCCATTTGTAGTTCAGTTTGCTGCTGTGGAATTTCACATCGGGGCCGACCAGGTCGGCGGCGATGTCGGCCAGCGGGGATTCGGCGGCGAAGCGCCAGAAATCCGGGTGGCGGTCGACCAGCGCGCGCAGGCGGCGCACATGTGGGTGATCGGCGGTGTGGCTTGGGCCGAGGTCGAACGCCTCGTTCGATTGGCTGAGGCTTCGGCTTTGTTCCAGGAATTCGGCGGACAGCGCGTTCAATCGATCGAGCCAGGCGGCGGGGATAAGACCGTCGGCGGCGAGGCAGCCGGTTTCGAAATAGGTTTGCCGTTGCGCCTGCGTCAGGACGCGGGCGGGGTGTGCCAGGATGTCGTGCGGCGTCACGGCGTCGTACTCCGGATCGGGTGTGTGATGAAGGATAACGGGAAATGCGGTGGGGGGCGATACTCGCCCCGACATACTGGCCCCGTCGACGGTATCGGTCAAAACCGTGGGCTGATCGACCGCAAAATAAAAATTTTTCCGAAACAGTTTAGCCTGGGAAATGGATGACGTAAAGCCGTCGCTTTTCATAATAAAATCGCGGTCGGAGAAAAATAGTCGGCCCGTTGTATATAATCGATTCACCCACTATTTAGATGTGGCGTTAAGAAAAAATATCGCGCCCGCACCCTCGGCGCGGGCGGGATTTGTCGCTCGTGGCGCGGCCTGGGTTCGTTCGGGCGGTCGATTTCGACCGCATCGCCGATCCGCATCCACCGACCGAAAAGGAACGCGCCATGGCCAAGGGACAACAAAAAGGCAATCGCGAAGCGAAAAAGCCGAAGGCCGACAAGAAAGTCGCGGTCGCCGCGGTCGATCCCAGGAACCAGCTTACCCATAAGATCGCCAACCTGAAGGTCGGCGGCAAAAATTCAACAAACTGAAAGCGTTCTCATGAAATTTCGTCCCCTGCACGACCGGATCGTCCTGCGTCGCGTCACCCCCGAGGAAAAGACCGCGGGCGGCATCATCATTCCCGATACCGCGCAGGAAAAGCCGGCCGAGGGCGAAGTACTGGCCGTCGGGCCGGGCGCGCGCAATGAACTCGGCGCGATCGTCGCGCTCGAAGTCAGCGTCGGCGACCGCGTGCTGTTCGGCAAATGGTCGGGCACCGAAGTCAAGATCGATGGCGAGGAGCTGTTGATCATGAAGGAATCCGACCTGCTGGGCGTGATCGAAGGCGAGCCCGCCGCCAAGGAAACCGCGCCCGCCGCCGACAAGGCCGGCAAGGGCAAGGCGAAGAGCAAGTAAGCCCATCGCCCAACGCGGCGCGCCCAGTGCCTTGAGTCCACTTGGGCGCGAAAACGACCCGACCCTATGAAAGATCCAGTTCCATGCCCGCGAAAGACGTAAAATTCGGCGCCGATGCGCGCCGTCGCCTGCTCCGTGGCGTCGACCTTCTCGCCGATGCCGTCAAGGTCACTCTCGGTCCCAAGGGCCGCAACGTGTTGATCGACAAAAGCTACGGCGCGCCGCGCATCACCAAGGACGGCGTAACCGTCGCCAAGGAGATCGAACTCGTCGACAAATCCGAAAACATGGGCGCCGAACTGGTCCGTGAAGTCGCGACCAAAACGAACGACCTCGCCGGCGACGGCACCACCACCGCCATCGTTCTGGCGCAGGCCATCGTGCGCGAAGGCGGCAAGGCCGTCGCCGCCGGACTGGCGCCGATGGAACTGCGTCGCGGCATCGACGCCGCCGTTGCCGCCGTGGTCGAAGAACTCGCCCGTCGCACCAAAAAGATCACCACCGAGGCGGAAACCGCCCAGGTCGGCACGATCAGCGCGAACGGCGAGGCCGAAATCGGCAAAATGATCGCCAAGGCCATGCAGAAAGTCGGCAACGAGGGTGTCATCACCGTCGAGGAAGCCAAGGGCATGGAAACCGAACTCGACATCGTCGAGGGCATGCAGTTCGACCGCGGCTATCTGAGCCCGTACTTCATCACCAACGCCGAGAAGATGCAGGCGGAACTCGCCAACCCCTATATCCTCATCCACGAAAAGAAGCTGTCGGGCCTGCAAAGCCTGCTGCCTCTGCTGGAAAGCGTCGTGCAGGCCAATGCGCCGCTGCTGATCATCGCCGAGGATATCGAAGGCGAAGCGCTGGCGACTCTGGTCGTCAACAAGCTGCGCGGCGGTCTGAAAGTCGCCGCCGTCAAGGCGCCGGGCTTCGGCGATCGCCGCAAGGCGATGCTGGAAGACATCGCCCTGCTGACTGGCGGCACGGTCGTGTCGGAAGAACTCGGCACCAAGCTTGAAACCGTCACCCTGGCGATGCTGGGGCGCGCCAAGCGCGTGCTGATCGAGAAAGAAAACACCACCGTCATCGACGGTGCCGGCACGGCGGACGCGATCAAGGGTCGCTGCGCGCAAATCCGCGCGCAGATCGAGGACACCACCTCGGACTACGATCGTGAGAAGTTGCAGGAACGCCTGGCCAAGCTGGCCGGCGGCGTCGCGATCATTCGCGTCGGCGGCGCGTCCGAGGTTGAGGTGAAGGAGCGCAAGGATCGCGTTGACGACGCGCTGCATGCGACCCGCGCCGCGGTGGAAGAAGGCATCGTCCCCGGTGGCGGCGTCGCCCTGGCGCGCGCGTCTTTGGTGCTGGCGAAACTGAAGGGCGCGAACGAGGCGCAGAAATTCGGTATCGAAATGGTCCGTCGCGCGGTGCAGACCCCGCTGCGTCAGATCGCCGAGAATGCCGGTGAAGACGGTGCCGTGATCGCCGGTAAAGTGCTGGAAGACACCACCTACAACTTCGGCTTCGACGCGCAAAAGAGCGAGTACAAAGACATGGTCGGGGCCGGGATTATCGATCCCACCAAGGTCGTGCGCATTGCCTTGCAGAACGCCGCGTCCGTCGCCGGGCTGATCATCACGACGGAAGCGATGGTCTTCGAACGCAAGGACGACGACACAGGCCCGGGGGCCGCCCCGCGCGCCACCGGCGGCATGGACTTCTGATCGACCCCCGTCGTTCGCCTCCCCGCAATTGAAAGGATTGTCACGATGCCCGACAAGAACTTCATCCGCTTCGAGGTGCGCGACGGGATCCGCCGGATCAGCATCGCCGTTTCCGACGATGCGTTGGAGGCTGTGTCATCCCTGGCGCAGCCGTCCACCGCCATCCTGCGCCGCCGCTCCTTCGACCGCTTTCGCACGTTGATCAACGCCGCCGCGGAATTGAAGCTGCGCGCCTTGCCCGACGGGGACACCGGCCCGATCGTGTTGACGCGGGAGGACCTGCGCGTGGTGCCGCCGCAATCCGGCACGCCGAGCTATGGGCAGGGCGCGCGGGGTATGATCGCGCAACCGGCCGTCGTCCCCCATGCTTAACAAATCCATATTCAAGGATTCGGGCGAAGACCTGATCGCCCATGCGCGCGATCTGATGAAGCAGAAAAAAGCCGCCGTGCTACGCGCGGGCTCCGGCACCGGCGCGTCGCCGACCGCGCTGGAAGCCAAACTCGCCGAAATCTCCGCCGAGGTGACGGCTGAAGCCGCGGAGCGGCTTGGTAACACCTGATTAAGGTCTTCCGGGTTTGTTCCGTTTCGGTGCCGCCGGAACGGTGAAGAATACCCGCGCACGTACACGTTTGGTTCAGATCGGGCTGCCATCCTGCGATCTCAGCCTGGACAACGCCAGCTTCTGGCCGGGTCCGGGCATTCGCAAAGGATGCCTCCCACATGGCAACGATGACGATCGCGCAGGCGCTGAACTCCACCGATACCGGCATTACCATCGCGGATACACCGGTTAACATCGCCAGGGCGGTGTCCAATACCGCCCTGATGGCGCGGGTCGCTCAGTTCACCTTGAATGCCAACGGCGCGTCATCGGCCGGCGACGCGGCCACGCTGGCCACCCTTGGCGGACGCTTCAGCACCGGCGGGTTCCGCTATACCGTCCGCGATTCCATCGCCGAACTGACCAAGCCGGCCCATGCCTCCGGCCTTACGATCGCGACCGTCACCGCCGTCTTTGATACCGCCGCCAATCTTCTGGCCGCCGCCGGAACACAGGTCATCACCCGCGCCGCCAGCGTGCTGTTGTCCACCAGCGCCACGCTGACTCTGGCCAATCTGACGACGCTGCAGGCGATGCCGGCCTTTTCGGTGCTGCCCGGCCAGTTTATCGAGATGGCCGATACCGCCGCCAACCTGCTGGCCATCGCGCCGTCGCAGATGCGCGCGACGATGCGTTTCTTCACCGTGACCGCCAACGCGACGGTGTCGGAGCCGAACGCCCTGCGCCTCTTCGCCTTCGCCGGTTTTTCCATTGCGCCCGGCGCGCGTCTGACGATCGACGGCTCGCTCGCGGACATGACGACCGCGACGGTGCTGGGGCAGTTGCCCGCGATGGCCGTGGTGGGCGGCGTCGCGGTGACCGTCACCGACACCTATGCCACGCTGATCGGCGGCTCGACCGCGCTCGCAAGCCTTCGGGCCGCCGTCCCCAATGCCGGCGTCGTCATCAATAATTCCGTGACCGTCGGCGCCGCCGAACTTGTGTCGTCCGCCGCCGCCCTGCGCAATTTCTCGGTCGTCTCGGGCCAGGCGGTGACCGTCGCCGATACCGCCGCCAACCTGATCGGCCTGCAAACCGAAATCGCCGCCCTGGCGCAGGCCAGCCGCCTGACCGCCGATGCCGCGATCAATGTCGCGCAGGCGCTGCGTCTGGGCGGGCTGCCCGGGTTCTCCCGGAACGGTCGCGCGGTGACGGTGGCCGATACCGCGGGCAATTTCGCGACCTCCCGGACCGCTCTTGTCGCGATCGGTGCCTTCGCCGACGCGACGTTCACGCTGACCGACCCCGCCGCCACCGTTACCGCCGCGACCGCGGGGGCGCTGCTGGACCTGCATGTCGCCAATCTTTCCGCCCTGACCGTCTCCGACACCGGCGCGGCCCTGACTGCCGCCGCGTCACGCCTGTTCGGCGCCGATCTGACATCGATCGTCGTGGCCTCCGGCACATTCGCGGGCACCCTGGCGCAACTGCTCGATCCCCGCCTGCATTTCGGTGCCCCGTCGGAGGGCATCGTCGTCACCTTCGCGGTGTCCGCGCACGCAACCCTTGCCGTCAGCACGACGGCCGGCGCCGCCCAGGCCGTGGCGCTGTCGCTGCTGCCCGGCTTCAGTGTTGCGCCGGGAGTCAGCCTGACGATCTCCGATACCGCCGATAATCTGGTCGCCGCGGCCGCCGCCGTCGGCGTGGTCGGCACCGATATCGTCGTCGTCAATTCAGCCGTCCTGTCCGCCGCCGACGCCACGGCATTGGCGGTGCTGCGCGCCCAGGTCGGGGCCGGCCACTTCGATCTGACCGGGCACACGATTTCCATCGCCGACACGCCCGCCGAAATCCTCTCCTCCCTCAACGCCCCCGGTCTTTCCCTCTCCACAGCCGCTCGGCCTTCCGCCGCCGCGTCGGTCGACGCAACGCAGGCCGCCGCGCTGGTCGCGCTGGGATCGAAATTCTCACTGGGAGGATTCGGTCTGACGGTGATCGATACGCAGACCGCGCTGGCGACCCTGGCCGGATCGTCCTCGGCCCTGGCCGGCGTGAACGCCTGGCACGGGCAGGTGGTGCTGGCCGACGACGCCGTTATGACGGTCGCGGAAGCGCGCGCGCTGCTGTCCTTCACCGGATTTTCCGCCGGCAGCCACAGCCTGACGGAGACCGGTTCGGCCCCTCAACTGCTCGATTCCGCCAACACGGCCGCGCTCGCTTTGGCCGATACAGTCAGGCTGTCGGCATCCGCTACCGTGACCGTCGCGCAGGCCGTCGCCCTGGCGGCGTTGCACCACTTCACCGTCGGGTCCGCGACGCTGACGATCGCCGATACCCCGGCCCATCTCGCGGGCTTGTCGTCGACCGTGGCCGGACTGGCCGCGACCCTGGGCATTGTCGCGCGCGACGGCGGCAACGCGTCCGACTTCATCCTGACCGCGCAACAGGCAGCCGCCCTGGCGACGCTGCCCAACCTGTCGCTGACGGGCCTGAGCGGATCGAACCAACTGCGCGACACCGCCAGCGGGATTCTGTCGCTGGCATCGGCAATCGCCAACGCCCCATCCGGCAGTCTGTTGACGCGCCTGGCACCCACGCTGTCGGCCGACGCCGCTCTGTCGCCGACCGACGCGGCGACGCTGGTCGGCCTGTCCGGCTTCAGCCTGGGCGACCATGTCCTGACCATCAGCGGCACGCCGAGTGCCTTGTTGTCCCCAAGCGCCGCGTCGGCGATTGCACTGGCGAGCAGCGTGACACTGGACGCTCCGGCGACGGTTTCGCCGGCGATCGCGACCCAACTGGCGGCGCTGCACGGGTTCCACGGTGCCGACGGCTTGCTGTCGATTGCCGGCACTCCGGCGCAGATCGCCGACCTGTCCGGCGGGGTCGCCGCTTTGGCGGATCGCATCCTGCTGCTGGCCGCGACCGATGCCACGGCGTCGAGCTATATCCTGACCGCCGCGCGGTTTAACGCGATGGTCGCCCAGCCGCATCTGTCGCTGACCGGCTTTGCCGACACCCTGACCGTGCGCGATACCGGCGCCAATCTGATCGCGCTATCCACCGCCCTCGCGGGCGCGCAGGCCGGATCGGCGCTGTTCGCGGCGCGGGAGGTGCTGGCGACGACCCTGACGGCGGATGTTACGGTCACGGCCTCCAACCTGACCGCGCTCGCCAGCCTGCCGCATCTGGGCCTGGGTGGACACAACGTTTCGGTTGTCGATACCCCAACCGCGCTGATCGCAGCCTTTGCCTCCGGCACGCCGCTGGCGACATCCGTCACACTCGTCACCCATGGCTCGATCTGGACAGTGTCGGCGGGCGATGCGCGTCTGCTGGTCGGCATGCCCGCATTCTCCGTCGGCGCCGACGGCATGCGCGTGACCGATACGGCGGAAAACCTGGTGCTGTCCGCCAATCGCGCCGGTGTATTGGCCGCCGTCGCCGTCGCGCTGACCGGCAATGCCACGGTTTCGGCCGTGGATGCCCAGACTCTGCATGTGCTGCCGGGCTTCTCGCTCGCCGGTCACACGCTGACGATCGTCGACAATGCCGCGCATCTGGCCGGTCTCGGCGGCCCCACCGCCGCCCTGGCGACCTCCGTCCTGATGGACGCCTCCGCCATGGTCTCGGTCGACGATTTCGTCGCCTTGCGGTCCTTGGCGCATTTCTCGCTGAACGGTTTCCGCCTGACCGTCGCCGACACCGCGGCCAACCTGGCAACCCTGGTGAATTCCACGACCGCGCTGCTCAGCGCCGCGGTGCTGACGGAGGCAGCGACCCTGACTGCGGACGAAGCGCAGGCGCTGACCACGCTGCCCGGCTTTCAGGCGGCGGCGGGGCTCCTGACCATTCGCGACACGGCGGCGCATCTGTTGGCTGGATCGGGCGCGTTGCCGACGGATTGGGCGGGCGAACTGGCAGCCGACTCGATCGTGCTGTCCGCCGATGCCTCGGTCACCGCCGATCAGGCGGTGCGGCTGGGCATGCTGGGCACGCGCGTCGATAACGGCGGCCATGCGCTGATCGTGCGCGATGCGCCGTCTTCGCTGTTGAACGGCGGCGGTTGGGCGTCGATCCTGACCGCGATCACCGGCTTCGCGCTCAGCGGCGGTTCGGCGTGGACGGTTTCCGCCGACACCGCCTCTCGTCTTGCCGGTCTTGCGCACTTCTCCACCGGCCCGGGCATGATCGTATCGGATACGGTCCCCGGCCTGTTGGCGACCTCCGCCGCGAGCGGACTTGCCCTGGCGTCCTCGGTCGTGCTGTCGGCGGACCAGACCACAAACGTCACCAATGCCACGCTGTTGCATGGGATCGCCGGTTTCTCCGCCGGGACACATGGGCTGACCATCGCCGACGCCGCCGCCCGCCTTGCGACACTGGACTCCGGCACCGCAGCACTGGCTTCCGCCATTCAGCTATCGGCCCCCGGCATCGTCAACGCGGCGCAATTCGCGATCCTGCGCGCGCTGCCGCATTTCAGCACCAACGGACAGGCGCTGACCGTCGTCGATACCGCCGCCAATCTGGTCGCGCTCGCCACGGGCGACGTCAGCCAGGCCAGCATGCTGGCATTGTCCGCCAACGCGACCCTGACCGCCGATCAGGCGGAAGCCCTGGTCTCCCTGCCGCATTTCAGCCTGGGCGTCGCCCATATCGCGATCGGCGACACGGCGGAGGAATTGCTGTTCACCTCCCACACCGGCGCGCTGCCCGACGATTGGGACGGCGAACTCGCGGCGAGCAGCATCGCGCTGACCGCCAATGCGACGGTGACAGCGGCGCAGGCGAGCACGCTTGCGCTGCTGGGGGTGCGGCTGTCGCTGAACGGGCACACCCTGACCGTTGCCGACACCGCCGCCAATCTGCTGGCGTCGAACAACGCCGCCGGCCTCGCGCTGGCGTCCGTCGTTACCCCGCTGTCCGGTGCCGTCACGCTCGACGCCGCCACCGCGACCCGGCTGGCCGCGATCCACGGCTTCGCCAAGGGCGGCGCGGTCATTACGGTCAGCGACAGCGCGGAGGCACTGCTGTCCACCGTGTCCGCGCCCGGCATGGCGTTGGCCGATCACATCCAGTTGGCGTCCGCCCAGTCGCTGACGGTCGGCGTCGCCGCCAGCCTGATCGGGCACAGCCTGTTCCAGACCAATGCCGGCGCAGCCCTGACCATCGCCGATTCCTTCGCCCATCTGCTGGGCCTGGGGTCCACGACGCTGTCGGTGCACAACGCGAACCTGCGGGCCACGCCGATCATGTTGTCGGAGGACGCGGTAGCGACCGTTGCCCAAATGACGGCCTTGCGCGCGCTGCCGCAGTACAACCTGTCCGGCCATGCCTTCAGCCGCAACGGGCATGCGTTGGAAATCCATGACACCGGCGCGCGTATCGCCGCCTTCGCCGCCGACGGCGTGTTCGCGCCCAGCGCCTTCGTCCTGACCGGCGACGCGACGGTATCGGCGACGCAGGCGAACCAACTGGCCGCGAAATCGATCGTCCTCGACGGCAACGCGCTGACCTTGTCGGCGACAGCCGCCCAATTGGCGGACTCCGCCAATGCCGCCGGACGAGCGATCGCCACGACGTTGACGTTGTCGGCCAATGCCGCCGTCACCGCCGCGGCGGCCGAAGCCCTGGTCGCCGACGCGCGCTTCACCACCGGCGGCCGCCGCTTCGTGGTCACCGACACCGCCGAACACATCCTCGGGCTGCAAGCCGGTACGGCGGAGATCGCCACCGGCTTTGCGCTCATCGCCTCGCAGAGTTTGAACGCCGCCACCCTCTCCGGTCTCGCGCTCCTGGGCGTGAAGCTCAACCTGTCCGGCGCGTCGCTGACCCTGTTGGATACCGCCCAACACCTGGCGTCGACGAACGGGGCGCAGATCGCGCTGACCGTCGCGCAACATCTCAGCGCCGACGCCACCGTCGGTGCCGCGACGGCGACGGCGTTGAGCGCGCTGCCCGCGTTCTCGGTGCATGGGCATACGCTGACCGTGCGCGACAGCGCGGCAGCGCTGTTGAACGCCGTCTATGCCGACGGTATCGCATTGGCGGATGCGATCGGCCTGACGGAACACACCGTCCTGACGGTGGCCGGTGCCGCGGCGCTGATCGGCCTTGCGCGGTTCGTCGCCGATCCCGACGCGGCGATCGAGATCGTCGATACAGCGGCCAATCTGTTGGGGCTGGCGGATATCAGCCTGACCCATCACGACTCGGTGCTGCGCGCGACCCCCATCGGCCTGTCCGCCGACGCGATCGTGACCGTCGCCGAACTGACGGCATTGAGCGCTCTGCCGGAAATCTCCGCCGGGTTCGATCGGCATGAGCATACGCTGGTACTGCGCGACTCCGCCCAACATATTCTGACCTACGGCGGTTCTCTGAGCCCGACCGCGATCCTGATGGTGGGTGACGCCACGGTCACGGCGGCGCAGGCGGACACGCTGGCCAATGCCGGGCTCGACCTGAACGGCAATACGCTGATGATCGCGGACACCCCGGCGGAACTGCTCCGCGTTGCCGGGTCCGTCGGCGGTGCCCTGGCGTCGCGCCTGGTGCTGTCCGCCGATGTCTCGGTCGATGCCGCGACGGCGGTCGCCTTGCTGGATCTGACGGGTTTCAGCACCGGCGGGCATCGTTTGGATATCCGCGACACGGCGGAAACCCTGGTCGGACTGACCCTCGCGACCCAGATCGCCGCCACGACCCTGGTTCTGTCGGCGTCGCAGACCGTCAATGCCGAAACGTTGCTCGACCTCGCGCGTCTCGGGATCAAATTCGACCGCGACGGCCATGGCTTGACCGTGTCCGACACGGCGGCGGCGTTGGCCGATCTGAACGATCTCGAAATCGCGTTGACGGTCGCCCAGGTGCTGAACAGCGACGCCGTCGTCGATGCCGCGGTCGCCACGCTGCTGGCCGATCTGCCCGCCCTGACGCTGGCCGACGGGGTCACGCTGACCGTTCAGGACTCTGTCGCCAATCTGCTCGGCCTGTCCGAGGCGGTGCTGGCACTGGCGACGACGGAACAGCTGGCGCCAGGCGCGACGGTTTCGATCACGGCGGAACAGGCGGCGGGGCTGCATGCGCTGCCGCATTTCAACGGCGATGACGCGACCATCACGGTCGTCGACAGCATCGCGCATCTGCTGGCGACGGAGACTTCCGGCTGGTCGGCGGTCGCCGATTTCTACATCGTATCGGATACGATATCGCACATCGTCGCCGCCGTGGGCGATGGTTTGCTGACCGGCGCGCAGCAGGTCCGTCCGTCGTCGGACGCGCAGATCGACGCCGCCGCCGCGCATGTGCTGGCCGGATTGTCGAATTTCACCCATGGCGACGCGGTGCTGACCGTCGTCGACGGTCCGGCGGAGATCGCGGATCACGCCGACGACGTGCTGGCGGTGGCCAATGCGGCGCGGATCAACGTCACCACCGCCATCCTGGCGTCGCAGGCGCTCGCGCTGGCCGGCCTTGACGACGCGGGGCTGCTGACCTTCGCGTCCGGTGTGCATATCGTGATCGAGGACAGCCTGGCTGCTCTGACCGAGGAGGCAAATGCCGACGGGCTGGCCTTGGCCGATACCGTCACGGTGCTGGATACGGCGGCGAACCTGGTGTCGGCGCAGTCGGTGAACTGGGGCGATCTGACGCCACTGTTCAAGCTGACCGCCTCCGCGGACATCGACGGACCGGATGCCGGCGCGCTGGCGGCGGTCGTCGATCGCCTGTCGTTCAATGGGCATACGCTGACCATGGTGGACGACGCCGAAACGGTCGTTCTGCACGTCTCGGCTTTGTTGGATCTCGGCATTCTCGCGCGTGTCGTCGATACCGCCGCCGCGGCGACGGCCAACGCGACCGGCCTGATCGGTCTCGGCGGTCGCCTGGCAGAACTGAGGATCACCGACACCGACGCCGTCGATGCCGCCGCCGCCGCCGGACTGGTGGACATCGCGGTGACCATGACCGGAGAGGCGCTGCGGGTCGCCGACGATGCCGAAGGCGTCAACGCTGTGATCGACGACCTGCTGGCGATGGGCGCGCACCTGCATGGCGTGGTCGTCACCGACGCCGCCGCGGATATCGCCGATGTCGCCGCCGCCCTGGCCGATCTGGGCACCAGGCTGACGGTGCATCTGACCGATACCGATCCGATTCTCGCCGCGGATGCCGCCGGCCTGTCGCCGCTGGTCGCGCGGTTGGACGACGCGCATGTCGCCGTCTCCGACACCGCCGCCCATGTCGCCGCCGTCGGCTCCGCCCTGGCGGACCTGGGCGGCATTCTGACCACGGTCGCGTTGACCGATGGGCCGATCGTCGAGGCCGCGGTTGTCGCCGGACTGGTGCCGGTGATGGACAAGCTGACCGCCGATCTCGCGGTCGTCGACACCGCCGCCGCCATCGTCGCCGCGACGACGGCGCTGCACGCCCTGCGCACCGGCGGCGCGCTGGACAGCATTCGCGCCGCGAACGATACGGCGGCGCATATCCTGACCCATGCCGCCGATCTGGCCGATCTGGATGCGACCGCGACGATACGCGACACCGCCGCCCATGTCCTCGCGGCGCTCGACGCGCTGACGGACCTGCCCGACGGCCTGTTGGACAGTATTACGCTGACTGACTCCGGCACCCCGACCCTGACCATGACGGTCGCGCAACTGACGAACGATTTTGACGTCATCGCGACCATCGCGAGTGCTTTCCACATCGCGATTGCCGATACCGGCGCGCATATCTCCGCCGATCTGGCGTCCGGTGACTCCGCCATTCTGGCGCATATCGCGCTGCTGTCGTCCATCGTGCCGGATGGCGGCGGCACCATCGAACTCAGCGCGTCGCGCGCCTTCGCGGGCGGCGTCGACGACGGCGTCGGATCGGCGCTGGCCAAGCTGTCCGGCGGCAGCTTTCACGTGTCCGGTGTCGCCGTCGCTGATATCGCCGGGTTGGCGGCGCTGGGCGTGCCGCCCGACCACATGACGATCGTCGATACGGCGGCGCATATCCAGGCGGACCTGGCGAGCGGCGGGTCCGACATCGTGGCCAATCTTGCCGCGATCGGATCGATCCATATCGACGACGCCGGCGCGATAACGCTGACCGCCGACCGCATCCTGGCATCCGACGTCGATGACGGCGCGGGGTCCGCGGCCGCAAAACTGACCGGCGGCACCCTGCTGGTCAGCGGCGCGACGGTCGCGCAATTCCATGCCGTCGCCAGTCTCGGCGTGGTACCCGACGGCGTTGCCGTCGCGGATACGGCGGCGCACATCCAGGCCGATCTGATCGATCCGGACTCCGAGCTGATCGCGCATCGCGCGCTGCTGACCGCAGTCGCCAACGACGACGCCGGCACGATCGCGCTGACGGCGACCCAGGTCCTGGCCGCCCATGTCAACGACGGCGCGGGATCGGTGCTGTCGTTCCTGACCGGAGGCCTGCTGCGGGTAACCGACACGACGGTCGCGCAGATCGATGCCATCGCGCATTTGGGCCTGCCGCCCGACCAGATCGTGGTCGCCGATACGGCGGCGCATATCCAGGCCGACCTCGCCCTGGGCGAGGACTCGGCGATCCTTGGCAATCTCGACACCATCACGGCGATCCAGTCCGGCGCGGGGACGATCGAGCTGACGGCGGCTCAGGTGCTGACGGCGGGCGTGGACGACGGCGCGGGTTCCGCCCTGGCGATGCTGTCCGGCGCCGACCTGGTCGTGACCGACGTCGCGGTGGCGCAAATCGATGCCGTCCTCGGGCTGGGCGTCGCGCCGGAGCATATCGCGATCAGCGATACGGCGGCGCATGTGCAGGCCGATCTGACCGGCGGCACGTCGGCGATCCTGGCCAACCTGGGTGACATCAGCGCCGTGTCGGTGTCCGACGCCGGGGCGGTCCGCCTGTCGCTGACGCTGGCGCAAACCGCCGGTGTCGCCGATGGCGCCGGTTCCTTCGCCGCGAAGCTGGCCGGTGGAGACTTCATCGTGACCGGCGTGGCTGTCGCCGATCTCGACTCCGCCGCCGCCTTGGCAAGCACGCCCGATGCCGTCGAGGTCGCCGACACGGCGGCGCAGCTGCAAGCCGATCTGACCGGCGGATCGTCGCGCCTGATGGCGCACCGCGCCCTGCTGGGGACGATCGTCAACACGGATATCGGCACGATCTCTCTGACCACCGCGCAAATCACCGCCGCCCATGTCGCGGACGCCGCCGACTCCGTTCTGGCCCTTCTGGACGGCGGACAGGTCGAGGTCACCGACGCAACGGTCGCCGATCTCGATACGCTTGCCGCCCTTTTCGTGCCCCCGCACACCGTGATTGTCGACGACTCCGCGGCGCATATCCAGACCGATCTCGCGGCCGGCGCGGGTTCGGCGCTGGTTGCGCATCTGAGCATGATCGCGGCCATCCATGCCGGCGCGGGAACCATCACCCTGACGGCGTCTCAGGTCCTGGCCGAGGGAGTAGACGACGGCAGCGGATCGGCACTGGCGAAACTGTCCGGCGCCGATCTGGTCGTTACCGGCGTATCGGTCGCGCAAATCGCCGCGATCCTGGCCCTGGGCGTGCCGCCCGATCACATCGTGGTCAGTGACACAGCGGCGCATATCCAGGCCGACCTGATCGGCGGAAGCTCCGCCCTGCTCGCCAATATCGCGGATATCTCCAGCATCGTCGTTTCGGATGCCGGTTCGATCGCGCTGACCGGCACGCAGGCGCATGTCGCGGGCGTGGCCGACGGCCCCGGATCGGCATTGGCCAAATTGTCCGGCGGTAGCTTCGTCGTAAGCGGTCTCGCAATTGCCGACATCGACGACATCTTCGGCCTGAGCACCCCGCCCGACCACGTCACCATCGACGACACGGCGGCGAACATCCAGGCTGATCTGATCTCCGGCTCCTCCGACATTCTGGCCAACCTCGCCGATATCGGCTCCATCAACGTCGGCGATCACGGCGCGATCTTCCTGACGGTCGCGCAGTTCCAGACCACGGGGATCAGCGACTCCGCCGGTTCGGCGCTGGCGAAACTGTCGGGCGGATCGGTCACCGTCACCGACGCGACGATCGCCGAACTCGACACGACGATGGACGCGGAGGTTCCGCCCGATCATGTCGCGGTTACCGACACCGGCGCGCATATCCAGGCCGATCTGACTGGTGGATCGTCGATCCTGGCGGCGCATGTCGATCGGCTGACCGGCATTCTCAATAGCGACGCCGACGGGCTTAGCCTGACCGAAGCGCAGGTCCGCGCAGCGCATGTGAACGACGGTGCGGCGTCGGTGCTGGCGAAAATGTCCGGCGGCGGCAGCCTGACCGTGACGGGCGTGCTCGCCGCCGACGTCGATATCGTCGCCGGTCTTTACGTGCCGCCGACTGTTATTCGGGTCCACGACACGGCGGCGCATATCCAGTCCGACCTGGCCGCCGGCCTTACGTCCCACATCCTCGCCAACCTCTCCACCATCGCCTCCATCGAGTCCGAAGCCGGCACGATCTCGCTGACCCTGACGCAGGTATTGGTCGCCGGCGTCAATGACGGCGGGCCCTCCGCGCTATCCAAACTGTCCGGCGCGACCTTTATCGTCACCGATGTCCCCATGGCGCAATTCAACAACGTTCTGGGGCTGAGCGTTCCGCCCGACATCGTCGCCATCGCCGACACCGCCGTCCATATCCAGGCCGATCTCCTCGGTGCCGGTGACATCCTGAGCCACCTGTCCACGGTTTCCGCCATCGTCGTCACCGACGCGGGAACGATACGGTTGGGTTCGGCCGCCATCCAGACCACTGGAATGGCCGACGGCGGCGGGTCTGTGCTGGCGAAGCTGTCCGGCGGCACCGTCGTCGCCGAAGACATCCCGGTCGCCGATGTGCATGCCGTCGCGGATCTTTTCGTGAGCCCTTCGGCCATCGAGGTCGCCGACACGGCGGCGCATATCCAATCCGACCTGACCGGCGGTTCGTCGGTGCTTGTGACGCATCGCGCGCTGCTGTCCGCGCTTGATGCCAACGATGCGGGCGTCATTACGTTGACCGAAACCCAGGTGCTGGCCGAAGGCGTCGACGACGGCACCGGTTCCGTGCTGTCGCACCTGACCGGCGGCACCCTGGTGGTCACCGAAGTGCTCGCCGCCAACGTCGACATCGTCGCCAACCTTGGCAAGGCGCCCGACCACATCGCGGTCAGCGACACGGCGGCGCATATCGCGACCGATCTGGCGTTGGGCGAGGCGTCTCATATCCTCGGTAACCTGTCGTCGATCACCGCCATCGTATCGGCTGCCGGCACGATTTCGCTGACCGCCGCTCAGGCGCTGGCCGAAGGCGTCGACGACGGGGCAGGCTCCGCGCTGGCGAAGCTGTCCGGCGGCACCTTCGTCGTCACCAATGTGACCGTCGCGCAAATCGCCACCGTCCTGGCGTTGGGCGTGGTGCCGGATCACATCGTGGTCTCCGACACCGCGGCGCATATCAAGGCCGACCTGCTCGGTACCTCCGTCCTGCTGGCCAACCTCGCCGACATCTCCGAAATCGTCGTCAGCGACGCGGCGGCGGTGGCGCTGACCCTGGCGGAAGCCTCGGTTGCCGGCATCGCCGACGGCGTCGGATCGGCCATGGACAAGCTGTCCGGCGGCGATTTCGACATCGTCGATGCGGCGGTCGCCGACCTCGACGCCATCGCCGCGCTGGCGACCGCGCCCGATCACATCGCCCTGTCCGATACCGCCGCCAATATTACCGCCGATCTGATCGCCGGCACGTCCGACATCCTGACGGCGTTGGCGAGCGTGTCGGTTATCGATGTCTCGGACGAGGGCACGATCGTCCTGACCCACACCCAAGCGTCTCGCACGGGAATCGCCGATGGCGGCGGTTCGGTGCACGAAAAACTGTCCGGCGGGCACGTGAACATCACCGAGTTGACGGTCGCGCAGGTGCCGCTATGGGCCACGGTCTTCCCCATTGTCGGCCTGTTCTCCATCTCCGACACGGCGGCGCATATTCAGGCCGACCTCGCCGGCGGGTCGTCCGACCTCGCGGCGAATTGGGACCAGATCATCGCGCTGACCAACAGCGACGCCGGCACGATCGTGCTGACGGAATCCCAGGTCCGCGCCGCACACGTCAACGACGGCGCGGGCAGCGTGCTCTCGCATCTCTCGGGCGGCAGCCTGACGGTCACCGACGTGCTCGTCGCCGATCTGGAACTTGTCGCCGAACTGCCGGTGGCGCCCGATCACATGGTGGTCGGCGACACCGCCGCACACATCGCGCTCGATCTCGCCGCCGGGGCCGGATCGCATATTCTGGAGAACCTGGCGAGCATCACATCCATCGTTTCCGGCGCGGGCGATCTGACGTTGACCGCCGCCCAGGCACTGTTCGCAGGGGTGGACGACGGCGTCGGATCGGCGCTGGCGAAACTGTCGGGCGGCACGCTCGTCGTCAGTGATGTTACCGTCGCGCAGATCGCCACGATCCTGGCGCTGGACGTCGCGCCCGACCATATCCTGCTCAACGACACGGCGGCGCATATCCGGGCCGACCTGATCGGATCGTCCGACATTCTGGCGAACCTGTCCGATATCGCCGAAATCCAGATCGGCGACGGCGGCCTTGTCGTCTTGACCGTCGCGCAAATCCTGGCCTCCGGGGTCGATGACGGCGCGGGTTCCGCCCTGTCGAAATTGTCCGGCGGGTTGGTCGCGGTCACCGGTGCCGCGGTCGCCGATCTCGACACGCTGACGGCGCTGGGTGTGGTCCCCGACATCATCGCGGTATCCGACACCGCAGCGCATATCGCCGCCGATCTCGCCTCCGGCACTTCGGACCTCGTCGCCGGCCGAACCTTGCTCGGCATGGTCACGGTGACGTCCGGCACGATCTCGCTGACGGAAAGCCAGGTGCTCGCCGCCCATGTCAATGACGGCGCGGGCAGCGTGTTCTCGCATCTGTCCGGTGGCGGGTTGCTGGTCACGCAGGTCACGGTCGCGCATCTGGCGGAAGTCGCTAACCTCCCCGTTCCACCCACCACGATCCGCATGAGCGATACCGTGGCGCATATCCAGACCGACCTCGCGGCCGGCGCGGAGTCCGACATCCTCGCCAGTCTTGGCACGATCGATCAGATCGCCGCCACCGGCGGCGGCAGTATCGTCCTGACCGCCGCGCAGGCCCTGGTCGCTGGCGTCGCGGATAGCGGCTCCTCGGCGATGAGTTTCGTTTCCGGGGCCGGTTTCCACGTTACCCACGCGACCGTGGCGCAACTCGGCAGCCTGCTCGCGCTGGGTGTGCCGCCAACGCAAATAGCGATCCTCGACACGGCGGCGCATATCGAGGCCGATCTGACCGGCGGATCGTCCACGCTGCTGGCGCATCTCGCGTCACTGTCCGGGATCGCGATCTCCGACAGCGGCACGATCCATCTGACGGGGGCGCAGGCGCTTCTGACCGGGGTCGACGACGGTGACGGATCGGTCATCGATCTGCTGTCCGGCGGCGACTTCGCCGTGACCGATGTCGCCGTCGCGGACATCGACGCGGTGTTCGCCCTGGATATCCCGCCCGATCACATCAACGTGCTGGATACCGCGGCGCATCTGCTGGCCGATCTGGGGGGCGGAACGCCGAAGATCGTTGCCCATGCCGCCGCCATCACGACGGTGACGCCGGCCGACGCCACTATCTCCGCCGCCGATGCCGCGACGCTTTACAGCGCCCTGGTGGGACTGGCGACCTTCGACGAAAGCGACGTGACGGTAACCGGAACGGCATCCGCGCTGCTGAGCGCCTATGGCGTGGCGCATGCCATCCTGACCAACGCCCACGCCGTAACGATGACCGGTAATCCCACCGGCGTCACCGCCGCGAACGCGACAATCCTGTCCGCAATTCTGGGCGGCGCGCTGGCCGGCGGCCAGACGCTGGGAGTTGCGGATACCGCCACCAACCTGCTGCTGTCCGGCAACCTGGCGGGGATCGTCCTTGCCACTGAAACCGCTCTGGTCGCGCCGCAAACCGTTACCGCCGCCATCGCCCTGCAACTGGCATCGCTGCCCGGCTTTAACTCCGGCGCGCAGCCGCTGACCGTCGCCGATACCGTCAACCATCTGCTCGACCCCGATAACGGAGATTGGTTGCCGTCCGTCACCTATACCCAGCTTTCCGGCGGCATCCTGACGGGCGCACAGACTCTGTCGGCCTTGGCGGACCTACCTGGCTTCAGTAACGGCGGGCATGCGCTCGTCATCGGCGACACCGTGGCCCATGTGGTGGCACTGACCGAACCGGAACTGGATCTGACGACCGGCGTCGTGATCATCGACACCAGCGCTTCGGTTTCCGCTGCCCTGAACACGCTGAAGAGCACGCTTATCGATCCAGGTCATTCGCTGACGATCAATCTGACCGACGGGGTGGCCGATACGCCGTCGATTACCCTCACGGCAACGACCTATGCCAGCGCGAGCGCGGTGATCGACGCGATTTCCATCGACGGCGTGGCGCGGGTGATCGGCACGGCGTCGCAGATCGCCGCCCTGCGCACCACGCTTGCCGCCGATGACGTGGTGGGTGACGTGCAGGTCACGGACACGGCAGCCAATATTCTGTCCAACCTGACCGCGCTGAACACGCTGGGCAGCAAGTTCTCCGCCGCCAACCTGACCAACACGACGGTCAGCGCGGTGGAACTCGCCGCCCTGCTCGCCATCCCGAATCTGACCGCGACCAGCCTGACCATTGCCGATACCGGCGCGCAGATCGCCGCCGCAATCGCCGCCAATGGCGCGCCGGGGCTCGCCTTCCTGAACAGCCATGCGGTGCAATTGACCGGCAATTCCGTAGTGACGGCGGCCGAGGCGCTTTCGCTGCAAAGCCTGACGGCACTGGACAAGAACGGCTACACGCTGCGGGTCTGGGATACCGCGTCGCACTTGACCGACAGCGTCGACGGCTATCTGGCGGCGGTCAACAACGCGGCGATCGACGGAGTCTATCTCAAGACTTCGGGCGGCACCGCGACGGTGTCCGCCAGCGTCGCGTCCACCCTGTTTTCGATCAACAACTTCAGCAAGAACAATCCCAGCGGCACCACCAATGTGCTGAAGGTGCAGAGCACAGCGGCGCAAATCGAAAGCGCCTTCGCGACGTTGAACGCCAACCACGCGGCGATCGACAACGTGATCGTCAGCGCCGGCGCCACGGTCACCGATGCGGTCTATGCCCATCTGCTGACCTTGGGCGCGACGATGGCGCTGGGCGCGAACCTGACCGTGCGCGACACGGCGGCCAACATCGCGGCCAACGCACTGACGCAACTGGGCGGCAGCCCAAGCCTGACGCCGACCACCTGGGCCTTGTCGGGCAGCGCCACCGTTACGGCGGCGAACGCGGCGATCATCGGCGGACTCAGCGGTCTGTCCACCGGCGCTTTCAGCCTGACTCTCGCCGCCGATGCCACCGGCTTCTCCGTCACCGACGCCAACAAGCTCGGCCTTCTCGGGTCCGCCTTCAAGCTCGGCGGGCACAGCGTGCACGTGTCGGGCGACGTGGCGACGGTCAGCGGCCTGTCCACCGCCGCGAAGTCGATCGTCACACCGGACATTGTCGATACCTTCGAACATGTGGCGACCCTGACCACCGGCACGAACCTGCTGGGCGGCACGATCACCATTACCGACAGTGGAACGGTCACCGTCAGTCAGGCCAACAGCTTCCTGGCCTTGCTCAAGGTCGGCGGCGGCGCGGGCATCCCCATCGCCAATGTCGATTTCACCGGCCATATCGAATCCGTCACCGATACGCTGTCCAACATCAAGACCATGACGGGTTCGGGAGGTTGGACCTCCAACACCGCGGTGCACGACGATTTCAACCTGGTGGTCGCCGATACCGTGTCGGTGCTGATCAACGGCACGAATACCGCATCGCTGACCACGATGAACGGCACCACGTTCTCCTCCGATCAGACCACCACCGCGGCCAATGCCACCACCTTGTCGGGACTGGCCGACAGCATCCACTTCGCCAAGGGCAGCTACACGCTGACCGTGTCCGACACGCCCACCCACCTGCTCGATCCCAGCTACGCGGACGGTCTGGCCCTGGCCGATGTCTGGCAACTGACGGCGGACGCCAGCGTAACCTCGGCGGACGCGGAAGCACTGCTGAGCGAGGCCAAATTCCACCTCAACCACGTGCTGACCGTCAGTGACAGTTCCGACAACCTGCTCGACGGCGTGCTGGACGATATCGTCAACGCCTCCGCCTATAAGGCCGACGTGCATATCGAACTGTCCGGTGCCGAAACGCTGGACGCCCGCACCGCCGCCCGGCTTGTCGCCTTGCCCGGCTACACCGACACCGGCGCGCTATCCATCGAGGACGGGGCCGCCTATCTGCTCAATTCCGCCAATCTCGCGGCGGAAACACTGGCGGCGTCGGTCACGCTGAACGGAGACGAAACACTCTCGATCGCCACGGCGACGAAACTGGCGGCGCTGCCTCACTTCACGCTGGGGTCGAACACCATCATCCTGGCGTCGAACGACTATGCCGACGCCGCGGCGCTGGTGGCGATCGCCAGCTTCGCCAGCGGCTTCGACGAAGACGGCCACGTCATCACCGTGACCCAGGACGCGCTGGCGCTGACGCCGTCGGAATACATCGAGTTGCAGGACGACGGCCTGTCGCTCAACGGGCACGCGATCTCCGCGCTCGCCACCGATATCGTGATCACCTCCGGCTCCGGCACCGTCCATGTCGCCGGCAACGGCATCGACGGAGCAACCGCCCGGGTCTACGCGTCGAACGGCACGCTGTTGTCGCAATCGACGGTGTCCGAAGCGTTCAGCGTCAGCGCGTCGGAAGGCGCAATCGGCAACGGCGTGGTGGTGACGGAAGTCGTCGGCGCATCCGCGGCGACCAGCGAATCGGCCCCCATCATCGTGCTGGAACGCAGCGTGCTGACCACCCAGGCTACCACCGACGGAGCAACCTTCGCGGCAACCGGTCAGGTTCAGGTCGATACCGGCAAATACGTCAACCTCTACACCACGGCGACCGTCCCGGCCCATCCGGCCAACCCCGTGCTGGTCTACGACGCGACCCAGCATACGTTGTCCCTGAGTATCGACGGGCACGCCCCGCTGGTCCTGGTCACGCTGGGATCGGCGACGACACCCGCCGCGCTCGACCCGTCGGAAATCTTCATTCGGCATCTGACCTGAAGGGAGGCGTCGCATGAGCAACGCTTCCCCCACACGCGGAACCCTCGTCGCCATGGCCGGTCCGATCGGCTGGGTGGCGGGGTTCTCCTGCTTCCTGAACGTCATCTATCTGGCGTCGCCGCTCTACATGATGCAGGTCTACGACCGCGTGATGCACAGCCGCAGCGTGGCGACGCTGATCTGGCTGACGCTCGCCGTCGCGCTTTGCTTCGGGGTCTATGCCATCCTCGACGCCGTACGCGGACGCATCCTGACCGCCGTCAGCGATGTCGTGGAAGACCGGCTCGGCCTTGCCTTGTTGCGCCGCATGACGACGACATCCCCCGCTTCGGCGGACGGCCAAGCGGTGCATGTGGCCCGCGATCTTGATACCGTGCGTCAGTTCGCCGGCGGTGCCGGACCCTTGGCGTTCGTCGATCTGCCGTGGGCACCGATCTATCTCGGCGCGATCACCCTGCTGCACCCGCTGATGGGGCTTTTCGCCGTCGCCGCCGCCGTCGTGCTGTTGGTGCTGACCGTGATATCGGAACGCGTGGCCCGCCAACCCATGGCACGCGCCGGCCAGGCCGCCGCCCGCGCCTATCGGTTCGGCGAAGCCGTCACCCGCTATGGCGACTGCGCCCGCACCATGGGCATGGGCGAAACGCTGACCGGGCGCTGGCGTCGCCTGCGCGGCGATATGTTGGCGGCGCAGACCAGCGCCAGCGTGCGGTCCGTCATTCTCGGCGCGACGGGCAAATTCGCCCGCATGTTCTTCCAGTCCGCCATCCTCGGCCTGGGCGCGTGGCTTGCGATCCGGAACGAAGTCAGCGGCGGCGCGGTCTTCGCCGGATCGTTGCTGCTGGGCCGAGCCCTGGCGCCGATTGAGGCGATTATTAATGCGTGGCGTCCGACTTTGGCCGCCAGGGAAGCCCTGGGCCGCATCCGGGCGCTGACCGATGCCGCCGGCCGCGACCCCGTCACCGTCGAACTGCCCGCGCCGCGCGGCGACCTGGAACTCGATAGTGTCGGCTGGACCCCGCCGGGCGCGACGCGTTCGGCGGTCAAGGCGGTGTCCATGAAAATCCAGGCCGGCGCGGTGCTGACCATTGTCGGTGCCAGCGCCGCCGGCAAATCCACCATCGCCCGTCTGATGGCGGGCGCGATCCGTCCCGACGGCGGCGTCGTGCGGTTGGACGGCGCAGATCTTACAACCTGGGATCGCGGCCAGTTGGGGCGGGCGATCGGCTATTTGCCGCAGGAAGTCGCGCTGTTCCCGGGCACGATCCGGGAAAACATCGCCCGTTTCGGGGATGTGGCGGATGAAGCCGTGGTCGCCGCCGCGAAGGCCGCCCGCGCGCACGAAATGATCGTGCGCCTGCCGCACGGATACGGCACGCCGCTGGACGATGTCGCGGCCACCCTGTCGGGCGGGCAGAAACAACGCATCGCGCTGGCCCGCGCGCTGCTGGGCGATCCGGCGGTGATCGTAATGGACGAGCCGAACGCCAATTTGGACTCCGACGGCGAAGCCGCGCTGACCGAATGCGTTCTGGAATTGAAACAACGCAAGCGCACTGTGGTCATGATCACCCATCGCGTCGGGTTGGTGCGCATATCCGACTACGTCGCCACCGTCGCCAACGGGCAGATGACGGAGGTACGCAAGGCGATGGAGTTCATGGCACAACAGACGCCGGCGCTGGTCGCGGCGGGAGGACGGGCATGAAGCGCGCGATCTGGACCGGAATCGTCACGGTCACGGTGTTCTTCCTGGGTATCGGATCGTGGTGCGCCCTGGCGCCGCTCGACGGCGCGGTGATCGGTACCGGCTCGCTGATCGTACACGGTAATCGCAAGACCGTGCAGCATCGCGAAGGCGGCATCGTCGCCGAACTGAACGTGCGCGACGGCAGCATCGTGCGACAGGGTCAGGTGTTGCTGCGGCTCGACGATACGCAGGCGCGCGCGATCTTCGATGTTCACCGCTCTCAACTTCTGGCCGACCGGGCATTGTCGGCGCGCGATCTGGCGGAATTGTCGGGCGCGGCGGACATCGCCTTCCCCGCCGATCTGTCCGAAGACGATCCGGTCGCCGCGTCGATGATGGCGCGGGAACGGGTGATCTTCCGCAATCGACGCGACCTGCTGCAACGCCAGCTCGATGTCATCGACCAGCGCATTGAACAATCCCTGGCGCAAGAACGCGGCGCTCGGCTGCAACTGACGTCCGCCGTCAAGCAGTTGGGCTTCGCGGAAGCCGAATTGCGCGGCATCGCCGAACTGGAACGATCCGGCCTTGCGTCGAAAAACCGGCTGCTGGAACTCAGCCGCTCCGTCGAAGCGGTGCGCGGACAGGTCGGGCAATTATCGGCCGATGTCGCGCGTTTCGCTTCCCAGGGTGTCGAACTGGCCGCTGAAAAGCTCCGCCTGCGGGAAACCAGCCAGACCGAGGCGACGCGGGAACTGCGCGAATCCCAACTGCGCATCAACGACGTGCTGCCGCGTCTGGCGGCCGATCGCGATCAACTCAACCGCCTGGACGTGCGCGCGCCGATCGACGGAGAGGTCGTGAACCTCGCCATCTTCACCGCAGGCGGTGTGATAGAGCCGGGTCGGCCGCTCATGGACCTGGTGCCGACATCGCGCGTGCTGGTGGCGGAGGCGGAAATCAGGCCGGAAGACGTCGAGCATCTGCGGATCGGCCAGTTGGCCGACGTGATCGCAGTCGGCTTCAACGCCCGCGATACCGCGCCGATCCAGGGGGAGATACGGGTGATTTCCGCCGACAAAGTGACGGATTCGCGTTCCGGCCACACCTATTTCCGCGCGGAGATCGCCTTGTTGGCGGATCGCCAGGACGGCACGCTGCTGCCGCGTCTGGGGCCGGGCATGCCGGTCGAGGTGATCGTGCCCGTCGCGCCCCGCACCGCGTTGGACTATCTGATCGCCCCGCTGCGCGACAGTCTGCGCGGCGCGATGCGGGAGCTGTGATCGTCTACCCGCGGTCCATCGCCCGATAGCCGACGCCGGGTTCGGTCAGGATCAGCACGGGTTCCGACGGGTTCGCTTCGATCTTTTGCCGCAACTGACCGATGAACACCCGCAGGTACGGCGTGTCCTCGACATGCGCCGGTCCCCAGATCTTCGTCAGGATCTGGCGATGCGTCAGCACGCGTCCGGGATGCCCGGCCAGCAGGGCCAACAGATCGAATTCCTTCGGCGTCAGCCGGATCGACGTTCCGGCGCGTTCGACCCGATGCGCGTCCAGATCGATCGCGATGTCGCCCAGGGTCAGCCGAACGGTGGGCGTTGGTTGGGGCTTTTGGGCACGCAGCCAGACGCGGACGCGGGCCAGCAACTCCCCGATGCCGAACGGCTTGCCGATGAAGTCGTTCGCGCCGAGGTCGAGTGCAGCGATCTTCTCCGCCTCTCGGTCATGCGCGGACAGGACGACGATCGGTATGTCGGATCGCTGCCGCACCGTACCGATGACGGCCTTGCCGTCCAGATCGGGCAGGCCGAGGTCCAGGATCATCAGGTCGGGCGCGCGCTCCGCCTGCAGGCGCAAGGCGGTGCCCGCGTCGGCCGCCGCCAGGGTTGCGTAGCCGGACGCTTCCAGCGAATGGCGCAGGAAGCGCTGGATTTGCGGTTCGTCGTCGACGATCAGGATCAGCGGTTTGTCGATCATCGCGGGTTCCGCTCCCCGATGGGGAAGGTCAACAGGATGGTGGTGCCGATCGCGCCGACCTCCGGCAAAGCGGCGCGGATCGTGCCGCCCAGCGCCTGAACGATGCCGCGACAGATGGCAAGTCCCAATCCGGCTCCGCCGGGCAGCGCGCCGGTCGGGGGCGTTGCGGTGCCGCGAAAGAACGGCTCAAAGATCCGCTCCCGCTCCGCGTCCGGTATGCCCACGCCCCGGTCGGTCACGCCAATGCTCACGCAGTCGTGCGTGCTTGTCACCTTGACCACCACCGGTTCGTCGGATGGGGAAAACTTGATCGCGTTGTCGATCAGATTGCACAGCGCCTGTTCCAGCAATTCGGCGTCGGCGTGGATCAGCGGCACGGGCGCTTCGATGGCGGCGTCGAACCTTATATCGCGGTTCGGGTAGCCCGCGCGCATGCGCTTTATCGCGGCCCGCGCGGTATCCGCCGTGTCGATCCAGTCCAGCCGAATGTCCAACCCCGATTGCAGCCGCGTCATGTGCAGAAGGTTGGAGACATAGCGCGACAGCCGTCCGGTCTCCTCCTCGATCGCCTGTAACAAATCGGCCCGCGCTTCCGGCGGCAGCGTCTCCCCCAGCAGGCGCAGACTGGTGACGGAGCCCAGAATCGTCGCCAGCGGCGTGCGCAGATCGTGCGACAGCGACGACAACACCGCCGAACGCAGCGCCTCTCGTTCCGCCTTGTCGCGCGCGTCCGCGGCGGCGCGGGTCAGGGCCAGACGTTCGATCGCCCCCGCGCCCTGGCGCAGGACGGACTCGATGGCTTGCTCCGTCTCCCGCGAGAAGTGTCGTCTGGTTCCGTGGCCCGAGGCGGGATGCTCGATGCCGAACACGTCGTGGGTTGCCCCGTCGATGGTCAGGGGATGGAACGAAAACCGGCTGCCTTCCCAGCCGAACGCCGTCGCCGGCTGCGGCGCGGCATAACGCAGCGCGCGGTCGGCCGATTGCAGATCGGCGGCGGTGGTCGCGGTATCCGCCGGTTCCGCCAGCACGCGGATCAACCGGTCGGCGTCGTCGCGCAGCAGCACGATCGCGCCACCGGCGATCCGGAACAAATGACGCGCCATCACGGCCTCGATCGCGGCGCTCGACGTCGCGGAACCCAGGTCGGTGGAAAACGCGGCAAGCGCTTCCAGAACCGAGGCGCGGTGGCGCGCGGCAGCCGCTTCTTCGCGCATGCGACCGGCCAGAAAGCCGGTCAGCAAGGCCACCGGCACGAAGACCGACAGGGTCAGAATGTCCTCGGGCCGAGCGACGGACAGGGTGTGGATCGGGTCCACGAAGAAGAAGTTGTAGCCCAGGAAGGCCAGGATGGCGGCGAGCAGCCCGGCCCAGAAGCCGAAACCCACGGCGCTGAGCAGGACGGCCACCAGAAAGATCGGCGATTGACCGGCCTGCGGCAGAAGATGCCTGCCCCAATGGCCCAGCAGCACCGCCGCCCCAACAATCGCCAAAGTCCCCGCCAGCCCCGCCGCGTTCGGCGCGGATCGCCAGGTCGCGCGCGGTCCTTCCCGCAAGACGCTGTCCGTCCGTTCGGCCATGCCGGTCGTTTGGTCCGGCGGGTGCGTGTTGTCCATCGTCTTTACGCAATCCTTATGACGATGGCCGGAAACCGTATCGCTTCCTTATGGCGACCGGGACGAGTGTGCGGATGCCCGTCGGATGATCGACGGACAACGGGGGCAATCGGTTCGACATGGATCAAATGGTTACCGTCGCGGCGCCGAAGGCGCGCGCGCCCGACGCGGCGCACGCGGGTTTCTGGGCGCTGACGATCGGCTCCATCGGTGTTGTGTACGGGGATATCGGCACGTCGCCGCTGTACGCGTTTCACGAGGCGATGTTGGCGGCCGGGGCCGGGCACGAAGGGGTGCGACGGGCTGATGTGCTGGGGGTCATATCGCTGATCCTATGGGCGCTGACGATCATCGTGACACTGAAATACGTCACGATTTTGCTCCGCGCCGATAATCAGGGCGAAGGCGGCACCTTGTCGCTGCTGGCCCTGGCGCAGCGGGCGCTGGGGCGTTCCGCGCCGATCGTGCTGACGCTGGGCGCGGTGGGCGCGGCGCTGTTTTACGGCGATGCGCTGATCACCCCGGCGATTTCGGTGCTGTCGGCGGTGGAGGGATTGAAGCTCATCACCACGCAGTTCGAGCCGTACATCGTGCCGCTGACCTGCGGCATCATCGTCGCGCTGTTCCTGATCCAGAGCCGAGGCACCGCCAAGGTCGCGGTGTGGTTCGGTCCGGTCACCGCTTTGTGGTTTCTGATCATGGCCGCCGGCGGGGCGACGCATGTCGCCGCCGATCCGTCGGTGCTGGCCGCGATCAACCCGATCCACGCGATACGGTTCGTCGCGGGGAACGGCACCATCGGACTGATCGCCCTGGGCGCGGTCTTTCTGGCGGTGACGGGGGCGGAGGCACTGTATGCCGATCTCGGCCATTTCGGCCGCGGGCCGATCCAGACCGCCTGGATCTTCGTGGCGTTCCCGTCTTTGGCGCTGAATTACCTGGGGCAGGGGGCTTTGGTTCTGGCCGATCCGGCCGCGTTGGAAAGCCCGTTCTTCCTGCTTTATCCCGATTGGGCGCTGGGGCCGATGGTGGCGCTTGCGACAGTGGCGACGATCATTGCCAGCCAGGCGGTCATTACCGGCGCCTATTCGCTGACTCGTCAGGCGATTCAACTGCGGCTCCTGCCGCGCATGAAGGTGCGCCACACGTCGGAATCCCAAGCCGGCCAGATCTATATGCCCGCCGTCAATCTGCTGCTGATGGCGGGCGTGCTGGGCCTGGTCGTCAGCTTCGCCTCGTCCTCGAAGCTGGCAAACGCCTATGGCATCGCGGTCACCGGTACGATGGTTGTCACCGCGGCCCTTGCGCTGGTGGTGGTGCGGCGGCTGTGGCGCTGGCCGCTATGGGCCGCGCTGGCTCTGATCGTGCCGTTCCTGGCGATCGACCTTGTCTTCCTGGGGGCGAATTGCATGAAATTCCTCGATGGCGGCTACGTGCCGCTGCTGATCGCCGGCTGCATCGGTGTCGTCATGTGGACCTGGATCAAGGGGACGGCGATCCTTGCCGCCCGCGACCGGGACTCCGAAATCCCGCTGCTGAACCTGCTGGGCATGTTGGAGCGCCGCCCGCCGTCCTATGTCCCGGGCACCGCCGTCTACCTGACCGCGCATCCGGACTTCGCGCCGGTTGCCCTGATGCACACACTGAAGCACTTCAAGGCGCTGCACGAGCAGAACGTCATTCTGACCATCGTGACGGCCGACGTGCCGCGCGCCTTCGCGGATGAGCGGGTGCGGATGGAGGTCATTAATCCGCATTTTCGACGGGTGACGCTGACGTTCGGCTATATGGAGGAGCCGAACGTGCCGAACGCCCTGGAAGCCTGCCAGGTGCCGGGCTGGACGTTCGAGATGATGACGACCTCGTTCGTCGTGTCGCGACGGGCGCTGAAACTGGCGGCGCGCAGCGCGATGCCGACCTGGCAAAGCCGGCTGTTTATCTTCCTGTCCCGCAACGCGGCGGATGCCTCGGCCTACTTCCACATTCCCGCCGGGCGGGTGGTGGAGATCGGCACCCAGGTGAACGTCTGATCGATCAGACGTGATTGGGTTCCCACCATGCCGCGTCCGGGTCCAGCGGAAACACCGGGCGCGGCAGGCGCTTCCAGGCAAAATTGGCCAGGATCGGGCTGGTCAGGCCGGGCGCGTCCACCTCGAAAACCTGCTCCGGCGGGAAGAACTCGTCGAACCCGGCGCGGAAATGCCCGCGGCTTTTCACCACTACGCAACTGGCCGAACCGATGTCGATGCCGTGCATTTCCAGCATCATGGGTTCGGCGAGTTGTCGGCGCAGGCTGCCGACCACGACAAGCATGCCCGACCCGTCCAGCCGCAGCAGCGCGGCGGGGCCGAGATTGAAGCGCTTGCCGGCGGAGGTGCCGCGCCGTCCGATCGCGGTTCCGTCGGTCAGTTTCAGCACCGTCGCGCCGCATTCCATGCGCTGGGAAAATTCGCTCTCGACCCGGTTGAACACCGCGCGCAGGGACGCGCCTTCCCCGGCGGCATGCGCGTCCGCCGCCAGGGCGGGATCGACGAACACGCCGAACACAACGCCTGGAACAGCGGCCTCGTGCAGGGCGCGCAGCAGATACGCGGTGTTGCCGCGCCCGCCGCCGCCGGGATTATCGGCGGAATCCGCCAGGATGACCGGCGCGCTTTTCCCTTCGGCCGCTTTGCGCGCGGTCGCCACCGCCTGATCGACGGACAGCAGGCTTCTTGTGTGACGCCCGCGTTCGTCCCACGCCCGCCGAGAGATTTCCCGCGCGACGCGTTGGGCCAGGGCGGGATCGTCGCGGGTGGTGACGGTGATCGTCAGACCGCATTTCGGCAGATCGCCGAACACGAAGCCGCCGGCGACCGAGACATTGGCCACCGTGCCGCCGACATAAGTTTGACCCATGGCGATCAGATCGGCGTAAGGCCCTTCCGCCGTCAGCAGCGTGACGGTGGGCGGGGTCAGCGGCAGGCGGATGAAAGCGCGGGTCATGCGCTGTCCGGCGAACATTTCCCGCAGCAGATCGGCGGATTCGGCGGCGCGTTCGCGCTGATCGACATGCGGGTTGGTGCGATAGACCACCAGCGCGTCGCAGGCTTCGACCAGGCGTTCGGACACGTTGCAGTGCAGATCGTGCGACACCACGATCTGCACGGCGGGCCCGACGATGCGGCGGACCAGGGCGACCAGCGTGCCGTCGCTGTCCTCGTCGCCCATCGCCGAGGACGCGCCGTGGCTGGGGATATAGACGCCGTCCAGCGGCAGGGCGGCGGCCAGACCGACACGAACGCGGTCGAGGAAATCCAGAAACACATCCTGCGCGATCGGCCCGCCCGGCGGCGCGCCGGCAATCACGATCGGCACCGGCACCCAGTCGCCGGTCGCATCCATGCGGGCGTAAAACCCCGGCAGTTCCGACGGTAAATGGCTGATCTGGCGCGCCAGAACGCTGATCGTCTCCCCTTCTTCCCAGCACTGCCGATCAAAATCCTCTCGGATCGTCGGTGGGGCGAAGGCGTTCGCCTCCAGGTGAAGACCCAGAATAGCCACGCGCGGTGCATACATTTTCAGCCGCTCCGGTTGCCGGTTGCGCGGACCCGTATAGACTGCCGGCATGGATCAACCAATCTCCTCTCCGCGCTACAGCACCACCGCTTTGTTGGAGCGGCTGGTGTCGTTCGACACAACCAGCCGCAACTCCAACCTGGCGTTGATGGCTTTCGTCCGCGAGTATCTGGACGCGCACGGCGTGCCCTACCGCGTCAGCCTCGACGCCACCGGGCAAAAGGCGAACATTCATGCCATCATCGGCCCACAGGCCGCGGGCGGCGTGGCGCTGTCTGGCCATGTCGATACCGTGCCGGTCGACGGGCAGTCCTGGTCCGCCGATCCCTTCGCCCTGCGCGCCCGCGACGGCAAACTGTTCGCGCGCGGCGCCTGCGACATGAAGGGCTTCGTCGCCTCCTGCCTCGCCGCCGTGCCGGATTTCCAGGCGCGCGGCCTGGCCCGCCCGCTGCATCTGTTCATCAGCTACGACGAGGAAGTCGGCTGCCAGGGCGCGCAGCGGCTGATCACCGACCTGGCCGAGTCCGGGCTGGCGCCCGCGCTGTGCGTCGTCGGCGAACCCTCGGGCATGAAGCCGATCCTGGCCCATAAGGGCAAACTGAACCTGAAGGTCTCCGTCCGCGGTCTGCCCGGCCACTCCAGCGAACCCGCCAAGGGCGTGAACGCCGTCCAGGCCGCCGGGGAGGCCATCGCCTATGTCGCCGCGGAGGCGCGTCGTTTCGCCGCCGAAGGTCCGTTCGAGGACGGCTTCGACCCGCCGCACACCACGATCCATGTCGGCACCATCTCGGGCGGCACGATCCTCAACATCATTCCGGAACACGCCGAGTTCATCATGGAATGGCGCAACATCCCCGGCGACGACCCGCTGCATCATGTCGAACGGCTCAAGGCGCACGTCGCGCGAACGATCGAGCCGGCCATGAAGGCGGTCCATCCCGACACCGGCTTCACCTACCAGATCCTCGTGGAAATGCCTGGCATGGCGCTTGGCGCGGATCACGAGTTGACCGCGGTCGTCAAGCAACTGACGGGATCGAACAACACCGGGAAGGTCAGCTACGGGACCGAGGGCGGTTTCTACCAGAACGCCGGCATCCCCACGATCATCTGCGGCCCCGGCCATATCGCCCAGGCCCATCAGCCGGATGAGTGGATCGCCCAATCCGAACTCGACGCCTGCGATGGGTTCATCCGCCGTCTGGCGGACCGTCTGTTGGCATAAGGCGGGAACGGCGATGCCTGTGTTCGGCGCATGAGCGGGACAACGACGCCCCAACCCGAGTTCGACGTGCGGCTGGACCCGCCGGACCTGTCGCCGTGGGCGGCGGGCAACACCGGTATCCCCGGCTTTACGTCGATGACCGGACCGCGCCCCGGCCCGCATGTCGCCATCCTGGCACTGACGCACGGCAACGAATTCGCCGGCGCCATCGTCCTGGATCGTCTGCTGCGCGCCGGTTGCGCCCCCGCGCGCGGAAAACTGACCCTCGGCTTCGTGAACCAGGACGCCTTCGACCGCTTCGATGTCATGCACCCGACGGCCTCGCGCTTTCTGGACGAGGACCTGAACCGCGTCTGGGACGAGTCCGTGCTGAACGGGCCGCGCCGGTCGCGGGAACTGGACCGCGCGCGCGAAATCCGCCCGCTGATCGATACCGTGGATGTGCTGCTCGATCTGCATTCCATGCTCTGGCCGTCCGATCCGCTGATGCTGTGCGGGGCCTCGGCGCGCGGGCGCGATCTGGCCCACGGGATCGGCGCGCCGACGCTGGTGGTAGCGGATCGCGGTCATGCCAGCGGCAAGCGGCTGATCGATTACACGCGCTTTACCGAATTCGGCTGCGACGCGCGCGCCAATCTGCTGGAAGCCGGTCAGCACTGGCACCCCGCGACCGTCGACACCGTGGAAACCTGCGTCGCGGGATTGCTGCGCAACGTCGGCATGATCGACGATCCGGCCCCGATCCCGACCGGGTCACCGCAGCGCTTCGCCATGGTGACCACGGCGGTCACCGCCGCCACGAAACACTTCGCCTTCGTCGGAACCTATCGCGGCGGCGATATCGTCCCACGACGCAACACCGTGATCGCCTATGACGGCGACACCGAGATCCGTACGCCGCACGACGATTGCCTGTTGGTCATGCCCAGCCTGCGCCCGGGCAAGGGACACACCGCCGTCAGACTGGCGCGCTTCGAGACCTGACGGGGGCATGATACTGCGGCGCTTCGGCCCGCGCATGCAGCCCGTAATCGCGCACGATCCGCGCATCCAGACGACGCGCCGCCCCGGAACCTTCACATCCCGCTTCACAATTCCAGGCCGCCATCGCCGCCTCGTCCCGCCAGGACAGCAGCGCCAATCGCGTGTCCGGCACGGTGATGCCGTCATACATGTCCCACGCAATCAGACCCGTCGCGGTCACCGGGGCATCGTCGTCCGGCATGTCCAACACGCTGACCGCCTTGGCCGGACCCGTTTCGGTCGCGTCGAGCCTTTGCTGCGGCGGGAGAACACCGTCGTCGCGCACGATCTCGCCGACGCGCAGATGGTAGTCGTGGAAAATGTCCCGCCGCCCGGCGACCTGAATGGCATGGTGACCCGCATGGGTCCGCCAGCGCACGACCGATTTTTCGTCGCGCCATAACGACAGGGACAACAGCCAACCCGGCCGACCTCGGCTGGCGAAGCGGCGATTATCCAGGAAACCGTCGATCTGCAACAACTCCGGCCGCAGGACGCCGGCATGTTGCATGTAGTCGTCCCAGCGGTCGGCCTTCGGATGGACTTCGAACAGAACGACGAACATGGCGGGCTTCCGGTTCGGGGCGGAAGCCCCGCTTGCTTACCCTATTGGCAAGCGAGACATTCTTCATAGTCGTTCGACGAAACCGCCGCGGCGGCGACCAGCGGCAGCAGGCCCTGTTGGTCGTTTGCCGCCATGCCCGTGAACGCGGCGGGCGCGACGCCCTGGTTGCTGACGGTATCGGCGCGCTGGATCGACAGGCTGCGGCAGTAGTAAAGCGACTTCACGCCCCGCTTCCACGCCATCATGTGGATTTGGTGCAGGTCCCGCTTATGCACATTAGCGGGCAAGAACACGTTGACCGACTGGCTTTGGCAGATGAACGGCGCGCGATCGGCGGCATGTTCGACCACCCAGCGTTGATCCAGTTCGAACGCGGTCTTGTAGACGGCCTTTTCCTGCTCGCTCAGAAAATCCAGATGCTGCACGCTGCCCTTGGTCGTGGTGATCGACGACCAGACCTCGTCGGTATCCATGCCCTTTTCCTCCAGCAGCTTGCGCAGATGCCGGTTGCGCACGGTATAGCTGCCGGACAGCGTCTTTTGCAGGAAAACGTTCGCCGCGATCGGCTCGATCCCCGGCGAGGAATTGCCCGCGATGATCGAGATCGACGCCGTCGGGGCAATCGACATCTTGTGCGAGAAGCGTTCCATCACGCCGTATTCGGCGGCATCCGGGCAGGCGCCGCGCTCGTGCGCCAGCACGACGGAAGCCGTGTCGGCCTGCGCGCGGATGTGGCGGAACATCTTCTTGTTCCACACCTTCGCGACAACGCTTTCCCACGGCACGTTCATCGCCTGCAGGAACGAATGGAAGCCCATCACGCCCAACCCGACGGAGCGTTCGCGCGCCGCCGAGTACTTGGCCTTCTCCATGCCGTCCGGCGCGCGGTCGATGAAATCCTGCAACACGTTGTCGAGGAAGCGCATGATGTCCTCGATGAACGTCGGGTGCTGCTCCCACTCGAACCAGTTTTCCAGGTTCAGGCTGGCGAGGCAGCACACCGCGGTGCGATCCTTACCGTGATGGTCGCGCCCGGTCGGCAGCGTGATCTCGCTGCACAGGTTGGATGTCTTGACCTCCAGCCCCGCCAGCTTGTGATGCTCCGGACGGGCGTTGTTCACGTGGTCGGAGAACACCAGGTACGGCTCGCCGGTTTCGATCCGCGCCGTCAGAATGCGGATCCACAGCCCGCGCGCGGAGATCGACCGCACGACGGAATTGTCCTTCGGAGAGCGCAACTCCCACGGGCGATCGGCTTCGACGGCGCGCATGAACTCGTCGGGGATTTGGATCCCGTGATGCAGGTTCAGCGCCTTGCGATTCGGATCGCCGCCGGTGGGGCGGCGGATTTCGATGAATTCCTCGATTTCGGGATGCGACACCGGCAGATAAACAGCCGCCGATCCGCGGCGCAGCGAGCCCTGGCTGATCGCCAGAGTCAGGCTGTCCATCACGCGGATGAACGGGATCACGCCGGAGGTCTTGCCGACCGCGCCGACCTTTTCGCCGATCGAGCGCAGATTGCCCCAATACGACCCGATGCCCCCGCCCTTCGACGCCAGCCAGACATTCTCGTTCCAAAGGCCCAAAATGCCGTCGAGACTGTCCGATGCCTCGTTCAGGAAGCAGGAGATCGGCAGGCCGCGCTGGGTGCCCCCGTTCGACAACACGGGAGTCGCCGGCATGAACCACAGCTTGCTCATGTAATCGTAGATGCGCTGCGTATGCGCGGCGTCGTCGCCGTAGAACGAGGCGACTCGCGCGAAAAGGTCCTGAAAATCCTCGCCCGGCATCAAATACCGGTCGGACAGCGTTGCTCGGCCGAAATCCGTTAGTAAGGCGTCACGCGACCGATCGACGCGGACCTGGTGGCGACCTGGCATCTGGACTGCATCAAGCACGGCTGTCTCCCCTTGCGACGTCATCGCGAACCGTCCTTTTCTGGCGCGTCTGGTATGCTGGTCAATCAACATCTGGCGGTCAGCGGCGTCCACCCACACAACATAGGACCGATGTGGCATGAATGCCACGTAATTTTCTCATTGCGCGAGTCGCGACTCTAAACCCTTTCCGGCTCTCGCCAATCGAGACGACCCTCCCTTTGGAAGTTCTCCCCATGTTCCACAGGCCACCGAATCACTGCCCCGTGACTCGAAAGGCGTGACTCGGAAGGGCGTGACTCGAGTCAGAAAATCCCGGCGGCCAAACCGGATGCCAGAGCGGCGCCGACGTCGCGGCAGCGCGCCAACAAATCCGCCGCGATCGTCTTCGGCGCCAGAATGGCGTCCGCCGTCTGCGCCCCGGTAACGACGATCAACGGTTCGGCGACCGCGCGCAGCCGCCAGCCGGTCGCGATGCGCGCGACCTGGCGCACCGCGTTGGTGCCGTCGGTACCCGCGCAGACCAACAGCGCGTATGGCCGCCCGGCGATCCGATCCAGCGCCGGGTAATAGGCGCGATCGAAGAAATCCTTCATCGGCCCGGACAGCGCCGCCAAATTCTCCGGCATCGCGAACACATACCCGTCCGCGTCCACCACATCCGCGCCCGTCGCCTGCTCCGCCGCCAGCAGCCGAGTGCGCGTCAGCGGCTCCTCCTCCGCCCCCGCCGCCGCCGCTTCCGCCATCGCGCGCGCCCCGCCGGTGCGCGAATGCCAGACGATCAGCAGCGTCTTCACGCCGGCCGACGCCGCAGCCACACGGTCTGCGCGACGGCCATCAGCGCCATTTGCGCGGCGACCAGCAAATACGGCGACACCCAGTCGCCCAGGCCGCGCACCGCGAAGGAAAACAGCGTCGGCCCGATCACGTAGCCCAGAAAAGTGATCATGGTGGACCCGGAAGCCGCGTCGGCGACCCGCCCCGGTGGCGCGAGGCGGGACACCTCCGCCAGCATCAGCCCGGGCCAACTCGCGCAGACCAAACCCATCAGCAGCGCCAGCGGCGCGATCGCGCCTAGACCCAACCCGGCCGGCAACAGCGCCCAGACCACGACCAGCGCGGCGGAGGCCCAGGCCTGCACAATCATCGTGCGCATGGCGTTCTGACTGCGATCGGCCGCCCAGCCGACGAAGATGCGCCCGATCATGCCGCCGCCCTGCATACAGGCATAGGCTAAACCGGCGACCTGCAACGACATCCCGCGCGTTGTCACCAGATAGGTGACGCAGAAGGAAAACAGGCAACCCTGCACCACCGCCAGACACATCGTCAGCACGGTCAGCGCCAGCAGTTGCGGCACCGCCAGCACCGCCGCGAACGGGGCCTGCAAATTCCGCCAGTGGAACAGGGCGCGTGGGGAGATCGAACGCGGCGGATCGCGGTCCGCGTCCAGCGTTTTCCGCAACGGCGCGACGATCAGCGCCGCCGCCACCCCAACCGTCACCGGCAGGGCCAGCCCGCCCGCCCAGCCGAAATGCACCGCCGTCGGTGCCACCGTCAGCCCGGCCAGCACCCCGCCCAACTGCGCGCCCGCCTGCTTGATCGAAAAAATCAGCCCGCGATGTCTGGGAATCGCCGTCGCCGCCAGAATTCGGGTAGAGGCCGGCGGTGCCGGCCCATACGACAGGCCCAGCAGCAACGATGCCGCGATCACCAGCGGCCAAATCCCCGCCGACAGCAGACACAGCGACGCCGAGCCGCAGACCACCGCGACCTGCAACGCCCGCAATGGCCCCAACCGCACCACGATCGGCGTGCCGAACGCCATGAACAGAATCGACCCCAGGGAGTTCAACGCATAGATCGCGCCGATCTGCTCCGGCCCCACGCCGATCCCCGCGGTCAGCAGCGGGGCCACCACCGGCAGGCTCTGGCTCATGTAGCTGCCGGCCATCTGGATCAGCGTGGTCGCGAGGAGACCCGTCAGCCACAAAGGCGTCTTCATGCCGCGTTCGTCCCGGTCGCCGGCACTACTCCGCGGCGGCCTTGCGCGCCTCTTTTTCGGCGATCATCGCCTTGGTCAACGGCAACAGGCTGCGACCGTATTCGATGTTGTCGTCCAGCGGATCGAACCCGCGAATCAGGAACGTCGTCACGCCAAGGTCGTAGTAATCGCACAAGGCCTCCGCCACCTGTTGCGGCGTGCCGACCAGGCTGGTGGTGTTGCCGCGCGCGCCCGTGGCGGCGGCCGCCCCCGTCCAGAGTCGCTTGTCCAGCCTCTCGCCCTGCGCGGCGGCGGCCAGCAGGCGCTTGGACCCCTCGTTCGCCGGTTCCACCACTTTCAGGCCGGCCTTGGCGCGCTGCGCGACGATGCGTTGCTTGATACTTTCCGCGCGCGCCCAGGCCTCGTCCTCGGTCGGCGCCAGGATCGGGCGGAACGACAGGCTGAAGCGCAAGGTACGGCCATGCGCCGCGGCCAGCGCGCGCAAACGCCCGACGATGTCGCGCACCTGGTCATGCGTTTCTCCCCACAACGCATAGACGTCGGCATGCCTGGCGCTGACCGCGAGCGCGGCGTCGGAGGCACCGCCGAAGTAGATCGGAATGGTCGGCTGCTGCACACAGCGAATGGCGGTGGACGCGCCCTTGAACTGATAGAACGCGCCTTCGTGATCGACGGTCGGGCCAGGCTCGGTCCAGATGCGCTTCAGGATATGCACGTACTCGTCGGTGCGCGCGTAGCGTTCGTCCTTTGTCGTCCTGTCGCCGTCGCGGAACATATCGGCGTCGTCGCCGCCGGTGATGACATGCATCGCCGCTCGTCCGCCGGTGATCTGATCCAGCGTCGCGAATTTGCGCGCCGCCAGCGTCGGGGCCACAAAACCCGGACGATGCGCGACCAGGAACCCCAGACGTTCTGTATGCGCCGCCGCCGCCGCCGCGATCATGAACCCGTCCGGCCCGTCGGCGAAATAACCGATCAGCACGCGATCGAACCCGCCGCCTTCGGCCGCCCGCGCGAAATCGCGGATATAGCCGCGATCCAGGATCATCGGGCCGGGCGGTCGAATTTCCGACGCTTCGCGATGATGCAGCATGCCGATGAATTCGACAGTCATAGCGCTTCCTCCCGGAGTACCCTGGCGACCCGATCGGCCAGCCGCGTGAAATCGTCGAGATCATTGTAGGCAAACGCCGAGAGACGCAACCAGACCGCATCGCCCAGCCGATGCGTCGGCGCATCGGTTCCGGCCGCCAGCAACCGGTCGCGTATCCGCGTCGCCACGGCCTCGGTCGCTGTCCCGCGCAACGGCAACCGCACCAGCGCCATCGCGCCCTGCAATGCGCCCGCATCACCGGTTTCCGTGTTCAATCGTCGCGCCATCAGATCGGCGCCTTCCCGCGCCAGGGCGATGTTGCGCGCGCGCATCGCCGCCCCGCCCAGCCGTTGGTGGAAATCCAGCGCCGCCCCGATCGACAGCGCGGCGCTGGGATCGCGCGTGCCGGTCCAGTCGAATTCCGCCAGAAATCCCCCGCCGAACCCGTGCGAGATCACGGTCGGATGCAAATCCGCCTGCCGATCCGCCGCCGCCCACAGGAAGGCGCAGCCCTTCGGCGCGCACAGCCATTTATGCGCGTTGCCGGTGTACCAATCCGCCCCGATCGCCCGCAGATTGAGGTCGATCTGACCCGGCGCGTGCGCCCCGTCGATCAGCACCCTGACCCCGGCGGCATGACACGCCGCCACGATCCGCGCCGCCGGCAGCACCAGGGCACTGCCCGACGTGATGTGATCCATCACCGCCAGCACCGTCCTGTCGGTCAGCGCCGAGGCGATGCTCTCCACCACCGCGTCTTCGGTCGGTCGCGGAAACGGGATCGTCGCTTCCGTCATCCGCGCCCCGGCGGCCTCGGTGACCATCCGCACCGTGTTGCGCACCGCGCCATAGCCATGATCCAACACCAGGACCTCGTCCCCCGGCCGCAATCGCAACGATCGCAACACGGCGTTGCAGCCCCCCGTCGCATTGTCCACAAACGCGAGATCCCGACCTTCCGCACCCACGAACGTCGCCAGCCGTTCCGCCGCCGCCCGCAGCGCCCCCGGCACCACCGCCCGCATGAACCTGCTCGGCTGCGCCTCCATCCGCTCGCGCCAATCCCGCTGCGCCGCCAGCACAACGGTCGGCGTGGCACCGAAAGAACCGTGATTGACGGTCAGAAAATCGGGATCCAGCCGCCATTCGTGGCGAACCGCCTTGCCCAAAGTGGGGATCATCGCGTGGGCTCCATGGGTGCCGCGAAGGTGCGGCAACGCGCGGCCCCGTGCAACGGGCAACGATCGACCGGGCCGCGATGCGCGCATTCGCGGGCTTGAGACATCCTCGATCCGCGGTCAGTATGGTCGCAAGAATGGAACGGGAGGCGACGATGCGCGCATTCAAACTGGCCTTGCTGCTGGCGGCACTCGCCTTGCCGGCGCGGGCCGCCGAGATCGATCCGGCGATGATCGAGGCCGCACGCAAGGAAGGCGGCGTGGTCTGGTACAGCGGCATGATCGTGAACCAGATCGTCCGCCCGATGGTCGATGCGTTCGAAAAGAAATACCCCGGCATCAAGGTGCAGTATTCCCGCGCCAGCGGTGCGGACAATGCGCTGAAGATCGTGAACGAGGCCCGCGCCCGTCGCCCTCTGGCGGATATCTTCGACGGTTCCACCGCATTCGTGTCCTTGTTGGACACCGGCCTGATCGCCCCGTTCAAGCCGACTGAATCCGAACGTTATCCCAGCGATCGCAAAGACCCGGCAATGCTGTGGAGCGCGGCGAACGTCTACTATTACACCGCCGCCTACAACACGAACGCCATCCCGGCGGCCGAGGCGCCGCAAAGCTACGACGATCTGCTGAACCCGAAATGGAAGGGCAAGATCGCCTGGACCTACGACCTGACCGTCGGCGGCCCGCCCGGCTTCGTGCACAATATTCTGACCCTGAAAGGTCACGACAAGGGCATGGAATGGCTGCGCGCCTTCGCCAAACAGGAACCGGCGGTCATTCCGGCGGCACAGCGGGTGGTGCTGGATAAGGCGATCTCCGGCGAATATCCGATCGCGCTCATGACGCTGAGCTATCATTCCACCATCAGCGCGGCGCAGGGCGCGCCGATCCAATGGCTGAAAATGCCGCCGATGATCATGTCGGTGAACACGTTCAGCGTGCTCAAGGGCGCGCCCCACCCCAACGCCGCGCGCTTGCTGATCGAATTCCTGCTGTCGCGCGAAGGGCAGGAAATCATGGCCGCGAACGATTACATGCCGGCCGATCCGGCGGTGCCGATCAAGGACCCGACCCTGACGCCGGAACACGGCAAATTCTCGATATTGGCGGTCACGCCGGAAGAGCAAAAAGCCGGGCTGCCGAAATGGACGGCGATCTATAACGAGATCTTCAAGTGACATCCGCCGTGACGGCCACCCGGTCGGGGCCGTTGCTGGGTTGGTTGCGACAGGACCCCAGGCGGCCGATCGCCTTGATCGTCGGCCTGGTGCTGGCGGTCGCGATGCTGCCGCCGATGTGGATGCTGATCGTCGACAGCGTCACGACGCAAAACGCGATCGGCGAGATCACCGGCATGACGCTGGATCATTTCGCCAAACTCTTCGCCAACAAGGATGCGCTGCGTAGCCTGTGGAACAGCCTGGTGTTCGCCGCCGGCAGCACGGTGCTGTCGCTGCTGCTGGGCGGCGCGCTGGCCTGGCTGGTCGAGCGCACCAACGCGCCGTTCAAGGTGCTGGCCTATCTCGCGACCATCATCTCGATGGGCACGCCCTATATCCTGCACGTCATCGCCTGGCTGTTCCTGCTGGGTAAGGTCGGCCCGCTGAACGAAGCCTATCGCGCCGTCACCGGGTCCTCCGGGATACTGTTCAACGTCAACTCCATGGCCGGCATGATCCTGATCGAGGGCTTCCTGTGGTCGCCCCTGGTGTTCCTGCTGCTGGGCGCGACCTTCCGCGCCGCCAACGCGGATATGGAGGAAGCCGCGCGCATGAGCGGCGCGTCGGTGTTCCAGACCCTGCGCCGCATCTCGCTGCCGCTCGCCATGCCGGCGATCCTGGCGCTGGCGCTGTTCGTGTTCATCCGCGCCATCGGCGGGTTCGAGGTCCCGGCGCTGGTCGGCATGCCCACGCGGATTTACGTGCTGACCACGGATGTCTACGAGGCGACGCTGAAAATGCCGCCGGACCTCGGCTATGCCGCGTCGTTCTCGATCGTCATGGTCGCGATCGTCGCGGTGCTGCTGTACTTCTACGGGCGCCTGTCGAAGAACGCCGAGAAATACCATTCCGTCACCGGCAAGGGCTATCGTCCGCGCCCGTTCGATCTGGGCCGGGGCCGTTGGATCGCCGGGGCGATCATCGTCGTGAACTTCCTGATCGTTCTGGTGCTGCCGCTGATCACGCTGCTGTGGATGTCGCTGCTGCCGTTCCTGCGCGGCTTCAGCATGGCCGGGCTGTCGTCGCTGACGCTGAAGAATTTTTATACGGTGTTCACCGTGCCCGGCTATCTGGAGCTGGCGCTGAACAGCCTGTGCGTCGCGGGCGGGGCGGCAACCGCCATCATGGCCATCACCGCGCTGGCCGGCTGGATCGCCGCGCGCCGCGGGCCGGGCGGCTGGGTGCTGGACCAACTCGCCACGCTGTCGCTGGTCTTCCCCGGCATCTGCCTGGGCGTGGCGGTGATGGAGGTCTATCTGCGCGTGCCGCTGCCGATCTACGGCAGCCTGTGGATCATCGCGATCGCCTATGTGATCCGCTACATGCCCTATGGCATGCGCTACGTGTATTCCGGCGTGCTGCAACTGCACAAAGAACTGGAAGAAGCCGCCGGAGTCGCGGGCGCGACATCGATGACCACGCTGCGTCGCATCGTGGTGCCGCTGCTGACCCCCGCCTTGGTCGCCGGCTGGTTGTTCATCTTCCTGATCGCCAACAAGGAACTGGCAATCGCCGTGCTGCTGGCCAGCCCCAGTTCCAAGGTCATCGCGGTGGCGATTTTCGATCTCTACGTGAACGGGCAGGGCGGCGAACTCGCGGCCTTCGGCCTGATCTGGACCGTGTTGATGACCCTGATCGCCTGCCTGTTCTTCGCGCAGATGCGTCGCGGCAGCTCCGACGTTTACGGGAACTGAACCATGTTGAATGTGCGCGCGCTGACCAAGATTTACGCCAACCGCTTCGACGCCCAGGCGGGTGGCGTGCGCGACGTTGCCTTCGACCTGCCGGCGGGTACCTTCTTCACCCTGCTGGGGCCAAGCGGTTGCGGTAAAACAACGACCCTGCGCTGCGTCGCCGGTCTCGAACGACCCGACGAAGGCCGCATCGCGGTCGGCGACCGCGTGCTGTATGACTCCGCCGACGGCGTCGCGGTGCCGCTGAACGAACGCGGTATCGGCATGGTGTTCCAGTCCTATGCGATCTGGCCGCATATGACGGTGTTTGAAAACATCGCGTTTCCGTTGCGCGTTGCTAAGGACAAACGCTACGCGCGAGAGGATATCACCCGTCTGGTCGACGACGCGCTGGCGACCGTCGGTCTGGCCGGCTACGGCGAACGCCCGGCCACCCGGCTGTCCGGCGGGCAGCAGCAGCGCGTCGCCCTGGCCCGCGCCATCGTCCACCGGCCCCAACTGCTGCTGTTGGACGAACCGCTGTCCAACCTCGACGCGGCTCTCCGCGAAGAAATGCGCGCCGAACTGCGCCGGCTGCAACGCCAGATCGGCGTCACCACCGTCTATGTGACGCACGATCAGAGTGAGGCGCTGGCCATGTCGGACCTGATCGCCGTCATGGATCGCGGCCGTATCGTGCAGATGGACGATCCGCGCGCGATCTACTTCCGTCCCGCGAACGAATTCGTGGCGAGCTTCATCGGCTCCGCCAACCTGCTGAAGGGAACCGCCATCGCGCGGGTGGAAGCCGGCGGCATCGGCGCGGTGCGGCTAGACGACGGCGTCGCGATCCAATGCCTGTTTCCCGCCGGCGCGATCGCCGACCAGGCCGCAACCGTCTCCCTGCGTCCCGAGAGCATTCTGCTCGGCGCCCCGCTGCACCCGGACCACGCCGCCCTGTCCGGCGTGGTCGTCGCCGCGAGCTTCCTGGGCGGCAATGCCCGCTACGACGTGCGCGTGGGCGAACGCGTGCTGCGCGTGGTGGGGTCGGCCGAAACCGTGCTGGCGCACGACAGCGCGATCACGCTCAGCTTCCCGCCGCAGGCTGCGGTCGTAGTCGGCAATGCCTGACGGAAAGACTTGAAATTCTACCCCAGGTTGTGTTTCCTGTCTCCGAAATATGAGTTGAGGTTGATTCCATGACGTTGTCTCTCCCGCGCCTGGCGCGGCCTGGCGCCGTATTCGGCGCGGTTTGCTTCGCGGCCTTGGCCGCCACCCCGGCCGACGCCGGTGCCCCCTTCACGTCCGACGACGGCGGCATCACCAAAAACTGGGAAATCGATCTGCAATCCGCCGGCACCAAGACGGCGCGGGATTTCGGCGCCACGCTGCCGTCGATCGAGGTCGATTACGGCCTGACGCCGCGCATTCAACTGCATCTGGTCATGCCGTTTGCGTTCACCAACACCGCCGGTGCGCCCCGCCAATGGGGCTATGGCGATACCGAACTCGGCGTCAAAATCCGCATTATCGACCCGCCGGAGGATTCATGGATGCCGCGCGTCGCGGTCTATCCGTTGATCCAGACTCCGACGGGGGATTCCAAACGCGGCCTTGGCTCCGGGCATGTGCGCGCCTTCCTGCCGATCTGGATGGATAAGGAACTGGCGGAAGGCTGGACCGCGTTCGGCGGCGGCGGGTTCTGGATCAGCCAATTGCCGACGAGTCGCAATTACTGGTACGTCGGCGGCGGCCTGATGCACGATCTGACCGAAAAACTTCACATTGGGGCAGAGGTGTTCCATCAGACCGGCAGCCTGGCGAACCGACCGACGACGGGGTTCAACCTGGGCGGGATCTACGATGTGAACGAGGTCGTGCACGTGCTGGCATCCGCCGGGCGCGGCGTGCGCAACGTTTCGACTACAAACGAATTTACCTACTATCTCGCGCTTCAGTTCACGTTCTGAACACGAGCACTCGCGTAACCCGCGATGTCGGGGCGACCGGCGACGGTCGCCCCGGATCGATCGCGGCTTACAGCGCGGCCAGGATCGTCTCGGCCTTCGAAGCCTCGAAACCGCCCGGCTCTTCAACGCCAAGGTGCGTCACCTTGCCGTCCACGGCGACGAGCGCATAGCGCTGGCTGCGCCAGCCCATGCCGCGGCCGTTCAGATCGAGCTCCAGGCCAATGGCCTTGGCGAACTGCGCGGCGCCGTCGGCCAGCATTTCCACCTTGTCGCCGGTGCCCTGGTCCTTGCCCCAGGCGCCCATGACGAACGCGTCATTGACAGAGATGCAGGCAATGGTGTCGACGCCCTTCGCCTTGATGGCGTCGGCGTTCTGCACGAAACCCGGCAGGTGCTTGGCGCTGCATGTCGGGGTGAAAGCGCCCGGCACCGCGAACAGCACGACCTTCTTGCCCTTGAAGATATCGTCCGTGGACGTCTCTTTCGGACCGTCCGCGGTCGCCACCATCAGCTTCATCGACGGAATTGCGTCACCAACTTTGATCGTCATTGATTTCTTGCTCCCCCATAATGGGACAGGATGTGGGTTTGCCGTGTCTTGCCAGCAAGCGCACTCCTACCCTTCCCCGCGTCCGGAGTCACGGGGCCACGAATGGGGGGCAAGAAATTGGGGGCAGGGAACAGGGGTTGCCGTAAGGTGTGTGAACCGTCTAAAGCCCGCGCCCATCGACTGACCGCTATTCACAGGAGCCTATCATGGCGATCGAGCGCACCTTCTCCATCATCAAGCCCGACGCCACCCGGCGGAATCTGACCGGCAAGGTCAATGCCTGCCTCGAAGGCGTGGGCCTGCGCATCGTCGCGCAGAAGCGCATCCACATGACCACCGCCCAGGCCGAGAGCTTCTACGGCGTCCACGCCGCCCGCCCGTTCTTCCGCGACCTCGTGACCTTCATGACCTCCGGCCCGGTCGTCGTGCAGGTGCTGGAAGGCGAAAACGCCGTGCAGGCCAATCGCGACATCATGGGCGCCACCAACCCGGCCAATGCCGCCGAAGGCACCATCCGTAAGCTCTTTGCCGAAAGCATCGAAGCCAACTCCGTGCACGGCTCCGACAGCCTGGAGAACGCCGCGATCGAAATCGCGTATTTCTTCGCCGGCACCGAAATCGTCGGCTGAAGCAGCGCCGTCGATGCGCCGCCGGCCCATCCGCTTGTGTCGGCGCATCGCGTGAGCAACCCTAAGCGCGTCCTGTTCGCCTGCGAACTGGGCGCGAGCCTGACCGCGCTCGATCGCCTGCTGCCCATCGCGGCGGGCATGACGGCGCAAGGCCATACTGTCTCGCTGGTCCTGCGCGACCCGAGCCTGGTCGCCGATCTGGCGGCAAGCCAATCCTGGTCGCTGACGGTGGCGCCCGCCTGGCGCGCCGCGCCGCCGCCCGGTTTCCTCGCCGTCAGCTACGCCGACGTGCTGTTGCAATGCGGCTACGCGACGCCCGAAACCCTGCGCGATCTGCTCGCGGGTTGGCGACAGGTCTTTGCCCTCGGTCAACCCGATTTGCTGATCGCCGATTTCGCGCCGACCGCGCTGCTGGCCGCCCGCGCCGTCGGTCTGCCCGCCGTCGTCCTGGGTAACGGCTATACCCTGCCGCCCGCGACCGATCCGCTGCCCTCGCTGCGCCCGTGGGAGGAGATCGACCCCACCCGCATCGCGGAGTCCGAGGCGCGCGTCCTCGCTATCGTCAATCCGACCCTCGGCGCGATCGGCGGCGCGCCGTTGACCTGCCTCGCCGATCTGTTTCAGCAGACCGCGACGCAAATCCTCTGCGCCTTCCCGGAACTGGATCATTATCCAGGACGCGGGGACGCGGCCTGGTTCGGAGAGGTCTTCGACGCAGGTACCGGTCAGCCGCCGGATTGGCCGACTGGATCGGCCGAACGCATCTACGCCCGCATGGACGGGCGTCATCCCGCCTTTGCCGGCCTGATTCAGGCGTTGGATCGGCTGGGTCTGCCGTCAATCGTGGAAGCGACCCGCATCTCCGACGAACTGGCCCGCGTCTTGTGCCGTCCGCATGTCCATGTCGGCATCGCGCCGACGGATCGCGCCGCCGCCCTGGCGTCCTGCGATTTCGTCGTCTGCCAGGACATTGCCACCGTCGCCCCGGCCCTGCTCGCTACCCGGCCTGTGCTGATGATGCCCTGGCCGGTCGAACAGACCATGACGCTGTATCGTGTCGCGCCCCAGGGTCTTGGCCACGGTGTGCCGCCCTCGGCGACGGCGGACGATATGGAAGCGGCCTTGCGTCGATTACTCGACGATGCCGCGTGTCGCCAACGAGCCGCCGCCTTTGCTCGGCTTTACGACGGCTATACGCCGGAGATGGCGATCGAACCGGCCTTGGCGGAGTGTCTGGACCTGCTTGCCTGACTCGAGTCATGGAGACGCGAGTCAGGCACCGGCGTCACTTAACCAGGAATACCGCCATCCCAACCAGCAGCACGATCATGAAGATGATCGAGCCGACGGTCGCGCCGGTGAATCCGTCCCACATGCGCTGACGATCGGCCAGGAATTGCTCCGGCGTCTCGGGTCCGTGGAAGCTCGTGCTGTGTTCGGCCATGCGACGCCCCAAAATTCAGGTAAACGATGATCCCCGGCTTTTAAGACGCCCGCGCCACCCTCGGCAAGGGGTTCGCCAGCGCCATCTCCTCCGCCGCCGCGTTTGCCTGGTTCGGGTCGATGAACGCGGCGAGCGCGAGCGGGTAAAGCCGATGCTCCTGCCGCAGCACCCGCGCCGCCAGCGTCGCCTCGGTATCGTCCGGCAGCACCGGCACGGCGGCTTGCGCCAGGATGGGGCCTTCGTCCATGCCCTCGGTCACCAGATGCACCGTGCAGCCGTGCAACCGCACCCCGCCCGCCAGCGCGCGCGCATGCGTGTCGACCCCGGGGAAGGCGGGCAGCAGGCTGGGATGGATGTTCAGCATCCGGCCCTCCCACGCCTTGACCAAAAATGGCGTCAGCAGGCGCATGTAACCGGCGAGGCAGACGATCTCGACGCCCGCCGCGAGCAGCGCCGCGTCGATCGCCGCCTCGTGCGACGCCCGGTCGCCGCGAAACGGACGATGATCGATCGAAGCGGTCGCAATGCCGGCCGCCGCCGCAAGGCCCAGCCCCGCCGCGTCGGGCCGATTGGACAGCACCAGCACGATCTCCGCCGGGAAATCCGGTGCCCGCGCGGCGTCCAGCAGCGCGGTCATGTTCGACCCGCGCCCGCTGATCAGAATGCCGACGCGCCGTTTCATGCGGCGGACGGCCAGCCTGTCGGCAGATCGATCCGGATCGACGCGGGGCCGCTGCCCGCCGCGATGCGTCCGATGACGCTGACGCTTTCGCCCGCTTCCGTCAGGACCGCGCGCGCCGCATCCGGGTCCGACACCACCACAGCCATGCCGACGCCGCAGTTGAACACCCGCAGCATCTCCGCCGCTTCCACCCCGCCGATGCGGGCCAGCCAGGCGAACACCGGCGGCACCGGCCAGACGGGATCGAGTTGCGCGATCGTATCGTCGGGCAAGACGCGCGGCAGGTTGCCGGGTAGTCCGCCGCCGGTGATATGCGCCGCGGCCTTCAGCAGCCCCGCGCGATGCAGCGCCAGCAGCGCGCGCACATAAATCCGTGTGGGTGCCATCAGCGCCCGCCCCAGGGTCCGGTCGGGCGCGAAGGGGGCCGGATCGGTCCAGGCCAGCCCGCTGTTGGCGACGATGCGTCGCACCAGCGAATAGCCGTTGGAATGCACCCCGGAACTGCCAAGGGCGAGGATGGTGTCGCCGGGGACGATGTCCTTGGGCAGCAAGGTGCCGCGTTCGGCGGCGCCGACGGAAAACCCGGCCAGATCGTAGTCGCCCGCGCCGTACATGCCCGGCATCTCCGCGGTTTCGCCGCCGACCAGCGCGCAACCTGCCTGCCGACAGCCGTCGGCGATCCCGGCGATGACCGCGCGCGCCTGCGCCGGGTCGAGCTTGCCGGTCGCGAAGTAATCCAGAAAGAACAGCGGTTCGGCGCCCTGCACGACCAGATCGTTGACGCACATCGCCACCAGATCGATCCCGACGGTGTCGTGGATGCCGGTATCGATGGCGATCTTCAGCTTGGTGCCGACGCCGTCGGTGGTGGATACCAGGATCGGATCGACGAACCCGGCGGCCTTCAGATCGAACAGGGCGCCGAACCCGCCGAGGCCGCCCAGCACACCGGCGCGCGTAGTGGCCTTGGCGAGAGGCTTGATCGCCTCGACCAGAGCGTCTCCGGCCTCGATATCCACGCCGGCGGCGCGATAGCTCAGGCTGTTCGCCGGGGGGGCGGCGTGATCTCCGCTGGTCATGATGGCCTTCTTTACGGTATTCGAGGTGAGTGGTGGCGGACAGAACCATAGGGATGCCGCTTTCGGCAAATCCCTCCCTGGAAATAGCAGTGAGCAACGCGCCGGATGCCCGACGGAACCCAGATCGGACGCAGCGCGTCCGCCGCGCTATGGACCTTGCCGAACGTGATTACGTTCGGTCGGCTGTGCGCCGTGCCGATGGCATTCTGGCTGGTGTTGGAACGGCGGCTGGATCATGCCTTCATCCTGTTTGTCATCGCCGGAATCTCCGACGCCGTCGATGGCTGGTTGGCTCGGCGCTGGGGCGGCAATGCGATCGGCGCGCTGCTGGACCCTGTCGCCGACAAGGCGCTGCTGGTCACGATGTATGTCACTTTGGCCGCCGTCGGCGCGTTGCCGGATTGGCTGGCGATCATGGTGGTGTTCCGCGATCTGGTGATCGTCGGCGGAGTGATCGTCCTCGCCGTTCTCGGCCATCCCGTGATCATCAAGCCCTTGTATATCTCCAAACTCAACACGCTGCTCCAGATCGTGCTGGTCGCCGCGACCTTGTTGCAGGCGGGATTTGGCCTGCCCGTGCCCTGGATGATATCGACGCTGATCTGGTGCGTCGCGGCCACCACACTGGCCTCCGGTGCGGCCTATGTCTGGGTCACGGCGCGCGGGCCGTGACATGACCGGCAATGCTCCCATCCCACCGCCCGTTTCGGTCGTCGGCCTGACCGGTGCCACCAAGGCTCAGCGCATCGCCCTCGTGGTCGGGCTGCTGGTGGTCGCATGGCTGGCGATGCAGCTTTTCGCTTCCGTCCTCGCGCCCTTCGTCGCGGCGGCGGTGATCGCCTACGCGCTCGACCCGCCGACCACGCGGCTGTGTCGCCTGGGGCTCCCGCGCGGAGTCGCGGCCTTGGTCATGGTCCTGGTGCTGCTGGCCGCCGTGCTATTGTTCGCGCTGCTGCTGTATCCGCTGCTGCTCGCCCAGATCAGCCTGTTGGTCTATCGCATTCCGCACTACGCCACCCTGCTGCAAGGCTGGGCGCGCCACGTGCTGACCGACCTGCAGGACAATTTCGGCTCCGAACTGGTCAACGACAAGCTGCGCGATCTCGTCAGCGGACAGGCCGGCAGCATGGTCAGCATCCTGCTGTCCACCGTGACCAGCGTCGTCGGCAGCGGCTTCGCGCTGTTCAACGTGCTCAGCCTCGCCGTCGTGACGCCGGTGGTGGGCTTCTATCTGCTGCGCGACTGGCCCGATGTCGTCGTTATGGTCGATGGCTGGCTGCCCCGGCGCTATGTCGGCGTTATCCGTGAACAGGCGCGGGAGGTCGATCGTATCCTGTCCGCCTGGGTGCGCGGACAGGCGCTGTGCTGCCTGTTCCTGGCGCTGTACTACGCGTTCGGCCTGACCTTCGCCGGCCTGGACCTCGGTCTCGTCGTGGGTCTGACCTCCGGCCTGATCTCGTTCATCCCCTATGTCGGTTCGATCACGGGCGGGCTGACCGCCATCGGCCTGGCCCTGGCGCAGTTCCCCCAATGGCAGGGCGTGGCGGTGGTCGCCGGTATTCTGGTGATCGGACAGGTGCTGGAAGGCTATGTCATCTACCCGCGCTTTCTGGGCGATCGGGTCGAACTACCGGCCGTCTGGGTGATTTTCGCGCTGTTCGCGGGCGGCGCGGCGTTCGGTTTCCTGGGAGTCATGCTCGCCGTCCCGGTCGCGGCAACGATTGGCGTCTTGTGTCGCTTCTGGCTGCGCCGCTACCTCGGCAGCCCGCTGTATCTCGATCACGCCCCCCCAACCGGGAAATGACCACCATCTTGTCCGCGCCGTACGTGCCGCCGCGCCAGTTGGCGCTGCCGTTCATTCATCGCCCGTCTTTCGCCGTGGCGGATTTCCTCGCCGATGCCACCAACGAACAGGCCCGCATCTGGATCAACCGCACGCCGGACTGGCCCGACGGCCGACTGGCGCTGTGGGGCGAAGCCGGCTGCGGGAAAAGCCATCTGCTGCACAACTGGGCCGAACGAGAGGGCGCCGCCGTCCTGTCCGGCCCCGAACTGTCCGGCCTGCCCGCCGTCCCCGGCGCGATGGGGATCGACGACGCCGACCTGATCGCCGACGAACCGGCGTTGCTGCATCTGCTGAACATGGCGCGCGAACTGCGCCGCCCCGTGCTGCTCGTCGGGCGCGTGCCGCCGACCGAATGGCGCATTGCCCTGCCGGATCTCGCCAGCCGCGTGCGCGCCGTCGTCGCGGTCAGGGTCGAGACCCCGCGCGACAGCCTGCTCGACGCCTTGCTGACGCGGCTGCTGTCCGACCGCCAGCTCTGTTTGCCCACCGCCGTGCGCGATTGGATGCGTGTTTATCTGCCCCGCACGCCCGGCGCCCTGCGCGATGCCGTCGCGCGCCTGGACCATGCCGCCCTGGTCGAACGGGAGCCTATTCGTCTGTCGCGGGCGCGGGCGGTGCTGTCGGGTGGGGATTGGGCCGCCGACGGCGACGATGACAATCCGGAGTCACCGCCGTACCCCTCTTTCCCGGCAGACAGGCTGCTGTAGACTCATGCGCGCGTTTCGCGAACAGGGTCGCCACCATGAACGAGGTCGTTGAACCCATGCCGCCAATGACCGACATCGACGCGCCGCGCGCCGCCCGATCCGTCCCGGCGATCGCCGCCGACAGCCCGGAACGCTTCATCAACCGCGAATTATCCTGGCTCGACTTCAATCGCCGCGTCGTCGAAGAAGCGGAAAACCCCCGCCATCCTCTGCTGGAACGGTTGCGCTTTCTGTCGATCAGCGCGTCCAACCTCGATGAGTTCTACTCCGTCCGCGTCGCCGGTCTGGTCGGACAGGCCAAGGCCGGAGTCACCCATGTCTCCACCGACGGGCGCACGCCGGCGCAGCAACTGGCGGAAATCAAGGTCCGCTCCGAAGCGCTGCTGGCCGATCAACAGCGCATCTGGCGCGACCTGACCGGGCAATTGCGCAAGGCCGGGATCGAGGTCTGCACCACCGATACCCTGTCCGGGGAGGACCGGCTGTGGCTCGACGCCTGGTTCATGGAACGCGTCTTCCCCGTGCTGACGCCGCTCGCCATCGATCCCGCGCATCCATTCCCGTTCATCGCCAATATGGGTCTGGTGCTGGCGCTGCTGCTGCTGCGCGAGGAAGACGGCCAGGGCATGCGCGGCCTGTTGCCGTTGCCCAGCCAGATCGATCGCTTCATCCGCCTGCCCGCCACGGCCGAGACCGATCCGATCCGCTTCGTGTTGCTCGAAGACCTCGTGCTGCTGTTCCTCGACCGTGTGTTCCCCGGCTTCAGGGTCACCGGCAAGGGCGTCTTCCGCCTGATCCGCGATACCGGCGTGGAGTTCGAGGAAGAGGCCGAAGACCTCGTCCGCTCCTACGAAACCGCGCTGAAGCGCCGCCGTCGCGGCGTGGCGATCCATCTGGAGATGGATTTCGGCATGCCGGACGAGTTGTACGACATGATCGTGCACGAGGTGAACGCCGCGCCCGACGAAATCCACATCGACCGCGGGCTGAAATCGGTGGTCGACGTCAAGCAACTGATCGTCGACGACCGCCCCGATCTGCTGTTCCCGCCCTATACGCCGCGCTTCCCCGAACGCATCCGCGATTTCGGCGGCGACTGCTTCGCCGCGATCCGCGCCAAGGACATCGTCGTTCATCACCCCTACGAAAGCTTCGACGTCGTCGTGCAGTTCCTGCGTCAGGCCGCGCAGGACCCGGCGGTGATCGCGGTCAAGCAGACGCTCTATCGCACCAGCCGCGACAGCACGATCGTCAACGCCCTGATCGAGGCGGCGGAAGCCGGCAAATCCGTCACCGCCATGGTCGAACTGCGCGCGCGCTTTGACGAGGAAGCCAATATCCGCCTCGCGCGCACCATGGAAGCGGCCGGCGTGCAGGTCGTGTTCGGCTTCACCGAGTTGAAAACCCACGCCAAACTCTCCCTGGTCGTGCGGCGGGAGGCCGGCGGCATCCGCTCCTACGCGCATTTCGGCACCGGCAATTATCATCCGTTCACCGCGCGCATCTACACCGACCTCAGCTTCTTCTCCTGCGATCCCGCTTTGACCCGCGATGCCGCCCGCCTGTTCAACTACATGACCGGCTATGCGCGTCCCGAGGTGATGGAGGAGTTGGGCTTCAGCCCGCTGACCACGCGCAATATCCTGTTGCAGCGTATCGCCGAGGAAATCGAACACGCCCGCGCGGGCAAGCCCGCCCAAATCTGGCTGAAAATGAACAGCCTGGTGGATGCGCGCCTGATCGACGCGCTGTACGACGCGTCCAACGCCGGGGTCAAAATCACCGCCGTCATCCGCGGCATCTGCTGCCTGCGCCCCGGCGTTCCCGGCCTGTCGGAAAACATCCGCGTCAAATCCATCGTCGGGCGGTTTCTTGAACACGGGCGGATCTATGCCTTCGGCAACGGATATAACCTGCCCAGCCGGCACGCGCAGGTTTATATAAGCTCCGCCGACTGGATGGAGCGTAACATGGACTGGCGCGTCGAAACCTTGGTGCCGATCCACAATCCGACGGTGCATGCGCAAATCCTGGACCAGATCATGGTGGTGAACATCCGCGACACCCACCAATCCTGGGACCTGCGCCCGGACGGCGCGTGGAGGCGCACGCCCGCCGGCCGCAAGCCGGTCTCCGCCCACGATTACTTCATGACCAACCCCTCGCTCTCCGGACGCGGATCGGCGCTGCACGGTCAGGTTGCCTCCCCCCTGCCGGCGCGCCGGCAGGATCGCGTGAATCAGGATTGATCGCATGCCGTTTCGGCCTTCCGAAAGCCTGCCGCGGTGCGGCGTGGTCGATCTTGGCTCCAACTCCGTCCGGTTGGTGGTGTTCGAGGGGTTGGGACGCAACCCGACCACCATCTTTAACGAAAAGGCCGTGCTGCGCCTGGGGAAGGGGTTGGAGGAAACCGGCCACCTGAACCAGGACGGCGTCGAACAGGCGATCACCGTGATCCACCGCTACCACGCGGTGGCGCGCGCCATGGGCGCGAGCCCGTTCGAAATCCTGGCCACCGCCGCGGTGCGCGACGCCGTCAACGGCCCCGCCTTCGTCGCCGATCTGCGTGCCCGCATGCCCGGCGTGCCCATCACGGTGCTGTCCGGCTCGCAGGAGGCCGAGTTCTCCGCCGACGGCCTGCTGTGCGGCATCCCCGACGCCGACGGCATCCTGGCCGATATCGGCGGCGGCTCGCTGGAGGTCGTGCGCCTGGACAACGGTCGGCGCGGCGCGTCGCAAACCCTGCGCCTGGGCGTGATCCGCCTGTCCGATCGCGCGCGCGGGGATATCGCCGTCGCGCGCGAACTGGCCGAAGCCGACATGGCCCGCGTGCCCTGGCTGGCCGACGGCGCGGAGCGCGATCTGTTCCTGGTCGGCGGCGCCTGGCGCGCGCTGGCCCGCATCCACATCGCCCGCAGCGGCTACCCGCTGAATATCGTGCACCAGTACACGATCGGTCGGGATCAGGCTCGCGAGTTCGTCACCGCGATCGAGGGCATGACCCCGCGCATGCTGGAAAAGCTCAAGGGCGCGCCCAAGCGCCGCATCGGCGATCTGCCCTATGCCGCCGTGGCGCTGCGTCGCCTGCTGCGCGTCACCAACGCTCGTCGCGTGGTGTTCAGCGCCAGCGGCCTGCGCGAAGGTTGGTTCATGCGCGGCCTGACGGATGAGGTGCGCGCGCAGGACCCGCTGCTGGTCGCGGCGCGCGAACTGACCGCGCAATATGGCCGCGACCCCGCCTTGCCGCCTTTTCTGATGGAATGGACGGCGCCGCTGTTCCCGGGCGAATCCGACGCCGCCCACCGGTTGCGCCTCGCGGCCTGTTGGCTTTCCGATATCGGCAGCCACGATCATCCCGAATTCCGCGCCGAACAGGCGTTCCTGCGCGTGCTGCGCCAACCCGGAATCGGCATCGACCATCCGTCGCGCGCCTTCCTCGCGATCACCCTGGCGCTGCGCTACGAAGCCGCCGTCGACGCCGATTTCCTGCGCCCGGCGCGCCGTCTGCTGGAACCCGCCGTCGCACGCCGAGCGGAAATTTTGGGCATGGCTTTGCGATTGGCGTTTACCTTGTCGGCCGGCACGCCCGACCTCCTCGGCGGCACCAGCCTTGTCGTGCGCGGCCCGCGCCTGGTGCTGCAACTGCACGAAGACAGCGGCGTCTTTGCCGGGGAAAGCGTCGTGCGGCGACTGGATCGACTGGCGGAGGCCATCGGCCTGCAAGCCGAACCGCAATCCGCCGTGGCCCGTGCGGCGGAGTGATCCGGCTCGCCCACCTGGATGAAGCCGACGCCGTCGCCGCAATCGTCGATGCCGCCTACCGCCCCTATATCGCGCGGATCGGCAAACCGCCCGGCCCGATGACGGACGATTACGCCGCCCGAATCGCCGAACACTGTGTCTGGGTCAGCGAGGAGGCGGGGGCATTAACCGGCGTGCTCGTGCTGTTCGATACGCCCGACGGGTGCCTGTTGGACAATATCGCCGTGCCGCCCGACCGCCACGGCAAGGGCCACGGACGCGCGCTGCTGCGGTTCGCGGAAGCCGAGGCCAAGCATCGCGGTCATCGCGAAATCCGCCTGTACACCCATGTCCTGATGACCGAAAACATCGCCCTCTACACCCGCATCGGCTACGTCGAAACCGCCCGTGTCAGTGAAAAAGGCTTTGATCGCATATACATGGCCAAACCACTGGCGTAATCCCGCCGCCATTGTCGCCCCCGAACCTTGCGTCCGACCCGGAAACCGGGTGCTCTACGCGCCGAGGATACGGAGCCAACAGACCATGAGCACAACAACCCAACCCGCGCATTCGCCCTATCTGGTCGTGCGCGACGAGTGGCTTGCCCGCCGCACCGAAACCATCCTGGAACCCGACCTGCCGATCGTCGATCCCCACCACCATCTGTGGGAACGGCCGGACTGGACCTATATGCTCGACGACCTGCTGGCCGACACCAATTCCGGCCATAACATCGTCGGCACCGTTTTCGTCCAATGCCGCTCCATGCATCGCGCCGGCGGACCCGAAGCCTTCCGCCCGGTCGGCGAGACCGAGTTCTGCAACGGCGTCGCGGCCATGAGCGCGTCCGGCGGCTACGGCCATACCAAGGTCAATGCCGGCATCGTCGGCCATGTCGATCTGCGCAACGGCGCCGCGGCCGCGGCCGTGCTTGAAGCGCATATCCGCGCCGGCGGCGGGCGCTTCCGCGGCATCCGCCACATCACCGCATACGATCCCGATCCCACCCTGATGAACCCGGCCTATACCCCGCCGCCGGGGCTGATGTTCGACAAAACCTTTCGCGAGGGCTTCGCGCAGCTTGCCCCGCTGAACCTGACCTTTGACGCCTGGCTGTACCACCCGCAAATCGGCGATGTCGCCGCGCTGGCGCGGGCATTCCCCGGCACCGGCATCTGTCTGAACCACATTGGCGGACCGCTCGCCATCGGTTCCTATGCCGGGCGGCGGGAGGAAGTCTTCGCCGCATGGTCCAAATCCATCCGCGACATCGCCCTATGCCCCAACGTCGTCGTCAAGCTCGGCGGCATGGCGATGCGAATCAATGGGTGGGATTTCCACGAGAAAGTCGATCCCCCGACGTCGGCGGAACTCGCCGCCGCCTGGACCCCCTATGTTGAAACCTGCATCGAGGCATTCGGCGCGTCGCGTTGCATGTTCGAAAGCAACTTCCCCGTCGATAAGGGGTCTTACAGCTACGCGGCTTACTGGAACGCCTGCAAAATCATGGCGAAAGGCGCGAGCGCGAGCGAGAAAGCCGATCTGTTCAGCGGCACCGCCGCGCGGTTCTATCGTTTGGAACTGTAGTCGTTACGAACGCCTCTCCCGCGTTGCGGGGGAGGCGTACTGCTGGGATTGTTGGAACGCCTGCCGATACAACAGACCCCGCGTCGTACCCGTGCACGTGCCGGAGATGCGAGGCCAACATCGGCGAGAGATTCTCGTCGATCAGGAAGCGTGGCGCCACGTCTTCCCGGCGGGTCTGCCGCGCGATGGATTGGCCGCCGCGTAAATCGCCGCGCACTCGATGGTGTCCGGATCGAGATACGGATAGTCCTCGACAATGCTCTGCACGGTATCGCCCGCGGCGATCCGGCCGAGGATCGCTTCCGCCGTTATCCGCGTGCCCCGGATTGTCGCCATCCCGCCCATGATGTCGGGATTACTGACGATCCGTTCCCGCGCGCGCTCATACAAAGCCATGCGGCGGCGCACCCCGGACAATGCCTTGCCCGCGTCGATTTGCACCCACTCTCCGATGGAGACGGTGGAGGCATCGCCGGACTCCAACGCCGAATTCAACAGTCGCCAGGCGTCGCCGTGCGAAAGCCGCAAGGTCGCCGGCAGCGACCGCACCAACGCGAGCGCCAACAGAGCGGTCTCATCCAACTGGCGACGGTGCGTCTTTCGGTCGAGACGCGCGGGAAGCTGGCGGGAGGCGATCGCCTTCCGCACCGCCGACAATTTTACGCCGGACATGGCGGCCGCTTCACGAGGGGTATAGCCGGACGTCGGCATGGCGGTGGTCTCCTGTCCGCCAAGGTAGGGATGCGACGGGCACGATGCAATTGCACCCACCCGCCTCCACCCCAAGCCCCGCTCAGGCCTGCATCGCCCGGAACCATCCGCCCCGGCGACCGGCGCGGAACAGGAAATCGACGATCTCGCCCACCGACGGCAGCCCCGGAGTCTTCGTCACCGCGGTCAGTCCGAAAAGCGACTCGATCGCATCGGCGGCCCCCATCATTGCGGGGTCGTCGCCGGTCAACAGCATGATCGGCATGTCGGGATCGATCTCGGCGACGCCCTTCATCACATGGAACCCGTCCTGACCCTCGCCCTCCGCCGAGACCATGATCGCGACCGGACGAAAATCCCGCGCCATCCGCACGGCATCGCCCTCGGTCGGGATTTGCTCGATCCCCAGGCCGAGGAAGTCGCAAATCACCTCCATCGCCGTCGTCAGATGGAAGTCGTCGCTGACGATCATCAGCGTCGGCGGCATTTCCGGCGCCAACCGCGGAAACAGCGCGGAGTCTTCCAGTTCCAGCACAGATACCCGTTCGATCATGATGTATCTCCCTCGGTCCGATGCGCCGGATGTCCGGCTGTGTGCGACGAAATGTGTCGAGCGCACTGTCGCGCATACCAAGGCAGCGCGGTAAGGCCGCGCATCGTGATTTCGGAACCGGATCGGGGCTAAAAAGCGTGAATTACCGTAAAATCGGGATTAATCAGATATTTACCATGTGGATATTCCGTCCGCGGGGGCGGCGATCGCGATCAGGGACGCGACGCATTCCGTAACGCTCCGCCCGGACGTCTCCAGTTGATGGTCCGCCTTGGCATACAGCGCCTCGCGGCTGTCCAGGATCGCGCGCAAATCGGCCATGGCCTGGCGATTGGCGTGCATCGGGCGCAGGTCGCCCTGCTCGGTGACCCGACGCATGTGATCTTCCGGCGTCGCGCGGACCCAGACCGTAACGCAGGCGGCGCGCAGCGCGGCGTAGCTGCCGGGTTCGGCGACGATGCCGCCCCCGGCGGCGATCACGCAGGCCGAATACGCGGCGATCGTGCGATCCAGGACCGTCCGTTCCATCCGGCGAAATCCGGCCTGGCCATGCAGTTCCATGATCGCGCCCAGGTCCAGCCCGGCCTCGCGCTCGATCTCCCGATCCAACTCGACGAACGGCACCGCCAGCTTCTCCGCCAGCAACGGACCCAGGGTCGATTTCCCCGCCCCGCGCAGCCCGATCAACGCGATCCGCCGCTCGTGTCCCGACAGGCGTTCGGTGGGATCGGGCGGCGGAGGTTCGTCTTCCAGCAGCGTGCGCAGGTCGATGTTCAGCGTGGCCGCCATTGCGCGCAGCAGCAGGATCGATCCGTTGCCCGCGCCGACTTCCATCGCGGAGATATAGCGTTCGGATATGCCGGACCGCCGCGCCAGAATTTTGCGGGTCATGCCCCGACGCGCGCGCCAGGTCCGCAGGCGGACGCCGAGGGCGCGCAGAAAAAGCCGGTCGTCCTCGGCGGGCGCGCGGTTGCTCATCCCGCATCCACGCCCAGATGCCGGTGCATCGCGGCAGCATCGCGAGTCAGGTCGGCGGGCGGGCCGCTGAACACGACCTCTCCCTTGACCAGCACCACCACGCGATCGGCCAGCGACAGCACGGCGGCGACGGTCTTGTCGACGACGACGGCGGCGATCCCCGCGGCGCGCACCAGTCGGATGACCCGCCAGATTTCGTCGCGGATCAGCGGCGCCAGGCCTTCCGTCGCCTCATCCAGGATCAGCACGCGCGGGTTGGTCATCAGCGCCCGCCCGATCGCCAGCATCTGCTGCTCGCCGCCCGAGAGTTGGTTGCCGCCGTTGTCGATGCGTTGCCCCAGCCGAGGGAACAGGTCCAACACGCGCGCTTCCGTCCAATCCCTGGCCCCGTCGATCCCCGGGCGTTCGGCCAGGCGCAGATTCTCCCGCACCGACAGGGTGGCAAAGATGCCGCGCCCCTCCGGCACCACCGCGATGCCCCGCCGCACCCGTCGGAACACCGTCTGACCGGCGGCGTCCGCGCCGTCCAGCAGTACCTGACCGCCGCTTGCCGGGATTTGTCCCAGCAAGGCCCGGATCAGCGTTGTCTTCCCCATGCCGTTGCGGCCCATCAGGCCGATTGTCTCGCCGGGGTGGATCGCCAGATCGACGCCGCGCAGCACGGTTGCGGCGCCGTAGCCGGCATGCAGCCCGCGCGCTTCCAGAATGGCGGTCATGCCTCATGCCCCAGATAGGCATCGCGCACGGCGGCGGAGGCGCGGATTTCCGCCGGCGTCCCCGCTTCCAGGACACGTCCGTCCACCATCACCGTCAGCACATCGGCCACGGCGAAGACCACGTCCATGTCGTGTTCGATCAGCAGCACCGCGTGATCGCCGGCGAGAACGCGCAGCAACGCGGCGATCGGCGCGCTTTCCTCCGCCCCCATGCCCGCCAAGGGTTCGTCCAGCAGCAGCACCGTGGGTTGCCCCGCCAGCGCCATGGCGATTTCGAGTTGACGCTGTTCGCCGTGGCTCAGGTTGCCGGCCACGGTCGCGGCGGCCCGCGACAGCCCGACGCGATCCAGCGCGGCCCGCGCCGCGGCCTCCGTCGTCGTTCGGCCCGCCGACAGCAGGCCCAAGCCCGACGCACCCTGGGCTTGCGCGCCCAGGCGGGTGTTTTCCAGTACGGTCATGGCGGGCATCACGTTGGTACGCTGAAACGTGCGCCCGATGCCGGCCCGCGCGCGCCGCCAGTTCGGCCAATCCGTCACGTCGGCGCCGTTCAGGTGAATGCTGCCCTCCGTCGGGCGCAATTCGCCGGACAGCAGGTTGACCAGGGTGCTTTTGCCGGCCCCGTTGGGCCCGATCACCGCGTGCAGCACGCCGACGCGCAGGTCCAGCGACACGTCGCGCACCGCCAGCAACCCGCCGAAGCGCCGGGTCAGACCTTCGGCGCGCATCATCGGCCGCGCCCGCCCGCCAGGCCGTGGCGCAACAGCAGCACCGCGGCCAGGATCACCCCGCCTTCGACCAGGCGCTGACGTTCGGTCAGCATCTGCCCGGCCTCTTGCACCAGCGTCAGCGCAAAGGCCCCCAATATCGGACCGTGCAGCGCGCCGATGCCGCCCAGCAGCACCATCAACAGCGCCTCCGCCGATCGGTGCCAGCCCAGCAGTTCGGGGCTGACGAAGGCATCGGTCAGCGCTGCCATGTGGCCCGCGACGCCCGCCAGCGCGCCGGCCACGGTAAAAGCGGCGAGCTTCAGACCCTGCACATCGTGGCCCATCGCCGCCATGCGATGCTCGTTCGCCTTGATCCCCAGCAACGCCCGCCCGAACAGCGTGCGCATCAGCCACCACAGCGCCGCGTACATCGCCGTCAGCGTCCCCAAATTCACCAGCAACAGCACCGTCGGCCGGTTCCCTCGGCTCAGCGTGATCCCGATGGGCGGCCGCTGGATGAACACACCGTCCGCCCCGCCGCCCAGCGGCGTGTCGTGGAACAGAAAGAACAGCATCTGCCCAAAGGCGAGCGTCGCCATCAGAAAGAAAAAGCCCTTGGTGCGCAGCGCCAGCGCGCCGATCGCCAGCGCCGCCCCACCCGACAGCAGGATCGCCGCCGGCAGCGTCACCGCCACCGACAGTCCCAGCTTCGGCAGGCCCAGCAGGTACACGCTATACGCGCCCAGCCCGTAAAATCCGGCATGCGCAAGGCTAACCAGGCCGACCCCGCCGACCAGCACCTGCAGGCTGAGCGCGAACATCGCCGCGATCAGCGCGGTGGACGCAAGCTGCATGTGATACGGCGTCGCCCACAGCGGCATCGACGCCACCGCCAGCGCGCCTAGAGCGAGCATCAGATTGCCGCGAGCACCGGTAAGGGTCATGCGCGGGAAAACAGCCCGGTCGGCCGCCACAGCAGGACAACGGCCATCAGCGCGCAAACCGCGATGCCCGCCGCCTGCGGCACATAGGCCTTACCCAATGTGTCGATCAGCCCGATCAACAGCGCGGACCAGAATGCACCGGCGATGGAGCCAAGCCCGCCGATGACGACGACGATGAAGGAGAGGATGAGGAATCCGTCGCCCATGCCGGGGTAGACCGACTGCAACGGCGCGGCCAACGCCCCCGCCAGCATGGCCAAGGCCGTCCCGGCGGCGAACACCAGCGTGTGAATCCGCCCGGCATCGATGCCCAGCAGATCGACCATTTCCGGCTTTTCCGCCGCGGCCCGAATGGCGGAGCCGATTTTCGTGCGCTCCACGAACAGCACCATCAGCCCCGCGACGCCGAGACAAATGACAAGTACCGCCAGCCGGTACGCCGAATAGGCGAATCCACCGATCACCGGGACCGAGAAGTCCAGGATCGCCGGCACCGGCACGCTGTGGAACTGGTTGTCGAGCAGCGCGGCGCGCGCTTCCTCGAACAGCAAGATCAGCGCGAAGGTCAGCAGCACCTGATCCAGATGTTCCCGCGCGCGGAAGCGTCGGAACAGCCCGCGTTCCAGCAACGCGCCGAACAGCACGCCGCCCAGGATCGCCGCCGGCAAGGCGAGCCACAGCGATCCGGTGACCGACGCGATGACATAAGCGAGATAGGCCCCGATCATGAACAAGCTGCCGTGGGCGAGATTGATCACGCCCATGACGCCGAAAATCAGCGTCAGCCCGCTGCTGATCAGGAACAGCAGCAGGCCGTACTGAATCCCGTTCAGGATTTGGGCCAGCAGGCCCGCAAGCGCCGTCATCCGCGCGGACGAACCGCCATCACGCCATTTTGCAGCCGGTGCCGGGGTCCGCCAGGGCTTCGGCGGCGGCGCCGATCACGCGGTTCTCGCCATTCCGTGCCTCACGCAGCCAGATCGTCTGGATCGGATTATGCGAGGCCGACAATGTGAACGCGCCGCGCGGGCTGTCGATCCGGGCGGCGCGAATGGCCGCACCCAAGGCCTTGATCGCCGTGGCGTCGCCCTTGGTGCCGGCAAGCCCGACCGCCAGCATCTGTCCGGCATCGTAACCCTGCACCGCGTACACGTCGGCCGAACGGTTGGTCATCTTCTGGAAGGCTTCGCGGAAGGACTTGTTTTTGGGGTTATCCAGCCCGTCGCCGTAATGCAGCGCGGTTTGAATCCCCTCCGCCGCGGCCCCTTGCGGCTTCAACACGCCTTCAGTCAGGAAGCCGGAGCCGCACAGCGGCAGCTTGTCGCGCAGACCCGCCGCGGCATAGTCCTTGACGAACTGGATCGCGCCGCCGCCCGCGAAGAACGAGCCCACGGCATCCACGCCCAGACCCGGCAACTGCGCCAGGATCGGCTGAAAATTCGTCTCGGGGAACGGCAGCGTCAGGATCTGCGTCAGTTCGGCGCCGCCGGACTTCAGGCCGTCGCGGAAACCTTCCGCCGACTCCCGGCCCGCCGCATAATCCCAGGTAACCCAGGCCGCCTTCTTCACGCCCCGCGCCGCCAGCGCCTTGCCCATGCCGTAGGCCGGCTGCCAGTTGCTGAAGCTGGAGCGGAATACGGATGGCGAGCACAAATCCCGCGTCGCGGCGACGTTGCCGGCGTTGGGGATGAACAGCGGCACCTCTTTTTCGCGCGCCGCCTGCACCAGGGCCATCACCACGCCGGAGTGCACGGTGCCGACCAGCGCATCGACATTATCGCGCCCCAGCAGGCGATTGACGTTGGCCGGCGCCTTTGCGGGATCGGATTCATCGTCCAGCCGCACCAGCGTCACCGCTCGCCCGCCGAATTTGCCGCCGTTCTCCTGCAGGCAGAGTTCGAAGGCGGCCGCAATGTTTTCCCCCAGCGCGGCGAAGGTGCCGGAAAACGGCAACATCAGCCCGACCTTCAGCGGTGCGCCCTGCGCGATCGCGGGTGTGGCCAGCGCGGCGGCGGACCCGGCCAGCATGAAACGGCGAGACAATGGGCGCATCGGACGGTTTCCCCTGCTTAAGCAATACGTTGTCATGCAGTATATCGCATGTTACCGACACCGGCGACAACCGTGTGGTAATCCTGACCGATGAACGCCAAGCTTCCCGAAAATCCCTCGCAACGCTGGTTCGAACACTACCCCGAGGGCGCGGTGTTCGACATCGGCAGCTTTACGGTCACCGAGCAGGAAATCATCGATTTCGCCCTGCTGTATGATCCGCAGGACATGCATATCGACCGAGCGATCGCCAAGGACGGCCCGTTTGGGGAGGTGATCGCCAGCGGCTGGCATACGGTCGGGCGCATGATGCGGCTGTTCGTCGCCAATTTCCTGCCGAAAAACGGTCTCGCCGCGCCTGGCATCGATGAGGTCCGCTGGCCGAACCCGGTGCGCCCGAACGATACGTTGAGTGTGCGGATGACGATCGTGCAGGCGCGGGTGTCTCGGTCCAAACCCGATCGCGGTCTGGTGACCGGATTGGTCGAGGTGCGCAATCAGAACGGCGACACGGTACTGACCATGAAGCCGACAAACTTCATCCGCGTCCGCCCGCCGGCGGCAGCCTGAACAGAGAGGAACGACCATGACCGAGGCCGAGACCGCGCTGCGGACGATCGAACGCGCCTGGAACGCCGCGGCCCAGCCGTGGAATGCCGAGAATCTTGCGGCGCTCTACACCGAGGATGCGGTGTTCTACGGCGGGCGGACCACCCATTCCGTCGGGCAGACGCAGGTGTGGGGGTATTTTGACTCCTATGTCGGCATTTTGGCGTCCGTCCGGCTGGCGCTGGTGGAGCAGGAGCTGCGGACCTTGGCGGACGGGGTCTGTCTGGCGCAGGGCTATGCCAAATTCGACTTCGATCTGACCGCCGGGGGGACATCGGGCACCGTTCTGCGCTCCACCTTGGTTCTGGTGCGTCGTCCGGATGGGTGGCGCATCGCGCAGCACCATTTTTCGGGGATTCCTGACGCACCGCCGATACCGTCGGCTTCGTGATTTTTGCGGGGCTTGTTTGATTACCACAGAGAACACGGAGAAACACAAAGGATGCACGAAGGGCTGTGTTCTCGGGTCGCGGTGATACGTCGAACTTGGGGCGCGGTAGCAAGGAAGAATTGAACACCGATAAACGCCGATGCAAGGGATGATGCGGATGAGCGGTGATTGAATGAACGTCCTGCGTCCATGGCATGCAGTATAACAGCGCGGCAAATCAGAGGCGGAAACGAAACGATGCTGACAAGTCAATCCTGTTTGGAGTGACGATCAGACCCGTCGACCGCGATCCGCGCTTATCCCCTGAATCAGCGTGTATCCGCGTTAAATTTCTTGTCCGCGACTGAGTCCAAACGCAGACGGTCCGATAAAGCACGCAGGTCGAGTCGACCAACATGTCCCGCCCAAAGCCCGAAATCCCCGTTGTAGGGTCGCCGTGGTGAATCAGTGTCGGGGGGGGGAGGGAAGGCCGTAGCAAGGAAGATTTGAACACCGATAAACGCCGATGCAAGGGATGATGCGGATGAGCGGTGATTGAATGAACGTCCTGCGCCTATGACATACAGTATAACAGCCCGAAAAATTAGAGCCGAAAATGAAACGATGCTGACCAGTAAATCCTGTTCGGAGTAACGAGCAGGCTCATCGACCGCGATCCGCGCTTATCCCCTGAATCCGCGTGTATCAGCGTAAAATTTCTTGTCCGTGCCTCAATCCAAACGCAGACGGTCCGGTAAAGCACGCAGGTCCAGCCGACCAACCGATCCCGCCCGAAGTCAGAAATCCGCGCCGTCGTTTCGCGGTGGTGCGTCAGTGCCGGGGGGAGGGGAGGCCACAGTAAGGGGAATTTGAACACCGATAAACGCCGATGCAAGGGATGACTCGGATGAGCGGTGATTGAATGAACGTCCTGCGTCCACGGCATGCAGTATAACAGAGCGACAAATCAGAGCCGAAAACGAAACGATGCTGACAAGGCAATCCTGTTTGGATTGACGACCAGACCCATCGACCACGATCCGCGCTTATCCCCTGAATCCGCGTGTATCCGCGTTAAATTTCTCGTCCGCGCCTGCGTCCAAACGCAGACGGTCCAATAAGGCACGCAGGTCCAGCCGACCAACCGATCCCGCCCGAAGTCAGAAATCCGCACCGTCGTTTCGCAGTGGTGCGTCAGTGCCGGGGGGAGGGGAGGCCGCAGTAAGGAGAATTTGAACATCGATAAACGCCGATGCAAGGGATGACGTGGATGAGCGGTGATTGAATGAACGTCCTGCGCCCCTGAAATGTAGTATAACAGCGCAGCAAATAAGAGCCGGAAATGAAACGATGCTGACCAGTAAAACCTGTTTGGATTGACGATCAGACCCATCGACCGCGATCCGCGCTTATCCCCTGAATCCGCGTGTATCCGCGTTAAATTTCTTGTCCGTGTCTCAATCCAAACACAGGCGGTCAGGCAAAGCACGCCGACCTACCCCACCAACCGATCCCGCCCGATCAAAGCCAACCCCTCGGCCACCGAAACAAACTCCCCGCCCGTAGTCACCTTGCCCGCCCCGAACCGCTCGGTAAACAACCCTCGCACCGCCGGAACGAACGACGTCCCGCCGGTCAGGAACACATGATCGACCGAGTCCTCCGAGACTCCGGCCTCCGCCAACGCCCGATCGATCGTTGCTGCGATGCGCGCCACGTCGTCGGCGATCCATTGCTCGAAGTCCGCCCGCGTCACCTGCCGCTCGATGACCAGACCCGCGTGCCGGAACGACAGAGTCGTTGCCGCCTCCCGCGACAGTGCCGCCTTTACGCCCGAAACGGTCTGATACAGCCGATAGCCCAACTCCTCCTCGATCATCGTCAGCAGCCCGCGCAGCCGCTCCGGATGCGCGCTCGTCCGCGCCACCTCGCCAATGTCGCGCAGAGTTTTCGGCGTCTTCATCAGGCTCAGCCGATGCCACCGCGCGAAGGCCGAGAAATATTCCGGCGGCACCGGCAAATCCTTGCCCATGATTCGATAGGTATCGCCCTTGCCCAACACGGGAGAAATCACATTGTCGATGATGCGATAATCGAACGTATCGCCGGCGATGCCGATGCCGGCGTGGCCCAGGGCCGCCACGCGCTCTCCCGGCGTGAAGCGCAGCACGGAAAAATCGCTCGTCCCGCCGCCGAAATCGCCGATCAGCACGGTTGCCGGCGCCGTCAGCGTGCGCGCGAACCGATAGCCTGCCGCCTCCGGCTCCAACGCCGTATCGACCTCCGCCATCCCCGCCGCGGCGTAGCCCTCGCGCAGACGCTGCTCACCCAAGGCGTCATCGGCCAGTTCCCCGGCAAAGCGCACCGGACGCCCGGCGACAATGCGCGCGCCGGTCAGATCCAGCCCCGCCTGTTCGGCCAGCGTGCGCAAAAACGTCCCGATCAACTGCGGCAGCGTGAACGGGCGCCCATAGATCCGCGTCTCGGTAAAACTGCGCTGCGCCAGATACGTCTTCATCGACATGATCAGCCGCGTATCCAGGGGATCGTCGACATAGGCCTCGATCCCCGCCGGCCCCGCCGCGTGGCGCAACCGTCCGCCGGACCGCGCGTCGTCGTTCCAAAAGCACAGGACAGAGCGGAACACGTCCAGCGCTTCCACCCCCGCCGGAAAGCGCGCGGTCGTGACGACGCCGTCCGTGCCCATCAGGGCGACGACGCTGTTCGTGGTTCCGAAATCGATGCCGACGATGGGTTTCATGCAGGGATCAGCGGTTAGCGGTTTCCCGACGATGGAGCCAGTTGAAACTGAGTGTTCAAACTGGGCGCTTGAGGGGATGCCACGTCATGCTAACGTGCCTTCGCGCCCGATCGCGCGGGTGTTTCAGTGGAGGGTTCCGATGGACGGCATGATCGAAACACGCGGCAGGGCCGGCGTCGTCCAGCGCCATCGCATCCGTTCGGGCGCGTTCAGCGGCCCGACCTCCGGCCTTGCGCCCGGCAATGTGCAGGCCAACCTGGTCATCCTGCCCAAGGCGCTGGCCCATGATTTCCTGCGCTTTGCCCAGGCCAACCCGCGACCCTGCCCGGTGCTGGCGGTATCGGAAGCCGGATCGCCGGCTTTCCCGACCTTGGGCGCCGATCTCGATATCCGCACCGATCTGCCGCGCTACCGCGTCTGGCGCGACGGCGAGCTGGTCGCCGAACCGACCGATGTGACCGACCTCTGGCAAGACGACCTCGTCAGCTTCGCCATCGGCTGTTCGTTCTCGTTCGAGGAAGCGTTGATCGAGGACGGTATCGAAGTGCGCCACATCGCGCGCGACACCAACGTACCGATGTATCGCACCAATATTCCCTGCGTATCCGCCGGCGTATTCCAGGGGCCGTTGGTGGTGTCGATGCGCCCGATGAAGCCCGCCGACGCGATCCGGGCGGTGCAGATCACCTCCCGCTTTCCGTCGGTGCACGGCGCGCCGGTGCATCTGGGCATGCCGCACATGATCGGTATCGCCGACATCGACAAGCCGGATTACGGCGACGCGGTGCCGATCCATGCCGATGAAATGCCGGTGTTCTGGGCCTGCGGCGTAACGCCCCAGGCGGCCATCGCGCAGATCAAGCCGCCCTTCTGCATCACCCATGCGCCGGGCTGCATGCTGATTACCGATTTGCGCAACACCTCGCTGTCGGCGCTCTGACCGACCCATGTCGAACCCGGCACCGATCGATGCGATAGAGGCGCTGATCCACCGCGATGTCGGTCGCAACATCGGTGCCCTGTTCGCCGCCGCGCGCGGTGGGCTGCGATCGGCCGCCACCGCCCTGGCGGCGACCCCTGCGCCGAACGTCGGCATCCTGACCGGCTTCTATGTGCCGCAAGGCCAACCGCCGGCAGCCGAAACCGACGGACCCGCGGCGGCGGCCCTGCTGGCGCGCGGGCTGACCGACGCGGGCGTGCCCGTCCGGCTGCTGACCGACGCGCCCTGCCGTTCCGCCGTGCGGGCGGCGCTGGATGGCGCGGGCCTGGCGCTGCCGATCGACGCGCCCGCCCTGGACGCCGATCCGACCGAGACGGTCGCCGCCTGGCGCGGCCTCGGCATCGACTGGGTCATTTCGATCGAGCGCTGCGGTCCCGGCGCGGACGGCGCGCACCGCAACATGCGCGGCCAGGACATCGGCATGCACGCGGCACCGCTCCACAAGGTCTTCGCCGCCGGTCCCTGGCACACCATCGCGGTCGGCGACGGCGGCAACGAGATCGGCATGGGCTCCATCCCGCGTGCCATTCTGGAACGCGACATCGCCCACGGCGCGGACATCGCCTGCGTCATTCCCGCCGATCACCTGATCGTCGCCGGCGTCTCCCACTGGGGCGGATACGCTCTGCTCGCCGCGCTGGCCATGGTCAGGCCCGCCTGGCGGGCGGCAATGCTGGGCGCACTTGACCCCACCCTCGACCGCGCCATCCTCACCTCCATGCTCCGGTTCGGGCCCGCGGTGGACGGCGTGACACTGCGGCGGGAGGCAACGATCGACAGCCTGGGGATGGACCGCCACCACGCGATCCTGGCGGCGATCCGGGCGCTGGCGGTCTGAGCAGGCGCGCTATGCCGCCGTTCGCTGTCGAACCTTCTCCGCCACCCGTTCCGCGATCATGATGGTCGGGATGTTGGTGTTGGTGCGCGACACTTCGGGCATTACCGAGGCATCCGCGACGAACAGGTTCGGCATCCCGACGACCTGACCGTTCGGATCCACCACCGTTCCCGGGTCCGCCGGATCGCCCATGCGGCAGGTACACGACGCATGCCAGGCCGACTGCACGTTGTCGCGCACGTACTGCTCCAGCATCGCATCGTCCGCCAGCAGCGCCGTCAGCGGCGGGGAGTCGCTGATGATCTTGTCGAACAGCAGTTTCCGCAGCGTGGCGGACGAATCCATCATCGTCGCCGCGATATTCGTCAGAATGGCATTGCGCAGCGTCTTGCGCCCGACATCGCGCACGCGTTGGGAGAATTTCGATGCGAACAGGTTGGTCAGATACTGCGGCACCGGATCGCTTTGCAGGATGCCCGCCATGCGCCGGAACGCATCCGTCATCCGATCCAGGTCGCGTCGATCGCTCAGCCAGTTGAAGTTCACATAAGGCTCGTCGTCCGGGCTGGCGGAATTCAACCGAACCTCTCCGGTCGAATAGGATCGCCCGATATAAGACGACAGCGTGCCGATCCGCACCCCGACGGCGTGCCAGGCGGAGCGGCATACCGCCATCATCACCATGTCGGCCTCCGGCGTACCCGCCATGCCGGACGACCAGCGCAGATAGGTATAGTTACGGCGAAGAACCATCTTGTGCCGGGAAACCGGGGGCAGATAGCCGGAGATATGGATCGCGGGGTGATCCATCAGGTTGGCGCCGACGCCGGGGCGGTCGAGCACGACATCGATGCCGTGTTGGCGCAGATGCGCGCCCGGACCGATGCCCGACAGCATGAGCAGCCAGGGGGAATGCAGCGCGCCGGCGGATACCACGACGTTATCGGCGGTGATGGTTTCAATCGCGCCGTTGCGCCTGACTTCCGCCCCGGTGGCGCGCCCGTTGGCGATCAGGATGCGGCGCACCTGGGTTTCGCCCAGGATGGTCAGGTTCGGTCTGGCGCGCGCGGCGGCATCCAGATATCCCACCGCGGTCGATCGGCGGGCGTCGCCGTCGTTCGACAGCGGCAGGGGGGAGTAGCCTTCGCCGAACTCTCCGTTCATATCGGGGCGCAGCGGATAGCCCAGCTTGTCCCATGCCTGGGTGACCGACAGGGTGAAGTCGTCCCATTGTTCGGTCGGCATGCGGCGCACGGTGATCGGGCCTTGGCTGCCGTGCAACTGATCGGTGTAATCCAGATCGGTTTCGAGCCGCCGGAAATAGGGGAGAACCGAGTTCCAGTCCCACCCCTTGGCGCCGATGGCATTCCAACGATCATAATCCTCGGGCGCGCCGCGCAGCGCGACCTGTCCGTTGACCGACGACCCGCCGCCCAGCACGCGTCCCTGTTCGTAATAAACCGGATCGGCGTCGGCGTTGCGCCGCACTTTCAGGTTTTTCCAGAAGTAATTCTGGTTCATCAGCGCGCTGCCCGAATAGGTGTCGCGGATGTCGTCGGGAACGCGGTCGGGTTGGTGGGCCGTCCCGGCTTCAAGTAAAACCACATTGTTACGCGGTTCTTCCGAAAGCCGAGCGGCCATGACGCAGCCGGCGGAGCCGCCGCCGATGACGAGGTGGGTGGCGTGCATGGCGGTTGCCCCTGAATTTGATTACGCGGCGGTGATGCCGCCGTCGACGATCAGTCCGGCGCCGTTCATGTATCCGGCGTCGTCCGAAGCCAGGAACACGATCCCCTTGGCGATATCCATCGGCACGCCCAGCCGGCCCCAAGGCACCGAATCCGTCACCACCTTGCGATGCGGAGACGTATCGTTGCTGCCAACCCGTTGCGCACGGGCGACGAAAGTCTGTTCGCCCATGTCGGTCTGGATCACGCCGGGATGGATGGAGTTCACGCGGATGCGATAGCCCTTGCGGCCGAATTCCAGCGCGGCGGATTTGGTGAACAGCGTCACGCCGCCCTTGGTCATCGAATACAGCGGATCGAGTTGCGATCCGACGATCCCCGCGATCGACGCCAGGTTGACGATGGCGCTGCCGTGTTCGCTGTGCTGCGCGGCCTCCCGCAGTGCCGGGATGGCCATTTTGGTGCCGAGGAACACGCCCGTCATGTTGACCGCGACCAGCTTGTTCCAGTCGTCCATGCCGATATCCTCGATCCCCTTGCCGATAAACACGCCGGCGTTGTTCACGAGGATGTCGAGCTTGCCGTATTTCGCCGTGGCCAGGTTGATGGCGGCGGTCCAGTCGTCTTCCTTGGTGACGTCCAGATGGATGTACTCGGCCTGACCGCCTTCGGCGACGATTTCGGCCACCGTCTCCCGCCCGCGGTCGTCGAGGACGTCGGCCAGGACGACTTTCGCGCCGGCCTGTGCCATCAGCCGAGCGGTGGTGCCGCCGATACCGCGGGCGGCGCCGGAGATGAGAGCGACTTTGCCGTCGAGACGATTCATGGGTGTGGACCTTGCTTCCTGGGACGTGCGCGCCTTTTGGCGGCGCTCCCCGGAAGCTTACGAAAGCCCGCCCGGTTCGGCAAACCGTCTCGGCGCGGTCAGGCGACCGTGCCTTCGCGTTTCAGCGCGCGGATCGTGGCGCGGAAGGCATCGACGGTGATCGCCATCTCCTCCTCTCCATGCGTGGCGGAAATCCAGCCGGACGGGCCGGAGTTCACATCGACGCCATTGACCAGCAGCCCCATGCGGATTTGTCCGTTGACGCCCGCGCCGCGCGGTTTACCGATCATGTCGGCGACGAAGGGGATGGGATCGAAGCGCGACGGCACGATGTCGGCGTCGGTCGGGTTGGTGAAGATGTGGAACCCGGCATAGCTGCCATAGACGGCCCAACGCAGGTGTTCGTCTTCCAGTACCTCGTTCAACCGGGCACGCAGGGTTTCGGCATAGGCGTTGGCGCGGGCGCAGGCGTCGGTGGACGCGATGATGCCCAGTGTCGCGATGCCGGCGGCGGCGGATACCGGGTTGGCGTTGAACGTGCCTTGGTGGCCGATTTTCTCCCGTCCCGCGGCTTTGGTGACGTCGAAATCCAGCAGGTCGAGGATGTCCTTGCGTCCGACCACCGCCCCGCCGGGCAGGCCGCCGGAGAGGATTTTGGCGAGCGTCGTCAGGTCGGGCGTGATGCCGATCGCCTGTTGCGCGCCGCCGGGGGAGACGCGAAACCCGGTCACGACCTCATCGAAAATCAGGATCGCGCCGGATTGGCGGGTCAGGTCGCGCAGCAGGGTCAGGAAGTCTTGTCGCAGCGGCATTTTGCCGAAGCTGGCGCCGGTCGGTTCCAGGATGACGCCCGCGATGTCCTTGTGGTCGTTGAACAGCCGGGTCAGGCCTTCGCTGTCGTTCGGGTCGCAGAGCAGGATGCCGCTGGCGATGCCGTCCAGCACGCCGGTGGCGGCCGATCCATCGAAGTGGTTCGAGTAGCCGTTCGACATATGGTCGTGCCAGCCGTGAAAATGACCGCGGAAGCGGATCAGCTTGTCGCGTCCGGTAAAGGCGCGCGACAGGCGCAGCGCCATCAACGTGGCCTCCGTGCCCGAGGAGGTGAAGCGCACGCGTTCGGCGGAAGGCACCATGCGGGTGATCAGTTCCGCCCAGCGAACCTCGGCTTCGTGGCAGGCGCCGAAATGCGTGCCGTTGTCGAGCGCGGCGTGGACGGCGGTCATGACGGTCGGGTTATTATGGCCGAGGATCAGGGAGCCGTGCCCGCCAAAATAATCAACATATCGGTTCCCATCGACATCCCATTTCACCGGCCCCTTCGCTCGGCTCACATAAAGCGGATACGGGTCGAAATGGCGGCTGTCATGCGCCAGACCGCTGGGCAGCACGGCGCGTGCCTGAGCGGAGAGTTTGGCGGAGCCAGGGGTCATGGCTTCATAGGCGGCGGTCAGGGTGGCATTGGGCAATGCGGTCGCGGACATGGTCGACGCCTTTGCAGCGAGATGAATCGGTTGATGCTGCGGGTACTCTAGCGCCTGTCGCCGAGGCCAGGCCACAGAAGATGCGCCTGTTGGGCGGGCGGATCGCGATTGGCGCGGGGTTGGCGATTGGGTAGTACGGTCGGGTGCCCTTACCTGTCCGAAATGCCATTTCCTTTGATGCCGTGGGAGGCCGTTTGGTCGGCCGCGCTTGTGCGGGTTCCCTTGGTGTGAACGGCTTTTCCGGTGGAAGGACCCTATGCACCGTGAGAACTGGGATCTCAGTCCAAGGTTTCACCACAAAGGAAGCCGGAGGACTACGAAGGGCACGGAGGCGTTGGGACGCAGGGTGATCGCATTTGGCGTCCGGGGGCGCGAATTTTCACCTCTCCCTCTGGGAGAGGTCGGCGCGAAGCGTCGGGTGAGGGAGGTGCCACCAGCACAACCCATTGT
>CANJLW010000019.1 GCA_947475245.1 Acetobacteraceae bacterium | reverse complement strand
TCGGTCAGGTCGCTGGGGTAGCGCAGCTTGGATCGGTCATAGCGAGCGCGGTTTTCTGTCGTCCACATGCCGGCGGTCTCCTCGAATCGGGCCATCGCCATTGAATCGCAAATGATTCCAGGGACTCAAGATGTTTTCGGACGGACACTCAGGCCGAGCAGCGTAGTTTTGAACATCGACGAAGAGGAGAGCGGCGTGGTCGGGGTCGATCGGAACTTCGCGGCTAAGCCCGGCCCAGGGTTTGGCGGTCACGCCGCGGAGGCTTTCAGACGAGAGTCGGCAAGGCGCAGCAGGCGCGCGAAGCGTTCGGCCCAGGCAAGCTGACCGGCGGGTTCGGCGATTTCGTCCTGCCGGATTTCCACTTCCACATGGGTCAGACCGCGGGCGTCGCCGTGGGTCGGCGCGCTGTAATCGCTGTTGGCGGTGATGGCGTAGGGTTCGTTTTCCCCGACCGTCAGCCCGTCTTCCGCCCGCAGCAGGTCGAGCATGATCGAGGCCAGCGGCGTTTTGTCGGCGAACAGGATGCCCACTTCCATGGCGCGCGCGGCACCTTTGAAAACCGGGGTAAAGCTGTGCATGAACACAACGATCGTGCGCCGTCCGGCGGCCTGTCGCGCGTCGAGCAACGCACGGGTGCGGTCGTGATAGGGCGTGAAGATTTCGTCGACGCGCAGGGCGCGGTCGGCGTCGGTCAGGCCGACATTGCCGGGGACATCCGTGTATTCGCTGACGACCGGCATGGCGCTGGGCCAGGTGGGGTGCCGGTTGCAGTCGATGACCAGGCGCGAATAGGTTTGCAGCACGGCGGTGGCGTCGAGCAGCGCGGACAAATGTTCGGTCACGCCGGCGATGCCGATATCCCAGGCGATGTGGCGCTGAAGCTCACTGTCGCTGACGCCGAGTTGCCGCAGTCGACGCGGGATGAGCTTGCCGGCGTGATCCGCGGTGAAGAGGAAATCCGATGCACCCTCCGGACGCAGCACCCGGACCGGGCCTGGCTCGTCCGGTTCCAGCAATCGGGTGGGCTGTGTCATCCTGTCTCTCTGTCCGGTGGCGATCAGCGAAGTGTAAAGCGGTTCGACCTCCAGGGGAATGGCGGCAGGGAATCGCGATCCGCCCATAATTTGATCTTCCGTCCGCCCGATATTTATGCTGCGATGCATCAATCGTTAAGCGACGCCTCAAAAACAGCCAGGAGCACGGGTTTATGACCGTATTACCCAAGGTCGCCATCATCGGAACCGGCGGCACGATCTCCGGCGTCGGCAAGGATCGACTGGACTTCTACGAATACGGCACCTCCGGCCGCTTCATGAAAGTCGACGAGCTGATCGGCCTCGTGCCGGAACTGGCCCAGGTCGCCGAGATCGTTCCCGTGCTCTACAAAAACGTCGCAAGCACGCAGCTTAACCCACCCATCTGGCTGGAGCTGCTGGACCTGATCCATCGCACCGCCGCGGCCGATCCGACACTGGCCGGAATCGTCGTCACGCACGGCACGGCGACGCTGGAAGAAACCGCGTATTTCCTGAACCTGACCGTGAAAACCCCCATCCCGGTCGTCGTCGTCGGCGCCATGCGCCCGTCCTCCGCGCTCGGCGCCGATGGCGGGCTGAACCTGCTGAACGCAGTGCGTGTCGCCGCCTGCCCCGCGACCCGCGGCATGGGCGTGACCGTCGTGCTGAACGATGAAATCAACGCCGCCCGCGACGTCACCAAAACGTCCAACTATCGTGTGCAGACCTTCGTTTCCCGCGATTTCGGCATTCTGGGTTATGCCGATGCCGATACGGTCAAATACTATCGCAAACCCATCCGACTGGGCGCGCCCGATACGGAATTCGATGTGCTCGGCATGACCGACCTGCCGCGCGTCGATATCATTCCCGCCTACGCCGGTGCGGATGCGGCGCTGATCGAAGCCGCCGTCAAGGCCGGCGCGAAAGGGATCATATCCGACGGCTTCCCGTCCGGCTCTCCGGCCCCGGCGCAGGACGGCGCGCTGAAGGAAGCGGTCAATGCCGGAGTCGCGGTGATCCAGGCCTCCCGCGCCGGCAGCGGACGCGTGATCGACGACAAGGTATCCCTGCGCAAGGCGGGCTTCGTCGCCGCCGATACGCTGACGCCGCAAAAGGCACGGATCTTGCTGATGCTGGCTTTGACCGTCAGCGCCGAGACCGGCGAAATCCGGCGGATCTTCGACACCTATTGAAGCGGGAGCGCGCAGCATGGATCAGGTTTCCTCCATCGGCGGCAACACGACCCTCGCGGCCCGACCGGTCGGGCCGACCTTCGGCGCGGAAGTCGAAGGCATGCCGATCCACGGCGATGTCTCCCCCGAACTGCTCACCCAGTTCATCGCGCTGCTGCACCGCTATCGCGTCCTGATCGTACCGGAAATCGCCGTCGATCCCGCCGATCTGGTGGCGTTCAGCGCCCGACTCGGTCCACTGGAAATCCACAGCCGATTCGATTCCACGTTGCCCGCGCATCGCGAAATCTTCTGCGTCGGCAACGTTGAACGCGACGGCATGAAGGCATCGTTCAACCGCGGCGTGGAACAATGGCACGCCGACAGTTCGTATCGCGCCGTCTCCAGCGACGCGTCGCTGTTTTACGGTGAAATCGTTCCGCCCGAAGGCGGCGACACGCTGTTCGCCGACGCGACGGCCGCGTGGCGATCGCTGGACGCCGACCTGAAGAAGCGAATCGACGGGCTAAGGGCGGTGCATTCGCTCGACACGCTCCGCGCCTGGGGACGACGGCACAATCCCGAACAGAAACAAACGCCGCCCAGTGTCAGTTCGGCATTTCCGCCGATCAGCCAGCCGCTGGTGCGCGTTCATCCCGCGACCGGCGCGAAGTCGCTGTATGTCTGCCCGGCGGTGATCAGCCATATCGAGGGGTTGGAACCGGCCGAAAGCGCCGATCTGATCGAGGCTCTGATCATGCACGCGACGCAGGCGCGGTTCGTCTACTGCCATCGCTGGCGCAAGGGCGATCTGGTGATCTGGGACAATCGCGCGGTGCTGCACACCGCCAGCCTGTTCGATCACACCCGATACGAACGGCTGATGTACCGCACCACCGTCGCCGGTAACGCACCCCTGCTGTCGGACTGATCCGGGCATCAGGTTGCGAGAGGAACCAGCCCGCCGCATACTGGCGGCATGCAGAGTTCCGTAACCCTGACAATCAACGGCGAAAGCCGCGTCTTTGACCCCGAGAACGGCCAGCCGTTCTCGGTGTCCAGGCTTTTGATCGCCCTCAACCTCGACATGCGCAAAGTCGCCGTCGAGTTGAACGAGGAGATCGTTCCCCGATCCCGCTACGCCGAAACCATCCTGGCCACCGGCGATATGCTTGAGATCGTGCATTTTATCGGTGGAGGCTGAACACAATGGACGGATCAATCGCTGCCGACGACGATACCTGGACCGTCGCGGGGCGGACTTTCCGGTCGCGCCTGATCGTCGGCACGGGTCGGTATAAAGACCTGCCGGAGACCGCCGCCGCGATCGAGGCGAGCGGCGCGGAAATCGTCACCGTCGCCGTGCGCCGGGTCAACCTGTCCGACCCCAACGCGCCGATGCTGCAAGACTACGTCGATCCCAAAAAGATCACCTATCTGCCGAACACGGCCGGATGCTTCACGGCAAACGAAGCCGTGCGCACCCTGCGCCTCGCCCGCGAGGCCGGCGGATGGAACCTCGTCAAGCTCGAAGTGCTCGGCCCGCCGCCGCTGCTGTACCCGGATATGCCGGGAACGTTCGAGGCCGCCGCCGCCCTGATCAAGGACGGCTTCGAGGTGATGGTCTATTGCGCCGACGACCCGCTGGCCGCGAAACGGCTGGAAGACATGGGTTGCGTCGCGATCATGCCGCTGGGCGCGCCGATCGGCTCCGGCCTGGGCATTCAGAATCCCGCGATGATGACGATGATCAAGGAACAGATCACCGTGCCGTTCCTGGTCGATGCCGGTGTCGGAACGGCGTCGGACGCCGCCATCGCCATGGAACTCGGCTGCGACGCGGTGCTGATGAACTCCGCGATCGCGCATGCCAAAGACCCGGTGAAAATGGCCAAGGCGATGAAACTGGCAGTGGAAGCCGGCCGCTTGTCGCATTTGGCCGGACGCATGCCGCGGCGCATGGGGGCCGATCCGTCCAGCCCGCTGACCGGTCTGATTCGATAGACGAAACCCTCCGCCGCCCCTGTCGGATCGGCGGAGGATTTTTCTGGTTCAGGCCTTATCCCAAAAGGGCGGCGCGGAAGCGATCCCGCTCCACATGCGGGACCAGGTTACGCCGCACCTTGTTCGGCGGGCCTTCCATGACGCGCAACAGGATGAACGCAAGACCGGTTTCCTGACGCAGCAGGCGACGGCCTTCTTCAATATCGGCGTCGGTGTTGATCGTGTGCACGACCGGGAAGCCCGAGCCGCGCGCGATCACATCCAGTTGCACACCCAGCCCGGTGTGGCTGTCCTGGTTCCCCGTTTCCCCGTAATGGCCGTTATCGACGCAGACGACCTTGAGATTGGGCGGGTTTTGCAGCGCGATGGTCGCCAGCGCGCCGACGTTCATCAGCAACTCCCCATCGCCGGTCACGATCAGCACGCGCCGCTTCGGTTGCGCCAGCGCAAGCCCAAGCCCCATCGACAGCGAAGCGCCCATCGCGCCGCCGAGACCGAAGACGCCGGGCGATTCGTGGGTCAACGCGGACAATTCCTGCGCCGTGCCGGCCAGCCCGGCGACGATCAGGAAGTCGGCGTGACGTTCCAGCAACGCGGGCACCGCCTGCCGCCGATCAAGCGTCGCGGCGGGGACATTGGACATCGGGATTTTATTCAAACGCGCCATGATACTGTCCTCCGCTTAAAATTTCTTGGCGCCGAGGAGGCGCTGCCCGAGAAGGATGGCGACGGATTGGCCCGACTGGAACGCCATGGTGAGCGCCGCGGTCGCGGTCGGGATCACGTCCTGGGGCCCATCGCAGCGCAGTACGACGACGCCCATCGCTTTCAACACCGGCTCCACCGCCTGTCCCATCGGGAACTGCCAGGCATTGCCTTCGCCGAAGTCACCGCGCATCGACACGATGGTGAGGAAGGGAAAGCGGCAGCCGGCGGTCAGCGACAGCATATTGATGCAGTTGCCGACGCCGGAAGACTGCATCAGCAGGACGGCTTTCTGCCCGCCGAGATCGGCGCCGGCGGCCAGTGCCACGCCTTCTTCCTCGGTGGTCAACGGGATGGAGTGAGCATCCGGATCGGCCAGGGACCGATCGATCAGCACCCGATGCCCGGCATCGGGCACATAGCCGAACTGGGTAACTCCGTTCGCCCGGAGTAGGTCATAGAGGGCATCCGCCCAACCGCTTTCCGCCATAGCACTGTCCCGTCACATTTCCTGTTCGGACGTTTTAGGCGTTAGACCGGCGGTCGACCATCCCGGATGAACATGGGCCGGATCAACGCTCCGCCGCGACAAAGGCGGCGATGCCATCGCCCAGGGTCTCATCGAATTCCGGCTCATAGACCCCGATATGACCGCGCGGTTGGGCCGGATGCAGGAGCGACAGCAAGGTCAGGCCGACGCGATCGGCGTGCGCCCTGGCGATTGACAGGCGTTCATCGGGGTATGGGTCATAGGGATCGTCGGCCAGTTGCACCAACACGACGCGGGCGCGGCTCGGGCGCGTGGATTCCCACAAAGCGCGCCATGCCCGCATACCCTCCGCCTGGCGTTCCGGACGGGTCCCGAACGCGGCGGGAGAGATGGCGACGACGGCATCGGCGTGTTCGATGCCGGTCAGCGCGATCCAGGCACCGCGCGAATGGCCGGCGACAACGATCCGGCGATAACCAGAGGAGCGCAGACCGGCGAGACCGCGCGCGAGGGCTTCGCCGCTGCCGCCCAAGGGGTCCTGACCGCGGGCGCGATTAAAGCGCCAGACATCCAGGCCCTGTCCGGCAAGTCGCGCGACGATGTCGGGTTCGTCCGGCGGGCCCGGTGCGTCGGCGGCATAGGTGCCGTGGAGCCAGACCAGCGCGCCCTGGGCGGTCGTTGGCCCGGTCGGGGTGAAATTGGGGGAGACGACAAAAGGCAGATCGGCCGCGAAGGCCGGCAACGCCAGCAGAAGACAGACGATCAGCCGAAGCAAGCGGCCAGCACTTGCGCGAAGGCGCGCGCGCGATGGCTGATCGCGTGTTTCGCGTCAGGGTCCATTTCTCCGAACGTCGTCGATGCGCCGGCGGGCACGAACATCGGATCGTAGCCGAAACCCCTTTCGCCGCGCGGCGGCCAGACAACGGTGCCGTCGACCCGCCCCAGAAAGGTTTCGGTGTGTCCGTCGGGCCAGGCGAGGCACAGGGCCGCCACGAACCAGGCGCGTCGGTCGGTCGCATCCGCCATGCGCTCGTTCACCAGGGACATTGCCGCGGTGAAATCCTTGGTCGGGCCGGCCCAGCGGGCGGACAGCACGCCGGGCGCGCCGTCCAGCGCGGCGACGCAAAACCCGGAATCGTCGGATAAGGCGGGCAGGCCGCCGGCGGTCGCGGCCGCCAGCGCCTTGATCCGCGCGTTGCCGGCGAAATCCGGTGCGTCTTCGTCAGGCTCCGGAAGACCCAGCGCGCCGGCGGAGACGATTTCGATGCCCAGCGGGCTTACCAACGCCTCTATCTCGCGCAGCTTGCCCTTGTTGTGGCTGGCGATGATCAGCCGGCTGCCCGGGGCAAGCTTGCGCGCCATGGCTCAGTCCCCCAACGCGGCCCGTTGCGCCGCGAACAGTTCCGTTGTGCCCTTGCGCGCCAGGGACAGCAATTCATGGAACTGCGCTTCGGCGAAGGATGTCTTTTCCGCCGTTGCCTGAATTTCGACGATGCCGCCGCTGTCGGTCAGCACGAAGTTGGCGTCGGCGTCGGCGGATGAATCCTCGTCATAATCCAGATCGAGCACGCCGGTGCCGTTGTAAATCCCGCAGGATACCGCGGCGACCTGGCCCAGCAACGGCACGGTCTTGATGACGTTCATCTTCACGAGATGGCGCAACGCCAGCGACAGCGCGACCCAGGCGCCGGTGATAGAGGCACAGCGGGTGCCGCCGTCGGCGTTCAGCACGTCGCAGTCGAGGACGATGGAAATTTCCCCCATCGCGGCGCGATCGACCACGGCGCGCAAGGAACGGCCGATCAGGCGCTGAATTTCCTGCGTGCGGCCGGATTGCTTGCCGCGTGCGGCTTCCCGATCGCCGCGGGTGTGGGTGGCGCGGGGCAGCATGCCGTATTCGGCCGTTACCCAACCAAGGCCGGAGCCGCGCATGAACGGCGGCACGCGGGTTTCGACGCTGGCGACGCACAGCACTTCCGTGCGGCCCATGCGAATCAGGCAGGAGCCTTCGGCATGGCGGGCAAAGCCCGTGGTCATCGAAACATCACGCAGAGTGTCGGCGGTTCGGCCGGATGGGCGCATGGTCTGGGAAGTCCTTAAGGATCGGATGGGGCGGGACCATACAGCGGCCGGCGCGCCAGGGCCACCGGTGAACCCGCGTCCGCCGGGCGGTAGCGTGCCGAGACGGGTGGGCGTATGGAAATACCCATCGATTTTGGACACAGGACGCATGGCGCAGAATTCGAGTGCGTATCTCATCCCGCTGATCATGGCGTTCCTGGTGTTCGCCGCGCGGTTTTATGCGCGGGAGAACGCGGTATCCAAGACCAGCCCGGCATTCCTGCTCGCGCTGCTGATGGTGGCGCTGCTGGTCGCGTATATGACGTTATCGGTGACCGCCTCGCTGATCCCTTATGCCAGCCTGGGCTTCGGGATCGCCGGGGTGCTGTTCCTCGCGCTCGCGGTGTTCATGTTCCTTTCCTGAACAGCCGCCCCCAAAACCCGACGGGCGTGTGTCTGCGGTGGGATACGTGCGGCGCATGGGCGGGCGGCGGCAGAGCGCTGCTCATGAGATGGCGCCCCGCGTCGCGGGCGGCGATGCGAGCGCGCTGAAAGGCAACCACCGAGGCGGCTGTGGCGTCCAGGGATTGTTCGTTCAACGTTTGCACCAGGTGTTCCGCCCGCGCCCAATCGCCGGACCGGCGCAGCACGTCGAGGCGGCGCAGCAGGGCGGCGGTACCCGACGCCGATTCCCAGGCCTGGGCGACGGCGGCGCGCAGGGCATCTGCCTCCGCGCCCGCCTGGGCGTCGTCGCAGGCCCAGGCAGCCTGCAACAGCGCCTCCGCCTCGCCCGCCGGGTCTTGCAGGCCGCGTCGGATAAGTGACCAGCGGCGAAATGGGATGGCCTCGGCGGGGACGGTTTCCGCCAGCGCCCGATATTCGGCGCTTTCGACAACCGGCTTCGCCTCCGCCGGTAAGACCCCCAGGTCAGGGGCCACCGCCGAACAACCGGCGCAGGTTTGCAGCCAGTTCGGCAGGGTGGAGCGCGCCGGCTCCCCCGGGCGCATATCCAGATCGGGGGCTATTTCCGGCTGCGGCGTGCGAAACGGCGGGCGGACGCGCGCGCCGCACAGCGCGCAGGTCGGTCGGGTTCCGCCTGTTCGGGCGGCCCCACTCATATCCCCGTTTCCGCGCGCAGCCCCTTGATCAGGCGCTGCATGGCGCGGTCCATCAGTGGCGCGGATTGCGCGGTGCAGATGCGCAGGCTGCCCTCCCCGGCCGAACCGAAGGCGATGCCGGGCGCGACGGCGACGCCGTGCCGCACCACCAGGGCCTTGGCCAGTTCCAGACTGTCGCTCAGGCCGTCGATGCCGACGAAGGCGTAGAACGCGCCGACCGGTGCCTTGTAGCGCACGCCGTTCAACCCACTCAGCGCCTGTTCCGCCAGCATGCGCCCCTGTGCGCAATGGGCACGAAAATCGTCCACCACGGCGGAATCCGCGATGGCGGCGATCCCGGCGCGCTGGGTGAAGGGGGCGACGCCGGAATGCGCGACTTCGACCAGTTCGGAGAAAGCGTCGCGCGTGCCGTCCGGCACAACCATCCAGCCCAGCCGCCAACCCGTCATCACCCAGGTCTTGGAGAAGCTGTTGCAGACGATAACCTTGTCGTTCGGCTCCGCGATATCCAACAGCGACGGTGCCGCCGCCCGACCGTCATAAACCAGCCGGGAATAGACCTCGTCGGAAATCAACCAGACATCGCGGCGGCGCGCGATCGCCAGGATCGCTTCCAACTCCGCCCGCGTCGCCGTCCACCCGGTCGGGTTGTTGGGGGAATTGAGGATGAAAGCGCGTGCGCCGATCAGCATCGAATCCAGCCGATCCAGGTCGAGACGAAAGCCGCCATCGGTTTCGGCGATCAGGTCGATTTCTTCGACGATCGCGCCGCGCAGCGTGGCGGCGTTGCCGACATTCGGCCAGGCCGGGCTGTGCAGGACAACCTTCTGCCCGGCGCGCACGGTCGCCGACAAAGCGATCGACATCGCGGCCATGCCGGACGCGGTGACCTGAATGCGGGCTTCCGCCACAGGCCGAGCATGCAGGTCGGTCAGATACGCGGACAAGGCCGAACGCAATGGCGGCAGGCCGCGCACGTCGGGGTAGTGCGTATCGCCGGCATTCAAGGCCGCGATGGCGGCCTGCCGAGCGGTGGCCGGAGAGGGCCGATCGGATTCGCCGAAACAGAGGAAGTCGACGTCTGGCGTCGCGAAAGCGATGCGGGAGACTTCGACGATGCGGGAACCGGCAATTTTGGCAATGTCCATGGGACCGAACTCTACCTGAGTTTTACCGCGGTTGAACCCTGCGTTGGGTGCGATGCAGCATAACGCAGGAAGCGCTGGACCGGACGCCCCGGCGCGCCCAAATTCCGATCGGAACCATCCGTGTCTGAGCCGCCTTTCGGCGTTCGTTCAGCAAGCCGACAGGACGTCGACATCACGACATCGCAGGACGACGCCGCCGCCCAATCGGTCCCGCATCGGGGGATGATCACCGCGTGCGCGATCGGCGCGACGCTGTTGCAGTCGCTCGATCAGACCATCGCCAATGTGGCGCTGCCGTATATGCAGGGCAGTTTCTCGTCCAGCTTCGACGAAATCACCTGGGTTCTGACATCTTATATCGTCGCGGCGGCGATCATGACCGCGCCGGTCGGCTGGCTGGCGGTGCGTTTCGGACGCAAGCCGCTGTATGTCGGCTGCATCATCGGTTTCACCATCACGTCGATGATGTGCGGCGCGGCGCAATCTTTGGGCCAGATCGTCGTGTTCCGTCTGCTGCAAGGCATGTTCAGCGCCGCGCTGGTACCGCTGTCGCAAGCGACCCTGCTGGACATCTACCCGCATGAGCGGCGCGGATTCGCCATGGCGATCTGGGGCATGGGGGTGATGATCGGGCCGATCATGGGCCCGACCTTGGGCGGCTGGCTGACCGCGACCTATGATTGGCGCTTTGTCTTTTACATCAACCTGCCGTTCGGCCTGCTCGCCACCGTCGGACTGATCCTGTTTCTGCCGTCCGGCACCGGCGTGAACCGGCTGCGCTTCGACTGGTTCGGCTTCAGCGTGCTGACATTGGGCATCGGATCGTTCCAACTGATGCTGGATCGCGGCCAGAACCAGGACTGGTTCACCTCTCGGGAGATCATGATCGAGGCCGTTCTGGGCGGCCTGGGCATCTATCTGTTCCTGATCCACATGGTCTATTCGCGCCAACCCTTGATCCGACCGGCGCTGTTCAAGGACGTCAATTTTTCGTCCGGCCTTGCCGTGATGTTCGCCATGGGCACGCTGCTCGTGTCCAGCCTGGCGCTGATGACGCCGTGGTTGCAGGTCATGAGCAACTATCCCGTGGAAGCCGCAGGCATGGTCATGGCACCGCGCGGTTTCGGCAATCTGGCGACGATCATCCTGAGCGGACGGCTGGCCACGCGGGTCGACCCGCGCTTTTTGGTCGCGACCGGGCTGCTGCTGATTTGTTACTCGTTCTGGCAGATGACCGGATGGACGCCCGACGTTTCAGCGCGGGAGATCATAATCGCGATCATGATCCAGGGTGCCGGCATGGGGTTGGTGTTCACGCCGTTGCAGGTGCTGGCCTTCGCCACGCTGCCGACATCGATGCGGACCGAGGGCGCGTCGCTGTTCAGCCTGCTGCGCAATATCGGCGCGGCCATCGGGGTTTCCGTCACGTCTTCGCTGCTGGCACACAACACGCAATCGATGCACGAAATGATCGGTTCGGCGATCACGCCGTTCAATCGCGCCCTGCAGGCGGTCGGTTCCCTCGGCGGACCGGCGCAAACCCTGCTCGATCCCACCCGCCGACAGGGGGCGGTGATGCTGGATCATATGGTGAACCAGCAGGCGCAGATCGTCGCCTATGCCAACGACTACATGCTGCTGATCATGACGACGATTCCGGCGTTGCTGCTGCTGTTGCTGATGCGCGTGCCGGCAAAGGACGCGGTGCCCGCGAAATAAATCAGACGCGGCGGCGCGGGATCATCAGAAAACGCGCCAGGGCCAGAATCAACGCGCCGCCGATCAGCGCGCCGCCGGCGAGGGATGGAATCGCGAGGTCGCTGTCCCAGAACGTTTGCAGCGCTTCGGCCTTCTTGAACTCCCGCACGCCTAGCAGATGTTCCAGGACTTTTTCGGCCACGGGATCATCGGGCATGTGGTCGCGGAAATCGCGGCCGGCCAGGAAGTAAAGATTCTGCACGATACCCGCGGCGTCCAGCCGGTGCTGTTCGACCTGATCCGCGCTGGTCGGGACCTCCACCTGAAAGTATCCATCTCGCCCAAAGACCACGGCATGATAGGTCGCGGCACCACCGGCACTCGACGGCGCGCCCTTTTGGACCATCAGCACGGACCAGACCAGGCGATGTTGTTCGGCATCGTAGGTCGGCGGTTCCAGCCACCGTCGTGCTTCCAGTGGCGCGGCGCGTTGCGCGTTATCGGCTTCGACGGCGGCGCGCAGGCCGGTCAGAATTTCGTCGGGCGACCAGCCCATCATGGAATCGGCGCGCACGAAGCCGGATTTGACGAAGCGAACCGTGCCGATCCAGTCCAGCGCGTCTGTATTGAAGAAGATGCCGACCAGGTTGGTCTGGTCCCGCACGTCAAAGACCCGCAGGACTCGTTCAGCCTTATCCTTGGGCAGAAAGACGAGCGACCCGGCCATGCGCAGCGTCGCCTGATCGAGCAGTTCGGCGCGCAGAGGCGACGTCACGCCGATGCCCATCGCTTCGGTCAGGACCAGACGTTCCCGTCTGGCCTGTTCCTGGACATTGGCGACTTTCTGACCGAATGCCGACGCCGACAGCGTGAGCGCCGCGCAGAATGCAAAGAAAAGGCGACGCGCGTGCAATGGAAGACCCTTAGGCGACGCCGTAAACGGCCTTGGCATTTTCCAGGAAGACCTGACGGCGCTGGAGTTCATCCATCTTGATCGGCAGCGCCTGGGCCGGATCGTCGAAATCCCAATGCGGATAGTCGGTCGCGAACAGAACGCGGTCCCAACCCATCCAATCGATGGCTTCGGCGAGTTGCGAGCGGGGTTCCGGTTCCTCGATCGGCTGGGTAGTGAACCACACATTCCGCTTCATGTATTCCGAGGGCAGCATCTTCAGATGCGGCGTTTCCTGCTTAAGCTTCGCCCATTGGCGATCCATCCGCCACGTCAGCGACGCGCCCCAGGCGAGGCCGGCTTCGACCAGCACAACTTTCAAGGTCGGGAAGCGTTCGAACACGCCTTCGAACATCATGCTGATCAGCAGGGATTGCTGGGCCTGGGAGTGGCCCACCATTTCTTCGATATAGTATGTGCCCCACCCGGCGGCGGTGATCGGCCACCCGCCATAGCCGAAGGCGTGAATGCCGATCGGCAGGTTGGCTTCCACCGCGGCCTCATAGATCGGCCAATAGCGGCGCTGACCGAGCGGTTCGGCGGTGCGGGACAGCAACAGGATTTGCGCGAAGTTGGGATCGCCGGCGCGCAGGCGGATTTCGGCGGCCGAGGCCAACGCATCTTCGTACGGCACGACGACCGACGCGCGCAGACGGGCGTCCTTGGAGGTCCATTCCTCTTTCTGCCATTCGTTCGTGGCATGGGTCAGAACCGCGGACAATTCGGGGTTCTGCGCGCCCTGGCCGGAACCAAGCGGGTTCAGAATGCCAAGCGTGACATTGTTGGGGTCAAGGTGCTGTTCGGCCATGAAGCGCAGATCGCTTCCGGGGGCACCGCCGTCCGGCATCCACGCGTCGCGGCGTGACGCCGCGGGCTGGTTCTTCGGATAGGCCGGGCCTCTTTCCCAGGGCTGGCGAAACGCAACCCCGAACGAGGAGACATGGTCGACCCAACGGCGCGGCATATACGGGAACAGCGCCTTGGGAACACCGCCGACCGCGCCACCGGCCGGGCGCGGATGAATGTCGCAATCGGCGATCGCCAACCTGGAAGCGGCGGCCGGCTGCACGCCGGAACGGTTCAGAATGTCTACATTCATGACACGGTCTCCCTGATGGCCGTCTGATTCAGCCGAGGATAGGTCCGGAGCGGATTTTCCGCCATGATCTTTTGCGCCAGCGTCGGATCGAGGCCTTCCGGCAGGGCGTTCAAACCCTCGAACTGCCAGTGCGGATAGTCGGTCGAGAACAGCAGCATTTCGTCCGAGCCGAAATGGTCCATCAACCGCATGATGCTTTCCGGCTTCGGCGGGGCATCGAAGGGTTGCAGCGTCAGGCGCACGCGGTCGCGCACGATCGAGCCTGGCGGATCGCTGACCCAGGGAATCTCGCTGCGCAACCCCTTCCAGAACTTGGTCAGCCGCCACAGATAGGCCGGCAGCCACGAGACGCCGGATTCCATCAGGACAACGGTCAGGTCGGGGAATTTCGCGAACACACCCTCGGCGATCAGGCTGGTCAGTTGCGACTGAAACGCCGGCGACTGGTTCACATAATCTTCCGTAAAGTAGCTCGGCCATCCCACCGGCGTGACCGGGTGACGATAGGTGCTGCCGGCATGAATGCCGATCGGCAGACCGTGCTTTGCCGCGGCGGCATAGATCGGCCAGTTCTGCCGACGCCCCAGCGGAGCCTCTCCGCCGACCAGCATCAACACCTGCACGAAGCGCGGATCGGCGGCGCAGCGGTTGATTTCCTCCACCGCCATTTCCGCGTTCAGCATGGGCACGACGATGGACGCGCGCAGCCGCGAATCCTTATCGAGCCATTCCCTCGCCATCCAATTGTTCACCGCTCGGCACAGCGCCGCGCTGAGATCTTCGCTGAAGACCGCCTGCGCGCCGTACAGGCAGTTGCAGATCGCGAACTGCGTGCCGAAAGGATCGAGCGCCTGAGCACCCAAGGTGGCGACATCGGTCGCCGCCTTGCCGGTCCTGGCGTCTTTCCAATCGGCGCGCGCGGTCAATGGATTCACCGTGGGATAGCTGATCGTCGTCAGTTCATCGACACCGCGCCGAACGATCGTGTCCCGCCAGATATCCTCCAGATACGGCAACAGCGCCGCGAGGTTCGGAACCGTCGGATGGATATCGCAATCGATCGGCGCCATCGACGTCATCCCGGGATGTTGACCAGGATGTCGGTGCCTTCGACCTTGACCTCAAACACCGTCAGATCGACGTCGGCGGGGGCGGACAGCGCCTTGCCGGTGCGAATGTCGAACTGCGCCGCATGCAGCGGGCATTCGATGCAGCCGTTTTCCAGCCAGCCGTCGGACAGCAATGCGTACTCGTGGGAGCACACGTTGTCGGTGGCGCGGAATTCACCGTCGGGCAGATGATAGATCGCTATTTCCTTGTCGCCGACGCGCACGCCCATCACCGCGCCTTCCGCAACGTCGCCCGTGCTCGCTACGCGTACCCAGCCACCATCGGCCATGACCGTCTCCTGCAATATACTTTGGGCAACATGCCAGTAAGCGGCGCTTTGGCCAACCCTTGCGCGGCAAGAGACGATCCGCCATCAGTCTCCCGAGTTTCCAACGGATATCCCATGCAACGCATCTTCTCCGGCATTCAGCCGTCCGGCATCCCGACGCTTGGCAATTATCTGGGCGCCATTCGCAACTGGGCGGCGCTGCAGAACGATCACGAATGCATCTATTGCGTCGTGGACCTGCACGCGATCACCGTGTTCCAGAACCCGCAAGAACTGACACGGCAAACGCGAGAGATGGCGGCGGTGCTGCTGGCATGCGGCATAGATCCGCGTAAGCACGTCCTGTTCCTGCAATCCCACGTTCGCGCGCACGCGCAACTCGGCTGGATTTTCAACTGTATCGCGCGGTTGGGTTGGCTGAACCGCATGACCCAGTTCAAGGACAAGGCCGGCAAGGATCGCGAAAACGCCTCCGCCGGGCTTTACGTCTATCCCAACCTGATGGCCGCCGACATTCACGCCTATCACGCCACCCGCGTGCCGGTGGGCGACGATCAACGCCAGCACCTGGAACTGGCGAACGACATCGCGCAAAAATTCAACCACGATTACGGCGTCGATTTCTTCCCGAACATTGAACCGCTGATCATGGGCCCGGCGGCGCGGGTCATGAGCCTGCGTGACGGCACCAAGAAGATGTCCAAATCCGACCCGTCGGATCAAAGCCGGATCAACCTGAACGACGACGCCGACACGATCGCGCTGAAAGTCCGCCGAGCCAAAACCGACCCCGAGCCGCTGCCGAGCGAGGTTGCCGGGTTGGAAGGGCGGCCGGAGGCGCGGAATCTGGTGGGCATTTTCGCCGCGCTGGAGGGCACCGACCACGCCGCCGTGCTGCGCGATCACGGCGGAAAAGGCTTCGGCGACTTCAAGAAATCCCTGGCGGACCTGCTGGTGGAAAAGCTCGCGCCGATTTCCGCCGAAACCCGCCGCTACCTCGACGATCCCGCCGGGGTCGACGCCGTGCTGCGCGACGGTGCCGAACGCGCCGCCGCGATCGCCGATCCGATCGTGGCGGAGGCGGAGCGTCTGGTCGGATTCATGCGGGTTTAGGAACCGGGCGCGGACGCCGACTGCGGTGCCGGCTCGATCATCGCCGGACCGCCGCGTTCGATACGAAACACCGCGAGGCCGCGTCGCACCTGACCGTCGGGCAGCAGGCCGATCCAGCCGTCCGCCAGTTGGAAGCCCGCGGGCTGCGTCATACCCCGCACGGAAATCCCGCCGCCCTCGGCGGACAGGCGCGCGATCGATGCCGCATCGAAGGCCAGATCGGCCAGCGGCAACGGGCGGACATTGAACCGGGATACGTAGTCTTGCTCAAACCCCTCGCGCGAGGCGGGGTCGGGCGCGGCGTACCAGGCGCCAGGCAGTTCGCCCGCGCCGCTGTTCGGAGAGGCCCATAAAGCCGGGCCGATGATCTGCACGGCATGGCGATCGATGTCGTAGTACGGCAGCACGGCGGCGATGCCCGCAAGCTCGTCGCCGGTGTCGCCCAACAGCAGCACGTTGAACTTCGGCGGCGGAATCTGCGTTTTCGCCAACTCGGCCGCCTGCCGACGCCCTTCGGCGGTGCCCAACGCGCGCGCCGCCTTGATCTGGGCATCGACTGGACCGCGACGATTGCCGTAGTCGGACAGTTCGCGCGTGGCGCCCGTGATCCCCGACATGCCCGGCGTGTGAATGTGAATATCGGCTTCCGACAAGCCGGCCAAAGCAGTGGCCTGTTGCAGTGCCGTCGACAGCGCGCGGCCAAAATCGTTATCGGGCAGCAGCGCCGCGAACTCCGTCTTCCCCTGCGCGGCCGCTGCGGCGACCAGACGGCGAATTTGCTGAACGGGCGTGATGCCCATCACCCAAACGCCCGGCTGAGTCTGGGCGGCGTCGTTCGTAAAGGCCAGGACGGGCACACCGGCATTCCGCGCGACCGGCGCGACGGAGGCGGTTTCGGCCGACGTCAGCGGCCCCAGGATCAGGCGACTGCCCTCGGCGATCGCGGAACGCGCGGCGATCGCGGCGCTGTCCGGCGATCCCGCGGTGTCGCGTACATCCAGAGCCGGCGACCCAGGCGTCGCCAAGGCCAAGCGCGCCGCCTGCAGCAGAGCCTGACCGACATCGGCGCGCGGGCCGGTCAGCGGCAACAGGATCGCCACCCGATTGGGCGCGGCGGTCACAACAGGCTGGTTCGCCGCGACCGGGGCTGGTAACGGCTGGTACGAGCCGGTCTGACGGCCTGATTGTCCTCCGCACCCGGTCACCGCCAGGGCGCCGAGAAGGAGCACGAATGCCCGACGCAGCATGCAGCGATTCTCCTGTTGATCCGCCGGACGGCCAATCTCGTCCGGCGCAGGGCCTTGTGCTTGTTTCCACGCCCATCGGCAACATGGGGGATATCACTACGCGCGCCATCCAGACATTGCGTGCCTGCGATTTGATCCTGTGCGAGGATACACGCCACTCCGCCCGCCTTATGAACGCCATCGGGGCGACAGTCCGGACCGAACCACTGCACGAATACAACGAGGATGCGCGGATCGCCCCGATCCTGAGCATGCTGCGCGCAGGCAAGACCATCGCGCTGGTATCGGACGCGGGAACGCCGCTGGTGTCCGATCCCGGATACCGCCTGGTCCGCGCGGCCATTGCCGAGGGGTTGCCGATCGGTGCCGTTCCCGGCGCCAACGCCGCCGTCACCGCGCTGATCCTGTCCGGCCTGCCGCCGCAACCTTTCCTGTTCCTCGGCTTTCCCCCGCCTCGCCAGGCCGCTCGGCGTACAGCGTTCAGCGCGCTGCGCGCTTCGGAGCGCGCCGGCCTGTCCGCCACGATGATCTGGCACGAAGCGCCGCACCGGCTGGCGGAAACCCTGGACGACATGCTGGCGGTGTTCGGCAACCGATCCGCCGCCGTCGCGCGGGAATTGACCAAGCGGTTCGAGGACGTGCGACGCGGCACGCTGTCGGCGCTGTGCGCGTCATTCGCGGCCGATCCGGCGCGGGGCGAAATCACCGTGCTGGTCGGCCCGCCGGAAGAAGCCGATCCCGAAGACCTCGACGGCAGCCTGCGGCGGGCCCTGCGCGACGGCAGCGTGAAGGACGCGGCGGCAATCGTGGCGGCGGCGACCGGATTGCCGCGCAAGCTGGTCTATGCCCGCGCGCTGGAGATCAACAGCGAGGATCAGCGGGAGTAGCGGGCCACCAGACCCTGCCACAACGCAACGACTTCCGCCGCCATCGGGTCCCGCGACGGTTTCACGCGGGCGGCGGTATGCACCAGCACCAACTTCGCGGCGGGATCGACGAAGATCGCCTGCCCGTAAATGCCGAGCAGCGCAAACTGCCGGCGAGAGCCGGGTAACAGCCAGACCTGATAGCCGTAACCGTAAAACGGGGTTGCAACGCGCGGTGCCTGCCACGGTGCCTGCACGGACGTTGCGTCGAGAATCCAGGCCTTGGGGATGATTTGCCGCCCGTTCCAGGCACCGTCATGCGCCAGCATCAACCCCAGGCGCGCCCAATCCCGCAGCACGGCGCTGAAACAACATTGCGCCGGCTCGTGCCCCGACGGATCGATCATCCAGGTCGCGTCGGCTTCCGCGCCCAGCGGCTGCCACAAACGCGTTTCGGCATACCGCGCCAGGGTTGTCTTCGTCGCCGCGGCCAGGACCAGACCCAGGGTCACGGTTTCCGACCCCGCATAGTGAAACCGCGTGCCCGCCGGGACTTCACGATTGTTGAACTGCGCGACCGCCCGCACCGTGCCCGGGCTGTTCCGATCAAACATCGCTCGGCCCATACGCGCGCTGTCGTCGTTGCCGTCATAGGTTTCGACATAGGCAACGCCTGATGCCATGTGCAGCAGATCACGGATGGAGGTTCCGCCATACGCGGTTCCCGCCAACCCCGGCACATACTCGGCGGCGGTCTGATCGATCGAGCGAATCGCGCCTTCGTCGACCGCGACACCGATCAGCATCGCGGTGATCGTCTTTGCCATCGATTGCGACACAAAGCGGTGCCGATCGGTTCGGGCGTAGCGGTACCGCTCCATCAGGATCGTATCGCCGACGGCGATCAGCAGGCCGGTGGCGGGATGACGTTCCAGGTAGTCGGGAATGTCGCGCATCGTCCCCTGATAGCGGTACTCAATCCGCGGTTCCTCCGCGCCTCGGCGCAGGGCGGAGGTCGTAGCGGGCCGCGCGACGACACGGTGGTCGTATTTGCGGTCAAACTGACTGAGCGTGCCGATCAGATAGGTCTGCGGTATCGGCGTGGCCAACCTGGGCCCGATCGGATAGCCGGCTTCACTGCCATAAGCGATCGCGTCGGGTCCGGTGGGGGAGAACACGGGTTCCACCGCCGCGCGCACAGGCGCGGGCATCAACGCGGACAGGCACGCCAGCAAAAATATTGCCGACCGCGTCAACGATTTGTTTCCCATTGTTCGGCGATACTCCGACCGCGAAAGGAGATTGCACGCGTGAACAACGGTTTGGTCAAGGGGACGGCGGCGGCGTTGCGGGCCTGGTATCGCCATACGTCCTGGACCTTCGGCAAGCGGTTGGTCTGGCATCACGGGGTCAGCCGATTGCTGCGCACCGGCTTAAGCCTGCGCGCCGACACGCGGTTCGGCGCGCGGATGAACCTGCGCTTCCCCGATACCGTGCAGAGCTATGTGTATTTCTTCGGTGTGTGGGAACCTGCGATCACCGACTACCTGCTGGCGACGCTCCGCCCCGGAGACATCGTCATCGATATCGGCGCGAATGTCGGCTACGATTCCTTGTTGGCCGCGCATTGCGTCGGTTCAGCCGGGCAGGTGTTCGCGATCGAGGCGTCTCCGAGTGTATTTCGCCTGTTGCAGGACAATCTGGCGCTGAACCAAACGCGCGGCGTCACCGCCATCAATGCCGCTGTATGCGCCGAGGTCGGCCCCGTCGCCATCTACCTGCACGATCCCACGAACCTCGGCGGCTCCACCATCGTGCCGTCCGTCGCGCTGGATCGTGCCGCGACGCACGAGGCCATTGTGCGCGGCGCCCCGCTCTCCGACCTCGTCCCCCCCGCCACGATCCGCGCCGCTCGGCTGATCAAAATCGATGTGGAGGGCGCGGAGTGGCCGGTCGTCCAGGGTTTTGCCCCGCTGCTGAGCGAGTTGTCGCCGCGAACGGAACTTCTGATCGAGGTGAACGCACAGGCACTCCGCAACCAAGGGAGTTCGGTGGCGGCTTTCGTCGACCTGTTCCGCGCGGCGGGGTTCACGGCGTATGTGCTGGACAATCCGTACTGCGTGGACGCCTACCTGAAGCCGCCAAGCGGTGTGCCGGTGCCGTTGCGGGACTACGACTTCGATCAGCGCGATCTGCTGTTCAGACGGGCGTCAGGCGCTTAGCCGCGAATAGGTGTCACGCGGATTGTCGATCATGATCTTGCGCACCAGGTCGCGCGACAGCCCCGGCGGCAGCACGTCTTCGCCGTCGAACTGCCAATGCGGATAGTCGGTGGAGAACAACAGCAATTCGTCGGAATCCATGTGTTCCATCAGCTTCTGGAACATTTCCTCCGACGGGGGGCCGTCGCAGGGTTGGATCGTCAGACGGACGTTGGATTTCACGATCTCGGACGGCGCGCGATCGACCCAGGGCACTTCCATCCGCAGGCCGCGCCAGAATTTGGTCAGGCGCCACAGATGCGCCGGCAGCCAGGTAAAGCCGGATTCCAGCAGAACGACCTTCAGGTCGGGATACTTGGTGAACACGCCTTCGCAGATCAGCGACGTCAGCGCCTGTTGGAAGGCGGCGGCCTGAGCGGCGTAGTCCTCGGTATAGTAGGTCGGCCAGCCGATGGGCGTGACGGGGTGCCGATAGGCGCTGCCCGCATGAATACCGATCGGCAGGCCATGTTTCTGCGCCGCCGCGTAGATCGGCCAGTAATGCCGCTTACCGACGGGCATGTCGCCCATCACCAGCATCAGCACCTGCACGAACCGCTTATCCACCGCCACGCGGTTGATCTCATCCACCGCCATTTCAGGATTTTGGATCGGCACGACGATCGACGCGCGCAGCCGAGGCTCTTTATCCAGCCATTCCTTCGCCATCCAATCATTCACCGCGCGGGCGAAGCCGGCGCCCATGTCCTCGCTGAACAGCAACTGTACGCCGTACAGGCAGTTCGCGATGGCGATGCTGGTGCGGAAGGGGTTCAGCGCGTGTTGGCGCAACGCTTCCAGGTCCGACCCCGGCGGCCGCCCCTGCAACCGCCAATCGGGGCGGGAGGAGATCGGCGCGTTCACCGGATAGGCGATGGAGTTCAGCTCGTGCATACCCCGCTGCACGATAATATCGCGCCAATGATCGGACAGGTACGGATGCAGCGCCTTCAGGTTGGGCACCGAGGGGTGGATGTCGCAGTCGATGCCGCCGGGTTCGATCACGCTCATAGGATCAGGATATCCGTTGTTGCCCGCAAACCGCATCCGTCTGGCACGACGACGCGGTTCCGACCATGATTTTAAGATGAGTAACCCTTACGGCAACCAACCGTCCCGTCAACTTGGCTTGTTCGACGCACCGAGCGAGCGCGCGGACAGTCCCGCCCCCGCGCGGGAATCGGCCATCGGCGCGTCGCTGGCGTTCTGCGCCCAGGTCGGCGCGGACGGTTCCGCCTCGGCAATCCCCGATCTGGTGGCATTGTGCGAGCGATTGACCGGATGGGGCACGCGCCGCGCACCGCCGGAACAGCGCGCCGCTCTGGATGCCCTGGCGCGGATCGGCGGGGCGGAAGCCGCCACCGCCGTTGGCCGGATGCTGGAACACGGGGTCTTCGGCCCGCCGATCATGGGACACGCCCTGGACGTCGCCTGGCGATTGCGCGCGCCGGTACCCGCGAAACGCGTTCGCGACTCACTGCATGCCGCAGATCCCGACGAACGCGTGGCGGCATGCCGATGCGCTCGAACGACCCATCGGCTGGGAGCGGAGTTGCGTAAGTTGCTCACCGATCCATTTCCGGAAGTCGCCCGCGCGGCGGCCTGCGCGCTGGGGGCAATGGGCGACGGGTCTGCGCGTCCCGCTCTGTTGGCGCTGCTCGAACACGCACCCGCGGCAGATATGATCGCGGCGCTTGGCGCCTGCGCGGATGAAACCGCTACAGTCGCCCTGGGGCGCCTCGCGCTGCACGTGCCGGCATGGCGGGACGACGCAACCGCCGCGCTGGAAAGCCTGGACACGCCACTGGCGGAACAGTGGATCGAACGCCTGCGGCCGATTGTGTAGAACCGGCGCATCATGTCGACCAACCCGTTCGCCCATCACCTGACCCGCCGCGCCTTCGCGACGGGGTTAATCACCGCGCTTCCATCACTGGCAAAGGCCGATCGCGCCATCGTGGAGCCTGGTCTCCGGCTGTCGGACGACAGCGTGGCGCTGACGCTCGACGCCTGCTCCGGCGGGTTCGACGCGCGCCTCGCGCAATCGCTGGTCGAAATTGGTGTGCCCACGACGATATTTGCGACCGGGCTGTGGCTGCGGCAAAACCCGACCGGGCTTGCCTATCTCCTCTCCCACCCCGCGATTTTCACCCTCCAGAACCACGGTGCCTGGCATCGCGCGCCGGTTCTCGGCGGCGGCACGATCTTTGGCCAGAGTTGCGCGCGCACGCTCGACGATGTCCGGCAGGAGGTAACGGACGGTTCGGCGGCACTGATCGCGGCGACCGGTTCGGCGCCGCGCTGGTATCGCGGCGCGACCGCGCGATACAGCCCGGAAGCGGTCGCGGCGATCGAGGGATGGGGGTTCGCGGTGGCCGGCTATTCGTTGAATGCCGATATGGGGGCGTCGTTGCCGGGGACGCGTGTCGCCGAACGGATCGGGCGGGCAAAGGCGGGTGACGTGATCATTGGCCACATCAACCAACCGACGCGGTCCAGCGGTATCGGGATCGCCATCGGTTCGGCGGCGCTGCACAGGGCCGGAATGCGGTTCTCGCGCCTGTCGTAAAGCATGGTCGCGTGGCGGATTGCTCCGCCACGCGGTTCACGGGATCAAGCGGCGGGGCGCTTCATCTTGCAGGTATGGCTTTGGTCGAGGTCACCCGGCTTGATGGTTGCCTCGGTCTTCCAGCCCAGACCGGTCTTCTCGGAGTCGTATTTCACGTCCTTCGTGAACACCGACCCGTAGTAGGTCAGCACGATCTGGTGATCGTCCTTACGCATGGTGGCGGGATGACCGGCACCGTCGGTGATGGTCAAGCCTTCCAGCGCGAGCGCGACCTTCAGCGGATCGGTCGAACCTGCCTTGGCGATCGCCGCCGCGGTGATCTCGATCGCGACGCGGCGGTCGCCGAAGATGAAGTCGAAGTTGTGGTTCTTGCGGAACGCCTGGATCCAGGCATCGAGTTCGGCGTTCTTGGTTTCGACACCGACGTTTTCGTGCATGGAAATCACGGAGTGCACGCGGTTTTCACCGGCCGGGCCGATGGCCGTCGGGCTGCCGGCGAGGTGCGACAGCATCGTGTAGTAATCGACGGGCAAGCCCGCATCCATGCCGGCCTTAACCAGCAGCGACAGATCGGGGCCCCAGTTGCCGGTCAGTAAGCCTTGCGCGCCCGTTGCCTTGATTTTCGCGATGTACGGAGAGAAGTCCTTGATCTTGCCGAGGGGGATGAGTTCCTCGCCAAGGATTTTCACATCAGGACGCAGGGCGGCGAGGTATTTTTTCAGGTCGCGCTGCGCGGATTGACCGAAGATGTAATCCTGATTGAGCAGGTAAACCGAGGTCACCGACTTCGGCATCGAGCGGACCATGATTTCGGCCTGCTGGCCGGCGTGCATGGAGGCGCGGAAGTGCCAGAAGCTGCACTGCTCGTTGGTCAGTTCAGGCGCAAGCGCGCCGCAATTGATGAACAGGATGCGACGGTCGGGATTCCGTTCGTTGTGCTTTTCGACCGCGCCGACCAGCGCGCTGCCGACGTTCGACGGGCCGCAGTTCAGCATGATCTGAACGCCGTCATCGACCAGCTTCTGCATGTTGCCGATGGCCTCGGCCGGCTGTCCCTTGTGATCCAGCGGCACCAGTTCCAGCTTCTTGCCCAGCACCCCGCCCTTGGCGTTGATGCCGTCGATGACGAACTGAATTGTCTTGATGCCTTGATCGCCGACCATGGCGAAGGTGCCCGACAGCAGCTCGGAATACCCAAGTCTGATGGTGCCCTGTGCCTTGGCGGGCGTGGCGAACGAAGCCAGGCCCATCAGGCCGGCGGCGAATAATCCGAGTGCTAGGCGTAGCTTCACAGAGGAGTCTCCCGTTTTTTATGGACGACCCCAGTCTGCGTTTGCCGACGGTGCTTTCGCAAGCCCCGTCGGCATGCACTTTTGTTAACTTGTGGGGCGCTTCATCTTGCAGGTCGTGGCCTGGCTGATGTCGGCGGCCTTGAAGGTAACGTCGGTTTTCCAGCCCAATCCGGTTTTCTCGGAGTCGTATTTGGTTCCGGGCGTGAACGTTCCGAGATAGTACGCCATCTGAATCTGATGGTCGTCGGCACGCATGATGGCTTCATGCCCGGCGGCGTCCGTGAGCTTCAATCCTTCCATCGCCTGGGCGATTTTCAGCGGATCGGTCGATCCGGCCTTGGCGATCGCGGCGGCGATCAATTCGACAGCAAGACGGCGGTCGCCGAACACGAAGTCGAAATCGTGGCTCTTGCGGAATGCCTGCACCCAGGCATCGAGTTCCTTGTTGCCCGTTTCGGCACCGATATTCTCGTTGAACGGCATGATCGAATGCACCTTGCCGGCACCGCCCGGCCCAATGGCGGTGGGACCGCCCGCGAGGTGCGAGTAATAGGTGTAGTAATCGAGCGTCAGGCCCATATCCATGCCGGAACGGATCAGCAGCGTCATGTCCGGCCCCCAGTTGCCGGTCAGCAGCGCATGCGCGCCGGACGCCTTGATCTTGGTCACGTAGGGCGAGAAGTCCTTGATCTTCCCAAGCGGCACCAGCTCATCACCGACGATCTGCACGTCGGGGCGCAATTTTTCCAGATAGAGCTTGAGATCGCGCTGCACTGCCTGACCAAACAGGTAGTCCTGGTTGATCATATAGACCTTTGTCGTGGATTTCGGCAGCGCGCGGACCATGATCTCCGCCTTCATGCCGGCATGCACGTCGGTGCGGAAATGCCAGAAGCTGCAACGCTCATTCGTCAGTTCGGGCGCGACGGCGCCGCAATTGACATAGACGATGCGCCGATCGGGGTTGCGTTCGTTGTTCTTTTCGACCGCCGCCACCAGCGCGTTGGCGATGTTGGACGGGCCGCAGTTCAGGATGATCGGCAGATTGTCGTCGACCATCTTTTGCAACGACGACAACGCGTCGGCGGGCTGCGCCTTATTGTCGATCGGAACGAGTTCGAGTTTCCGGCCGAGCACGCCACCCTTGGCGTTGATGCCGTCAACGACGAACTGAATGGTCTTGATGCCCTGATCGCCGATCTGCGCGAAGGTGCCCGACAGCGTTTCGCTATAGCCGATTTTGATGGTGCCCTGGGCCAAAGCGGGCGACAGCATTGCGCCCACGCCAAGCAACGCCGCTCCCAGCATTGTGGAAAGCTTCATGTTTCTTCTCCCTATCCATCGCGGACGCCATTTGATCTTTGGTGTCGTGGCCGCCTTTTTGGCGGTCGCATCCGTCGAGGATAGGTACACTCTGCGGTTGTCGGCGCGGGTCAGGCAAGAGGCTTCTTGCCGTCGGTGACCGCGCGCCGTATCCGCCGCCGGTCAGCCGAGCTGGGCGAACACCTCCGCATTGTGTTCGCCCAGGGCCGGGGAGTCAGACTTCGGATGGGGGCGCTGCCGATCAAAGGTGATGGGCAGGCCGACAATCTTCAGTTCGCTGCCCGGCAGCGTCCGCATCATGTCCATCGCCTGAAGCTGCTCGGTTTCCGCGAGTTCGGCGATGTTGTTCACCGGCGCGACGGGCACCCCGGCCTCTCCGATGATCCCAAGCCATTCGACGCGGGTCTTGGTCGACAAGACCGGCTGCATCGCGTCGACCAAAGCCAGGCGATTGGCCGCGCGCTTGCGTCCGTCGGAGAATAACGGGTCGGTCGACCATTCCGGATGCCCCATTGCCCGCGCCAGCTTGACGAACAGGCGATCGTTGCCGGCGGCGATGCAAAGCGGACGGTCCGCGGTTTCAAAGATTTGGTAGGGGGCCAAGGTGGCGCTGGCCGCGCCGTGCCGCTTGGGCAGATTGCCGGTCACGTTATAGGCGTTCAACGGCCCCTGCACCCAGGCGACGGCGCTTTCAAACAGCGACGCATCGACCGCGCAGCCCTTGCCCGTCGTCTCTCGCTGCTTCAACGCCGCCAGCGCGCCGATCACGCACCACATGCCGGTCGCCGTATCGTTGATGGCCGGGGCGCAGAACGTCGGCGGATCTTCCGGACGACCGGTCAACGACACAACCGCGCCATAGCATTGCAACAGCGGATCAAAACCCGGCGCCAGCTTCAGCGGCCCGGTGTAGCCGAACGCCCAGATGGAGCAGTAAATCAGCCGAGGATTGACCGCCATCAGCGCGTCCGGCCCGATGCCGAAATCGTCCACGATGCCCGGCCGCAGATTCTGGATCAGGATGTCGGCATCCTTCACCATCGCCTTAAGCTTCGCCACGTCCGCCGCGCTTTTAATGTCGAGCGTGACGGAGCGCTTGCCGCGATTATTGGTGTGGAAGCTGACGGAGTCCGGGCCAACGAACGGAGGGCCCCACAGACGGGCATCGTCGCCGCCGTCGGGCTTTTCGACCTTGATCACGTCCGCGCCCATGTCAGCCAGGATCACCCCGGCGAGCGGACCGGCCAGTGCCTGGCCGATCTCGATCACCTTGATGCCCTGTAGCGGACCCGTCATCGTCTTGTTCGTCGCCTGGTTCATCCGAACGCCCTCTCCTTATCGCTCTGCCGGTAGGTTAGTGCGATTTGGCGACGCGTGGAAACCGGCGCGGACCTATCCCAGGTTCAGGCGCGCACGGAACGCTTCGTCACGCAGGCTGAATTCCTGCCCGTTCAGATCATCCGCCGCCGGTGTGCAGAGATAAACGATCGCCTCCGCCGGGTGTGACACGGGGGTGAGGTTTTCACGCGGGATTTGGCTGATCTGATTGATGCCGGAAGCGCGGATAAGCACCTGCATGTCGGTATCCGTCGTGCCCGGCTGAAAGCCGAAAATTCGGATGCCATTGTTCGCATTTTCCAGGGCCACCGCGCGGGTCAGCATGTGGAGCCCGGCCTTGCCGGAGCAATAGGCGCTCCACCCTTCCAAGGGCCGGATCGCGGCGCCGGAGGAGACGTTGACGATCGTTCCGCCGCCGGCCGCGATCATGCTCGGCAATGCAGCGCGGATCACGTAATAGGCACCGGTCAGGTTGATTTCGATGTTGCGCGCCCAGACCGCAGGATCGCTGTCGGCGACGGAGGCGATCGGTTCGATCACACCGGCATTATTGATCACAGCGTCCAACCGGCCGTAACGACCATATGCTTCATCGAACAACGCCGTGACCGAGGCGTAGTCGGACACATCCACCGCGCGGGCACCGGCCACGCCGCCGGCGGAAACGATGGATTGGGCCACGTCACCGGCCAGTTTGCCGTCACGCGCAGCCAGCAATACCGTTGCGCCGGCCTTGCCCAAGGCGATCGCGGCGGCCGCGCCGATGCCTCGGCTGGCACCGGTGACGACGATGACTTTGCCTGCCAGGTTGGTCATGGAATCCTCCGTTTAAAACACCCAGGCCCGCTTTACGGGAGGTCGGGAGGAAGGGCAAACCGGTCGCCCTATTTCGCCTTTTCAGTCTCCACGCTCGGCGTTTTGCCGGGCTCCGCAGTGATCTTTGCGGGAATGGCGGCGCGGATGGCGGCCATTTCTTCAGCCACCATCTCTCGGCGGAGTTGTTCGCGCACGGATTCGTAGGTGGGAGACGCCTGCTGGCGCGCGCCCTCATTACGGATCAAAAACCACCCTTGCGCGCCCTTGACGGGGTTGGAGGTCATTTCACCGGGATTCATCGCGAACAGGGCGGCGCCCAGCGCGGGGTCGATGGCTTCGATCGGCACATAGCCGAGATCGCCGCCTACAGGGGCGCTGGCATCGCGGCTGAATTCACGCGCGACCGCGGCGAAATCGGGATTGGCGCGGAGCTTGGAAAGGACCTCCATCGCTTCTTCCCGCGTGGGCATGGCGATCACGCGGGCGCGCATTTCCATCGGTCCGGGCTTACCGGCATATTGCTTTTCGTAGCGCGCGCGCAGAGCCGGTTCGGTCAGCTTCGGCGTGATTTCGCGGCGCATGTATTCGGCGACCAGGATCCGGTCGGTTCCGATTGCCAGGCGCCGCATCGCAGCTGGGTCTTTGTCCACGCCTTCCCGACGCGCGCGCAACGCCAGGGCGCGCTGGCGCATCAGGTTTTCCATGGCGATCTGATAGACCGCCGTCATCGACATGCGACCGAACGACGCCGGGTAGGTTTTGATTTCGTCGGAAATGTCGCCGTCGGTAATCGGCGTACCGTCGACAGTGACGGCCACATTCGCGGCGCGTTTATCGAGTTCCGTGGTCAGATCGGCGAGTGTCTTGAAGCCGTCCGCCAGGATCTTTTGCGGCGGCACGACTTCGGCGGCGGTTTGGGCCACCGCCGGCAACGCGACTGCGCCGGCGATGACCGCCGCGACGATCGTCCGAAAGATCGACAAGCGATCAGCTCTTGCGGCGACGCACCCGGTACAGCCCGGCCGCGCCGGCGAGCAGGAGCAGAGCGGACGCCGGTTCCGGGATATTTTGCACATAGACGCGGTCAACCGCGACGGACTTGGACGCGGTCGCCGTCGGGGTATAGGTCACCGTCAACGCCTGCGTGCCGGTGGAGAGCGCCTTGAAGGTGACGATCTTTTCGACCCAGGTGCCCGACGTCAGCGAGCCGCTGGCGACCGTCAGCCCCGCCAGGGTCACGGCCCCGAGCTTTACCGTCGTGGAGAACGTCCCCGCGGCGGCGGCGTTGAACAGAACAAGGTCATAGCCGATCGAGTAGATCGTGCCGGCCACCACGCTGATGCTCTGTGAGATCGTGGAGGGAGTGACGCCGGAGGAGCTGAGAAGCTGAGCGACCTTCGTGCCGGCCGCGTCGGGGCTTCCGGCCGATGTCGGGAACGGACTGACTGAGACACCGGCCGCGACGGCCGTGGTGAACGATGTCGAGCCGGCGCTGGTCCAGCTTGTCGCACCGCTTTCAAAGCTGCCGTTCGCCAACAGGTTCGTTTGCGCCACCGCTGGTGCCGCGGCAAAAAGCGCCATACCCGTAAGCGCGATCGCGATGGTCTTCATCTATCCCCCTGTGGCGCAGCAACGCCGGATAGTCACGGCTCTTGCGCCGAACACTCTCTGGAACGTATCACAAAGTAGGAATGTGGAAAGAGTAAAATTCGCATAATCCACACAATTCTTATTTTTGACGCAAAGCAAACCAGCCCATCTGCCCTGTGCACCAGGCAGAATAAGCAGCAAAAGCGATTCCAAGATCGCAAACGCGCGATCCACTCGCCCGCCTGTCCGGCTGGGACCGCCAGCGCAGCGCCGATCAAAGCAAACGGGATAAGACAAATATATTTGAGAATCCTGCTTATTGATGCTCGTTTCGGCGAACGCTCTCTCCATCGCTCTTCCTATGGTTGTATCGCGCCGGCTTGCATCCATGCCCATCCTGTCGTGGAGTAAGCACCGATCCAAGACAGGGAAACGACCACCATGTACGTATCAAGAAGCCTGCCCGACAACGACTGGGCAGCCTGCGGACCCACCGCGCGTTCGGCCGAGGACGACGGTTGCGATGTTGTCCAAAGCCACGAGCTTAAGCACGACCCGTTCGCGCCGCTCGCCTTCGCGGCGATGGCAACCGAACGCGTGCGATTGGTGACCTCCGTCGCCATCTCGTTCCCGCGCAGCCCGATGATCCTCGCCAATCAGGCCTGGGATTTGCACAAGCACTCCAAGGGTCGCTTCATCCTCGGGTTGGGCAGCCAAGTGAAGGCGCATAACGAGCGTCGCTTCAGCGTGCCCTGGACCGCCCCCGCCGCGCGCATGGGCGAATATGTCGAGTCCCTGCGCGCCATCTTCCGCTGCTGGGAACATGGCGAGAAGCTGAACTACAAGGGCAAGTACTACAACTTCACCCTGATGACGCCGGAGTTCTCTCCCCCGGCCCAGGGATTGCCGCTGCCCCCGGTCGCCATGGCCGCCGTTGGGCCGCTGATGCTGAAAACCGCCGCGCGCCTGTCCGACAGCGTGCGTCTGCACAGCTTTGCCACGCGCAAGTACCTGGAAGAGGTCGTTCGCCCGCAGATCGCGACCGAACTGGCGGCTGCGGGAAAGTCGTTCGACAATTTCGAGGTGACCGGCGGCGGCTTCATCGCCACGGGACCGGACGAGGCCTCGGTCAAGGCCGCGGCCGAGAAAGTGCGCTATCGCGTGGCGTTCTACGGCTCGACCCCCGCCTATCGCAGTGTTTTCGACCTGCATGGGGTGGGTGACCTGGGCATCAAGCTGAACGCCATGTCGCGCCAGGGCCTATGGAGCCAAATGGCGGCGGAAGTGCCGGACGACGTGCTGGACCTGTTCGTTGCCCGCGCGACCTATGAAGGGCTGCCGGAAGCGATCGAAAAGCGGTTCGGCGGCATCGTGGACAGCGTGACGGTGGATTTCGCCCCAGGCACCAGCGCCGCGACAAGGCGCGCGACGGTGGAGGCGATCAAGAAGATCCCGAGCGTGTTCAAAGGCTTCGCGGCCTAGGGCGTTAGGGTGGGGCCGGGGTGATTAAGTTTGAGCCGGACCTTTGGCCATCGGCTTAACCCCACCCCGACGCCCCAGTCCGAAGCCGACACGATAGAGATCGGGCATATTGACGCGCCCGTCTTTCATCTGTTCAAAGACTCCGAGGGCGAAGAGGTCCTTCCGCACGCCGGGCCAACTATCGGCGACATGCTCAGGAGGGAGCTTCCCAGGATTGCGCAGCACCCCAGCGTCTCCGGGATCTTGCCGCCAACGCTGCTCGATCACGCTGAATTCGCAGGGGACAACCTGCCCCTCCAACGGGCGCAGGGCCGTTTTGACCCAAGGATAATCCTCGACCATTTCGTTGACACGAATCGCGGACGCCTTTTGCACACCGCGCTTGATGCTTTCATAATGCAAAGGCAGCGAATGGTCGGGATATCGTTCCCTTGAATCCTCTGCCGCCTCGCGAATGCCTGCGAGGAAAGATCGTGGCGACGTACGCCCGCGAGCATCCGCCAAGTGACCGACCGACCAGCTGTACGTAAAACCTCGTCGCCGATCGCGTCCCATGTACTGGCCGGCCAACGCTTCAAAGAGATGCTTTTGCCCCTCGCTCTCCCGCTTGGCATCGGCGGGAACCTGCCACACGCCACTTTGGTCTTTGGCCACGGTGACGCCAATCGTCGCTTGGCAGACTTGTCGCAGGATTTCCCCATTCGGCTTTTCCGCATTCAATAGATATTGCCAAAGCAATCCATGCAAATCGTGCGGTGCCCAGGTTAGTTCGACGCGATTGGCTTGCAACTTGGAAGCATCCGGGAACGTCGTCACTAATCTGCCGTCGTACTGATCTTCGCGCAGAAACGCCTTTGCATGCAGCCGCTTAAACGGCATCAACTTCAGCACAACACGCAGCAAATCACGAACAATGTTATCCATTGTCGCCCAGTCATCGCTTGCGCGATCCAGCGCATCGAACACAATAAGGCCGTTGGTGTCGCGCGCATCCAATGTTCGATTTGCGCTTTCGAGCAATACGGCAAACGTTTCCGGATCGGACTTGACTCGTTCGGCGGTATTTTCCCATTTGTCGGTCGGAAGCGAGTCAGCCCTCCCGGCTAATTTCGCGGCCCACCGTCCGACGACTGCTTGCCATACGTCGTATGCGCCGAAGCCATCACGCAATAGTTTACCGAAGGCTTCCGGAGTGGGAAAAGAAGCAATTTCAGATTGTTCACCAAATCCGCTGAATACTTTCGTGCGCGGCAAGCCGAGTACCGACGCGCCAAGCATTGCTCGGATGGCGTCGTCACGCAGCGCGGCGCTCCAGAAGGACTTGCCGACGCCTCGTCCACCGATAACAAGCGCATTTTCGAGCCGTAACGCGCGAATGTGAGAGGGTGGGACATAGACGTGGCGCAACTCCGGCGAACCGCCACTCAATGATGTATTCGGCGGCAAAGCCTCGATAAGCGCCGCTCTCACTTCCGCTGCGCTCATGGCCGCACAGGCTCTAATCCAGTGACGTCGCGTACTCCATCGATTAAGGGGCCGAAAATGGCATAGACCTCCTTGGGATCGATCCCGTCCAGTCTGTCGTGCAGGTTGCGCAAGGCCGCGAAGCCACGATGCCAACGGATTGGCCAGGGCGTGTGCGGTGCTGGGTTATCCGCGCGATCGAAACTCCATGATCCATCGACATTCGACACCGAACCAGCAGGCACCTCATCATAGACTTCGTCAGAAAACACGGTCCATGCGCTTTCCGTGAGGCTATCCAGGTAATTAGCCGTGTCGGTCTCCGGAAGCATCGCACCTACCACCTGTAGTCGTTCCCGAATTTTTAGAACCACCCCCGTGTTCAACCAGTGCCGACACACGATGCGCGCTCCGGTCCAGGTTTGATCTCCATCCAATGCGAACAACAAGATCAGCGATGCGCCGAGGCCAGTGAGACAGGCCGCCGCCGTTTCGTCGATTCCCGCGCGTGAATCCAGAAGAACGATGTCCGGCTTTAGCCGCGCTTCCAGTAGATCGAGCAGTCGCGCAAGGCGTTTGGTCCAGGTTTCACGGCCGCCTTGGGCGTCGAGCTTAGGCATCCAGACCCGGCCAAGCTTTCCGATGTAATCTCCAGGGTCTCCGCCATGAGCGGGGACGACCGAAATTTCACCTTCGCGCGACAACAGGCTCGACGCAACGATATCGCCGAGGACCGCATCGCCGTTATCGACTAGGTCTTCGACCAGCCAATCCACGATGCCTCTTTTCGGCCGACGGTCCGATGGCAGCAAGGAGGACGAGAGGCCTGGCGACTCAAGATCCAGATCGAGCACCAGCACACGTAAGCCTTGCTCCGCGAGCGCCCAAGCCGTCGCGGCAAGCGCGGTCGAACGTCCGACGCCACCCTTGATAGAGAAGAAAGCGACGCGTTGCGGGGTTTCCGCGACCGGGGCAATGACCGACCAATCGCCATCGACCGCGAGGCGATCGATGACAAAAACACCGGGACAACCGTCAAGCGCAACCTTGGTCTTGTCTGACAGCAATGCCTTAGGGTCTACCTCCCAAAGAATCGCGTGTTCCGGGGGGAAACCATGCGGGGACAGCTTCTCGAATATCTCGATTGCGATTGCCGCCAGCAAGTCGGCGATGTTTGGATCGGTCTCGTGAATTTCGTTTACGATAAGCCGAACGCGACCATTCAGGTCACGGTTGATATAAATCGGATAAAGCGATGATTTAAGCGCGCCTAAATGTGGCGTCAGGATATTCGTCAAGCACGGCAAAATGTCATCGAACACCATCATGGCAGAATATTATCCATCAAAGCCTGCCTCACGAGTCTGCGCACCATCTCCGCCCCTGCGCGATGCGCCGACACGCGGGATTCGTCGAATTGGTCCTTTCGCGCATATCGCTGGCTAATCTCCCATCCAGAAAACGGATTTTCTGCCGGCAACCCGTAGGCGATACCAGAGATTGGACCCGATCGATAAGACTCGTATCGTTGCCACGCCTTATTCGCGTGTACCCGATCCTCTGTTTGGTCCGGCCCGCCATCAGAACGCAAAGGCATCCCAGACGCGATCATCAGACGCTTCAACCCGCATTCCGCCGCCAAGCCAAAAAGATGATCGGCATTCGCCCAACGCTGCCGAGCGTAAAGAAGCTCGGCGTCGCACCAATGGCGTTCGTGGGCATCGAGAAAATCGGGCTGCATTGGCATCCGCTTTTGATCGGACTCATCATAGCGAGACACCACCCCGTTTTACGAGGTGCAATACCGTCACCGCCCACCCTACCTACCGCAGGTGGCAGGCCACCTGATGCCCCGGCGCGATTTCCTTCAGCACCGGTGCCTCCACCTTGCAACGCGCTTCCGCATAGCGGCAACGCGGATGAAAGTGACAGCCCGGCGGCGGACGAATCGGGCTGGGCACGTCGCCATCGACCCGAACCTTGGTGCGCTGCAATTCCGGATCGGGCAGCGGCACCGCCGCGAGAAGCGCCTCGGTGTACGGGTGCTGCGGACGGGCGAACAGGGACGCCTTATCGGCGTATTCAACGATCCGACCGAGATACATCACCGCCACGCGATGGCTGATATGCTCCACCACCGCCAAATTATGGGAGATGAACAGGTAAGCGAGGTTCGAATCCCGCTGCAAATCCATCAGCAGATTGATCACCTGCGCCTGAATCGACACGTCCAGCGCCGAGACCGGCTCATCCGCGACAATGAACCCGGGATCCAACGCCAGCGCGCGCGCGATGGAAATACGCTGACGCTGCCCGCCGGAAAATTGGTGCGGATAGTTGTTCATCTGCGCCGGGCGCAGACCGACGCGGGCAAATAGCTGCGCCACACGCTCCTGACGTTCTTTCTTGTCGCCGACGCCGTGAACCTTCAGCGGTTCGCCGACGATATCTCCGGCGCGAATGCGCGGGTTCAACGACGAGAACGGGTCCTGGAACACGATCTGCATCTGCCGCCGCATCGGCCGCAACTCTGCTCGGCCAAGCGTCGTGATGTCCCGACCGCTGACCTCGATCGCACCATCGCTGGGTTCGATCAGGCGCAGCACAACGCGCCCGACCGTGGTCTTGCCGCAGCCGCTTTCACCCACCAGTCCCAGAGTCTCTCCGGGATTGATGGAGAAGTTCACACCGTCTACGGCGCGCACATGGCCGATCGTGCGGCGCAGAAGACCTTTTTTGATCGGGAAGAATTTGCGGAGGTTCTTGACCTCGATCAGCGGCGTCTTGTCCATGGCCATCTGCCTATGCCTGGAAGCAGGCGGCGTAGTGGTCGCCGTGCTTCAGTTCGAACGCCGGGCGTTCCGCGCGGCACTGATCGTTCGCCAGCGAGCAGCGCGGATTAAAGGCGCAGCCGACCGGCAAATCGTTCAGCGGCGGCACGATGCCCGAGATTTCCTGCAACCGTTCATCCGGCGACACATCCAAGCCGCGCGCGCTGCCGACACGCGGGATGGAGTTCAACAGGCCGCGCAGGTACGGGTGCGACGGACGCGCGAAGATTTCCTTGATCGGTGCCTCTTCGACCTTGCGCCCGGCATACATCACGACGACGCGCTGCGCGGTTTCGGCCACCACGCCCAGATCGTGCGTGATCAGCACGACGGCGGTGCCGAATTCCTTTTGCAGATCGCCGATCAGATCCAAAATCTGCGCCTGAATGGTCACGTCCAACGCCGTTGTCGGCTCGTCCGCCACCAGCACCTTGGGCTTGCAGGCCAGCGCCATCGCGATCATCGCGCGCTGACGCATGCCGCCCGACATCTGATGCGGATATTCCCGCGCGCGACGCTCCGGCTCCGGGATGCGCACGTGATGCAGCATCTCAACCGCGCGGGTCTTCGCGACGGCACGCGATGCGTTGTCATGCAGCATGACCATTTCCGCGATCTGCCGCCCGATGGTCAGCAGCGGGTTCAGCGCCGTCATCGGCTCCTGAAAGATCATCGCGATCTTTCCGCCGCGCATCTTGCGCATCTCGCGCTCGTCGAGTTGCAGCAGATCGGTGCCGTCCACCTTGACGCTGCCCGACGTGATCTGACCCGGAGGCATCGGGATCAGCCGCATCAGCGACAAGGCGGTGATGGTTTTGCCGCAGCCGGATTCACCGACAATAGCCAGCGTCTCTCCGGCATTGACCGAAAAGGACACATCCTGAACCGCGCGCACCAACCCTCGGCGGGTATGGAACACCGTGCTCAGGCCTGAAACTTCAAGAACTGGGGCCATCAGTCGCGCTGCCTTGGATCGAGGGCATCGCGCAAGGCGTCGCCGAGGAGGTTGGAACCGAACACCACCAGGCTGATCACCAGCCCGGGATAGATCACCAGCCACGGCGCCGTGCGCACATATTCAGCGGCCGATTCCGACAGCATCCGGCCCCAGGAGGGGTACGGTTCCGGCACGCCCAGTCCGAGGAACGAGAGCGATGCCTCTGTCAGGATCGTCGAGCCCAACTGCGCGGTGGCGAGCACGATCAGCGGCGCCAGCGTGTTGGGAAGCACATGGATGATCGCGATGCGCCACTCGCTCATGCCCGTGGCCTTGGCGGCCTCCACATACGGCATTTCGCGCAGCGACAGCACGTTGGATCGGATAACGCGCGATACCGTCGGGATCAGCGGGATCGCAATCGCGATAATCGTATTTTGCAGCGACGGGCCCAGCGACGCCGTAATGACCAGCGCCATCACCAGAAGCGGCAGAGCCTGCATGACCTCGGTAATGCGCTGAACGATCAGGTCGAACCAGCCGCCGAGATAGCCGCAGGCCAAACCTATCGCGGCGCCGAGGCCGCTGCCGATCAGCGTGGCGCCCAGGGCGACTGCCAGCGAGATGCGCGCGCCGTGGATAAGACGAGACAGAACGTCCCGGCCCATCATATCGGCGCCCATCAGATAGACGCCGCCCGGCTTCGCCAGCGATGCGCGGGCGTTGGTGGTGAACGGATCAAGCGGTGCCACCCAGGTCGCGAACACCGCCGCGAACACGAAGCCCGACATGATGATCGCGCCCGCCACGCCCAGCGGATAGCGCCGCATGAGGTAGAAAATATCGCTCAGGAGTCCTGGCGTTATCGGGCCTTCGCGGGTTGCGCCCGCGGCGGGGGATGGGGTGCTCATTCGCTGTACCGGATGCGGGGATCGACAATCATATAGGCGAGATCGACGATCAGGTTGACCGTCACGACGACGACGGCGATGAACATCACGAGGTTCTGCACCATCGGGTAGTCGCGCCAACGGATTGCTTCCACCAGGAAGCGCGCGACGCCGGGAATGTTGAACACGGTCTCGGTGACGATCAATCCGCCGAACAGAAACGCCGTTTCCACACCGATGGTGGTAATCACCGGCAGCACGGCGTTGCGCAGCGCGTGGTCGTAGGTGACCGCGTTATCCGACAGACCCTTTGACTTGGCGGTGCGCACGTAATCCTGCCGCAACACCTCCAGCATCGACGATCGGGTCAGGCGCATGATCAGCGCCGAACTGCGAAAGCCGACGGCGGCGGCCGGCACGGCGAGCATGGTGAACCATGCCCCCCAGGTCGCCGGATTGCGATCGTAAATCGGGATCGTGCCGAACGCGTTGACGAACAGCATCAGGATCAACAGGCCAAGCCAGAACGACGGCATGGACAGGCCGCTGAGGCTGACGACGCGCAGGGCGTAGTCCAATCCCGAGTTTTGCCGGACGGCGCTGATCACGCCCAGCGGCACGCCCAGGCAGATCGCAAAGGCCATGGCCAGCGCGGCAAGCCGAGCGGTGATGGGGATGCGAGGAAGGATTTCGTCGATGACGGGCTTTTCGGAGACGTAGGAAAAGCCGAGGTCGCCGCGAAACAGCCCGCTGATCCATTGCCAGTATTGCAGCGGCAACGGCAAATCGAGCCCGAGGTCGGCGACAATCTTCTTCTTCTCGGCCGGGTCAATCAGACCCGCGGAGTCGAAGAGGATATCGGCGATATTCCCGGGGACGATACGCAAAAGCAGGAAGATCGCGATGGAAACGCCAAACAGCGTCAGCACCATCAGCAGCAAGCGGCGGATCAAGTAGGACAGCATCAGGCGAGTCCTTGCCGGTCAACGGAGGAAAAATGGTGCATGGGCATTAGCGCTCGATCCAGGCTTCGTCGAAGCGCCAGTGATTGTAGATGCTGTTCACAGCCATCTTCAGACCCTTCACATGCGGCCACCAGCAGGTGGCACCCTGCGACTGGTAAATTACCGGACGCGCGCCGTCTTCCTGCAACTTCTTATCGATGTCCCAGACGATCTTGCGGCGAGCCTCGAAGTCCGTCGTGCGGGATTGCAGGGCGTAGAGCTTTTCCAGTTCGGGATTGCAGTAGCCGGTGTAGTTGCGTTCCGAGGAGCAGGTGTAATTCTCGAAGAACTGCACGTCGGGATCGTCGATGCCGGTGCCCTGCACATTCATGCCGACGGCATAATCCTTACGCAGCAGACGCGCGTACCAGACCGAAGAGTCGAGCACTTCGAGTTCGCCCTGGATATAAACGGATTTCAGGTGGTCGATCAGGATGACCGAGGAATCGCGATAGCTGGCGACGTTACGGGTGGTGACCTTCAAGGGCATCATCTTGTCGGGTCCGTAGCCGAGTTCGCGCATGATCTTGCGGCCTTCGTCGCGGCTTTTCTCGACGTCGCCGCCATAGCCCGGCACGGTTTCCATGAATTCCGCCGACCAGCCCCACAGACCTTCGGGCGGGGCCAGCATCGCGCCGCCGATCTTGTTGATGCCGCGGCTCAGGATTTCCGAGAAGGCGCGTCGATCAATCGACAAGCCGAGCACGCGACGCAGCCTTGGGTCATCGAACGGGGGCTTGTCGCGGTTGATCAGCAAATTGCCCTGGGTGTTCGACGGCTGCACGATGCAGTCCATCTGCGGAACCTGAGCCTGAATTTCCTTTGCGTTCTCGGGGCTGAGTTCCCCGGTCAGCGTCAAATCGTATCGCCCCGACACCAGCGCCAAAATCGCCGTCGCTCGGCTGGGGATGATCGTGTACTCAATCGCGTCGATATAGGGCTTGCCCGGTTTCCAGTAGTCGGGATTGCGGACCAACCGGATCGATTCGTTCTGCTTGAACTCGGCGAATTTGAACGGTCCCGTCCCGATGGGCGCGGTACGCATTTGCGACGCCGGCACATGGCAGGGATAAACCGGGGAGAAGCCGCCCGCCATCATCACCAACAAGGAAGGCTGCGGTTCATTCAGGTGGAACGTCACCTCCCGCGGGCCGTTCACCGTGATGTCCTTGATGTTGAACCACCAGGATTTGCGCGGATTCTTGCGCATTTTGCCGTCGACATGCCCGGTCACGACATCCCAGGTGCATTTGACGTCGGCGCTGGAGAAGGGTTTGCCGTCGTGCCACTTGACGCCATCGCGCAACTGAAAGGTCAGCGTGCGGCCTTCATTCGTCAACGTCCAGGACGTGGCGAGGTCGGGAACGATCCGGTCGGGACGGTTTTGCGGGCTGTCCGGATCGAAGATGACGAGATTATTGAAGACCGCCATGAACGGCATGTCGGTCGAAATCGTCGCTTCTTCGTGGATCGAGGCACTGGGCGGGTTATCGCGATGGGTCACGCGCAGCGTGCCGCCCTGCTTCTGGGCGTATGCGATGCTTGTCGCGCACAGCGCGAGGACAAGCGCCAACCGTCCCAGCCACGTCGCCATCGAACTGCCTCCCCGCATTAGTGCTTAGAAAGCATCTAATCCGTTGGCAGCGCGATTGGCAACAAGGGGAAAAAATTACGAAACCGTTAGCCCGCCTTGCTTTTCGATAAATGCGGCGATTTCCGAGACACCCGTACCGGCGCGCACATTGGCGAAGACGAAGGGGCGCGCGCCGCGCATCTTTTTCGCGTCACGGTCCATGACCTCCAGGCTCGCCCCGACGAACGGTGCCAGATCGATCTTGTTGATCACCAGCATGTCGCTGCGGGTGATGCCCGGCCCGCCCTTACGCGGGATTTTGTCCCCAGCGGAGACGTCGATGACGTAGATCGTGAGATCGGCAAGCTCCGGACTGAAGGTCGCGGCCAGATTGTCGCCGCCTGACTCGATCAGAATAAGATCGAGCGCCGGAAACCGCCGCCGCAGTTCGGCGACGCCGGCCAGATTGATCGAGGCGTCTTCGCGGATTGCCGTGTGCGGGCAGCCGCCGGTCTCGATCCCCATGATGCGTTCCGGCGGCAACGAACCCGCGCGGGTCAGAAATTCCGCATCTTCCTTCGTGTAGATATCGTTGGTGATCGCGGCGATGTCGAAGCGCGCGCGGAAATGCTTGCACAGGGCATCCATCAGCGCGGTCTTGCCGGTGCCGACAGGGCCGCCGACGCCGACGCGCAACGGGCCGTTTGGGGATATGGTCATGAGCGAAACAGCCTCGTGTACTGGGTTTCATGCCGCATGGCGGCCAGATCGGACCGGAAGGCGCAGCCGCCGAGATCGTCCGTGCCCGCGGTTTTCGTAGCTTCGGCAGTGGCCATGATAACGGGCTCCAACGCCGCCAAAACCCGCAGCCCCGCGTTTTGGCCCAATGGCACGAGACGCACGGCGGCGGAAATCAAGTTGGTGGCGAAGGTTTGGAGGTAGGCGGCGGCCGCGTCGTCCTCGGGGATTAAGTGCATTCCCGCCAGCGCGCCGACCGCGACGGGATAGGGCGTGTCCTCCGGCATCTCGGGCACCGACCACGATACCGCGGCCAACAGAAACGCCTTGCCCTGATTGAGAGATTCCGCCTGGCGTTCACGCGATGCCGCCGTGGCCGCGGCGAGTTCCGCAATCTCCGCGATCCCCGTGCTCGACACCATCGCCCGATGCGCCAACCGCAGCAAAATCGCGTCGGTCCGCCCGGTCCCATTGCCGATCACGTCCGACAGCCAAACCAGCAACGTGTCGCCGTCGACGATGTCGCCGGACTCCACCGCCCATTCCAACCCATGGGAATACGCGAAACCACCGGTCGGAAATGCCGGAGACAGCCAGGCCAGCAGCCGCAACAAGGGGCGTTCAGCCATGGTGATGGTGATCGTCGTCGTCATCGTGATGGTGGTGGTGACCGCCGCCGGCATAGGCCCCGGCTTCCGGATCGAACGGCGCGTCGATCGCATCCACATGCCCGCCCAGACCTTCGACCATCGCCCCGATCACATGATCCGCGCGAATGCGAATGCGGTCGCCCAACAACTGCACCGGCAAATGGCGGTTCCCGAGGTGCCAGGCAATGCGGATCAGTTCGCCTTCGTCATGGGCATGGATTTCGAGCAGCGGCTCCGCCATCGCGCGCACCGCGACGATGCCGCCGGAATCGAGGACAAGCCCGTCGCCATCCCGCAGTCGAGCCGCTTGCGGCAAATCCACCAGAAGCTCCGCGCCGCCTTCGGTGGCCAGAACGATGCGCCGCCGGTGACGACGGTCGAAGTCGATCAGCACCGCGTCGACCGCGGTCGCCGGGTCCCAGGTTTTGGCGGGCAGGATTCTGTCGGCGCGCATTATTCTGCTTTCGAGGCTCACGGCACGGGATGGGTGGGGGGTCGTCAGACCCCCGCATCAGAACAGGAAATACCGCTGCGCCATCGGCAGCACCGTCGCCGGCTCACATGTCAGCAACACACCGTCGGCGCGCACCTCGTAGGTTTCGGCATCCACCTCGATATTCGGAGTCGCATTATTGTGGATCATCGACGCCTTACCGATGCTGCCGCGCGTGCCGGACACGGCGGCGAGAGAGCGGCGCAGGCCGAGGGTCTTGCCGATATCGGCCTCCAGCGCAGCGCCGGAAACGAAGGTGATGCAGCTTGCCGCCAACGCACCGCCCATCGCGCCGAACATCGGCCGGTAATGCACCGGCTGCGGCGTGGGGATCGATGCGTTCGGATCGCCCATCGGCGCGCAGGCGATCGAACCGCCCTTGATCACCAGATCGGGCTTCACACCGAAGAACGCCGGCGACCACAGCACCAGATCGGCCAGCTTGCCCGCCTCGACCGAGCCGATTTCGTTGGCGAAGCCCTGCGCGATGGCGGGATTGATGGTGTATTTCGCGACATAGCGCTTCACTCGCGCATTGTCGTTCCGCCCGCTGTCACCGGGCAGAGAACCGCGCTGGGTCTTCATCTTGTGCGCGGTTTGCCAGGTGCGGATGATGACTTCCCCCACCCGGCCCATGGCCTGACTGTCGGACGACATCATCGACAGCGCGCCGATGTCGTGCAGGATATCTTCCGCCGCAATGGTTTCCTTGCGGATGCGGCTTTCGGCGAAGGCGACATCTTCCGGGATCGAGCTGTCCAGGTGATGGCACACCATCAGCATGTCCAGATGCTCATCCAACGTGTTCGCCGTATATGGCCGCGTCGGGTTCGTGCTGCTCGGCAGCACATTCGGCAGGCCGGCAACCTTGATGATGTCCGGGGCATGACCACCGCCGGCGCCTTCGGTATGGAACGCGTGAATCGTGCGGCCCTTGAACGCGGCGATGGTGTCTTCGACAAAGCCGGATTCATTCAGCGTATCGGTGTGGATCATCACCTGGACGTCGTAACGATCGGCGACCGACAGGCAATTGTCGATGCTGGCGGGGGTCGTACCCCAATCCTCGTGCAATTTCAGGCAGGACGCACCGGCGCGCAGCATTTCCTCCAGCCCGTCGGGCTTGGTCGCGTTGCCCTTGCCGGCGAAGGCGATGTTGACCGGCAGCGCCTCCGCGGCTTGCAGCATGCGGGCGAGATGCCAGGGGCCGGGCGTGCAGGTGGTGGCGGCCGTGCCGGTGGCGGGACCGGTGCCGCCGCCGACGAGGGTGGTCATGCCCGCCGCGATGGCGTCATCCACCTGCTGCGGGCAGATGAAATGGATATGGCTGTCGATGCCGCCGGCGGTCAGGATCTTGCCTTCACCGGCGATCACCTCGGTGCCGGGACCGACGATGATATCGACACCTGGTTGAACGTCGGGGTTGCCGGCCTTGCCGATCCTGAAGATGCGGCCATCCAGGATGGCGACGTCCGCCTTTACGATTCCCCAATGGTCGATGATCAGCACGTTGGTGATGACGGTATCGACGGCACCTTGTGCGCGGGATGCCTGCGACTGGCCCATGCCGTCGCGGATCACCTTGCCGCCGCCGAACTTCACTTCCTCGCCATAGATGGTCAGGTCGCGTTCGACCTCGACAATCAGGTCGGTATCGGCCAGCCGCACGCGATCGCCGACGGTGGGGCCAAACATGTCCGCATAGGCGGCGCGAGTGATGCGAGCCATTAGCCGAGTGCTCCGTTAACCAGGCCGCGAAAGCCGTAAACTTCGCGCGTGCCGCGATAGGGGATCAGGGTGACATCGCGCGATTGGCCGGGTTCGAAGCGAACGGCCGTGCCGGCGGCGATGTCGAGCCGCTGTCCGCGCGCGGCGACGCGGTCAAAGGACAGGGCACCGTTGGTTTCGGCGAAATGATAGTGGCTGCCGACCTGGATCGGCCGGTCGCCGGTGTTGGCGACGGTCAGCATGGTGCGCGGCAGCCCGACATTCAGTTCGATGTCGCCGGGTTCGGGGAGGAGTTCACCGGGGATCATGGGGTTTCCTTGGATCAGGTTTCGTTGATAACCAACTGGCACCAGCACGTCGATGGGCGGGCATTTCTGCAACTACAATCTGGTTTGTTTCGTGATACCAATTATAATATATAGGCAGGCGCTGCCTTGATTCAGGGGTATTACCGCCATTCTCAATGTGCCCTGTTGCGAGCAACCGCTGACCTTGCCATTCGAATTCAAAAAAATCGTTCCCACACTGTGAGTTATAAATACCCGGTTCGACTAATTCCTCGTGGAGACTGCCGCCTACGTTGCCGAAGCGCCCTTCCTCGGCTTCGTTCGCGAATGCCGGGACTTTTCGAAGTGTCTTCCCGATATCAACCATAGGCCATGACTTTGACCGGTCCATCGGCTGCCGCTAACGCGCGCCGCACCGCATCCGGTTCGCGCGCGATCACCGTCAGATAAGCCAACATCGCACTGTCGGGCCGCGTCCTCCCTTGCTCGAGATCCCGCAACCGGCCAGGTTTGATTCGGAACGCAGCGGCGAAGCCGGACTGACTAAGCCCCGCCGCCGCCCGTATGGATCGGATCAACTGGATTGCCCGAACCCGGTCCAGTTCACTCTCGGTTAATGGCGGATTGTCCGGATCAGACAGGGCCGCCGCCGTGATTTCCTCATCCGTCATCGCATCCAGACGAGCCTTCTCGCCCGCTGACAGGCGCGGCGCGTTACGGGGGTCAAGAACGAAACGGGCCATAAGCTCTCTTCTCCGAGGTATTCGACCGGCGGGCGGAAATGATCCTGGTCATATCGTTCCGCATCGTGAACACGACCGTAAACAAGCGGCCTTCGATCATCCCAATTGCCTTTCGGCGAACTTCGCGATCACTGACACGTTCGGTATCGAGTTCCACCAGTACGGGGTCGGCGAACACCGCAACCGCAGCCAGGAAGGAAGGAAATGCCATGCTTTGCCAGATTGGCGTCCGCCTTGGCATCATCCCAGTCGAACAGACGCTCCATGACCCACGTACTATACGGGATTTCCGTATAAACGTCAATCTGTTACCGAATCGGCTCATGCACCGTCACCAGCTTGGTCCCGTCCGGAAACGTCGCTTCCACCTGCACATCGTGGATCATCTCCGCGATCCCCGGCATCACCTGCTCACGGGTCAGCACCGTCGCGCCGGCTTCCATCAGGTCGGCGACGGAGCGGCCGTCACGCGCGCCCTCGACCACGAAATCCGTGATCAGGGCCACCGCCTCGGGGTAATTCAGCTTCACGCCGCGTTCCAGCCGGCGGCGCGCCACGATGGCGGCCATGCTGATCAGCAGCTTGTCTTTCTCACGCGGGGTCAGGTTCATCGCATCCGTCCAATCAACAAAGCCACACACGCGGCAACGGCCGCGGCGCGCGCAACACCGCCAGCGCCGCCATTGTCAGGCCGCGCAAGGAAGCGCCGTCCGGCGCCAGTATACGCGCCAGAAGCATTCCGCTCCACGCGCTGACACCGCATTCGCCCGCATCCGTCGCCGAGCGCACCGCATCCAATTGTTGTTCGGCGTCCGGTGCCACGTAGATCAATGTCGCGACGGCCCGAGCGCCGGCAGCGACCGCCGGGCGTGCAAGCATCGACGCGATCGGCCCATTCAACCGAATTGCATCGTGCAACAGCAGCGCGCCGGCCCTGCGCACCCGAATGGTGTCCCGCAGCCAACCGGATTCAACGCTTTCACCCATCGCCGTCCGGCCGAATACCAACGACTCAACGCCCAGAAAACAGGCATCCGCCGCCAGTTCGATGTCCAGCCGTCGTTCCAAGGCACATCGATCGTATAGGATCGTTTCCTGCGGCAACCACTCGAACGCCGCGCCCGCGGCAACGGCAACCGTCGTTTGCACCCGCGACGGCGCGCTGTCCGGCAGGGCGCGATAAAACCGCTCCGCCGCCTGCGCCGCCACCATAACCCGCGTGTTCACCCCGGCGGAGAACGACAGATCCAGCCGATCACCGCCGACAACGCCGCCGCCGGTGTTCAACATCGTGGCATCCAGCCAGCCAGGCGTCGCGCAATTCGGAAACCGCGCCTTCAGGCACCCGGCCTGGCGCAGGCCGTCGAGGACGGTTGCCTCCCCCCGGCGCTTGAACGAAACCCGCAGCTCTCCAACAGCGCGTTGATGGACGGTGGGATCAGACAGACAGGCGACGTCGAACATCCTGCTCGTCCAGTTCCTCTCGCCGCCCGGAAAGCACCACGTCGCCGCGGTCCATAATCACCATGGTCTGGGCAAGCTCCTGCGCGAAGTCGAAATATTGCTCGACCAGCAGGATGGCCATTTCGCCGCGCGACCGCAACAGCGCGATCACCCGTCCGATATCCTTGATAATGCTCGGCTGGATACCCTCTGTCGGCTCATCCAACACCAGCAGGCGCGGTTTCATGATCAACGCGCGCGCGATCGCCAATTGCTGCTGCTGCCCGCCCGAAAGGTCGCCGCCGCGGCGGCCGAGCATGGTTTTCAGGATGGGAAACAGCTCGAAGATTTCATCGGGAACGAAGCGCTGCCCGCGCGGCAGGACGGCGAATCCGGTCTCCAGATTCTCTCGCACCGTCAGCAGGGGAAACACGTCGCGCCCCTGCGGCACCCAGGAAATGCCACGCCGAGCACGCTCGTACAATGGCAGGCGGGAGATATCCTGGCCTTCCCAAACGATGGAGCCGGAGGTGATCGGATGGGCACCGACGATGGCGCGCAGCAAGGACGTCTTGCCCACGCCGTTGCGGCCCATCACGCAGGTAACCGCGCCGATTTCCGCCCGGATCGAGACCTGCCGCAGGGCAATCGCCGCGCCGTAGTGCAGATCGACGTTTTTGACTTCCAGCATCAGCGCCCCAGATACACTTCGACCACTTTAGGGTCTTCGCTTACGTGATCGATCGAGCCTTCGGACAGCACGGACCCTTCGTGCAGTACCGTCACCTTGACGCCCAGGGCACGCACGAACGCCATGTCGTGTTCCACCACCACCACGCTGCGGGTCTTGTTGATCTCACGCAGCAACTCGGCGGTTTGCTCGGTTTCCGCGTCGGTCATGCCCGCAACCGGTTCGTCGACCAACAGAAGCTGAGGCTCCTGCGCCAGCAGCATGCCGATTTCCAGCCATTGCTTCTGACCATGCGACAGATCGCCGCCCAGGCGGCCGCGCTGATCGGTCAGCCGCACGGTTTCCAGAATCGCCTCGATCCGAGAACGCTCCTCGCCGGTTTCCCGCGCCCAGAGGGAAAAGCGCGGGCGCCGATCCCCCGCGAGGGCGAGCAGCAGATTGTCCCAAACCGTGTGCGGCTCAAACACCGTCGGTTTCTGGAATTTGCGCCCAATGCCCAAGGCCGCGATGGCCGGTTCGTCAAGCCTGGTGAGGTCGGTCGCGCTGCCGAACACGACCTTGCCGGAGTCCGGCCGGGTCTTGCCGGTGATGACATCCATCATCGTGGTTTTACCGGCGCCGTTCGGGCCGATGACGGCGCGCATCTCGCCGGCTTCAAGCACCAGCGACAGCGCGTTCAACGCACGGAATCCGTCGAAGGTCACGGTGACGCCGTCGAGGTAGAGTAATGTGTCCGCCTCGCTCATCCAACCGCCCTCCCGGTTGCCGGACCCGGGGCGGCGCTGCTTTCGCGCTTGCCCATGCGTTTGGCGAACAGGCCCATGACACCCTTGGGCATGAACAGAGTGACGAAGATGAACAGCGCGCCGAGAGCATACAGCCAAAGCTCCGGCAGTGCCCCGGTGAACCAGGTCTTGCCGAAATTCACCAGGACCGCGCCCAGAATGGCGCCGACCAGCGTGCCGCGTCCGCCGACGGCGACCCAGATCACGGCCTCGATCGAATTACCGGGCGAGAACTCCCCGGGGTTGATGATGCCGACCTGCGGCACGTACAACGCCCCACCGATCCCTGCCATCGCCGCGGACAGGACCCACACGACGAGCTTATAGGCTTCGGGCCGATAGCCCAGGAACCGCGTGCGGGTTTCGGTGTCGCGTACCGCGATCAGAACCTTGCCGAAGCGGGACCGTATGACGAACCGCGCCATCAGAAACTGCGCGCACAGGAACAGGGCCGAAATCACCAGCAGAGCCGATCGGGTGGAATCCGCCTGAACCGAAAAGCCGAGAATGTCCTTGAAGTCCGTCAGCCCGTTGTTGCCGCCAAACCCCATGTCGTTGCGGAAAAACGCCAGCAACAGGGCATAAGTCAGCGCCTGGGTGATGATCGACAAATAGACACCGGTGACGCGAGACCGGAACGCCAACCAGCCGAACACCAGCGCCAGGACCGCCGGCACCAGCACGACCATCAGCATGGCGAAGGGGAACCATTCGAAGCCGAACCAGTACCAGGGCAGCTCTTTCCAGCCCAGGAAGACCATGAAATCCGGCAGCATCGGATTGCCATAGACTCCGCGCGTGCCGATCTGGCGCATCAGGTACATGCCCATCGCGTAGCCACCCAAGGCGAAGAAAGCGGCATGTCCAAGCGACAGGATCCCGCCAAAGCCCCAGACCAGGTCCACCGCCAGAGCGAGCATGGCGAAGCACAAATATTTTCCGGCCAAGGCAATGACATAGGTGGGGACATGCAAAGCCGAACCGGACGCGGTCGCCTGGTTCAGGATTGCCAGGATCGACGCGCCGCCCAACACGGCCAGCAGCGTCAATACCGTCGAGCGATCCAGGGTCATGCCTCCACCGCTCGGCCCTTGAGCGGGAACATGCCCCTGGGTCGCCTTTGGATGAACATGATCAACAGCACCAACACCACGATTTTACCCAATACCGCCCCGGCCACCGGCTCCAGGAACTTGTTGACGATACCCAGTGTCAACGCCCCCAGCGTCGTGCCCCACAGGTTCCCGACGCCGCCGAACACGACGACCATGAAGCTGTCGATGATGTAACTCTGCCCGAGGTTCGGCGAAACGTTGTCGATCTGGCTCAGCGCGACACCCGCCATGCCGGCGACGCCGGATCCCAGGCCAAAGGTCAGCGCGTCGATCCACGGGGTGCGAATACCCATCGCCGCGGCCATGCGGCGGTTCTGTGTCACCGCCCGCATGCGTAAACCCAATGAGGTAAAGCGCAGCACGGCCATCAGCGCGGCTAGCACGAGAACGGCGAACACTATGATGTAAACGCGGTTCCAGGTCAGCACGATGCCACCCAGATCGCTGGAGCCACTCATCCACGAAGGGGTATCGACGTCGCGGTTATTGGCGCCGAACAGCGACCGCACGGCCTGCTGCAGGACAAGCGACAGACCCCAGGTTGCCAGGAGAGTTTCCAGCGGCCGACCGTACAGCCAACGAATCAGGCTGCGCTCGATCGCCACGCCGATGGCGCCCGCGACCAGAAACGCCAGCGGAATGGCGAACAGCAAATTCGCCTGATAAAGCCCCGGCGTGTGCACTTTCATGAATTGCTGCACGACGAAGGTGACATAGGCGCCGATCATGACCATCTCGCCATGCGCCATGTTGATCACGCCCATCACGCCAAAGGTAATGGCCAGACCGGCGGCGGCGAGCAGCAGGACGGACCCGAGGCTGAGCCCGTAAAATACGCTCTGCGCCACGCTCCATAGCTGCAGGGAACGATCGATGGCGACGATCGCGGACCCGATCGCGTCCGCCACCGCGGGCGATTGCGCGGTCAGGGTCGCCAACAGCCCGCGGACATCCATATCGCCGCGCGTGCGCAGTTCCGCGATTGCCGCGATGCGGTCCGCATCGTTGGCCTCGGCGGAGAACAAAAGCGCCGCGGCGCGTGCCTGTTCCATGCGGCGCTTGACGGCGGAATCCTTTTCCCCCGCCAGGGCGCGTTCCAAAGCCGGCAAAGCGGCGGGATCGCGGGACTTAAAGACCGCTTCGGCCGCCAGTGCTCGGGTAGCCGCATCCGGCGCAAAAAGGCGCAGGCTGCCCAATGCCGCGTCAATCGCGCCGCGTACGGAATTGTTCAGCCGCACGGGCTTCACCGCGCCGGCCTGCACATCCGATGGCGCGCCGGTCGCCGCTTCAACGAAGTCGTCTGCGTCGGTCTTGATGAACAACGCCCGGTCGGCGCGCGCGAACAGACGACCGTTTTGCAGCGCGCCGATGATCGCGGCGGCCCTTGGGTGACCGGACAGAGCCAATTGCTCCACACCGCGTCGCAGGGAATCAAAGCCCGGCGCCCCCATGGCGGCCAAGGCTTCGTCGGCCTGCTGCGCGCGGGCCGAAACGGGCGCGAGCGCCAGCACGATCAGCAGCACAGCGGCTAAAATTCGGGACATACCAAAGCTCTCAAAAAAAAATTGGGGGCCGGCCGGGGAGGAAAACGGCCGACCCCCAATTGGCTGTCAGGCGATCAGGCCTTCTTGCCTGCGGTGCATGCGCCGGTCTTCACATTGAAAGCGCCGCACTTCAACGGTGCCCGCCAGTCTCCGATCAGGTCCTTTGTATCGGCGACGTAGGGCGACCATTCTTGCGCCACGACCAGGCCGGCGGTCTGCGACACGGTGTTGAACTGGCCGTCACCCTGGATTTCACCAATCAGAACCGGCTTGGTGATGTGATGGTTCGGCATCATGGCGGAGTAGCCGCCCGACAGGTTCGGCACGGAAACGCCGAGCAGGGAGTCGATAACAGCGTCGGAGGCGGTGGTTCCGGCGGCTTCGACCGCTTTCACCCACATATTGAAGCCGATGTAGTGTGCTTCCATCGGATCGTTCGTGACGCGCTTCGGATTCTTGGTGAACTTCTTCCACGCGTCGATGAAGGCCTTGTTCTGCGGCACGTCGACGCTTTGGAAGTAGTTCCAGGCAGCCAGATGGCCGACCAGCGGCTTGGTGTCGATGCCGGCCAGTTCTTCTTCGCCGACAGAGAACGCGACGACGGGGATGTCGGTCGCCTTGATGCCCTGGTTGCCGAGTTCCTTGTAGAACGGCACGTTAGCGTCACCGTTAATGGTCGAAACGACGGCGGTCTTCTTGCCGGCGCTGCCGAATTTCTTGATCGACGCCACGATGTTCTGCCAGTCGGAGTGCCCGAACGGCGTGTAGTTGATCATGATGTCGTCCTTGGAGACGCCCTTGCTGATCAGGTACGCTTCCAGGATTTGGTTCGTCGTGCGCGGATAGACATAGTCGGTGCCGGCCAGAACCCAGCGCTGCACCTTGTTTTCGGCCATCAGGTAATCAACCGCCGGGATCGCCTGCTGGTTCGGTGCCGCTCCGGTATAGAACACGTTGCGGCTGCATTCCTGGCCTTCATACTGCACCGGATAGAACAGGATGGAGTTCAGTTCCTCGAACACCGGCAGCACGGATTTGCGCGACACCGACGTCCAGCAGCCGAACGTCGCGGCGCATTTGTCGACGGAGATCAGCTGGCGGGCCTTTTCGGCGAACAGCGGCCAGTTGGAGGCGGGATCGACGATCACCGCTTCGAGCTTGCGGCCGAGCAGACCGCCCTTGGCATTTTGTTGCTCGATGAGCATGAGCATGACGTCTTTCAGCGTGGTTTCGCTGATCGCCATCGTGCCGGACAGAGAGTGGAGGATACCGACCTTGATCGGTCCGCCGGCTGCCTGCGCAACGGCGGGAGAGGTCGCGGCCTTGACGGCGCCCATGGCGGCGATCGTCGCGGCGGCGGCACCGAGGCGCGCAAGCCCGCGACGAGAGAGAGTCGGTTCGATCGATGTCATTACGTTTGATCCTGTTTCCCGCGTTGTTCGCTCGCTCATCGGAGCTACGCAAGGCAGCTATGCACCTGCCGTGCCAAGTCGGGTTCACTCGGTTTTCGATCTGGTCGATTCCGATTGATTCTAAGTCTATTTCAATACGTTAGAACCGGTTCATCCCTGACCGCCGCTTTGCGGCGACCGTTACCCCGAGGGGACGATCTGCTTAATTTTCAGCCATCTTCAGGGGCGAGGTTGGAATTGCGTCGGGTTCGGCAAGCTGCTAAATCGTCGCGACGACGCGGGTGTAACTCAATGGTAGAGTGTCAGCCTTCCAAGCTGATTACGAGGGTTCGATTCCCTCCACCCGCTCCATCTCCCTTGCCCTCCCATCTCTCGCCATGGACGCGCGACAAGCCGGCGGTTATCCTCGCTGCCAATATGCACGAGGAAACCCCATGACCGACTCACCCGTGGTTCGCCTGGAAAAAGACGGCGATATCGGCGTCATTATCGTCAACTACCCGCCCGTAAACGCACTCGGGCCAGGCGTGGCCGACGGAATCATCGAATGCCTTAACCGCGCGAACGCGGATTCCTCGATCAAGGCCATGGTCCTTATGGGCGACGGCCGCAGCTTCATCGCCGGCGCCGACATTCGCGGCTTCGGCACGAACCGTAAGCGTCCGCCCTTGGGTGAGCGGTCGTACGACGTGATGGATGCCAGCCCGAAGCCGATCGTCGCCGCGATCCACGGCTACGCCCTGGGCGGCGGGCTGGAAAACGCCATGGGCTGTCATTATCGCGTCGCCGTCCCGTCGGCGAAGGTCGGCCTGCCCGAAGTGCTGATCGGCATTCTTCCGGGCGGTGGCGGCACGCAGCGTTTGCCGCGCCTCGCCGGCCCGCAAACCGCTCTCGACATGATCGTCTCCGGCCGCCACGTACCGGCGCCGGAAGCCCTAAAGCTGGGTATCCTAGACGCGGTTCTGCCCGAGGGCACCGATCTGCGGGCCGGCGCGATTGCCTTTGCCCGCACGAAGATCGACGTCCGTCCGCTGCCCCGCGTGCGCGATCGGGAAGCCAAGGCCGATCCGTCCATTTTCGACGCCATGCGGAAATCCATCGCCCGACGAGCGCGGAATCAGAAGGCACCGTATAACTGCATCCTGGCCGTGGAGGCCGCCTGCACGCTGCCGTTCGAGGACGGTATTCGCCGCGAGCAAGAGTTGTTCGACGAACTGGTCAACGCCGACGAAGCAAAGGCGCTGCGTTACGCGTTCTTCGCCGAACGGGAAGTGTCGAAGCTGCCGGACATGCCGCTGGGCGTGCAGCCGGTCGATTTCAGCAAGCCCGCCGTCATCGGCGCCGGCACGATGGGCGGCGGCATCGCCATGTCCTTCGCCGATTTCGGCTACGACGTGCGCCTGATGGACGCGACGGAGGAAGGACTCAATCGCGGGATGGAGCGTATCCGTAACAACTACGCCACCTCCGTCAAGCGCGGCAGCCTGGCGCAGGACGAGATGGAACGCCGCCTGGCACGCATTCACCCGGTGGCGGGTTACGACGACATCGCGGATTGCGACGTCGTCGTCGAAGCGGTTTTCGAGCGGATGGATGTCAAGAAGCCGGTCTTCGCCAAGCTCGACGAGGTCATGAACAAGGACGCGTTCCTGTATTCCAACAGCTCGGCGCTCGACCTTGACGATCTGGCCTCGGTGACCAGCCGCCCGGACAAGGTCGCGGGCACGCATTTCTTCTCCCCGGCCAACGTGATGAAGCTGCTGGAAGTGGTGCGCCCGCCGCGGGCGTCGTTCGAAACGGTCGCCACCGCGATGGCGCTGGGTCGGAGGATCGGGAAGATTTCGGCGATCGCCGGCAACACCGACGGCTTCGTTGCCAACCGCTCGCGCGCGCCGTTCAACAGCGAGATGGTGATTCTGCTGGAGGAAGGCTGTCTGCCGGAGCAGGTGGACAAGGCGATGGTCGATTTCGGCTATCCGATGGGGCCTTTCGCGGTGGGCGACCTCGCGGGCCTGGACATCGGCGCGGAAGGCCGCAAGCGGCGGGCGCTGGCGAACCCGAATTACCGCAAGCTGCCGATCGCCGATAAATTGGTCGAAATGGGTCGGTTTGGTCAGAAAACCGGCGCTGGCTGGTATCGTTACGAAAAGGGCGACCGCACCCCGCATCCCGATCCGGAAGTCGCGGCGATCATCAAGCAGGTTTCCGCCGAAATGGGCGTGGTGCAGCGGGAATTCACCGACCGGGAAATCCTGTGCCGGCTCCTGTTCTCCTCGGTCAACGAGGCGTGCCGTATCCTGGAGGAAGGCAAGGCCTATCGCACCGTCGATGTGGACGTGATGTGGCTGCACGGCTTCGGCTTCCCGCGCTACCGCGGCGGGCTGTTCTTCTGGGCGGACCAGATCGGCGTGCGCGAGGTCTATAATCAGATCGCAAGCTGGCATCAGCAGTACGGCGAACGCTGGGCACCGTCGCCGTTGCTGCGGCAATTGGCGGAAAGCGGCACGTCGTTCCGTGACGCGAAGCCCGCGCCGTTCGTTTGACGGCGCGATTGGGGGAGAGGGGTCGGATGTTCTCGGGCGCTCGAGCTAGTGGGCGCCCGTGACGGCATTCTGGTCCGGAACAGTCGCTAGGTTTCTTTCAACGCCCGACGCAGTGGTCTGCGGTACACTTGCCCATGCCCAGATCAGGCACTTTCGTCTGAATGAGACGCAGCAACTGCGGGCGTGGGAGACAACCATTCGCATGCTCCGGCATGCGTTCGGCGCTCTACCAGAAGCCGGTGGCTGGTGGCTTATGCTTGAATACCCAATGCTTCGCCTCGGTCGCCGCCCCGATGTGATCCTTTTGGCTCGGGACGCCATCTTCGTGATCGAGGCAAAGGTGGGCAGCACGCAACATTCGCCCGAAGATCGACGGCAGGCCGAGGACTATGCAATCGATCTTCACGACTTTCACGCCGGATGTCGCGGGAACCCGATCGTCCCGATCCTCCTCGCCGAATGCGCGCCCGTCGCGCCTACGACGCTGCCGCTGATCCTCGGCCACGGTGTGGCCCCCGTTCAGGATGCCAATGCCGAGACCCTGCCCGGACTGTTGAGGGACTTGGCAAAGATGGCGGTTGGCGCAGGACCACCGATCGATCCGGTCCGGTGGCTCGACGCCCCGTATCAACCGGTTCCGACAATCGTCGACGCCGCCTGTATGCTCTACGCTCGGCACAACGTTGCGGAGATTCGCGTTGCCCGTACGGATGCCGCAAACCTGCGCGCGACGTCGGATGCCATCCTGAGCGAATTGGAAAGGGCCAGAACGCAAGGGCACCGATTGATCCTATTCGTCACGGGGATTCCTGGCGCCGGGAAAACGCTATGCGGCCTTAACACAATCTTCGGCAGTGACGACGCCGGCCGCGGGACCTACCTTACCGGGAATCCAACGCTTGTGCATGTTCTGCGCGAAGCCCTGACACGGGATGCCGCGGCAGCCGGCGACAAGCGCGGTGATGCTCGCCGCAGGATGGAGAGTGCAGTTCAGGCCTTACCCAAGTTCCGCGACCATTATGTTGCGCAGCCAACCCACGTACCTGCCGAACAGATTATCGTTGTGGATGAAGCGCAGCGCTGTTGGTCGGCCACGTGGGCGATTGCTAAAACCCGTGACAAGCCCGTGCCGCTCACGCGGTCAGAGCCCTCCCATTTGCTGGAAACCATGGCCCGGCATCCCGGTTTTTGCGCCATCGTGTGCCTGGTCGGTGGCGGTCAGGAAATCCACGGCGGCGAAGGCGGGCTCGCGGAATGGGGCGATGCTCTTCGATTGGCCGAGGCAGAGGGCAGCGTCTGGCAGGTGTGCGCGCCACCCGACCTTCAACAGGTATCCGATCCCCGTCAAAAACTAGGCCCGCTTCCTCGGCTGGCAATCAACACCGACCTCCATTTGACAATCCCGTTGCGCCAGATTCGTAACGGCGCTGCGGCCCAATGGGTTGACCGCGTGCTGGAAGGAGACGCCGCGGGTGCCCTCGCCACCGCGCGTCAGGCGGGCCAAATTCCCTTCCGGGTCACTCGTGACCCCAACACATTACGGCAGTGGCTTCGTGCAAATGCGCGAGGTTTGCGACGTGCTGGCCTTTTGGCAAGCTCCGGTGCCGCTCGCATCCGCGCCGAGGGGTTCGGCACCGAACTGCCTCATATGGATGCGTCAGCCGTTGCCCGCTGGTTCCTAGACAGATTTCCGGCGGACGTCAGAGCCTCGGATGCCCTGGAGGTCGTCGCGACGGAGTTTAGTTGCCAGGGTCTTGAACTGGACTATGTCGGACTGTGCTGGGATAGTGACTTTGTTCGAGAACCAAGCCGTAACGCTTGGCGGGTACGCCAGTTTCGTGGAACCAAATGGCAAACGCCTCACAAAGACGAGGCAATAGCCAATCAGATCAACACCTATCGCGTCTTGCTGACCCGCGCCCGCTACGAGACCATCATTTTCGTGCCGCGTGGTGATTCGGGCGACCCAACCCGGCCTCCTGAGGTTTATAATCGGATCGCGGCATTCCTGATCGAATGTGGTGCTGAACCGATTGATCAACCAATCCTAGGGCCGGACATTGGATCAACGGCGCCGATGCCACTTCTCGAACCTCTGGATTGCACTTGAAGCCCGCCCCAATGGGTTGCCAACGCTGACCGCTTCAAGCAAGGCTTCGCCAGGGAAATAGAGCCGAGATCAGGAGACCGCCCATGTCCGCCGCAGAAAACCTCGACGCGATGTCCGACGATCAGTTTCGTACGCACGTACGCGGCTGGATCCAGGACAACTATCCGCCGGAACTGCGTAACCCGCCCAGCCGACTGCATTTCAACGAAAACAAGCCCTGGTATTTCAAACTGGCGGAAAAGGGCTGGCTCTGCCCGAACTGGCCGGCGGAATTCGGCGGCATGGGCATCTCCGCCTCCAAGCAGCTCATCTTCCTCGAAGAGAAAGAGCGCCACGGCTGCGCCCGCCTGAACGACATGGGCATGACGATGATCGGCCCGCTGCTGATCAAGTTCGGCCGGCCCGAGCAACAGCAGCACTTCCTGCCGAAAATCCTGAGCGGGGAGCACATCTGGTGCCAAGGTTACAGCGAGCCGAACGCGGGCTCCGACCTTGCCTCCCTGCGCACCGAAGCGGTACTCGACGGCGACCATTGGGTGGTGAACGGTCAGAAGATCTGGACCTCGCTCGCGATGGACGCGAACTGGATCTTCCTGCTCGTACGCACCAACAAGAACGCCAAGAAGCAGGAAGGCATCAGCTTCCTCCTCGTGCCGATGGACACGCCCGGCATTACCGTGCGCCCGATCACCAACATCGATATGGCTGACGAATTCTGCGAAACCTTCTTCGACAACGTCCGCGTGCCCAAGGAAAACCTGGTCGGCCAGATCGACAAGGGTTGGACCATGGCCAAGGCGTTGCTGAGCTTCGAGCGGATCGGTTCCGGCTCACCGCGTCAGTCCGCCTATGCGCTGAAGGCGTTGAAGGGCCTCGCGGAACGCATGGCGGTGTGGGACGACGAGCAGTTCCAGGAGCGCTACACGCGTCTGCGCCTCGACCTCGAAGACCACAAGGACCTCTACGAAACCTTCGTCGAAAAGGTTCGCCGCAAGGAAACACTCGGTCCCGACGTATCGATGCTGAAAATCAACCAGACAGAGCTGTTTCAACGCATCACCGAGACGATGCTGGAGATTTCCGGCGAATACGGCGGCGGTCTGGGACCGATGGAGGGCAACCGGGAACTCAATCCGACCGGATTGTTCCTGCAATCCCGCCCATCCACCATCTATGCCGGATCGAACGAGATTCAGCGCAACATTCTCGCCAAGAACGTGCTCGAACTGCCGGGCTGATTCTGCCCGTCGATTGCGCCGGTCGGGGGCTTCGCGGGAAGCCCCCGCAGCCCCGGATTGGACCGACTCGTTTTGCTGTGCTAGGCGAATAAGCCATGTCCCAATCCGATCCTCGACCGTTGATCGTCGTCCTCAACGGACCCAACATCAATATGCTGGGCCTGCGTCAGCCGCATATCTACGGCCACGCAACCTTGGACGATGTCGAGCAACTCTGCGCCGAAACGGCGGAGCAACTCGGCCTTGCCATCGATTTCCGCCAGACCAACAGCGAAGGCGAGATCGTCACCTGGGTTCAGGAGTGCCGCGGCAAAGCCGCCGGTATCGTGATCAATCCGGCGGGCTATACAACGACGTCGATTGCGCTGCTCGATGCCTTGCTGGCGGTCGAACTGCCGGTGATCGAAGTGCACATCAGCAATATTCATCGGCGGGAGGAGTTTCGTCATCACTCCTACGTCTCAAAGGCCGCCGTCGGCGTGATCTGCGGACTCGGTGTCCGCGGCTACGCGCTGGCGCTGCAAGCAATGGCCGACATTCTGGAGGAACGTGCGTGACCCGTATTCCGATCGACCCAGATTCAATCCGCGCCTTGGCCGCCGTCCTGATGGAAACCGGCCTGACGGAAATCGAAATCGCCGATAAGGACAGCCGCATCCGCGTCGTTCGTGGCGGCGCGCCCGCCGCTGCCGCCGTTGCCGCGCCGGCCACCGTCGTTGTCGCGGCACCCGCGCCCGCCGCGCCGGCGCCCGCCGAAAATGCCAGCCACCCCGGCGCCATCGTCAGCCCGATGGTTGGCGTTGCCTATCTTTCGCCGGAACCCGGCTCTCCGCACTTCGTGTCGGTCGGCCAGCAGGTGTCCGCCGGTCAAACCTTGCTGCTGATCGAAGCCATGAAAACCTTCAATCAGATCAAGGCCACCAAGTCCGGCACCGTAACCCGGATCCTGGTCGAAAACAGCTCGCCGGTCGAGTACGGCGAAGCCTTGATGATCGTGGAATAGGGCCCAGCCCTTGTTCCGCAAAATCCTTATCGCCAATCGCGGCGAGATCGCGCTTCGCATCCAGCGCGCTTGTCGCGAGCTGGGTATTCCGACGGTGGCCGTGCACTCCACGGCCGACGCCGAGGCCATGCACGTCCGGCTGGCCGACGAAAGCGTCTGCATCGGTCCCCCCTCGGCGCGGGAGAGCTATCTCAACATCCCCGCGATCCTGTCGGCCGCGTCCATCACCGGTGCCGACGCGATCCATCCCGGCTACGGCTTCCTGTCGGAAAACGCCGCCTTCGCCGAAATGGTCGACGCCCACGGCATGACATTTATCGGCCCCAGCGCGGCGCACATCTCAATGATGGGCGACAAAATCGCGGCGAAAGCCGCCATGGCCAGCCTGGGCGTTCCGCTGGTCCCCGGATCGGACGGAGAGGTCCCCGACCTCGACACGGCACGCTCCGTCGCCGAACGGATCGGCTATCCCGTGCTCGTCAAGGCCGCCGCCGGCGGTGGCGGACGCGGCATGAAAGTTGCCCGCGACGCGTCGGAAATCGATGACGCCTTTAACGTCGCCCGCACCGAAGCCCGCACCGCCTTCGGCAACGACGCCGTCTATATCGAAAAATACCTCAATCGCCCCCGCCACATCGAATTGCAGATCATGGCCGACAGCCATGGCAATGTCGTGCACTTCGGCGAACGCGATTGCAGCCTGCAACGGCGTCACCAAAAGCTGTTGGAAGAAGCCGGCTCCCCGGCCATCTCCCCCGAACAACGCGACGCTCTCGGCGAAACCGCCACCGCCGCCCTCAAGAAGCTCGGCTATCGCAACGCCGGCACGCTGGAATTCCTGTATCAGGACGGCCAGTTCGCGTTCATCGAGATGAACACCCGCCTGCAGGTCGAACACCCCGTCACCGAAATGGTATGCGGCGTCGATCTGGTGCGGGAGCAAATCCGCATCGCCGCCGGGGCGGAGCTTGGTTACACGCAAAAAGACGTGACCTTCTCCGGCCACGCCATCGAATGCCGAATCACGGCGGAAGACCCGAATACCTTCATTCCCACACCAGGCCGCGTCACCGTGTTCCACGCACCGGGCGGTTTGGGCGTGCGGGTGGATTCGGCGCTCTACGCCGGGTATTTCGTGCCACCCTATTACGACAGCATGGTCGCGAAACTGATCGTCCACGCCCCAACCCGGTTGGAAGCGATCAATCGCATGCGGCGCGCGCTGGACGAATTCGCTGTGGTCGGCATCCAAACCACGATCCCGCTGCACCAACGCATCGTAAACGACCCCGAATTTCAAAGCGGTGAGTATACGATCCATTGGCTGGAGCGTTTTGTCGCCGGCGGTTAACCCTTCGTTAACCCCGGCGCGCGCATCGTAGGGGCATGAGCCTGCTTCCAGCCTCCGTCGGCAGCCTGTTCGGGTCTGACCCATCCCTGTTGGCAACCGCTTACGGGCTGAACGGAAATGCGGGCAGCGGCCAAAGCCCGATTATCGCGCTGGCCACGGCCGAACGCGATCAGGCCCGCGACATCAAGCGAACAGCGGCGGAACCCGAGGTCGCGCGCGCCATCAAAACCTTCACCGCCGCGGTCAAGGGTGCCACCGACGTGCGGCAGTTGCTCGCCAACCCGGGGGCGATGCGCGTGCTTCTGATCGCAAACGGCCTCGGCGATCAGGCAAATTTCACCGCCCTGGCCCGCAAGGCGCTGATGTCCAATCCCGCCGATCCGAAATCCGTCGTCAATCAGTTGACCGATTTGCGCTGGAAGCCGGTCGTGAAAACCTACCAGTTCGCGACCAAGGGGCTCAGCGTCATCAAAGACCCCAAGGTCATCGACACCGTTGCCGGCGCCTTCGCTGAATTCTCCTGGCGCCAATCGCTGGAAAAATCGACGCCCGGCCTGTCCAAGGCGCTTACATTCCGCGCGCAGGCCGCGAAGTTCACCTCGGCCGATCAGATCCTGGGCGATGCCGTCATGCGCGACGTGGTGACAACGGCACTGGGCATTCCGAAACAGATCGCGTTCCAACCCTTGGAAGCGCAGGAAAAGGCCATCACGACGCGCCTGGACATCAAGAAGCTTCAGGACCCGAAATTCGTGGAGAATTTTACGAAGCGGTATCTGATGAATGTAACCGCCGACGCCGCGACGACACCGGATCTGACGACATTGGCGACGCGCCTGCGCGGTCTCGTGGTTTAATCCCGCCGCGCCTTGAACGAACCCTCTCCCGCGGTCAGACTAAGGACCGATATCGCCGACCAATTGGGCCATCCGGAGAGACCGCGTCATGAAACCGATCAAACGCCTGGGTATCGCATTCGCCGCGATCGCCGCGCTGCTGTGTGTCACGCCGGCACATGCGCTCGATCAACGGTTCCAGGACGCCGACGGCGATCTGATCGCCGATACCCCGACCAACCCAAAGGAACAGGTCGATCCGGCCACCCTGATCTTCGCCTACACCCCCGTCGAAGACCCCGAAGTCTACCGCAAGGTCTGGGACGAGTTCATCGCCCATCTGGCCAAGGAAACCGGCAAGAAAGTCGTCTTCTTCCCGGTCCAGTCGAACGCGGCGCAGATCGAGGCAATGCGCGCCGGCAGGTTGCACATCGCCGGCTTCAACACCGGATCGGTTCCGCTGGCGGTCAACTGTGCCGGCTTCGCGCCGTTCACCATGATGTCGTCCTTGAAGGACGAGTTCGGCTACGAGATGGAAATCATCGTCCAGGCGGCGGGGCCGATCCAGAAGGTCGAAGACCTTAAAGGCCGCACGCTGGCTTTCACCGACCCCAACTCGAATTCAGGCTTCAAGGCCCCGTCCGCGCTGCTGAAGTCGAAGTTCGGACTGGAAGCCGATCGCGACTTCAAGCCCGCGTTTTCCGGCAAGCACGACAATTCCGTTCTGGGTGTCATCAACAAAGACTATGACGCCGCCGCCGTCGCGAACTCCGTTCTGAAGCGCATGGTCGCGCGCAGCGGCGCGGATGGGGCCAAGCTGCGATCGATCTACGTCTCCCAAACCTTCCCGACCACCGGTTACGGGCTGGCCTATAACCTGAAGCCGGAGCTTGCAGCGAAGTTGAAGGCCGCGTTCTTCAACTTCAAATGGGAAGGCACCGGGCTGGCAAAGGAATTCGAGAAGACCAGCCCGCCGCAGGAGAAATTCCTGCCCATCAGCTACAAGGAAAAATGGGCCGTGGTACGCGACATCGACACGGCGATGAACGTCTCGTACGCGTGCAAGTAGTCTTTTCATGCTGACCATCGCCGGGCTGACCAAGCGCTATGCCGGCAAGCACGCCGCCAACAGCGACCTGGCTTTGGACAACGTCGATCTGGTTGTGCCCAAGGGCCAGTTGATGGCGTTGATCGGCCCGTCCGGCGCCGGAAAATCCACGCTGATCCGTTGTGTCAACCGGCTGGTTGAACCAAGCGCCGGTCGCGTGGTGCTCGACGGCTCGGAAGTCACCGGCATCGGCGGCGGCGCGTTGCGCCGCGCCCGTCGACGGATGGGCATGATCTTCCAGGAATACGCCCTGGTGGAACGCCTGACCGTCATGGAAAACGTCCTTTCCGGCCGTCTCGGCTACGTCGGCTTCTGGGCGTCCTGGGCGCGACGTTTTCCCGCCGCCGACATCGCCGAAGCCTTTCGTCTCCTCGATCGCGTCGGGCTGCTCGGCCTTGCAGACAAGCGCGCCGATGAATTATCGGGCGGTCAGCGGCAGCGTGTCGGCATTTGCCGAGCGCTGATCCAGAATCCAGGGTTGTTGCTGGTGGATGAGCCGACGGCGAGCCTCGATCCCAAGACGTCGCGTCAGATCATGCGATTGCTGGTCGAACTCTGCGCGGAACGGGACCTGGCGGCGATCGTCAACATCCACGACGTCGCGCTGGCGCAAATGTTCGTGCCGCGGATCGTCGGGCTGCGCGCCGGGCGAGTGGTCTTCGACGGCGCGCCGGATGCGCTGACGCCGGATATGCTGACCACGATTTATGGGGAGGAAGACTGGTCCGCCACGATCCGACCTGTTGACGACGATTCCGGCGACGACGATGCGTGACGTCGCGCGGTGGTCGCCGCCGCCGCTGATCCGAAACCCCTGGCTGCGCTATGGCCTGTACCTCGGCGGCGCGGTTTATCTGGCGCTCGCGGTCGGCACGCTGCACATCAACTGGGCGCGTCTCGCGCTGGGGTTGGAACGCGGCTGGGCATTCGTCTCTGCCTTCGGTCACCCGAACATCGTCACGCATTGGCGTGAGATCGAAGAAGGCTTCATCGAAAGCCTGACCATGACCGTGGTCGCCACCGCCGCCGGCGTCGCCATTTCGCTGCCCGTCGGATTGGGCGCGGCGCGCAATCTGGCACCGATGCCGGTTTATCTGCTGTGCCGCGGTATCATCGCGATATCGCGAACGTTTCCGGAAATCATCGTCGCGATCCTGTTCGTGAAGATGTTCGGGTTCGGGCCGCTGGCGGGCGTCGCGACCCTGGCCTTCGCCACCATCGGCTTCATGGCCAAATTGCTGGCGGAGGATATCGAGGACATCGACGCCACGCAGATGGAAGCCATCCGCGCCACCGGCGCGAGTCCGATGCAGATCATCAACTACGGGGTGCAGCCGCAGGTCATGGCGCGGTTCATCGGCCTGTCGGTGTATCGCCTGGACATCAATTTCCGCGAAAGCGCGGTGATCGGCATCGTCGGCGCGGGGGGGATCGGCGCGACACTGAATACCTCGTTCGAGCGATATGAGTTCGACACCGCCGCCGCCATTCTACTGGCGATCATCGGCATCGTGATGGCGACCGAATACGCGTCCAGCCTGATCCGCGGTCGGTTGCGCTGATGCCCATCACCGAGAACAAACTTTGGCGACGACATACGCCGGCGGGCTCGCTGATCCGCTGGGTGGGCTGGCTGCTGGCGGTTGCCCTGCTGGTCCAGTGTTGGGATATTCTGAACGAGAACACGATCTGGGATTTCGTTTACGACGCGCCCGCCCAGGCCGCCGACCTGATCGGCCGCATGTTCCCGCCGCGCTGGTCGGTTTTGCCGTCCTTGTGGTCGCCGCTTTGGGACACCATCAACATGGCCACGCTCGGGACCTTGCTGGGCGTGTTGTTGGGCACCCCGGTCGCGTTTCTCGCGGCTCGCAACACAACGCCGAGCGCGGCGTTCATTCGACCGCTGGCGCTGACGGTGATCGTGTCGTCGCGCTCCATCAATGCCCTGATCTGGGCGTTGCTGCTGGTCACGGTGCTCGGCCCCGGCGTGTTGGCCGGCATTGTCGCGATCGGCCTGCGTTCCATCGGCTTCGTCGGCAAACTGCTGTACGAAGCGATCGAAGAGGTGGACAACAAGCAGGTGGAAGCGATCGAGGCGACCGGCGCAACCGGTCCGCAGCGGCTGATTTATGCCATTGTGCCGCAGATCATGCCCGCCTTTGCCGGGATCGTCGTGTATCGCTGGGACATCAACATCCGCGAGTCCGCCGTGCTTGGCCTGGTCGGCGCGGGCGGGATCGGGCTGCAACTCAACGCGAGCGTCTCGCGCCTCGCCTGGCCGGAAGTGACGGTGATCTTCGCCGCCATCCTGGTCACCGTTTTCATTTCCGAATGGGTTTCCGCCCAGGTGCGCCAGCGGATCATTTGACGTAGGACCGTTGGCATGACGACATCTTTCACTCCGACGACCACGCGTGACGTGCTGCTGCGCGTGACCCTGCCGCTATCAGGGGTTAACTTCCTGAACCAGGCGGCGCGGGCGTTGGTCGCGACCATCGGCCCCGCGCTGGCGTTGGAGTTCTCCTTGTCGGCGACGCAGCTCGGCCTGTTGTCCGCCGTGTTCTTCGTCTCGTACGCCGCCGCGCAATTGCCGGTCGGCATGGCGATGGATGTGTTCGGCGTGCGGCGAGTGCAAATCTTTCTGTCACTGGTCGCGGCGGCGGGCTTTACCCTGTGCGCGCTGGCGACCGGACCGCTCAGCCTTGCCTTCGGCCGCTTCGTCACGGGATGCGGCATCAGTGTCGGCATGATCGCGATGCTGACCGCGCACGCCCAATGGGTGACCCGCGACAAGGTCGCGGCGATGACCGGGGCGGGCGTTTTCATGGCCTCCGTCGGCGGGTTGGCGGCGACCTGGCCGGCGCAGCAAATCCTTCCGCAGATCGGCTGGCGCGGCGTTTTCTGGATTCTGGCCGCCGGGGCGATCGTTGTTTCCACCTGCATCTGGTGGCGCATGCCCGACCGCACGCCCGCCGCGCCGCCCGGCAGGGGATTGCGACGGGAAATGGCGGAGTTCGGGCGAATTTTCGCCAACCCGACCTATCTGCGGATTGCGCCCGCGATCGCGCTGCTGTCCGGCTTCAGCTTCGTCTATGGCGGGTTATGGGCCGGCCCCTGGCTGCGCGATGTCGGCGGCTTCTCTGATGAGCCCCGCGCGGCGCTGTTGGCGGTGAACATGATGGGCATGATGGCCGGCAGCCTGTTGATGGGGCAATTGGCGTCTCGCCTGCAGCGTCGCGGGTTCAGCCCGATGACCGCCGCGTATGTCGCGATCGGCGTCAGTTGGGTGATGCAATGGCTGTTGATCTGCCTGCCGTCGCAACACCCGGCGGTGGTTGGGGCAATCTGGTTCTGCCTGACCTTCGCCAGCGCCGCCGGCCCGTCCGGCTATGCCGCCTTGGCGCAGCGCTTTCCGCCGCAGATCGCCGGGCGTGTCGGCACTGCCATCAACTTCACCATGCTGGTGCTGGTGTTCGTTTTGCAGAACGCGATCGGCTGGATCCTCGACCTTTGGCCCAGAACGGAGTCCGGCGGTTGGGCGACCGCAGGTTACGGCTGGGCACTGGGGCTGACGGTGCTGTTGCAGACGATCAGCACCATCGCCCTGCTGTGGCCGACGGGCAAAAAATCATAGGTCGCCGAAGCGCCGCACGACATTCTCCAACAGTCGCGAAACCGGTCCCTCGAACCCGTCCCGCCACAGGCTGCCGCAGAAGGTGATGGAACCGACGGAGAATACGGCCCCGCCGCCTTCGGTTTCGAAATAGACGATCTCACCGCGGATCAGGGCTTCCAGCCGTTCGCCCGACACCGTGCGCCGACCGGCCAGCACTTCTTCTGGCACGGTGAAAAACGACGCCGGCGGGTCTTCCGAGCATGCCAGGATCACCGCGCCGTCGGGCGTGCCCAAAGCGGCGTCGGCGCGATCCAACTCGAACCCCGCCGCCCCGCCGCCGGACAGGCCGTAATCGCCCAGGATTTCGCCTTCGATACCCTCGACCAGCCAGGCGAAGCGGGGGGTGCGCGCCGCCGCCGTCAGGCGGTAATGCGTGCCCTCGAACAGGCCTTGTCCGGAAAAGCCGACGCCGCAGATCGCTTGCGGCGGTCGACGGTTCCGCCGCCACAGGCCGCCATAGGCACCGTCGAACTGGTGGTAGTATTCGCCCGGTTCCGCCGCCCAGGTGCGGATACCGCCTTCCGCCCGTCGCAGTTCCATCGCCCAGGGCAAAGCCGGATCGCGCGCCACGCGCCAATAGAACCCGTCGCCGCCAAGATAGACCATGCGGCCGCCGCCGGCTGTATAGGCGCTCAGGGCATCGAGTGTTGCCGGCGTGTGGTATTCGGGGTGCGACCCGGTCAGCACGGTCTTGTAGGGCTGCAACAGCGCAAGACCTTCTTCGTCCAGGTCCTCGTCCGTGATGACGTCGAACGCGATGCCCCGTGCTTCCAGCCATCCGAGCAGATGTGTATCGGCCGGATAGTGCCGCAACCCAGACCCCGCCGCGTCGTTAAAGGTCAGAAAGCCGGGCCGCATGGTCAGGATCGGTCTGCGTCGCGACGAAAACGCCACGCCGCTGCCGTCGGCGTGCACGTTGTACATCGACCGCCCGTACAGCGGATAATGGTCGGGATTATAGGGATAGGCTCCCCACGCCGCGACGCGGTCCAGATAGGCCGCGTCGGCGTTGTCCCGCGCGTGGTTCGCATAGGCTTGATACGTGAAGGTCGACGCCAGGAACGCCACCGCCGCATGCGGACCCTGACGTTTGGGCAGGATGTATAGCGGCAACCAGTCCTCCCCGCGGGCGCAGGTCAGGTGCAACGCATAGGCACCGCTGGGCATGTCGTCGGGCACGATCCACGTGAAGCATGGCTCCCACTCGCAATCGCCGAGATCGTCGGCGTGGAAATGGATCGCCGCGTAATCTTCCGGCGCATGCTTCCAGGCCTGTTCCTGCCCCGTCCATCGCGCGCCGACCACCGCGCGGGTCGGCATGTTCACCAGGGTGCCATGACACGCATGCGGACCAGTATCGACGAAGTGCTGTGTCGGAATCTCGCGGGAGAAATCCCAGGCCGCCAGAACCGGCCCGGCGGGGGTGCGAAGCGGCTTCGGCCAGGCGGGCGTTGCGCGCGCCAGCAAGGCCGGGTCTTCGATCTTGCCGGTGAAATGCAGCCCCGGCGCGGATGGATCGCACGCGGCGATCAATGCCCCGCCGTCGGTATGCAGGTCCGGGATCGAAAGCCTCGACGCCGTCACAGCCGGGGTCGACCGATCCAACCGATGCTGCCCGACAACCGCTTCGCCGGAGGCCGGATCGACGCTCAGCCAGACCCGATACCAGCACAGCGCCCGCATTGGCTCGGTAACGCCCAGGCTCTGTTCGCCGATGCGGCCGAACACCCCTTGCGGTCCGATCGCCAGCACCAACGGGCCGACCGACAGAACTGCCTGCCGCCGATCCACCAGACCCGGGCAAACCAGGGCGGTCAGCGTCATCGGCGCCCGAGGGTCCACCGGCGGTAACCGAGGCACCACGCCATACGATCCCAGACGGATCGGCTGCCGCCGCCCGGCAATCGTTTGATCCAGTCCTGCCACCGGGTCCAGGCGCAGCCCGGGGCCCGCCGGATTTGGATCGCCCCCGATCACCCGCACCAGCCGAATGCGCACATCGCCCGGCTCTGCGGTGCCGATATAGGCGGTGAAAGTCTCACCCGGACGATGGGAGAAACGGTCGAGATAGCCGGTAACCGGCAATTCTGCGTATGACATGGGTAGAGCCTGACGAACCGGCCTACGCGGTGTCAACCATCTTGAGACCCCCATCTTGACCCCGCCTGTCCCGCCGGTACCCTGCGCGCGACTATTCGTTGCCCAACAATACGACCCCAAGGATCGCAACATGCCCGATACCGCCATCCCCGCCACCGACCGCCTGATCGACAGCATCCGGGCCATCGTCGGCGATCGCGGCCTGTTGACCGAGACATCCGACACCGCATCCTATGCCGAGGACTGGCGCCGCCTGTATCAGGGTCGTACCCGCGCGGTCGTGCGACCGGGCACGACGGAGGAACTGGCGGCCGTGGTCCGGCTCTGCGCCGCCGCCGGCACGCCCATCGTCCCGCAAGGCGGCAATACATCGATGGTCGGCGGCGCGGTGCCGAACGAAGACGGCTCCGAACTGGTGCTCAGCACATCCCGCCTTAACCGCATCCGCGCGCTCGACCCGGTGGACATGACGCTGACGATCGAGGCCGGGGTCACGCTGAAGGCGGCGCAAATTGCCGCGGCCGATGCCGGCTGCCTGCTGCCGCTGTCCATTTCGTCCGAAGGCACCGCGCAGATCGGTGGCGTGCTGGCGGTGAACGCCGGCGGCAATAACACCGTCCGCTACGGCAATGCCCGCGACCTCGTGCTCGGCCTTGAAGTGGTGCTGCCCGACGGCGAAATCTGGAACGGGCTGAGGCGCCTGCGCAAGGACAACACCGGCTATTGCCTGCGCCAACTCTTCGTCGGCTCGGAAGGCACCCTGGGCATCATCACCGCCGCGGTGCTGAAACTCGCCCCCCAGCCCAGGGAAATGGCGGTCGCGCTCTGCGGACTGAATACCCCGGAAGACGCGCTGGAACTGTTCACCCGCTTTCAATCGCACGACGCCGCCGCGATCAGCGCGTTCGAGCTGATGTCGGGACTGGGCACCACGTTCGTGCTGAAGCATATCCCCAACGCCGTTCTTCCCCTGGAAAACCCATCCCCGTGGTACGCCCTGGTGGAACTCGCCACCCCGCGCCTGAACGCCGGGCTGCGCGCGTCAATGGAAGAGGTGCTGGAAAAAGCCCTGACCGACGGCATCGTGCAGGACGCCGCCATCGCGGAGTCGGACGCACAGCGCGCCGCCATCTGGCGACTGCGGGAAGAACACTCCGAAGGCCAGAAGCGCGAAGGCGCCAGCGTCAAGAACGACGTGTCGGTGCCGGTGTCGAAAGTCCCCGATTTCATCCGCAAGGCTACCGCCGCGTGCGAGCAATTGCTGCCGGGCGTGCGCATCGTGCCGTTCGGCCACATGGGGGACGGCAACATCCACTTCAATCTGGAACAGCCGATCGACGCCGATCCGGCGTGGTTCCTGGCCCAGGATCACGCGATCATGGACGCGGTGAACGAGGTCGTGCGCGAGTACGACGGCAGCTTCTCTGCAGAACACGGGATCGGCAGGCTTAAGCCCTATATGATGCCGGACTGGCGCGGCGGCGCCGAACTGGCGCTGATGCAGCGCATCAAGGCGGCGCTCGACCCGCGCGGTATGATGAACCCCGGCAAGGTTTTGCCCTGACCGATCGATCCCTCGACCGGCAAGCCTGTTGCATCGACGGACCCACTGCCGCAGAAACACCCCATGCGCCTCGGCAGTATCTTCACGCGCCTCGATCTCTATATCTTCCGTCAGATTTTTCTGGCGCTGGTCGTCGTCACCGGTGGGCTGACGGCGCTGATATGGCTGACACAGTCCCTGCGGTTCGTGGAGCTGGTGGTTAATCGCGGCCTGTCCTTCGGCGTGTTCCTGCAGCTGACCTCACTGCTGATCCCCAGTTTCATCGCCATCATTCTGCCGATCACAACCTATGTCGTGATCCAGTTCATCTACCAACGCCTGGCCGGTGACCGGGAACTGACGGTGATGCGCGCCGCCGGGCTTTCGCCCATGGCCCTGGCGCGGCCCGCCATCATGGTGGCAATGCTCGCCGTGATCGCCGGATACGGGCTGAACCTCGTCGCGGTGCCGTCGACGCTCGCGTCCTTCCGTCAGTTTCAATGGGAAATTCGCAACAAGCTGGCGGCGTTCCTGCTGCAAGAAGGCGTTTTCACCCCCATTTCCGACAAGCTCACGGTCTATGTCCGTTCCCGCGACCCGGATGGGAAGTTACGCGGCATCCTGGTCGACGACAGTCGGGACGCAACCGCCCATGCCACGATTCTGGCGGAGCACGGGGAATTGCTCGATGGACCGAACGGCCCAAGGGTCCTGCTGGAAAACGGCAGCCGACAGGAACTCGATCGCCAGAGCGGTCGGTTGAACATCCTGACTTTTCAACAGAACGAACTGGACCTCGCCGATTCCTCCAAGGAAACCGGCTTCCGACCGCCGGATATGTCGGAGGTCTCGCTGGCGAACCTGCTGAACCCAAATCCCATCAATCCGCGTGACGCCGGCAAATGGAAAGCCGAGGGATATCGCCGCCTGACATCGCCGCTGACCGCGCTGTCCTATGCATTCGTCGCGCTCTACTCCGTGCTCAGCGGCGCGTTTCGCCGCCATGGCGGGTTCGTGCGCCCCTTTGTCACCATCGTCGCGATGGTGCTGCTGCTCGCCGTCGGCCTCGCCATCGGCAACCTTGCCGCGCGCGATAATGCTCTTTTGCCGCTGATGTGGGCGCACGCCCTTCTCCCCGGCATCGTCTGCGCCTGGCTCCTGCTCGGCCCGCAACTCCGCGCCGGCCTCACCTCGCCCAGACGACTGATCGGCGGAGGCAGGGCATGAACCTGCCGATGACCCTGTCGTACTACATCTCCCGCCAGTTTGTGGGTGCCGTCGTCACGATGCTGCTGGGCCTGGCCGGCCTGGTGTCGATGTTCGACTTCATCGAACTGCTGCGCCGCTCCTCCAGCAAGCCGGACGCGACGTTCGGCCTTGTCAGCCAGATCGCGGCGCTCAAGCTTCCATTCATCGCCATGCAAATCCTGCCCTTCGCAGTCCTGATGGGCGGCATCCTGTGCTTTTGGCGCCTCACCCGTTCCTCCGAACTGATCGTCGCGCGCTCCGCCGGCGTTTCCGCGTGGGAATTCCTGACCGCGCCGACACTCTGCGCGATCCTGTTCGGCCTGATCGCCACCGCGCTGGTCAGTCCTGTCTCATCAGTGATGCTGGCGCGGGCGGAAGCGCTGGACAATGCCTTTCTGCGCACCGGCGGAGGCCCATTGGCGCTGAACGGCGGTCAACTTTGGCTGCGCCAATCGGACCGCGAACTGACCTCGAACGGCGTCGCGATCATCCACGCTCACGGGGTGGTCGTACAGGCACAACGGCTGACCGCGCGTCAGGTCAGCGTTTTCCGCCTGGATTCCTCCGACCGGCTGCTGTCGCGGATCGAAGCCAGTGAAGTCGTGCTGGCCGAGGGCAAGTGGCTGTTTCAAAGCGCCCAGGTCATTCGACCGGATCAATTGCCCGAAGCGAGCCGGCAACTGACCTTGCCGACCGACCTGACCGTTTCGCGCGTTCAGGACAGCTTCGCGTCGCCCAATACGCTGTCGTTCTGGGCGCTGCCCGATTTTATCGCGCTGCTCGATCGGTCGGGGTTTTCGTCCATCCGACATCGCCTCCATTTTCAGGCGCTGCTCGCGCTGCCGCTGTTGGCGGCCACCATGACCTTGGTCTCCGCCGGCTTCTCCATGCGTCCCGCCCGGCGCGGAGGCGTGGCGCGCATGATCGGCAGCGGCGTCGGTGCCGGATTCGCCCTGTTCGTCGTCTCCAAGATCGCCGAGGAGTTCGGACAATCCGGCGCGCTGCCGGTTGCGCTTGCCGCCTGGGCACCGGCCGTATCCGGGCTTATGCTGGCGCTCGCCTTGATCCTGCACACGGAAGACGGTTGACCATGCGCCGCCTGGAAACGACCCAGTACGCGGCGCTGCTGACAGCGCTGTTCGCCTTGTCCTCCCCCGGCATCGCCGAGGCGCAGTTGAGCGCGCTCTCCGGCGCGGGGGCCGGCGCGAATGTGTCACAGAGCGAACCCGTCACCTTCACCGCCGATCAGGTGGAATACGATCGCGAAAATGCCCTGGTCATCGCGCGTGGACGGGTAGAGGCGTGGCAAAACGACCACGTCCTGCGCGCCGACATGATCACCTTCGACCGCAACACCGGCGTCGCGGCGGCAAAAGACAATGTCGTCCTGCTGGAACCGGACGGACAAATCGTTTTCGCCGAATACGCGGAAATGACCAAGAACATGCGCGACGGCATCATGAAGGACATGCGCGCGCTGCTGACGCAGAACGGCCGCCTCGCAGCCAACGGCATGCGCCGCACCGACGGACAGATCAACGAATTGTCGCGCGTCGTCTATTCCGCGTGCGACCTGTGCAAGGACGATCCGACCAAACCACCGCTATGGCAGTTGAAAGCCCGGTCCGCCGTCCAGGATCTGGAGCATCAGCGGATCGAATACCACGATGCCGTGATGGAGATGTACGGCATCCCGGTCGGCTACGCGCCGTATTTCTGGCATCCCGACCCGTCGGTGAAGCGCCAGTCCGGCATCCTGACCCCAACGCTGGGTCTGTCTTCCAAGCTCGGCGGATTCTACGGCCAGCCCTATTACTGGGCCATCGATGCCCAGTCCGACGCCACGATCACGCCCATGCTCACCACGCGAGCCGGCCCGCAGGTAGACGTCGAGTACAACCGGCGCTTCAACGACGGCTTCCTGATGGCCAACGTATCCGTCGGTTATCTCGACCGCTCCCCCCAAGGCACCCTGGTGACCCGCGGACAGTTCGCCTACGACGAAAACTGGCGCTGGGGCTTCGATATCAACCGCGCATCGTCGTCGAATTACGTCCGCGCCTTTCATACCGGCACCGGCCTGATCGGCGACGCCAACGTGCTGCCCGGCCAAATTTACGCCGAAGGTTTCGGGCAGGGTGCCTATTCTCGCCTGGAAACCCGCTTCTATCAGGGATTGACCGGGGGCGTTTCCAACAGCCGCCTGCCGATCGTGCTGCCGCGCTATCAATACAGCTACTTCGGACGGCCGGACTCACTGGGCGGGCGCACCAGCGTCGATGCCGGCTTCTTCAACGTCTTCCGCACGGACGGCACCAATACCCGCCGCCTGAACACGGCGATCACCTGGGAGCGCCCGTTCCGCGGCGCCCTCGGCGATCTGTGGAAGGTCTCGCTGCATGGCGACGCCATCGGCTACAACGCCACCCGCTTCAACAGCCAGCCGAACTTCGGTCCGTTCGACAAAGTCGAAAGCGCGCGCATCCTGCCGCAGGCCGCGCTGGACTTCCGCTGGCCGTTCGCGCGCGATGCCGGCAAATGGGGTCGCCAGATCATCGAGCCCATGGCGCAGGTCATCGTCGCGCCGCAATCCGGCGACAGTCAGATGCGGCGCTACCCGAACGAAGACAGCCTGGACTTTGAGTATTCCGACGCGAACCTGTTCGGCTTCAATCGGTTCCCCGGGGTGGATCGCCTGGAAGGCGGCGTGCGCGCCAATGTCGCGCTGCATGGCGCATGGCATCTGGACGGCACCGTGTTCGACGGTTTGGTCGGCCAATCCTATCGCACCAACAAGAACCCGCTCTTCCCCGCCCCGTCCGGACTGCGCGACCAGGTTTCCGACGTCGTCGCGCGCGGCAGCGTAACACCGACGGACTGGCTCGACCTGACTGTACGGACCCGTCTCGATAAGAAATCGGCGGCGATGCGCATGATCGACGCCGTCACCACCGTGGGTGGGCCGAGGTTCCAGGTAACCGGCGGCTACCTGCATTCAAACTACAATCCGACCGCGTTCTATGACTCGGCGCAGCCGCTGCCCTCGAACTCCAGCTTCTATACCCCGCGGAACGAGGCGACGATCGGCGTCTCCACAAGCTGGGGCCAATACCGCGCCACCGGCTATGCGCGGCGCGACCTGTCAGGCAATCGCATGGTGTCCTGGGGCGCCGACCTGATTTACGAGGACGAGTGCTACATCTTTGATCTGCGCCTCTATCGGCGCTACACAAGCCTCAACAACGATCGCGGCTCGACGACGGTATTGTTCTTGCTCAGCTTCAAGACCGTCGGCCAGATCGGATACCGCGCATTATGAAGTCGGGAGTTCCGTCGATGCCGTCCCTCGCCGCGTGCAGGCGCTTTTTCCAGGCCGGGTTGCTGCTGGCCGCCCTTGGGGTGACCAACGCCGCGCTCGCGGCACCCGCCGGCCAGCCGACCGCCGCGTTGCCGGGAATCCGTATCGTCGCCGTCGTCAACGGCGACATCATCAGCAACACCGATGTCGATAACCGCGCTCGGCTCTTCGCCCTGTCCACCGGACTCCCCCTCGCGACCGGCGTGGTAGAGCGGCTGCGCTCGCAAATCACCCGCCAGTTGATCGACGAACGGCTGCGCATTCAGGAAACTCAGCGACGCCGCATCGTCGTCGCCGATCGCGACATCGCCGCCGCGATCTTCGAAATCGAGCAACGCAACGGCATGCCGCGCGGCATGCTGCGGCAGAAACTTGCCGTCGACGGCGTAAGCCAGCGCACCTTGATCGACCAGCTTCGGTCCCAGATCGGCTGGACGCAGGTCCTGAAAGAGCAGCTGGCCGACAAAATCAACATCAGCGACACGGATGTTGATTCACAATTGCGGCTGCTCGCGCAGCAGACCGGCAAGCAGGAATTCCGTGTCGGCGAAATCTTCGTTCCCGTCGACGATCCCGCCAACGTCGCCGATGCGCGACGCTTCGTCGAAACCGTCATTCAGGAACTGCGCGCCGGCGCTCCATTTGCCATGGTCGCCGCACAGTTCAGCCAAACCCAATCCGCGTTGGAAGGTGGCGAGCTTGGCTGGGTTCAGGTCAACCAGCTTGATCCGGAGGTCGGTCGTCTGGTCACCACCATGCCGATCGGTGCCATCAGCAACCCCGTGCGGGTGCCGGGCGGATTCTCCGTCGTGACACTCTACGGGCGCCGTGAGGCCGGACGCGACGGCGGCACCGCCGTGAATATTCGTCAGGTTTTCCTACCGTTCACCAGCGCGCTCAACCCGCAGGCACCGACCGACCAACAGCGCCAGGCGCTGGAAAAAGCCCAACGCCTGAGCGCATCGCTTCGCGGTTGCGAACAGGTGGAGCAGGCGGCGCAGGCGAACCCGTCACCGCGTCCCGTCGACCCCGGCGAAATCCGGCTCGAAGCCGTAAACCCACCGCAGTTCCGCCAATTGCTGGGATCACTACCGCTCGGCACCGTCAGTCAACCGTTGGTGGCACCGGATGGCGTGGTACTGCTGGCCGTGTGCGCACGCACGCCCAAGACCCATTTCGCGCCGTCTCGCCCCGAAATCCAACGCATGCTGATCAACGAACGCGTGGAGCTTCTGTCGCGTCAGATGCTGCGCGACCTGCGTCGTCAATCGACGATCGATCTGCGCCCGCAAGGCGTGTGATCACGCTACCCCCGCTACGGGATGTCATCGCGCGTCACGGGCTCGACGCGCGCCGTTCCCTCGGCCAGCACTTCCTGCTGGATATCAACCTGACCGCGCGGATCGTTCGCTTTGCGGGCGATCTGAACGGTCGGCATGTCATCGAAGTCGGGCCTGGGCCCGGCGGCCTGACCCGCCCCTTGCTGGAATCCCCTGCATCGAGCGTTACGGTGATCGAGGTCGATCCTCGTGCCATTGCCGTGATGCAGGAACTGGAAACCGTCGCCGACGGACGGTTGACGATCGTTCAGGCCGACGCCCGTGTCGTGGACATGGTCGCGCTGGCCCCCGCACCGCGTGTCATCGTCGCAAACCTGCCCTACAACGTCGCGACACCGCTGCTGATCGGCTGGCTGCGCAACGCCGCCGCCTTTGAACGCCTGACATTGATGTTTCAGGACGAGGTCGCGGAACGCATCTGCGCCGCACCGAATGCCGAGGCCTATGGTCGCCTGTCCGTCTTGGCGCAGTGGATTTGTGAGACCGACGTCGCGATGCGCATCCCGCCATCGGCCTTTGTCCCGCCACCGAAAATCTGGTCCGCCGTCGTCAATCTGAAACCCCACGCGGTACAGCCCGGACCGGATGCGTTCGCGCGCATGGAAAAACTGACCGCGGCCGCCTTCGGCCAGCGCCGCAAGATGCTGCGCGGATCGTTGAAGTCTCTCGGCGGAGAAGCCTTGCTGCGCAAGGCGGAGATCGATCCTGAAAGACGGGCGGAAACGCTGACGGTGCGGGAATTCGAGCGTCTGGCCGAGTGCCTACCCGATTAGGTGCTGACGGCGCGGGGCAGTTTCACAATGAACCGCGCGCCAAGGACTTTACCCATCGCATCCCTGCGGTTCTCGGCGGAAATCTGCCCGTGCAGCGCTTCCACGATCTGTCGGCTGATCGACAGGCCCAGACCGGAGTGCTGGCCGAAGCTCTCTCCCTTGGGCCGCTCCGAGTAGAACCGATCGAAGATGTGCTCCAAATTCGCTTCCGGGATGCCCGGACCGTCATCTTCCACACTCAGTTCCGTTTGGGTGCCGAGATCGCGCACGCGCACCAGGATCCGACCGCGCGGCGGGCTGAACGAGCGCGCATTGCCGATCAGATTGCGCAACACCTGCACCAATCGTCCTTCCACCGCCCATACTGACACGTCGGTCGGTGGGCTGATCACTTCCAGCCGTGGGTCGCGATCTTCGTCTCGCGTGGCCTCATCCAGTTCCACCAGCGTGCGAAGGATCGGGATAACGTCCACTTTTTCCGTCGTAACCCGCGACAATTCGGCGTCCAACCGGGAAGCGTCGCTGACATCGCTGATCAGGCGATCGAGCCGCATCACGTCCTGACCGATAATGGCCAATAGCTGCTTCTGCCGAGCGGGGTCTTCGATCCGGCGCAGGGTCTCGATGGCGCTGCGGATGGAGGAGAGGGGATTCTTGATCTCGTGCGCGACATCGGCCGCGAAGCGTTCGATCGCATCCATACGCGCCCATAGCGCGGACGCGGAATCGGCCAGGGCGGTGGCAAGCGCGCCGACCTCGTCCCGACGCGCCAATAGTGCCGGCGGTACGCTGCCGGTTCTCCCCTGGCCTTCGCGCATATCCGCCGCTGCACCCGCCAATCGCAGAATGGGACGGGCAATCGTCAGCGACAGGTACCAGGACAGCAGCACGGTCAACCCAAGCGCCAGGCCGAACAGCGCCAGGATCGACACTCGAACGGAATAGAGGCTGTCATCGACCTCCCGCGCTTCCCGCGTCAGCAAGACGATGCCGACTGTGTGGCGATCGCGTTCCACCGGGACCGCGACAGTGACCAGCAGTCGGTCGTCGCGGGTGCGTCGGATGTAAGGCGGCATTTCTCTGCTTTGGCCCGAACTGTTCAGTCGCAGTTCTTCTTTGACGTCCGGTGCCCATTCAGGCCCGCCGGCTGTCTGTTCTATTAACGTGATGACCTGCTTATGGGGCAGCAGCGACAGAACCGCGTCATACACCCAACCAATGGTGGCCAATACTGTTCCGCGACGAACCGGCGGAGGTAACGGTTCGGAACTGACGGTTCCCCCCGGACCTTCCCGCAGGCGGGAATCCGCGACCAAGGTTCCGTCCGGCCCATACAGCTTGGCCTCGGCGTCCGGCGTCGGATCGGTCAACCGACGCAGCAGCGGGCGGGCAACTTCGGGCACCAGCCGAGGGTTCTCCGGATCGATGGTGCGCACCGCGCTTTCCGCCATCGCGCCGGCAAAGACCCGCGCCTGTTCGCGCAGCGCGCCAACCTGAGATTCCAGCAGACCGTTTTGATACTGATCGAGATACAGCAGAGCCACCACAAGCAATGCCAACGGCAGGGCATTCACCAACAGGATCCGCCGCAGCAACGGCGAAACCCAGGGCTGCTTGAACCGATGACCCGATGTGGTGGCGTCAGACATCAGTGTTCCTTGTAGCGATAGCCGATGCCGTACAAGGTCTCGATATGATTGAACTCATCGTCGCCAATACGGAACTTCTTCCGAATGCGCTTCACGTGACTGTCGATCGTGCGATCATCGACATAGATATTCTCGCCATAGGCCGCGTCGATCAGTTGATCGCGGCTTTTGACCATCCCCGGACGGGCGGCGAGGGTCTTAACCAACAGGAATTCCGTGACGGTCAACTGGATGTCGTGGCCTCGCCAGGTGCACTGATGCTTCGTTTCGTCCAATATCAAATCGCCCCGCGTCAGCACGCCCCCCGGCGCTGCCCCCGATCCTTCCGCTCGGCTTGTCTCATTCCGACGCAGCAGCGCGCGAATACGCTCGATCAGCAGACGCTGACTGAATGGCTTGGTGATGTAATCGTCTGCGCCCAGGCGCAGGCCCATCAGTTCGTCGACTTCCTCGTCCTTAGAGGTCAGGAATATCACCGGAATCGAGCTGCGCTGACGCAGCTTTTGCAGCAGCTCCATACCGTCCATTCGCGGCATCTTGATATCCAGAACCGCGAGGTCGACCGGCCGGCTGGTCATGCCCTGCAATGCGCTTTCGCCATCCGTGTAGGTACGGACGACGTAGCCCTCTTGCTCCAGTGTCATGGAGACACTGGTGAGAATGTTTCGATCGTCGTCCACAAGGGCAATCGTCTGCCGCGTGGGAAGATCGCGCGCATTCTCTTTCGGGGCTACGGTCATCGGGGGCTCCATCCGATAGTGGCTGTAACAGTAGGCTTGCACTCAATTGTGGCGTATTGCGGACGAGAGGTGAACAAAAGATGGCACTCGACAAAGAATCCCCCGCCTGGGAAGCCATTCGGCTGATGCGATCCGTGCGATGCGCAACATTGGCCACCTCGGGGGAAGGCCAGCCATTCGCCAGCCTGACCACACCGGCCTGCGCGCCCGATCGATCGGTGCTGTTGCTGTTGTCGGATTTGTCCGAACATACCCGCCACCTGCGCGCCGACCCGCGCTGTTCGCTGCTGTTTTGCGGCGAACCTGCCGAACCGAATCCGCAAACCACCCCCCGAGTGACGATCACAGGCATCGCTGAAATCGCCGACGATACCGCGCTGCGGAAACGCTTTGTCAGCTTGCATCCCTATGCCGCCCTGTACGCCGATTTCACCGATTTTCACCTGTGGAGAATTCGTCCGTCCGGTGGCCTGTTCGTCGGCGGCTTCGCCCGCGCGGTGCGACTACGCGCTGCCGACCTGCTCCCGTCACCGGCGGCAGTCGAAGCGATCGCGTCGGCGGAGCAATCGATCATCGATCACTGCAATGCAGATCACCCCGATGCTCTGTCCGCCATCGCCGATCGTCCAGGCGACTGGCGGATGGTAACGGCCGATGGCGACGGCTTCGATCTGGCCGATGGCGAGTTGGTCACACGCTTCGCCTGGTCGGTCCCGTTGGAGTCGTCTGGCGACATCAGGCGGGAACTGGTTGCGATGACGGCGGAATCGCGAAATCGGCGGCGGGGCGGGTGATCACTTATCCTCAGTCCCCTGTGAGCCAATGTGACGCTACTGTGGAAAGCGTGTGACAAACCGGCGTCAGCGCCGGGCCCGAAGCGCCGCGGCCAGGGTTCCGTCGTCAAGCACATCCAGCGCACCGCCGATGGGCACACCCTGACCGACTCTGGTCACGGCAACGCCAAACGGTCGCAGTCGATCGGTCAGCCAGTGCACGGTCGTCGCGCCATCGACCGTGGCACCCAGCGCCAGGATCACCTCGTCGACGCCTCCGCGTTCCAGACGCTGCAGCAAAGGCGATATGTTCAGGTCATCAGGACCAATCCCGGACAGCGCCGACAGAACACCACCCAGCACGTGGTAGAGACCGCGATGAACCGACCCTCGCTCCAGCGCCCAAAGGTCGCCGACGCCCTCTACAACACAGACGATTGAGCGATCGCGGCCGGTATCCGCGCAAATCGCGCAGGGGTCCGTGCTGTCGAGGTTCCCGCATTCCGAGCATGGTTTTACGACCCGAGCGGCATCGGCCAATGCCACGGCCAGCGGCAACATCCGCGTTTCCGGCTCTTGCAGCATCCGCAATGCCGCTCGGCGTGCGCTTCTGGGTCCCAGACCCGGGAGCCGAGCAAGAAGTGCGATCAGCCGATCTATCTCGGGACCGCCCATTGCCTCAGAACGGAAGTTTCATACCGGGCGGCAACTGCAACCCGCCGGTGACCTTTTGCATTTCGGCGGCCGAGGCGGCTTCAGCCTTGGACTTGGCATCGCGATGGGCCGCGAGAATCAGGTCCTCCAGCATCTCCGTATCCGCGGAATCGACAATTTTCGGGTCGATCTTGATGGATTTCATCTCGCTTTTGCCGTTCAAGGTCACCCGTACCAGACCCGCGCCCGCTTCACCGGTTACCTCCAGGCTTTGCAGAGATTCCTGCATTTCCGCCATTTTCGATTGCATCTGCTGCGCCTGTTTCATCAGGCCCGCGAGGTTCTTCATTCATCGGTCTCCCAAGGCAAAGTCGCGTCGTCACTCAGTTCGGCGTCCAATGGCGCGAATTCCGGCATGTCCGGTTCGCCAAGCGTTATTGGCTCGGGCATGGCAATCGGCAAACCGTAAACGTCCGTTGATGTATCCCGCACGGTATCGATCCGCGCGCCGGGAAATGCCGCCATGATCGCGATAACCAGCGGATGTTCCGCGGCAGCGGCGCGACGGGCGGAATGGGCGGCGTTGCCCTGCTCCGCCAAGGTGGGTTCGCCGGGCTGCGTTGAAACGGCGATCGTCCAACGCGTGCCGGTCGCTTCGCTCAGCAATGCAGCCAGACGCGCGCATAAGTCACGTGGGGCGTCCTGATTAGGTCGCAGTTCAATGACCGGCGGGGCAAAACGCACGACGTGGACGGAGTGCAGAATATGGGCGTGAAGCGTGGCTTCGCGCTGTTCCGCGACCAAAGCCGCGACATCGCGAAAACTGCTGAGCCTGGGAGCAACGGGCACGGCTTCGGACGGGACCATCGTCATGCCGCCACCACCCGCGATGGCGCGCGCGCCACCAGGGGACGGCCCGCCCAGTTGCGGATTACCCGCTTGCGATTGCGGAGGCGTGGTCATGAGCCGACGAATCAGATCGCCGGGGGGCGGCATATCCGCCACATGACACAGCCTGATCAACACCATTTCCGCCGCTGCTCGGCGGTCGGGCGCGATTTCGACCTCACCAACGCCCTT
>CANJLW010000018.1 GCA_947475245.1 Acetobacteraceae bacterium | reverse complement strand
TTCTCCTGCCGGGGATCGCAAACCTCGGAAAAACAGGCGACGAACTCTTCCATTGTGGCTCACCTTGGTCGAATCCCGACGTTGGAATCCAATCAGGCACCGCGCCGCAAGACTAAAATGGCGGAAATCCGCCATATGCGAATCCCCTGAAAACATAGCCTATCCGAGCGATGGTAGCGCGAAAACCCACGTTCGATAAATCTTAAAACCCACGCGTCGGCATAACCCGCGACCCGACCTTCCCAATCGCCGGCTTCCCCTGCATCATCGGCGTAATCGAACAGGGTGATGATCCATGAACGCTCCACGCAACGCGCAGTACCGTCATTTTGAAGTCCAGAAGATCGCCGGCTCCATGGGTGCCGACATCACCGGGCTCGACCTGTCACAGGAAGTGACCGACGAAATCCTGTCGGAAATTCGCGCCGCGCTGCTCGACAATCTCGTCATCTGCATTCGCGACCAGAACATCACCCCGGAACAGCAGCTGGCCTTCGCCCGCCGGTGGGGCGACATCCATCTGCATCCCTTCATGCAGGGGATGGAGGAGTATCCGGAAATCCTTGCCATCATCAAACGCCCCACCGACAAGAAGAATTTCGGCGGGTCCTGGCACACCGATCAGATGTTCTCGCCCTCCCCCGCGATGGGAACGATGCTGTACGCCAAGGAGGTGCCGTCGGCCGGCGGCGACACGATGTTCGCCAATCTGTATCTGGCCTACGAAAGCCTGTCCGACGGCATGAAGAAGATCGCCGATCAGCTCTACACCGTCTGCGTCGGCGATAACTTCAAGCAGGCCGACGGTCGGTCCCGCAAGGACCGCTATTCCGACCAGATGACCGACATGAAGGTCAAGGATCCCGGCAACGTGCAGACCACCAGCATCCACCCGCTGGTGCGCACCCATCCGGAAACCGGCCGCAAGGCGCTGTATGTCGGCGGGCACGTGCAACGCTTTGACGGTATGACGGATGAGGAAAGCGAGCCGCTGCTGAACTACTTCATGAAGCACGCGGTGCGGCCGGAATTCACCTGCCGCGTCCGCTGGGCCAACGGCACGCTGACCTTCTGGGACAATCGCTGCACCGAGCATTTCGCGGTCAACGATTATCCCGCCGAAACCCGCATCATGCACCGCATCACGATCTGCGGCGACAAGCCTTTCTGAACGCCCGGCAAAGCCTCTCCCGCGCAAAAAGCGGGAGAGGCAGCTTGCTCAAGCTTCGGCGTCGCGCGACAGCAAATCGCCGAACAGCACCCAGTGATCACCCTCGAATCGCGCCATCCGCACCGACTGGATCGGATAGAAGTCGTTCGGTCCGGTGTTGATCAACACGCCCGGCAGCAGCAGCGGCACTTCCAGCTTCTTCAAACTCGCCGCCTGCTTCATCACGTTCTCACGCGTCAGTTCATCGCCGCAGCGCTTCAGCACTTCCACCAGCGTAACCGCGCTAGCGTAGCCGGTGACGTTGGACCCTTCCAGCTTGTTTGCCGTCGGGTTCCACTTATCCATGAACGCGTTCCACGCGATAAAGTCGGGCGATGTCGCCCACGCGGGATCGGTAACATCCTTTGCATATTGCGCCGTGATGATTCCCTGCGCGTTTTCCATACCCGCCGGTTTGATAACCGCGCCGACGGATGCGGCGACACTCATCAGATAATGCGTCGGCTTCCAGCCGATTTCGGCGATTTTCTTGATCGCCTGCGCGGCGAATTTCGGCGTGGAGATGTTGAGCAGGATATTGGCGCCCGAGGCACGCAATTGCAGAATCTGCGAATCAACGGTCGGATCGGTGGCTTCGTACGTCACGTCGGCGACGACATGCTTCCAGACTGCGGCCAGGCCTTCCTTGACCCCGTCCAGATAGTCGTTCCCCATGTCGTCGTTCTGCCGCAAGATACCGATCTTCGGGTCCTTCGCGTTCGCCAGGATGTGCTTGCCGTAGATCGACCCTTCGGTGTGATAGTCCGGCGACCAACCCATCGACCACGGGAAATCTTTGGGATTGCCCCATTTGGACGCACCGGTCGCCAGAAACAAATGCGGCACCTTCTTCTGGTTCATGTATTTGTGGATGGCAGTGTTGGTCTGCGTGCCCAGGCAGTAAAACAGCAGCAGGACCTGATCGCGTTCCACGAGCTGGCGGGCGAGTTCCACTGTCTTCGGCGGGCTGTATCCGTCATCCAGCGAGATGAAATTGATCTTGCGCCCGTTGATGCCGCCGGCCTCGTTGATCATGCGGAAATACGCCGCCTGACAACGCCCGGCGACGCCATAGGCCGAAGCATTGCCGCTGTACGGCATGGTCTGACCGATCTTGATCTCTGTGTCGGTCACGCCGGGCCCGTACTTCTTCGCCGCCCGTGCCGGCCCGATGCCCAACGTCAGGCCGACGGCGGCCCCGGTCGTCAGGATACCTCTTCTGCGGATGGTCATGCTGTCCTCCCTGATTTTTCTTCAGTCGCCATGCGACGATCGGACCGTCGCGCTGTCGGAAGCCGCGTCGTCCTTCGCCGAACGTCCGAACAATTTTTCCTTCAACGCCGTCGCGCCGCCCATCAGCCCGCTGGGCATGAAGTACATCAGCACCAGCAACAGAATGCCGTAGATCGCCCAGGCCGGCACGTCGTAGCGCAGGGCAAAGGTGACCTTCATCCAATCGGAAATCGACTGAGAGGAATTCTGCACCAGCACGATGAACGCTCCACCGACCAGGCAGCCGGGCAGCGACGCGATGCCGCCGATCACCAGCCCGACCAGGAACGACACCGACAACTGCAAGGTAAAGCTGTCCGGAGCAACATAGGCGACGGTAATGGCCGAAAGCGCGCCCGCGACCCCAGTGATCGCCGCGCTGATGCCGAACGTCAGAGTCTTATAAAGTCCGGTGTCGATCCCCATCGTGCCAGCGGCCATCGCATGATCGCGGATCGCCATCATCGCGCGCCCGCTGCGGCCGCGAAGCAGATTGAAGACGATCCAGAACATCGCCATCGCGACGATCAGGCACAGGTAGTACAGAAATTGATCGGCGCTCAGCGGCAGGTCGAACGGCGGATCGGGCTTATCCAGCAGCACGCCGCCGACCCCGCCTGTCCAACCCGCGATCGCTTTGTATTTCAGCAACTGCGGCACCGCGATCGCCAGGGTAAAGGTGGCGAGCGCGAGATAATGCCCCTCCAGCTTCAAGGCCGGGAAGCCGAACAGGAACCCCGCGCCGAAGCAGACCAGCCCCGCGATCGGAATCGTCGCCCAATAGGGGATGCCGGCGAAGTTCATCAGGATCGCCGTCGTGTAGGCACCGACCGCGAAGAATGCGCTGTGGCCCAGGGATATCTGCCCGTTGAAACCGATCAGCAGGTTCAGGCCGAGCACGGCGATGCCGTAGATCAGCATCGACTGACCCATGAACATATAATAGTCGAAACTGGGATCTTCGTGGATGAACCCAATCAGGGGCAACACGGCGAGCAGCGCCCAGAACACGATTGCCATCCAGCCGAAGCCGGATTTTGTCGCCCAGCTTTTGGAAAGTGCGGCCATGATCAGACTCGCTTCACAATGATCTGACCGAACAAGCCGGCCGGTTTCAGGATCAGCACGCCCACGACGACGACCAGCGCGAACGTCAGCTTCAACTCGTTGCCGATGATGTAGCTGCCGACCAGGTTTTCCAGCACGCCGACAATAAAGCCGCCCGCGACCGCGCCCATCGGATTACCGATACCGCCCACCAACGCGCCCGCGAAGCCGTAAACCAGGATGCCGGTCATCATGTTTGGATCAAGAAACACGATCGGTGCGACGAGCATGCCCGCGATCGACCCGATGGCGGCGGCCAGTCCCCACCCCAGCGCCAGCATCCACGACACGCGCACGCCCATCAGCCGAGCGGAACTGGCGTTCTGGGCTGCTGCCCGCATGGCGAGGCCAAGGGTCGTGTAGCGAAAGAAGACCGTCAGAATACCCAGCATCACCAGCGTCACCGCGACGACGCCAAGCTGCTGCACGCTCACCAGCCCATGACCGGAAATATCGTATTGCGGGAACGGCGACGGGAACTGCTTGATCGTGTAGCTCCAGATCATTCCCGCCAACGCGTTGAAAATAGACAACAACGCAATGAAGCAGACCACCAGCGCCAAGACCGGGGCCGTTTCCAGCGGTTTCAGGATAAAGCGCTGGATCAACAGCCCGCCAACGAAGGCAATCAGCGCCGTCAGGCCGAATGCCAGCCAGAACGGCACACCGGCATCGATCAGCATCCAGGCGATATAGGTGGCAAACATCGCCATCTCGCCCTGTGCGAAGTTGATATGGTCGGTCGACACGTAAATCATGACCAAGCCGAGAGCGACGCACGCATAGATCGCGCCGCTGGTCAGGCCGGCGGCGGTTTGTTGGATGAAGAATTCCATGCGGATTACTCCTGAACCGCGAACTGGGCGATGGGCTGTGTCATCGCTAGTACCCCAGGTACGCTTTGCGCAGCGCCTCGTCGTCACGCACCATGTCCGACGGACCCGACGTAACGACGTGTCCGGTTTCGAGCAGATAGACGTGATCGGCGAGTTCCAACGCCAGCGCGGCGTTTTGCTCGACGATCAGCATCGAGACTTTCCCCTGCTCGTTGATCCGACGCAGAATCCTGAAGATTTCCTGGACGATCAGTGGCGCCAACCCGAACGAAGGTTCGTCCAGCAGCATCAACCGGGGCGCGAGCATCAGGGCGCGGGCGATTGCCAGCATCTGCTGCTCCCCACCCGACAAGGTGCCAGCCTGCTGGCGGATGCGCTCTTTCAGGCGGGGGAAATATTCGAACACCATATCCATGTCGCGCGTGGCCGCGGCGCGATCCTTACGGATATGGAAAGCCAGCCTCAGGTTCTCCTCCACCGTCAGCGCGACGAAGGTCCCGCGCCCTTCCGGTACGTGGGCGACGCCCAGCCGCACGATATCCTCCGTGCTGCGCTTGGAGATGTCCTGACCGTCAAAGATGGTGCCGCCAGATCGGCGCACCATGTTGCAGACCGCCCGCAGCGTGGTGGTCTTCCCGGCACCGTTGGCACCCAGAAGCGCCGTGACGCCGCCCTGTTCGACCTTCAGATCCAGGTCGAACATCGCCTGAATCTGCCCATACCAGGCGCTGACGCCCTTGAGTTCGAGAATGGCGGCCATCAGCCCGCGGTCCCCAGATAGGCGCGGATCACTTCGGGGTCGCGCCGAACCTGTTCCGGCGTGCCCTCGGCGATCTTGCGTCCGAAATTGATCGTCACGACCTTGTCCGACACCGACATCACCAGGCTCATGTGATGTTCCACCAGCAGTACCGTCACGCCCTGCACATCGCGCACCCGGCGGATTTGGGTTTCCAGCGTCGAGACTTCGTCATGGTTCAGCCCCGCCGCCGGCTCGTCCAGCAACAGCAGCTTGGGTTTGGCGGCAAGCGCGCGCGCCAGTTCCACGCGCTTACGGATTGGAAACGGCAGCCCGCCGGCCGGCCAATGTGTGAACCGACTGATGTCCATGAATTCGATCAATTCCATCGCCCGTTCGCGCGCGGTGCGCTGTTCGGCAACGACCGACGGCAAGCGTAACGCATTGGCGACGAAACTGGATGCGGTCTGGCTGTGCCGCCCGACCATGACGTTTTCCAGCACGGTCAGCTTGTCGAACAAGGCGACGTTCTGGAACGTCCGACCTATGCCGATATCGGGGATTCGATGCCGCGGCGTCGCCAACACCGATGCCCCCTCAAACAAAATCTCCCCGCCGCTCGGCTGGTACAGCCGGCTCAGGCAGTTGAACAACGTCGTCTTGCCGGCGCCGTTCGGGCCGATCAGCCCCGCGATTTGTCCCTTGGTCACATCGAACGAGATGTCATCCAGCGCAATGACTCCGCCGAATCTGACGGATACACCACGCACGCTCAGCAGCGGCGGTGCTTCCTTGTCCATCGCGATTGTCGCGTCCTTCCCTATCCGGCGGGACTGACCGTTTTTCCGGCCTTCGATACCCGTCGGAAGCAACTCTGCGCAGGCTTTGCGCGCGATGCAATGGTCTGCGGAGGAATAGCGTTACACGAGCGGGTATTCGACCTCGGCCGTGTAAATCGATTGTTCCTTGCCGAGCAGAGAGCTGAACAAGGTAAAATGGGTGACGTCGATGGGTTCGGCGCGGAACAGGTTATGAGTTTGGACGAACGCGGCAAGCCTTGATTCGACGGGATTATCCAACCGTGCCAGCGTCACATGAGGTTGGAAACGCCGTCGCTCCGGCTCTAACCCGCAGCGTTGCAGCGCGGTTTCGATTTTGTTTTGCAGGTGATCGAGTTGCGGACTCTTTTCGACGCCGATCCACAAGGCGACGCCCCGCCCGGCTTTGGAGAATGTGCCGACACCGCCCAATGTCAGCGGGAACGCCCGCCCCCTGATCGCCGCCAGGGCGTGGTCGATTTCCTCGGCCATGTACCCGGGCACCTCGCCGATAAAGCGTAGCGTAAGGTGGTAGTTCTCGTCCGGAACCCAACGCGCGCCGGGAATACCCGCCCCTGACAACGAATCGAGCTGCTCGCGTACGCTCGATGGCAAGTCGATGCCGACAAAGAGTCTCATGGCGGTTTCGCGCCCGTGATCAGTTGCTGAACCAAGGGTAGCAGCCGACCAACGATTCGGCGTACCCCTTCAGCGGTCGGATGCAAGCGATCGGGCTGGTTCAGTTCCGGGACCGCGGCGACCCCTTCCAGAAAGAACGGGTCGTACAGCAGGCCCCGGCGTTGCCCGAGGCGGTCGAAAGCGGCGCGAAACGCGGCCTGGTAGTCGGGGCCGAAATTGGGCGGCGCGTACATGCCGCTGAACAGCACCGGAATTCCGCGCGCGGCCAAGGTGTCGAGGATCGCCGCCAGATTGGTTTCCATGTCCTTGGGATCGACCCCGCGCAGCCCATCGTTGGCACCGAGTTCGACGATCGCGCCATCGGCCCTCTGATCCGGCCCGCCGTCACCCAGGGCCCATTCCAGCCGAGCACGCCCGCCGGCGCTCGTGTCGCCGGACACAGCGGCGTCGACGACGACGACGGAATGGCCCGCCGCACGCAGCGCGGCGGTCAGTTGGGCTTGGAATCCGTCGGCGCGCGGCAGGCCGAACCCGGCGGTCAGCGAGTCGCCCAACACCAACAGCCGATACGGTCGATCGGTCGCCGCCGACGCTACGGTCATGGCAATCATCAGCCACCCCCCGCAAAGCAGTGCAATTAAACAAGAAGTTAATCGATCGGGGTTCTTCTTGGCCGCGCGAACGCCATATGGTGTCGCCATGGATGTCACCTCGCCGCCGCCACAGCCTCTCGACGCAGCACCTCTGGTGCGCGTGCGGGACCTCCGCCTGACCGTGCCTTCCGCCGCCGGCCCGGTCAATATTTTGCGCGGTATCGACCTCGATATCGCGGCGGGGGAGGCCGTGGGCCTCGTCGGCCCATCGGGATCGGGCAAAACCAGTCTGTTGATGGTACTGGCCGGCCTGGAACGCGCCACCGGCGGCAGCGTCGTGTTCGACGGGAACGCGATGACAGACCTGAACGAGGACGCCCTGGCCCGGGTTCGCCGCGACCGGATCGGCATCGTGTTCCAGGCCTTTCACCTGATGCCGACGATGACGGCGCTTGAAAATGTCGCGATCCCACTGGAACTGGCCGGACACCCCGACGCGGCGGTCCGAGCTACACGGGTGCTGAAAGAGGTCGGTCTGGGCCATCGATTGACCCACTTGCCCAACCAACTCTCAGGCGGAGAGCAGCAGCGCGTGGCCCTGGCCCGCGCTTTCGCCGCCGAACCCGCCCTGCTGCTGGCGGACGAACCAACCGGCAATCTGGATCACGCGACCGGGGAAACAGTGATGGACCTGCTGTTCGCCCTGCGCGCCCGCAACGGGACGACATTGTTGTTGATCACCCACGATCCCCGCCTGGCCGCGCGCTGCGACAGACAAATCTACATGGAGGACGGGCTGGCCCGCCCGGGACCGCCCTCCGCATGACCCTTCTGCTGGCCTTGCGCCTGGCCCGGCGCGAACTACGCGGCGGGGTGCGCGGATTATGGATCGTCCTCCTCTGCCTCGCGCTCGGCGTAGGAGTCATCGCCGCGGTCGGCACGCTGCGGGCGGCGGTGGACACCGGTCTTGCAAATGACGGGCGACGCCTGTTGGGCGGCGATCTGGAAATCGACGGCGGTGCCCAGGTCCCAACCGCCGCCCTGCGCGAATGGGTCGCAGCACGGGCCGGTAGGACCTCCGACATCGTCCAGATGCGATCGATGCTGGTCTCCGCCGGCGGCGAACGGCAACTGATCGAGCTGAAAGCCGTCGACAACGCATGGCCCCTGGTCGGATCGGTGACGATCGTGCCGGCACAGTCTTTGGAAAACGCCTTGGCCCTGCGCGACGGGCAGTACGGTCTGCTGGCCGAACGCGTCGTCCTGGATCGACTCGGCCTCAAGCCCGGCGACACTGTCCGGCTCGGTGCCGCCAAACTCCGGGTCGCTGGAGAACTGACGGCGGAGCCTGATCGCGTCGCGACCCCGTCCCTGTTCGGTGCCCGCGCGCTGATTTCCCGTTCGGCCTTGGACCAGACCGAACTGATCGCGCCAGGATCGATGATCCGCCACGCCCTGCGACTCACGCTGTCGAACCCCGGCGACGCCATTGCCGTTGCCGACGCGCTGCGCGCCGCTTTCCCGAACCAGGGCTGGCGTGTGCGCGACCCTCGCGAAGCCGCCCCGGGCGTAACCCGCTTCATCGACCAGACCAGCCTGTTCCTGACCCTGGTCGGCCTGACCGCGCTGCTGGTCGGCGGCATCGGCGTCGCCAACGGGGTGCGTGCGTGGTTGGAAGCACGGTCCCTGTCCATCGCCACGCTGCGCTGCCTGGGCGCGTCGTCCGGCCTGATCTTCGCGATGTGTCTCCTTCAGGTCCTCGCCTTGTCTCTCGGCGGCATCGCCATCGGCCTGACGCTGGGGGCCGCGCTGCCATGGATCGGCGCGCATTGGCTCACCAACGTCCTGCCCGTGCCGCCCGTGCTGGGCGTTTACCCCAGGCCCCTGCTGATGGCGGGCGCTTACGGACTGCTGACCGCGCTGTGCTTCGCGCTCTGGCCCCTGGGACGTGCCGCGCGTATTCCCGGCGGCGCGCTGTTCCGCGACGGCTTGTTGCCTGACCGGGCGCGGCCGAGCCTATCGCTGATATTGCTCAATATCCTGGCGGCGCTGGCACTCGTCGGCCTGACCGTGGCGACGGCCAATGATCGGCTGTTTGCGCTGTATTTTTGCGGCGCGGCCGCGACGACGCTGGCGCTGTTCCGCGGCGGCGCATGGACCTTAATGCGTCTGGCGCATCGCCTGCCCCGTCTGCCGTGGCCCTGGGCGCGGCTGGGGATCGCCAATCTGTATCGCCCCGGTTCCGCCACGCCGCTGTTGATGCTGTCCGTCGGCCTTGGGCTGTCGACGCTGACCTCCGTCGCGCTGATCCAGGGCAACATGCGCCGCGAAATCCTGGATCAGATGCCCGCCAACGCGCCCAGCTTTTTCTTCGTAGATATCCAGAACGAACAATTGCCCCGATTCGAGGCCCTGGCCAAAACGCCGCCGACAGGTGCGGGCGTCAGCGATGTTCGGTCCGTGCCGTCGCTGCGGGCTCGTGTGGTCGCCGTCAACGGCGTGCCGGCGGAAGAGGTGCGCACGACGCCGGAAACCGCCTGGGCACTGCGCGGCGATCGAGGCCTGACCTATGCCGCCGCCCCTCCCGCCGGCACTCGCCTGGTCGCCGGGGCCTGGTGGGCGGAGGATTACAGCGGCCCGCCGCTGGTCTCCTTCGACGCCGGACTGGCAAAAGGCTGGAATGTCAGTGTCGGCGACACGATCACCGTCAACGTACTTGGGCGTGATATCGCCCTGCGCGTCGCCAATCTGCGCGACATCGCCTGGCAAAGCCTGTCGATCAACTTCACCATGGTCGCCAGCCCTGGACTGCTGGCCCGCGCGCCGCATGCCAATATTGCCACCGTTCGGGTCGAATCCGCCCGCCAAGGCGCGTTCCTGCGGGCGGTGACCGACGCGCTGCCCAATGTCACCGGAATTCGCGTGGAAGATGTTCTGGCCGCCATCACCCGCCTGCTCGATCAGGTCGCGGCCGCCCTGACGATCACCGGAGGTCTCACCCTCGTCTCCGGCGCGTTGGTGCTGGTCGGGGCCGTCGCCGCCGGGCAACGCCGCCGCACACGGGAAGCGATCATCCTGAAAACACTGGGAGCCACGCGCCGTCAAATCCGCGCCGCATGGTTGGTCGAATTTGGCGCGTTGGGCCTGATGGCCGGTGCGATCGCCGCGGTGGTCGGTGTTCTCGCCAGCTACGGTGTCGCGCATTACATTTTGCACACGCAGTGGGTTTTTCTGCCGGGAACGCTTATAATGACGGTTGTCGGATCACTCGCGACGATGTTGATATTCGGCTATGCGGGAACCGCGGTTGCTCTTCGCGGTAAACCGGCACCGCTGCTTCGGAACGAGTAGCCCAGGAGTCATCGGATACGGCGGCGCAAGCCACGTGCCCGACATCAAATCAACCCCCGGTCGATCACTGGGAGCAGTACCAGGCCGCCAGACGATCTAAACGGGGCGTAACGCCCGAAAGGAAACAGGGACCATGGCTTTTACCCCGGAATATCGCGCCTACCCGAGCGCATCCGCCGCCACGACGGCCGCCGTCCTGGATGCCGGACTTCGGGCCTACATGCTGCGCGTCTACAACTGGATGGGCTCCGGACTGCTCATAACGGGCATCGTCGCCTACATGATCGCGAACACATCGCTGATCAACGCTTTCTATCCGCTGGTGCAAACGCCGTTCGGGATGAAGCACTCCGCGACGCCGCTTGCGATGATCGCGATGTTCGCGCCGCTGGCCTTTGTGCTCGTGCTCAGCCTCGGTGTTAACCGGCTCTCCACCACCGCCGCCCAAGGCCTGTTCTGGGCCTTCTGCGCTGCGATGGGTGCCAGCCTGACGAACATCTTCCTGATCTACACGCAGGAATCCATTGTCAGGGTGTTCTTCATCACCGCCGCGACCTTTGGTGCGACCAGCCTCTATGGCTACACCACCAAGGCAGACCTGAGCCGCATGGGCAGCTTCCTGATGATGGGCCTGTTCGGTATCGTCATCGCCGGACTGGTGAACCTGTTCTTCCAGAGCAGCGCCCTGCAGTTTGCGATCAGCGTCATCGGTGTCGTGGTCTTCACCGGCCTCACCGCCTATGACACCCAGCGCATCAAGGCCGATTACGTCCAGTACGCCTATGCCGAAGGCACCGAAGGCGCCGGCAAGCGCAGCGTGTTCGACGCTCTCAGCCTCTACCTGAACTTCATCAACCTCTTCACCCTGTTGCTGCAGCTCCTCGGTAACCGCAACAACAACTGATCCGCCACCCCGCGGTAGATCAAAAAGAAACCCCGGAGCCGAAAGGTCCGGGGTTTTTCGTATCCGCTCCACACCCGATCACAACCAGACCGAAGGGCACAAATCAGGCGGTCTTCAGAAACTCCGTCAGCTTCGTGATCGCCGCAGGCTTATCGGTGCCGTCCAAGGCAGCCAGCTCGGCTGCCAGCCGATCCATCGCCGCTTCGTAAATCTGACGCTCGGAGAAGCTCTGATCCGGCTGACCGGCATTGCGGTGCAAATCGCGCACAACCTCCGCGATCGCCAGCGGATCGCCGGAATTGATCTTTGCCTCATACTCCTGCGCCCGACGCGACCACATCGTCCGCTTGATCCGTGCTCGGCCCTTCAATACCGCCAGCGCGTCGTCGAACATCTTCCGTGTCGCGAGCTTCCTCAGCCCGGCGCTGCGCGCCTTGGACACGGGCACCCGCAGGGTCATGCGGTTTTCCTCGAACGTGATGTGGATCAGTTCGAGCTTATGGCCGGCGATTTCCTCCGTCGCGATCCGCTCCACCTTGCCCACGCCATGGGTCGGGTAAACAACGTGATCGCCCGCGACGAAGATTTCCGCCTTGGCCGGCATCCGCGGGATCTGCGTCGGACCGCCATGCATCGGGCGGCGTTCCGGCTCCGGGCGCGGAGCGGGCGCTTCGACCACGGCCTCGACCACGGGATCTGGTTCAGCCGCGTTCGCGGATGACGTCATGCCTTACACCTCTTGCGCTTCGCGGCCTCCGCATGGCCCCGGGCGGGGCCATCTACTGCCGCTTGTCGCCGAAGACGAAGCTTCGGCAACTCACTAATATAGCATGAAATACCCAAACTGTCAGGGGACGATCGATCGCCCCTTACGGTTTTCCCGGTTCCGGAGAGAACAAAGCGGCCTTCCCCGGCTTATCCTTCCAGGCGTCCGCGTCGTCCGGGGCCGGACCCTTGCGCGTGATATTCGGCCAAACCTTGGCGAACTCGCTGTTCTTTTCCAGCCACGGCGTCGCCTTGTCGTCGCTGTCGGGCAGGATCGCTTCCGCCGGGCATTCGGGCTCGCACACCCCGCAATCGATGCATTCATCCGGATGGATGACCAGCATATTCTCGCCCACGTAGAAGCAGTCCACCGGACAGACCTCCACGCAATCCATGTACTTGCACTTGATACAATTTTCCGTGACCACGTAGGTCATGGGGAACCCCCATCTGCCAAGGCGTTCGTGGCACCAAATCGCAGGACCTGGGGCCGAATTTCAGAGGCGGCGGTATGCCGAGGTTTAGCCGCGGATGCAAGATGTCCGTTAGGCATTGCTGTCGGTCGGTTCCGACAGGTCCTCGTACAACAGGCGCGCATCCGCCGAACCGCCGCGCCTGACCGCCAATCCCAGGACCCGCACAACCCGAACGTCGCCCCTCACCGGCATCGTCAGCACGTCGCCAATCCTGACCTTCGCGTGGGCCTTATCGGTCGGCTGGCGGTTGATCCTGATCGCGCCCTCGGCGACCCATGCGGCGCAATCGCTGCGCTGACGCATGAACCGCGCGCACCACAGCCACATATCCAGCCGTTGGGACTCCACGCGTCGAACGCCGTCTAACGCCGCAGCGCCGCCAGGGCGGCAAACGGGCCTGTCATCATGCGTTGGGTCGGCACGGGCGGCGGTGTCGCGACCTCTCTGCGACGCCGCAACGGGATCAGCATCGCGGGCGTAGGCGGTCCGTACTCGTGACCGACACCGGGGATGATGCGAAACCCGAGCCGACGCAGCGCGACAGGCAGCAGGTCTGCCCGCAATGCCATCCGCGACGCGACATCGCGCGGCAGCATCGCCTGCCCGCGTCGCGTGGCATAGCCCAGTTCGCCCGCGATTTTCTCTGCGACATCCAGGCGCAGCAGCACCGGCCCGACCTCGATCCACCCCATCGCCGCCGCAAATCCGGCCGGCCAGGCCGCCGGCGGCGCCATGGAAACAGTGCCCGGCGAGGGTAGCATCGGTACTGCCACCCCATGCTGCAACGACCACAGGCGCGCCCGCATCTCTGCGCAGCGCGGCTTCACCATTGTCGGCATGAACAGCGCCATGCGGCCCGCGCGCACGCCCAACGCCTTCAGCTTCGTTCGCAGGCTCTGTGAAACGGCTTCCTCCTGCACATCCGGGATGATGCCCAGGGCCGCGCTCAACCGATGCAGCGGCCCTCGGGTTTCTGGGTCGCGATCCGCCTGTTCGATCGCGGCGAATAACGGGGCCAACTCCGCCTTGACCGTGGTATCCAGAAACCGCTGCAACCGCGACCGCAACCGCTCCCGCTGCGCGCCGTCCAGGAACTCGGTTTCGACAACGGCGACCCGGGGTCGCAGGATCGTCGCGCCCGGCACCACCCGCGCGACGGGTGCGCCGGCCCAGAGCAACCGGTGATCGGCCGTCAGCGAGAACGCTTCGTCCCCCGTGGTTTCGGCCACGGCCACCCGGCGCGGGATTTCGTCCCGCAGCGCCCGCCGAGCGGCGCGGAGGACGAGTTTGCGCTCGTCGCCGACGGTTTCGGGGTCGGGTACGAACCCGAATCCTTCCACATGTCCGACGGAATGGCCTTCCACCACGATTTCGCCGCGCCCAGTGACAGCGGACAGCAGGTCTTCCCCACCGCCCGCGTCCAGCCGCCGCATCAGATGCGTGGCGCGCCGGTCGACGAAACGGGCGGTCAGGCGTTCGTGCAGGATGTCGGACAGCTTGTCCTCCACCTCCCGCGCCTTTGCCTGCCAATGCGGCGCGTCCCGCACCCAATCGGCACGCGCGACGATGTAGGACCAGACCCGAACGCCCGACAGCCGCTGCATCAACGTGTCGATATCGCCATCCGGACGATCCAGCGCGGCGATCTGCGAGGCCAGCCAATCGATCGGCAGGTATCCGTCCTTGACTACATGCCCGAAAATCCGCGCGCACAGCTTGTTATGGGTCTCGTCGGCGAGCTTGCGGAAATCCGGGATTTGGCACGCATCCCACAACAGCCGCACGCGCGACCGCCCGGTCGCCATGCGGCGGATATCCGGGTCGCGCGCCAGCGTCATCAAGGTTTCCAGGTCCGACGCGTCGTTGCCCTTGACCAACCCCGCCGCCGGCGCGGGCGCCATCAGGCTTTCGAGCAGCCGGTCGATGTGGGAAAACTCCAGCGCGCCGTTGCGCCAGCACAGCTGTTCGAGCGGGTCGAAGTGATGGCTTTCCACCGCCGAAACCAGATCGTCGAGCAACGGCGGGCACTCCGTCGTCGTACCAAACGTCCCATCCCGCATACCCCTGCCTGCTCGGCCTGCGATCTGCCCGACCTCCGACGCCGTCAGCCGACGCGGGCGATGCCCATCGAACTTCCCCAGGCCGGCAAAAGCTACATGATCGACGCTCATGTTCAGGCCCATGCCGATCGCGTCGGTGGCGACCAGGAAGTCGACCTCGCGCTCTTGATACAAGGCCACCTGGGCATTGCGGGTGCGCGGGCTCAGCCGCCCCATGACGACGGCGCAGCCGCCCTTGCGGCGACGGATCAGTTCGGCGATCGCGTAGACCTCCGCCGCGCTGAACGCCACCACCGCGCTGCGCGGCGGCAGCCGCACCAGCTTGGCGGGCCCGGCATAGGTCAGTTGCGACAGCCGCGGCCGTGTTTCGATCGTGGCGGACGGTACCAGGCGATGCAGCAAAGGGCGGATCGTCTCCGCGCCCAGGAACATCGTTTCCACCATGCCGCGCGCATGCAGCAACCGGTCGGTAAAGACATGGCCGCGATCAGGATCGGCGCAGAGCTGAATCTCGTCCACCGCGACAAATTCCGCCCTGCGATCCAGCGGCATCGCCTCGACGGTGCAGGAGAACCACCGGGCTTCCGGCGGAATGATCTTCTCTTCCCCGGTGATCAGCGCGACATGCCGAGCGCCCTTGCGGGCGACCATGCGATCGTAGTTTTCCCGCGCCAGCAGGCGCAGCGGAAATCCGATGATGCCGGATGAATGCGCCAGCAAACGCTCCATCGCGAGATGGGTTTTGCCGGTATTGGTCGGGCCGAGAACGGCCTTGATGCGCGCCGGGAAACCCGAGTCGTGACCTGACATGGCCGGATGTTTGGTTGTTGCGGCGCGGAATGCAAGCGTCAGGCGTGTGACCGTTCAATCGCCCCGCGATTCCCGCGCCGACACAATACGTATTGAATATGGCCCCGCTCGACCGCATATCGCCGTCCGCAAGGAGGGCAAGCCATATGAGCGATACCGTTTTAGAACAACATTCCTTTGGGGCCGAAGTCGGCCGCCTGCTCGATCTCGTCGTGCATTCGCTCTATTCCGAGCGAGAAATTTTTCTGCGCGAACTCGTCGCCAACGCCGCCGACGCCGTGGATCGCCGTCGTTTTGAGTCGTTGACAGACCCCAGCCTCGCCCCGCCGACCGAGGCAAAAATTCGTATCGTACCGGACAAGGCCGCGCGGTCCCTGCTGATCGCCGACGACGGCATCGGCATGTCGCGTCAGGAAATGATCGACAATCTCGGCACCATCGCGCGCTCCGGAACCCGCGCGTTCGGCGAGAAGCTCGCCTCCGCCAAGCCTGAAGACCGGCCCAGCCTTATCGGCCAGTTCGGCGTCGGCTTCTATTCCGCGTTCATGGTCGCCGATCGCGTCGAAGTCACGTCGCGCAAGGCCGGCAGCGACGAAGCCTTCGTCTGGGCGTCGGAAGGCGCCGGACAGTTCACCCTCGCCCCGGCGGAAAAGGACACCGTCGGCACCGAGATCGTGCTGCACCTGAAGTCGGACGCCGAAGAGTACCTGGAGCCGATGCGGCTTGAGACGGTGATCCGCAAATGGGCCGATCACATCACCCTGCCCATCACCGTGGCGCGCGACGGCAAGGACGAACCGGCCAACGAGGGCACCGCGCTGTGGCGGAAATCCCGGTCGGAGGTTACGGAAGAGGCCTATACCGAGTTCTATCGCCATATCGGCAATATCTTCGACACCCCCTGGTCCACCCTTCATTGGAAGGCCGAGGGCGTTCTGGAATACTTCTGCCTGCTATTCATCCCCGGCATGAAGCCCTTCGATCCCGTGGACAACGACCGGGAATCGCATGTGCGCCTGCACGTCCGGCGCATGTTCATCACCGACAAGAACGCGCTGCTGCCGCCCTGGCTGCGTTTCGTGCAGGGCGTGGTGGATACCGAGGACCTGCCGCTCAACGTCTCCCGCGAGATTCTGCAAACGACGCCGGTCCTGGCCCGCATCCGCAAGGCGCTGATCGGGCGCGTGCTGGGCGAGTTGAAGAACCGCACCAAGGACGCGGCGGACTATGAGAAGTTCTGGGACAATTTCGGCGCCCAGCTTAAGGAAGGCATCTGGGAAGACGCCGAACACCGCGCCGAGATCGCGCCGCTGCTACGTTTCCGCTCCTCGACTCAGGATGGCTGGACCTCCCTGCCCGACTACGTGTCGCGCATGCAGCCCGGTCAGGAGACGATTTACTACCTGAGCGGCGACAACGCCGAGACCCTGCGCAATTCGCCGCAACTAGAAGGCTTCGGCGCCAAGGGCTTCGAAGTGCTGCTGATGGCCGATCCGATCGACGCGTTCTGGCCGGAACGGCTGGACAGTTTCGAGGAGAAGAAGCTTCGCAGTGTCACCCAATCCGCCGCCGATCTGGCATCGGACGCCGAACAGCCCGACATTTCGGCGTTGCTCGCCGCGCTTAAAACCGCCCTTGGCGACGAGGTGGCCGATGTCCGCTCCACGGCGCGGTTGACCGACAGCGCCGTCGTGCTGGCCGCCGACAACAGCGGGCCGGATTTGCAGATGCAGCGCCTGCTGCGCCGGGCAGGACGGGCGATGATGCCGTCGAAGCCGGTTCTGGAGGTGAACCCGAACCACGCGTTGATCGCGGCGCTGGCCGGCAAGACCGACGACACCGACCTGATGGCCGATGCCGCCGCGACCTTGCTGGATCTGGCGCGGGTGCAGGAAGGGGAGGCACCGGGCAACGCGGCGGCCTTCGCGCGTCGCGTCACCGCGTTGCTGGCCGGCAGTCTGGCCGGCTAGACCGCTTTCGGCCGCAAACTGGCGCGCAAATGCGGCAAGAAATGCGCGACCGGCGGGGTGGGCAGGTCCTTGACCTTCGCCCCCTCGTCGAAGCGCCGCAGGCGCACCGCATCGGCGGCGTAGGGCAAGGCGGCGAAGGCTGCTGCCTCCTCCGCCGACATCGGCCCGCCCTGCAGACCCAGGCTACGCACGCTGTCCGGTGACAGGGTCGCGAAATAATCGCCCTCGGTGCCGCACAAATAGCGCTTGGCCGCGACATGCAGGCGGATCGGTTCAGTCACCTCTGGGCCGAAATACGTCGTCAGGTATTCCTGACCCAGCCGTTCATGCTCGTCGTCGATCCCTTTTTGTGCGGGATCCTCGCCAAGATCGTGCACCATGTGCCCGATGTCGTGCAGCAACGACGCCGCGATCAGCGCGGACGAACTGCCGCTTGTTTCGGCCAGCAAGGCCGCCTGCAGGGCATGCGCGCGCTGGTTGATGTGGCTGAGCCCGTACTGGCGGAAGCCCTTGCCGTCGATAATGGCGGCGAGGTCGTCGATCACATCCGATGTCATGCACACTGGCCTGTCAGGTTTACGCCGCACGCTAGCGCCGAATCGGACGGTGCGGCAAAAGTCAGTTTGGTGACGGCGGATCGGAAGGAACCTCGCGCATGCTCGACCAGAAGCTCGATTGCATCGTGGACTCGGCGGAGAACGCGCTACCCCTGCATATCGTTCGGCCCGACGGTCTGGCGGCCTGGCTCGCGACGCTGCCCGCCGAGCAGGCGGCGTTTCTGCGGGGTTTGGGACTGACTGGGGCGCGGGGGGAATTGCACGTCCTTCCATGCGCCGACGGCATCGCCGGTGCGGTTCTGGGACTGGGCAGTGATCGGTCGCCCTTCCCGTTCGGCGCGCTGCCGACGCGTTTACCCGCCGGCACGACGTGGCAGTTGCAGGCCGGTGATTTTTCTTCTGAAAATGCCGTGCTCGGCTTCTGTCTCGGCGCTTACCGGTTCGAGCGCTTCCGGAAATCCACCGCCGAAAGGGTTCGACTGCTCGCACCCGAAGAAATGGGTTCGGCCTTGTCGCATGCCGCCGCAATCTGGATGGTTCGCGATCTGATCAATACCCCTGCCAACCTGCTTGGCCCCGCCGAACTGGCGAACCTCGCCGCCGATCTGGGCCGGCGCTACAGCGCGGCGGTGGAGGTGGTACATGGAGAGGCGCTGGATCGAGATTTCCCGACCGTCGCCGCCGTCGGGCGCGGTTCCGACCGCAAGCCTCGTGTCACCACGTTTCGCTGGCGCGGCACGAAGGCGACCGATGCGTCCCCGCTGGTTTCACTGTGCGGCAAGGGTGTTTGCTTTGACACCGGTGGTTACGACCTGAAACCGTCCGCCGGGATGCTGCGGATGAAAAAGGACATGGGTGGCGCCGCGACGGTCCTGGGCCTTGCCAGGATGATCATGGACGCCGATTTGCCGGTTCGCCTGGTGACCAGGGTCGGTTGCGTCGAAAACTCCGTATCCGGCGATGCGATGCGCCCGTCGGACGTCATCACGACCCGCAGCGGCAAGACCGTGGAGATCGGCAACACCGATGCCGAAGGCCGCCTGGTATTGTGCGACCTTTTGCACGCGGCGTCGGAGGAAGCGCCGACCATCCTGATCGACTGCGCGACACTGACCGGCGCGGCGCGAGTCGCCCTCGGTCCCGACCTGCCCGCGCTGTTCTGCAACGACGACGCCTGGGCCGACGCGATTCACGATGCCTGCCGGGATGTGCACGACCCGCTGTGGCGTTTGCCGCTTTGGGACGGTTACGACGATTGGATCGCCAGCCCGATCGCGGATATGAACAACGTTTCATCAAAATCTTTTGCCGGTTCGATCGTCGCCGGACTGTTCCTGCGGCGCTTCGTCGCCCCCAATATCGCCTGGGCGCACATTGATATGTACGCGTGGAACGATCAAACCCGACCCGGTCGGCCGGAAGGCGGCGAGGCTCAGACCATGCGGGGATTGTTCGCCGCGCTGAATAAGCGACTGGCGTTTTAGTCCAATCGGTTCGAATTCATTCGAAAATCGCACCACAACCGGGTTCGAACCGATTCCCCGCCGCCATACAAACGATGTAATTCGATACAATACGGGACATTCTGAAAATGTCTTCATCCGTCGGATAGCCGGTTGTAACCGCCTGATAAAGCTCCCATCAGAGCTTCGTCCGATATCATCACGGAAACGTGATGGGCTTGACATCGCACCATCTCGACATTACCTGAGCGTCGGGGCAGTGCCGCGAAGTCGGAGGCGGCCGTAATCATGAAAGGATAATCATCATATGGCAGCGACACCTAACGCGGCTACCGAGCATCTTGTTAACGTTCTGCGCGACACCGTCGTCTCGCTGGTTCGTCGTGACGGAACCGATCTTTCCGCGCGTCAGTTGGGCGTGTTCCTGACCTGCTACCTGAAGGACGGAGCACACACCGTGCGCGGCCTCGCCGCCGACCTCAACGTTTCCAAGCCCGCGATCACCCGCGCGCTCGACCGCCTTGGCGAACTGGATCTCGCCCGCCGCAAGGTAGATCCCCTGGATCGTCGTTCCGTCCTCGTGCAACGCACGACCAAAGGCACCGCGTTCCTGCGCGACATCCGCGCGATCATGAACGAGGCAAATACGCCGAAGAAAGCGCCGGTCGAAAAAGAAACAACGACCCGCAAGCGCGCGAGCGCCTGAAAACCCCTCAACCACCACGCGAAATCAGCCGCCGAACACTGCTCGGCGGCTGTTTTGTTTTCAAACGAAATCAACCGCGCGGGTCAACCACCCTTGACGCCGCCGGCGGTTAACCCGGCAACAATTTCCTTCTGCATCAGCAGCGTCAGCAGCAGGACCGGTGCCGTCACGACCAACGCCGCCGCCGCCAGCGGCCCCCAACTGATCTGCTCGAACGTCAGAACGTTGTAGACGGCGACAGGCAGAGTGCGTGTGGAACGGCCGGCCAGCACGACGCCGAAGATGAAATTGTTCCAACTGAAGATGAACGCCAGGATCATCGCGACCGTAATCCCCGGGCGCGCCAGCGGCATCGCGACATAGCGGAACGCCTGCCAGATCGTCGCACCATCGACCAAAGCCGCTTCTTCCAATTCTCCCGGCAATCCCTCGAAAAATCCGATCATGATCCATACCACGATCGGCACGGTGATCACCAGATGCGTGATGATCAATGGCGTTAACGTTCCGATTAGGCCCAGCCACTGGAACAGCAGGAACAACGGGATCAGGTAGGATAATCCCGGCGTAATGCGCGCGATCAGGATCAGCACCGCCGCTTTCGTCGCCTTCGCCTTGGCGATGCCATAGCCCGCCGGCACACCGAACAGCAGCGCCAGACCGGTGGCCGAAAACGACACGATCACCGAGTTGATCGTGTAGGTGAGGAAGTCGTTCTTGGCGAACACGTCGATGAAATTGTCCAGCGTCGGCGGGTTCGGAATGAAGACCGGCGGAAACGCGGTGTTGTCGGACTCATTTTTCAACGCGAGTGAGAGCATCCAGAGAAAGAACAGGATGGCCGGAGAAACCAGCATCAGGACGGAAAAATACAGCCCGATCCGACCGATCCAATGGCGAATGCGATGTGCCTTCATGACGCCGCCCCTTATTGAAACGCTTGCTTCTGCCGCACGTGCAGAAGCAGCAGGCTGACAACCATGATCAGCACGAAAAACACCACAACCATCGCCGAACCGTAGCCAAGGTCGTAATAGGCGAAGGCCGTCTGGTACAGCAGGATGTTGATCGTCTCGCTCGCCGTGCCCGGCCCCCCCAGCGTGATCACATAAATCGTGTCGAATGCCTTTAACGCATCGATCATGCGGATAACCGACGCAACGACGATGAACGGCCATACCAGCGGCAGCGTAATGTGACGAAACATCTGCCAGGGGCTCGCGCCGTCCAGCGTCGCCGCCTCATACGGGTCGGTCGGCAGGCTTGCGATACCGCCCAGTACGATCAGCATGACCAGCGGAGTCCACTGCCAGGTCTCCACCATCACCAAGGTCGGGATCACCGTCGCGCCGTCATACACCCAGGCGGACGGAGGAATGCCGACCAGACTCAGCAGGTAGTTCAAAACGCCGAGTTGCGGATGAAACATCATGGTCCACACCAGCGAGATCGCGACAGGCGTCGCCATCATCGGCAAAACGAACAGGGTGCGGGCGAAACCTTTCAGGCGGAACTTGCTGGAGAAGCACACCGCCGCCCAAACGCCCAGGACCACCGGCGCAATCACCGACGCGGCGGTAAAGGTCAGCGTGCGGACAAAGGCCCACTGGAACCGCTCATCCACCAGCATCTTCGCATAGTTCGCCATCCCGACGAAGGGGGTCGCCCCGGTCACCTTCCAGTCATGCACCGACATGAACAGGGTGAAAATCCAGGGAAACAGAATGACCGCCACCACGATGATCGCCGCCGGAAGAGCAAACATCCAATAACGGCGCGCATAATTGCGACGAAGCGTGGTTTGATCCCGTGCCGGGACAGTGACAGTGACAGTGGCGCTCATGTTAGATCGATACCCGTCGGCAGAGCCAGCGGCCGCTGCCCCCAAAAGGAGCGGACGGACCCGCGAAGTCGCTGGGCCTATCCAGGCAGCCGCGCCGCGTCAATGGCGGGGATTGCGCGTGACAGTGTCCCGTGACGCGTGACAGCGTCCCGCAACGCGCGCTAAGCCTGCGCGACCGCCATCTTTCTCAGGATCCACGATGTCAGACTCCCAGATCGCCGCGTGGCTCGCTACCCAGCACGATGCCATGGTCGCCATGTTGCGCGAGATGGTCGATATCGACAGCGGCAGTTACAACAAGACCGGCATCGACGCGGTGGGCGGCGTCGTGCGGCGCTTCATGGCCGAACACGCCATCCCGGTCGAAGTCGTACGCCAGCAAAAGCACGGCGATTGCCTGCGCGCGACCGTTCCTTGGGACGGCCCCGCCGGCAACGCGGGCGGCAATATCGTCCTGATGGGACACCGCGACACGGTCTTCCCAGATGGCGAAGCCGAACGCCGCCCCTTCACCATCCGCGACGGCATCGCTTACGGCCCGGGCGTGGCCGACATGAAGGCCGGGCTGGTGATGAACTGCTTCGTGCTCGCCGCCTTCGCGAAATTCGGCGGCGCCCCCGCCCCGCTGGTCGGGCTGTTCACAGGCGACGAGGAAATCGGCTCCCCGGAAGGGCGAACCGTAATCGAGGCCGAGGCAAGGCGGGCACGGGTCGTGTTCAACAGCGAACCGGGCCGAGTGTCGGGCAACGTCGTGACCGGCCGCAAGGGCGGCGTCTTCATGATGATGCGCGTCACCGGCAAAGCCGCCCACTCCGGCGGCAATTTCAGTGAAGGCATCAGCGCGGTCGAAGAACTGGCGCGCAAGATCCAAGCGATCCACGCGCTGACGCAACTGGATCGCGGCATCACACTGAACGTCGGCCTGATCCGCGGCGGGCAAAGCGTGAACACCGTCGCCCCCTGGGCGGAGGGTGAGATCGACCTGCGCTACGTCAACCCAGAGGACAAGGACGAGGCAATGGCGCGGATCGCCGCCATCGTCGAACGGAGTTCGCTGCCCGGCACACGCGCCGAACTGACGATCAAAGGTGAGTTCCTGCCGCTGACCCAAACCCCCGCGGCGAAAAAGCTGTTCGAAATCTATGTCTCCGCCGCCGCCGCCAGCGGCTTCGCCACTGACGGGGAGTTCACCGGCGGATGCGCCGATTCCGGCTTCACCGCCGCCGTCGGCGCCCCGACGATCTGCGCGGTCGGCCCGGTCGGCGGCAAGGCGCACAGCCCGGACGAATTCCTGCGGATCGACACCCTTACGCCCCGCGCCCAGGCCTGCGCGCGGGCTATCCTGCGGCTGGAACAATCCGGGCTGTAACCGCCTCTCCCCTCGGCGTTGCTCGGCTTCCGTCAACCTCTTAGTCTCCGCCGCGATCCGGCCACGTCCAGGAAACAGAATGACCGACTCTATCCGCATCGGCTGCGGCGCGGGCTTTTCGTCCGACCGCCTCGGCCCCGCCGTCGATCTCGCGCAGCGCGGCGCGCTCGACTATCTGGTCTTCGAGTGCATCGGCGAACGCACCATGGCGTTCGGCCATCGCGACCGCATGCTCGACCCCAACCGCGGCTACAACCCCCAACTTGGCGCCCGGATGCGGGGCGTACTGGCCCATTGCGCCGCAAATAACACCGGCATCATCACCAACATGGGCGTCGCCAACCCGCGCGCTGCCGCCGAACTGACCATCCGCATCGCACGCGAACTCGGTCTGCTCGGCCTCAAGGTCGCCTGCGTAGAAGGTGACGACGTCACCGACCTGATCGACGGCGACACCGCGTTCATGGACCATCCCGGCGCGGTCAAGGATGTCGCGCTGCGCATGGTCGGCGCCAATGTCTATCTCGGCGTCGATGCGCTGCTGCCCGCCCTGCGCGCCGGTGCCGATGTCGTCATCGCCGGCCGCATCGCCGACCCCGCGCTGTTCCTCGCCCCGCTGGTCCACCGCTTCGGCTGGGCACTGGACGACTGGCCGCTGCTGGGCCGAGGCACATTGGCGGGCCATCTGATGGAATGCGGCATGCAAATCACCGGTGGCTATTATGCCGATCCCGGATTCAAGGATGTGCCGCGCCTGGCCGATTGCGGCTTTCCGATCGCCGAGGTCAGCCCGAACGGCGACTTCATCGTCACCAAGCTGGATGACACCGGCGGCTTCGTGACACCGGGGACGGTGAAGGAACAGTTGCTCTATGAAGTCCACGATCCCTCCAGCTATCTGACGCCGGATGTCACCGCCGATTTCCGCAAGGTCGCCATCGCCCAGGACGCCCCCGACCGCGTTCGAGTCACCGGGGCAAGCGGGCGGGCACGCCCGGACAAGCTCAAGGTGACGGTCGGCTTCGACGGCGGTTATTTGGGAGAGGGCGGCGTCAGCTACGCCGGCCCCAACGCGCGGGCACGCGCCGAACTGGCCGCCGATGTAGTGCGCCAGCGCCTGACCCGCGCCAACGGGTTCGGCGGCGATCTGCGCATCGACCTGGTCGGGCTGAACGCGCTACACGCCACCGCCGAAACCGCCTATGCCACCAGCGAGGACATTCGTCTGCGCGTCGCGGTACGCTCGACCGAACGCGACGATGTCGATTTCATGCTGTGGGAGGTCGAGTCCCTGCTGTGCTGCGGCCCAGCCGGCGGCGGCGGTTATCGCGGTCAGGTCACTCCCTGCGTCGTCACCCACTCCACCCTGATCGATCGCGATCGGGTCCGCCCGACATACGAGATCTTCGTCGCATGACCCAGCCTCGCCGCATCCACGACATTGCCCATGCCCGCGCGGGCGACAAAGGCAATACGTCCAATGTCTCCGTCTGGGTCTACGATCCCAAGGATTACCCGCTACTGAAACGGCAACTCACCGCCGATCGGATCAAGCGGTCGTTCCCCAAGCTCTTTACCGGTGCCGTGACCCGTTACGAGATGGACGATCTGCACGGCCTGAACTTCGTCATGCTGGATGCGTTGGAAGGCGGGGTGAACACCTCGCTGAACCTCGATTCCCACGGCAAGTCGTTCAGCTATCTGATCCTCGGCCTGCCGATCGAGGATTAAGACACTGTCCGAAGCCATGCCGCGCCAGGGCCTGATCATCGTCGCCACCCTGGCGACCGCCTATGTCGCAAGCCACTTCTTCCGCTCCGCCAATGTCACCATTGGCCTGGACCTGATGCGCGATCTGCACATCGGGCCAGAGGCGTTGGGCGCGCTGACCGGCGCGTTCTTCTTCGGCTTTTCGGCGATGCAAATCCCCTGCGGGTTCTTCTTCGACCGCTATGGCCCGCGGCTGACCGTGTTCGGCATGCTGATCCTTGCCACCATCGGCGGCACGATCTTCGCCCTGGCACCGGACTGGCCGACCTTGCTGGCCGGGCGCGCCATGATGGGGGCCGGCTTCGGCGTCATGCTGATCGGCAGCATGGTCGTAATCTCCCGCTGGTTCCCGCCCGACCGATTTTCCACCTTGTCGTCGATGGTGCTGTCGATCGGGCTGATCGGCAATCTGCTCGCCACCACCCCGCTCGCGTGGGCGGCGGAGGCCGTGGGCTGGCGCACCGTCTTCGGCGGGGTCGTCGCCTTTACCGCCGTCGCTGCGGTCGCGGTCTATCTGGTGGTGCGCGATGCCCCGCCCGGCCATCCATTCCTGGCGCGCAAGACGGAATCGCCGCGCGAGATGCTGCGCGGCCTGGCCGAAGTCATCCGCAATCCGCGCCTCCCCTGCATCCTCGCGCTGAACTTCTGCAACTACGCCTGCTCCTTCACCGTTCAGGGACTTTGGGGCGGACCGTTCCTGCGCGAGGTACACGGCCTGACCAAGGTGCAATCGGGCAACGTGCTGCTGGCCGCCGTCATCGCCTATCAGATCGGCATGTTGGTCTTCGGCCCGCTGGACCGCGTGCTCGACACACGCAAATGGATCGCCCTGACGGGCACGCTCATCATCGCCGCCATCCTCGGTATCCTCGGCCTTTGGGGCGGGGTGTGGGGCCATCCGCCGATGTGGATCGCAATCGGCGCCATCGTCGGCATCGGCTTCGTCAGCGCGTCGAGCACCATGATCATGTCGCACGGCCGAGCGATTTTCCCCGACCGGCTGATCGGACGCGGCATGGCCACGATCAATACCAGCGTCATGCTGGGAGTCGCCTGCATGCAGACGCTGTCAGGCATCATTGTCGGCGCATTCGAACCTTTGGCGAACGGCGCGCGCTCGGAACTCGCCTACAGCACGCTGTTCATGTTCATGGCTGTCGTGCTTGTCGTCGCCGTTGGGATATACAGCCGCTCGGAAGACATCCGGCCGAGCGATGAGCTGAAGGCACGGGCTGGTCGTTGATGATGGAGTTTTCGGTATGCGTATGATTCTCGCGGCGGCTACGCTGCTTCTGTCGTCCTTTGTTGCCCGAGCGCAGGTGCCCGAGGTGCGGATCGCCCGACAGTTTTCCATGGGGTATCTGCAATTCAACATCATCGAGCATGAAAAGCTCATTCAGAAACACGCCGCGCGGATGGGAATCCCCGAGGTGAAGGTCACGCCATTCAAGTTCAACGGCCCGGCGGCGATGAACGACGCGTTGCTGTCCGACAGCGTCGATATCGTCGGCGGCAGCCCGCAAGGCGTGCTGACGATCTGGAGCCGCACGCGCGGCACTGCCCAGGAAGTGCGCGCCATCAGCGCGTTGGTCACGTTGCCGTTCGTGCTGAACAGCAACGATCCCACCATCAAGGGGATCGACGACCTGTCGCGCTGCAAGAAAATCGCCGTCCCGTCGGTCAAGGTCTCGGCGCAGGCGGTCACGCTGCAGGCGGCGGCCGCGGCCGCGTATGGCATCAAGGAATTCGCGCGCTACGACACGATGACGGTGTCGATGTCGCCGCCCGACGCCACCATCGCGATCCTGTCCGGCACCAACGAGGTCAACTGCGTCTGGGCCGTGCCGCCTTTCCTGCAGCAGCAGATGCAGAACCCCGCCATTCACACGGTCATGAACTCCTTCGACGTCTGGGGCGGGCCGAACACCTTTACCCTGGCGTATACCACCGCGAAGTTCCGCGATCGCAACCCGGTGCTGTACAAGGCGCTCTATGCCGCCCTGCAGGAAGCCACCGAACGCGTGCGGACCGACCCGACGACCGCCGCGCGCTATTGGATTGAGGACGGCGATTCGAAATTGACCAACGACTTCGTGCGCTCCGTCGCGGTATCCCCCGGCACGACCTGGACGATGGTGCCGCAGAACACCATGAAAGCCGCCCAGTTCATGCACCAGGTCGGCAGCATCAAGGTCATTCCGGCGTCGTGGAAGGACTTCTTCTTCCCGGAAGCCCACGACATGCCCGGTAGCTGAACGGCGCGGGATTATCCTTACCCCCCGTTTGCCCCGTCGATGAAATCGGCTAACTCCTGCGGCGAACCCGCAGGAGTATCGCGCGATGCGCTTCACCATCGACCGCATCGACCATTTGGTGCTGAACGTTAAGGACGTTGAGATCACTGCTGCCTGGTACCAGCGCGTCCTGGGCATGGAGCGTGAGGATTTTGGCCCCAATCAGCGCACCGCGCTGAAATTCGGCGGCCAGAAGATCAACGTCCGCCCCGCCGACGCCGACAAAAGCAGTTGGCCGTCAGGGGTGAACACCGACGCCGGTGCCGGCGATCTGTGCTTCATCACCGCCATCCCACCCTTGGATGTCGTCGCCCATCTCCATGATTGCGGCGTCCAGATCCTCCAGGGTCCCGTCGAACGCGCCGGCGCGCTCGGCCCCATTCAATCCGTTTACTGCCGCGACCCCGACGGAAACCTCGTCGAGATCGCTTCGTACCAGTCACGCTGATGCGGCAAACACAGCTCGGGCTTGTCGCGTTCGTCTGCTTCCTGGCGTCGATCCCGCTGGCCAACTGGATGATCGGCCATGTCGGCACCGTCTGCGTGCCGAACGGCCCGTGCCTGGTGCCCGTCGCGCCCGGACTGATGGCACCGTCCGGCGTGCTGACCGTCGGCCTGGCGCTGGTCCTGCGCGATGTCGTGCAACGGTGTCTGGGATTGAACTGGGGCCTGGCCGCCATCGCGTTAGGCACGGTTCTGTCGGCGTTGATCGCGCCACCCTTCCTCGTCATCGCCTCCGGTGTAGCCTTTGCGCTCAGTGAGTTGGCCGATTGCGCGGTTTATACCCCGTTGCAGCGCCGACGCCTGTTGCTGGCCGTGGTCGCGTCGTCCTGCGTCGGGCTGGTGGTCGATTCCGTGATCTTCCTGTCGCTCGCGTTCGGCAGTCTGGAGTATCTGCCGGGACAGGTCGTCGGCAAGCTGTGGGCCGTGCTGATCGCCTTCCCCCTGGTGCGGCTGCTGCGCCGTGTGACGCCGACCCCGGCCTAGGGCATGGCGCTTCGTACCGGCGACTTCGACTTCGCCCTGCCTCCGGATCGTATTGCCCATCATCCCGTCAGGCCGCGCGATGCCGCGCGCCTTCTGCACGTGTCCGCGCAGGGGCTCGACGATCGTATTGTGCGCGATCTGCCCGATCTGCTGCGCCGGGGCGATGTGCTGGTCGCCAACGACACCCGCGTTATTCCCGCGCAACTCAGCGCGCGCCGGGGCGACGCCCGCATCGGCATCACACTGGATCAACCGACCCCCGACGGTGCATGGCACGCCCTGGCGCGCAACGCACGCCGCTTGCGGGTCGGCGACGTGCTGCGCTTCGACGGCTCCGATACCCTGACCGCGACGGTCGAGGCCCGTGACCCCGACGGCGGCGTCAGCCTGCGCTTCAACGACGCCTTCGATGCCGCCCTGCCCGACGCCGGCGTTCTGGCCCTGCCCCCCTATATCGACCGCCCGGACGGCCCGACCCCTGACGACGCGAGCGACTATCAGACCGTGTTCGCGCGCAACGCCGGCGCCGTCGCCGCCCCGACCGCCGGACTGCACTTCACACCCCGCGTATTGGACGCGCTCGACGCGCGCGGCATCCAACGGGTCACGATTACGCTGCATGTCGGCGCGGGCACGTTTCTGCCGATGCGCGGCGACGATGTGTCGGAACATCGCATACACGCCGAACGCGGCGAGATCACCGCGGAGGCCGCCGCCGCGATCAACGCCGCGCGCGCCGCCGGCGGGCGCATCGTCGCCGTCGGCACCACCAGCCTGCGCCTGCTGGAAAGCGCGGCGTCGGCAGACGGGACAGTGCAGCCGTTCAATGGCGACACACGGCTGTTTATCCTGCCCGGACACCGGTTTCGCGCCGTCGATCGGTTGATGACCAACTTCCATCTGCCGCGCTCGACCCTGTTCATGTTGGTCTGCGCCTTCGCCGGGGCCGATCGCATGCGCGCCGCCTACGCCCACGCGATCGCGACGGGGTACCGCTTTTACTCCTACGGCGACGCGACCTTGTTGGACCTCGCGTAAGCAGGGCGCGACGGATCTTTCCTTCGGGCGTTCCAGGCGTCACCCTGCAACCCGCACGATAGGGAGGCACACACTATGGACCTGGGATTCTTGGGCGTCGGCAACATGGGACAACCCATGGCCGGAAAGCTGATCGACGGCGGCCATCGGCTTACCGTACTCGATCTGAACGAAGCGGCGATGCAGCCGTTGCTCGACCGCCAGGCCGCGCGCGGGACCTCGCCGAAAGACCTCGCGGATCGGCACGAGATCGTTTTCATATCGCTCCCCACGTTGAACGCCTTCCGCGCGGTGGTGTTCGGCGAGAACGGACTCCTCCAGGGAAAGCGGATGAAGATCCTGGTGAACACCTGCACCGTCGGGGTGAAGTTCCTGAAGGAGATCGAAACCGCGATGGCCGCCAACGGCGTCGCCATCGTCGACAGCCCGATCTCTGGCGGACCCAGCGGCGCACGCGCCGGAACGCTGTCCGTCATGGTCTCCGGCGAACCCGCGATCGTCGAAACCGTCCGCCCGCTGCTGTCGCTGTGGGGGCCGACCCTGACCATCGCCGGTGACAAGCCCGGTGCCGCGCAGGTCCTGAAACTGACCAACAACATCCTCTGCGCGGTGGCCCTGGCCGCGACATCCGAAGCCTTCGTCATGGGTGCCAAGGGCGGGCTGAACCCGGAAGTCATGCTGGCGGCGATCAACGCGGGCACGGGCAACAACACCGCGACACAGACCATGTTCCCGCGCGCCGTCCTGAACCGGGAGTTCAACTACGGCGCCGCGATGCACATCCTGATGAAGGACATCGATCTGGCGATCGAACAAGGCGAGGAACTGGGCGTGCCGATGTGGGTCTGTCAGGCCACCCGCCTGATGTTCAAGCACGCGATCTTCGCGGATTCCGCCAATGCCGATCTGACCAATATCGTTCGTTATGTCGAACGTGAGGCCGGGTTCGAAATGCCGAAAACACGCTAAACTCAACAATCCCCTCAACCTATCCGCACAGGAAGACACCATGATCACGTTATACGGAATGGGCAGCCCCAACGTCGTCAAAGTCTATATCGCGCTGGAGGAGCTTGGCCTTCCCTACACCGTCGCCCCGATCGACGTGTTCACCGGCAAGCAGTTCGACGCCGAGTTCCTGAAGTTGAACCCCAACGCCAAGGTGCCGGTCATCGTCGATGACGGACGCGTCCTGTTCGAATCCGGCGCGATCCTTCTGTACCTCGCGGAAAAGACCGGCAAACTGCTGCCGGCGGAGATCGGCGCGAAGTACGAAGCCATTCAGTGGCTTATGGTGCAGATGAGCACGGTCGGCCCGATGTTCGGACAGCACGTGCATTTCACCCGCTTCGCCCCGGCCGGCAACGACTACTCGAAAAGCCGTTACGCCACCCAGGTCCATCGCGTGTTCGAGGTGATCGAGCAGCGGCTGGCCACCACCCCCTATCTCGGCGGCGCCGAATACGGCATCGCCGACATCGCCACCTACCCCTGGGCACGCAACATCCCCGTCCTCCTCGGCGCCGACGCAGCGGCGAAGTTCCCCAACGTCATGCGCTGGGTCGCGACCGTCAGTGAGCGTCCCGCGGTGAAAAAGGCGCTGGCGGCGGTGGACGATGTGCGCGCCCGGACAACGCAGTTCGACAAGGCCGAGGCGGACAGCCTCGATAAGATGTTCGGTCGCGGCCAGTATGCGGCGGCCTGAAGCCAACAGGCGGCGGCCGTTCCGGCCGCCGCCGACAAAGGGCACGACATCGATGCGGGCAGGCGACTTCGGATTGACGGTTGGCTCGACGCCGAGCGGGGCGGGGAACACGATTGGGGACGTGCCGGGTGTTCTGGTGGGGCATGCGACACTGTCGTGCGGCGCGGTGCAAACCGGCGTGACGGCGATCCTGCCGAACGCCGGAAACCTGTTTCAGGACAAGCCGATCGCGGCCGGATATGTGCTGAACGGCTTCGGCAAAAGCACCGGCCTTGTGCAGGTCAACGAACTCGGGACGCTGGAAACACCGATCCTGCTGACCAACACATTCGGCGTCGGCACCTGCGCCAATGCGCTGATCCGCCACGCGATCGCCGCCAATCCGACCATTGGACGCGAAACGTCCACGGTCAATCCCGTCGTGCTGGAATGCAACGACGGCTACCTGAACGACATCCAGGCCATGGCCGTGACGGAGGCACACGCCGATGCCGCCATCGCAGGCGCATCGGCGGATGTCGCCGTCGGCGCGGTGGGCGCGGGCACGGGCATGAGTTGCTTTGGCCTGAAAGGCGGCATCGGCTCCGCATCGCGTCAAATCCGCATCGATCGACGCGTCTATCATCTCGGCGCGCTGGTATTGACCAATTTCGGTCGTCCCGGAGACCTGCGGCTGCCGGACGGCAGGCGCATCGATCCGCGTGGCGCGCCGTCGGTCGAGATGGGATCGTGCATCGTCGTTCTCGCCACCGACATCCCCCTGGACCACCGACAACTCGGCCGCGTCGCGCGTCGCGCGGGAGTGGGCCTGGCGTGGAGCGGCTCCTTCTGGGGCAACGGCAGCGGCGATATCGCGCTGGCCTTCACCACCGCGAACACCATGCCGCACGCGAACAAGCCGCATTTCGCGGCGCATCGCGTGTTGAACGAAGCGCGGATCGACGCGCTGTTTCAGGCGGCCGCCGAAACGACGTACGAGGCGGTGCTGGACGCGCTCGTGGCCGCGCCGACGACCGTCGGGCGCAACGGCAATGTGCGCACCGGGTTGGCTTCCCTGCTTAAAACACCCGCATACGCGCCTTGATCCTTGGTGCCGCGAAGTCCAGAAAGGCGCGCAGTTTCAACGGGACCAGCCGTCCACTCGGGTAAACGAAGCTTAGCGGCGCGTCGTCCGTTTCAAACGACCTCAGAACAAGTTCCAGCTTGCCCCGGTCGATGGCGTCGATGACCTGATAACACCTGACCTGGGTAATGCCGGCATCGGCGATCGCGGCGTCGATCGCGGCCTCGGCGGTCGTGACCGTCAGGCGAGATCGAACCGGAACCGACCGGTTTTCGTGGTTGATTCGGAACGTCATGGCCTTGCCCGACCCATCCGTCGCGAACACAACGCCGTCATGGGCGATGAGTTCGTCGGGATGGTTCGGCCGGCCATGCGCGCGCAGATAGGCCGGACTGGCAACGACCACCTGGCGGATGCTGCCCAGACGAATCGCCATCAGGCTGCTTTCGGCCAGTTCGCCGATACGCACGGACAGGTCGATTTGCTCCTCCAACAGGTTGACCACCCGATCCATCAGCAGCAACCGGATCTCGACCTGGGGATGGGCACGCAGAAACTCGGTCACGATCGGCAGGACGTGCAGCCGTCCGAAGACGATCGGCGCGGTGATCGTCAGTCCACCGCGGGGTTCGGCATACTCGCCGGTTGCGACGCGTTCCGCCTCGTGCAGGGTCTCCAGGATCTGGCGCGCGGAGGCGAGGAAGGCCGCTCCGCCTTCCGTCAGGGCGATCCAGCGCGTCGTCCGATTGATCAGGCGCAGCTTCAGGCTTTCCTCCAGCTCCGTCACCTTACGGCTGACGGTTGCCAGCGGCATGCCCAGACGGCGCGCGGCGGCGGAGAAGCCACCCTCGTCGGCGACCGTCACGAAGACGGTCATGGATTCGAACTTGTCCAATCATTCTCTCAATTTATGGAACAGACCATCCTGAATTTACCGAATACCGCGCCCGATCGGAAGAGATCATATCCAGGTCATCGGCTGACCCGCCGGTCCAACACAGGAGAGATCGCATGTCCCGCCTCAATACCCCCACCATCGAAACCGCCCCGGCCGCCGCCCGCCCTGCCCTTGAAGGCGCGCGCAAGTCGCTGGGAATGGTTCCGAACATGTTTCGTGTCATCGCCAACAGCCCCGCGGCCCTCGACGGCTATCTGGGTCTGCACGCCGCCCTGTCGCGCGGCGCCCTGGACGCGAAAACCCGCGAACGCATCGCCCTGGCGGTGGCCGACCTGAACGGCTGCAACTACTGCCTGTCCGCGCACACCTACCTGGGCAAGAACGTTGCGAAACTGGACGAGGCGGAAATCGCCGCGAACCGGAGTGGCGCTTCGAACGACGCCAAGGCCGATGTCGCGGTGCGCCTGGCAACCGCCATCGTCCGTCAACGCGGCCATATCGACGATGCCGCGCTGACCGCCGCGCGCGCCGCCGGGTTCGGCGATGCCGAAATCGTCGAGATCGTCGCCCACGTCGCGTTGAACACACTGACCAACTACATCAACGAAGTCGCCGGCACCGAGATCGATTTCCCGGCGGTATCCCCCGCCCTTCACGCTGCCTGACGTCAATGCGCCACACCGCTCCATGAGCGGTGTGGCTCGGGAGAACCCAACATGACCGGAACAATCGGCTATTCCAGCGACATCGCCTTCACCCCGGCCGTGAAGGCAATCCAGACCCGCAAGGGTTCGCGCGCATCCTATGCCCGCCGCGAAGAAGCGGGCGCGTGGAAGACGGAGATCACGCCGGACCTGGCGGCGTTCATCGCCGAACAGACCAGCGTATTCCTGGCGACGGCGACCGCCGATGGGCAGCCTTACATCCAGCATCGCGGCGGTGCGGCGGGCTTCCTGCACGTGCGGGACGCCAAAACCATCGCCTTCGCCGACTACCGGGGCAATCGTCAGTTCATCACCACCGGCAACCTTTCCGAGAACGCCAAGGCGTATCTGTTTCTGATCGACTACGCGAATCGTCGCCGCATCAAGATCTGGGGCACCGCGCGGGTGGTGGAGGACGATCCGGCCCTGCTGGAAGAACTGACCGCCGGCGAAGGCACGCCGCGCGGCGAACAGGCCATCGTCTTCACCGTCGGCGCGTGGGACTCGAACTGCCCGCAGCATATTCCGCAACGCTTCGAGGCCGCCGACGTCGCCGCCGCGCTCTCCCAACGCGACCGGCGCATCGCGGCGTTGGAGGCCGAGATCGCCCAATTGCGCGGGAAAACGTGACACCGACGCCATTCCGTTCAGCCGCCGAAGGTATCGCGCCATTGCTCGATAACCTCTGGGATTCCCTTCAAGGTTTCGGCCACCGTCAGTTGGAACGTCTTGATCTCGGTGAACGGCTTCGCCCCCGGCAGAGCCGTCACTTCCGGGCGCATCGACTCAGCGCGTTGCTTAACCGAAATATGCGCGACTTCCTCGCTTTGCAGGAATTCGAGAAACAAGCGAGCGGCGGAGGGATGGGGGGCGTTGGCCATGATGGCGGAGGCGGCGACGATCAGCAGCGCGCCGTCGGTGGGATGCACGACGGCCAGGGGATTGCCCTTATCGACCGCGTGCAGGGTGGACGTCGCGGAGCTTGCGGCCACGGAGCGTTCGCCGGCGGTCAGCGTCGTAGTCGTATCGATAATGGAACGTCCGACCTGCGGGCGGCTTTTTTCCAACGACTCGAAGTACTTCCAGCCATACAGCTTGCGCATCGCGAGCACCCAGGTGCCGACGAAGCCGCTGAAAGCGGGATGTCCGACCGCGACCTGCCGGTTCCATTTCGGGGCGAGCAGGTCCGTCCAGTTCGCCGGAGCGTCCTCGGGCTTCACCTTGGACGTGTTGTAGGCGATCAGCACCAGCCCGCCGGCGGTCGCGTGGTAGTAGCCGTCCTTGTCGAAGGCGCGGAATGTCGGGGACAATTGGGCGTCGTTTTGCGGCACGTAGCGCGCCAGAAGCCCCTTCTGCTTCAGCGTTTCGTCGTGTCCGGGATCGGTGGAGCTGAACACATCGCAGGCCAGGTTCTTGTTCTTGAGTTCGGCCGACAGGCGTTCGTAGGCAACCTGAGCGGTGGTGCGTACGACCGTAACCTTGATGCCGGGATATCGCGCGGTGAAACTCCGGCCGATGCGTTCGGCGGTCTCTCCGTCGGTCTGCGCCGTGTACCAGGTCAGCCCGCCTTCCCTGCGCCCGGCTTCTTCCAGCGCGCCCAGATCGGCCCGCGCCGTCGCCGGACCCAGCAGCGAAACCCCGGCCAGCATGCCGGAAAATCCCCGACGGCTCAGCATCCGCGGCCTCGGGTGGACAGGATTCGTTGCATGGAAACCTCCTCGATTCATCATTGCGCCACGGCGTTGAATCCGCCCTTCCCGCCAGGGTCGCGCGATCCGCGCAGACCTGCAATCCACCCCCGGCATTGCCAACCGCGCGCGGTCATGCTTCTACGCCCGGCTTGGAGGATGCGATTACGATGACTGAATATACGTCTGGACGCCATTTTCTTCAGACTCCCGGGCCGACCAACGTGCCCGAGCGGGTTCTTCGCGCCATGGAGCGCAGCACGATCAACCACCGAGGTCCGGAGTTCGGTCGCCTTGGCCTGGAAGTGATCGGCAAGCTGCGCCAGGTGTTCCAGACTTCGGGTATCGTCGGCATCTTCCCGTCGTCCGGTACGGGCGCGTGGGAATCGGCGCTGGTCAACGCGTTGAACGTGGGCGACCGTATCCTGGTCACCCGCACCGGCCAGTTCGCCCATCTGTGGGAACAGATGGCCATCAAGCTGGGCCACGACATCGTCGCGCTGGATACCGATTGGCGCCGCGGGGCCGACCCGGAAGCGATCGGCCAGGTGCTGCGCGACGATCGGGAACACAAGATCAAAGCGGTGTGCGTCGTGCACAGCGAAACCTCGACAAGCTGCATGTCCGACGTGGCCGCCGTGCGCGCCGCCATGGACAAGGCCGGACACCCGGCCATGCTGATGGTCGACGCCATCTCCTCCCTCGCCTGCGCCGACTATCGCCATGACGAGTGGAAGGTCGACGTAACCATCGCCGGATCCCAAAAAGGCCTGATGGTGCCCCCCGGCCTGTCGTTCACCGCGATGTCCGAGAAGGCCCTGGCCGCGTCCCGCGCCGGCGGTTCGCCGCGCGGCTATTGGGATTGGGAACCGCTGGTCACCGCCAACAAGACCGGCTTCTTCCCCTATACCCCGGCCGTCAACCTGCTCTTCGCCCTCAACGAAGCCCTCACCATGCTTCTCGACGAAGGCCTTACAAACGTATGTGCTCGGCATGACCGCTATGCCGAAGCCACGCGTCGCACCGCGCGCGCCTGGGGCCTGGAACTGCAATGCGCCGATCCCGCCGCGTATGCGCCCGGCGTGACCGCGATCCGCGTGCCCGACGGGTTCAGCGCGGACAAGCTGCGGACGGTCATCCTGGAACGCTTCAACATGAGCCTGGGTAACGGCCTGGGCCGGGTCGACGACAAGCTGTTCCGCATCGGCCACATGGGCGATCTGTCGGTGCTGCAACTGACCGGCACGCTGACCGGCGTCGAAATGGGGCTGCGCGCCGCCGGCATCCCGCACAAGTCGGGCGGCGTCCAGGCCGCGATCGAATACCTGTCCGGCAACGCCTGATGTCGCAAAAGCTGCGCGTTGGGGTGGTCCACGATTTCCGGAATACGCCGGAAACCGGCCTCGACAACGCGTCGCTTTACGCGGCGCTGATGGAGCAGGTGACCTGGCTGGACGGTCTCGGCCTCGATCTGGTCTGGTTCACCGAACACCACTTCATGGACGACGGCTACCTGCCGTCGTGGATTCCCCTCGCCTCGGCCATGGCCGCGCGCACAAAGAACGCTCGCTTCTCCTGCGACGTGTGCCTGCTGCCGTTCAACCATCCGATCCGACTGGCCGAGGATCTTGCGGTGCTGGACAATCTGTCCGGCGGGCGAGTCGAACTGGGCGTCGGCATGGGCTATGCGCCGCACGAGTTCCGCGGCTTCGGTCTGCCGGTCTCTCGCCGGGTGTCGCTGACCGACGAAGGGATCGCGGTGCTGAAGCTGTGCTTTGCCGGGGAGAAGTTCAGCTTCGCCGGCAAACGCTACAACTTCCAGGACGTCACGATCCGCCCGGGTTACGTCCAGGCCGGCGGCCCGCCGCTGTGGGTCGCGGCGATGTCGGAGGCGGGGGCACAGCGCGCCGCGCGCTTTGACACCAATCTGTTGCCGCAGGGGCCACGCTCCACCGTGCTCGATCCCTGGCGGCGCGAACTGGCCGCCTCCGGCCGCGATCCCGGCCAATATCGCGTGGGCATCATCCGGTCCTGCCTGGTCACCGACGACCCCGAACGCGATTGGCCGCCGGTGCGTCAGGCTGAACGCTATCGCATGGGCACCTACGCAAAGTTCCAACAGGATCTGGGCGGCGGTGCCGGGGCCGGCGGCGTGAAGGGCAATACCGAGGAAACCCGCATTCCGCAGGCCTGGGTCGTCGGCAACGTCGATCACTGCGTCAAGGAACTGTCGGCGTTCATCGCGGAGTACGGGATCACGGACCTGGTCACCTGGGCCGCGCCGCCGGGATTGCGCCCGGACTACCTGAACGGCAGCCTGGAACGCTACTTCCGCGATGTCGTGCCCAGGCTGAAAGCCCTGGCGGGGTAAGCCTGCCTGGGCCTTTGCCCAGCGGGGACTCCGTCCGTGATCGGATGGGGTCCGGTGACATGGCATGGGCCTGCCGTCAGGTTCGTGACGCGCGCTGTTTCTCAGGGCGTGTAGGGTTTTGTCGCCGGTTTTCAGGCGGCGAGTGAGCCCCGCGATCCCGTCTCTCTGGGCGCATGGGGTCATTCCATCACAGTGCCGGGCACAGCACAGTCCGGCACCCGGTGACGGCGGTCTCTGGGCGCATAGGGTCTTGTTTGCGGATTTCCGACGGCGGCACGCGCGGCGACCCCGCCGCTCTGGGCGCGTGGGGTCATTTCATCACGGCGCCGGGCACGGCACTTTCCGACACCCGACGGTGGCGAATTCCGGCGGTTGCCTATGGGCGCATAGGGTCTTGTTCGCGGATTTCCCTCGGCGGCACGCGCGGCGATCCCGCCTCTCTGGGCGCATGGGGTCATTTCATCACAGCGCCAAGCACGGCACGGCCGGACGTCCGGCGGAGGTGAATCCCGGCGGCGGTCTCTGGGCGCATAGGGTCTTGGTTGCGGATTTCCCGCGGAGGCGCGCGCGGCAGTGTCGTCTCCCTGGACGCATGGGGTCATTTCATCACAGCGCCGGGCGCGGCACGGTCCGGTGCCAAGCGGAGGCGAATCCTGGCGGCGGTCTCTGGGCGCATGGGGTCTTGTTCGCGGATTTCCCGCGGTGGCGCGCGCGGCGGCGTCGCCGCTCTGGGCGCATGGGGTTATTTCATCGGGAAATCTGTGCGGGCCGACCGGCGGGGCCTGTCGGTCCCGACAGGGGGCGGCGCGGACAGTCGCGGTATTACGGGCAAGGATATTCACGCGAACGTACTATCCAATCCGGAACTCCGCGCCAATCACGACATCGCGCCTCGCCCTTTTGGGGAACGCGAGATTACCGACCGCGCAGGATCCGCCAGATGCCATCCGCCGCGACGACATCGCGGTCTCCCACGCGCAGCTTGCCGCGCACGAAGACCATGCTTCGCGTTTTCCGCGTGATTTCGCCTTCCAGCTCCAAAAACTCTCCCGGCTGCACCGCCGCCAGGAAGTGGCCGTTCAGTTGAATGGTGGAGCATGCCGCGCGGTCCGCGGCCTCCCACGCCAGCATGCTCAGGCCGTGATCGACGAAGGTCATCAGCATGCCGCCATGGACCGCGCCCTGCGGGTTGGCATGTTCCGGGCCGGTCAACATGGCATAGCGCCAGCCGTCGCCGTAGCGCCGGGTCCACGGCAGACCGGCGCTTGCCGGCATTGCGCCGGCGGGCGCCATCTGCCGCCACCCGTGGGCGGCCGGATCAAACGGCGTGCTCACAGTTCGGCCAGTGCTTCGGGCAATTCGGTCAAGGAGTTCAGGCGTATATGCGCCTGGGCGATTTCCGGCTTTTCCGCGTGCATCCAGCCCCAGGGGCCGCGCCGCACGAAGACCGCCGTCATGCCGGCCGCGAGCGACGGCAGCACGTCGTTATCCAGCCGGTCTCCGACATAGGCGATATCGGACGCGGGCATGCCGGCGGCCTCGACGACCTTGTCGAAAAAGCGGGGATCGGGTTTGGAAACACCCCAGCCGGCGGAGCTGGCGATGACATCCGCGGGGACGTTCAGCTTCAGCAGCGCGGCCTCGGATTCCACCGGCTGGTTGCCCGCGATCAGCACTTTCAGCCCCCCGGCGCGCAGCGCGGTCAGGCAGGGGATCGCGTCGGGATACAGGTCCACATGTTCAAAATCATAGCGCCAGCCGGATTTCGCGCGTTCCTGCCGAGCAGTGCGGATATCGAGATCGGGGCGGAAGATTTCGAAGACGCGGCGGAGCGATTCGCCGCGCTCCATGGTGACGCCGATGGCGGTGAACAAAGTCAGGGGCGGAACGCCGAGATAGCTCGCCCATTCGATCCAGTGGCGGGTTTCATCGATCAATGTCTCACCGACATCGAAGCAGACAGCGCGGATGGGCATGGTCGAGGGATCTATCCGGGTGGTTGAGGCCGCATCATGTTGGCGGCCCATGCGTTTGACAACCGCGCGCCCGATGGGACTATGGCACGATGATAAGGCTGACCGATTATACGCGTTACGACGATGCCCACCGCCATTTCAGCGGTGACGGCTTATGGGCGCTGTTCGACGGCGATCGCGAACGGTTGAACATCGCGCATGAGTGCATCGATCGCTGGGCGGAGCGGACTCCCGATCGTGTCGCGATTCGTCTGGCGTTCGCGGATGGGACCAGCCAGGCCATCGGCTTTCAGGCATTGCGGGTTTGGTCGTCGCGTTTCGCCAACTGGCTGATCGCGCGGGGCACGCGGCCGGGCGATCGCGTGGCGATCATGCTGGAACCGTCGCTGCCGTTCTATGCGGCGATGTTCGGCGCGATGAAGGCCGGGGCGGTGGCGGTGCCGTTGTTCACGCTGTTCGGCCCGGACGGGGTGCGGCTGCGGATCGACGATTGCACGCCGGCTCTGCTGCTGACCAATGCCGAGAAAGCCGCCGAACTGTCGCCGATGCCCGTCGTGGTGGCCGATGACGCGTTCATGGCGACCTTGGCGGGCTTCCCCGTTCACTTCGCCGCGGCCACCCGGGCCGACGACATGGCGATGTACCAGTACACATCGGGCACGACGCGCGACCTGCCGGAAGCCATCAAGCACACGCACCGCGCCATTGTCGTGGTCGCCAATGCCGCGCTCTACGGAACCGGCATCAGACCGGGGGACCGCTTCTTCTGCCCGTCCTCCCCGGCCTGGGGCCATGGGCTGTGGCACGGGACATTGGCGCCGCTGGGTCTGGGGGTGGAAACCGGCACCTGGTCCGGGCGGTTCGACGCGGCCTTGCTGCTGAAGGCGCTGGCCGATTTCGGTATCACCAACCTGTCGGCGGCGGCGACGCATTATCGCATGATGAAGAACAGCGGTTCGGCGGGCGAGTACCGCTATGCCATCCGCAAGATGAGCTTTACCGGAGAGCCGATCGACAGCGAAAGCCTGGGCTTCGCGGAGGCGACGTTCGGCGCCCGCCTGTGCAGCATGTACGGCACGACCGAGGTGGGTGTGATCCTGGCCGATTATCCGGGGGCGGAGGATTTTCAGGGCAAGCCGGGATCGCTGGGTCGCCCCGTGCCCGGGGTCAAGGTCGCGGTGGTCGCGCCCGATGGGTCGATCTGTCCGGCCGACCAGTCCGGCGAGATCAAGGTCTGGCGGCGCGACGGCTGGTTCGCGACCAAGGATCGCGGCCGGGTCGACGCGGACGGTTACTTCTGGCATGGCGGACGGGCGGACGACGTCATCATCTCCGCCGGTTGGACGATCGGCGCGACGGAGGTGGAGAACGCGCTGCTGAAGCACCCGGCGGTGCGGGAGGCCGCGGTGATCGGCGTGCCCGACGCGTTGCGCGGTCAGGTGATCAAGGCGTTTATCGTCAGCGATCGATCGGCGGACGATGCGCTGACCGCGGATATCCAGACCTTTGTGCGCGTTCGGCTCAGCCAACACGAATACCCGCGTGTGGTGCAGTTCGTCGCCGAATTACCCAAGACCCCGGCCGGGAAGGTCAACCGCCGGGTACTGCGCGACCTCGAAGCAAGACAGGCAACGGAACAAACATGAGCGGCAACTTTCCCAGCATCACCGACGAAGGCATGGACGCGCTGCGTCGTCGCATCGGCGTGCGCATCGAGAATACGCTGGAACCGTGGTGCCACGAGGCGACACGCGACAATATCCGTCATTACGCGCACGGCATCGGCGACGATAATCCGCTGTGGTGCGATCCAGCCTATGCCGAACGGTCCCGCCACGGCGGCATCATCGCCTTGCCGAGCTTTCTGTTCGCGACCAGCCGGATCGTGTCGGGCTATGTCGGCGGGCTGCCGGGCGTGCACGCGATGTGGGCCGGCGCGGACTGGACCTGGCACAAGGCCGTGCGTCGCAACGACGAAATCCGCACGGAGGCCTGGCTGAAGGACCTGGTGGAGCACGACACGCGCTTTGCCGGGCGGGCGGTGCAGCAGATCTACCACGTGAACTTCTTCAACCAATCCGGCGACCTGTTGGCGGAGGCCGATAGCTGGTGCTTCCGCACGGATCGCGACATCGCGCGCGAGCAAGGCACCAAGTATGCCGAGGTCAAATCCCGTTCGGCGCATGTGTATTCCGACGAGGAACTCGCGAGCATCTACAAACATTACCATGACGAGGAAATTCGCGGCGCGACGCCGCGCTATTGGGAAGATGTGAAGGCGGGGGATGCGCTGCCGCCGATGGTCAAGGGGCCGATGACCGTCACCGGTTTCATCGCCTACGCGCAGGGCTGGGGCGGGCTGTATATCCGCGCCAACAAGTTGAACTGGAAGCAGATTCACGCGCATCCGGGCCTGGGCATCAAGAACCGCTTCGGCATCCCCGATTGTCCGGAGCGGGTGCATTGGGAGCCGGAGTTCGCCCTGATGGTCGGCGCGCCGGGCGCCTACGACTACGGCCCCGAACGGTGTTCCTGGCTGACGCATCACCTGACCAACTGGATGGGCGACGACGGGTTCCTGCGCAAGGCGACCTGCAAAATCCGCCGTCACAACCCCGAGGGCGACACGCTGTTCTTCAGCGCCAAGGTCGTGCGCACCTATATCGAGGACGGCCGTCACCTGGTGCAGATCGAGCAGGAGGCGCGCAATCAGGACAACGAACTCTCCGTGCTGGGAGAGGGCGTGGTCGAACTGCCGTCGCGCGCCGGCTGACGGTTCAGCTCAGGGCTTGTTCAACAGCACTCGAATCGACCAACCGTGTTGAACAATCCCTGAGTTATTGTTTTTCACGGCAACTTCGCCGACGCGCGGACGCACTTATGCGTCGGCGTTGGCTTAGCCGTCGTTCAGGTGGCACGCGCTGCCGTGCCCCGGGGCGACTTCCTTGAAGGCGGGTGCCTCGATCGCGCAGCGCGGCATGGCGTGCGGGCAGCGGGGATGGAAGTGGCAGCCCGACGGCGGCGCGATCGGGCTGGGGATTTCCCCCTTGATCGCGGTGAAGTGCCGCTTGCGCGCGTCGATGCGCGGCACTTCCGACAGCAGGGCCTGGGTGTACGGGTGGTTCGGACGGCTGAACACGTCTTCCGCCCGCGCGGATTCGACGATGCGGCCGAGGTACATGATCAGCACGCGATCGGACAGATGTTCGACCACGCCCAGATCGTGGCTGATGAACAGGTAGGTCAGGTCGAGTTCGCGCCGCAGGTCCATGAACAGGTTCAGGATTTGCGCCTGGATCGACACGTCGAGCGCGGCGACGGCTTCGTCACACACCAGGAATTCCGGCTGCACCGCCAAAGCGCGGGCGATGCCGATCCGCTGGCGTTGGCCGCCGGAGAACTGGTGCGGATAGCGTCGCTTGAAGGCGGGGTCCAACCCGGCGCGCCGCATCTGGGCGTCGAGATAGCCGTCGAAGTCATTATTGGGGATCAGCCCGTGGACGCGCGGCGCCTCCCCCACGATCTCATCCACCCTTAGCCTTGGGTTCAAAGACGCGTAGGGGTCCTGGAAGATCATCTGGACCTTCAGCTTGGCATCCTTGGCCTGGTCCGTCGGCAGGGTGGTGATGTCCTTGCCCTTGAAGAACACCTGACCCTCCGTCGGCGGCATGATGCCGGCGACCATGCGGCCGAGGGTCGACTTGCCGCAGCCGGATTCGCCGACGAGGCCGACGACCTCTCCGCGAAAGACGCTGAGGCTGACATTATCGACGGCGCGGACGGTTTCGTTGCGCGGCTCGTTCCCGAAGCGGCGCGACAGGGCGCGCGTGACCCGCGCGGCGGCGTCATAGGTCGGCCCGAAGCGTTTGGAGATGCCGCGCATCTCGATGATGGGGGCTTCGGTCATGCGGAAACCGCCTCCATCGGATGAAAGCAACGGACCATGCGTCCTGTCTCGGGTGATTCTTCCGGCGGTTCCTGACCGCAGGCCGCGGTGGCGCGGGCGCAGCGGGTGCGAAACGCGCAGCCGGGCGGCAGCGACAACAGGCTGGGCGTCATTCCCGGTATCTGCCTTAGCTTCTCGCCGCGCTTGTTGCGGCTGGGCACGCTGCCGATCAGGCCGTGGGTATAGGGGTGCAGGGGGCGATCGAGCACCGAGGCCGCGTCGCCGGATTCGACCACGCGCCCGGCGTACATGACCGCGATCCGATCGGCGAGGCCGGCGATCACCGACAGGTCGTGGGTGATCCAGATCAGCGCGGTGCCGTGTTCGGCGGCGAGTTTCTGCACTTCCGCCAGGATTTGCGCCTGAATCGTCACGTCCAGCGCGGTTGTCGGTTCATCGGCGATCAGCAGATCGGGGTTGTGCAGCAGGGCGATGGCGATCGCGACACGTTGGCGCATGCCGCCGGAAAACTGGTGCGGATAAGAGTTCAGACGCTCTTCCGGGCTGGGGATGCCGACCATGCCGAGCGCGTCGCGGGAACGGGTGCGGGCTTCGGCTTTGGAGACGTTGGCGTGGGCCTGCACGGTTTCGATCATTTGGGTATCGATGCGCAGAACCGGGTTCAGCGTCATCATCGGGTCCTGGAAGATCATGGCGATGCGGTTGCCGCGCAGCGAGCGCATTTCCCGTTCGGAGATTTTCGCTAGGTCCTGACCGCGATAGAGGATTTGGCCGCCGGCGATCCTGCCGGGCGGATCGACCAGTCCGATGATGGAGAAGCCGGTGACCGATTTGCCGGAGCCGGACTCGCCGACCAGGCCCATCACCTGGCCTTGCTCGACGGAAAACGACACGTCGTCGACGGCCTTGAGGATTCCGCCGCGGGTGTGGAAATGGGTGCGCAAATTGCGCACTTCGAGGGTGACGCTCATTTTTTCAGCCGGGGGTTGAGCACGTCGCGCAACTGATCGCCGACGAGGTTGATGGAAACGATGGTGACCAGCAAGGCGAGGCCCGGATAGAAGCTGATCCAGTATTTACCGGACAGCATGTATTGGTAGCCGTTGGCGATCAGCAGTCCCAACGACGGCTCGGTGATCGGCACGCCCAGCCCGAGGAAGGACAAGGTGGCTTCCAGCGCGATGGCGCGGGCAACCTGCTGGGTCGCGACGACGATCAGCGGCGGCAGGCAGTTCGGCAGTAAATGGCGGAACATGATCCGCCGCCATGGCAGGGCAAGGCACTGCGCGGCCTCGATATACTCTCGGCGGCGTTCGACCATGGCGGTGGCGCGCACGGTGCGGGCGTAATAGGCCCATTCGACCATGACCAGCGCCAGCATGACGTTCATGACGCCCTTGCCCAGGACGGCGAGGATCATCAGCGCGACCAGGATCGACGGGAAGGAGAGTTGCAGGTCGACCAGACGCATGATGACGGTATCGACGCGGCGACCGAAGAAGGCGGCGAGCAGGCCCAGTGTCGTGCCGACGACGGCGGCGAACAGGGCGGAGCCGACGCCGACGGACAGGCTGATGCGCAGTCCGAAGAGCATGCCGGAGAACATGTCCCGGCCCTGATCGTCGGTGCCGAGGATGAAGGTATAGCCGCTCAGCGATTTGCTGCCGGGCGGCAGGCGGCCGTCCATGATGTCGAGTTGGGCGAGATCGTACGGGTTCTGCGGCGTGATCCACGACGCGAAGATCGCGAGCAGTGCGATGACGGAAAAGACCGCCAGCCCGACCAGGGCAAGCTTCGATTCCGCGAATTCCGAGACGAAGCGGCGGAACGGCGTTTCTTCTTTCGGCAGGACGGGGGCGTCCGCCGCGACGGCATGCGACGGATCGGTCATGCCTTTGTCTCCAGCCTGACGCGGGGATCGAGGACTGTGTAGAGAATGTCGACCACGAGATTGATGGTGATGAACAGCAGAACGATCATCATGAGGTAGGCGACGATCACGGGGCGGTCGAGCACGTTGATGCTGTCGATGATCAGCTTGCCCATGCCCGGCCAGGCGAAGACGCTTTCGGTTACGACGGCGAAAGCGATGGTGGAGCCGAGTTCAAGGCCGACGACGGTGACGACCGGGATCATGATGTTCTTCAGGACGTGCACGAAGATCACGCGCGCGGGCGACAGGCCCTTGGCGCGGGCGAACTTGATGTAGTCCATGGGCAGTGTTTCCCGCACGCCCGCGCGGGTCAGGCGCAGCACCAGCGAGATGTTGAACAGCGACAGGTTCAGCGCCGGCATGAACATATGCCGCAGCCCGTCCCAGGTCAGGAACGACCAGTGGATGCCGAACAAGACCTCTGTCTGGCCGCGCCCGGTGGACGGCAGCCATCCCAACTGCACCGCGAAGACCATGATCAGCATCAGCCCGACCCAGAAGCTGGGCAGGGAGAAGCCGAGAATGCTGCCGGCCATGACGGTGCGACCGAAGAAGCTGTCGGGTTTCAGGCCGGCATAAAGACCCAGCGGCACGCCGAAGCAGATGGAAAACAGCACGGCGGTGACGGCGAGTTCCAGCGTCGCCGGCATGCGCCCGCCGATCAGCTTCAGCGCGGGTTCGTTGAAGACGAAGCTGCGACCGAGATTGCCGTGCACGGCGTCGTTCAGGAAGTACAGATATTGCCGCCACAGCGGCTGATCGAGGCCCAGATTGGCGATGATCCGCGCGCGTTCGGCCTGATCGGCTTCCGGCGATATCAGGATATCGACGGGGTTGCCGATCACATGCACGCCGACGAAGACGATCACGGTCATCGCCAGCACCACGAAGCAGGCCTGAAACAGCCTGCGCACCATCCAGGTGAACATACCCTGCTACTTCTCCGACCGTACGGCCATGGCCTGGGTCTCTTCGTCGACGCGGGCTTCGTATGTCAGACCCTTGCGTGTCGCCCAGATGTTCTTTTGCAGGTGGAGCATGATTACCGGCACGTCGTCCATGGCGAGCTTCGTCGTCTTGCGGACAAGCACGTCGCGTGCGGCGGTGTCCATCGTCGTCATGGCCTGATCGAGCAAGGCATCGACCGCGGGGTTGGAATAGCGCCCGCGATTGGCGGTGCCCAGGCCTCGGGTCGGGTTCCAGGTAGCGATCTGCGCGCGGAGCGGATTGGTGCCCTCTCCGGTCGACACGCCCCAACCCAGCAGGAAGATCGAGAACTCCTGCTTGCCGGCGCGGGCGACGAAGGTGTTCCAGGGCAGGCCTTCCACCGTCGTCTGCACGCCGATGCGTTGCCACATCTGCGCGACGGCCTGGATGATCTTGGCATCGTTGACATAGCGATCGTTCGGGCCGTGCAGGGTGACGCGCAGCCCGTTGGGATACCCGGCTTCGGCCAGCAGCGCCTTGGCGCGATCGAGGTCGTATTTGGGCGGCACCAGTTCGGGCACGTGGCTGGAGGACGTGGCGGGCAGGTACTGCGCCGTCGGGATCGCGGCGTTTTCCATCACGCGTTCGACGATGCCGGGGCGATTGATCGCGATGGACAGGGCCTGACGCACGCGCAGGTCCTTCAGCGGGTTCTTCGCCAGGACTTCCCCGTACGGGCCGGTCACATGCGGCGTCGCGCCGTCGCGGGAGTGGTCGAGCCACAGATAGATCGAGCGATTGCTCACGACTTCCGACAGGGTCACGCGCGGATCGGTGCGCAGCTTCGGCAGGTCGGTGGGGGGGACGAATTCGATGATGCCGACGTCGCCGGCCAGCAGCGCCGCGGTGCGGGCGGCGTCGTTGCTGATGACGCGGTAGGACACTTTGTCCCAGGCCGGCTTCGGACCCCAATAACCGTCATGGCGTTCCAGTTCGGTCTTCTCGCCGGGACGATAGGACACGAACCGGTAGGCGCCGGTGCCGATGGCATTCTTGCCGCTGTTGAAATCCTCGGTCAGCGGTTCCGCGCCCAGGCCGCGCGACAGGATGAAGACCTGCGAAACGTCCTGCGGCAGCAGCGGGTACGGTCCGTCGGTTTTCAGCAGGATCGTGTGCGGATCGACAATGGTCGTGCTTGTCACCGCGCGGGTGTAGATCTGGAACGAGGCCGGGCTGTTTTTGACTTTGGGCACGCGATCGAGGGAGTAGACCACATCCTCGGCGGTGAAGGGCGCGCCGTTATGGAAGGTCGCGCTCCGCAGCTTCAACTCCCACGTGGTGTCGTCGATCAGCTTCCAGCTTACCGCCAGGCCGGGTTCCATTTCGCCCTTGGCGTTGCGATGGATCAGCCGATCGTAGATGTGCCCGTGCAGCGAAATATTGGGCGACAGCGTGTGGTAATGCGGATCGATGCTCGTGACGGGCGCGGATGACGCCACCGTCAGGGTCTGCGCCCGCGCGCCGTCGCCGCCGGACTGACCGACGGTCGCGAGCGCGCACAGGATTCCAAGCCGAACCATCGTCCGGATACCACCAGCCATGCCAGTCTCCCACGTCTTCGTTCCCGCGGTTATAGCGGGCCGGGGCGGCATCGCGCCAGCACAGACGCGGATATCCGGCGCGATGCCATGCGAGTCATGTCCTTGCGAGGGGGGGATGCTACGCGCGCTCGGTTTCGCTATATGTCCGGTGACCGCGTTCGGCGTGAGCTTTTTCACGCCGCCGGCCCCGGCAAGGGTCTGCGAACCTCCATCATGTCAGCTTCGACCGACCCAGCGGCGCGTGCGCCGCGCACATCCCTTGATCGCGCCTTGCGCCCCGGACTCGCCGCCTTTCAGGCGCCGGTGCTGTGGACCAGCGTCTGGCAAATCGTCTCCACCGCGTCACTTTATATGGTGCTGCTTGCGGCGATGTACGCGCTGCCCGCGTGGTGCGGCATATTTTTGGCGATCCCGGCCGGCGGTCTGCTGGTGCGGCTGTTCATCATCCAGCACGATTGCGGGCATGGGTCGTTCTTTCAGTCGCGGCGGGCGAACGACATGCTGGGCTGGTGCTGCAGCCTGCTGACGGTGACGCCCTATGCCAATTGGCGCTTTCAGCATGCGCATCACCACGCGACCTGGAACAATCTCGACCGCCGCACCGGCTGGTCCGACATCTATTCCAATTGCCTGACGGTGGCCGAGTATCGCGCTTTGTCGCCGTTCCACCGGCTGGTGCATCGCGTGACCCTGCACCCGATCGTCGCGCAGCTTCTGTTGCCGCCGATCGTCTTTCTGATCCTGTTCCGCTGGCCGTTCGACACCCCCATGCGCACGAACAAGGAACGATTCAGCGTCCTGCGCACCAACCTCGCGCTGTGCGCCGTCTATGGCGGCCTGGCCCTGTGGCTGGGTGTTCTGCCGGTCGTCCTGGTGCAGGGATCGACGATCGCCGTCGCCTCGATCATCGGCGTCTGGATGTTTTCCATCCAACATCGGTTCGAGGACGCGGTCTGGGCGCGCCAGGAGAAGTGGAACGCCCCCGAAGCCGCGCTGTTGGGCAGTTCCTTCCTGCGCCTGCCCGCCGTTCTGCAATGGTTCACCGGCAGCATCGGCTATCACCATCTGCATCATCTGGCCCCGCGCATTCCGAACTACCGCCTGGAAGCCTGCCAACGCGCCTTTGCCTCACTGCTGCCCACCGACAACGTGCTGACGATCCGTCAGGCTCTGAGCGCGGCGCGCTATACGCTGTGGGACGAGACGAGCGGACGCATGGTCCGGTTCCGCGACGCCGCCTGAGGCAGACGCACCCCTGAACGCGAAAATCACCGTGTCAAAGGCGTTTCGGGCGCTTTCGCCGCATGCTACAGGGCGGCGAACAAGATTTTCAGGGTTCCGATGAACGCACAGAGTCCCGCCGCCGATCTGCAACGCTTTTTCTCTGCCCCGCTGGCGGAAACCGACCCCGAACTCGCCGCCGCGATCGGGGCGGAACTGCGCCGTCAACAGGATGGGATCGAACTGATCGCGTCGGAAAACGTCGTCTCCGCCGCCGTGCTCGAAGCGCAAGGCTCCGTCCTGACGAACAAGTATGCCGAGGGTTATCCGGGGCGCCGCTATTACGGCGGTTGCGTCTACGTCGATGTGGCGGAAGAACTGGCGATCGCGCGGGCGAAGCAATTGTTCGACTGCGCCTTCGCCAATGTGCAGCCGCATTCAGGCGCGCAGGCCAATCAGGCGGTGTTCCTGGCGCTGTGCAAACCCGGGGAGACGGTGCTGGGCATGAGCCTGGCCGCCGGCGGGCATCTGACCCATGGCGCGGCGCCCAACCTGTCGGGCAAGTGGTTCAACGCCGTTCAATACGGCGTCCGCAAGGAAGACGGGCTGCTGGATTACGAGGAGTTGGAGCAGAAGGCCCGCGCCGAAAAGCCCCGGCTGATCATCGCCGGCGGGTCGGCCTATCCGCGCTTCATCGATTTCCCCCGCATCCGCAAGATCGCGGATGAGGTCGGCGCGTATTTCATGGTGGACATGGCGCATTTCGCCGGTCTGGTCGCCGCCGGTCTGTTCCCCAGCCCGCTGCCGCATGCCCATGTCGTGACCACCACGACGCATAAGACCCTGCGCGGTCCGCGCGGCGGGATGATCCTGTCGAACGACGCCGAACTCGGCAAGAAGATCAACTCCGCCGTATTTCCGGGCTTGCAGGGCGGGCCGCTGATGCATGTCATCGCCGGCAAGGCCGCCGCGTTCGGAGAGGCGTTGCGGCCGGATTTCCGGGTCTATCAAAAGGCGGTGCAGGACAACGCGCGCGTCCTTGCGGAAACCCTGAAGACCCAGGGGCTGGATATCGTCAGCGGCGGCACCGACTGCCATCTGATGCTGGTCGATCTGCGCCCCAAGCGGGTGACCGGAAAGTCGGCGGAAGCCTCGCTTGAACGCGCGCATATGACCGCGAACAAGAATGCCATCCCGTACGACCCGGAAAAGCCGACCATCACATCCGGCATTCGCCTGGGGTCGCCCGCCGCTACCTCCCGCGGGTTCGGCGAGGCGGAGTTCCGCGAGATCGGGCTGATGATCAACGAGGTGCTGGAAGCCCTCGGGCGATCCAACGACGGGACCAACAGTGCGGCCGAACAGGCCGTGGGCGCGCGCGTTAAGGCGATGTGCGCCCGCTTCCCGCTGTATCCGGGACGCTGAGCGACCATGCGCTGCCCATTTTGCGGGTCCGACGATACCCAGGTGAAGGACAGCCGTCCGACCGAGGATAACGGCGCGATCCGCAGGCGCCGCTTCTGCGGCAATTGCGGCCAGCGCTTCACGACGATCGAGCGGGTGCAACTGCGCGAACTGACCGTGGTCAAGACCGACGGTCGGCGCGTGCCGTTCGATCGCGACAAGCTCGCCCGCTCGATCCGCATCTCGCTGCGCAAGCGGCCGATCCAGGAGGAGCGGATCGAGCGGATCGTGAATTCGATCGTCCGCCAGTTGGAAGCCTCCGGCGACAGCGACGTGCCGAGCAAGCAGATCGGCGAGCTGGTGATGGATACGCTGAAGGAGCTGGATAAGGTCGCGTATGTGCGGTTTGCCAGCGTTTATCGCAATTTCCGCGAAGCGAAGGATTTCGAGGATTTTGTCGGCGGTCTGGCCGGGACCGAGGACTGATCGACGCGTCCGGGTGGCGCCGGATCGCAGGCCGGCGCACCTTCTTGACTTTTGTTGTCAAACATGACAACAATGCTTCCGCATGCTGAGAAACTCGCGCCCCATAAGCTGGATCAAGGCCGCCCGTAAGGACTTCGACGACTTCCCTCTGGGCGCGCGAACCGACATGGCGCGGGCGCTGACGATCCTGGCGGAAGGGCGTATGCCGGACATCGCGAAGCCCCTGACAGGTTTCGGTTCCGGTGTGATGGAGCTGGCGCTCCGGCATCGCGGCGATGCGTTCCGGGTCGTCTACGCATTGCGGATCGGCGACGATATTTGGGTGATCCATGCATTCCAGAAGAAATCGAAGACGGGGATCAAAACGCCACAGCAGGAAATCGACCTGATCCATGAACGGTTAAAGCGGCTGAAAGAGAGGCTATAATGAGCGATGACGATTTCGATATCGTTCGCGGCACCGGCAATGTGTTCCGTGACCTCAACCATCCCGACGCGGATCGGGAGCAACTGCGCGCGCTGCTGGCGGCCCGTATTGTCGGTGTCCTGGACGATCGCAAGCTTACCGTGCGCGCCGCGCAGGAAATCACCGGCGTGGCGGCGGCGGACTTTTCCCGTATCCGCAATGCCAAACTGGGGCGCTTCACCATCGACCGGTTGATGACGATCCTCTCCGGCCTTGGGCAGCAGATCGAGGTGACGGTCAACGTCATACCGCGTCACGCGGGGAGGATGGTGGCGGAATTGCGTCCGTAAGCGATGTCGAATGGCGCGGGAGATTCCATGACGGTAGGTGGTGTGGTGCCATAAATCAGGCGTTTTGGATTGTCATGGTGCATCGGATTTGAAACACGGCGACTACCGGCATATCGTTCGCACGATAGTTCTTTTTGTTTCATATTAATTACGGCTTACGCACTGTAGGCCGGCTGGCGTTGTACTGGTCCAGTCACCGGCCGATCCCCGTATCTCTGATGATCTGGGTCCAGCGTGCCTGTTCTCACGCCATCAAAATCCGCAGCTCATCGGCCGTTGACCCGACGACATCCGCGCCGGGTGTACTCGCGGGGGCGTAGAGACCGAACCAGGCTGGCGCCTCGAAGCCAGGAAGTGTCTGTGCGAAAGTCGGGGTCGTCGGCATTTGCAGCCATGCGTCGAGGGTCGCGACAGCGAGGAGACGCACTTTTCCGTCCTTTACCGCACCCATGCCGCCAGAACAGTTTGGAGATACCATATCACCAGCGCTGGGAAGTTGTACATGTGCGATGTCCACGCCGGCGGCGCGGTTGAATTCTTCGGCTGACAAGTGAAGGCTTGTTCCCAACCCTGTCGATGCATATCGCAATTTTCCTGGTTGAGCCTTTGCCGCAGAGATAATGTCAGCCAATGATTTGTATGGCGCGTCGGGGGCGACCAGGGTTAGCGGCGCCAGATCCTTGATTGGATCAAACCCGACATCCTTAACGATCAATGGCGTCGTGATAATGGCCTGCGGCATAAGAAGCAGGGTTCGGCCATCCCCGGCCGCGCGCGCCAGAGGCAGATTAACAGAACGACGCGTCGGTATGAGACGTTCTTGGTTCATTGACGATCGACGCGTCCGGGTGCCGCCAGTGATGTGGCATAGCACCGACGATAAGTTGGCTGGGGGACCTGGATTCGAACCAAGGATGCCCGGGTCAGAGCCGGGAGTTTTACCGCTAAACTATCCCCCACCGGGTGCGGGCGCGCCGTGTAGCATGTGCCCCGCGCCACCGCAATGTCATACGCTCGGAATTATCCATTCTCCGCCGCGAAGATTGTATCGACGGTCCGCCGCAGGCTGTCCCGCCAGGGCGGCAGGCGCACGCCGAACACCTCCTCCAGACGGGTGCAATCCAACCGCGAGTCCGCCGGGCGGCGCACCGGGGTCGGCCAGTCCGCGGTTTTGATCGGCGCGACCTCCGGCTGTTTCGCGCCGTGACGGGCGGCTTCCTCGAACACCGCGACGGCCAGGCCGTGCCAGGTCGTCTCGCCCGTGCCGGCGGCGTGGAATACCCCGCCGAAGCGATCGTGCCACCCGTCCGCGCGCAGGCGGGCAGCGATGGCCAGGATGGCGTCCGCCAGGTCCGCCGCCACGGTCGGGCAGCCCCGCTGATCGGCGACGACCGTCAGCCGATCCCGCGTTTTCCCGACGGTCAGCATCGTGCGGACGAAGTTCTTGCCGATCGGCGCATAGACCCAGGAAGTGCGCAGCACGATGGCCCGCGCGCCGGACTCCAGCACCGCTTGCTCCCCGGCCAGCTTGCTGGCGCCGTAAACGCCGAGCGGGGAGACGGGGTCGGTTTCGAGGTAGGGCGCGCCCTTGGTGCCGTCGAAGACGTAATCGGTGGAGACATGGATCAGCGGCACGTCGGCATCGCGGCACAGGCGCGCGAGGGTGGCGGGGCCGTCGCGATTGGCGCGCCAGGCGGCCTCGGCGTCGGTTTCGGCGGCGTCCACCGCCGTATAGGCCGCCGCGTTCACGACCAGCCACGGCGATACGCGGGCCATCGTTTCGGCAATTGTGTCCGGCCGATCGAAATCGAAGTCGGGCCGGCCGACGCGCACGACCGGCACCGTCGCGGCGTCTTCCAGCGCGCGGGCAAGTTGACCGCTGCCGCCCAGGATCAGGATGGGCCGATCAACCATGCGATGCCGCCGTGGCGGGGTCGTAGTGAAACCACGGCTCGCAGTCGGCGAACCGGGGCAGCAGCTTGTCCTTGTCGGACAGGATCGCCTGTCCGGGCGGCGCCGGCCAGGGCAGCGCCAGCGTGGGGTCGTCCCAGATCACGCCGCGTTCGGCGGACCGGTCATATTCGCCGGTGACCTTGTAGATGACCTCGGTATCGGCGCAGAGCGTGCAGTAGCCGTGCAGGAAGCCCGGCGGCACCCAAAGCTGGCTCCAGTTCTCCGCGCTGAGTTCCGCGGCGACGTGGCGGCCGAAGCTGGGGGAGCCGACGCGCGCGTCAACCGCGACATCCCAGATGGCGCCCTTGACCACGCGCACCAGCTTGCCCTGCGCATTCGACCCGATCTGCAAGTGCAGGCCGCGGACGACGTTCGCTTCGGACGAATAAGCGTGGTTGTCCTGCACGAAGGGGCCGGCGATGCCGAGATCGGCATAGCGCTTGCCGTTCCAGGTTTCCGAGAAGAAGCCGCGCGCGTCGCCGAACTTCGGCGGCGTCAGCAGGATCACGTCGGGGATGGAGAGGCGTTCGACCTTCACTCTGACACACCCTCCGCCAGGTCCATCAGGACGCGGCCCAGTTCGGTTTTGCCCAGCCGCTTCGCCTGTTCCAGCAACTGATCGGCGCCGATGAACCCCATGCGAAAGGCGACTTCCTCGGGGCAGCCGACCAGCATGCCGGTGCGCGACTGGATCGTCTGCACGAAGGTCGCGGCCTGCAACAGGCTGTCGGGGGTGCCGGCGTCGAGCCAGGCGCAGCCGCGCGACAATTTCTCCACCTGCAAGGTGCCGGCTTCGAGATAGACGCGGTTGAGGTCGGTGATTTCCAGTTCGCCGCGCGCCGAGGGCTTGATGGTCGGGGCGATGTCGCTGATCTGCCTGTCGTAGAAATACAGCCCCGTGACGGCCCAGTTGGAGGTCGGGACGGCGGGCTTTTCCACGACTTCCACCGCCTTGCCGGCCTGATCGAAGGACACGACGCCGTAGCGTTCGGGGTCGCGCACCTGATAGGCGAACACGGTCGCGCCGACGGGGCGGGCGGCGGCGGTGCGCAGCAGGGTGGACAGGTGATCGGCATGGATCAAATTGTCGCCCAGCGCCAGCGCGCAAGGCTCCCCCCCGATCCAGTCGCGACCGATCAGGAACGCCTGGGCGATGCCGTCGGGGCTGGGCTGGACGGCATATTCGAAGCGCACGCCGAAGCGGGAGCCGTCGCCGAGGAGGCGACGGAACTGCGGCAGGTCCTCGGGGGTGGAGATCAGCATGATGTCGCGGATACCCGCGAGCATCAGGGTCGACAGCGGATAGTAGACCATCGGCTTGTCGTAGACCGGCAGCAGTTGCTTCGATGCCGCGAGGGTCATCGGGTGCAGTCGCGTGCCGGAGCCGCCCGCGAGCAGAATGCCCTTCATGCCGATGTTCCTGTCTTGATGGTTCCTGAGGTGCCGGCCGCCTGGCCCAGCCGTTGGCCGCCATAGCGGGCGGCGCGAATGCTTTCCCACCAGGCGCGGTTGTCGAGATACCAGTCGATGGTGCGCGCCAGCCCGGTTTCGAAGTCGTGCGGCGCTTTCCAGTTCAACGCGGCCTCGGTCCGGGTCGGGTCGATCTCGTAGCGGAAATCGTGGCCGGGGCGGTCGGTGACAAAGCGGATCAGGCGTTCGCGCGGGCCGGCGGGATCGGGCACCCGGCGATCGAGATGGGCGCAGATGGCGCGCACGACCTGCAGGTTGGTGCGCGGCTGGCGGGCGCCGATGGCGTAGGTCTCTCCGGGCGTGCCGTGTTCCAGCACCCGCACCAGCGCGGCGGCGTGATCGTCGACGAACAGCCAGTCGCGCATGTTGGAGCCGTCGCCGTAGACCGGCAATTCCTTGCCTTGCAACGCGTTCAGCGTGACCAGCGGAATCAGCTTTTCCGGGAACTGCCAGGGGCCGTAATTGTTGCAGGTGTTGCTGACGATGGTCGGCAGGCCATAGGTGTGCATCCAGGCGCGCACCAGATGATCCGACGCGGCCTTGGTCGCGGAATAGGGGCTGCGCGGGTCATAGGGCGTGGTTTCGGTGAACGGCGGATCATCGGCTTCCAACGCCCCGAACACCTCATCCGTCGACACATGATGGAACCGAAACGCCGCTCGGCGTGCCGGATCGAGCCCGGCGTAGTGCCGACGCGCGGCTTCCAGCAGGGTGAAGGTGCCGACGACGTTGGTCTGCACGAAGTCCGCCGGGCCGTCGATGGAGCGATCGACGTGGCTTTCGGCGGCCAGATGCATGATCGCGTCGGGGTCGTGCGCTTCAAACACCTGACGCATCGCGGCGGCGTCGGCGATGTCGGCGCGCACCAGGACGTGGCGGTTGTGGCCCCTGCCCTCCTCCAACGCCGCTTCCGACGCGGCGTAGGTCATCTTGTCGACGTTGACGATCGTGTGATCGGTCTCACGCAACAGGCAGCGCATCACGGCGGAACCGATAAAGCCGCATCCGCCCGTCAGTAACAGCTTCATCCGCAAGGGTTCTCCGTATCGCGGCGCGTAGGTATCATCCCAGGGACGGCAATCTCAATAATTCATTCTCGCCGACGCATTATATCGGCCGCCCGATCGACCAGCCGGCCCAGACCGCCAGCAGGCACAGCACGACGGAGGCCAGGATATAGGCACCGGCGGCGAGGGTTTCACCGGCTTGCAGCAACTCCAGGCTTTGCAGGCTGAAGGCGGAGAATGTGGTGAAGCCGCCGCAGACGCCGGTCATCAGGAAGATGCGCAGATCGGGGTGCAGATCGATCCGGCTGGGCGCCAGGGCGACGCCGGCGACCAGCCCGATGACCAGCGACCCCAGGACGTTGATCGCAAGCGTTCCCCAAGGCCAGCGCGCGCCCGTCAGATCGGCGAACACCCCCGTCAACCAGAAGCGGGCGAGGCTGCCGATCGCCCCGCCGCCGGCCACCGCCAGCCATGCGCCCCAACTCGCCATCAGGATTCAGGCGATCGGCGTCAGAACACCACCACGGAACGGATGGACTCGCCCTTGCGCATCAGTTCGAAGCCCTCGTTGATCTGCTCGAACGGCAGGACATGGGTGATCAGGCTGTCGATGTCGATCTTGCCGTCCATGTACCAATCGACGATGCGCGGCACGTCGGTGCGCCCGCGCGCCCCGCCGAACGCCGTGCCCATCCAGGTGCGCCCGGTCACCAGTTGGAACGGGCGCGTCGCAATCTCCTGCCCGGCACCGGCGACGCCGATGATGATCGACTTGCCCCAGCCGCGGTGGGAGCACTCCAGCGCCTGCCGCATCACCTTGGTGTTGCCGATGCATTCGAAGCTGTAATCCGCGCCGCCCTTGGTCAGATCGACGATATAGGGGACCAGATCGCCCTCGACCTCACTCGGGTTGACGAAATGGGTCATGCCGAACTTCTCGGCGATCGCCTTGCGGTTCGGGTTCAGGTCGACGCCGACGATCTGTTCCGCGCCCACCATGCGCAGGCCCTGGATCACGTTCAGCCCGATGCCGCCCAGACCGAACACGACGCAGCGCGCGCCGGCTTCCACCTTGGCCGTGTTCATCACGGCGCCGATGCCGGTGGTGACGCCGCAGCCGATGTAGCAAACCTTGTCGAACGGCGCGTCGGGACGGATTTTCGCCAGGGCAATTTCCGGCAGCACCGTGTAATTCGCGAAGGTCGATGTGCCCATGTAGTGGAAGATCGTCTCTCCCTCACACGAGAAACGGCTGGAACCGTCGGGCATCAGGCCCTTACCCTGGGTGGCGCGGATGGCGACGCACAGGTTGGTCTTGCGCGACAGGCAGTATTCGCACTGGCGGCATTCCGGCGTGTAGAGCGGAATGACGTGGTCGCCCTTTTTCAGCCCGGTGACGTTCTTGCCGACATCGACGACGACGCCCGCGCCCTCGTGCCCGAGGATGGAGGGAAACAGCCCTTCGGCGTCCGCGCCGGACAGCGTGTATTCGTCGGTGTGGCAGATGCCGGTGGCCTTGATTTCCACCAGGACTTCGCCTTCCCGCGGGCCGGCGAGGTCGACGGTTTCCAGGCTCAACGTCTTCCCGGCCTCGCGAGCTACCGCGGCGCGCACTTTCATGTCCGGACTCCCTGCATATTCCGTCTCCCAGGCTTCAATCGATGCCCGATGGTGGGGGTTCGCGGCGGTTCGATCAAGTCGGTGCGGGGGGTGGCGGGCGAATTTGTCGAGCCGGGGGGCGCGCCCTTGGCTTGGGCCGTCCGCGTCGGTAACGTTGTCGGGCATGCCTGAAGGACGCACATGACGTGGCTGAACCGCTGAAGCCGACGGGGTTCTGGAGCTATACCAGTTCCGACGACAGTCGCTCCGGCGGGCGGCTGAGCCAGTTGCGGCAGTCGTTGGCCAACCAACTACAATTGGTCGTTGGTCGTCCGAAAGTGCATATCTGGCAGGATGCCCACGCCATTCCGCATGGAACCGATTGGTTGCGGGAGATCCACAAGGCGCTCGCCGAATCCTCCTTCTTCATCCCAATCGTCACGCCGGCCTTCCTGGGAAGCGAGATGTGCTGCCAGGAGGTCATGCGCTTCCGCGAGCGGGAGCAGGAGCTTGGCCGCGAGGACCTGATCTTTCCGTTTCGCTATGTCGATGTGTCCGACATCGAGCCGGACGAAGTACACGATCCGGCGGTGCTGACCTTGCTGAACAGCCGGCAATGGATCGACTTCACGGGATTGCGCCTTCGCCCGCCGAACGCGGAAGACGTTGAGACGACGTTGGCGACGCTCGCTGTTTCGATCCGGGCGACGCTGCGGCGGCGGGCGGCGGCGGTTGTGGTGTCCGCTCCGCCGCCACCTGAGCCCGCACCGGTCGCGGATGCGGCCATAAGGCAGCGGCTGACACCGGCTTCGGCCTGGGCCAGCACGGCGTGGGGAGCGCTAACAACGGATCCGATCCTTCAGGAGGGGCCGGGGCCGGAGATGGTGCTGATCCCCGCCGGGGCGTTCCAAATGGGCGCGCCGGAGGCGGAGTCGAAGCGCGAAGACACGCTGGACTCGGACAAAGCCGCTCGACCGCTGCACAGGGTTTCGATCGCGCGGCCGTTCTGGCTCGGCAGGTTTCCCGTGACAGTCGGCGAATACGCTGTCTTTGCCGAGGAGACCGGGCGCGACGGGGACCGATGGTCTCGGGTGAGGTTTCCGCAAGACGATCGGCATCCCGTGGTGAATGTCAGCCATGAAGATGCAGAAGCCTATATGGCGTGGTTGAGCGCGAAGACCGGCCAGACCTATCGCCTGCCGAGCGAGGCGGAGTGGGAATATGCGGCGCGGGCGGGGACGACGACGGCGCGATACTGGGGCGACGCCGCCGGTAAGCCCGGCGAGAATGGGCATTGGGAGACGTCGATTGGAACCTGCCGGGTCGACGGCTTCAAGGCGAACGGCTTCGGACTACACGATATGCTCGGCAACGTCTGGGAATGGACGGCGGATGCTTGGCACGACAGCTACGACGGCGCGCCGTCGGACGGCGCCGCCTGGACGACGGCTGGCGCCGCGTCCCGCGTGCTGCGCGGCGGGTCCTGGTTCGGCGACGCGCGCTCCGCGCGCTCGGCGTCCCGCGACTTCCACGACCCGTCCGCCCGCTACGGCAACTTCGGCTTTCGCTGTGCCCGAGTTCAAAGCTAAAGCGAGCGGAGCGTGACGCCGCCGCCGGCGGGGCTGGCGAGGGGGCGTTGAGCGCGGAGCGCGGCCCACCGCAAGGCCCCTGGGCGGCGGTGTCACGCGGAGCAGCGGTGTCCAGAGGGCGCAGCCCTTTGGTCGATTGTCTGGCCGCCTGACCGACGGCGGTGCTCACAAGACCCTGCGTCGGAGACCGTCTCGCAACGATACGACATTGAAATTCAACAGCAGTCCGATTCGACAACCACTCAGGCGCAGGTAGGTCTGAAGCTGCGCCTCGTGTATCGGCAGTCGCTTTTCCACGGCTTTCAGTTCCAACAGCACCTCCCTCCGCACCATGAGGTCCACGCGATAGCCGCACTCCAGGATCACGCCGTCATAGTTCAACGGCATGTCTACCTGTCGTTCGTAGGGCAGTCCGTTGCGTTCGAATTCAAGGCAGAGGCACCGTTCGTAAGCGCTTTCAAGCATTCCGGGGCCGAGACGGCTGTGCACGCGCATCGCCAGTTTGATGATCTGATACGAAAGTCCGGTTTCATGAGCCAATGTCATGCCGGGATGATGGGGCGGGTTGGTTTGCGAATGGTTAACTTCGCGGCCTTTTGGCGAAAAAACGCAAAGGGCGCACGAAGGTTCACGAAGGAAACCGGAGTTCCACGAAGAGGCGCCTCGGATCGACCCCGGCCCACTTCGTGAAACTTCGTGTGTCCTTCGTGAAACTTCGTGCGCCTATTGGCGTCTTGTCAGGCAAGGACGCCGACCGCCCGAACGGCGGCCGGCGCGCTTTTCCTTACAGGCTGCCGAACAGGGCGGCCGTGTCGGACATGCGGTTGGAGAAGCCCCATTCGTTGTCGTACCAGCCCATCACGCGGGCCAGGCCGCCGTCGACGACCGCGGTCTGCGTCTCGTCGAAGGTGCAGCTTGCGGGGTTGTGGTTGAAGTCGATGCTGACCAGCTTGGCCTTGTTGTAGGCCAGGATGCCCTTCAGATCGCCCTGCGACGCTTCCAGCATCGCCGCGTTGATCTCTTCCTTGGTGGCCTGCTTCGCCAGGTTCACGTCCAGCGACACCAGCGACACGTTCGGGGTCGGGATGCGGATGGCGGTGCCGTCCAGCTTGCCCTTCAGTTCCGGCAGCACCAGGCCGACCGCGCGCGCCGCGCCGGTGGAGGTCGGGATGGCCGAAACCGCCGCCGCGCGGGCGCGGTGCAGGTCGCTGTGCAGCGTGTCGACCGTATTCTGATCGCCCGTGTAAGCGTGGATGGTCACCATGTAGCCGCGAAGAATGCCGAACCTGTCGTGCAGCACCTTCGCCATTGGCGCCAGGCAGTTGGTCGTGCATGACGCATTCGAAATGATCGTCATGTCTTTCGTCAGCGTCTTGTGGTTCACGCCATAGACGATGGTCGCGTCGACGTCGTCCGCCGGGGCGGAGATCACGATCTTACGCGCGCCGGCGGCCAGCAGCGGGGTGGCCTTCGCCTTGGACGTGAAGATGCCCGTGCATTCCAGCGCGACATCGACGCCCTGATACGGCACCTTGGACGGGTCGCGTTCGGCGGACACGGTCAGCGGGCCATACACCTTGCCGTTATGGCGGATGGTGATGGTCTGGCCGGAGACCTCGATCTGGCCGGGGAAGCGGCCATGCACGCTGTCGTAAGCGAACAGATGCGCGTTGGCTTCCACGCTGCCCAGGTCGTTGATCGCGACGGGGACAACATCGTCCCGTCCGCTCTCGACGATGGCGCGCAGCACAAGGCGCCCGATGCGTCCAAATCCGTTAATCGCGACCTTCACGGCCATGGTGGTTTCCTTTCCGGTTATTGCTGAAGATCAATGAAACGACTTTTATCCCAGCCGCTTGCGCACGGCCGCGACCACGGCTTCCGGCGTGATGCCGAAATGCTTGTAAAGCACGTCGGCCGGCGCCGAGGCACCGAAGCCGGGCATGCCGATGAACACACCGTCGGCACCCAGCCAACGTTCCCAACCGAAGCCGACGCCGGCTTCGATCCCGACGCGGAACACGCCGCCCAGCACCGCGTCGCGCGCTGATTCGTCCTGTTGGGCGAACAGTTCCCAACTGGGCATCGAAACGACCGCGACGGCGATGCCGTCGGCGGCCAGCATGTCGCGCGCCGCCATGGCGATCGACACTTCCGAACCGGTGGCGATCAGCGTCGCCTGACGCGCGCCCTCGGCTTCCGCAAGCACATAGCCGCCGCGGGCGGAGCGGTTTTCGCCGGCATCGGTGCGCAGCGCCGGCAGGTTCTGCCGCGTCAGCACCATCAGGCTGGGCCCGTCGGCGCGCCTGACGGCGAGTTCCCAGCATTCCGCCGTCTCCATCGCATCGGCGGGGCGGTAGACGTGGACGTTCGGCATGGCGCGCAGGCTGGCCAGATGCTCCACCGGCTGATGGGTCGGGCCGTCTTCGCCCAGCCCGATCGAGTCATGCGTCAGCACATGGATCACGCGCTGGTGCATCAGCGCGCCCAGGCGCAGCGCAGGGCGCAGGTAGTCGGAGAAGACGAAGAACGTGCCGGTATAGGGAATGACGCCGCCGTGCAGCGCCATGCCGTTGGCGGCGGCGGCCATGGCGTGTTCGCGGATGCCGTAGTTGACATAACGCCCGCCGTAGCTGCCGGACGCGATCATACCCATGCCCTTGACCAGGGTCAGGTTCGAACCGGTCAGGTCGGCCGATCCGCCGATCATCTCCGGCGTCGCGGGCACCAGCGCTTCCAGGCATTTCAGGCTCGACGCGCGGGTGGCGATCTTAGGCTTCGTCTCGGCGATGTCCTGCTTCAGTGCGGCCACGGCCTCGTGCCAATTATCCGGCAGGCGGCCGGCCATCACGCGATCGAATTCCGCGCGCTGGGCGTGGCGGGCCAGACGCTTCAGCCAGGAACGGCGGGCGGTGGCGCCGCGGCTGCCGGCGGCGGTCCAGTCGGCCTGGATGTCGTCGGGCACGGTGAACGGCGGTTCGTTCCAGCCCAGCAGCGCCTTGGCGCCGGCGGCTTCGGCGCCGCCGAGGGGGGAGCCGTGGACGCCGGAGGTGCCGGCCTTTTTCGGCGCGCCCAGGCCGATGATGGTGTTGCAGGCGATCAGGGTGGGTTTTTTGGAGCGCACGGCGAAGGACATCGCGGCGGCGATCTGGGCGGGGTCGTGGCCGTCGACGCGCTTGGTGGCCCAGCCATAGGCGGCGAAGCGCTTGAACACGTCGTCGGTGCAGGACAGCGACGTGTCGCCGTCGATGGTGATGTGGTTGTCGTCGAACAGCACTGTCAGCTTGGACAGGCCGAGATGGCCCGCGAGCGAAGCGGCCTCGTGACTGATGCCTTCCATCAGGTCGCCGTCGGAGGCGATGACCCAGGTGCGATGATCGACCAGCGACTTCCCGAAGCGGGCGGCCATGTTGCGTTCGGCGAGCGCCATGCCGACGGCGGTGGCGATGCCTTGGCCGAGGGGGCCGGTGGTGGTTTCGATCGCCGGGTGTTCGCCGAATTCGGGATGGCCGGCGGCGGGGGAATGCAGTTGGCGGAAGTTGCGCAGGTCGTCCATCGTCATGCCGGCGTGACCGGTCAGATGGATCAGGGCGTAGAGCAGCATCGACCCGTGGCCGGCGGACAGCACGAAGCGGTCTCGGTCGGGCCAGCGGGGATCGGCCGCGTCGAATTTCAGAAACCGGCTCCACAGCACGGTGGCGACGTCGGCCATGCCCATGGGCAGGCCGGGGTGGCCGGACTTCGCGGCCTCGGTCGCGTCGATCGCCAGGGCGCGGATGGCGTCGGCCATGCGCCGTTGCGGAGTCATCGGACGCGCGAGGATATCCGCCTGATGGGCCAAAGCGGGGTTCTCGGCGGCGAGGTCGGTCGTGGCGGCCATGCTATCTCCTGGACGGCTCAATCCCAGGGTTGCCCCTTAGGCCGAGCCGCTATAGGGCGATGGAGGGGCGGGGGGCAACCCCTGGAAGCGGCCGGCGGCATGTTTGGCCGGGTTTTCACGGCGCAAGGGGTATTCCCCGCGATCCGGCATGGTGCCTGTTTCGGGCCGGGACGGCCGGAATGGGGCGGGTTCATCGCCCCTGCCGCGCGCCGGGGACGCGATCGGCGTGCGTTCGCCGCTGTTCGCATCGTGACCGTTTGGGTTGCTGTGTCCTGGGTCCTTGGCCGCCGGTCTGCACTCTCACGTTGTATAGGGTTCTTCCGCCGGGAAATGCGTTTTGGCCGCTTGGGGGCACGAAGATAGGTCGGCGGCGTATTGCCGGACTTCGTTTTTGGCTGGGAGGAAGGCTGAGTTTCCAGGAGGTCGCGGAGGCACGGCTGCTCGGCCTGAGTCTCAGGGCGCATGAGGTTCTTCCGCCAGCAAAAGCGTTCTCGCCGTAGGGGGGCACGAGGATAGGCCGGCGGCGTGTTGTCGGACTTCGGTTTTGACCGGGAGGAAGACTGAGTTTCCAGGAGGGCACGGAGGCGCGGCTGCTCGGCCTGAGTCTCAGGCTGCAAGGGGTGTTGTTCGCCATTTCCGCGTCGGAGGGGGCACAGACCGCGATCCAAAGCCTCCGTGCCCTTTGTGATCCTCTGTCTTCCTCCGTGTTGAAACATTGGAAGGCGATCCAGACTCTCACGGCGCACAGGGTTCTTCCGCCGGAAAACGCAGCCCAAGCCGCGCGGGGCCACCGGGATGGGTCGGCGCTGGATCGCTGCCCCTGGATTCTGACCGGGAAGAACGCGGACCTTCCAGAAGGTCGCGGCGCCGAGGGGTCGCGGACTGGGTCTCAGGTTGCACGGGGTTCTTCCGCCGGGAAGCGCGATCAGGCCGCGCGGGGGCACCGGTCTCCGCCGGTTCGCCGAGAGGCGGCTTTGATCCAGAGGAAGACGGGGCGCGGGCGGGCTCCGCCAGGGCCTGCGTCACCACGTCCCGCAGTTTTTTGCCGCGCGCCAGGATGGTGGCGCAGCGCAGGCGGAAGTCGCGGCCCTCGGCGGTAAATTCGCCATGGATTGTTTGGGCGGCGGCAACACGGGCGAGTCCGGCCGCGGTGCGCGGGCCGGTGCTTTTGCCGCCGTGCATACGGCAGCGGCCGTTCGCCATGGCGGGTCCCCGGCAAGCGCAGCCCCGCCGGGTTTTCGCACCGCAGCGAGCGGCGGCGTTCGGGTTGCCGCGCGGGTTGCCGTTGCGCAGCGGTCCAGGGCGCCGGGGTTCGGCCGCATGACACATGGGGGACGGGATGGGATAATCTGGGAATATATTCATCCCGCGTTCCTATCGGGATCGCCATCCCGCGCCAACCGTCGCGTGCATTGGGCCAGACCAACCTATCGTGTAGGATCGCGCGCAGAAACGGAGGCACGCCCCAATGAGCACGACTGAAATCGGCACGCCGGTGCCCTTCACCCTGGCCGTTCCCGACTCCGCGCTGGACGATCTGCGCGCGCGCCTGGCGCTGACGCGCTTTCCCGATCAGGCGCCCGACGCGCCCTGGGCCTATGGCGCGGATGTCGGCTACATGCGCGACCTCGTCGCCTATTGGCGCGACACGTTCGACTGGCGGGCGCAGGAAGCGGTGCTGAACGCCTGGCCGCAGTTCAAGGTTCGGCTGCACGGGATCGACGTGCATTACCTGCGTATCGAGGGCAAGGGACCGAATCCGACGCCGCTGCTGCTGATGCACGGCTGGCCGGGATCGGTGTTCGAGTTCGTCGACATCATTCCCCGGCTGACCGACCCGGCACGGTTCGGCGGCGATCCGGCGGATGCCTTTACCGTCATCGCGCCGTCCCTGCCCGGCTACGGGTTGTCGTTCGCGCCGAACCAGCCTCGGTTCAAGATCGAGCAGATCGCGGCGTGCTTCGCCGATCTGATGACCAAGGTGCTGGGTTTTCCGCGCTATGCCGCGCAGGGCGGCGATTTCGGCGCGTTCACCGCGTCTCGGCTGGGGTATGCGGTCCCCGAGCAACTGATCGGCATCCACATCAACCTGCTGACCGTTCCGCGCGACCGGCCCGCGCCGGCCAATCCGACGCCGGAAGAAGCGCAATATTACAGCGAGTTGGCCGTCTGGCTGAAGGAAGAAACCGGCTATCAGTGGATTCAGGGCACCAAGCCGCAGACCCTGGCCTTTGGGCTGTCGGACTCGCCGGTCGGATTGGCGGCCTGGATCGTCGAGAAGTTCCGGACCTGGTCGGATTGCGGCGGCGACGTGGAAAGCGTGCACAGCCGCGATCGGCTGCTGGCGAATATCGCGCTGTATTGGTTCACCGGCGCGATTGGCTCGTCGTTCTGGCCGTACTACGCGCGCATGCACGGCCCCTGGCCGATTCCGACGGGCGAAACGGTGAACGTGCCGATGGGCTATTGCGCCTTTCCGCACGAGATCATTCGCCCACCGCAATCGGTGGCGGCGACGATGTACACCGACATTCGTCGTTGGACGCCGATGGCGAAGGGCGGGCATTTCGCGGCGATGGAGCAGCCCGAAGCCCTGGCAAGCGAGATCGCCGCGTTTTTCCGCCCGTTGCGATAGGGGGTTTACGGAATGCCGAGCAGGTCTTTCCATTCCTGCTCGGTGAGGATGCGGACGCCGAGTTCGGCGGCCTTGCGGGCTTTGGAACCGGCGTCGGCGCCGACCACGACGATGTCGGTTTTTTTCGAAACTGAATCGGTGACCTTGGCGCCCATGGCTTCGGCGCGCGCCTTGGCTTCCGGCCGGGTCATGGTTTCCAGCGTGCCGGTGAACACGACGGTCTTGCCGGCGACCGGGCTGTCGGCGGCTTCGGCCTGGGCGGCGTCCTGAATCGTCAGTTCGGCGACCAGTTTTTCCAGCATCGCAAGGTTGTTCGGTTCGGCGAAGAAATCGGCCAGTTCCTCGGCGATCGCCGTTCCGATGCCCAGGATGCTGCCGAGGGCGATGCGTTCGTCGGTGCCGATGCGCGCGGCGATCATTTGGTCGCGCCAATGAACATAGCTGCCGTAATGGCGCGCGAGCAGGCGGGCGTTCGCCTCTCCGATGCGTCTGATTCCCAGCGCGAAGATGAACCGTTCCAGCGGGACGACGCGGCGGGCGGCGATCGCGCGGGAGAGGTTGCGCGCCGACAGCTTGCCCCAGCCTTCCCGTTTGGCGATTTCGTCCTCGCGTTCCGGCAGGTGGAACAGATCGGCGGGGCCGTGCAGCCAGTCCTCGGCGAAGAATTCCTGGATGGTTTTTTCGCCCAGCCCATCAATGTCGAAGGCCCCGCGGGAGACGAAGTGGATCAGGCGTTCGACCCGCTGCGCCGAACAGATCAGCCCGCCGGTGCAGCGGCGCACGACCTCTCCGGCGGGGCGGGCGGCGTGGCTGCCGCAGACCGGGCAGGTTTCGAACGGGGTGAACGCCACGGTGTCGGCGGGGCGTCGATCGAGCACGACGGAGACGATTTGCGGGATGACGTCGCCGGCGCGTTGCAGCACGACGGTGTCGCCGACGCGGATGTCCTTGCGGGCGATTTCGTCCTCGTTATGCAGTGTTGCCCGAGAGACGAGAACGCCGCCGACATTGACCGGTTCCAGTTCCGCGACGGGCGTCAGCGCGCCGGTGCGCCCGACCTGAACGCGAATTTCGCGCAGCACGGTCACGGCCTGTTCGGCGGGGAATTTCCAGGCGATGGCCCAGCGCGGCGCGCGTCCGACGAAGCCCAGGCGGCGTTGCAGCGCGAGATCGTCGACCTTGTAGACGACGCCGTCGATGTCATAGGGCAGGCCGGACCGCGCGAGGCCGACTTCGGCCTGAAACGCCTCCGCCGCCGCTTCGTCGGCGATCCGGCGTGACAGCGGGTTCACGGTGAAACCCCAGTCTTTCAGCCTCGCCAGGAAGTCCCAGTGGGTTTCCGCCACCTGTTCGCTGGCGTCCCCCTGGGCATAGGCGAACAGCGACAAGGGGCGGGTCGCGGTGATCTTCGGGTCGAGTTGACGCAGTCCGCCCGCCGCCGCGTTGCGGGGATTGGCGAAGAGTTTCTCCCCGGCTTCGGCCTGGCGTTCGTTCAGCGCCAGGAAATCGGCCTTGGCGATGAAGACCTCTCCGCGAATTTCGATCAGCGCGGGGGCGGGGCCGAGCAGACGCTGCGGGACGGCCTGCATGGTGCGGAGATTGGCGGTGACGTCCTCCCCTTCCGTCCCGTCGCCGCGGGTGGCGCCCAGGACGAAAACACCGTGTTCGTAGGTCAGGTTGATCGACAGGCCGTCGATCTTCGGCTCCGCAATCACCGGCAGGTCGCCGGATGTGCCGAGAAAGCGATGCGCGCGGGCGACGAAATCGGCGAAGTCCGCCGTGTCGAAGGCGTTATCCAGCGACAGCATCGGCACGCGATGGCGCAGCTTGGCGAAGCCGGCTTCGGGCGCGCCGCCGACTCGTTTCGACGGGGAGTCGGCGCGGACCAGATCGGGGTATTGGGCCTCCAGCGCAGCGTTGCGGCGTCGCAGGGCGTCGTATTCGGCGTCGGTGATCTCCGGCGCGTCCTTGCCGTGGTACAGCGCATCGTGCCGAGCGATGACGCGGGCGAGTTCGGCGAGTTCAACTTCCGGGTCCGGTGTCGTTTCGTTCATGGTCCCACCCCCAGCAGATCGTCGGCGGCCGAACGCGCCGCGGCTGTAATGATTTCGCCGGCGAGCATGCGCGCGATCTCCTCCCGCCTTTCCTCCCGCCCCAATATTTCCACATCCGTCGCCGCTCGGCCTTCCCGCGCGGCCTTGACGACCCGCAGATGCGCCCCACCGCGCGCGGCGACCTGCGGGCTGTGCGTCACGACCAGCACCTGCACGCCCTGGGCGACGCGCGCCAGGCGTTCGCCGACCGATGCGGCGGTGGCGCCGCCGATGCCGGAATCGACCTCGTCAAACACCAGGGTGGGCACGGCGGAACCGGCGGACAGCACGACCTTCAGCGCGAGCATCAGGCGCGACAATTCGCCGCCCGAGGCGATCTTGGCGAGCGGTCCCGGCTCCTGCCCGGGATTGGTGGCGATCAGAAACCGCACCGCGTCGCAGCCGCCGCTGCCCCAGGCGGCTTCGGGCAGGTCGGTCACTTCCGCCACGAAGCGCGCCTTGTCCAGGCGCAGCGGCGGCAGTTCAAGCGCCACGGCGGCCTGCAGACGGGCGGCGGCGGCGGCGCGTTCCGCGGACAAAGCGGCGGCGGCGGCGGCGAAGGCAGCGCGCGCGCGCCGTTCGGCGGCTTCGAGTTCGACGATCGCCGAACTGCCGGAATCGAGATCGCCCAAACGGGTGGCCAGGGAATCGAGGTAGGCCGGCAGTTCCGCCACCGGCACGCCGTATTTGCGCGCCGAACCGCGCAGGGCGAACAGCCGTTCTTCCGCCTGTTCCAGCAAGCGCGGATCGGCTTCGGCCTCGCTCGCCAGCCGGGTCATCAGGGTCTCCGCCTCTGCCAGCGCTTCTTCCGCGCGTTCCAGCGCGGCCAGCGCGTCGGCGGCGGGGTTGATCGCATCGGGCTGATGCGCGGGGGTCAGGCGTTGCAGCGCGCGGGAAGCGGCGCGCAAGGCCGCGGCGGGGCCGCCGGAGCGACGATCGCGCGGGGTGAGTTCGGCCAAAGCGGAGGCAATGGCTTCGGCCCGCCGCTCCCCCTGTTGCAGCCGCTGGCGTTCGTCGGCGAGGCGGGTTTCCTCCCCATCCTGGGGCGCGAGGTCGGACAGTTCGTCGACGGCGTGACGCAGCCATTCCTCATCGCGCTGGGCGGCCTCGATCGCGGCGCGGGCCTGCGTCAGGCGGGTGGCGGCGTCGCGCCAGGCGCGCCAACCTTCGGACACGGCGGCGCGGACCGGCCCCGGCACGCCGAAAGCGTCGAGGAAGCCGGCATGGTTGACGGGATCGGCAAGGCCCATCTGTTCGTGCTGGCCCTGCACTTCCACCAGCATCGCGCCGATCCGGCGCAGCAGGCCGACGCCGACGGGTTGATCGTTGACGAAGGCGCGGGATCGGCCGTCCTTGGCGACGATGCGGCGCAGCACGATCTCATCCTCCGCGCGGACGCCGCGTTCGGTGAGTTCGGCGTGGACGGGGTGGTCGTCGGGGACGGCGAAGCAGGCGGTCACGACGGCCTGTTCGCCGCCGGCGCGGACCAGTCCGGCTTCGGCGCGCACGCCCAGGGCCAGGCCGAGACTATCCAGCAGGATGGATTTACCCGCGCCGGTTTCGCCGGTCAGCACGGTCAGCCCGGCATCGAACGACAGATCGAGCCGTTCGATCAGGACGACATCGCGGATCGATAACGCGGTGAGCATGTCCGGCCCCCGCCCCGGCGATTAAAAGATCGCGTTCCAGGCGCGGGAGAGGAGGCCTTTTTTCGGCGCGTCGGGGACCCTGTCCTCGCGCTTCGTCGCGCCGCCCTCGACCAGGTTGGCATAGCTGTCTTCGTACCACTCGCTGCCGGGATAGTTGTAGCCCAGCACGGCGGCGGTGCGGCGGGCCTGATCCTTAAGGCCGAGGACCAGGTAGATTTCGGTCAGGCGGTGCAGGGCTTCCGGCGCGTGGTTGGTGGTCTGGAAATCGTCCACGACGCGTTGGAAGCGCCCGATGGCGGCTTCGTAGAGGCGTTGCTTGAGATACCAGCGCCCGACATCCATTTCCTTGCCGGCCAGATGGTCGCGGCACAGGTCGATCTTCAGACGCGCGTCGCGGGCATAGGCGGTTTCGGGGAAGCGGTTGACGATATCCTGCAGGGCGTTCATCGCCTGCTCGGTCGATTTCTGATCGCGCTGAATGTCGGCGATCTGCTCGTAGTACGACAGCGCCCGCAGATAATAGGCGTAGGCGATATCGCGATGCGCCGGGTGCAACTGGATGAAGCGATCCAGCGTGCTGATCGCGTCGGTGTATTTGTTTTGCAGATACTGCGAGTAGCCCTGCATCAACTGCGCCGCCACGGCCCAGCTTGAATATGGGTAGTTCTGCTCCAGCTTGCTGAACTGGTCGCCGGCGGTGACGTAGCGCTTGGCGTTCAGCGCGTCGACGCCGTTGTTATAAAGGTCCTCGACCGGGGCGACCGGGCCGAGATCGGTTTTGTCATCCGATCCGCAGCCGGCGAGCATCGGCAGCACCGCGACGGCGGCGAGCAGCGTCAGCCGAGAGATCGGGGAGCGATAAGTCCGGGAAGCCGTGCGATTCTGTTCCATCGCCGCCCTTATACCATGCTGAGCGCGGGCGCGAAGTCTCCCCTTCGCACGCCCACGGGAAGGTCAGGCGGCGACGGCGATCGGGGCGGCGTCGAGCAGCCGCCAGGCGGTGGGATCGGCGAGCAGCGCGCGCAGAAGCTGGTTGTTCAGCGCATGGCCCGAGCGATAGGCGGTGAAGACGCCGTGCAGAGCGGCACCGGCAAGCGCGAGGTCGCCGACGGCGTCGAGCAGCTTGTGACGGGCGAACTCCGCCTCCATCCTCAAACCGCCGGGGTTCAGGATGTGGTCGTTGTCGACCACGATCGCGTTATCCAGGCTGCCGCCCAGGGCGAGGCCGGCGGCCTGCATCTGTTCGACTTCCGCCATCATCGCGAAGGTGCGGGCGCCGGCGAGTTCCTGGCGGAAGCTGGTGGGCGTGAGGGAGATGGAGGCGGATTGCCGACCGATGGCGGCGGCGGTGAAGTCGATGGCGATATCCATATGCAGGGTCGGCGCGGGCGCCCCGGCGAGGGGGCGCAGTTCGGCCCAGGCGTTGACATCGCCGACGCGGACGGTGCGGCGGACTTCGATGACGCGGCGCGCTTCGTGCTGATCGACCAGCCCGGCGCATTCCAGCAGAAACAGAAACTCCCGCGCCGAACCGTCGAGGATCGGCACTTCCGGGCCGTCGAGTTCGATCAGCACGTTGCCGATGCCGAGACCGGCGAGCGCGGCCAGGATGTGTTCCACGGTGCCGATGCGCGCGGTGGCGTCGTCGCCGGCCAGGACGGTGCACAGGCGGGTATCGACGACGCGATCGAAGCGGGCGGGAATGTCGCTGCCGAGATCGGTGCGGCGGAAGACGATGCCGTGATCGATCGGCGCGGGATACAGGTGCATGTTGACGCGCTTGCCGGAGTGCAGCCCGACGCCGACGCAGGCGATGGACGTTTTCAGCGTGCGCTGCGTGACGACCGCATCGGAATGCGACCTGACATTTCGGCCGACGATGTGCTGCATGCCGTCCATCAAACCAGTGTCCCAGACGCCGCCCCGACGGAAGCGTCGGGGGCCGAGACTGCATTACGGCCCGGGGCACCGCGCGGCGAGTCAAAGATTGTTGCCCAGTGTTTCCCACTCTGGGCGCGCCAGCCCGTTGATGACGCTCGATTTGGTGCGTTGCGAAGCGTAACAGATACGGTATCCGTGACAGAACGCGCGCGCCGCGAGAAGATGCGACGCGCCCGGAGGATCCCCATCGTGAACGACGCCGCCATCCTTGCCCCCCAAACACGCTACGAAGCTCCGCGCATGGCGGCGAAACCCGGCGAAACCGTGGTTACCAGCACATGCGGGCATAATTGCGGCGGACGCTGCGTGGTGAACGCCCACGTCGTCGACGGCCGCATCGTTCACATCAGCACAGACGCTCGGCGCTGGAACGCCGAACACCCGCCCCTGCCCGCCTGCGCCCGCGGCGTCGGACAGATCGAGCGCACCTACCACCCCGATCGGCTGCGCCATCCCATGCGCCGGGTCGGCCCGCGCGGCGAGGGACGGTTCGAGCAGATTTCCTGGGATCGGGCGCTGGACGAAATCGCCGGGGAAATGCTGCGCATCCGCGCCACATACGGCAACGCCGCAATCCTGGATGCGTCGCGCACCGGCACGCAATCCATGCTGCACGGCCGCGGCGCGGCCCAGCGCTTCATCAATATGTTCGGCGGCTGCACGGATCTGTGGTCGAACATGTCGGCGGAGGCCGAGGTCTTTTCCATCCGCATGACCTATGGGGCGAAGGCGGAATACAAATCCTCGGGCCGGGAGCCGACGGATTATGCCAATTCCCGCTTCATCCTGATGTGGGGGTGGAGCCCCGGCGACGGCACCTTCGGCACCGGCACCATGGCGTATCTGCGCGACGCGAAGAAGCAAGGGACGCATATCGTCTGCGTCGATCCGCGCCGCACCGCGACCAGCAAGCTGCTGGCCGACGAGCATATCTTCATCCGCCCGTCCACCGACGCCGCCGCGCTGATCGCGATGGCCCATGTCATCGTGACCGAAGGGCTGCACGATCAGGCCTATTGCGACCGTTACGTGCTGGGCTTCGACGAGGCGCATCTGCCGGACGGCGCGCCGGCGGGGGCCTCGTACCGGTCCTATCTGCTGGGATTGACCGACGGCACGCCGAAGACGCCGGAATGGGCGGAGGCGATCACCGGCATCCCGGCCGACACGCTGCGCACCCTGGCGATCCGCTTCGCCACAGCGAAGCCCGCCGCGCTGCAAACCGGCTATGCTCCGGGGCGCACCGCGTTCGGCGAACAGTTCCATCGCGCCGCCTATGCGCTGGCCGCCATCACCGGCAATGTCGGCATCGTCGGCGGCAATTCCGGCACCAGCAACGGCGCCACCGGGCGGTCAGGGATCAAGAGCCTGCCGATCGGACGGAACCCGATCGACGCGCGGGTCGCGTCTCCGCTGCTGGCCGATCTGCTGGCGCGCGGGCGGGACGGCGGCTACCCCGCCGATATCCGCATGATCTATTCGTCGGGCGGCGATCTGTTCAATCAGTGCCCCAACGCCGGCAAGATGGCGGCGTCGCTGGACAAAGTGGAATTCTTCGTAGCGCAGGATCACTTCCTGACGCCCACCGCGCGCTTCGCCGATATCGTGCTGCCGGCGACGACGTCGTGGGAGCGAAACGACATCCATGTGCCCTGGGCGGGGGCCGGGCACTACGCGATCTTCATGAAGCAGGCGATCGCGCCGATGTACGAATGCCGCGACGACATCGACATCTTCGCCGATCTCGCCCGACGGGTCGGGATCGAAGGCTATAACGACAAGACCGAAATGGAATGGCTGCGGGAATTCGCCACCCCCGCCGTCGACGACTTCGACCGCTTCGTGGAACAAGGCGTGGCCCGCTTCGCGCCGCCCGCCGATGCCGTGGCCTTCGCGCGGGAAATCCGCGATCCCGAGCGGTTTCCGTTCAGCACGCCGTCGGGCAAGATCGAGATATACTCGACGGTATTGGCCGCAAAGCCGGATTATTACGGGCTGGGCGCGATGTCGCCGATCCCGACCTGGGTGCCGCCGCCCGCGCCGGACACGCGCCATCCGTTGCAACTCTGCACGCCGAAATCTCGGGCGCGGACGCATTCGATCCATGGCAACCAGCCGGGGTTGGCGCGGGTCGATCCCGATACGGTCTGGATCAACACGGCGGACGCGGCGGCGCGCGGGATCGTCGACGGGCAGAGCGTGCGGGTGTTCAACGATATCGGCGCGACGGTACTGCCGGCGACGGTGACGGATCGGGTGCTGGCCGGGGTTGTGTCGATCAAGGAAGGCGCGTGGTTCACGCCGAACGAGGACGGGGTGGACAGCGAGGGGTGCGCGAACGCGCTGACGATGGATCGCGCCGCGCCGTGCGGGGCGACGACCTACAATACGAACCAGGTGGAGGTTGTGGGGGTGGACTCCGCCCGCCATCCCGACAGTCGGCGCGCGCCGCTGTAGGGATGGCGAAGCAAAGCGTCAGGCCTGGCGCAGCAAGCCGCCGTCGATGGCGATGCACTGTCCCGTGACATAGTCCGACATGTCGGTGGTCAGGAATTCCACCACCTTGGCGCAATCCTCCACCCCGCCGAGACGGCGCAGGGCAACGCCTTCCGAGCGGTCGCGGTTGGCGTTCGCGCTGCCCGGCATGACGCTGGCGACGATGCGACCGGTGGTGATCGTGCCCGGCGCGATGCAGTTGGCGGTGATGCCGAACGGGCCGAGGTCCTGCGCCAGATAGCGCGTGTAATGCAGGATCGCCGCCTTGGCCGCGCCGTAATGCGCATAGCCGCCGTCGATCGACGGGCTGAGCCCGGCGACGGAGCTGACGGTCACGATCTTGCCCGAGCGCTGTTCCTTCATGATCGGCGCGACGGCGTTCACGCAGTAAACGGTGCCGTAATAATTCATCTCCGTCACCAGATGCAGCAACGACGTTTCGATCGTGCTGGCCTTGGTATCGATCGGACGACCGCGCCCGCCGCCGGCGTTGCATACCAGGATATCCACCCGGCCCCAGCGCGCCATGACCTGCTTGACCATCGATTGCACGGCGGCCTCGTCGCGCACATCCATCTCGATGCCCATCGCCTCTCCGCCGCCGGCGATGATTTCATCGACGGTGGAATCGGCGGTCATGGCCTTGGCCTCGGCCTCGAACTCCTCATAGGATTTCAGGTTGAGGTCGGTGACCGCGATCTTCGCGCCCAGGCCGGCCAGCCGGCGGGCATAGGCCCTGCCCAGGCCGCGCCCGGCACCGGTGACGATGGCGACCTTGCCGTCGAGTTTACCCATGGTTGTTTGCTCCCGTTATGACCGGGCGGGCTTAGCATTCGGGGCGCGGGTTGGGGAGTCGTTCGGCGTAGCGGTGGGATATTTGACCCCTTGCCCCCGCCCGTGCTGCCCTGCGGCGGGCAAAATCAGGGGAACATCCATGCCGCTCGTGACCAACACCACCAAACAACGCCTGCTGGCCGGGAAAATGGGCCTGGGCTTCGGCGTGCATCATCTGCGCACCGTCGCGGCGCCGGTCCTGGCCGCGGCCACCGGGCACGACTGGATGTTCATCGACACCGAACACGGTGCGTTCAGCATTCAGGAGACCACGCAGCTTTGCATCGCCGCGCTGCCGACCGGGGTCACGCCGATCGTGCGCGTCTGCGCCGGCGCGCTGGACGAGGCCACCCGCGCGCTCGACAACGGCGCGCTGGGGATTGTCGTGCCGCACGTCGATACGGCGGCGGAGGCGAAGCGGATTGCCGCGGCGTTCCGCTATCCGCCGCAGGGCACGCGCAGCTGGGGCGGCCCCCCCGCGGTGTACGGCTATCGTCCGCCCGCGACGTTGGAGGCGCAGAAAGCGATCAACGCCGAAATCCTGACCATCGTCATGCTGGAAAGCCCCGAGGCCGTGCGCAACGCCGACGCCATCGCCGCCGTCGATGGGGTGGATGTGCTGTTCATCGGCACGTCCGACCTGACCGCCGAACTGGGGATTTCCGGCCAGATGGGCCACCCGAAGGTGATCGAGGCCTACCAGGCCGTCGGCGACGCCTGCCGCAAGCACGGCAAGGTGCTGGGCATGGGCGGGGTGTATGACGAGGTCAACGCCTCTCGCTATGTCGGCATGGGCGCGCGGTTCATCCTGACGGGGTCGGACCACAGCTACATCGTGGCGGGCGCGGACCAGCGGATTGGGTTCTTCAACGGGTTGCCGAACGCGCCGGGGTAGTGGGGGGATCACGAGGGTGGAAAGGCCCGGCCGGGACTGCTAGCGTAGGGGTATGGCACGAGCAATGTCGTCATTCCTGACCGTAAACACCGCGCGCAAGCCGCGTCGGGGAAGCCCCGATACCGTTGCGCCGGATGTTGACGCCGATGCCCTCGTCGATCTTCTGGAACAAGGCTTCGAAACCGCCGTCGCGCATGCAATCCAGGAAGCGCATGCCGCCGGGGTGGCGGTTCCTGTTCTGGATGCGCGGGAAGCAGTCGTCTGGCTGGAACCGACACCGAACGAGGGGAAGCCGTTGGCGGGATCCGCCGACGACCGCTGAGCATCGGTGCCGCCGACACTGCTGATCGTCGCGGGGCCAAACGGGTCCGGTAAAACGACCCTGGTCCGAAGTGGCGTGCTCTCCAGGCTTCTCGACGTTCCGGCGGTTTCGATTAACGCGGACGACTACGCGAAAGAATTGGCCGGCGGTGGCCAACCGACGGACGATCAAAGCCTGCAAGCAGCGCGCATGGCGGATGCGGTATTGGATCGGGAGATCGCCGCCGGGCGGTCGGTGATGGTCGAAACGGTTCTGTCATCCGACAAACATCGTGACCGCGTTACGACGGCGCGTTCCGCCGGATTCCACATCGTACTCATTTACGTTTCGGTTCGGATCTCCGACCTGAACATTGCGCGCGTCAGCACCCGTGTCGCGATGGGCGGACATCAGGTTCCGAATGATCGTATCCTCGCTCGTCGAGCCAGGTCGCACACGATGTTTCAGTGGTTCGCCGAGGCGGCGGATCGTGTGTTTGTGTTCGACAACAGCACGACCACGCCGCACATCGCGGCGTATAAAGACAAGGGGCGCTGGGTATTCAGGGACATCGCGCGTTTGCCGCCGAAACTGCAAGATATTGTTTTTTCATTATTTCTTACCGAAGGTGATTGAGGCCTACGAGGCCTAAGGCGACGCCTGCCGTAAACACGGCAAGGTGCCGGCATGGGTAGGGTTCTTCAACGGGTTGCCGAACGCGCCGGGATAGCGGGGGCGATCAAGCGGCAGCCCGTTTGCCACGTCGCCGATTTGGCACGCCTCCTGAACGAGGCATGCCATGTTTGGCCAAAGCCGCCATCCAACGCGGGGAGCCGAAGACCCCCTGCAACAGGGACGGCAAATACAAATCCGCGTCCAATGCGGGCCAGTGAAGCCCGAACCCCGTTGGTGAGATTTCGATCGCTGCGAGGTCGGCGGGCTTTGCGTTCGCCAACCCCTCGGCCAAAGCAGGCGGAAATGCGAGCTCCAGACCGTTGCTGAGCCCGATCACGATCCGCGATACGCGGCGATCGTAGCGCGCGCTGACTGCGCGCGGCGTGGATGCGAGGCGTTCTTGCATGCGCGCCTCCGCGTCGCCGATCTCCGCATCAGAGATATCCACGAATTGCGCTCCATTCCTCGCAAAGGTATAAGATGTGAGCTTGAAGGGAGGTTGCCATCTGACGAAGCTCCGGACGATTGAACCCTTGGCTTTCGCGCAAGATCGGCGGGCCGGTCGGACATTCAAGCAGGAATACCGCTTCGCCGTTCGCCCCTATGACGTGTACGTGCGGTGGAGGGTGATCGTTAGCATAGATCGTCACCCGCAAGCCAGCGAAGCGCAGCACCGCCGGCAGCCTTCCCCCCTACCCCTCCCGCATCACTTCCAGCGCCAGACTGTTATCCACCGCGACCTCGTACGGCGCGCCCGACGGAACAAAGTGGCCGGACTCCAGGCTCGCGCGCAGGCGGTCGTAGCCGGAGCGCGGCAGGCGGGGGTCGCGGCCCCAGATGCCCAGGGATTGGTAGCGCGCGATGGCGGCCTCCAGGATCGCGGGCGGGACGGTTTCGAAATACTCCGCCACCGCCTCGGCGATTTGCGCCGCGGTGGCCGAGGCGACCCATTGTTGCGTGCGATAAATCGCGCGGACCATGCGCTTCAGTTCGTCGCGCCGCTCGGTCAGCACGCCTCGGCGCGCATAGAACGTGGTGTAGCTGGTGGGGCCGCGGCCGGCGGCGGCGTACCAGACATGGCCGGTACCATTTGCAACCATCGTCGAAACGAACGGCTCGAACACCTGCACAACGTCCAGCGTGCCCGCGGCTAAAGCCGAGCAGTTGTCGGCCATCGTTTGGTGGGAGACGCGATTGATTTTCGCGGGATCGACACCCGCTCGGCGTAGGTCTTCCTGCAAGCACATCCAGGGTGTCGGCACCTCGCTGACCGTCCCGACGCGCAGGCCGAGGAGATCGGCGGCTTGAAAGCCGGGGCGGGGTTCGCGGCCGAGGAGGAGGAAGGGATCGCGCGTAACGACTTCGGCGAAACCCACGAGGTCGCAATGCGGGTCCTGGGCGTAGGTCTGCATGACGCGCATCGGCCCGCCCCAGCAGACATCGGCGGCCCCGCCCATGATGTTGGTGGCGGCATCGCCGGGTTTCGGGGCGGAGACAAAGGTGACGTCCACGCCCTGTTCGGCATAGGCCCCGCGCGACAGGGCGGCATAGAACGGCGCGTAGAACAGTCCGCGCAACGACTCTTGCAGTGTGATTGCCATGGCTCGGTTACCCCTTGTGAAACTGCCGCCCGGATGGACCCGATCCACAGGATAGAACTACGCTCGGGCAAAGCCCAAGGGGACCCCGCCATGAAAAAGACCACGCAGTTTCGTCAATTGATCGAAGCCGAGGAAATTCTGATCCAACCCGGCGTCTACGACGGGTTCAGCGCGCGCCTTGTCGAGCAGATGGGGTTCAAATCCGGCAGTATCTCCGGCGCCGGGCTGTCGGAATCGACCCTCGGCTGGGCGGATGTCGGGTTGTTGAGTTACGAGGCCAATGTCTCACGCTCCCGCGATATCGCCGCGTGCGTGAACATTCCGCTCAGCGCCGACGCGGACACCGGCTACGGCAACGCGATCAACGTGTTTTTCACCGTGCGCGGGTTCGAGGCGGCGGGCGTGGACGGGATCATGCTGGAGGACCAGGTGTCGCCCAAGCGGTGCGGGCACATGGACGGCAAGGAAGTGATCTCCGCCGAGGAGGGCGCCGAGAAAATTCGCGCCGCCGCCGAGGCTCGGCGCGATCCCGACTTCATCATCAAGGCACGGACGGACTCGACGGCGACGCACGGGGTGAAGGAAGCCATAAGGCGGTTGAACATGTATGCCGAGGCGGGGGCCGATCTGCTGTTCGCCGACGCGTTGCTGGAGCGCGACGATATCGCGCTGGTGGCGCGGGAGGTGTCGAAGCCGCTGTCGGTGAACATGGGTTTCGGGATAAGGGCGCGCCCGACGACGCCGCTGATTTGTGCGCGGGAGTTGCAGGATCTGGGCGTGGCGGTGGTGTCGTATCCGCGTCTGGTGACGGCGGCGGCGATCCAGGGAATGCGCAATGCGCTGTCGGTGTTGCGGCAGTCCGGGGAGGAAGGTCGGGTGATCGAGCGCCCGGATTTGGCGGTGTCGTTCGCCGAGATCAACGACCTGATGGGCCTGCCGACGATCCGCGCGATGGAACAGCGATTTTTGACCGAAGATCAGTTGCAGGCGAAGTACGGCAACCGGAGAAGCGTGGAGCATTAAGTTCCATCCGAAAACATCTTGAGTCCTTGGACTCATTTTGCGTTTCAATGGCGGCGGCCCGAGTCGAGGAGACCGCCGGTATGTAGACGACAGAAAACCGAGCTAGCTATGACCGATCCAAGCTGCGCTACCCCAGCGACCTGACGGACGAAGAGTGGGCGATCATTGCTCCTTTGATCCCGCCCGCGAAGAAGGGTGGGAACCAACGGACTGTGAACGTCCGGGAGATCGTCAATGGTGTGATGTACATCCTCGGCACCGGATGCCAATGGAGCGCCTTCCCCAAGGTTCTGCCTCCGAAAAGCACCGTGAATGACTACTTTCGTCGTTGGACGGACGATCGGACGCTGGATCGCTTCCATCATGCGCTCTACGTCGCGTGTCGGGAGAATGCGGATCGAGAGGCCAGCCCGACTGTGGCGATCATCGACAGCCAAGCGTGAAGGGCACCGAAAAAATAAGGGCTCGATTGATCCGCATGGCTATGACGCGGGCTATCTGGGCCAGAAATTTCAGGAGGGGCTGGCCCAAATCTGTCGGCGATTGAATGTCGAAATCGCGTAGCGTTCCAAGACCGGTCTTTTCGTTGTATTATCATAATGATAGATCGTGAAACGCACGATTGGCTGATTGAAACGCTGCCGGCGATTGGCGAAGGACTGGGAGTGTCTGAATCGCACCGGGCTCGCATTTCTACGCTGGGCGTCCGTGCGCGGAATGGCCAGAAAGCCTTGTCAAACCGTCAAATGATCCTGGACAGACCCTGAGAGGTGCCCATAACGCTGGGGTCAAAGATTTTCGCGTCATTTGATCCCCAAAGCTCTAGCCCATCTTATTCATCGTGATTTTGGGCGAGCGATGATCTGACCTGCGGACGCGGTATCTCGGCGCGCAATTTCATCGCCAATACGGCTCGTATCTGTTGGGCGTGAGGGGTGTCGGTGTCAGGTGTGTTCGAGGCACATTGCCTC
>CANJLW010000017.1 GCA_947475245.1 Acetobacteraceae bacterium | reverse complement strand
TCCCAGCGGTCGAAGATTTGTTCAAAACGCATCTGACGTATTCCCTCGTGAATGCGCGTCCGGTCCATGCTTGCCCCCTGCTGGGGGAAGGGTTTGGACCGGACACTTCACGAGCTACAAAATGCGGACAGATCACGAGCTAGTGACAGTGTTCGACACGCGAGATTGCCACGGACAAAAGTTCGGTCGATCCTGGCGGCAGTTAAACGGAGGAGAGCCGATAATGTCCGATTCAGCGGATAGCTTTGACTTCATCGTCACCGGTGCCGGGTCCGCCGGTTGCGTCCTCGCCGCTCGGCTGTCGGAGTCGGGTCGTCACCGTGTGCTGCTGCTGGAAGCCGGTCCGCCGGACACAAACCCCTGGATTCATATTCCGCTCGGATTTGCCCGCACTTATGTCAATCCAAAGGTGAACTGGAAGTTCGAGACCGCGCCCCAGCCGCAATTGAACAACCGCCAGCTCTATCTGCCGCGCGGCAAAACGTTGGGTGGCTCGAGCTCGATTAACGGCATGGTGTATATTCGCGGCAATCATCGCGATTACGACGAATGGCGGCAGCGCGGGTGCGAGGGCTGGGATTGGGACTCCGTCCTGCCGTATTTCAAGAAGGCGGAGAACCAGACTCGTGGCGCCGACGAATTCCACGGAGTCGGCGGACCGTTGCATGTCTCCGACCAGCCGTCGACGTTTGAACTGGCGGAAGCCGCGCTGGAAGCCTGTGTACAGGCCGGCATTCCGCGAAACCGGGACTTCAATGGCGCGCAGCAGGAAGGCTGCGGTTACTACCAGACCACCACCAACAACCGGCGTCGTTGGAGCACGGCCAAGGCATACCTGGAACCCGCGCGCGCCCGGTCAAATCTGGTCGTTCGCACCGGCGCGCACGCGACCAAGGTGCTGATCGAGAATAACCGTGCCGTCGGTGTCGAGTATCAGTCGCCCTCCGGCCGGGAAACCGCGCGTTGCCGTGGGGAAGTCATTGTTTCCGGTGGGGCCTACGGCTCTCCGCAATTGCTGCTGCTGTCGGGCCTGGGACCGGCGGAGCACCTGCAGGAGATGGGTGTTCCCGTGGTGCGCGATATGCCGTCGGTGGGGTCGAACCTGCACGACCACTTCAACACCAATCTGAACTGGCGTGTCAGCAAGGCGATCACCTTGAACGATCTGGAACGCAGTTGGCCGAAAAAGATCGCGGCGGCGGCGCGGTATGCGCTGTTCCGCACCGGCCCCATGGCCAGCAACGGTATTCATTCCGGCGTATTCACCAAATCCGATCCACGCCTGGAACGCCCCGACCTGCAGATCAACATATTTGAGTGGAGCACGCTGGAACGCAGCAAGGATCGCGTGAAGCCGCATCCTTTTCCGGGATTCACGCTGATGCCGGTGCATTTGCGCCCCGACGGGCGCGGCACGGTACGCCTCGGCAGTCCCGATCCGCTCGCGCCGCCCAAGGTGCTGTTCGACTATCTGCGCAGCGAGTACGACATGCAGGCGTTGCTGGCGGGTATCGCACTGTGTCGCAGGATCGCCGGCCAACAGGCGCTGAAGCCCTATATCGTCGAGGAAATCACGCCGGGCCCGTCAGTGACCGCCGAGAAGGATTTGATCGCGTTCATCCGCGAAAGCGGCGTATCGAACCAGCATCCAACCAGTTCCTGCACGATGGGAACCGGCACCAATGCCGTCGTCGATCCGCGGCTGCGCGTGCACGGCGTCGATGGGCTGCGGGTGGCCGACGCCTCGATCATGCCCGTGGTCGTGGGCGGCAACACCAACGCTCCAACGATCATGATCGCCGAAAAGGCGGCGGCGATGATCCTGGAGGACGCCGCCGGCGTGCGGATGGCGGCGTAACGCGGGTCAGGTCAGGTTGGCTGTCTGGTGCTCGACCAAGCGAGCATAGACCCCACGCAAACTCAGAAGCTCGGCGTGGGTGCCGGACTCGACCAGTTGGCCGTCGCGCATGACGAGGATGAGAGCGGCCTGACGGATCGTGGACAGGCGATGCGCCACGACGATCGTGGTGCGGTTGGCCATCAACCCGTCCAGCGCCGTTCGGACCGCCTGTTCGCTGATGGTGTCGAGGTGGGATGTGGCCTCGTCCAGCACCAGAAGGGGCGCGTCCTTCAGGAAGGCGCGTGCGATGGCGATGCGTTGTCGCTGTCCGCCGGAGAGTTGAACGCCGCGCTCACCAACTTTCGTCGCCAAACCGTCCGGCAATCCGGCGACAAAGGGGGCCAGGGCCGCGCGCGACAATGCGAGCGCGATCTGGTCGGGCGCCGCGTCCGGTCGTGCCAGCCGTACGTTGGCTTCCAGCGTGTCGTTGAACAGATAGGTGTCCTGAGCGACCAGGGCGATGCGCGCGCGGAGGCCGTCGAGCGTGAGGTGGCGAAGGTCGACTCCGTCCAGCTTGATCGCGCCGGTCGCGGGGTCCCAGAATCGCAGCAACAGGCTGGCGATGGTGGTTTTGCCCGCGCCGGACGGTCCGACCAGCGCCACGGTTGCGCCGGCGGGTATGGTGAACGACAGGTTCTGCAAGGCCGCGACGGATCGCCCCGGATAGGTAAACGATACGCGCTCGAAGCTTACCGACGAGCCGCCGGAGGGAGCGGCCGGCATCTGCTGCCCATCGGCGATCGCCACCGGTTCGGCGTGAACGACGGCCAATCGGCGGGTGGAGGCGATCGTGTCGGCCAACTGCCGCCCGACCTGTGCAATTTCCGACACCGGCAGAAATGCGGCGACCGAGACCAGCATCAGCAAGGGCAGGGTTTCCGGCGTCAGTTGGCCTTGTCCGACCAACAGGGCGCCGCAGGCCGCGACCGCCAGGCCGCCAAATCCCGTCGCGACTTCTAAGGCGGCGGCTTGAAAGCTGAGATCGGCCAGCAGGCGCAGCCGCGTGGTCTGATAGGCACGCACTGTCGACATGAATCCGTCGCGTCGACCGGTGGCGGCGTTGAATGCCACCAGTTCCGCCAGTCCCTGGATGGTTTCCGTGGCATAGGCCCCCATCGCCCCAAGCGCGCCGCGGGCGGAGGAGCCGAGCGCGTCGATCCGCTGGCGGCCGATGAGGGGGGAGGCACCGGCGTAGATCAGGAACGGCGCGAGCGCCAAGGCCAACGGCCAGGCGACCCAGCCCAGGGCGAGGAGTACGACGGCGGGAACCAGGCCGGCGACGATGGCCGGTGCGATGGTATGCGCGAAGAAATACTCGACGGTTTCAACGTCCTGGGTTGCCAGGGCGACGAGGTCGCCGGAGCGCCGTTTCAACAGGTAGGCCGGTGCCAATTGGTCGAGTTTGCGGAACAGGTCGATGCGCATATCCGCAAGCAGCGCATAGGCCATGGCATGGGCGATCCAGGATTCCAGCCAGTGCAGCAGTCCCGCCAGCGGTGCCGCGATCAACAGGCCGATCGCCAGCGACCCGATCGGCGATCCGGCTTTGACCGAGCCGACCACGAACGCGCCGAGGACACCAACGCCGATAAAGGCAATGACGCGAGAGATTCCGCATAGCACGGTGATCGCGAGTTGACCGCGATACGGGCGCACAACCCGCAGCAGCGTGCGGATCGTTTCGGGCCAACCGACCTGCGCGGCATCCTCCGTCAGGCTTGTCGCCAGCGCAGAGGCAGCTTGTCGCGTCGTCGGATCGGCGGTGGCCAGTTCGGGGATGGTGTCGCCGGTTCGGCGCTCCGCCAATTGCGGTGCCATCAGGCTCCGATAGGGGCCATCCTGTTCGATCAGGACGGCATGAGGCCCTGATTGCACCACGCGTCCGGCGTCGAGCACCAGGATGCGATCCGCGCCGATGACGCTGGACAGACGATGCGCCAGGATCAGCGTTGTGCGCCCCATCATCAGGCGATCCAGGGCTTGCTGGATGACGGACTCGTTCTCGGCGTCGACCGAGGACAGCGCTTCGTCGAGAATCAGAATCGGGGCGTCGCGCAGAATGGCGCGCGCGATGGCAATGCGTTGGCGCTGACCGCCGGACAGGCTGGACCCTCGTTCGCCGATGATCGTTCGATAGCCATCCGGCAGCGATTCGATGAAGTGGTGCGCGTTTGCGGCGGTCGCGGCGGCGATCACCTCGGCGTCGGTGGCGTCGGGTCGGCCCAGACGCAGGTTTTCCTCCACCGTGCCGTGAAACAGGTAGGTATCCTGCGCGACCACCGCGATCATCCGACGGATGGCGTCGGGCGCAAGCGCGCGCAGGTCGTGCCCGCCTATGCCGATCGTGCCCGTCTGCGGATCGTGCAGGCGCAGCAACAGCCGGACGATCGACGATTTCCCTGATCCGCTGGGCCCGACGATACCGACTCGTTCCCCGGCGGCAACGGCGAAGGTCAGGCCGCGATGCGCGGGGCCTCGCCCGCCGGGGTAAGAGAAGCCGACATTCTCGAACAGAATGTCCGCCGTCGCGGGAGGCGATACCGTCGGATCGGCTGGTTCGGCGGGGGCGGAGACCGGTGTGTCGAGTAGCGCGTTGACACCGGCGGCGGCGGCCTGGCCGTTCAGGCCTTGATGGAGGACCGCGCGCAGGTCGCGCAAAGGTCGGAAGATTTCGGTGCCGGCCATCAGCACGATCAGCAGCGCTTCCAGCGTCATCTGACCTTGGCTGACCCGCCACGCTCCCAACAGCAGCGCCGCCGCCGCGCCCAGCGCGGTGCCCAGATCGGTGAAGCCGCGGGTCAGTACATTCAGCGCCAGCACCCAGAACGTGGAGTCCGACAGCGCGCGGGCCTTGGTCGCCAGCATCCGACCGTACGATGCGCTTTGGCCGAAGGCTTTCAGCGTCGGTAAGCCCTGCACGGCGTCGAGGAATTCCTCGCCGAAGGACTTGAACGCGGTCTGACGCTGTCGGCTGGCTTTGCTGGTCCGCCGGTGCACGGCGGCGGGCATGATCAGGGTGAACAGGGCGGCGGCGAGCATGGTGGCCGCGACCGGGACATCCCACCAGGCGATGAAGGCGAAGATCGCGACAGGGGCGCAGATGGCGATGGCAACCTGGGGCAGGTACTGGCCAAAGAAGGTCTGCAACTGCTCCACGCCGTCGACCATCGACAGCATTGTGCCGCCGGTGCGTTCCGCGCCGAACCAGGCGGGACCCAGTGCGACGATCTTGTCGAACAGACGCCCGCGCAGCGTCGCTTGTACTTGCATCGCGGTGCGATGGGCGATCATCGCGCGAGTATGATCCAGCGCGGCCCTTATCAAGATCGCGAGTGCCGCCGCGATCAGGGGGGTGACCAGCGCCGATCCGGACTCCCCGCGAAAGGCGGCGGCCAGGAACATACCCAAGAAGGCGAAGCGCGCGATGCCGACGGCGAGCGAGGTAAGGCCCAGGACGACCGCGAGGCCGATCCGGCCTCGGTAGCCGTCCATCATGCGCCAAAGCTTGAGGTCGAAATGCATGGCGCGTGACCTGGATCAGGAGAAGCGGGAGAAGTCCGGCTTACGCTTTTCGACGAACGCTTGAAACGCCTCGGCGGCTTCGGGCGATTTCAACTGGTCGCGGAAATGCACCAGTTCTTCGGCGATGCGTCCGGCTATGTCGGGCGCGCCGTGCTTGATCAGCGCTTTGGTCTTGCGCACTGCGCCGGGCGGCAGAGCCGCGAGGCGTTGTGCAAGCGCACGCGCCGCGGTCATCAGCTCGGCGTCATCGACCACCTGATTGACGAAGCCCCATTGCAGGCCGGTTTCGGCGTCGATCGGTTGCCCCAGCAGGAGCAGCGCGTTGGCGCGTTGGTGACCGAGGATCTGGGGGAACAGCAGGGAGCTGCCGGCTTCCGGCACAAGCCCCAGGCTGGTGAAAGGCATCACGAAGCGCGCGGATCGCGCGGCGACGATCAGGTCGCAATGCGCGAGCATTGTCGTGCCGACGCCGATAGCCTGCCCGTTCACCGCACCGATCAGCGGTGTCTTGAGGGTAGAAAGCGCGTCCAGAAACGGCGAGGCAGCGCTGGTGGCATTGCTGGCTACGCGCTGCTGGAAATCCTTGATGTCGTTTCCGGATGTGAACGAATCACCGGTCCCGGTCAGGATGATCACGCGGACTTCCGGATTGTTATCCGCCTCCTGGAACGCATCGACGACCGCGCCATACATCGCCCGGGTCAGCGCATTCTTCTTTTCGGGACGATTGAAGCGCACTTCCGTTATGCCGTCGTCATGGGTGATGACGACATCATCGGTGGCGGGTTCGTTCATTGCTGCATCCTCCGGTGATCGGGCGAAGCCTAGGAGCTTGCCGATACCGGAGCAACGCCGTCCGCTATTTCGGCAGGTTTTCCGCGATGTAGGGGGGGAGGTTGAAGGCCCCGGCGTGGATTTCGGGTGTCCAGTACCGCGTGAGTCCCAATATCCCCGCATCGTGCGCGCGGTCGCGGATGGTTTCGACCGGCACCGTGGTCAGGCCGGCGTCCTTGGCGGAGAAGCCGAGGGTCATGAAGCCGCCGACATAGGTCGGGACGGCGGCGACATAGGCGCTGACAAAGGGGAAGAACTGCCCGCGGCGCAGGCTGGTCTCCCGCAGTTCGTCGGCCTGCATGAACGGCACGCCGCACTGGTTCACGACCAAGCCGCGCGGGGTCAGGATGCGTGCACAATTTTGATAGAATTCGTCGGTGAACAGAACTTCACCCACGCCGATCGGATCGGTGGAATCGACGATGATTACGTCAAAGGTGCTGTCGGGCGCGCGCTTAACATAGTCGATGCCGTCACCCACGATCACGTCGGCGCGTGGGTCGTTCCAGGCGTCGCCGGAAATGTCGGCCAAATGTTCCTTGCACAGGCGTATGACCTCGCCGTCTATTTCGACCATCACCGCGCGTTTGACGCCGCGATGTTGCAGGACGCGCCGCAGCACGCCGCCGTCGCCGGCACCGATGATCAGCACGTTGGTCGCATTGCCATGCGCCAGCAGCGGCACGTGGGTCAGCATTTCCTGATAGACGAACTCGTCGCGCTCGGTGATCTGAATGACGCCGTCGAGCACCATGACGCGACCGTGGGAGGTGCTTTCGAAGATGACAATATCCTGAAAGTCACTTTGAACCCGGGCAAGTTCGCGCTTCACCAGAAATCGCTGGCCCCAATCGGGGTACAACGACTCGTTAATCCAGCTATCGGTAGCCATCTCGGGTCTCCAAACGTGAAAACGGCCCGGGTGCATGCCCCGGGCCGGTTTATTAGGCAACGGACATTCAGGTTACGCGATCAGGCCGCGCCGTTGTTCACCCAAATTGATCGACGTCGGGCTGAACGCCGCCTTAAGTGCCGGCAGCCCATGGTAAGGGTTGCACTCACCACACATGAAGATGTCGAGCGCGGCGAAGTTGCGCTCGGGCCATGTGTGGATAGAGATGTGGCTTTCGGCCAGCACCAGCACGCCACTTACGCCGCCATTGGGCGAGAAGTGGTGAAAATGGCCGTGCAGGATCGTTGCGCCTGCGGCTTCCGCCGCTTCACGCAATGCACGGTCAATATGGGCTGGATCGGCCAAATTCGTCGCGCCCCAAAGGTCCACGAGCAAATGCGTCCCGGCGAATTTCACGCCATCCTTCTCGACGAAATAGTCCTTCGCCGGTCCATCGTCCCAAGTTTGGACGTTGGGTGTTTGTTCGCCGCTAATCGTCTGGTTGCTGCTCGGTAAATCCGAGACCATCCCCAGTGGGCTGAGTGCGTTCATCGCGTACCCCTTCCTACCAGTAGACGGCCTGTTGGACGGTACACGCGCACAGCGCCCGCTTTCCGTCCCCTGGGGCCAAGGCGGCGGAACATGATGAAACGGGTCCGGAAACGCAAGTGATAATCCATGGGAACGCCAAGGAAAATCGCATGCCTGTCGTGCGTCGGTCTTCGACGATCAGCGGGTCGCGGTTGGCGCGCCCGCGACCGCGGGGGCGGCGGTTCGCGCCAAACCGGCCTCCTGCGCCGCGCGCGGCAAATCTTCGGCTCCCCGGACCGGCTCCGCGGTCAGCAAGCGAAACATATCCGCCATCGGGCCGTCGCCCATGCGCGGGGTCTGACCGGCGCGCAGGCGGGCCAGCGTCTCCGAGTCGTTCGCGCGCGCGGCAGCTGTCGCCAATCGCAGCAGCGCGCGTTTGTGCTGTTCCGCAAGGGCACCTGTCTCCGGCACGATGTGTTCGACCAGATCGGACAAAGCCCGGGTCGCGCCCGCCCAGTCGTTTGCCTGTTCCAGAATGCTCGCCCGTGCTTCGTCCGTCGCCGCCGATTTGATCGGTTCCAGCAGAGCCACGGCACCTGCGACATTCCCCTGACGCGCATGGGCAGAGGCCGCGATCACCACGCGTTGACGCGCGAGATCCTGTGGCACGGCTCCGGCGCTGGATGCGACCAGAGCGGTGAGTGCCCCGGCGGGGTCTCCCTCTCGGAGGCGAAGCGAGGCCAGCCGAGCGCCGTAGCCCGCGCGCTTTTCGCCTGCCTGCGCGCCGAGCATCAGGCGGTCGAGAAGTACTTCGGCGCGTTTGGGGAGTTCGAGGGCCAGGAGACGATCCGCCAGACGCTCGTCCAACGCTTCGTTATTGGAACCGTCGGGCATCAGGTCGGCGTTCTGCTCGGCCATGGCGATGAATTCGAGCGGCGGGATTTTCTCGGCCGCGTCGCCGTCGAGCATCGTGGCGAAGACCGAACGCATCCGGCCCTTCAAACGTTGGGCGCGGTCGGGAAAATCGGCCTCCGCCTGACGCAGTATCGACAGGGCCGGTTTCCAGGCCCCCGACATCTGGCGCAGTTCGGCCAGGCGTTCGCGCAGCGCGAGGTCGCGCCGATCGCCGCGCCAGACGTACATCAGTTTATCAAGCGCATCCGCCGCCTGAGCGTTATCGATCTTGTGACTCGACAGGCGCAGTTCGACGGCGCGCCATGCCGCCTTGGCGCGCGCCAATTGGTCGCGCCCGGCGGCGACTTCATCGAGGAGTTTGAGTGCCGTTTCGACATCGCCCTCTGCCTGTGCCCGCAAGGCCCGGGCATAGGCCAGTTGCGGGTCGTCCTTACGCTGGTTCAGCAGGCGGGTTGCGGAGGCCAGATCGCCGCCTTCGATCAATGTCTCGACCACCAGTGCCAGGACCCTGTCACGGATTGGCGGCGGGAAGGTCAGCGCCAGGGGGCCAGTCGCGGCAAAGGCGGTGACAGCTTCGGGCGTGCCGTCCTTTTGCATCGCGGTGCGAATTCCCCGCCAGAACAGGACATCGTCGGTACCGTTCAGGGCCGGATCGGCGATTCCGGCGGCGTCGTCGGGACGTCCGGCCAGCAGGGAAGCGATCGCCAGGGAGCCGATCGTCTCGGCGGAGGCCGCTTCCTTCGGGTCCTGACCGGCGGTGACCCGCAGCAGTGCCTGCGCTTCGGCCGACATTCCCAGGGATAGCATCGTCTGAGCGGCGGCCTGGCGCAGCGGGCCGCGGGCACGGGCGGGCGCGTTCGCCGCGGCCGATATCTGGCGCGACAGTTGACGCAGCAGGTCTTCGGCCGGTGCCGTGGAGAATTCGAAGCGGCGGGAGAGCTTTGCCGCGGCGGCCATGGCGTCGCCTCGCGCCGAGGGAGGAACGATATTCAATCCGGACGCGGGTCCGGTGAGGGCGAATCCTCCCGGTGTGACCCGTAAGGCGATGCTGTCGGCGAGCGGCTCGACGACAACGCCTTGCAGCGTCCGCGGCAGGATGAATTCCACGGTGCGGCGAGCGGCGGGGATTGCCTGGCCGGGACGGCGCTGGGTGCCGACCAGCAATGTCGCGTTGGTTTCGGGATCGGCGATGCTGACGACTTCGCTGGGTTTGTCTGCCGGAAAATTCATGCGCCCATCGGTCAGGGACGGATAAATCGGCTGTATCGGGGGGGCGACCGATACGGCGGCGACTGTCCAGCCGAGGGGTGTCTGCACAAGGGCGGCATTCTTGTCCGCGGGCAGGGTGAACTGAATGAGCGTGGCGGCTTGCGAGAGGCGTACGGTGGCGGAAGAGAACGGCGTATCGGCGCGAAGCGCGGCCATATCGATCGGTCGGCGTTCGTCGAACACAACAAATGCCCGATCCCCGCGCACGAACATCGCCGCGCCGACGGTGGCAGCGAACGGGACGGTGAACGCCACGCCGTCCACGCCCGGAGGTGGTATCGTACGACGCGCAATCAGTGCAACGGGTTCGCCGGGCTTCGCCGTTGGTGTCTGCGCGCCTTGCTCGGGTGGCGGCGCGGCAGTCTCTTTCGGCGTCGCCGTGCTCGGTGGCGGGGGCAAAGCCGCCGCCACGACGATCGGCGTGGGTGGGGGGGCGGCGACGGGCGCGGGTGTCGGCGGGGATGGGTTTGGAGGCGCGGCCGGCGCGCGGGCGACGACGGTGGGCTTTTCAGGCTTGGGAGCGGGTTTCTCTGTCTTTGCCGCGGTTTTTTCCGCTGGTGGCGTCGGCGTTGGCAGGATGACGAGCGGATCGACGATATCGAGGACAATGCGCGCGCCCAGGCGCAGATCGCGTACCGTGCTTCCGGTCGTAAGCGTGATTGCAAGGCCGCCGCTGTCGTGCGCGATGGCGCGAACGTTACGGGGGGGCGGTGGCGGAGCGCCCAATACGGCGGAACCCGCGAGCCGAATGGTGACGACGTCGCCGTTTCGCTCCAATCGGTAGCCGGTCCCCGGCAGCGCATCGAGCACCACGCGGCCAAATCCAGGGTGAGAACCGGAACGGATCGCGATTTCCATCGGTGGGTCGGCGGCAACGGCCACACCGCCCGACCCCAGGAAGGCGCAAGCGGTCAAAAGTCGACCGCGACGGAGTGTGTTCAGGATCAATCGAAACTGGCCATCAGCTTGTCGATGTCGGATTGATCCATCGCGAGCGCGGGAAGTTGCGGCCCGTTCAGCAATTCGTCTTCTCCCATCGATACGGCGACGACATCGTCGATCGAACCGCCCCCGACGCCGAATGTGGAGACGATCTGCGCCACCTTGGCCTCGATCGCCTTCAGCGTGGTCACGACCTTCGTAATTCGCTGTCCCGTTATATCCTGAAAACTGCACGCTTCGTAAATTTTCGTCGTCGCATCCTGCAGCCGGGCAGAGACTTCGCCGGTCGTGGCGGACGCGGCGTCGTCCAGGACCTCGCAGCTTTCCAGGATGGCGTGGGTGGCGGACGCGGTATGCGCGACGATTGCGTCGAGTTCATCGGTCGCGAAGGGGATGTGGCTTATGGTGATATCGTCCACTCGCAGGGCGGCGATTTCCGCCTTGGCGCTGGCGATGGTTTTGCCCAGTTCCTCCACCTCCGCGAGCAGGGACGATTCCTGAGCCGTCAGATCGCCGGTCATGGTCAACAGTACGGCGCGCACGACGTCTTCCACCGCCGATGGATCGGGCGTCGGGTGGCTGGCGCGGATCGCGGCCAGCCGATCCGCCAAAGCGATGCCGCCGGACGGTGGCGAGATGAGGTCATGCATGGCCGAGCACCTTTTCGATCTTGTCTCGCAATGTTTCGGCGTTGAAGGGTTTGACGATATAGTTGGATACGCCGGCCTGCTTGGCGGCGACCACGTTTTCGGTCTTGCTTTCGGCGGTAATCATAATGAACGGCGTGGCCTTAAGGCGATCGTCCGCGCGGACTTCCTGCAGCAACTGTAACCCGGTCATCGGTGCCATGTTCCAGTCGCTGATGACCAGGCCGTAGCTGCCGGAACGGAGTTTCAGCAACGCCTCGGACCCGTCCGTCGCTTCTTCGACATTGTTGAATTCGATCTGCTTCAACAGGTTGCGGATGATCCGCAGCATTGTCTTGTAGTCGTCCACGATCAGAATGTTCATGGCCTTGTCGATCGGCATCGTTTCGGGTCCTTCCAGGGATCGATGGGGCTATCAGCCGCCGGTGGGGGTTGGTCTCGACGCGCTTGGCGAGGCAACGCGCGCCATGCGCAGCTTCGCCAGTTGGGTGGTAACGTCGCGCGCCTTGTCGGGGGTCATGGCGGCCATGATCGATGCCGCCTTGGCTTCCTTCATTCGGTCGATCACCTCCAGCAATGTCGGCATCGCCAGCTCGTTGAAGATCGTCGCGGCTTCCCGCGGTTTCATGGTTTCATAAAGTTTTACAAGGCCCTGCCAGCCGGCATCCTCCTGCTTCCTGCGTTCGGCCTCCAATCCTTCCAGCCGCTTTTGCAGGGCTTTCAGTTCGTCCGCCCGACCTCCCAGTTTCTGTTCGGCCGCGCTCAGAACGGACTCGCGTCCGGCCATCGCGCTTTCGCGGGACTCGAGTTCCTGACGACGCTGTCTCAGTTCAAGCAGTACCGCGCGTTCGGCTTCGCTGATCGGCGGCGGGCCGGGCGGTTCCGGCGGCGGAGTTGCGGCGGCGGGCGCGGCTGCGGGTGGTGCGCCGTGACCATTGTCCCCGCCCGATGGTTTGGGCGGAGGGGGCGCGCCATGCCCCTTTGGCGGCGGCGGCGTGCCGTGCGCTTTTTCGGATGCCGCGGCCGGGGACGTCAGCAGGAACGTCAGCGCGCCGTTGTCCAGCGCGCCGCGCACCAGCGTCGTCGTCTTGACCGCCAGCAATGCGCCGATGACCCCGATGGTCGCGGGCAACAGGCGAGGCGTGCGCGGCATGAGGCTCATCGTGCCATCCTCAGGGCTTTCAGAAGATCGCGCTCCGCCTGACTGCGTGCGCGGGGCGGTTCGGCTGGGGAGACATCCGGTCTTTGCGGTTCCGTCGTGGCCGTTCGCGGCGCGTCGGCGACCAGCGGGCGAGCGGTTCGCACCAATCGGTCGAGGCGATCGGCGAGCCGTTCGCCGCGTTCGGTCAGGAAGGCCAGATCGTCCTTAAGGACGGTCGCCATTTCGGTCTGGCGGGCGATTTGCCGGCCCGCGCCATCGGCTTCGGCGCGCAGCCGTTCGATCCCGTCTTCCGCCTGGCGCGTGCTGGCATTGAAGCCCGCCACCAATGCTTCGAGCGTTGCGCGGTCGCGCTTCAGCACGCCCAGCGCCCGTTCCAGGCGCGTGGCGTGAAACAAGGTGGCGGCGAGCAGAACGATCAGGGCGAGTTCGAGGAGCCATTCCATGCGGGCATTGTCGGACTCAAAGCCTAACCAACCGTTAATGGCGGCTAGCTTCTTTCGCCGGATTGCGTGCGCGCCAACTCGCGCTCGATACGCACCGCCAGCGTCTTCTTGCGTCGTCCGACCTTACCTTCGAACAGCGTGATCGCGCCGCAGCGCAGTTGCACCGGCGCCCCCGGCGCGGAGTCCAACACGATTCGATCGCCCGGCTTCAATCCGACGACATCGGACAGCCGCATGGTCTGTTCGGCGAGCACGATATCCAGTTCGATATCGGTTCCCCATAGTTCCTCGGCCAGATGGGTTTCCCAGATTGAATCGCGACCGAATTTTTCGCCCATGAACTGTTGCAGCAACAATTCACGCACCGGTTCGAGCGTGGCATAGGGCAGGAGCAATTCCAGCCGGCCGCCGCGATCTTCCATATCGATCCGTAACCGGGCCAGCACCACCGCGTTGGACAGGCGGCTGATGGTGGCGAAGCGTGGGTTTACCTCCAACCGCTCGAACCGGAACGTCACCGGGCACAGCGGGTCGAAGCTGGCGGAGAAATCGGCCAGCACGACCTGGATCAGCCCTTCGACCAGGGTACGTTCGATGGTCGTATAGGGCCGTCCCTCGATCCGCATGGCGGCGGTGCCGCGACGACCGCCCAACAGCACGTCGACGATCGAATAGATCATCGAACTGTCGATCACCATCAGGCCGTAATTGTCCCACTCTTCCGCCTTGAACACGGCGAGCATGGCGGGCAGGGGAATCGAATTCAGATAGTCGCCGAAGCGCAGGCTCAGGATATTGTCGATCCCGACTTCGACGTTGTCGGACGTGAAATTCCGTAGCGATGTCGACATGATACGTACCAGCCGGTCGAAGACGATTTCGAGCATCGGCAGGCGTTCATAGGCAATCAGCCCGGAACTGATGATCCGCTGCATGCCGGTCATCGAGTCGCCGCCGGACGGGCCGTTATCGAAGCCCAACAGGCTGTCGATTTCCGCCTGGTTCAGAACGCGTTCCGGCTGTGCCGACTTCGGTTCATCGCCATCCGCGCCGTCCGTGCCCTCGACCTCCGCGCCCCAGGCGGCGGCGAGGTCTTCGTCCGATTGTTCGTCGCTGCCGCTCATTGCACCAACATCTGCGAAAACAGCACGTCGGAGACCCGCGCGGGCGCCACGGCGGCGTTGGCGCGGGCGATCAGTTCCTCCCGCAGGCGATAGGTCCCGGCGGAGCCGCGCAACTCCTCCGGTCGCATCTCTCGCAGATAAGTCTGGAACATGTCCTGCAGGCGGGGCATCGCGCCGCGCACTTTGTCGGCGTCCTCGGGCTTGGGGACCTCTACCCGCGCTGACAGCTTGACATAGCTTGGCCGTCCCGGCGGGCTGTTCAGGTTGGCGACCATTTCAGGCAGGTCGACGAAGACAGGGACCGGCGGCTTGGCCGCTTCCTCGTGATGCGCTTCTTCGTGGCGCATGCCGAGCAGGGACGGCAGGATGCCGGAGAACCACAGGCCGGCGCCGATGGCGATCAGCAGGACCGGTATGGCGATCAGGATGATCAGCTTCTTTTTGCCGGATTTAGCGGGTTGCTCGCCGTCCGCCTCGGCGGCGTTGGCGGGCGCGGTGACTGGGGCGCTGCTCATGCATACAGCCTGACACCAAAACATTAACAACGCGTAAATGCCGACCGCTCGGCAGAAAAGCCGCACTCGGCAGTTGCTGCCTGGTCGTTTTGCGTGTCATTCGGCGGAGGTTGGCAGGGTTTGGGCGCTTTTCGGCGTGGCACGGCGCTTGCGGATGGCCATGGCAGGAACCGCTGGGCCGAACCATGAACATCGTCGATTCAATCATTGCCTCCCGCCTTGTCGCGCAGCAACGGGCGACTGACGTCACCGCCGGGAATCTCGCGAACGCCAACACGCCGGGATTCAAGGCGGAGCGGGTGCAGTTCGCCGATTGGCTGTTGCGCCAGACGGGAACGGGCGGGCCACCGGGTGGTGAAACGATCGCGTATACGCAGGATCGCGCGACCTGGAGGGAGCAGCAGGCCGGTGCCCTGACCCATACGGGTAACCCTTTTGATCTGGCATTGACCGGAGAGGGCTGGTTCACGGTGAACACGCCGCGCGGACCGCGATTGACCCGCGACGGGCGCTTTGGGCCGATGCCCGACGGGACGCTTGCCGACAGCGCCGGCAACGCCGTGCTCGATCCAAGCGGACGACCCATCAAGCTGTCGCCGACCGACACGCGGGTCACCATTGCCGGGGACGGCGCGATTTCGTCGGAAAGCGGCCAGTTGGGCCGCATCGCCGTGGTGAAGCCGACTGATCCGATGCGTATGCAAGCCGAAGGCGGCACGTTGTTCGACGCCACCAGTCCGACCGAGCCGGTCGCCAAACCCGGCGTGGTGCAGGGCGCGGTGGAAGAGTCAAACGTTCAGCCGGTCATCGAGTTGACCCGGATGATGAACGACATGCGGCAGTTCCAGATCGTTGTGCAGTTCCTGCAGGCGGAAAGCGATCGCCAGCAATCGGCGATCGACAAGCTACTGCCGACCAACCAGTCGTAAGGAAAGGAGACCCAATGCGTTCGCTCGATATCGCCGGCACCGGTATGCAGGCTCAGCAGACCAATGTGGATGTGATCTCCAACAACATCGCCAATATGACCACCACCGGCTTCAAGCGGCGAAGGGCGGAGTTTCAGGATTTGATTTACCAGAATTTGCGTCGTGTCGGGTCGAACAGCTCCGATACCGGCAGCATCGTTCCCTCGGGGGCGCAGGTCGGGCTTGGCGTGAAAACCGCCGCGATTTACCGGATCAACGCGCAGGGCAATCTGCAACAGACGTCGAATACGCTGGATATGGCGATCCAGGGAAACGGGTATTTCCAGGTGACGATGCCAAGCGGGGAGACTGCGTTTACCCGGGATGGGACGTTCGGGCTTGCGCCGGACGGCACGATCGTGACGGCCGACGGGTATACCGTGCAGCCCGGTCTGCAAATTCCCGCTGCCGCGACGGGCGTTACGGTCAATACGTCGGGTCAGGTGCAGGTGACGCTCAGCGGTCAGACGGCGCCGGCGACGGTCGGGCAGTTGCAACTCGCAGTGTTTCCCAACGAGGCAGGGTTAGAAGCGCAGGGCGACAACCTGTATCTGCAAACCTCGGCGTCCGGCGCGCCGGTCGCGGGCAACCCGGCGACGGCGGGGTTCGGCACGGTGATGCAGGGTTTCATCGAGACGTCGAACGTCAACGTGGTCAGCGAAATCACGAACCTGATCACGGCCCAGCGCGCCTACGAAATGAACAGCAAGGTCATTACGTCGTCCGACGAAATGATGTCCACGCTGACCAACCTGCGGTGATCCCATGCGCAAATTGATCCATCTGACCGTAGTGCTGAGCGTCGTCGCGTTTCAGGCCAATGCGGCGTCGTTGCGGATCATGACGACACTCAGCGGGCCGACCGTCCAACTCAAGGACCTCTTCGACGATCCCGGTCCGAATTCCGACCGCGTGCTGGGTCCCGGTCCGGCACCAGGTGGGCGTATCATCGTGGAAGCGAGTCAACTCGGCGCCATCGCGCGGATGTATGGGGTGGATTGGCGCCCGGTGTCGCGCGCCGACCGCGCCGTGCTGGAATGGCCCGGCCGGCCCTTACGCCGAGAGGATGCCCTGGCGGCGGTCAGGGAGGCCCTGATCGCCTCCGGCGCCTCGCACGACTGCACCATCGAGATGCCTGGTTTCAGCGCGCCGATCGTTCCGGCCGATGCCACGCCGCGCCCCGCCGTCGCGCAACTGGACTACGACAGTGTCAGCGGGCGCTTTACCGCCTTGCTATCGATCGTCGGGGTTGGGATGGAGCCGATCAACGCCCGCATCAGCGGTCACGTTGACGATACGATCGAACTGCCGGTCGCAACGTCTAGGCTGGCCGCCGGAGCCGTGCTGCGGCCCGACGATATCCGCCTTGCCCGGGTCAGTACGTCCGGCGTCAAGACCGAGGTTGTGCGTGCACCGGCGGACGCGTTGGGGATGCAGACGAAGCGCCAACTCGTCGCCGGCCAACCGATCGCCGTCGGCGACCTGATGCGGCCCAACGCAGTGCAGCGGGGCGCTCTGGTTCAAATGCGGCTGAGCGTCAACGGGCTGTCGGTGATTGGACAGGGAGTGGCGCTGGAAAGCGGCGCGGCCGGAGAGCGCATCCGCGTGCAGAACACGGGTTCTCGCGCGGTGGTGGACGCGGAGGTCGTCGGTCCCGGACAGGTGCGTGTCGCGCCGGGGCCGGGAACCGTTCAAGCGGGAACCCGGGCGAGCGAGGTCGCGGGGCGATGACGCGGGTATTCGTGCCGGTGTTGCTCGGGTTGCTGCTGAGCGCCTGCAACACCCTGGATCGGCTTGCGGAAGTTGGTAAGCCGCCGGAGATGACACCGTCGTCGGACCCAACGAAGGAGGCGAACTGGCGTCCGCTCTCCATGCCGATGCCGACCCGCGATCTTGCGCCGAATGAGCCGAATGCGCTCTGGCGGACCGGGTCCCGGGCCTTTTTCAAGGATCAGCGGGCGGCGCAGGTCGGCGATATCGTCACGGTACTGGTCAATATGAACGATAACGCCAATCTGAAGAACGTGTCCTCGGCGACGCGTACGGGGGCGGAATCGGCGGGGGTCCCCAATTTGTTCGGGATCGAGAATGCGATTCCCGCGAAGGTGCTGGACCCCAGCAAGATCTTCAACATGAGTTCCAGCAACAGCAACGTCGGCAACGGACAAATCCAGCGGACGGAGGCCGTAACCTTGCGATTGGCCGGCGTCATCACCCAGGTGCTGCCGAACGCGAACCTGGTCGTCGCGGCGCGTCAGGAATTCCGGGTCAACAGCGAATTGCGGGAGTTGCGGGTAACCGGCGTCATACGGCCGCAGGATATCGCTTCGGACAACACCGTGTTGCACGATCGCATGGCGGAGGCTCGGATTGCCTATGGCGGGCGCGGTCAGTTGACCGAGGTACAGACCGCGCGTTGGGGACAGCAGGTGATGGACATCCTGCTGCCGTTTTAGCGCTTCAGGCGAAGCGCCTCATTCTCCAGTCCTTTCGGATCGAAGGTCGCCTTCCAGTAGACGAAGCCGCAGGCGACGCCGGGAGGAAGGTCCGGGTACTGACCCCGAACCAGGAGGTCGGCGAGCTTGCCGCCGGTGAACATTTGCAGGACCGCGGTCGGGATGCCGTGTTCCGCGCCAACGCGGACGGCGAGGCGTTCGACCGCGTCGCACTGTCCGGCGGCGCCTTCCTTGAACATCGGGTAGAAGACGATACCGCCGCCGATCAGGATCAGCAGAAAAATCAACTTCATGGCGGGTCCTTATGGGTTTACGGCATCAGCGCGCCGGCGACCGCGCCACTCATACACGTCGCGAGCGTGCCTGACAGGATGGAGCGCATGCCCATGCGCACGATTTCGTGCCGCCGCTCCGGCACCATCGCGCCCAGGCCGCCGATCATGATGCCCAGGCTGCCGAAGTTGGCGAAGCCGCATAGCGCGTAGGTCAGGATCATGCGTGTACGCGGTGAGAACGCGTCGGCGGGCATCGACGAGAAATTCAGATAGGCGACGAACTCGTTCAGCACGGTCTTGGTCGCCATCAGATCGGCGGCGCGGTCCACTTCCGACCAGGGCACACCGATCAACCAAAGGATTGGCTTGAAGGGCACCGCGAACAGGCGCTGCAAGGTGATCGCGGCACCGTCCCAGTCCGGCAGTTGCGCCAACATCATGTTGCTGAGCGTGACCAGCGCCACCGTCACCAGCAGTGTGGCGACGATCGCGGCCAGGATCGGGATGGACTCCAAGGTGCCCTTGACCAAGGCATCCATCGCGCTGACCGGCGGATCGTCGATGCTTAGCCGGCTTTCCGCCGCTTCAGGTGGGCCGAACGGCACCATCAGCGCCGCGATGGCCAAGGCCGCGGGCGTGGCGATGACCGACGCGATCAGAATATTGCCGAGAGCGTTCGGCACAACCGGAGCCAGGAACGAGGCGTAGATGACCATCACCGTGCCGGCGACTCCGGCCATGCCGCAGGTCATCAGTGCGAACAACTCGCCCTTTTGCATGCGGGACAGCCAGGGACGAACCAGCAGCGGCGCTTCGATCATGCCGACGAAAACATGCACCGCCGCGCCCAAGGCAACAGGGCCGCTGATGCCCATGGATCGGCGCAGCAGCCAGGCGAAGGCTCCGGTCACGCGTTGCAGCACGCTCCAATGGAACAGCAGCGCGGCAAGGGCGCCGATCGTCAGCACCAGTGGCAGCGCCTGGAACGCGAGGATGAAGCTCGCGCCCGGATGGGTCTCGACGAAGGGCAAGGTACCGCCCGCCAGGTAGCCGAACACGAACGCGGTGCCGGCTTCGGTCGCCTTGTGCAACGCGTGGGCACCGTCGTTCAGCACGAACATCGCGCGGTTAGCCGCCGGCCAGCCGATCAGCAGCAGCGCCAGCGCCCATTGCAGCGCGACGCCCATCAAGACGGTGGGCCAGCGCACGCGCCACCGATCCTCGCTGAACAGGAAAGCGAGGAACAGCAGCGCGAGCGAGCCGAACGCGGCATGGATCATCCGGCGGGTTTCAGCCGGCGGGCTTCAGATTGAACGGGTAGTAGGCGGGGAATTCGCCGACCGCGTTCATGTCGACTTCCACCAAGGTCAGCCCCTTGATGGCGATTGCCTTGGCGACGGTCTCGCCGAAGCTTTCCGCCGTCGAACAGCGGAAATACGGCACGTCGGAGACGGCCGCGAACTTTTCCAGGTCCGGGCTTTTCAGATCGGCGAAGAAGCGCCGGCCCTGGGTGGAGTCCTGAATACGCTTGATCACGCCGTAGCCGCAGTCGTTCATCACAATCACGGTCATGTCGAGTTCTTCCTGGATCGGCGTCCACCATTCGGCGACGTTCAGGAAGAAGCCGCCGTCGCCGCTGATGACGACGGTCTTGCGCCCGTTCGCCGCGGCGGCGGCCCCGATGCCGAGTTGCAGCCCCTGGCCGATGCCGGCACCCACGGGGAAGACGGATTGGTTGGGCGTCGCCACGGGGAAAACGCGATTGCCCCACGTGGTGTTGCTTTGCGTGATATCGCGCACCCAGAGCGCATCGGCGGGCATAACGGCGCGCAATTGATCGGCGAAGGTGCTGTAAACACCCAGCGACGCCAGGAAATCGGCGCGCGCGCCGGTCTTCATCGCGGTGAACTGTTCCGTATACGTGGGGTCGATCATCAGCTTACCGGCGATGCGCGGCAGCAAGGCCCCCAGGGTCAGCTTGGAATCGCCGCAGACGAAGTATTGATCCAGGTAGGTGCGGCTGTTCGCCGCCGGATCGACGTCGATATGGACGATATTGGCGGGTAGCTTGATCGCGAAGTCGCCGGTTTCCTGTCCGCGCAGGCGTGATCCCACGACCAGCAGCAGATCGACGGTGGCGTAGAACTCCTGCACCTTCGGCATGCCGTTGCCGTGCAGACCGCCCAGGCTGCGCGGATGGTCGTCCGGCACGGTGCCCTTGCCGTTAATGCTGTTCACCACGGTGAAGCCCATGTCGAGCAGCTTGTGGATTTCAGGCGCAGCATGGCGCGCGCCGGAACCGATCCACAGCATCGGCCGCTTTGCGGCGCGCACGCGCGCGGCGAGTTCGTCCATCTCGGCATCCGACGGCGTGCGCGCGGGCGGGATCGGCAGCACGAAGTTATCGAGCATCGCCGGGCGTTGGATCTTTTCCCGCTGCAGGTCGATGGGAATCTCGACGCTGACGGGGCCGGTGGGCGCGGTCAGTGCCTCGGTCGCCGCGCGGGTCAAAATGCCGAGCGCCTGGTTGGCGGAGCGGACGCGGTAGGCGGCTTTGCAGACGGAACCCATCATGCCGACCTGATCAATCGGATCGTGTACCGTGCCCATGTCGCGATCGGCGAACTTCGTCGAGGTCATACCCGTCAGGTGCAGCACCGGGGAGCCGGCGAACCGCGCCTCGATCAGGCCGCCGACGGCGTTGGCGGCGCCGGGGCCGGTGGAGGAAAAGATGACGCCCAGGCCGCCGGACACTCGGGCATAGCCGTCTGCCATATGCGCGCCGCCCATTTCGCCGCGCGCCATCATGAAGCGGATGGTGTTGCGCCGGCCGATGGCGTCGAGCATCGGAATGTTGTGGACGGACGCGATGCCGAACGCGGTGGTGACGCCCGCGGCGGTCAGGAACTCGGCGACAAGGTCGCCAACGGTATAGTCTTTGGACATTTGTGGTCTCCCCAAGATGGCCGGAGGCTAAACGCGTGGCAGCCGGCGTCAACGGGGGCGGGATTCGCGAGATGAGCTGTCTCGCCCCCCATTGCCCTCACCCAGGACCCCGCGCGATGCTTGGCTTAACAAATCGGGGGAAACCATGCGCTTTACAGAGTCCGAACTTGCCCAGTACCGCCGCGAAGGATGGGTCCTCGCCAAGGGGATCATGGGGCCGGCCACGGTTCAGGCCTGCAAGGATGCGCTCAGCGGTCTCGCCATGGGCACAATCCCGGCGCAAGAGACCATACTTATGTACGAGCTCGGCTATGATCCGAAGACCTTGGGCGCGAACGAGCGTGAGCTTTACATTCGCAAGTACATGGATTTCGTGAACGATGCGCCGCCGCTGCGCATGGCCGCCATGAACCGCCGCCTCCACCGTCTGCTCGACCAGTTGCTCGGCGATGGGCGAGTGCTGTTTCAGGAAATGGCTCTGGTGAAACCGCCGCGTATCGGCACGGAGAAAGCTTGGCATCAGGACGCTTCGTATTTCCGGGTCACCGATCCCGGTCTGATCGTGGGTGTGTGGATCGCCCTCGACCATGCGTCCAAACGGAACGGCTGCATGGAACTTATTCCAGGCTCTCACCTGTTGGGCGGCGTGCCGCACGAGCATGAGAACGACTTCAACCGCTGCCGTATTCTGGAGGAGCATCTGGACCGCGACGCGCGGATTGCCATCGAGATGGAGCCGGGCGACGCGCTGATCTTCCATTCTTTGTTGCATCACTACACCGAGCCCAACACGTCGGAGCTGCGGCGGCGGGCGTTGCAGTATCACTATCACCAGACCGGTGCCGTCTGGGCGGGGGTGGAGGAGCACCGCAAGCATTTCCATTTTGCGGATGGAACCTATGCCGGATGCACCGTGCCGCACGAACCCGCCGATGCCAGCGCCTATTGGTATCGTGGGGCGCTGGAACGGCGGGTCGAGCCAATGGATACGTTGGACTGATCAGAGTTTCGGGCGCACCACGGCACCGTTTTCCATCAGCCCTTCGACCTGTTCGGCGTCGTAGCCCAACACGCCGGTCAGGATATCGGCGGCATGCTGGCTCAGGCGTGGCGCCGCCACGGGATCGACCAGCGGCGTGCCGTGCATGCGGAAGGCCAGGGCCACGTTCGGCACGATGCCGGCGGTGGGGTGCGGAATGCCGCTGACCAGGCCGCGTGCGGCCATTTCCGAGGAGGTAAAGGCCTGCGAGATGGAGTTGATCGCGCCGCCCGGTACGTTGGCCTCTCGCATTTTTTCCAGCCAGTGGGCGCGCGGTTTGGTCTTCAGGATCGCCGTCACGATGTCGATCACCGCGTCGCGATTGCGCACCCGCGCGGCGGTCTTGGCATATTCGGGATGTTCCGCCAGATCGGGTCGATCCAGAACCTGCGAGGCGAGTCGATGCCAGGTGCGATCGTTGGCGCAAGCGATGAAAACTGGGTGATCCGCCGTGTCGAGGGCGGCAGTCGGCACGGTGTCGCGGCTGTTGTTGCCGAAGCGGGTTGGCTCGTTGCCGCTGACCATGAATGACGTGGCGTGGAAGCCGACCATAGTGACGGCCTGATCGAACAGCGCGCTTTCGATGAACTGGCCGATACCCAGGCGTTCGCGCGCGAAGAGCGCGCCGAGCACGGCGTTGCAGGTGATCATGGCGGTGCTCATGTCCATGATCGAGGGGCCGGCGCGCAGACCGACCTGATCGGGGTCGCCGTTCATTGACATGAATCCGGCTTCCGCCTGGGCAATCGGGTCGAAGCCCAGCCGATCCTTCAGAGCTCCGGATCGGCCATATGCGGAGACGGAGCAATAGATCAGGCGGGGATTGGTTTTCTTGAGTTCCTCGTAACCAAGGCCGAAGCGGTCCATCACGCCGGTTGAGAAGTTCTCCAGCAGCACGTCGGACTTATCGGCGATCTCGCGCGCGATGCGTCGGCCGTCCTCGGTTTTGAGGTCGATGGCGATGGAGCGCTTGTTGCGGTTGGTCCAGAGGAACGGCGCGCCTTCCTGGTCCGATATCGCCGGCCCGATGCGGCGGAAATCGTCGCCGCCGTCGGCCTTTTCGATCTTGATCACTTCGGCGCCCATGTCCGCCAGGATCATGCTGCACAACGGACCGGCGATGAAGTGGGAGAAGTCGGCGACGCGAATGCCGGCCAGGGCCAGGGGCGCGCCGGCCGGGCGAGGGGTGTGCGGCGGCAAAACGGGACGGTTGGGCATGATGGCGCTTCCTCGGTATTTTGAGATCACTTTGGGGCCGAGCTTCCCGCCGCGCAATGTGCTTCAGGCTGGAAAGGCGGCCTCCATCGCGCGACGATAGCGATAGGTCGCATCCGTTTCGTCGAGCGCGACATCGGCCCAGGTGACCGGGGCGCCCAGCGGTACGTCGCGCAGCAGCTTGACTTTATTGGCCAGGCCGATCGGCAGGCCGCCGATGCGTAAGCTGTCCGCGGCGGGCATCAGCTTGCCCCAGACGCAGGCGCCGCCCTCTCCGTCCAGCATTTCCCCCGCGCGCAGGGCGCGCTTGGCGGTCGAAACGACATCGCCGCGAAAGCCGTTCGCGACGCCCGTCGGCTCGCCTCGCAATGCGGCGGACAGGATCGACACGTTCAATTCCAGCCCGATCAAGTGGAACGGGCGATACAGCGCGGAAATCCGTCCGGACGGATCGGTGACGACGCCGTATTCCTGGAAGCAGCGCATTGCGTAGTCGTTGGGTGCCTCGAACGCCACGAAGACGCCCCAGCGAAGATCGTTTGGAACCGGCGAGCCGTCGCGGTTGACCGATGAGATCACCTCTACCTGCCCGGCGTGATGCAGCGACCCCGCATTGCCGGGGCGCAGCACGTCGGCCAGTTCGTGCGTGCCGCAGGGGGGGAAGATCAACCCGTCCGGCGCGGGCGTCAGGCCGGTGGCATTCGCCACGGCGGCCATCTCGATGCCCGACTTCGTGCCGTCGAGGAAGGAGTTGAACATTTGCGGGTTCATCCCGCCGATACGCGCCTGCTCCGGCGTCAGGCCATAGAAGCCCCATACCGTGTCGGGCGTGGAGGCATGATATTCCGGCATGTATTTCGTGCCCTTGCCGGCGGCGATCACGCCGAAGCCGCAGGCGCGTGCCCAGTCCACCAGTTCGCAAATCAGGGCCGGCTGATCGCCGTAGGCCATGGAATAGACCGTGCCGGCCTGTTCCGCCTCGCGCGCCAGAAGCGGTCCGGCCAGCACGTCGGCTTCCACATTAACCATGACGATATGTTTGCCCTCGGCGATGGCGCGACGGGCATGCGCGACGCCGGCGGGGGCGTGGCCGGTGGCTTCGACGACGACTTCAACGTCGGCCGAGGCCATCATCGCCATGGCGTCGTCGGTAAAGCGCGTGGCGGCGATGCGGTCTTCGTCCCACCCGACGTTGCGGCAGGCGGCGCGGGCGCGATCGGGCGATAAATCGGCGATGGCCGCAACTTCCAGCCCTGGGGTGGAGGGAACCTGCGACAGGAACATCGAACCGAACTTGCCGGCGCCGATCAACCCAACCCGCACCGGGCGGCCGGCCGCCGAACGCTTTTGCAATAACCGGAACAGGTTCATCGCCAACTCCCTTCCATCCAAGCGAAAATCATGGCCCCATCGCCTACTGGAAAATACAGGAGAACGCGATGGCCGACCAATTCGAATGGCGCAAGCTCCGCGCCGACCAACTGCGTGAGAAAGCCAAACAGGATGCCATCGTCGTCCTGCCGATTGCCTCCATCGAACAGCACGGCCCGCATCTTCCGGTGGAGGTCGATTCGATGTTGGGAGAGGCGGTGGCGGAGCGCACCGCGCGCAAGGTTCTGGCCAAGGGGCAGCCGATCCTGGTGCTGCCGGTGTTGTGGACCGGCCTGTCAGAGCATCACATGACCTTCGGCGGCACCGTTACCTTGGACAACGCCGCCTTCGCCGCGGTGGTGGAAGGCGTGGTGAAGTCCGTGCTGCGGCACGGGTTCAAGCGCATCGTCCTGCTCAACGCCCATGGCGGCAATGAAAACGCCCTGCGCACGATCGTCGACGACCTTACTCCGAAATACGGCGCCGCCATCGTGCAGTTCACCTATTGGTATGCCGCCGCCGTCGCCATCGCCAAAATTCTGGAAACCCAGGGTGGCCTGTCGCATGCGTGCGAGGCGGAGACATCGATGATGATGGCGGTCCGCCCCGAGCTGGTGGCGGTTGATCGCATCCCGCTCGCCAAATCCAACACCACGCCGAATGTCGACGACCTCGTCGGCGGTGGGGTCTATCGCTGGCGCAACATCGGTAGCCGTTCGGCCTCCGGTGTGATCGGCAACCCCGAGGCCGCCAGCGCGGAAAAGGGCGAACGGCTGTTCGACGCCATCTCCACCGCGCTTGCCGACAAGCTCTGCAATCGGGAGATGTGGGACCTGCCCTGGACTTCGGAAACGCTCGACTAAATGTATCTCGGCATTGATCTCGGCACGTCGTCGCTGAAGGCTGTGCTGGTCGGCGGGGACGGGGCCATTGTCGCGCAGGCTGGCGCGCCGCTGACCCTGTCTTCGCCGCGTGCGCAGTGGAACGAGCAGGACCCGGAAGCCTGGTGGGCGGCGCTGCTCGCCGCGCTGGGCGATCTGCGCGCCGAACACGACCTGTCCGGTGTGCGCGCCATCGGGTTGTGCGGGCAGATGCATGGTGCGGTGCTGCTGGATGACGCCGACCGCGTGCTGCGCCCCGCGATCCTGTGGAATGACGGTCGCGCGCAGGCGGAATGCGCGGAGCTTGAGGCGACCGAACTGCGTTCGGCCGCGATTACGGGCAACCGGGCGATGCCCGGCTTCACCGCGCCCAAGCTACTGTGGGTGCGTCGGCATGAGCCGGATATTTTCGCGCGCACCGCTCGCGTTCTGCTGCCCAAGGATTGGTTGCGGCTGCGTCTGACCGGAGAGGTGGTGTCGGAGATGTCGGACGCCGCCGGCACGCTATGGCTGGATGTCGGGCGGCGTCGCTGGTCTGACGCGATGCTGTCCGCGACCGGGCTGACGGAACGCCACATGCCGTCGTTGGTCGAGGGGAGCGCGCTGTCGGGTCGGCTGCGTCCCGTAGTCGCCGCGCTGTTGGGATTGCCCGTGGGTTGCCCGGTCGCCGGCGGGGCGGGGGACAATGCCGCCGGGGCGGTCGGGCTGGGCTGTATTGCACCGGGGCAGGCCTTCCTCTCGCTGGGCACGTCGGGTGTGATCTTCACCGCCGACGCGGCTTTCATGCCCGATCCAGACCGTATGGTGCACGCGTTTTGCCACGCCTTGCCCAATGCCTGGCACCGCATGTCGGTCATCCTGTCCGCCGCGGCGTCCCTTTCCTGGATCGCGGCCAGCACGGGCACGGATGAGGCGACATTGCTGCGAGAGATCGCCGCCGCCCCGGTCGCACCGCGCGAGCGGCTGGTTTTTCTGCCCTATCTGTCGGGTGAGCGGACACCGCACAACGATGCCGCGGCGGCGGGCGTCTTCTTCGGCCTGAACACCGGCCACGGGCGGGCGGCGATGGGCCGAGCGGTGCTGGAGGGAGTGGGGTTTGGGTTGGGGGACGGGCTTGATGCGTTGGAGGCCGGGGGCGGGCGGATCGACGCCTTGACCGTCATCGGCGGCGGCTCACGGGGCGCTTTGTGGCTGCGTATTCTCTCTACGATACTGCACCGCCGCCTATCCGTCGTGGAGGGGGGCGACGTCCGACCGGCCCTGGGTGCGGCGCGTCTGGCCATGCTGGCGGTGAACGCGGGCGATGCGCGGTCCGTCTGTTCGACGCCGGCGGAACGGGAGGTGTTCGAACCCGATCCGGCGCTGGCGGAGGGATTGATGTTCCGCCGATCGGTGTTTCGCCGGCTGTATCCCGCGTTGCGCCCGATCTTCGCCGCGTCGGTCGAGGCGATCTGAAAGTCTGCGTATGACCGATGGACAAGTCGGTCGGACGCACGGCATCATCGCCGCACGGCGCGCGGGCGAACCGTTCGACGAGGGGAGTTGATTGATGTCCGGACTGTTTCGAACGGCTTTGTCCGTATTGGCCGCCGTCTTGGTTTGGGGCGGACAGGCTGATGCGGCGTATCCGGACAAGCCGGTTAAGCTGATCGTGCCCTATCCCGCCGGCGGTTCGTCGGACCTGCCGGCACGGATCTATGCCGAAGGGCTGCAACGCAAGCTCGGTAAGCCCTTCATTGTCGAAAACAAGGTCGGCGCGGCCGGCACGATCGGCGCGGAAGCGGCGACGCGCGCCGCGCCGGACGGTTACACACTGTACTGCGGTCCGAATTCGCCCTTCGTGTTGCTGCCGATGCTGCGCCAGCTGGGCTACAAGGCGTCGGACCTGACACCGATCGCGGCCTATGGCGAGGTCGTCTATGCGTTTGGCGTGCTGAGCACGATGAAGGCCAATAACCTCAAGGAATTGCAGGCTTACGCCAAGGCCAATCCGGGAAAACTGTCGTACTCCTCCCCCGGGGCCGGCAGCGCCACCAATCTGCGCGGGGAAGCGTTCAAGAGTTTGGCGGATGTCGATATCACCCATGTGCCGTATCGCACGGGCGCTGAGGCCATTCCAGATTTGTTGGGCGGGCGGCTCGATATCATGCTCGATAACATCTATTTGCCCCAGGTGCGTATGGGCACTGTGAAGATGCTGGGGGTGTTGAGCGAGCGCCGCCATCCGGAATTCCCGGAAATCCCGACCTTCGCGGAACAAGGATTTCCGATCGATCTGCGGGTTTGGGGCGGCTTTCTGGCGCCCGCCGGCACCCCAAAGGCGATTATCGATGTTCTGGCCAAGGCGGTGAACGAGTTGAACCAGGAGCCCGATATCATCGAGCGGCAGATCAAGATCGGCTGGGTGCCGTTCGTCGCGTCGCCGGCGGAATTGCTGAAGCAGATGGAAGCCGAACTCGAATCGTATCGTCATTGGGTCAAGAAGACCGACTTCAAGATCGATTGATCCGTGGCATCGCCCACGCCGGCGACTTCGACCGGGGGCGCGACCGATGGCCCTCGAGGGAAACCGCATGGGGAACCGCAGGGTGAACCGACGACCCTGATGCAGTTGTCGCCGAAGCAGTGGTTGATCCTGCTGATGGTGCAATTGTCGACGTTATTGTTCGGCATGACGATCACTCTGGCGAATGTCGTGCTGCCGCAAATGCGGGGCGCGCTTTCGGCGACTCAGGACGAGATTTCCTGGGTCATCACGTTCAATCTGGTCGCGACCGCGGTTGCCACGCCGATGACGGGCTGGTTGTCCAATCGGCTGGGCTGGCGGAATCTGATGTTCTTCTCGCTGCTGGGCTTCACGGTCTCCTCCATGCTGTGCGGCCTGGCAGGCAGTCTCGAGGCGTTGATCTTGTGTCGCGTCGGGCAGGGCCTGTTCGGGGCGACGCTTATGCCGATGGGGCAGGCGATCCTGTTGGCGACCTTCCCCCGCCATCTGCATTCCCCGGTTATGGTCATCTGGGGCTTCGGCGCGGTGTTCGGCCCAGTGTTCGGGCCGATTTTCGGCAGCATGGTGGCGGAGGCCTACGACTGGCGCGCGGCGTTCTTCATGATCGTCCCGCCAGGGATCGCATCGATGGTCTGCGTCTGGTTCGCCTTGCGCGACTACACGGAACGCCGGACAACGCGGTTCGACTGGACCGGGTTTCTGGCATTGTCGATAGCGATTACCGCGATCCAACTGATGATGGATCGCGGGCAGCGACTCGACTGGTTTGAGTCCAGCGAGATTGTGATCTGCCTCGTCGTCAGTATCGTCGCGCTGTGGATATTCTGCGTGCATTGCCTGACGACGCCGGCACCTTTCCTGAATCCGCGCTTGTTGTTGGACCGCAATTTTACCATCGGTACGCTGGTGGCGTTTTTCATGGGAATGCTGAGCTATGTCAGCCTCGTGCTATTCCCCGGCCTGCTGCACGATCTGCGCGATTATCCCGACAGCACCATCGGTCTGCTGCTGTCAGCGCGCGGTTGCGGCAATTGGCTTGCCTTTCTGGTGATCGTGCCCTTCAGCAAGCGTGCGCCGCGCCTGGCCGTGGCGACGGGCTTGCTGGCGCAGGCCACCGCGGCCTGGTCGATGTCGCTGCTCGACATCAACCTGACAGGCTTTGACGTATTCTGGACGAACGTCCTTCAAGGCTTCGGTTTTGGGTTGGCCTACACCCCGATGACCGTGTTGGCTTTCGCCACCTTGCCACGGGAGCAGATCACCGAAGGCACGGCGGTGTTCACCTTGGTGCGTAACTTTGGGTCGAGCATATTCATCTCCATCTCCGTCGTCCTTCTCGTCCGTTCCACGTCCGCCAACTATGCGCGCTTGTCGGAATTCATCGTCCCGTACAACAAGACTTTGATTTACCCAGGACTGCCGGACGCCTGGAGTCTCGATACCGTGATCGGTTTGATGCGATTGTCGAAGGAAATCCAGCGGCAGGCGGCGATGATTGGCTATGTCAACGCATTCCATCTCGTGGCTCTGGTTGCAGCCTCCGCCTTACCCCTCGTCTGGTTGCTGCGCGGACCCGCTCGGCCTAACTAAATGCGGCGCACCCGTTCAATTTCTACCCCGGCGGATTCCGCGTCGGGAAGAATATCAAGTTTCTCCACCCGGACCCGCACGCGCATAACACGGATGTCGAGCAGGCAAAACGCGGCGATCCGTTCTGCTAGTGTCTCGACCAGCCGCACATGCCCACCCGCCAGCAGGGCGCGCACACCGTCGGCGACCTTTTCATAGTCCACGACGCGGGCCAACTCGTCCCGCCCGATACCGTCGTCGGCGTCCCGCGCGCTGTCGTCGTCCACGCCCAGATCGATATTGATCCGCACCCGCTGGGATTCCACCTGCTCGTGCGCGTGCACGCCGATACTGGCCTGGAGGATCAGATTGCGCAGGAACACGTTGCGCAGGGCACGGTCGTTGCCCGCGAGGCGGTGCCGGTCCATCGCTATTCCTCCAACACCGCGGACGCCGGCGTCGGAGACCATTGCAGATGTTGTCCGCCGTCCAGGGCGATCATCTGTCCCGTCATCGACCGCAGTGACAGGATCGACAGTACGGCGGCGCCGATTTCATCCGGATCCGCCCCGTGACCCAGCGGTACCGATGCAGCCTGGCGCTGGAACTGCTCCATCGTCTGGCGGGTATTCGGCAGGCTGGGACCCGGCCCGATGCCGTTCACCCGAATGCGCGGCGCCAGGGCCAGCGCCAGACTCTGCGTCAGGCCCCACAGGGCCATTTTCGATACAGTATAAGAGACAAAATGCGGCGTGAGCGACCATACCCGTTCGTCAATCATGTTGATCACGACACCCTCGGCGTCGGAGGGCAGAACCCGCGCGAAAGCCTGCGTCAGCACGAAGGGTGCCCGCAGGTTCGGTTCCAGGTGCGCGTCCCAGGATTGCCGGGTCGCGTCGTGCCATTCGTCGCGTTCAAAACGACTGGCGTTGTTGACCAATACCCCGATCGGTCCCAACGCCAGGGTCGCCGCCGGCATCAGGGTGGTTGTTTGCGCTTCCGTCGCCAGGTCGGCGCGCAGGATCGCGGCGCGACGGCCCAGGGCGCGAATATCGGCCGCCGTCGCCTCCGCCTGTTCCACGCTGGCATTACAGTGGATCGCGATATCGAAGCCCGCCCCGGCCAAAGCCAGCGCGATTGCGCGTCCCAGGCGTTGCGCGCCGCCGGTGATCAGCGCGGCGCGAGGAATGGACTCTGGTATCATGGCGTCAGGCTCTGTTGTTTCGTCCGGCGGGTTACGCCGATTTTCCGCACGCGTCGATGGCGGTCTACCGATCGTTCGATCGCCCCCCGGCGATCCCCTGGCGATACTCGAAGCGTTCTCCGGCCTCCTTGCCCGCCTCGAACGCGTCGCTGCGCACCATGCGGCGCGCCGCGCTTTTCTTGCGGAGTGTGAGGCCGAGGCGAGCGAGTTCCTCGTCGACAATGGAAGCCTTGATCGGCACCAGATCGCGACCGGGCCCCTGGCGTATCGCGCCGGTGCGCGCGTCGCGCAGCGCCGACAGCTTGGCGTTGATGCCGCGCGCCAAACCGACCTGGAACGACGTTGTCATGGTGCGCCGCTGGCTGGAATCCGTCTTCCGATAGGCGGCACCGTTCTGGAACGCGGCGGTTTCGCTCGTAAACGCCAGGGCGACGAGGTCATAGAGGTAAAGCGCCGCCTGAACATCGGCGGGCATGCCGAAAAACACGTAGTGCAGCATGCCGTCGGACCGAGTTTCCCCCCAGAGACGGCAGTCGAAAAAGACCCCGATCATCCCGACGCAATCGTCGATCGGCGCGCGCCGCTTGCGGTCCGTGGTAATGCCCACCCCCTCGCAGGCCTGCCGGCGCATGTCCAACTCGCTCATGGACAGGCCGTGGCGATCCAGCAGTTCCGCCACCTTCTCGGCCGCCGCCAGCGCCTCCTGCTCCGTGCATCCGCGCTCCACTGTTTTGGCGCGCAGGCCCTGGATGCGTTGGATCAACTTATCGACGTCCGGATTGCCGCCCGCGCCGGCCGCCGGCCGGATTTCGACGCGCAGGCGCAGGGAGTCGAACAATGCCCGCGTTTCCGGCGGTACCAACCCGCGCGCGATGGCGATGTCGAGATCCGCGCTCATGGCGTCGATCCCACCGCTGGTGGAGCCGTTGGTCGCACGCAACGCCAACGATTCCATCATGACGCGCGCGATCGACGTGTAGGCCGCCGCCAGTCGCGGTTGACCGAGGTCCCGCGCGAACGACACGGCGCGCATGGCAGCGAACATTTCGCCCTGACTGGTTATCGGGCGCACCAACATCCGCTCCTCGGCCAAGGGTTCGCGCCCCAGATCGGCCCAGGCGGCGGCGATCCGGTCCAGCGGGTTGGTCTCGGGATGAAAGGGGGAGGGCGGTTCGATCCGCGCATGGCGCACGATATGACGGAACACCGCTTCCGCGCAGCGTGTCGGATTTGTCAGTCCGCGTCGGTCGGGGCGCATGAATCCCAAGGCTACAGCCCGTGCCGCATCGTCGAGGCCGACAGCCTCTCCGGCGACGCGGAAGGCACCATCGGGAAACGGCGCGAGCCTGACCAGGCAGTGCTCGCTGTCGGTTATCATCGGCGTGACGCCCGCGATGGGAACCGCCTGCCCGGTCGCGGCATCGATCCAATGGCCCGATTTCCGCTGCAACAGGTGAAAGCGGGCTTGTCGCAACGCCGCCAGAGCCTGGGCCTGCTGCGGCGAGTCGGGTGTCGTCGCGCGCGCCAGGCGGTCGAACGGTGTGGCCCCCAGGAGCGATGTGATCGACAGCGCCAATTCGTTGGCCAATCGCAATGCCAAATCCTGCCGCGCGGCTTCGGTCCGACCGGGCGGTAGCCATTGCCGCGCCAATTGGTCCACCTTGCCGACCGGGACGAAGGATCGGGCGCGGGCGCGGAGCGCCTCAATACTGTCCTGCACGGGATCGGCGGGCGTTTTCGCGGTCGGCTGTTTGTCGGATGCGTTCATGTCCTGGCCTATTCGGACGAGGAGTGTCCGACGTTACGGCGTTCCAGCGCGCGCAGACAGATTGCCTCGAACTGACGCGCCACCTGTTTCCAGGAGAATTTCGCTTCCATCAGATCGCGCGCGGCTCGGGCGACGCGGCCACGCATCGCGGCATCGTCGAGCAACCCGAGGATCGCGGTGGAAAACGCGGCGGCGTCGTCGGCGCGCAGGAAGTGTTCATTGTCGGTGACCTCCAGGCCCTCGATACCCAGAGAGGTTGAAACGACGGGGCGACCCATCGCCATCGCCTCGAACGCCTTGATCCGCGTGCCGCTGCCGACGAACAGGGGGATGACGTAGACATGGCTTGCGGCGACATAGGGGCGGATATCGTCGACAAACCCCGTCAGGGTCACGTTCAGACCGCGTTCCCGGATTTTGTCGGACAGCGATGCCGGTGGATTGCGCCCGATGATGACGGCTTTGATGTTGGGGCGCGCGCGCAGCAGGGTCGGCCAGACGTCGTCGAGCAGAAAATGGATACCCTCGACATTCGCCGCCCAACTCATGGTCGCCGTGAAGACGAGCATGCCGCCGTCCGCGCCCGGATCGGGGGCGGCGGCTTCGGGTTGGAACGCGAAGAAATCCAGATCGACGCCGGTGTCGATATCCTCCACCACCGGCAGGGCATAGCGCTTGGTCAATACCTCGGCATCGCGTTTGGAAACGGCGACGACGCTGTCGAAGCGTTGCAGTGTCTCCGCCTCGAAGCGCCGCATTTTGCGGCTCTGCTGGCTCCAGATCAGGTGCCAAAGTCCGCGCGTGCGGGCGGCGTGGCGTTCGAAAATTTCCGCCTCGACGTTATGCGTGAACATCACGCTGGCGGCGTCGATCCGGCCTGGGGCCAACACGCCGGCATGCGGAAAATCAACCACCGCGACGTCAGGGCGGGTCGCCAGGGCGCGCGCGACGACGGCGCTGCCGGCCGCGGAGCGGTCTGTGGCTGCGGCAACGGGAAGGCGATCGGCCAACGCCAGCAGGCGACGCAGGCGAGAGGGCGGTTGTTCCGGCCAGGACAGAAAATGGTCGCAGGCGGCGTCGATATCGGCGGCGAAGCGGGCCAGTTCACGCGGCGCGGGCGATGCCAGCGTGACATCGAAGGCGCCGCCCTTAAGGCCGCGCAGGATGTTGCCGGTGCGGATTTTGCCGCCCTGATCCATAGGGAACAGAAAGCGCGGGCTGACAAAGAGCATGCGCGGCCGCATGATCAACGCACTCCGCCGGATAGCGTTCGGCGCGGCCGGTGAGCGCCGATCGTCACCAACATAATCCGTGATAGTCGATCCCCGGATGGGCGCGCAGTTCGGCGATGCCGGCGAGATCGATGACGATATGGCCGGACAGCGCGGCCAGCAGCGCCGGCCGGTCCTCCGCCGATACATGCCCGATGACCGCGATGCGGCTGGATGACAGCGCCGCTTCCGGGCTGATGACCATCAGACGCTCCAGATGCGGGATTTCCCGTTCGATATAGGCGCGGTTGGACCCCATCAGGCGTGCGACCTGCACGAAACGATCATAGATGCGCAGGTCGAAGCCCTTGCCCAACAGGCGTTCGGCCAACTGCACGAAGGGGGATTCCCGCAGGTCGTCGGTGCCTTGCTTGAAGGCCAGGCCGAACAGGCTGACGGGTTGGCGGCCATGACGGGCAATCGCCTCGAACGTGCGATCGATATTGGCGATATTCGACGGCAGCACGTTCTTCAGGAACGGCGCGGCGATGTTGCGGTCTTCCGCCAGTGCCAGGAAGCTGCGGATATCCTTGGGCAGGCAGGAGCCGCCAAACGCGAAGCCGGGACGCAGATAGGCCGGCGACACGTTCAGCACGCGATCCTCGCACAGCAGGCGAAACGCTTCCCGCGCATCGACGCCATAGGATGACAGGATGGCACCCGCTTCGTTGGCGAAGGCGAGTTTCACCGCGTGATAGACGTTGGAGATATGCTTGACGCTTTCGGCGACCCGTAACGGCGCGACATGCACCGGGGCGGCGATCGGGGCATAGATGGCGCGCAGCATCGCGGCATCGTCGCCTTCGGGGGCGCCGATCAACGTGAACGGCGGGGCGCGGAAATCCTTGACCGACGAGCCTTCGCGCAGAAACTCCGGGTTACTGTAGTAGTACAGCCGATCGCCGATCTTTCGGCCCGCCGCCTGCTCCAGGATCGGGATGACCCGATCCTCTCCGGTGCCCGGCGGCACGGTGGAGCGCATCACGACGGCATGGCTCCCCGGTTTGTCCCGCAGTGCTCGACCGATCGATGCCACGACGTTGTCCACCGCGCCAAGGGCGACGCTGCCGTCGGCCGCGCTGGGCGTGCCGACGGAGATGAAGGAGACTTCGGTGCGCGCGACGGCGTCAGCGACATCCGCCGTCGCTGTCAGCCGCCCCTTGGCAACGGCATCGGCGATCAGATGGTCGATCTCTTCCTCGACGATCGGAGAGCGTCCGCCGGCAAGCAGCGCCACCTTTTCGGGCGTTACGTCGACACCGATCACCTCGTGCCCGAGTTCGGCCAGACACCCGCAGGACACCACGCCTACATAACCGATACCGAAGACCGAGATTCGCATGGGTGCTCGCTTATGTTGATGACGCTATTCGCGGGGAGGCTGGCTTTTCTGGATCGCGCCCGTCATCGGGATGAAGAAGACGCCGACGTCGCGCTTCGAGTGGATCTTGCCCTCGGCGTCCTTGGTGTAAACATACAGCACCTGACCGCGCTTGAACGGCTGTCCGATGGGGATGATCATACGACCGTTCGGCTTCAACTGCTTGAACAGTTCGGGCGGCGCGAAGGTTGCGGCGCAGGTGACGATGATGATGTCGAACCCGCCCTGGATTTCCGGCCAGCCGAAATACCCGTCGCCGACGCGGCTGTGCACATTGGTGTAGCCCAATGGCGCGAAGATTTTACCGACCGCCTTGCCGAGTGGCTCGATGATCTCGATCGAGTAGGAGTCCTTGACGATGCGGGAGAGCAGGGAGCTTTGGAAGCCGCTGCCGGTGCCGATTTCAAGCGTCACTTCGCCAGGCGCGGGCTTGCAGATCTGGGTCATGTAGGCCTGCCCCAGATAGTCTGACAACGCCGACCCATAGCCCAAGGCCCAGGGCTTGGGGTTGTCTTCATAGGCGTCGCCCGGCGTCGCGCGTCGGTCGGAATACAGATAATGGTAATATTCGCGCGGCACGGCCTCGAAAGCTGCCATCACGGCGGGATCGGCCGAACCCAGCCGTTCCTTCAGATAGGATTCGATGCGGCGCATGGCGATCGGCTTGCGCCGCTGGATCGCGTCGAACTGGGCATCGCTCAGGCTGACGGGACGCCCGGATTCCTGCATGGCCTTTTCGAAGGCGGCCTTATTCCAGGCGGAGGCGGCGAACGAGGGGCGGCTCAGAAGCGCGGGGGCGAGGCATGCGGCACCGGAAATCAGTCCGCGACGGGTAAGTTGGTTGATCGAGTTTGCCACGCTGGGCGGTTCCTCATGATAGGAAAGGTTATCAAAGCCACGCCATACAGGATCGCCGAGCATAACAGAACCCTGTCGAATCCGGCTTCGCGGGCGATCAGATTGGCCAATGGTGTCGCGACAACGGAAAATGCCCCGTTCAAGCCCCAGGCCCAGGGCAGGAACCCGGACTCGCCCATGCGGGAAAGGCCAAGCGGGAAGGGCAAGCCGAGCGCGAGTGAGACGGGGGCGATAATCACCAGCAATAGCGCGGCGCGGGCGATCCAGGGCAACGGCATGGTCGCGAGGATCAACGGTTGCAGCAGCATCAGGACGGCGATGCACCAGGCGATGACGATGCCGCAGACCATGATGGCACCAGAGCGAGGCGCGTCGGCGTAGCGCGATGCGGCCATGCTGCCGATGCCGGAAAACACCAGCATGCCGGTCAATACAAGCGCGAAGCCGCTGGTTCGATCGTTCAGCCAGAGGCTGGCTTTCTCGATCAGGAACATCTCGATGAACAGGAAGCCGAGACCGAGGGCCGGGAAATAGGCGACCGCGCGCCAAAGGCTGGCACCGCCCGCGCCGCCAAACGAGCGCAGCCGCCCGGGCGCGATCAGCGGCACGGCCAGGACCAGGACCGCGATGACGATTGCCTGTCCGAGTACGGCGATGTTGACCAGCGCGCCGACTTCCGCCTGCGGCAGGATTTCCAGCCGTTTCAGGATGGTGCCGAGCTGGTCGAGGCGGAGAATGGCGTAGAAGAAGGGGCGGTCGAGGGTGATCGGCGACAGGTTGAAGGTCGCGGCGGACGGTGTTTCCCGTCCGATCAGCGTCGCTTCCGCTTCGTTGGCGATGGCGTCTTCCGCGGAGCCGATCGAGACCTGCCCAGTGTCGAAGGCGATCACCGGTAGATCGTTATAGAGCGTGGCGCGGGCGGCAACGATATCGATGCCGGGATACCAGGAGACGTCGAAGGACCGCTTGTCGCAGAAGGCGCGGATCGCGGCGACGGCGGCGGGCGTCCAGGCATCGCGCGACAGAAGGATGCGGACGGACCAGGCGGAGCGGTACACCACGACATGATCGCGCGGATCGCGAATGCCGGCGAGCAGTAGTCCATCGCGCACCGTCGCCAGCATGCGCAGCGCATAGACGGGAAAGTCGCGGATGGAGACGGGGATTGAGACCACGCCGCCCGGCGCCAATTGGCGCACATAGGTCGCGATGGCCTGGGTCGTGAAGGCGGTGGCGTTGGCTTCCGCCGCGTCGAGGAAGTCGGCGGACAGATCGACGATATCGTAGACGCCCTGGCTGACCGCGGTCGGGACACTTTCACGGCCCACGCGTACCGCCGGATCGATCGGCATCGGCAGCGCCGGCCATAAGCCGGAGGTCAGGGCGTCCGCCAGCACGGGTTCGGATTCCAGCACCCGGATTTTGATCGCGCCCATCGACAGCGCCTCTGCCACGCGGAACCCGCCGGATGCGCCGGCGATCAGCACGCGGGCGTTGGGGATCAATTCGTAGGGCAGGGCGGCGAGGCCGGCGCGAGTATAGCCGACATCGATTGGGCCGGGTTTGGGCAGCGCGGCGATGCGATTGCCGTCGCGATACAGGCCGAACGTGTCCGGCGGCCCCGGCAGTCCCATCATGCCGGCATTATTGGAAATGTCGGTGTCGACCCGCTCGGTAAAGTCGTCCAGCAATTGGTAGTCGCCGCGCGGTGACTTGACGGTCGCGACGATCTTGGCGTCGGGCGTGTTCAGCGGCGCATAGATCGCCTTGAAGTCGTTAAACGCGGGCTGAGTGCCGGTCAGCAGCAGGCCTTCCGCGACGATCAGGGCCGCGAGCGCCGCCAGGGATGCGTGCAGCCGATGGGGGCCGGGGGTGAAAATCGCGCTGAGCGCAATGGGGATCAGCAGAAGCGGCACGAGATCGAAGGCGTGCACGGCATACATGGCGATCAGCACCAGCGCGGCCCCGGCCCCAGCCCCGGTCAGGTCGTAACCATAGACCGCGCCGATCCGACGGGCGTTGAGGATGAACGTGATGCTGATGAAAACGCCGGTCAGGAAGAAGAACGGCAGCAGCGCGGCGTAATATCCGGCGATGTTCCAGATCTGCGATTCCCAGGTCGCCTGATTCTGCAATTGCAGCGGGTTAAACGGGTTGATGGTCGTGCAGTAGAAGCCGCCGGCCGCTGTCAGAACCAGAATCGCCGGTAGCCACGCCAGCAGCAGGTCGCCGCGGCGGGCGAAGCTGTCGCGGAACAGCGCCAGCACCACGCCGCTGAGCGCGAAGCCGACCATGACGATGGAGATGACCCAGTACCCGTATTCCGACCATTTCGCGACGGCGAAATAGCGAGTCAACGCCGTTTCGTAGCCAACGGCGGCCATGGATACCAGAAAGAGCGGCAGCAGTTTCATCGCCAGACCCGACGGCGGAGGAAGCCGTCAAGAAGTGCGTTGAAGCGAGCCGCTTCGTCGACGAACAGAGCGTGGCCGGCGTCGGTAAAAATCTCGGTCTCCGTGCCTGGTCGATTGCGGACCAGATTCTCAGCCTGCGCTGCCCAACGTGGACGGACCACATATAACACGGGCCGCGTGGTGGCATAGACCGCTTCTTTCCAATACGTGCGCGGCATTGGGTAAGCAAGCAGTGCCTTGCTCGCGGGTTCCGGCGTGCGCAGGCAATCCTGGATCAGCCGATCGAGCCACGCTGGGTCGCGCGGGCGGCGAAACATCGCATGAACAAACTGTTTCATCCGCTCGGCGTGCGGTGGCGGCGCGGGCGGTGGGCCTGTCGTGGGCGGCGGCGCGAGAGGGGCCGGTTCCTCCCCTACCGAATTGTCCACCAGCACCAGCCCGGCGACGGCCCGGTCGCCGACGGTCGCGATGGAGGCAAGCGTGTCGAGCACGCCGAGAGACCAACCGACGATCACCACCGGGTCCGGTCCCAGGTGTCGGACAACGTCCGCGATGTCCCGCCCGCGTCTGATCGGTTCGTAGCCGGTTGCGGGAACATCCGATTTGCCTTGTCCGCGCGGGTCCATCGCGACGACACGGTAGCGAGCCGACAGCGCGTGAAGCTGCCCTTCCCAAATCCAGGCCGGCATCGTCCAGCCCGGAACAAACAGGATTGTACGTGTCGCGTTGGTCGAACCCGCTTCGAGGTAGTGCAGCCTAACGCCGTCGCTGGTGACGATCCATCGATCCCGCGCGACGCGTGGGGGTTCCCCGCGCGCGGACGGTACGGCGAACACGTAGATCAGGATGGCGAACAGGATCGAACGCATAGGCACCTCCACAGAAGAGAAGGCCACGCGCGTGGCTGTCAACCCGTGCGAAACCCGTCGAATCTCGGTCGGTGTTTACGTCTTATTCACTATTTCGCTCCACAATTCCGATCCCAGGAACCGCCGAGGCAACCCCGTGACCGTGCCGTCGAAATATGGACGCCGCCTGCTCGTGGTGGATGACGAACCCATTCAGCGGTTGATCATCGCGCGCGGGGTGGAGGCGATCGGCTTCCACGTGGATGGCGCCGACAGCCTGACCATGGCGTCGGACCGGTTGGCGGAGGCATGCTACGATGTCGTCGTACTGGATTTGTCGCTTGGCGAGGCCGAAGGAATCAGCCTTCTTCAGGTAGTACGTAACAGTCGCTCTGACCCCGTGGTGATTGTTGTGTCGCGCCTCGACGATCGGGTGCGTACCGCGACTGCCCGCCTCGCCATGGCGCTTGGATTGCGCGTCGCCGGTGCCTTGGCGAAGCCGGTATCGATCCGCGCGCTGATCGCGCTGCTGCGCGATATGCCCGCCCGGATCGCGGTTGGCCCAAGCGTTACCTTTACCCCGCCGACGGCGGCGGCACTGCGAGAGGCGGTCGAGGCGGATGAGATCGTGCCGAGATTTCAGCCCAAGGTTTCGCTGCGCGACGGGTCGGTGATCGGCGTTGAGGCGTTGGCACGTTGGATGCCGGAACCGGGATCGTCCGTCGCGCCGGATGTCTTTATCCCGCTGGCCGAGCAGGCCGGGTTGATCGGCCGATTGACCGCGCAGATGCTGCGCCGCTCGCTTGAAGCCTGCCGGCGTTGGCGCCGGACCTTTCCAGTTTGCGGCGTCGCGGTGAATATTTCTCCCATGGTTCTGGCCGATCCGGGCTTGCCGGAGGCGATTGAGCAGGCCCTACGCGATCACTCGCTGGGTCCTGGCGCGCTGGTCGCGGAAATCACGGAAAGCACGGTCATCGACAATCCGCTGATCGCGGCGGAGGTGCTGACGCGACTGCGGATCAAGGGCGTCAGCTTGTCGATCGACGATTTCGGCACGGGGCACTCGTCGTTGCTGACATTGCTGCGGTTGCCGTTCTCCGAACTGAAGATCGACCGTTCGTTCGTCGGGCACTGCGACAGCGACCCGGAGGCATGGAAAATCGTTCGCGCCACAATCTCCATGGCCCGGGAACTGGGCCTTCAGGTGGTCGCGGAGGGGATCGAGACGCCGGTCGTGGCGGCGATGCTGCGCGATGTCGGCTGCGACGTCGGTCAGGGGTGGTTGTACGGCAAGGCCATGAGCGAGGACGAACTGATGCAGTGGATGAGCGCGCGAGCGGTCGAGGCGGCATGATGGAGGGGCTGGCAACACTTTACGGCCCCGTGCTGGATCACGATTTTCTGAGCCAGTTGGCGGAAGATGTCGGCACCGCGACGGTGATCGAGGCGATGGCGATATTCGAGGACGATGTCCCGATTCGGATTGCCGCATTGTACTCCTGCTTCGCGGAGGGGGAGGTGCAACGACTCCGCAGGGAAGCCCATGCCCTGGCCGGCGCGGCCCGCAATCTCGGTCTGGTGCGGTTCGGGGAGACGGCATACGCGATCCAGCGCGCGAGCGAGGGCGGTGGCGTGGATGCTGACGCCGTTCGCGATCTCGCGCTGTCGGCTGAACAGGGGCTAAGCGCGCTGGCCGGGTGGAAAGCCGAACACCGGTCGGGCTAAGTCAGCCACTCGTGCCCGTGCTGCCGAAGCCGCCGGTGCCGCGGGCGGTGTCGTCGAGTGTGTCGGTGATCTGCCATTCCGCGCGTACCACGGGAGCGAGCACAGCCTGGGCGATGCGCATGCCGCGTTCGACGATGAAATCCTCCTGTCCCGCGTTCAGTAGGATGACCTGCACCTCCCCGCGATAATCCTCGTCGATCGTGCCGGGGCTGTTGGGCAGAACGATGCCCTGGCGCAGCGCGAGGCCCGAGCGGGGGCGGATTTGCAGTTCGTAGCCGTGGGGGAGCGCGATCGCGAGGCCGGTCGGTATCAACGCCCGTTGGCCGGGGGCGATGACGATCGGTTCGCCGACCGCGGCGACAAGGTCCATCCCGGCGGCACCCTGCGTGGCATAGGACGGCAACGGCAGGTCTGCGTTATGCGCCAGTCGGCGCAGTCGAATGGGAACCGGCGGCATCGCGTGTCCTGAAGCAAGGATGATAGGCAGCGATGATACCGGTGGCGGCTGTTACGGGCAATGGCCCTAACGACCGGTTGTCCGGGTTCCCAGACCGCCGTTGCGCGTGCCCGTGGCAGTGCCTGTCGTCGTTCCCCCGCCGATACCCGGGGTCGTAACGCTTGGCGTGCCCGCACCGCCGGTGGTCGGTGTTGTGGTGACGATGGCGGCACGTGTGGCACCGCTTGCGAAGATCGTCGTGGCGACGGCGGAGGAAAGGCGGCTTACGATGGGTGTCGTCGTCAGACCGACCATGGGAACCCCGGTCGCGGTCGTTCCACCTGACGATCCCCCAAGCGACCCGCCGGTTGAAGCCGGCGTGGTAGCCGGTGTCACGGTGGCCGGCGCAACGGGCGTGGATGTCGTGGTGGTTGGTGTCGTCGTGCTGCCCCCCGGTGTTGTCACGGGGGCAGTTGTCGTGGGGGCCGTTGGTGCGGAGGCTGTCGTCGCCGGGGTCGTTGTCGAAGGTGCGGCGACCCAGGCGGTCGGTGTAACCGACGGCGCTGTCCAGGATGTCGTCGCGGCAGTTCCGGTGACCCCCGCGCTTCTGGCCGTCCGAACCCAGGATTTCGCGCGCTGCATGGCGTCGGCCGCGGCCGAACCGGCGTCCGGGACAGTGCCGTTGGTTTTCAACGACGCACCCGGGGCAATGGACGGTTGCGGCGTGGGCGCGGGCAGGGCGGTGGTCCCATCCACCTCTCGCAGGCCGGTCGCGGAGAATTGCCCGTCCGTGCCTTTTTCCAGCGACAGAACCGCGTTGCCGCGCTCTCCTCCGCGGGCGCTGAGTGCCGAGCTGGCGGGAAGCCGCACGTGTCCGTTCAGCAATACGCGGCCGCCTTCGACCCGCACGATCGATTGCACCAGAACTTTGCCGACGGTCGGACCGAAATAGGCGGGCGGGTTCGCGGCCAGGACGTCGTTGCTGATCTTGCCGACCTGCAACGCGCCGTTGCGATAGGCGCCGGTGACCGAGACGAACTGCCCGGCGGCGAGATTCATTCCGACGGGTGCCTGCAGTGTCATGGCACCGATTCGCAGCGTTCCGCCTTCGGTCGAGACCTGTCCGCGCACGGAGACGACATCGGCGCTGCCGCGGTCCAGGCGTGTGGCGAGAATGCCGCCATCGGGGCGACGCAGGCCGCTGACGATGACCTGATCGCCGAGTCCGAAGCGGCCGGCACCCCAGGCGGTGTTCGGGACACTGACGCGCTGACCCGCGACGATCATTGTATTGGCACCGACTTCCAGACGCTCGATCGGGCCGGCGACCTCGTGGCGGACGGCGATTCCCTTGGCGCGGAGCGCCCCCGTTGGGCCGGTTGCCTCGATCGCAACAACCTGACCGGCGCGGAGCGCGTTTGGATCGCCGGGCTTTCCCTCGATATCGATGGGAACCGTATGGTCGACGGCGATATCCAGCCCGTCGACGCAGATACTGGCGAAGCCGGTGATGACTCCGACAATGCCGGTGGTGCGTTGGGCGATTTCGGTGGGTTGCAGGATCTCCGTCGGGCGAACGCCGCGCGTGGGTCCCTTTAGGTCGTCGGGCCGCAGGCCGGTGCCGCCGATGCCGCGTTCAGCCAGGCGCATGGGTTCGCCGGTGCCGCCGATGCCTCCTGTGCCGGAAACGCCAATACCGGTCCCGCCAATGCCCCGGTCCGCCAGTAAGGGACCGCCGTCGGGTCCGACCTTGCATAGGCCACCGAGTGTCGGATCGTCCTTGGTCGTGGTCCCGGCGTTGCTGGGTACCGACGGGGGCGTCGGGACCACGCAGCCCGCCAGAAACGTTGTCAGCAGCAGGGCGAGCGCGCGCCTCATGGCTCCGCTTCCCCGGGTAACGGGGCATCGTCGTCGCTGTAAACATAGACGCCGAAATTCACCCGTCGCATCGGCGCGCTCGGCGTATCAGTGGCGTTGCCTTCTTCGGCGACCAGGCGCAACGCCAACTGGTTCGCTTCTAGCAGCGCTTTCATGGCGGCGTCGCGCGCGAAGGCCTCCAGTTGGCGCGCAGCGTCCGGCGTCAGCCCATCGTAATGCAGGGTGCGATCCAGGAATGGCGCGGTGTCTGTCGCGGCGATGTTGGCCGCCGACGCGGCCACGTGATCGTGCAGGTTGCGGGCGAAGAAGAACAACTGCTCCTCTCCGCCGATTTTCGGCAGGAACGCGGCGGTGTTCAGACGCACCAGACCCGCGGCGTCGAGCGTGACGATGCCCTGGCTGGTCCAATCGTCAAGTACCGCCCGCGGGCGAATGTCGGTGGTGACGGACGCAATCAACGACTCGAACGATGCAGACGTCGGGTCGGTGGGATCGGCGATCCGCGGCAATGGACGCGGGTTGCCTGATGCATCCAGGAAAGGGGCCGATCCCGCCCAGCGCGCGATGATCTGGCTCGCGATGGTTACAACCTGCGGTTCGGCGTCGCTATCGGCGGCCTGTTCTCGCAACCGGCGAATTTCCTTGCGATGTACCCCCGTCGCGAGGCTGATCCGACTATCGGTTCGGGTCTTGGGGTATGTCAAAATATCGCTGGTTGCGACGTCGACGTAAAGAGTACGCAACTGATCCGCGAGTACGGGGAAGGTAATACCATTGCGCATCAGCAGCCGAACGAGCGGACGCAGCAATCGCCTGACTGCTTTCAGCAGCAGCGCTTGCGGCAGGCTTCGCGGTTGATCGGCGTCGGACATGCGGGACGGATGCCAGTTCTCTTTCGTCCGTTCTAACACATGCCGGTGTGGGAAAAACACCCACAAAATACCGAATCGCGGTTGACGTGGGAAAATTTCCCACATAGCGTTAACGCCATGCTCGCACCCCAAAGGAAGCAGCAAGTCATGTCGTACGCATCGTCGGCCCCAGTACTCCCGGTTTCCAGGTTGTCCCGCGGCGTTGCCAACCGGCGGCGCACTGCCTCCGGTCGGGCCGAACTGGTGCCGGTTGAAGCGCTCTTGCAGGGCGTCTTACCGATCCCGGAAAATGACGACCGGGTCGATGACATCGACCTGCGCCAACTCCGCCACCACACAAAGAACACCCTCCAGCGCCTGCTGTGCGTCATCGCCCAGACCCCGGGCCTGTGTGACACCCCGGCGGGCGAGCAGATGGCGCGGGAACTGGAAAATCGCATCGCTCTGTCCGCCACGATCTCGGATGCATTGTTCGGCCTGACTCGCGCGCCCGGCAGCCTCGCGGACCGACTGCGTTCCCTGGGCGACAGCGTGATCCAGATGATGAGCCGTCCCGATCAGATGATCGCGCTGGATGTCTCGGTTCGCGGCGCTTGCCCGTCGCATCTGACCGAAACCGTGCTGCGCGTGGCGCATGAATTCCTGGGCAACGCGGTCAAGCACGGGATGGTCGGGCGCGACGAAGGGCGCATCGTCATTCGCGTCGAGCACCAGCCGCGCTTCCGTCGCCTACGCGTGACCGTGACCGACGACGGGCGAGGCTTCACCAAACAGCCGCTGGACGGAGAGGGCATGAGCGTCGCGCGCGGTCTTGCGGAACGTTTTGGCGGCACGCTGCGCATGTGGTGCGATCAGGGGACCGTGGCGATGCTCGATCTGCCGACCGGCGTGGCCTGATTCCTCAGGAAACGGCCGCCGCCTTCAGGGACAGCGCCATCAATTCCTCGTCGACATAGGTTCCGTGCAACTTCAGCGCGCCTTTGTCGACGCCGTAGCCGATGAACCCGCGCCCCACATACAGCGCGCGAGCCGCATGGTTTCCGACCGCAACCGTCAGCAGCAGCGTTTCCAGCTCATGTTGCCGAGCGTGCTGGATGATCGAGTCGATCAGGCGGTGAGAGAGGCCAGAGCGGCGGAAGGCGGGGCGAACATAGACACCGACAATGGTGCCGCGGTGGCGTTGTTTGACGTTCGGCGCGACCCGTAGACGGGCGATCGCAACAAGCTCCTCGCCGTCGAAACCGCCGAATGCCGAGCTTGGAAGCGGCTCTGACAAGCGGGCCGCGAAAGTCTCAATGCCCAGATCGGCTTCGTCTTCATAGCCCATGCCGAAGGCGGTCGGATGCGCCAGAAGCGATTCGAGACGGATGGCGCGAAAGGCTTCCGCGTCCTTGGGGGTCAGCGGCCGTACGGTCGTGGTCACTCCAGCTCCGCCGCGATGCGGGCCGCGAGGCGCCGGCCAACCTCGCGCTTGTCCAGATCCGGCCAGTCCTCGATCCCATCCTTGGAGATCAGGTGGATCGTGTTGTTCTCGCCGCCCATGATGCCGGTGTTCGGCGACACGTCGTTGGCGACGATCCAGTCGGCGTTTTTGCGCGCCAGCTTCGCGCGGGCGTTATCCAGCAGATCGTCGGTTTCGGCCGCGAAGCCGATTACGAGCCGCGGGCGATCGGGGCCGGCAGCCGCGATGGTGGCCAGAATATCCGGGTTCGGTGTCAGGGCCAGGGACGGAGCGGCGGCACCCGGCTGTTTCTTGATCTTCCCTTCCGCCGCGTTCACCACGCGCCAATCCGCCACCGCGGCAGCGAAAACCGCGATATCCGCCGGCAGCGCCGAACGGCAAGCCGCCAGCATTTGTTCGGCGCTTTCAATGCGACGCACCGTTACGCCGACGGGATCGGGCACCGAGACCGGCCCGCTGATCAGCGTGACCCGCGCGCCGAGTTCGACCAGGGCCGCGGCAATGGCATGCCCCTGCCGGCCAGAGGAGCGGTTGGCGATATAGCGCACCGGGTCAATCGGCTCATGCGTCGGGCCGCTGGTGACAATTGCGTGCTTGCCGGACAGTGGACGCGGCGCGGGTGTCAGCATTGCTTCGATGGCTGTCAGGATCGCGGCGGGTTCCGACATCCGACCGTAGCCGAATTCGTTGCACGCCATTGCCCCTTCTTCCGGTCCGACGACCTGGATTCCGCGCGCTTTCAGCGTCGTCATATTGGCCTGCGTCGCGGCGTGCATCCACATGCGGACATTCATAGCCGGCGCGACGAGCACGGGCTTGTCCGTCGCCAGCAACACGGTCGCGGCCAGATCGTCGGCCATGCCGGCTGTCATGCGGGCCAAAAGATCGGCGGAGGCCGGAGCCACCACGACCAGGTCGGCCGATCGCGACAATTGTATGTGGCCCATCTCGCTTTCATCCGTCAGCGAGAACAGGTCGGTATAGACCTTGGACTCACTCAACGCCTGCAAGGACAGCGCCGTGACGAATTCCGCGCCGTTGCGGGTCAGAACGCAGCGCACCGCGCAGCCTTGCTTGCGCAGTAGGCGGATCAGTTCCAGCGCCTTGAACGCGGCGATGCCGCCGGAAACGATCAGCAGGACGCGCTTGCCGGTCAGGCTTCCAGTCGTGATTTCAGTTTGGCTCATAGCCGCCATCCCCCGTGAATGGCGGCAATGCCGCCGGACAGATCGCGCACGCTGACTCTTCCGAATCCGGCAGCGCGCATCATCCCCGCCAGACGTTCCTGATCGGGGAAGGTGCGGATGCTTTCTGCCAGATAGCGATAGCTGTCGGCGTCCCCCGCTACCATCTGCCCGAGACGCGGCAGCACCTTGAACGACCAGGCATCATAGACGGGGGCCAGGGCGGCGACCTTGACGTGGGAAAATTCCAGACACAGGAACCGTCCGCCCGGTTTCAAGACGCGGCGGGCCTCTGACAGGACAGCTTCCTTGTGCGTGCAGTTGCGCAGTCCGAACGCCATGGACACGCGATCGACGCAGCGATCCGGCAGCGGCAGCCGTTCGGCGTCGGCGACCAGCAGCGAAACGTCGGCGGCGAAGCCCAGGTTCAGCGCGCGATCGCGCCCGACCGAGAGCATCGCGGCATTGATGTCCGACAGCAGCGCCTTGCCGCCGCCGGCGCGCAGCCAGCCGAAGCTGATGTCGCCAGTTCCACCCGCGAGGTCGAGTAGGGTGTGCTGCGGCCGCGGGGCCAGATCGTTGATGAAAATACGTTTCCAGGCCCGATGGATGCCCAGCGACATCAGATCGTTCATGACGTCGTAGCGCGACGCGACGCTGTCGAACACGGCGCGAACCATGCCCGACTTCTCGGCGACGGGGACACTGCGAAAGCCGAAATCGACAGTCTGCGCGGGGTTGTCGTTCATGACCCCGGTGTATAGCGTCGTTGGCCTGATGCCGGAACTCCCCGAAGTTGAAACCGTGATGCGCGGACTCCAGGCCCGCCTGGAAGGTCGGCGTATCACGCATGCCGTCGTGAACCGACCGGATTTGCGTTGGCCGATGCCGCCGGAACTTGCCATGCGGCTGACGGGCGCGGTGGTGACGGGATTCCGTCGGCGCGCCAAGTATATCCTGATGCGCCTAGACAGCGGTTGGTCGGTCCTGATCCATCTGGGCATGTCCGGACGGATGAACATCACCCCAACTCGACCGAACACGGAAACGAAGCACGAGCACGTGGTGCTGGAAACCGACGAGGGCTGGCGGATCGGCTTTGTCGATCCGCGACGCTTTGGTTCGATCGATCTGGTGCGCACCGCGGACGAAGACGCGCATAAGCTGCTCGCCGACATGGGGCCGGAACCGCTGGACGATAGCTTCAACGCCGCTCGCTTGTCGGAAGCTTTGGCTGGTAGACGCTCACCGATCAAGGCGGCGCTGTTGGATCAGAAAAATGTCGCTGGGTTGGGCAATATCTATGTGTGCGAAGCACTGTTTCGTGCCCGCATTTCCCCTCTGCGCCTGGCCCAGGCCGTATCCGTCGCCGGGACGGCGCGTCTGGTGGGGGAGATCAAGGCGACGCTGCGGGAGGCGATCGCCGCCGGGGGATCGTCGTTGCGCGATTATGTTCAGCCTGACGGCGAACTCGGCTATTTTCAGCACGCCTGGAAAGTCTATGGGCGGGAGGGCGAGAAGTGCGAACGCTGCGCGGATTGTGCGGGTATCCGCCGGATCGTCCAGTCCGGTCGTAGCACGTTTTATTGCCCGCGCACCCAGCGCTGAACAAACCCCTTCAGGTTTGCGTTGCGGTCAAAACCCTTGCAAGGGGTAGCCTGCGAAAGTCTGCTTGGCTAGAAGCCGTCCGAAACCCGGAGAGACATCATGGCCGAATACGAAAACATCCTTGTTGAGACGCATGGCCGGGTCGGTCTGATCCGCCTCCATCGCCCGCAGGCTCTGAACGCGCTGTGCGACGCGCTGATGATCGAGCTCGGTGCCCAGTTGGCGGCGTTCGATGCCGATAAAGCGATCGGTGCCATCGTGATCACCGGCAGCGACCGCGCCTTCGCCGCCGGGGCCGATATCAAGGAAATGCGCGTCCGCACGAACCCCGACGCGATGGTCGAAGATTTCATCGGCACGAACTGGGAAGCGGTACTGCGGATCAAGAAGCCCGTGATCGCCGCGGTGGCGGGCTTCGCCCTGGGCGGCGGCTGCGAACTGGCGATGATGTGCGACATGATCGTCGCCGCCGACACCGCGAAGTTCGGTCAGCCTGAAATCAACCTCGGCGTGATTCCCGGGGCGGGCGGAACCCAGCGGCTGACGCGCGCGGTCGGTAAGTCCAAGGCGATGGACATGGTGCTGACGGCGCGCATGATGGATGCGGCCGAGGCGGAGAAGGCCAACCTGGTTTCCCGCGTTTTTCCCGCCGATCAATTGCTGTCGGAGGCACTGAAGATCGCCGATCGCATTGCCAACCTGTCGCCGGTCGCAGTGCAACTGGCCAAGGCGGCGGTGAACCGCGCTTTTGAGACGACATTGGTTGAAGGCGTTCGCCACGAACGCGCGCTGTTTCTGTCGCTGTTTGGCACGCCCGATCAGATCGAAGGCATGGCTGCCTTCGTTGAAAAGCGTAAGCCGAGCTTCCGTCTGGGGTAGAGGATGTTGAGTGTGGGTGTGCTTTGATTTCATTGATGATCGGCTGACGTCGCATAGATGAATTCGGAATACATCCACATTAAATCGATGTAGTATTGCCTCAAATGCGAGATTTCTCTCGCATAAAAACAGCAAATTTCATAGGTTGCCGGGATGGTAGTAGCCGTCTCGACTCCAGGTTCCTTCTTCGCCGCCCGGAAGCGCGCCGCGCGCGCGGTCGACGCGCGAGGCCTGCTGCTCGTCGCCTGCTCCCCGGATTGGACGACGACGGTGCATGCTGTCGCGCGGGAGTTTGAGGGGGTCAATGTCGCTGCGTGTAATGCGCGCGAAGCGTTGGTCCGGGTGGCCGCCACGCCCGATCGGTACTCCCACCTGTTAGTGGAAAATTGCTGCGACGGCGGATTGCTCGATGCACTCGCGGACTTGACATCGCGCGCCTCGGGGTCCGAAACAGAAATGCTCATGCTCGGCATGGGTGCCACCAAGCGGCAAGACCTGATTGCTATCCCCTCCGCCAACCCGTCCTCTGTCCGAGAGGCTTTGATGCCCCGCTCTGACCGAATTCCCGCTGAACAGGCGGAAATTCGGCTTTCCGATTTGCGCGATGCACTGCGCGGCTCGATGATCGAGACGCGCTACCAGCCGATTGTCCGCATGTCCGATCGCCGTCCGATGGCGTTGGAATCCCTCGCTCGGCTCAATCACCCCGCGCTGGGCATGATCATGCCGGATCGCTTCGTGCCCCAGATCGAACATGCCGGGCTCGCCGCCGAACTGACCGAACGCGTTTCTGCCTGCACCTTCGCCGATATGGTCGGCCCCTATCTCGCCGGGCTCGACCTGCGCGTTACCGTCAATTTCCCGCTCGATGTTATTCTGATGCCTGACGCTTTGGCGCGGCTGGAAGGGCAGCGCGATGCCGCCGGGCTGCCGGCCGACCGGGTGATCGTGGAGCTGACGGAAAGCCGCCCGGTGGAGGATTTTGACGGGCTGCGCGTCTCCCTCGAAATGCTCCGTCGCCTGGGCTATCGCATCGCGATCGACGACGTCGGTCCGGCTGTGCCGCGATTGGCGCCGCTGCTCGATCTGCCGTTCACCACGCTGAAGCTGGACAAGGAACTGGTGCAGCGGATCGAATCCGATCCCGAGATCGACGCGTTTCTGGCGCGCACCACCGATGAAGCCCATAAGCGGGGCCTCATCGTGGTCGCCGAAGGTGTGGAAACGCTGAGCATCTGGAACCGCATGCGCGAAATCGGCGTAGACGACGCGCAAGGCTACTTGGTTGCGCGCCCTCTGCCCATCAGCGCCGTTCCCGTCTGGCTGGAAGCCTGGATCAAGGCCACTTCGTTCGGCTGACGCCCGCTACCGATTGGCGGGCGCGCCGGTCCAGACCTCTCGGTAAAGTGTGATGATGGTATCGGCGTCGGGCACGCGCGGGTTGTTGCCGGGGCTGCCGGACGCCAGCGCCTGCTGCGCCATCAACGGCATTTTCTCGTTCCAATCGGCCTCGGAAATGCCGAATTCCGCCGGTGTCGGCACCGATAATTCCTTGTTCAGCGCTTCCAGGCCGGTCACCAGCTTGGCCGCCGCGACGGGATCGGAATCGCTGTGATCGGCCAGTCCGAAACGGCGTGATGCCTCCGCATAGCGCGCCTCGGCCCCGGAAACGGAATAGCGTGTGACGGCCGGCAGCAGCATGGCATTGGACAAGCCGTGCGGCACATGGAAATGCGCACCGATCGGGCGTGACATGCCGTGCACCAATGCGACCGAGCTGTTGGAGAACGCCAGTCCCGCCTGGGTGGCACCGATCATCATGCCTTCGCGTGCGACCGCGTTGTTCGGCTCGTAATAGGCGGTCCGCAGATGCCGCCCGATCAGGTCCATCGCAGCCATCGCCAACGCGTCAGAGAATGGGTTGGCGCGTTTGGAAACATAGGCTTCCAGCGCATGGGTGAAGCTGTCGATGCCGGTATCGGCGGTGGTGCGCTTGGGTACCGAATAGGTCAGTTCGTAATCGACGATCGCGGCCAGCGGCAGCGCGCCCAAGCCGTTGATCAGCATTTTCTCGTCGCGCTCGTGGTCGGTAATGACAGTAAAGCGCGTGCACTCGCTGCCGGTGCCGGCAGTGGTCGGGATCGCGACCACGGGCATCGCGGCTTTATCGGCGGCGAAGGGCACCTTGTAATCGCGCATCTTGCCACCGCCCAAAGCCAGAATCGCCATCGCTTTCGCGGTGTCGATGGGGGAGCCGCCGCCAAACCCGATCAGACAATCGTATTGCCCCTTGCCCATCTCGACGACACCGGCCTCGATCACGGTATCGGTCGGTTCGGGGATCGTGTCGCTGAACACGCCCGCCGCGATTCCGGCGTCCGCGAGGGGTTCGATGCAGCGTTGCACCAGGCCGGATTTGACCATGAACGGGTCGGTGACGATCAGTGGCCGCGACAGGCCGAACTTCGCCAGTACATCGGCGATCTGTTTCACCGCGCCGCCCGCGACCAGCAGCAGACGGGGGGAGGCGATGTTGGCGTTGACGGCGGTCATGGCGTGTCCTTGGTGGCGTCCGTTGGGAGTTGGGCGTGCATAGCCTGGGTTTGGTCGTATGTCAGGGGGCGTCGCGCCAAAGTTTCGGACGGGCGCGTACGGGATCCAATAGCGACCAGTCGCCTTGTTCCAGCGTATGACCTTTCGGGAACGGCGGCCGAGGCTCCAACCCCAACGAGCGCACCACGCGATCGTCGCGGTAATAGGCTTGCAGCATCACCCGCCCGAGCGTGCGCGCGGGCACGCCGCTGCCGGCCAGATAAGCTGTCGCGATCTCGTCCCGCTGATCGTTGTCCAGATTGGCGAAGGGTCCCTTGGCGAGCACCGACAACTCCGCCAGTGCGGCGCGCACGTCGCCGGTGTCGCGGCCGAGCGTCGCCAGGATGTCGGCGAGAATGGTGGGATCGTCCGCGGCCGGGACTCCGAACCCAACGTCGGCGGGAATGGCGACACCGGCGACGGCGCGCAGGTCGGCCGTTTCGGCCTCGCTCAGAGAGGGGAAGGATTGGGTCTGCATGTCTGCCTCAATCGAACAAGGTTGCCAGGCGTTGCTTGATCTGATCCGCGATGTACAGCGCCACCGCCTGGATGGTTGATGTCGGGTTCACCCCGCCGCCAGTCACGAACACGCTGCCATCGACGATGAACAGGTTTTTCACGTCGTGGCTGCGGCCCCAGCTGTTGACGACCGAGCGTGCCGGGTCGGTTCCCATACGAGCGGTGCCGAGCAGGTGGCCGGGGCTGTTGAGGGCCGTGCGGGAACAATAGATGTGTTTGGCACCGGCGGCGGTCAGGATTTCCTCGCACCGCGCGATGCCGTGCTCCATCATCCGTCGCGTGTTTTCGCTGATCTCGTATTCGATTTTCGCGGCCGGGATGCCGTGGCTGTCCTTGAGCACGGGATCGAGGACAATACGGTTGTGTTCTTCCGGCAGGTCGTCGCAGGCCACGCCGATTTGCAGGCGGTGATAGACCCGTTCGCGATAGGCGCGGTGATGCGCCTTTCCCCAGGGTATCTGCCCGGCGGCGGCGCTGGTGATGGCCTCGTTCACGACGCCCGTGCCGCGGCTGAATTGCAGCGTGTAGCCCCGCAGAAAATCCCGGTTGGGGTCGGTTTCGTAGAACTCCTTGCTCCAAAGGCTCAGCATCGGGGCGCGGTCGCCGTCCACCTGTTCGTCCACATAGCCCTGGATCATGGGCCAGGGGTGCAGCATCAGGTTCTTTCCCACCAGTCCGCTGGAATTGGCGAGACCGTTGGGAAAGCGCTCCGACACCGAGTTCAGCAGCAGGCGAGGCGTGCCGATGCCGTTGGCCGCCAGGATCACCATCTCCGCCGGCTGGAAGCATTCCTCGCCGTCGGCATCGTAGTAGATCGCGCCGGAGGCCATTCCATCCGCGTTGGTGACGATTTCGCGAACCCGGCAGCGCGGGCGCAGTTCGACGCCGGCGCGGATCGCCTGCGGCCAATAGGTGATATCGGTGCTGGCCTTCGCGCCCTGCGCGCAGCCCGGCGTACAGTGGCCCAGATTGATGCAGGCTGCTCGGCCATCATACTCCGTGGTGGCGATGGCCGCGTCGGACGGCCACCAGTGCCAGCCGAGCTTATTCATGGCCTTGGCATAGCGCGTGCCGGTTTTGCCGAGGGGGAGAGGCGGCATCGGCGGGTGGCGTGGGGGATAGGCGGGATCGCCGGCAAGGCCGGAAATCCCCATCATGCGGTCGTTTTCCTCGAAAAAAGGCTCCAACGTTTTGTAATCGATCGGCCAGTCGTCGGCGATTCCGTCTAGTGAACGTACCCGGAAGTCAGACGGATGCATGCGCGGCCAGTGCGCCGTGAACATCACCGTGCCGCCGCCGACGGCGTTGAAGCAGGCGATCTTCATCGGGGATGCGTCGTCGTTGATCGGGTAATCTGTGTCCCGCGCGCGCGTGTTGGGGAAGATGGCGAAATCGCCGTATCGCCGCGCTTCCCAGTCCCGCCCGGTGCTGGGGAATTCCGCCTGTTTCATCCAGTCGCCCTGTTCCAGGCACAGGATTTTCATCTTCGTCTCGGCCAGGCTCCAGGCGACGGCCGCGCCGGAGGCTCCGGAGCCGACGATCAAGACGTCGACCATTTCGTTTTTGCGCATCAGTCGAAAAGCGTCCCCAGGCGCTGCTTGATTTGATCGGCGATGTAGAGTGCCAGAGCCTGGATGGTGGAGGTCGGATTTACCCCGCCCGCCGTCACCCAGATGCTGCCGTCGACGATGAACAGGTTTTTTACGTCGTGGCTGCGCCCCCATTCGTTGACCACGGACCGTTCCGGGTCGGTTCCCATGCGGGCTGTGCCCAGCAGATGCCACCCGCCGTTCAGAATGGGGCTTTGCACGCCGACATTGGTGGCCCCGGCGGCGGCGAGGATTTCCTTCGCCCGCGCGATCCCGTGATCCATCATGCGCAGTGAGTTCTCGCTGAGCGTGTAGTCGATCCGGGGGGCGGGAATGCCGTTGCCGTCTTTTAACACGGGATCGAGGGTAACGCGGTTATGCGCCTCTGGCAGATCCTCGCAGATCGCCGACATGCCGATGCGGCGTCCGACCAACTTGCGATAGACGGCGTGGTGGTTTTTGCCCCAGGGCAGGCGACCGTCGGCGGCGCTGAAAATCGCCTCCGTCACCGGGCCGAGACCCCGGCCGAACTGGAACGAGTAGCCGCGGACGAAGTCGCGACTGGAGTCGGTTTCGTAGAATTCCTTGCTCCACAGGCACAGCGGCGGGCCTTGGTTGCTGTCGAGCGGTTCCTCCACATAGCCGAAGACCTGGGCATAGGGGTGGAACATCAGATTCCTGCCCACCAGACCGCTGGAATTGGCGAGACCGTCGGGGAAACGGGCGGATGCGGAATTCAACAGCAGGCGCGGCGTGCCGACGCCGTTGCAGGCCATGATGACCATTTCGGCCGCCTGGAACTGTTCCACCCCGTCGGCATCGTAGTAGATGACGCCGGTGGCCATGTCGTTGTCGTCGGTCACGATTTCCCGCACGCGGCAACGGGTGCGGAGCTCGACTCCGGCGCGGATGGCGTGCGGCCAATAAGTGATGTCGGTACTGGCCTTGGCGCCTTGGGTGCAGGCCGGCGTGCAATGGCCGAGATTGATGCAGGGCGCGCGTCCGTCATACTCGGTCGTGGCCATGGCGGTATCCGACGGCCACCAGTGCCACCCCAGCGTGTTCATCGCTCGCCCGAACCGCGCGCCCGATTTGCCCAGCGGCAAGGGCGGCATCGGCGATTGCTTCGGCGGATAGGACGGATCGCCCGCGAGACCGGATACGCCGGTCATGCGGTCGTTTTCGGCAAAAAAAGGCTCCAACATCGCGTAATCGACCGGCCAATCGTCGGCGACGCCATCGAGTGAGCGAACCCTGAAGTCGGACGGATGCAAACGGGGATAGTGGCCCGTGTACATGATGGTGCTGCCGCCGACGCCGTTGAAGTTCACCACCTTGATGGGAGAATTGTCGTCGTTGATCGGGTAATCGGTAGGCCGAGCGCGCCGGTTCGGGCTGATGGCGAAATCGTCGTAGGTGCGTGCTTCCCAATCCCGACGATTGCTGGGGTAATCGGATTGCTTCATCCACTCACCCTGTTCCAGGCAGAGGATGCGCATCTTCGTGTCGGCCAGGCTCCATGCCACCGCGGCACCGGACGCGCCGGAGCCGACGATCAACACGTCCACCTTTTCGTTCATGTCCTTCCTCCTGCCGCTTGGCCGTTTATCGACCTTGGGCCTTATGGTGCCAATTCTGCCCGACGTTGGGCATAGAGCGCCAGACGCTTCGCGGCCAAGGGGGCGACGTGGCCGACGCGTTCGGCATCGGGTGGAGGCAATTCTTCCGCCCGATGGCATGCAGCGAAATGGCCGGCGGCGAGTGCGCGCAGCGCCGGCATTTCCGTCCGGCATCGATCGATCGCGAAGGGACATCGCGTGTGGAAGCGACATCCGGACGGCGGGTTCATCGGGCTTGGCATGTCGCCGCCGGGGATCTCCCGATGCCGATCGCGATGTGGGTCCGGCCGGGGGATCGCGGCCATCAACGTACGGGTATAGGGATGGCGCGGGGCGGCAAACAGCGCCTCTTTGGGCGCGATTTCGACGATCTGGCCGAGATACATGACCGCAACCCGATCGGCGACATGCTTTACCACGGCCAGATCGTGGGCAATGAACAAATATGACAGACCCATCCGCCGTTGCAGGTCGCGCAGCAGGTTCACCACCTGCGCCTGAATCGATACGTCCAGCGCCGAAACAGGCTCATCGCAAACGATCAGCGAGGGCTCGACGGCGAGGGCGCGGGCAATCCCAATGCGCTGGCGCTGCCCGCCGGAGAATTCATGCGGGTAGCGTTCGGCGTGGTAGGCGGCGAGGCCCACCAGACCCAGCAAGGTCTTTACCCGTTCCGCGCGGGCGGCGTGGTCGCCGATGTCGTGGACGCGCAGCGGCTCTTCAAGGATTTGCCCCACAGTCATGCGTGGATTCAACGAGGCGAACGGGTCCTGAAACACGATCTGCATCTGCCGACGCAGGGCGCGCAGGGCTTCCCCGCTCAGGCTGGTGATATCTGCGCCTTCGAACTTTACGATGCCGCCGGTCGGCTCGATCAGTCGCAGCGCGAGGCGGGCGGTGGTGGATTTGCCGCAGCCGGATTCGCCGACCAGGGCGAGCGTTTCGCCTCGGAAGAGTTGGAAGCTTATGCCATCGACCGCGCGCACAACGCCGATGGTTTTGCCGAACACGATACCCCGGCGTACCGGGTAGTGTTTTTGCAGGTCGATGACCTCCAGCAATGGCGCGGTCATGCGAGGCTGGCCTCCACGGGCGCGCGCAGACAGGCGACGCGATGGTCCTCGCCAAGGAAGCGAAGGGGCGGGTCGTGGCGGGTGCATTCCGGTTCGGCGAAGACGCAGCGCGGGTGGAAGCGGCAACCGGAGGGCAGATCGAAGGGCGGTGGCACGGTTCCCTCGATCGCCAGCAGGCGATCGGCGGTTTCGTCGATCTTGGGAATGCTGCCCAGCAGTCCGAGGGTATAGGGGTGTTGGGGATCGTCGAAGAGCGAGGGGCAGGGGGCGTATTCCACCACGCGGCCCGCATACATCACCGCGACCTGATCGGCCATTTCCGCGACGACTCCCAGATCGTGCGTGATCAACACGATGGCCATGCCGGACTGGGCCTGCAGATCGCGCAGCAGATCGAGGATTTGAGCCTGAACGGTGACATCCAGCGCGGTCGTGGGTTCGTCGGCGATCAGCAAATCCGGCTGACAGGCCAGTGCCATGGCGATCATCACGCGTTGGCGCATACCGCCGGACATTTGATGCGGATACTCGTCCAGCCGACGCGCGGCGGCGGGGATTCGCACACGATCCAACGCGGCGATGGCGCGTTTGCGCAGTTCGGTGCCGCTGGCGGTACGGTCATGGGCGCGGATCGCCTCGGCGATCTGATCGCCCACGGTGAACACCGGGTTCAGCGAGGTCATCGGCTCCTGAAAGATCATCCCGATCCGGCGACCGCGGATCGCGCGCATTTCGGGCATCGGCAGGTCGAGCAGATTGACGCCGTCGAACAGGATTTTGCCGTCGGCGACGCGGCTGGGTGGCGGCACCAGGCGCATGATCGACAGCGACAGTACCGATTTGCCGCAGCCGGACTCCCCGACGATTCCGAGTGTCTTGCCGCGAGAGACGGCAAGGTCGACACCGTCGACTGCGGCGATGTCGCCGTTATCGGTGCGGAAAACCGTGCGTAGGCCCTGTATCGACAGCAGCGGGGCTTCGGTCATGCGGTGTCCAACTGTTCAGCGCTCAGCGTCACATTTGCCGTCAGTGGGCGTCAAGCTATCTCGGATGCTTGAACAGGCGGCTGCCGCCCCAGTGGCGCAGCGTGCCGCCCGCTACTTCCAGGAACATCGCCTCTGCGCCTCGCGGTCGGCCCGATGCCAGCCACAGCGCCAGCACGGTCGCGGTGTAGGCGGCCGCTCCAATGGGAACACCGATCGCCAAGTCCCAGGCGGCGAGGGATGCACTTTCCGGAGCGGGCGACCAGGCCAGGCCGCACCAGTACAGCACCGCTCCCATGACAATGGTCGCGACCATGCAACGCCAGGTGCCGAGGAGGAGATCGGTGGCGCGCAAGTTGAAGCGTCGGAAGGTGATCACGAGGTAGATCAGTTCCTCCAGCACCGCCGTCGCGGCGGTGGCGACGACCGCGCCCATCATGCCGAGCGGTGTGACCAGGGTGAACAGGAGGATTAGGCGCGCGATCATGCTGATCAGTGTGACCCGGAAGGAGATGTGGACCAGTCCGTTGGCGCCGAGGAGGGCGATAGAAAAATAGGCGATGACCTTGCCCATGCAGACGATGGCGAAGACCTGGACCAGCGGCACGGCTTCCAGCCAATGGGTGCCGAAGGCCAGCACGATGACGGGGGCGGCGAGCATCGACAGCCCGACGCCCATCGGCAGGGTCAGCAGAAAGGTGGCGGAAATCGCCTTGAAATAGCCTGCCGAAATATCTTCCCCGGTGCGTCGTCCCTGAGAGAAGCCGGCGAACAGCGCGGAGGTGATCGGTTCCACCAGTTCGGTGGATGTGAGAGAGCCGATTTCCCATCCCACCGAATAGACGCCCGCGCTGGCCGGGCCGAACACGCGTCCGATCACGACGGTGTCGGCGCGGTCGCGGATCATGGTGACGATGGCGCTGAGCCAGGAGTAGACGGAGAAGCGGATGATCCGTCGCCACGCGTTCAACCGCAGACGGGCGCGGAACGGATGCATGACATAGGTCAGGATGAGCCGCAGGCTGCGATTTGCCAGAATCCCGACGATCAACGCCCAGTAGCTGGCGAACAGGAAGGCGGCGGAGATCGACATGACAATGCCGAAAATCCGGGGCACGACCAGAAGCTGGAATTCCTTCTGGAAGATCATGTCGCGGCGAAATTCGATCACGCCGACGTTTTCGCAGGCGCTGAGGACGCTGACTCCGGCGAGAACGAACAGGATATCGGCGAGCCTTGGGTCATTGAAGAAATGCGCGACGGGCCACGCGCCGAGGGCGATGACTGCACCCAGCACCGCGCCGCGAATCAGCGTCATGGTGAAGGCGGTGTTGTAGAGGTCGGTGTCGGTTTTCTCTTCCCGAATGATGGCTTCGTAGATGCCGATGACGGCGAGCCACTCGACGATCTGGGTAAAGGTGGTCGCCAAGGCGACAAGGCCGAAGTCGGCGGGTGCCAGCAAGCGAACCAGGACGATTGTGCTGACCACGCCGAGGATGCGGGTGACCATGCGCCACACCATGATCCAGCCCGCGCCGGTCGCGGTGCGCACCGCGAGGGACGGGGCGGGTTTCGAATCTGCCATTGGGTTGGTTCCGACGTGTGGCTCTGGCTATATGGCAATGCGGGTGCCAATGGAAACGATGCAGCCTATATTGCCGCGCGTCGATGGATCATGACGGGCTGATTGTCGGTTCGCTGGTACGCGACGGTGTGACGACCGGTGGGGAGTATGGACGTGGTTGGACTGAAACATATCGTCAAACCGTTTGTTCCGATCGGCGTGCTCGATCTGTTCGCCCAGTATCAGTATGCGCGCGAGCGTCGAAACGAAGATATGCGTCGCGCGCGTTTTGAAGGGTTACGCGATGTCGTGCCACGGACCCTGGCCGCAATCCGGGCGCTGTCGGCCGAACAGTGTCGGGATCGCGCCTATCTCGAGTCCGTTTTTATCCCGTCTCTGGGTCTTAACGACGAATTGCTCCACGAAATGCCGACGGAGTTTTCCGCGCATTACGGCAAGGGGTTGCATATCTGGCAGTATCCGAGCCAACTGGCGGGTTACCTGAGCTGGATCGCCGACAATGCGCTGGGCATTACATCCTATCTTGAAATCGGCTGCCGTTGGGGCGGGATGACGATCCTGGTCACCGAATGGTTGCGCAAGAACGGGGCGGCTATTCAAAGCGTATCGGCGATCGACCCGATCCGTCCGACACCGTTCATCGAGGAGTATTTCAAGATCCTGTCGACCGAGGGGGTGGCTTCATCCTACTTACAAGCCTTTTCCACATCGTCGGACGCGCATGCTGTTGTCGACCGTCTGCGGCCCGATTTCGTGTTTATCGACGGCGATCACCGACTGAAGGGGGCGCTGGAGGACCATCTCCTGATCCGTCCGCATGCGAACGTAATCGTGCACCATGACATCCACTCCCAAGCCTGCCCGGACACGACCTTATTGTGGAAAGCCCTGCAGGACATGGAGGCGGATCGGTTCGAGGCAACCCAGTTCATTGAACAGTACCCTTCGGTCGGCGGGGATTTTCTGGGCATCGGTGTGCTTAAGCGCCGTTCCACGGCGGCCTGAGCACTTTGCCGGCCGGGGCTTAACCAAATCATGACTGTCAGTGCCAAAAGCGTCGTTGTTTTGGAAGCTTTGGCATTGTGCTGACTGTTCTGATCACCGGGCAGTATCGCGCGCCGGACCTGTTCGCCCGGACCTTGAACGAACTCCGCCTGTTACGCTCGCGCGGCATTTTGCGGCAGTGCGTCGTGTCTACCTGGGCAGACGATGCGCCGCGCTTTTCCGCGGCGTTCGCGGACGCCCAATTAGAGGCCGGGATCCTCGCCAACCGAACGCCTGCATTCGAATTGTCGGTACAGGGGCATTTGCTGCATCAACAGCGCGCGCTGCGGATCGGCCTGGATGCCTGTCCCGATGGCGTCGTGCTGCGCCTGCGGGCGGATAGTTTCATCTCGGCGGACCTGGTCGGGCGCGTTCTGGCCTCGATCAGTCGGTCACGTCCCGTGCCGGCGACGCCACTGTTCAACGATTGGCTGTGGGTTCCGTGGATCGATTACGAAGAACCCTTCCACGTCGCCGATGAAATCATCCTGGGCCACAGGGAGGACCTGCGGCGGCTCACGCGGTGCGATCTGGATCGTCTGGCGGAGTACGGCGCGCTGCTCGCGAATGTACATACGCTACAGTTTGGGCCAGATGACGACCAGTTTCCCCGCATCTATTTCGACTTTCTCGCGGCCCAGCGCGATACCGGCGTGTTTCTGAACGACCAGACGGACGCCAAGCTGCCCAAACTCCACATTGCCGCGTCAACCCCGTCTTATCTCTCCATGCTCGGCCTTTGGCACCGTGCGATGCTGGATCATTTTCAATGCTTCTCGGAACCCGGTGAGGTCGATTTCCGGCCCGGTGGTCGGCAGCCTGCACCGTACTATGCGTTCCGTCGGCCGTTGTCGAACCAACCGCATCGGCTTTTCGATCCAATGTCCCTCGGGGTACACAACCACTTCTACGTCTGGGACCTGGACGGGTTCCGCGCGATGATCGCTGGACTGGACCCGGCTATGTTCGCGGCGCTGCATGAGGCGATGGCAAGCCCCGACATACTGATCAACGATCGCACCGACCGCCATGCGAGCGCTTTTTTGGAGATGATGCGACGGATCGGCGAAACCGTCCCGCCGGGAAAGGAACCTGATCCGGGATTTCGGACACGCATGCGTCGGGTGGCACGCCGCGTACTGCGCGGCGCTCTGCGTGCCCTGGGATAGCGGACCTATCCCTTCAGCCCACGTCCTTCGGCGAAGTGAGGCCGAATCTGATTTTCGAACACCTTCATCGCCGCGCCGATGGCCTGGTGCATGTCCAGATAGCGATACGTGCCAAGGCGGCCGCCGAAGATAACCCCCGGTTCCGCGTCGGCCATGGCGCGATAGGAGTCGTAGCCCGCTTTGTCCGCGGTAGCGTTGATCGGGTAGTAAGGCTCGTCGGCGCGTTCGGCGAAGCGCGAATACTCCCGAAAGATAATCGATCGCTCGGCTTGATAGGATCGCTCGGGGTGAAGGTGACGGAATTCATGGATGCGCGTGAACGGCACATCCATATCCGGATAGTTCACCACGCTGGCGCCCTGGTAGTCGCCGACCGGGACAACCTCTGATTCAAAATCGATCGTGCGCCAGCCCAGCACGCCGGCGCGATAGTCGAAATATCGGTCGATCGGTCCGGTATAGACGATTGGAGCCGACGGCGGGATCGATGCGCGCACGTCGAAATAATCGACACCGGTCGCGATCCTGATGTTCGGGTGCGTCAGCATGCGCTCGAAGATCGCCGCGTATCCGTCGAGCGGCAGGCCTTCATAGGTATCGTTGAAATAGAAATCGTCGAAGGTCAGCCGCATCGGCAGGCGAGTGATGATTTCCGCGGGCAACTGTCGCGGATCGGTCTGCCACTGCTTGGCGGTATAGCCCTTGATGAACGCGTCGTACATCGTGCGCCCGGCCAGCGAGATCGCTTTTTCCTCAAAATTCGTCGGGTTGACGATGCCGGCGGCCGCCACTTCGGCGGCGATCAATGCCTTGGCGTCGGATGGGCTGAGGAACCGGCCGAACAGGCTCGACAGCGTGCCGAGGTTCATCGGCATCGTGAAGAATCGATCCTTGTGCCGCACGATCACGCGGTGGCGATAGGTGGAAAAGCCGGAAAATCGGTTGACGTAGTCCCACACATCTTTGCTGCTGGTGTGGAACAGGTGCGAACCATAGGTATGCACCTCGATGCCCGTGGCGGGGTCGATATGCGACCAGGCATTGCCGCCGATATGGTCGCGCCGATCCAGCACGCACACCCGCAGCCCCATCTCCCGCGCGGCCCGATCAGCGATCGTGGCACCGAAAAAGCCGCTGCCGACGATGATCAGGTCGCTGGATGCGAAATCCATTATCGGCACTCCGCCGGATTGAGTCGGTTATGGTCGCCGAACCGCATGGTAAGCCCCTTTGAATGCCGCCAAAAGTAACGGGGCTGGGGGCCGATTGCCATCCCCAGGCGCGGTTTGTATCACGATACGTAAAAAGGACGCCGGTCGTTATGCAGCCCCTCTATCGCACAATCTACCTGTTATGCCCCGCCAATGTCCGCACCGGCGGACCCGAGGCGCTGCATCAGCTTGGCAGAGCGCTGTTGGATTGCGGCTTGGATGCGAGGATGGTGTATCTGAAAGGCGCTCCGGACCCGGTTGCAGCCGACGGTATGCTGACCTTCCCTACCCTCGATGACCCGATGCCGCCGGAGTATGCGCATTACGACATTCCGCGCGCGTTCAGTATCCGCGATGCCGCCGATTGCGCGGTGGTGTTTCCGGAAATCTGGCCCGTCGTCATTCCCATGCTTCAACACGCCGTTCCGCATCTGTGGTGGCTGAGCATCGATAACGGCATGCGGGCGGTGGAGGCATTCGGCGGCATCCCGGCCATTGCGGCGACGCGAGCTGTCCACCTCTGCCAATCCTACTACGCTCTGGCCTATCTGGCCGAACGCGGCCTGCCCGGCCTGCCGTTGTTCGACTACACCGCGCCCGAGCATGCCGCCGCGGCGTTGCGCGCCGGCAGTGAAAATCGACAGGACCGCATTCTGTATCCCTCACGCGGGAAGTGGTTCACGGGCTGGCTGCGCCGTTGGGCACCCAATCTCCCGTGGCAGGAAATCGCGGGGTTCACTCCGGCGCAGGTGCAGGAGTTGTTTCTGACATCAAAGCTCTATGTCGATTTTGGCAGCCATCCCGGCAAGGACCGTATGCCGCGGGAAGCCGCGATCCTGGGGTGCTGCGTAATCACCGGGCAGCGCGGCGCGGCGGGCAACCCGTATGATGTACCGATCCCATCGGTGTACAAGTTTAAGGACTCACGCCTGCTGGTGCCGCGTATCGTCGGGCGCATTCGCCAGGTGCTGGCCGACTACGACCGCGACACCGCCGACTTCGCGACCTATCGTCGGATTATCATGGGCGAGAAGATCGAATTCCTGGCCCAGGCCGCGCGCATTTTCGGGGGCCGCCTGATCGCGGCCCCCAAATTGGATCAGTGAATCTCGCCGGAGCGCTTCAGCGCTTCCCGCAGTTTGGCCGGGGTGAAATCGGGCGCTTTGCAAACGTCCAGGATCACCTTTTCCCGTCGCGAGATCAGATCGATCGCCGCCGGCAGCTTGCGCACTGCGTCGGCAGGCACCACGACGGCGCCGTGGAAGTCGGCGTGGATTACGTCATCGTGCCCGACCTGCATGCCGAACACGTTCACGGGTTGGCCAAAGGTCACCATGTGAACATGCGCGTGCGACGGCCCGATCCGTCCGCCGATCATCTGATAGCCCGGCGCCCAGGCGTCCAGGTCGCGGAACGACCCGTTGGTGACGCAGCCGATCGAACCCAGCGCCTTGTGGATGTTCGACTGAACCTCGCCCCAATAGGCACCGTAGCCGACATTGCCGTCGATATCCTGCAGCACCGCGATGGTCGGGAAGTCGGTCGCGGCGACATAGTCGTACCAGTCGGCCCGATCGGTCACCTTGCCGCGCGGCGGCTCGGTGGAGCGAATCATGCCGACCCGCGCGAGCCCGACGATCGGCTTCGCCTTCGGATCGATGCACACCATCGGCTCGACCGTGTAGCCGAAGCGCCGACGCTCGGGATGTGTGATTTCCAGTCCGTTGCAGATCGTCGGTGTGTCCCATTGGGCCAGTACATCGAGGTCAGCCTGGGTAAAGGGCCGTTCGGTCATGCGTCGTTTCCTTCCTGTTGAGCGCATTTTCAGCGATAGACCTCGTATGACCAGCATCGCTCTCCGCATCAAGTCCGTGTCCGCCGCATGATCCTGATCGTCGAACCGGTCTGGACCGGTACCCATCACGCGCCGGGCAACAGCGTCACGATCCAGACCATCGCGCTCGCCTGGCCGGAGCAATCGGTCCGCGTGCTGGCGGAGGCGACGCATCTGGCCGAACTGACCGCCGATCCGGCTTTCGCCGAACTGAGGAATGTGACCGTCGAGTCGATCCGGGTATCGGGGCATTTCCGATTTCGCCCGCATCTGGTGTCAGTGCGCCGCGGTTTGCGTGAGCTGGCAACTCTGTTCGGCGCGATCTGGACCAGTCCGCGCGCGCAGCCGGTTCTGCTGGTGCTGATCTCCGCCACGCCCACCGCAATCTTCGCCGCCGCGTTGCTGACCCGCTTGTTTCGCCGGTCCATTCATGTGGTGGTCGGGCTGCACGGCAACCTGAACGATGCCATGGGCTGGCGGTCGCGCAACCCGGTACTGCGCGCGATCGACCTGCATGCCGCGCTGACCGCCGAACATGGCGGACGGGTGCGCTTCCTTGTTCTGGAACCCGCCATTCGGCGTGCTTTGGCCGAACGCATGCCGGCGACCGCGGCGCGCACCGACGTGCTGCCGTTGCCGGTGAACCAGGCCGAACTGGCCCTGTGCCGCGACGCGCCGTTTAAGGCTCCGTTACGTATCGGACTGGTCGGACAGGCGACGGAAGCCAAGGGCATTACTGCGTTCCTGGACCTTGCGAGCAGCTTTCCGCCGGATCGCGTCGCGTTCGATCTGGTTGGCCGCATCCCGCCAAACAATGATCCCGCCCGCTATGCCCCGTTGCGACAGCCCGTGCGCGCCACGCCGCTGAGCAGGTCGGAGTTTCAGGACGGCCTCAGCCGGCTGCATTTCGTCTGCCTGCCGATGCAGCTCGGCTACTACGACCTTTCAGCCAGCGGCGCGCTGCTCGACGCCATCACATGGCTTCGCCCGATCATCGCTTTTCCCGTTCCGGCGGTGCGGGATCTGTTCGAAGCGTTCGGCGATATCGGCTACCTCTGTGCGGATGTCGACGCCATGCACGCGACGATCGAAACGCTGGCGCGGGACATGGACGAGGATCGCTATGCCGGACAGGTAGAGCGATTGCGCCTGATTCGGGATGGGCGATCGCCGGCGAGATTGGCTTCCGGTCTGCGTGCCGCGTGGCGCGCGGGATTTCCAACCCTGTTCGCCTGAAGCTGGGGGCGGTTTGTGCTTGCCTCCCCTGGCGTCATTTGACAGTTTGCCCCCCGGTTGTTTCGACAGGACCTTTCGTATGGCTTTGACTCGCAAGCGCGTTCTCGTCACCGGCGGAGCGGGATTTCTCGGCTCCCATCTGTGCGAAAGGCTGCTGAAGGACGGCGCGGACGTTCTATGTGTCGACAACTACTTTACCGGCCGCAAGGACAATATCGCCCATCTGCTGGGGCATTCGCATTTTGAGGCGATGCGCCACGACGTCACCTTCCCGCTTTATGTGGAGGTTGACGAAATCTACAATCTGGCCTGTCCGGCGTCCCCAGTGCACTACCAGTTCGATCCGGTGCAGACGACCAAGACCAGCGTCATCGGCGCGATCAACATGCTGGGCCTTGCCAAGCGGGTCGGTGCCAAGATCATGCAGGCTTCCACCAGCGAGGTTTACGGTGACCCGACGGTCCACCCGCAAACCGAGGACTATCGCGGCAACGTCAATCCGCTCGGCCCCCGTGCTTGCTATGACGAGGGCAAGCGCTGCGCGGAAACGCTGTTTTTCGATTATTTTCGCCAGCACCAGACCCGTATCAAGGTCGTGCGCATCTTCAATACCTATGGCCCCCGCATGCATCCGAACGATGGCCGTGTCGTATCGAACTTCATCGTCCAGGCGCTGCAAAACGAAGATATCACCCTCTACGGCGACGGCAGCCAAACCCGCGCCTTCTGCTATGTCGACGACCTGATCGAGGGCTTTATTCGCATCATGGCCACCGACGACAGCGTCACGGGCCCGATCAACATCGGCAATCCGCACGAAATTCCCGTGCGCGAACTGGCCGAACGCGTGATTCGCCTGACGGACTCTAAGTCCCGCATCGTGCTGCGACCCTTGCCGCAGGACGATCCGCTGCAACGCTGCCCGGATATCAGCCTCGCGCGATCCGTTCTGGGATGGGAACCACGTGTCGCCCTTGACGAAGGCCTGTCCCGCGCCGCGGCGTATTTCCGGCAGATGCTGACGGAATCGCGGGAACGAGACAGCCGATCCGCGGTGGCATGACACCTCCCAAGGTCGCGATCGTCGTCCTGAACTGGCGCGACAGCGAGGCGACCTTTGCCTGTCTCGACTCGCTGGCGGCGACCGATTACCCGAATTTTCGGGCCGTCGTGGTCGACAACGCCTCGATCGACGGTTCAGTGGATGAACTGGCGCGCCGTCCGTCGATCGATTTGGTCCGCAACAGTGTCAATCTGGGCTTCACCGGCGGCGTCAATGTCGGGCTGCGCCATGCCGCCGACAGCGGTGCCGACTATATCTGGGTGTTGAACAGCGATGCCGTCGTGCGGCCCGATGTTCTCGGCAAGCTGGTAGCCGTCGCGGAAGCCGATCCCACCATCGGCCTCGTCAGCCCGGTCTTTCACGATCCGGACGAGCCGGAGCGGGTGGAGTTTTGCGTCGGCCGTTTCGATCCGCTCGCTCGCTATGCCTCGCAAACCGCCGATCCGGCGCAGGCGCGCGATTGGCAACGCAATTTTCCCGACGAGATTCTGCTGCTTGGTACCGCGTTGCTGGTTCGGCGCGCATTGTTCGAGCGTATCGGCGGCTTGGACGATCAGTTTTTCGCTTATGTCGAAGACGTTGATTTCAGCTTGCGGAGTCTGCGGGCCGGCTTTCGCAACGTCGCGGTGCCCGATGCCGTCGTGTTCCATAAGTTCAAACAGCCGGCGGATAATCCGGAAAGCTGCCCGCCCTATCTGCACTATTTCATGAGCCGCAATTATCTTCTGCTGTGGCACAAATTGCCGGGGTCGTTGTTTTGCAAGGCGACGCTCTGGTTCTTGCGCCAACGCCTGATCCAGTTGCAGCGGCTGAAGGATGACCGGGCCGGCACCGACGCGCTATTGGCAGGCCTTTGGGACGGGCTGCGCCGGATCGGCGGTCCCTACGTCGCGCAACGGCGCATGCCGTGGCCGCTGGACGCACTGTTTCGGCGGTGCGCGGGCGCGATCCTGGTGTTGCTCGATGGTGGACGCGCGAACAAGACATGAGTGTCCGTTCACCGCGCATCGCCGTTGCCTGTTCGGGCCTCGGCCATATTCAACGCGGGATCGAATCCTGGGCGTTCGATCTCGCGCAGGGGCTTCGCGCGGCCGGACAGGATGTGACCTTGTTCGGCGGCGCGCCTGGCGTCGGCATTCGTCCCGTTCGCTGCCTGCGCCGTACCGACCGCGCCGCCATCGGCCTGGCCAGCGCCCTGCGCCATGTCGGCGGTTGGCGCTATGGCGCGGCATCGCCCTACGAGATTGAGCAGACCAGCTTTTCCCTCGCCCTTTGGCCTTTGGTCCGGAGTTTCGACCTGCTTCATGTGCAGGACCCCGCCATCGCGCGCTGGTTCGAGCGCGCGCGGCGTCTGGGCCTGTCGCGGCCGCGCGTGATCTATGCCAACGGTACCGGGGAAGGGGCCGATGTCATGCGCGGGTTCTCGTACCTGCAATTGCTGACGCAAGGGGCGGCCGACGCATGGGCGGGCCAGCGCCCGGCCGGTCAATCAGTGTTCACCATCCCGAACTTCATCGACACTAGGCGCTTCTCACCCGGCGACAAGCTGCGCGCTCGGCGCGGCTTCGGCCTGCCGGAGAGTGCCACGATCATTCTGTGCTGTGCCGCGATCCGTCGCTATCACAAACGGATCGACTATCTGCTGGACGAATTCGAAACCTTCGTCGCCCGAGGCGGTCAGGACGCAATCCTGGTCATTGCTGGGGGCAGAGAAGACGATACCGACGAACTGATCCTGGCCGGACAGCATATGCTGGGCGACCGTGTGCGATTCCTGCCCAACCTGCCGCGCGAGCAAATGCCCGACCTTTACCGCGCCGCGGATATGTTCGCGCTGACATCCCTGCAAGAGATGTTCGGCATTGTCCTGCTGGAGGCGATGGCGAGCGGTCTTCCCGTCATTTGTAACGATACCGCCGATTTCCGATCGATCGTCGGCAATGGCGGGATATTCCGCCCGCTTGCCGATCCCGGCGCTTTGGCCGCCGGTCTGGCGGCGTTCGCCGATGTGCCCTGGCGTCAGACCCTGGGGCAGGCCGCCCGTGCCAGAGTGGAACGAACCTTCTCGGCACAGACGGTCATTGGCGATATCATCCGCATGTACGGCTCGGTGATGGCGGAGAAACACAATGGCTGACACGGTAAGCGTGATCATCCCGGCCTACAACGCCGCGGCCCATATTGCGCGCGCCGTGGACAGCGTCTTGGCGCAATCGCATCCCGCGCTTGAAATTCTGATCGTCGACGACGGGTCCAAGGACCGCACGGCGGAAGTGGTCGAAGCCATGCCGCCGCCCGTCCGGTTGATCCGGAAGCCGAACGGCGGGCCGGCCTCCGCCCGCAATCTCGGCGCCCTGCAGGCCAAGGGAGACTGGCTCGCGCTGCTGGATGCCGACGATTGGTGGTTGCCGGAAAAGCTGCGCGAGCAACTTGCCCTGGCCACCGAGCCCAACATCGGCATGATCCATTGCCTACCCGATCATCGAAACGATCAGGTGCCGGACAGGCTGACCTTCGAGCATCTCTGGGATCGCAATTGGATCATCAATTCGTCCGTCCTGATTCGTCGTTCGGTGTTCCAGGCTCTTGGAGGCTTCAACGAAGCGAAGGAACTCATCAGCGTCGAGGACTATAACTTCTGGGTCCGTGTCGCAGCGTCCGACTCCATCATCAGAACATGCCCGCGCGTATTGGTACATTACACACGCGGGATCGGCATCTCCTCGAACTCCGAGCGCTTCATGAAGGCATCGTTGTTCAATGTGGAGGATTTGGGCCAAAAACTGAACCTGTCGCGGGAGATGGTGCGCCATAAACAAACCCGCGTGCTCTTCGAATTCGGCGGCAAGGCGCTCTTCGAACGCGATCTTCCGGTCGCTCGGCGATTGTTCTGGCGGGCATTTTCGCAGGAACCGAACATGCGCCACGCGGCGCGTCTGCTGGCCTCCGCCGCGCCGCAGCAGGTGCTCGATATCCGACGCAATACGATCCGATTGCTGGAGCGGAGCCGTTCCGCGCCCTCGCCGGAATCTGGTCAAACGAACGGGCCGAACGAGGATGGGTGGCAGATCGATCCCGCCCATATGCGCGCTTCGATCATCGATCCGGCGTTCCATACCCCAGCCCGTATCGACGCGCTGAAGCGCCCCGTACTCATCACGACCATCGACGCGGAGGAGGATTTCGACTGGACCCGTCCTTTGTCCAGAGCCTTCACCGATGTGACCTCGATGCGCTCACAGCACCTTGCGCATCGCATCTTCGAACTATACGGCGTGGTGCCGACCTATATGGTCGATCATCCCGTCGCTTCCCAGGATGAGGGACGAGCGCCGCTGAAGGAGTTGTTGCAAGGGGGGCATTGTGAGATCGGCGCCCAGTTGCATCCCTGGGTCACACCGCCCTTTATCGAGTCGGTCTCACCGCGCAACAGCTATCACGGCAATCTGCCCGCCGCGCTGGAATTCTCCAAGGTTCAGGTCCTGACCGGGGAGTTGCAGGCAGCGTTCGGGATCACGCCGCGAGCGTTCCGCGCCGGGCGCTATGGGGCCGGACCGAATACCGGCAACATCCTGCGCCATTTCGGCTATCAGGCAGACATGAGCGTCGTGCCCTGTTGGAGCTTCGACGATCAGGGCGGCCCGGATTTCCGCCGCATGACCGCGCATCCCTATTGGATCGACCGGGAACAGACGATCCTTGAACTGCCGATCTCCGCCGCTTTCGTCGGCATGGCGACCGCGCTGCCGTCATGGATGACTGCCCGCATGTTCGGGCGGCGCAGCGAATCCGTCGGCATTCCGTCGGTCATGGCCCGCCTTGGCCTGTTGGAGCGAATCAAGCTCACCCCCGAAGGCATCGCCATCGATGAAGCGCAGCGCCTGGTACGTCACATGGCCGATCACGGCCACAAGGTGTTCGTACTGACCTATCACAGCCCGTCGTTGGAACCTGGCAATACGCCGTACGTCCGTACTCAGGCCGACCTGGAGGCGTTCCTACGCTGGCTCGACGCGTTCTATGCGTTCTTCACCGAGGAAATCGGTGGCGTCTGCGCGACCTGGAGTTCCGTGCGAGACGATTTGCGTGCGTCGGAGCGCCGGTAAATTATTGCTTCCCCAGACGATCAACGAAGCGCAGGAAATCGCTGACCCGACTGCTCCAATCGGCCTCGCGCGCGACGGTCAATCCTGTGGTGGACAGTTGTTCGGCGAGGTTTGAATCCCGCAAAATCGCTCCGACCGCGGCGGCGATCGCGTTGGGATCGTTGCCGTCGATGAGCAGCCCATTGATACCGTCCTTGACCGCGTCCGGACTGCCGCCGGCCGAACCGGCGACGACGGGCACGCCGCAGGCGTTGGCCTCCAGAAAGACCAGGCCGAATCCCTCGGTGTCTCCATCCGGCATTTCGCGGTTCGCCATCACGAAAGCATCGGCCAGCGCGTAGTGATCGACCAGTTCGTCGTCCGGCAATTCCCCGGTAAAGATCACCGCATGCGATACGCCCAGGCTCTCCGCCCGTTCGCTCAATATCGCGCGGTAAGGTCCTTCGCCCACGATCAGATAGACTAGGTTGGGAATATCGCGCCGCAGCGCGGGCAGGCTTTCGATCACGCGATCCGCGCCCTTGCGCGCATACAGGCGACCGACCGTCAGCAACACGCGTTTGTCGGCCAGACCGTACCGTTGGACCAGGTCCGCTCGGCGTGGACGCGGGACAAAGCGTGCCGTATCGACGCCGTTGGGGATCAAGGCAACCTTGTCGGTCGGCACGCCAAAGCCGGAAATCAGATAGTCGCGCGTGAAACGACTTACGGCGACAACACCGTCGGCATGACGCAGAAATCGTCGGCGTCGCACCCCGCGCTGATCGTAGCGGGTCCGGGTACTAATTTCCTCGCCATGGACGTAAATGATCGTCCTGACACCGAACAAGAGGCTGGCCATGCGCGCCAGCCAACCATTGGCGACAAGTTCGCCGATGCAAATCGTGTCGATGCGTTCCCGGCGGATCAGAGACCGGATGCGCGCAAGCAGGGATGCGCGCAACATCACATCCCGTCCCATGTTCAGCACGCGCGATAGTGGACCAACGGCGGATGGCGTCAGTCGGGTTCGCAGCAGGGGGACGCGATGTACCGGGAATGGTGCCAGATCGTCACTCTCTCGCCAGCCTTCGATCGGTAGACCGGTGCGATAATCGGTGCGCGACGACAGAACCGACACGCGGCCGTCGCTGAAACGGCCCAGGCTGTCGTAGACGATCGCCGATCCGCCATGCATTGGCGGGAATGTCGCGGCCACAACAAGACAGCGCTGCTCTCCTGCGATGCGCGTCGGGATATGGCGCGGCGGCACCGCGGCGGTTTCGGTCGTTCCGTAGCGCAACATATCGCGCAGTTGCGGCGGGGTGACAAATGCGCCGCCCAGTTCATCGCGGAAGAACGCCAGGAACCCCGACAGGCGATCCAGAAAGATCGCCAGGTCGCGATCGTCGCGCACATAGGGTGTATGGCCGGGGGTCAGGGATGGGCTGTGGTAGTTCAATGTGAAGATGCGCGTCCCTCGCGCGATCAGCGCCCGGGCCAGGCGCTGCATCGACGCCAGATCCATACCCTCCGGCGACAGCGTCAACCGTTCCGACAATCGCGCGCGCGCCAGGACGGAACCCATATGCAGTCCCCGAAGGAACGGCCGATTGCTGAGCCTGTCCAAGGTCGGCATGGCGTTCCCGCCCAGACCGACCAATGTCCGCGTTACCGGCAACTCCAGCAGCGATCGGTTGGGACCAAACCAAAATGGATCGCAGTCGAGCGCGGAGAAATCCGGCCCGCCCTGCGACCCGTAAGAGGTTCGCGGCATCAGGCTGGTATCGATCTGGTAGCCTGCTTCGGCAAGCAGGTCCGCGGTGTTGGATCCGAAGCCATAGCGTCCGGCCCGGTAGGTGATCGGCCTGACGCCGAACCCGACTTCCACGGCCTCACTCAGACGCAGCAGTTTCTCGCGTTCCATCTCTCTCGGCAGGTTGCCGGGGAACGACTCATTGCGTTCCGGCCCGACACTGAACGGTCCGGTGACCCATGGATGGAGGTGGGCACCGACATCGCACAGTCCGTCGGTCAGCCATTCGCGGATCGTGCCGGACGCCTTTGCATCGGCCGCGACGGGATAGGTTGTCAGATAGGTCGGGCGGACCCGGTAATGGGCGAAGATGCCATGGGCACGTGAAAGTCGAGCGACCGTTTCGACCTGGGGGGAGCCATGAGGCAGTGGTGCATCCCAGTCGAACTCTTCTTCCACATCCACCAATACGCACAGAAGCGGGCGTATTGGTGGATGGGCGAAGCCTTCGGCATTGTCAAACACGCGGGCAGTGCCGCGTGGACATTACGAAGCGACCGGCATCACCTGATCCCCTGGGGCGTGGGTCAGATGGCAGGCGGATTGGTGCCCGGTGCCGACCGTTCGCAGTATTGGTTCTTCCGTCCGGCACTTATCGAATGCCAGAGGGCACCGGGTATGGAAGCGGCATCCGTTCGGTGGGTTGATCGGGCTGGGCACGTCGCCGGTCAGGATCACGCGATTGCGTGGCGCAGTCGGATCGGGCACCGGCACCGCGGACAACAGCGCCCGTGTGTATGGATGATGGGACTTGGAGAACAGCGTCCGGCGATCGGTCAGCTCGACGATTTTGCCGAGATACATCACGGCGACGCGATGTGTCAGGTGCTCCACCGTCGCGAGGTCGTGGCTGATGAACAGCAGCGCAAGGCCGAGTTCGTCTTGCAGGTCCACGAGAAGGTTGATGATCTGCGCCTTGACCGAAACGTCGAGCGCGGACACGGCCTCATCGCAGATGATCAGGTCGGAACCAGGTGCCAGAGCGCGGGCGATACCGATACGCTGGCGCTGACCGCCGGAGAATTCATGCGGGTAGCGCCAGATCGAGTCGCGTGGCAGACGGACCTTGTCCATCAGTTCCTCGACCCGTTTGGTCAATTCCTGACGGCCGTGGACGATGCCGAAATTGATCAGCGGTTCGGCCAGGATGTCGCGCACTTTCATGCGCGGGTTCAGACTGCTGAACGGGTCCTGGAACACGACCTGGATGCGCTGACGAATCGGGCGCAGCTTGCTGGCGGGCATGTTGTCGATACGCGCGCCGTCGAGTTTCACCTCTCCGTCGGTGATGTCGTACAGCCGCAGGATCGCCTTGCCGACAGTGGATTTGCCGCAGCCGGATTCGCCGACCAACGACAGCGTTTCACCGCGCGCGATATCGAAGCTGATACCGTCGACGGCATAGACCTTGGCGGTGACCTGACCCAGCAGGCCGCCATGGATCGGGAAATGCTTCTTGAGGTTGCTGACCTCAAGCAGGGGGCGAGTATCGCTCATGCGGCCATCCGGCGTTCGGCGTGGTGGCAGGCGACGACGTGGTTCGGCGCCTTTTGTTCGATCGCGGGTGCGACGGTGCGGCAGACATCGGTGACGATCGGGCAACGGCTGGCGAACGGGCACCCGACAATGGGCTTCCGCAGGCTGGGCACTAGGCCCGGGATCTCCGCCAGTTTCTCTCGCGGCCCGTCGATCAGGGAGGAGCCGAGCTTGGGGACGGCACCGATCAGGCCGCGGGTATAGGGGTGCAGCGGACGAGCGAAGATTTCCTCGACCCGTGCTTCCTCTACCTTGCGTCCCGCATACATGACCACGACGCGTTCCGCCATTTCGGCGACCACGCCCAGATCGTGGGTGATCAGCATGATGGCCGATCCCAGGCGTGTTTTCAGATCGCGCATCAGGTCAAGGATCTGCGCCTGGATGGTCACGTCGAGCGCCGTGGTCGGCTCGTCGGCGATCAGCAGCTTGGGATTGCAGGCCAGTGCCATGGCGATCATGACGCGCTGACGCATGCCGCCGGACAGCTGATGCGGATATTCCTTGACCCGCCGAGCGGGGGCGGGGATGCCGACGAGGGTGAGCATCTCGATGGCTTTTTTCTCGGCCTCGGCGGCGTTCATGCCCTGGTGAAGCTGAACGGTTTCGCCGATCTGGCGGCCGACCGTCAGCACCGGGTTCAGGCTGGTCATCGGCTCCTGAAAGATCATCGAGATCGAGTTGCCACGAATATCGCGCATCTCTGCTTCGCTGAGCGACAGGATTTCTTTGCCCTGAAACTTGATGCTGCCGGCAATCTTGCCCGGCGGCTCCTGGATCAGGCGCAGGATGGACATGGACGTGACCGATTTCCCGCAGCCTGATTCGCCCACGATTGCGACGGTTTCGCCGGCGTCGACGTGGAACGACAGGCCCTCGACGGCGCGGACCACGCCGTCAGGGGTGCCGAAATGGGTCTGGAGGTTTTGGACTTCTAACAGCGCCATTGGTTCTACAGCCGCTTTGCCAGGCGCGGGTCAAGCGCGTCGCGCAGACCATCGCCGAGGAGGTTCACCGCGAGTACGGTGATGGACAGGAAAATCGCCGGGAAAAACACAATATAAGGTTTCACCTGCCAGAGCGCTCGGCCCTCTGCCATGATGTTGCCCCAGCTTGGGATGATCGGCGGCGTGCCGGCACCGATGAACGACAACGTCGCTTCGGTAATCATCGCCGATGCGCAGATGAAGGTGGCTTGCACCATCAGCGGGGCCAGCGTGTTCGGCAGAATGTGCTTCCAGATGATCACCGGTACCTTGGTGCCCGACGCGATGGCCGCTTCGACATAAGGCTGTTCGCGCAAACTCAGCACGACGCCGCGCACAAGGCGGCAGACGCGCGGGAACTCGGCGATGGAGATCGCGATGATCACGTTCTTAACCGACGCGCGTGTCAGCGCCATCAGGGCGATGGCCAGCAGGATCGGCGGGATGGACATCAACCCGTCCATAACGCGCATGACGATGGCATCGACCGAACGGGTAAAGCCCGCGATCAGGCCCAGCGTCGTGCCGATGATCGCCGCGAGCGTGGCGACGGAGAAACCAACCAGGAGCGAAACGCGCGCTCCATACAGGACGCGCGAGTAAACGTCGCGACCGAGCATGTCGGTGCCGAACCAATAGAGGTCCGACGGTTCGCGCGTGCGGCGCGCCGGAGCCAGCGCGGTCGGGTCTTTTGTCCACAGCAGCGGGGCGAAGACCGCGATCAATACCATGATCGCGACCAGCGTGCCCCCGATGACGATCGTGGGATGACGATGGATGAACCCCATGATTTTGCCACGCTCTTTCGGCGTCGGCAGCACATTGGGCAGAACGGGCGCGGCGAGGTACTCGCCGGAAGAAGAGGTCGCGCTCAATACCGTATCCTCGGATCGAACAGGGTGTACAGAAGGTCAACACCGAGATTGACCAGAACGTAAACGCAGCTGAACAGCAGCACGACGCCCTGAATAACCGGGTAGTCGCGCCGCAGGATTGCATCCACCGTCAGTCGGCCGAGGCCGGGGATGGCGAACACGCTTTCCGTCACCACGGCGCCGCCGATCAGCGCGGCGAAACCGATACCGACGATGGTCACGATCGGCACGGCGGCGTTCTTCAGCGCGTGCAGGAACAGGATGCCGCGCTGCCCGACGCCCTTGGCCTTGGCGGTGCGAACGTAATCCTGCGACAGCACATCAAGCATTGTGGCGCGGGTGATACGCGCGATCAGCGCCATATAAACAAGGCCCAGTGCCACCGCCGGTAGGATCAGGTTGCGTAGGAACGGGAACAACCCGTGGGAGATCGAGGTGAACCCCTGCACCGGCAGCCAATCCAGCTTCAACGCGAAGAAATAGGCCAGCAAATAGCCGATGACGAAAACCGGCGTGGAGAAACCGAACACCGCGGTCATCATCACGGCGCGATCAACCCAGGTACCATGCTTCCACGCCGCGATCACGCCCATCGGGATGGCGCAGGACAGCGACAGGAACAGCGTCAGGACCATCAGCGACAAGGTCGGCTCGATCCGCTGCTGGATCATGTGACTGACCGGCAGATTGGTGAAGATCGACGTTCCGAGGTCACCCTGTAAGATGCGCCAGAGCCAGTCGAAAAACCGGACCAGGAAGGGACGATCAAGCCCCAGCGATTCGCGGATCCGGTCTACGTCGGCCGGAGTCGCCTGATCGCCGGCGATGATCGCCGCCGGATCGCCCGGCGCGAGGTACAGGAGGCTGAACACAAAGAAGGCAACAATCAGGACCACCGGAATGGTCGCGATGATGCGACGGGTTACGTAGGAAAGCATCCGTGCTTCGCTCCACTCAGGCCTTGGTCACGTCCCAGAAAAGCGGGAACGGTGCCTTTACAACACCGCTTACACTTTTCCGCCACGCCTGATAGCCCTTGAAGAAGCCGGTCGGGACGTAGACGACATGTTCCATCGCGGCTTTGTTTAATTCTTCAATCACTTTCTTTTCCGCGGCAAGGTCGGGCGCTCCATACCACTCGGCGATCTTCGCCTGCACCAGTTCGGACTTCGGCCATCCGAACCAGGCGGTGTCGCCGCCGGCATCCAGGGCGATATAGGGCGCGGGGTTCACGCAATCGGCCCCGGCGTGCCAGGTGTGGAAAATGTTCCATCCCCCCGCGGCCGGCGCTTCTTTCTTTGCGCGACGCTGTCCGACCGTGCCCCAGTCGAGCGCCGTGTACTGAACGTTCATGCCGATACGCTTCAGCAGATCGGCGGTCACATCGCCTTGCGCCTTGGTGATCGCCACGTCGGTCGCGACCAGCAGGATGATCGGTTCCCCGTTATATCCGGCTTCTTTCAGCAGCTTCTTGGCGCCTTCGTAGTCGCGCTTGCCCTTCAGCGGCTCGCCGCCGACCTCGGTATACAAAGGCGTATCGGGCGTGAAATAGCCGGGAACGCCCTTCCACAACGTCTCGTCGTCGCCGACGACCGCGCGCATATAATCTTCCTGGCTCAGCGCCATTTGCACTGCTCGGCGGGCCCGAACATCGTTGAACGGCGGATGCAGGTGGTTCAATCGAAGGGAACCGATATTGCCCAAGGGATCGGCGATATCCACGTTCACGCCGGCAGCCTTGCGCAGCAGCGGAATCAGGTCAGGCGACGGGGTTTCGACCCAATCGACCTCGTTATTCTGCAACGCGGCAGAGGCCGTGGCGGAGTCCGGCAGGATATGCCACTCGACCCGGTCAAAATTCATCCGCTTGCCGCCGGACAGCCAGTTGGCTTTCTCCGCGCGCGGTACATAGCCGTCGAACCGTTCGAAAACCGCCTTGGAGCCGGGGACCCAGTCGTTCTTGTTGAACCGCATCGGGCCGGAGCCGACATACTCGGTGATCTGCTTGAACGGGTCGGTCGAGGCGATCCGTTCCGGCATGATGAACAGGCAGGGCGTGCTGCTTTTACCCAGGGCGAACAGCATCTTGGGATAGGGTTGGTTCAGCCGAAACCGGAACGTCGCATCGTCCACTGCTTCCAGTGCGTCGAGGCGGCGCTTGATCGGCAGGCCCATGGTGGCGTCACGCGCCATCCAACGGTTGATGCTGGCGATCACGTCCTTGGACCGCACAGGCTCCCCGTCGTGGAACTTCAGGCCGGGGCGCAGCGTGAAGGTCCAGGTCTTGTAGTCCGCGCTGACGTCGTGCGACTGCACCATCTGCGGTTGCGGCTCAAGCTTATCGTTCACGCCATACAGCATGTCCCAGATCAGCAGGGAGCCGTTGCGCACGACGTATTGCGTGGTCCAGATCGGATCCAGGTTCGCAAGGTTTGCCTGCGGCACAAATCGCAGGACCTTGTTATCCGCTGCCCGAGCCAGGTTGGGCGTGGCCAATCCGCCGGCCGTCGCGACCGCGCCGAGCGCGGCGGTACGTAAGAATCCTCGACGATCCATCGTGTCGCTGTGTCCCTGTGCCCATTTTCTGGCCGGTCCGAGCCCATTGGGATCGCCGACTCTCTAAGCCTGCCTCAGACCGTAGCGAAAGGCCAGAGGCATTGCATAAATTTGCAGGGCAGCAATTCCAAATCGGTCTGGGAGCGGTTGGGCCACCCTGCGTCGGGCGGTGCAGCGGGCGCTGTTTGCCAAGGTCGACATCCCGCGCCTAGTCTGTTGCGACAACATAGGATCGACCGGACAATTCCGGCATCCGTTCCGGGGGGAACAAATGATACGTCGCCGTACGCTGCTTGCGGGCACCACTGCCGCTCTTGCCATGCCGTCGATCGCCCGCGCCGCCGATGCGGTGCTGAAGGTCGGTGTTTTCGTCCCGCTGTCCGGGGCGGCCGCAAGCTGGGGGCTTGGCGCCAAATGGGTGGGCGAACAGGCCGCCGCCGAGATCAACGCCAAGGGCGGGATCAAGGCGGGCGGCAAGACATATTCTGTCGAGGTCATCGCCTACGAAAACGGTTACAATTCCGCCGAGGGCGGTAAGGCCGCCCAGGCGATGCTGAATCGCGACGGCGTGCGTTTCATCATTCAGGGAATCGGTACCGCGCCGGTAAAGGCGCTGCAAAGCCTCTCCGAGCGCACGGGCGCGCTGCTGATGCAGGTCGCCTGGGGCAAAAGCGTGAAAGGTCCGCAGGCGCCGCTGACCTTTACCAACTCCAATACCCCGTTCGAATTGTTCGGACCGCTCTACGACCTGATCAAGACCCGGCATCCCAACGTCAAGACGGTGTCCTTGCTAAATCCCAACGACGCGACCGGCCAGGAGGTCGAGGACGAGGCCGTCAAGCAATACAAGGCGCGCGGCTATACCATTGCCGCCAGCACCTGGTACGAGCGCGGGACCACGGAATTCCAACCGATCGTTACCAAGTTGGCGCAAAGCAAGGCGGACCTGATCGACCTCTCCGGCGCTCCTCCGGCGGATAGCGGAACGGTGTTCCGCGAACTCGTGGTGCAGGGTTGGAAAGGCGTGAAGGTGGTGGCCTCCGGCACTGGTGCCGACGCCCTGGTGAAGGTCGGCGGTGCCGCGGCCGAAGATGTCTATATGGGCAATGCCGCAGATTTCGGCGGTGCCACGGCGACCGCCACTCAGCGGAAACTGAACGAGGGCGCGCTGAAGGCGCTGAATGAACCGGTCAACATCCTGCACATGGGCGCATGGGATGCGTTGATGGCGGTTAAGGCGGGGATCGAGGCGAGCAACTCGATCGATCCGAAGAAGGTCGCCAAGACGCTGCCGGAAATCATCTTCGAATCCAGCTACGGTCCCACGGCCTTTGGCGGCAAGGAAACTTATGGGATCGCGCAGCAGATGCTGGTGCCGATCATCGTGACGCAGATCAAGAACGGTCAGACCGTGGAGATCGAGCGAATCATTCCGGCGGAACTGAAGGCCCGTCTGGCCAAACGCTAACCGCGATAATGGCCGGACCGGCACGGTCCGGCCACTCATCCCCAATATAACGCGCGAGGATTCGGATGGAGCTCTCCGTGGGCCTGTTCGCCCAGCTTCTGGTCAATACGCTGCAAATCGGCGCGGTCTACGTTCTGTTTTCGCTGGGCCTGACTTTGGTCTTCGGTGTGATGAAGGTGATCAACTTCGCCCATGGGCAGTTTTTTACCCTGGCCGCGCTCGTGATCGCCGCGATCATGCCGGAATTCACCGAGCGCTTCGCGTTGCCGGCCTGGGTCGATTATCTCGTTTGTTTCGGGATCGCGATCGGTATCGTCGGCATTGTCGGCGCCGTGCTCTATTTCGTCGGCTTCGAACGCTATCTGCGCGACCTCGTCGGTTCGTTCATCCTTTCGGTCGGGCTGTTGCTGTTTCTCGAAGGTATCTACCTCTGGCTGTTCGGCGGTGCCCCGCGTGTCGTGCCTAAGCTGCTGACGGGTCAGGTGTCGTTCTTTGGCGGTGCGATGGAATCGCAGCGCCTGGTGATCTGCGCCATCGCGCTGGCCGCGACGGGCGGCCTCTACTGGATCGTCGCCAAGACGCGCCTGGGCAAGGCCTTGCGCGCGGTGGCCGAAGATCGAGAGGCCGCGATGTTGCAAGGGATTCGCTACCGCCGCATTTCGTTTTACGGCTTCATGATTGGCTCCGGCCTGGCCGCCATTTCCGGCGGCTTGATTGCCCCGTTGACCGCGATCAGCCCGTCGCTCGGCAACGACTACCTGTCCAAAGCCTTTATCATCATTATTATCGGCGGTCTCGGCAGCATTCCCGGCGCGATCCTTGGCGGGTTTCTGATCGCCGCGGTGGAAAGCTTCGCCGGCTACTTTCTCGATCTGTCCTACGCGACGATTGCGATGTTCGTGTTGGTGATGGTGTTCCTGTTGGTTCGCCCGCAAGGCATTCTCGGATTGGCGGAGCGTTGAGATGACCGGCACCAACAGGATCGGCTGGTTCTTTACCGCCGCGGCCGTCGCGGGGCTGCTTGGCTACACGGTCGCAGGCGAGGATGAATATACCCAGCATCTGCTGATGTGGAGCGCGCTGAATGCGGTCCTCGCCGTCGGCCTGCGGTTCATGCTGCTGGTCGGCGAGACCAACATCGCGACAGGTGCCTTCTACGGCCTGGGTGCTTATGCGGCGGCCGTCATAAGTACGAAGTGGAACCTGCCCTTCCCACTCGCTTTGCTTGCGGGCGGCGTACTCGCCCTTGGCATAGGTGCGGTGTTCGGCGCGATCACGTTGCGCACCAAGGGGCCCTATTTCATGCTGATCAGCTTCGCGTTCACCGAAGTGGTCCGCCTGATCTACACCCGTATCGAATGGCTTGGCGGCAATTCCGGCATGATCGGCATCTTCCCCCCGGTCGTACTCGATCCCTGGATGCCGGCGTTGACGATCCTGCTGTGTGGCGCGCTGATTTTGCTGATGTACTTGTGTGAGGCCTCGAACCTCGGCCGCATCTTCAAGGCGATTGAGAACAACGATGCCATCGTCGAAACAGTCGGCATCGACGTCATGCACATCAAGCTGCTCTGCCTTGTCATCGCCGCCTTTGCGCTGGGCGTCGCCGGCGCCACGCATGCTTTCGTCTACAACGTCATCAGCCCCGGTGACTTCAGCTACCTCGTCCCGGTCTTCGCGCTTGCCTATGTGAAAATCGGTGGCGACAACCACGTCGCGGGCTCCATTCTTGGTGCCGTGCTGCTCACCGTGCTCGGGCAGGCACTGCAAGGTGCCGGCGCGCTGCAACATATTCTGTTCGGCGGTGCCATCATCGCATCGATGCTGATCCTTCCAGGGGGTATCTGGGGCGGTGTCGGTCGATTATTCTCCTGGGCGAGGGGAGGGCGCTCATGAGCGAAATACTCCTCCGCGCCGAGAATATCAGCCGACGTTTTGGCGGTCTTCTCGCGGTCAGCGACTTCAATTTCGACATTCGGGCGGGCGAAGTCCTCGGTCTGATCGGTCCGAACGGCGCGGGTAAAAGCACGACGTTCAACGTGATCAGCGGTTACTACAAACCAAGCTCCGGCCGTATCACCTTCCTGGGCCGCGACGTCACCGGCCTGTCCACCGTGGCGATGAGCCGACGCGGATTAGTGCGCACTTTCCAGCACGGCAGCCTGCTCAAGGGCATGACCGTTCGCGACAATATTCTGATGGGGGCGCTTTACAGCCTGCGGGATCGGCATGCCCGCGAGCGGCGGATCGTCGAAACGGCGGAGATGCTGGGTCTCGCGGATATGCTCGATCTGACCGCGGGCAGCCTGCCGCACGGCCATCAGCGCATGCTCTCCATCGCCATCGCATTCTGCGCGAGGCCGAAACTACTGTGCCTGGACGAGCCACTGGCGGGTCTGAACAATACGGAAATGGGCGCGGCGTTAACCGCCATGCGACGTATTCGCGACGAGTTCAACACCACGATCCTGCTTGTGGATCACAACATGCGTGCCGTCATGCAGATATGCGAGCGTATCGTCGTGCTGAACCACGGTCGCAAACTGGCGGAGGGTACGCCTGCGGATATTCGCAACAACCCCGACGTGATCCGCGCCTATCTGGGGGATGAGGCATGAGCGACGATGTGGTTCTCGACCTGTCGGGCGTCAACATCGGTTATGGCCAGGTGCGGGCGGCGAACGATATTTCGTTGACGGTCCGGCGCGGGCGTATCGCCACGCTGATTGGATCGAACGGCGCGGGAAAGACGACGATTATGAAGGGGATTACGGGCCTTGTCCCGCTCTCCTCCGGACGTATTCGCTTTCGTGGACAGGAGATTGCCGGCGTATCGGTGGAGAGTATCGTCGCGACCGGCATTTCCCTGGTGCCCGAAGGGCGCAGGCTGTTCCCGACGATGAGCGTGCGGGAGAATTTGGAAATCGGCGCATACCTTCGTACCGAATCCGCCGCCGTCGCCGCCGATTTCGATCTGGTCATGGACTATTTTCCGGCCCTGCGTGAACGCCTTGGGGAACCCGCGCGAAACCTGTCCGGTGGGCAGCAACAGATGGTCGCGATAGGCCGAGCACTGATGAGTGGGCCAAAATTGCTGTTGTTGGATGAGCCGTCGATCGGTTTGGCGCCTGCGATCGTGCAGACCATCGGGACGATCATACGCACCATCAGCCAAAGCGGTGTGGACGTCCTGCTGGTCGAGCAAAACGCCCAGATGGCCCTGCGGCTTTCCGAGGATGCCTATGTCCTGGAAAACGGTGCCATCGTCATGCGGGGGTTAGCCGCCGAACTCGAAAAAAGCGAGGCGGTCCGCGCGGCTTACCTCGGAATGTAAGGGGCGCGCGTCATCGCTTCGGCACGAAGCGGATATACGCCGCCGGAAGGCCGCGTGTTTCGATGGCTCCATCTAGGCGCAGAGCGTCCCGGGTTGTCAGGTCGACCAGGAAAGCGATCGTTTCCGGCGGTTCGGCCGACAGGTGGGTCGGGGATGTCAGAATTCGCACGTCGTGATGCCAGGCTTCGCGCACGCTCATGGCGTTCAAGACGAGACATGGGCCGACGATCCGGCATTGCGTCGGCCATCCGCCGTCGAACGCGCGTGGGGCGTGAGGCGATTGCACCGAAAGCGCCGGGTGGGGTGATGCGAATTCCAGCGTAAAGCCGGGCCCGTCCAGCAGGGTGATGGTGCGGTTGTGCCCGCTCAGGTCCGAGAAAGGAGCGTCGGCGTCGAGCCATGCGAAGCCGACCATCCAGCCGTCTCCGGACGCGATGTCCGCTTTGCGCCCGGCACCGTTCGGCCAGCGCGAAAGGGGGCGGGTCGCGAAACTGAGCACTTCAGGCGGCATCTGTCCCACCGCGGGGCTTTTGTTGGATCATCCGGCACGTCATCGCCTTGTTTCCCGTCCGGGTTGTTCGACGGGGATAAAACGGCAAGAAGTGCTGCTTTGGCAAATGAAGAGCCTCCCCGGGGTTCCCCCCGGGGAGGCTCTCCCCTTCGTATCAGGGTGTGGGTGTCGCGAATGCGTAGTTAGCGCTGGTGAGCGAAGGCGTAGCCCCAGCGAAGCGGATGGTTTCCTGGAGCGCTCCGTCAGTAACGGTCCAGACGCCTGCGATCTGCGTGAAGGTCGCGGCGTTGGAGTAACCGTTGAAGTCGATGTGATCGACACCGGGGACGAAGTCGGCGATCAGATCGCCGTTGGCCTCGCCCTTGGTGAAGACGAAGCTGTCGGTGCCGGCATCGCCCACCAGGGTATCGACCCCCGCGCCGCCGTTCAGCGTATCCGCGCCGGTCGAGCCGATCAGGAAGTTGTTCCCCGCGTTCCCGGTGCCGACAAAGCCCGTCGAACCGATGAAGCGCAGGTTTTCCAGATTGACCAATCCGGCCAGGCTGAAGCTGCCCAGCGTCGTTTCGACGGTGTCGTTACCCTCGCCGGCGGCCTCGGTCACGACGTCGCCCGCGTTGTCCACCCGATAGGTGTCGTCGCCGACCCCGCCCGCCATGGCATCCGCGCCGACCCCGCCATCGAGGAAGTCATTGCCGTTGCCGCCGTTCAGCGTGTCCGTGCCCAACCCGGCGATCAGCCAGTCGCTGCCGTCGAGACCGTTGAGCGTGTCGTTGCCCGCCCCGCCGATCATGTGGTTGTTCAGACCGTTGCCGGTGCCCACGAAGGCCCCGGTGCCGACGGAGACCAGCGCCTCGACGTTCTCCGCCAGCGTCAGGCTTGCCAACGCCGTTTCGACGGTGTCGTTGCCCTCGCCCGCGGCCTCGGTCACGACGTCGCCGGCGTTGTCCACGCGGTAGGTGTCGTCGCCGACCCCGCCCGTCATCGCGTCCGCGCCGACCCCGCCGTCGAGGTAGTCGTTGCCGATGCCGCCCAGCAGCGTATCGGCGCCGTCGTTGGCGAGCATCCAGTCGTTGCCGTCCAGACCGTTCAGCGTGTCGTTGCCGGTGCCGCCGATCATGAAGTTGCCCAGCCCGTTGCCGGTGCCCGCGAACCCGCCGGTGCCGACGAAGCGCAGGTTTTCGATGTTCGCCCCCAGCGTCAGGGCCGCCAGCGCCGCGTCGATCGTGTCGTTGCCCTGCGCCGAAGCCTCGGTGACGCTGTCGCCGGCGCTGTCCACCTTATAGGTGTCGTTGTCCGCGCCGCCGCTCAGCATGTCGTCGCCGATGCCGCCGTCGAGGTAGTCATTGCCGTTGCCGCCCACGATCGTATCGGCACCGCCGTTGCCCATCGTCCAGTCGTTGCCGTCGCCGCCCTGGATCGTCTCGCCGATGAACGTGCCGATCGTGAAGTCGTTGCCGGAGGTTCCGTGAACCACCGTATCGATCGTCATCAACTGAAGCTGACCGCCTTCCACCACTTCCGCCGCGTTCGCCCCGGTGAAGGGGTAGTGCGCCTGCGAATCCAGCAGGAACGCCCGCTGCGTCGTGTAGCCCAGCAGGCCGGTGACCTCGATGACGCCCGAGGATTCCTCGTCCTGCGTGAACGGCGCGGTTGCCGGCAGGCTCTCGTTGCCGAACCGCGCCACATCGTGCTGCGCGATTTCGACCAGCACGTCGGTCTTCGGGTCGTAGTGCCAGATTTTGCCCGAGCGCGCGTTATTGCCGACGTCTTCCTGCAGGATCAGCGTGCCGTCGGCGCCGACCGTCATGTTGTCGAACATCTGCTGGCCTTCGGTGCCGTCCAGCAGTGCCGTGTAGGTGCCGCCCTTCGTCGGGTCCGTCGGGTCGACGAAGTCGAGCGCCCAGAGCCGCGACGGAGCGTTGATCGCGTTGGTGGTCACGAAGTAGTAGCGGTTCGGGTTCGTGACGTCCCACGCCCCGTCTTCCGGCCGGCGCCATTCGGTGACGCCCGCCGCGTCGCTGTCGGTCTCGACCTGCGCGCCGGTGCGGTTGGTTTCGTCCGGCAGCGCCGCCAGGGTGAAGCTGCCCGACAATGGCGTGCCGGTGCTGGCCTCGGCCACGAAGTCGGCCTTGATCCCATACAGCGCGCCGTTGGTCAGGCCCGCCTTGTCCAGCGTGGTGCCGGTGTTGGTCTTGGTGCCGATGTAGACATAGACCTGACCCGTCGGCGACTGATCGTCCTGGCCGATAACGACCGTCTTGTCGGACGCCACCGGACGCGCCGCCAGATTTTCCCACGCGGCGTTGCCGAACTTCGGCAGTTCGTAGGCCTTGCCCTTATCCGCGCCGGTGGCGATATGCGCCATCGGTCGGCCTTCGGCGCCCACTTCCTCGCCGTTCAGGAAGATGCGGTCCTGCGTCCCCTTGCCGGTCGCCTCATTGTAGAAGGCGGCGCCGGCCGCGAGGTCGGCCGAACAGAAGCGGCCCAGCGCGGTGGTGGACAGTTCGTAGACCTGGGAGGTGCTGTTCCACAGGAACACCTGGCTGTCTGCGTCCGACCCGGACACCACCGACAGCGTCGATTTGTCGACCACCAGGCGGGCGACGAAGGAGCCGGTCGCGCCGCTGGCGCGCACGACGCCGCCGACGACTTCCTGGTTCATCAGCACGGTGATCGTGCCGTCGCCGTTGTCGAAGGCACCCAGACCGTCGGGCACGCCCACCATCCGCCACGGCGTCGTGTTGTCCGGCTTCACGCCGGCGACATCGCCCGCCGACAGGATCGAGGTGAAGCGCACGTTCGGCTGACCCGCGACCAGATACGGCGTCTGGCTGGTGGTATAGAGGCTGGAGTCCGTGAACTTCAGCACTTCGACGTTGCTCAGCACGTCGGTGCCGCCGGTCGCGGTCGTCACCGTCCAGGCCGCCGGACCGGTGCGCAGGATCGTCGCCGCCGACCGGGCGACGTCGAAGACCACCGTGTCGCTGCCGCCGGCCCCGTTGATCGTGTCGTTCAGGCCGGTGGCGGTGAAGCTCTCATCCGCGCTCGTGCCGCTGACCGTCGCCGCGGGCAACACCGCGTCGGTGGTGCGCGCGCTCAGGTTCTCGATGCGCAGATCCTGCGACGCCGGCGTGTCGGCCATGTTGAAGCCGCTGTCCGGGGTGGCGAACTTCGTCAGCATGTAGTCCTGCATCAGCTTCTGCTCGCCCACCGCGTTCGCCGGCACAACGCCGGTCGCGGTGAAGTCGAGCGTCGGATCGACCGGCGCCGACAAGGTGCCGTCCGACAGCAGGAAGCGGAAGTTCGTCGCATTGGCCGTGATCGGGTAGCCGTCGCCGCCGTTGGCGGTGAAGTTCAGGATCACCATCGGAATGGACGACGGCGCGCCCGCCGCGACCACGCCGTTCTGCACGACGGTGGCGATGAACTTGCCGTCGAGGTCATACAGCGCGACGTTCACCACCTTGGAGCCGGCGGGCAGGCTGGGGTTGTAGGAGAAGCGCAGGCCGCCGATCTGCGCGAACCCGCCATTCCCCGCCGGAAGCCCGGCGGCGTAGTTCAGGATGTTCAGCAACCCTTGCGGGGTGGTGTCCATCGTCATCATCTTGTTGTCGAAGCGCAGCGCGTTCTCGACATCGAGCTGCGAGACGTTGCCGCTCGCTCCGCCGACGAGCGCGTTCGCGATCTTCGCGCCGTCCTCGTCGATCGAACCGATGGAAGCGCGCAGCCCGCCGCCGTTCTTCAGCGACACCAGCCCGGTCGCGCCCAGGCCCAGGGCCTTCCGCGCGGCAAAGGCGTTGGCATCGGCGGTGAGGTTGCCGAGATTGGTCTCCTGCGCGCGTCCGAACACGCGGTCGCCTTCCAGGTAGACCTTGCTGAAGCCGAACTTGTTGCCGTCCTTGGCCGTGACCACGGCGTCGATGGCGCCGGCGATGGCCTGGACCTTGGCACCGGTCGTGCTGGCCGCGACGATCTGCGCGGCGGTCTGGGTGGAGGCATAGACCGATTGCAGCGTCGCTTCGTTGGCGGCGTAGGCGCCGTTGATCGTGCTGTTCAGCGCCGCCGTGTTCAGCAGGCCGTTCGCGTCGAACTCGACCTGCAGGCGGCCGAGATAGCTGAACTCGGTGTCGGTGGTCACGATCAGGGTCGGGTTGCCGTCCTTGTCCGTGGCCAGGATCGGGTAAGTGTCCTGGAAGGACGCGCTGTGGCCGTTGAAGCCGACGGCGATGTCGTTGGCATCGCCGAGACGTTCGTGCCCGCCGCCGGCGACCATGATGTCGACGCCGGACAGCATCGGGGCCAGGGCCTGGTTGCGGGTGATGGTGTCAAGCTGATCGACCATGACGATCTTGTTGACGCCGGAGGTGCGCAGCGCGTCGATCGTCGTCTGGATATAGGCGGCGACTTCCTGCAGGTCCGACGTCGAAGGGTTGGCGTCGTCCTTCGGCACGGTGCCGTTGGGAGAGGTCTTGGTGAGCAGATCGTAGGTCGTCGCGCCGACGATGCCGATCTTCTCGCCGGCGACGGTGACGACGGTATAGGGCGCGATCTTGCCCTTGATGGTGGAGGCTTCCTT
>CANJLW010000016.1 GCA_947475245.1 Acetobacteraceae bacterium | reverse complement strand
GTCTGATCGTCTGCGGCCCGAGGGCCACGAGGCGGTCATACCGGTAAGACGTACGATGGGTCAGGGCGACATGCAGCGGCATTGGGGGCTCGCGGAAAAATCGAACGACGGTGAGGTGGGGAGGCTATTGTGCACCGCAACAAGACGGCACGCAATCGACCGGCTGGGGTTCGGGGGTGGGTGGTGGTTTCTCACGGCGCATGAGGTTCTTTCCGTCGGGTTTCCGGGCCGCGCGGGCCGCGGGGCGATTGCCCGGGTGCGGTGGATTGTTTCGGTGGAACGCGCAGTGTCCAAAAGCGTCCGCGTTGGGTGCCGAATGTTGGCGCGTTGTCTGGGCTTCTTTCTCGCGCCGCTCCGGCGGGGGCGGGTTGGGCGACATTCGGTACTTGGGAGTTGCACGGAGTTGGCGCGGAGGTTCGCGGAGCCTCCCGGGTAGACGGAGCGTGCTCACGGCGCATGAGGTTTTATGCGCGCATTCTGCCGGTGACGCGCCGAGCGACGAAACGGCGACCGCGCGAGAGTTCGGCCCGATCCTCGGACGCCGAACCGCGTTCTCAGGGCGCATGAGGTTTTCCCCCCGGAGATGCGCGCGCGCCATACAGGCGCGATGGGGCGACGCAGATACGTCTGATACGGTCACGGACGCTCGGCGGTTCGGGCGGTTTCTCACGGCGCATGAGCTTTTATGCTCGGATTTCGCCGTCGACGCGCCGAGCGACGGAACGGCGACCGCGCGAGAGTTCGGCCCGATCCTCGGACGCCGAACCGCGTTCTCACGGCGCATGAGGTTTTCCCCCCGGAAATGCGCGCGCGCCATGCGGGCGCGACGGGGCGATGCAGGCATGTCTGATCCAGTCACGGCCGCTCGGCGGTTCGGGCAGTTTCTCACGGCGCATGAGCTTTTATGTTCGAATTTCACCGTCGACGCGCCGAGCAGCAAAACGGCGGCCCGACGAGAGTGCGGCCCGATCCCCGGACGCCGAACCGCGTTCTCAGGGCGCATGAGGTTTTCCCCCCGGAAATGCGCGCACGCCAAGCTGGCGCGATGGATCGCTCGGCGGTTCGGGCGGCCTCTCACGGCGCATGAGCTTTTATGCGCGGATTTCGCCTCCGACGCGCCAAGCGGCGAAGCGCCGACCGCGCAAGGGTTCGGCTCCATCCCCGGACGCCGGTCCGCGTTTTCACAGCACTTCTGCCTGCCCATCGCCCCACGAGGTCGCGGACACCGCGCGCACAAACACAGGGCAGACCAAGCGTCGCCAACCAACGCGGAACCATCAGACTTTCGGAGTAGCACAGCCATGCCACCGAACTACCCAATCGCCCGCTCCGCGCCAATCGCAACGTGATGCGCCCCGCCCCTCCCCTGCCCCCAATCAGCCCGCGAGAACGCCTACGCCCGCACCCCGGGCAGCACGTCGCGGGCCAGCAATTGCATGGACACGGCGGCATCCTCGGCCGACGCACCGCGCATGCCGCCGCTCAGCGACACCTTGTCCAACCCAAGACGCGCGAGACGGCGCAGCCGGTCGATGCAATGGTCAGGCGACCCGGCAATGGCGAAGCGATCGATGAACGCCGGCGTCAGCACGCCCGCCTGTCGGGAGTCCGCCTGCGTATGCGCCTTCATGTCATAGGAATTCCGCAGATCGTGCAGCACGGCGCGGTCGCTGTCGGAGACCGGGCCGCTCGCCTTGCCGTGCATGACGGAGAAGCGCGCGAACGTCGTCAGTCCGCCTTTGACCAGGCCGCGCGCGCGCTCCACATCCGGGTGGCAGCCGCAATTGATGTAGGCGCCGAACGCGACCGCATCAGGGTCCAGGCCCGCGTCGCGTCGGGCCTTGCGGGCAGTTTCAATGCCCCAGGCAATCCGCTCCTCATCCGCGCCCAGCGCGAACATCACCCGATCCGCATGCAGGGCCGCCGCGGCGATGACCCTCGGACCGCTGGCGGCGACCTCCACCGGAACCTTTCGTCCACCTTCGAGCCCTTGGGCGATCCAGGCGATGCGGCTCGACGGCGGCGCGTCGGCCAGTTCCAACTCCGACATCGGCGGCGCGACATCGGTGGGAATATCGATGGCCTCGAATGGCACGGCCTCTCCGCGCAGATAGGTCTGCAACTGTCCGAGATAGCGCGCGAAGGGTCCCAGCCGAGCCGGTGCCCGCCCCAGATGCGCGAGCGCGGAATCGCCCCGCCCGATGCCCAGCACGGCGCGACCGTTGGAGACACGATCGACGCTGGCGATGGAGCAGGCGGTCACCGAGGCGTGGCGCGTCACCGTGTTGGTCACCCCGGTGCCCAGGCCGATGCGGGTGGTCGCGGTCGCGGCCATGGCGAGCGCGACATAGGGATCGCCGGACAGGTTTTGTGAATCGACCACCATGAATCCATCCCAGCCGGCTTCTTCCAGCGCGCGGGCGGTGCGCGCGGATGCTCGGGGAGAAGCGACGCCCGACGTCCAGATTTCCATATGACGATTCCCTGTCGATGATCGTGTTTTGACGATGGACACGATCATGCCGCGAACGGTTCGGCTTCGCCATTGGCGGCGATCGTTCCTCCGCATAGGGTGATCGGCATGACCCGCCCCCGATCCATCCTTGTCACCGGAGCCGCCAGCGGCATTGGCGCCGCTATCTGCCGAACGCTCGCCGCGCCCGATACGGCATTTCTGGTGCATACCCGACGCAACGCCGACGGCGCGCAAGCCGTTGCCGACGCAATCCGGTCCGCCGGCGGACAGGCCGAAATCATGCTGGCGGATCTGACCGACCCGACCGCGCCGGATCGGCTGGTGCAATACGCGGCGGAGCGGTTCGGGGGGCTGGATGTCGTCGTCAGCAACGCGGGCTTCGCCGATCGCACGCCGCTTGCCGACCTGACGGACGCGGCGATGACTGCCTCGGTGGAAGCGATCCAGGGGGCGTTCTTCCGGCTGACACGCGCCGCGATCCCGCATCTGAAGCAGGGCGATCAAGCGCGCATCGTCGCGATTTCCAGCTTCGTCGCGCACGCCTATCGCGCCAACCTGCAAACCTTTCCGGCCTCCGCCGCCGCCAAGGCCGGCATGGAAGCGCTGGTGCGCGCGCTTGCCGTCGCGCTCGGCCCGGACGGGATTACGGTCAACGCAGTTGTGCCCGGCTTTATCGAAAAGGACGGCGGTGCCCATCGCGCGATTTCGGCCGAGGCACTTGCTCGGCAGACCGCCCATATCCCGTTGGGGCGGATCGGCAAACCGTCGGACGTCGCCGACGCCGTCGCCTTTCTGGCATCGCCGCGGGCCGGTTACATCACCGGCCACATGCTGCACGTTAACGGCGGGTTGGCGATCTGAAGCCGATTACCCGCCGTGAGTCTAACGGCCGTGCCCCGCCAAACGCGCGATTTGCTGGTTGATGTCGGGGTGCGACAACAGAAACTCCGACAGCGCGTGATCGCTGCGGCGCTGTTCCTCGGGGCTTAGGGTCGCCCAATCCTGTGCCGGGGCCACGCTGACGACAACGGGCGCCAACTGCCCGCCGAGCAGGCTGGTGACGGCCATCCGCGCGCGCATCGCCATGCCCGGGCGCACCGGCAGTCCATCGACCCAAACGGCGACGGCCAGCGAAAACGCCGGGTGGTTGGATCGAACCATGCGCCATGCCGGCAGATCGCCCATGCTGGAGGGCAGCCAGGTTTCGGTCGTATCCTCCGCCTCGATCACACGGCTCAGACGCCGCCGTTCCGCCATGACAGGCGCGGCGGTGCTGCGGGGAGAGAAGGTGGCGATGCGGAGATCGTATTCGACCGGCCCGCAGGCGATGCGCTGTACCAGGGTCGAGGCCAGACCGGTATGGGAATTGGACGGCTTGGCGGCGACGGTGACGCAGCCCACGCCGGGGTCCAGCGGTTCGATCGCGGCTGCGGGCGCGGTGTTGGAGGCATTCAGGCCAAAGGCCAGGATCGGGCTGATCGCCGCGACCACGACCAGGATGCCGATCGCCACGACGCCGCGATTGCCACCGATCGGATTCAGATCGGGCCATGCCGGCAGCGTCGCGGACGACAATTTGATTTCATCTTCCCGGAACGGCAGACCGATGGCGATCAGCACCAGAATCACCGCGGAGAAGAAGACCCAGCCATAGATCACATGATCGGCCGCCGCCGCCTGGGCGCTGCCGAGATAGTGACCGAGCAAGACGATGCCCAGCGCGCGGAAGCCGTTGGCGATGACCGGGATGATGATGGATGCGACAATGAAGACGGTGCGCCGCACGGGGCTGCGATACATCATCAGCGCATACAGTACGCCGAACGCGATGGACGCGATCAGGAAGCGCAGACCGGCGCAGGCTTCCGCGACATAGAACGTGCCGGCGGGAATTTCGATGGTGTAGCCGTCGATAAAGGTCGGGATATCCGTCAGCGCCATTCCGTTGCGAATGAAAACGGCGGTGACATCCTGAAGTTTCGGCACCAGAAACTCGCCGAACGGCACCAGGAAATACAGATACAGCAGCGGGCCGGAGACGGCCCACCACAGACGTCGGCCCAGAACCGCAAACAACAGAATTTCAAGGAACGTAACGGCGACGAGTTGCCGCCCTTCCATGATCCCAAGCCGTTCGGCGATCAGCCAAACGAATGCCAGCGGTATGCCGAGCAGGCCGATCAACGGCATCGGTTCGGCGCGCAGACCCTGCAATTCGGCCTTACGATCCCAGATCAGATAGGCGACGATCGGCAGCACCAGGAAGCAGTGATTATAGGCTGTGGACACCGACCAGGTCTGGATCGCGGTCGCGATTTCCGCCGGGAATAATAGTCCGAGGAGCCCCAATCCGCCGCCGAGGCAGACGATGGTGCGAAGCGATAGTCCCGCTGCCGGAGCCGATGTGTTCATTGGGCCGCTTTTATCGTTGGATTGCCGGGACGCAACAAGGGATCGTATCGAGACAGTCGCGCCGCCCAATCGTAGGTCCGCACGACCAGTTCGCGCGCCGCCTGACCGATGGCGGCGCCGTCGGTTCCCGTCGCCAGGCGTTCGGCGGCGGCGGCGAAGGCTTCCGTCGTGTCGGCCAGGACGATGTCGCGTCCCGGATGCGCCTCGATCCCCTCCAACGCGCCGGAGGTCACGATCACCGGCTTGCCCATGGCCATCGCTTCCAGAACCTTGTTCTGAATGCCGCGCGCGATCCGCATCGGCGCGACGGAGGCAACGGCGTGCGCGACATAGGGGCGCACATCCGGCACGCGTCCCGTTACAAAAACCCCGTCGATCCGCGTCAGGGCCTGGACCTGCGGCGCGGGATTGTTGCCGACGATATAGAATTGCGCGGCGGGGATCGTGCGACGGATGATCGGCAGGATGTCGGTCGCGAACCAGACGACGGCATCGACGTTGGGCGGATAGTCCATCGTGCCGGTGAACACGAAGGTAGGGATGGACGCATCGTAGACCGGCGGGAAATCCTGCGCGGGATCGAAATAGCGATGATCGACGCCGCTGCTGACCCCCATGATCTTGTGGGACAGGGCGGGCAACCGTTCGGCGAGCAGGCGGGCCTCGGCGTCGGAGACAAAGGTCGACAGATCGCATTCGGCGGCGATGCGGTCTTCGAGCGCCGCGACCTTGTGCCATTCCCGACGATAGACGTACCGCATCGGGAAGCCCGCGGTGTCGGCGTAGGCGCGCCATTTCTCGGAATCGACATCGGCGAGATCGACGACGCGCAGCCCGGTTTTCGGCAGGTCCAGAATATATGGGGCCATGTTGGAGGAGTTGACGAAAACCACCTCCGGCCTGACGCGATCGACGACGTTTTCCACCCAGCGGGCCAGGCCGCGATCGCGGAAGAAGGTCACGCTGAGGGATTCCCCCGTCAGCAGACCGCGCAGGCACAGCAGGCGGGCGGTGCGTCGGTCCATCTCCGCGACATGAATGTCGCGACACATTGCGCGGACGGTGTCGACGTACTGCATGTCGGCGGGATCGTCGACCAGACATCCCAGATGCACGTCGTACCACTGCGTCAGGTATTTCAGGATTTGCAGCGGCCGAATTTTTTCGCCCTTCATCGGCGGATAGGGCAGCCGTTGCGTCAGAAACAGCAGGTTGGGCATCAGCCGAGACCGCGCACGATCGGCGGGCCGAGCAGATTGGCGACGGGGATCGGAAGGCGCTTCCAGGCGGCGATGAACAGGCGATATTTCGGGTTCAGCGGGTTATGGTCGGGGATCGAGGCACCTTCGGCCAGCTTGAAGCGATAGTGCAGCGGCGCGGGCTCGAACCCCCAATTATGCTTGAACGAATAGGCGCCGGTGCCGATCTTACTCCGGCCGAAATCGAACAACCTGCACCCGCGATCCGCTGCTCGGCGCATCACTTCCCAATACATGAAATCGTTGCCGGCACGCTGCCGCGCGGCAAATGCGCCGCCGCCGTAATAGGGCAACACCTCGTCCCGGTAATAGAAGTTCTGCACCGCGGCGATGGGCGTTTCGCCGTCCATGATGGTGACCACGTCGGCACAGTCGCGGAACGCTTCCAGCAGGATTTCGAAATAGCGGCGAGAGAACACCGGCGTGCCGAGATTGCGCACGCTTTCGGCGTAGATCGCGTGCAGCGTGCGGACATCCTGGCCGACGACGGAAGTCAGGCCGTTCTGGATACCCTTGCGCACCATCGCGCGTTGCTTGCGCGGGATGGCCTTCATATTGCGGTCGTGATCCGCCTCGATCGGCTTGCGGAAGATCACATAGAGATCGCCGCGCTCGATCCAGTCGCTTTCGACGGGGTCGCGAAAGCGGAACTCGACCGCGCTGGCGCCGGTTTTGGTCAACAGTTGGGTGGCGTGCGCTTCCAGCGCCTGTCGGCTTTCTGCATCGATGCTAAGCGGGCCGCCGTGGACGCAGAACGGCACGGAAATCAGCGAGTCGCCGAACAGCAATGTCTTCACCCGCGCCAACGGCAGCACGCCGGTGATCGCGCCGTCTTGTTCAGTGAAGACATAGTGCGTGCGATGTCCGAAAGCCCGCTCGATCACTTTCGCCCAGGTGGAGCGATGGAAGAACGTGCCCAACGGATGGGCGTCGACGAAGGCATCCCATGCCGGAGCGCTTGTATCGTCGAGCGTACGCAGCGTCAGGGCCATCGGTCGCTTCTCAGTTCAATGCGGGCAGAAGGGGCGAACGAACGGCGTCGCCGATCTGGGCGGCGAATACCTTGTCCATGCGATCCCAGGCGAATTCTTTCAACAGGGCTGCCAGATCGGCTTCCATCCGCGACAGGTTGGTGTAGTGGCGCAGGCGGGATTTCCAGCCGCAATTGGCGATGCGGGGCTGGCCGGGATCGACCTCCCACGGGTGGAAGTAGAAAATGCCCGGCATGGCTTCGTGCCGATTGAGCCAGGACAGGCCCTGTCGATACAGAATTGTCGGCAGCAGGCGGAAATAGCCGCCGCCGGAGCAGGGCCAGTTGCGCCCCATGGCGCGCACCGTGGTCATCGGGATTTCCCACAGCGCGGTGTTGTCGGGGCGGAAGGGCACGCGCGGCGCGTCGGGCATGCCGTAGAGATCGTGCGCGATGGGATTGATGCTGGAACTGTAGACGTGGCCGGTTTCTTCCAGCACGCGAAAGGCCCAGAGGTTGCGTTTGCCGATGGAAAACGTCGCCGCGCGATAGCCGTTGATCGCGACGCCGCCGATGTCTTCCAACGTCGCCTTGGCGCGCGTGACGTCGGCGCGGAATGCTTCGGGTTCCTGCGAGTCCGCGCGGGAATGGTCCCAGCCGTGGCTGGCGAGTTCGTGTCCCGCCGCGACGATCCGCCGCACCATTTCCGGATGACGTTCGGCAATCCAGCCCAGGGTGAAAAAGGTTCCGGTCACGCCGGCCTGGGCGAACAGGGCGAGAATACGCTCGACATTCGCTTCGACCCGCGACTCCCGCATGTCCCAGTCGGCGCGGTCGATGCAGTGGGCGAAGGCCTGGACCTGGAAGTAGTCTTCCACATCCACGGTCATGGCATTGGTCATACCGGATGCACTCATGCGTCCCCGCTCCGCGCGCCGAGCATGTCGAGGACGCGACGGAAGACGCGTTCCTGTCGGGCGGCGCCGGCTTCCAGCGCTTCGAGCCGGCGCAGAATTTCGTCGGTATCGGGACCGGCGAGCAACGCGCCGGCGGGGGCGGCAATCGCGGCGGTCTGCCCGCCGGCCCCCAAATCCTGGCTGAGTTCGCCGGCCGTCGCATCGACCATGTCGGACGTGATCGTGTGCACTTCTTCCAGCGCGCCGTAGAGCAGCACCCGAGAGCACAATGTGTTGATGCGGCGCGGAATGCCGCCGGAATGCTTGTAGGCGGCCAGGAACGCGTCATCGTCCCAGTGCGGATCGTCTTGCCAATCCACCAGGCGCAGCCGGTGTTCGATATAGGCGCGGGTTTCCTCCGCGCTCAGCGGGCCGAGGTGATAGGACGCCAGGACGCGCTGGCGCAGCTGCTCGACATCCTTGCTCGCCAGGATCGGGCGGAATTGCGGTTGGCCCAACAGGATGGTCTGCACCGAGGCGCGCCCGTCGACCGTGATGTTGGACAGCATGCGCAATTCTTCCAGCGCGGCGAGGGAGAGACTCTGCACTTCGTCCACCACCAGCAGGCAGCGGCGGCCCATGCGGCGTTGGTCGCGCACCATGTGTTCGAACCGACGCAGCAGCGTCGCCTTGTCCGCGCCGGGCGTGTCGCCCAATCCGAAATTGGCCATGACGAGGCGCAGCAGATCGTCGCCGGAGACCTGGGTCGTGACCACGCGCGCCATGACATAGGTGTTGCGATCCAACTGCGACCAGAGTTGTTCGACCAGCGTCGTTTTGCCGGCGCCGACTTCGCCGGTGATGACAATAAAACCCTCGTGCTGCGAAAGCCCAAATACCAAATGCGAAATCGCTCGGCTGTGTCCGCTGGAGCCGAAAAAAAATCGCGTGTCCGGCGTCAGCAGAAAGGGCGTGCCGGAAAGGTTATAGAATTTTTCGTACACGATCTTCGTTCAGAACTGCTTGGAGATGCCGAGGATGATCATATTCTGGGTCAGATTCAGTAGCTGGTTGGCGCCGCTGCGCTTGATAAAAGAGTAGCGCAAACTGCCGCTGAGCGTATCGGAAAAACTTTGCTGCAAGCCCGTGCTGGCGATCGTCGTCGTCGTGGTGCCGGCCAGCGCGCCGCCATTGGACACGATCTGGCTGTGAGAGGCAGAGGTGCTCCACGTCAGGGTCGGTTCCAACTGATGGGTCCACTGCAGCGAGAGCGTTCTTGTGTCGGACGACGTGGAGGTGGCGGCGCTGCCGCCGGTCGCGGTCTGGGATGACAACACGACGGTCGCGGAGATCAGGTCGCGGTCGAGCGTGGTCGCCAGGTTCATGTTCAATGTCTTGAAGCGGAACACGCCGGGTTGGACGAAGCCCGCGCTGTTGTTGGCGAACAGCGTCGCGTTGTTTTGCGTGTCGACCAACGCGCCGGTGCCGCTGACCTTCGCGGTGTCTAGCTGGCGGCGGACGTTTTCCAACTGGGTGCCCAGCGTTTCGCTGTAATTGAGCGTCGTGGTGGTGCGGGGCGTCAGCGTGTAGAAGGCGTCGGCGGATAGTGACAGCGCGCCTTCCTTCTTGCCGTAGCTGAGCGTGATCTTGCTTTCCGCGTTGGGTGTGACGGTGGCGCCGATATCCCAGGTAAGGCCGTTGACGTTCTGGCCCTGACCGCCGCTGTAGTTGATGTTCTGCTGACCGATGGTGCCGAAGACCGTAAAGGTGCGATCGATCGCATAGCTGGTCTTGTTGGTGACGGTCTGGCGGGACGAGGTGAACGTCCGGTTGGCGATCGCCGTCGTCAGACCCAGCGCATTGGTTCCGTCGGAAGACCCGTTCGACTGGGTCATCTGCACGTCGGTGGTATTCTGAATCGCGCCGAAAATATCGCCGGTGACGAAATTGGCGATCTGCTCCGTCGTGACCATCGTTTGGCCGTTCGTGCCCCCGGACGGGAACGGCAGGCTGGTAAAGCCGCTGGCATTGGCGGAACGGGCGTAATTGACGGAATAGCCGATCTTGCCGGTGCCGTAGTCGCCGAATTTGTTCATCAGATAGGGCGAAACGCCGAAGCTGCTGGTCTGGGTCAGCGAATTGCGGGTCTGTCCGGCCGCCGCGCCGGCGGTGCCGTTGAATGTGCCCGCGTTCAGCGCCCCGGTCGTGCCGCCCAGACCACCGCCCGCCCCACCCGCGAGCCCGTTGCGGTTCTGCACGCCCGCGATTGCCCGCACATCGACGAAGGCCAGATTGGGGATGACCGTGATCAGGCCGGTGCCGTTCAACTGATGGCTCAACGCGTTCTGCGACGATGTCCGCGCATACATCGCGATCGTCGGCGAATAGTCGAACCGCATCGTCACCCGCTGGGTTTCGCCCGAGATCGACAGGCCCGGCGAGACATAGGTGATCAAATCCCAGCGGCGCGGCCGGTTCACCTGCAGGACGTTGTCGGTGAACATTTGCTGGAGTTCGAGTCTCGGCAGGATGGTCCAACCCGGCCCGCCGGTTCCCGCGAGACCGTTGGCGAGTTGCAGTTGCTGCCGCAGGTCGCGCGCATCGGGTCCGGCGAGTTCGGTGCCCTTGGGCACCGCCGTATCGCCGGCGGGATCGAAGAGCGGAAACGCCGCGGCGGGGGCGATGCCGAAGACGAGCCAGGCAAACGTCGCGTTGCGCAGGATCGGTGCTCGTCCAGGTGTAACGGCCACGGCGGGGTATCCCCGGCTTGATCGCTCTGCCATGGCCATGATCCCGGGCGTAAGCGTCTTGCGGATCAGGACGAGTAGTACGACGAGTAGGCACCGAACGTATAGCGCGACGAAATCTGCTGCTTGTTCAGTACCAGCGTAATCGTCGGACAGGCCTGGATCAGGTCGAGCGAGGCTTCCACCTCGTCGCGCTGCGTGCGATCGGCCTCCACCACGAACATGATCTGTCCGACCACGGGCGCGAGAACCGCGGGATCGCTGGTGGACAGGCACGGCGGCGCATCGAGGATGAGGAGCCGGTCGGCATAGCGACGCCCGAGGCTTTGGATCAGCCGCGTCATCTCTTTTGTCGAGAACAATTCCGCGCTGCGTTCGCGTTCGCGTCCTACCGGCAGAATGGACAGACGCTCGATCGGGGTTTTCACGATCAAGGGCGCGGGGTCGAGCTTTGGGTTGGCGACGAGGTCCAGCAGTCCACGCGCTTCGGCGAGGCCCAGGGAATAACAGAACGAGTCACGCTTTGAGTCGGCGTCGACGAGCAGGACATGGTGGTCGCCCTGGCGCGCGATACTGCCCGCGAGGTTCACGGAGGTGAAGCTTTTGCCTTCGCCCGGTCGGGCGCTGGTGACCATCAGCAGGTTGGAGAAGCCGGGTTCCGCGCCCGGACCGAAGGCGGAACGCAGGATCTGGCGTTGTACGAGTCGGAATTCTTCCGAGATTCGGCTGCGGGTGCGCGACCAGTCGACCATGCCGCCGCGTTCGAGCGCAACGGCGTCGATCGTCGCCGGGCCCTGCGCGAGATCGGGCACGGGATCGAGGCCGGGCATCGTGCCGACGGAGTCAACGATGGCGGGCATGGCCAAAGGCGGCATTTCCGGCACCGGGACCGGCCGCGGTGCGGGCGGGATTTCATTGACCGGCTGGGGTACGGGACGCGGCTGCGCCCCGGTCTCCGCCGCCGGCGGCGTGTCGATGCGCGGGCTTTGGCCGGGTTCAAGCAATTGGGCGGCAGAACCCTCCAACGCGCCGGAGCGGAGGAGGCGTTCGGCGACGCGTTCGACGAGATGGGATGTTTTGGGCGGGATCATGTCAGATCAACGCGGCCGAACGGAGAATATGCACGACCAGACCACCATAAATGCCTACCAGTACGGCCACCGCGGCACCGAAGCGCATGACGGTCATCAGTCTTTGGCGCAGCGGCGCCAGACCCAGAACCGATATGCCGCCCAGTACCGGCAGCCCCAATGTGCGCAATTCGTCGACCGTCGAGAAGGATCGGTCAAGCTGACCGAACAGCACGGTCATGCCGGCACCGGCGCCGAGACCGCCCAGCAGCACGCCGGTGATCAGCAGCATGCGGTTGGGCGCGGACGGCAGGCGGGGAATTTCCGGCGGATCGATCACCTGCAACTTGACCTTGTCGGCCTGCGTATCCGCGGCCTGCGCGATGTTCGCGCTTTGCAACCGGCCCAGCAGTTCCTCGTAGTTCTTACGCAGCACGGAATAGTCGCGATCCATGTTCTGGTATTCGGCGAGCAGGCCGGGCTGTTCGCGCTGCACCTTTTCCAGCCGATCGCGGTAGCGCACCGCGTCGTCGCGCTGACGTTGCAGAGAGATCACCATCGTATCGGCTTCGATCAGCTTGACCTTAAGCTGGTCGTAGATCTGGTTCGGCACCGACCGCTTGATCGAATTCGCCGCGGCGTTGGCGGCATTGGCCGCGTTGGCGGCGTTGGCGGCGGCTCCGCTGGCCGCGGCGGCCGCGGCGGCGGCCTTCAGCGCCGGCCCTTCGGGCGGGTTGGCCTTCAGCGCCTCGATCAGCTTTTTCTGCGCGATGATGTCGGGATGCACATCCGTCAGACGCAGACGCAGCATGGCGAGTTGGTCCTCGGCCTCCTGCACCTTGGTTTTCACGAACGGCGTGCCGGGCCCGACGCCCTGCGGCAATTGCTGCTGCGGGCCGGGGCCGGTTTCGACCACCAGCATCGGCGGCGTCGCCTCCACCTCTTGCTTAAGGGCATCGCGGCTCAGCAGCGCATCCTGCAACTTGCCTTCGAGCAACTGGACCTGCCCGCGCGCGCCTTCCAGCGCCGGGACGTTCGGGTTGTTGTCGTTCGGCAGCACTTCGATATAGCGGGCGCGGAAATCGGCGCGCCGCTTTTCGGCCCCGCGCAACTGCTGTTCGTAGGACTGGATCTGACGTTCGAGGAAGCGGCGCGCGTTTTCCATGTCGGCGCGGTTACCGCCGGTGGCGCTTTCGACGAAGATGGTCAGCAGCGTCTGCACGACGTCATGCGCGAGCTTGGGCGTCTTGTCGCGATAACTGATGGTGAACAGGTTTTTGGTCTGCGGCACGACCTTCACTTCCGCCGCCAGCCGGGTCATCAGCCGTTCTCGGTCGGATGGCCCGTTCAAGGTCAGATCGAGGTCGGTCTTGGAGATCAGTTTTTCCAGATTGGGTCGACTGAGCAGCGTTCGTTGCAGGATTTCCAACTGCGTCGTCGGTGCCGAGTCTGCGGCGATGCCGCGCAGCAGCGGCGTCAGGATGGCGTCGGCGTCGACGAACAGACGCGCGGTGGAGTCATACTGGTTCGGGATCAGGTAGACACCGACCCATCCGGCCCCGCACACCAACCAGGCCACGATCACCCCCATCCACCGGCGGCGCCATGCGGCCCGCAGGTACTGGGTGAGCATCATCCGAACCGAGTCCATGGCGAGGTGTCCTCCTCAGAACCAGGATTGTGGAATAATCAGCGTGTCGCCCGGCGCCATCTTCAGGTTCTGCGTGATGTCGCCATCCTTGATCAGGTCATTCAGCCTGACCCTGATCGTCAACTGTTTGCCGTCCGCGTCGGTGCGGACGATGATCGCCTTGTTGCCGGACGCGAATTTGGTCACCCCCTTGGTCGCGATCATCACATCCAACAACGTCATATGGTCGCGAAACGGGATCGCGATCGGGTCCGTCGCCTCTCCGATCACCCGCACCTGACGATCCGGCGGGCCGATGAAGCTGCGCACGATCACGGTGACATTGGGATCCTGGATGAACTTCTTCAACCGCTCCTCAAGCTCCCGCGCCAACTGGGTCGGGGTTTTGCCGGCGGCCAGAATATCCTCGATCAACGGGACGGAAATGCGCCCGTCGGGGCGCACCGCCGCTCCGGCCTCGCTCAGGTCAGGGTTGCGGTAGACGAAGATGCTCAGCGCGTCGCCGGCGCCGATGACATATTCTTCCGGCGCGCGCGGCACGCTGTCCTTGGCCAATTCGGCGGGCGTGATTGAGTTATCCGGCGCGCGCCCCATCCAGGAGCACCCGGAGACCGAGACGGCCAGGGACAGCAGAGCCGCCAGACAGGCGGCGCGCCCGATACGATTCACGTCAGTTTCCACGAATTGTTCCTTGATGGGCGCACCGTTGAGGAATACCCGATCGACGGGCGTTCCGACGCGGACGGCGTTGCGCCAAAGCCGGCGGATCGATTGGGAATGGTAGGCGCGGAAGGAATCGAACCCCCTCCTCTGCCATGTAAAAGCAGCGCTCTGCCAATGAGCTACACGCCTTCAACCCGCACCGTTCCATTCCATGGGGTCAGACGGTTGCGCCCCCTGCGTAATCCAAACGGCTATACCATCTGCGACACAACGGATCAACGGACAGATTTCCTCAGATTTTGAGATGGGGTTTTAAATTAGATCGGCCTCGACGCAGCCACGCTGCCGGCGGACAACCGCGCTCTTGGTACGAACTTTCTCGCCGAAGGTCCCATTTACGCAAAAGAATCAGCCAATTCAACAAAACCGGATACAACCGAACATAAATTTCCGTCCACACGCTCCGAGAGCATCATATTATTTTCTGGACGAACCTGTGCCACTATGGCATGCGTTCCCCAGCGTTCAAACAATCCGGTCCGGATACCGTATGGCTCGTTGCTCGACACACTCGCGACGTAAGAGTGCCATCGCACTGACAGCCGGACGCCGTCGCGTGCTTCCCGACCGGAGCGCCCTGCGCGCTCTTCCGACAACCACTCGCGGAATGGGAGATCGGTGTTGAACCGCCTTCTCGGACATCATGTTCGCCCGGAACTGGCGGTGCTGGGACTGATCGAGCTGTCGCTCTCGTTCCTGTTCATCCATGCCATGCTGAATGCGCCCGGGCTGTCCGGGCTGTTCGTCGTCGCATCGCCGACCATGGCGGGCGGTTATACCGTACTCGCGGCCCTGCTGGCGTTGACCGTCGCCGTCACGGGCGCAACCATCGGGCTGTATCGACCTTCGGTGTTTCTGGACCGCAAGCGCCTGCTGATCAACGCAACCGTGACGGGATGCCTGGCGTTTCCCGCCGTACTGCTGGTCTGCAACGGCCTCAGTTTCAAAATCGGCGCGCATGAAGCGGCCTGGTTCGCCAAAATCCTGGGGGTCTGGCTGGTCGGCGTGCTCGCCATCCGCATCGCGATCGGCGCGGCCCTGCAACACGGCGGCTTCGCGCGTCGGATCCTGATCGTCGGGCCCAAGGATCGCGCGGAAGTCCTCGCCGGTCTGCTGCGCGCCCGCGCCGGCCGGTGGTTCGAACCGGTGGTGATCGACCATCCCACCGCCGCCAACCTTGCCTCCCTCCCCGCGATCTGGGGCACGCTGCTGCTGGGCACCCAACCCGCGGTTACGGCCGTTGCCGCGACGATGCGCGCGCGGGCGTTTCCGATCGGCAAACTCCTCGACGAAGCCAGCTTTCACGAGCGCTACCTCGGTCGGATCGATCTGGACGCGCCGGTCGCAAGCCGGTTTTTCACGCCGGCGGATTGGTCGGGTCGGACCGCCAAGCGCCTGCTCGATATCGCCGTCAGCGCGCTGTTGCTGTTCCTCACTCTGCCCTTGATGCTTGTCACCGCGCTTGTGATCCGGCTCGAAAGCCCGGGGTCCGCGCTGTATCGCCAGCAGCGTGTTGGCCTTGCCGGCAAGACCTTCACGCTGCTGAAATTTCGCAGCATGGCCGCCGACGCCGAAGTCGGCGGCAAGCCGTGCTGGGCGCAAAAGCACGACCCGCGCATCACGCGCGTTGGGCGCTTCATTCGCATGACGCGGATCGACGAGTTGCCGCAGTTGCTGAATGTTCTGCGCGGCGACATGAGCATGATCGGCCCTCGCCCGGAACGGCCGCACTTCGTCGAACAACTGGCCCAGGCCATCCCGTTCTACGATGAACGCGCGCGCGTGAAGCCGGGCATAACCGGCTGGGCGCAGGTCAACTATCCCTATGGCGCGTCGGTTGAAGACGCGCGGGAAAAGCTGGCATACGATCTCTATTACGTTAAAAATTGCTCGCTGTTCCTGGACCTGATGATCCTCGCGGCAACCGTTCGGGTCATCCTGTTCCGAGAGGGTGCCCGCTAAACGCATCGACCACGCGTAGTCTCGGCAACGCCTTATTCAAACGGCAGGCATGATCATCGAGTTGAACGCGATCGCGGTCTTGTACGGTGCCTGTGCGATCCTTTACGCCGGGCTCGCGACGTTGATCCTGGCCGGTCGGCAGTCCGGACGCTCCGGCCTTTGGCTCGCCGGTGCCTGCGGGATCACCGCCATCTGGTCGGGCGCGGTCGCGCTTTCGTCGCAGAGTTCATTTGGGCAAAGCTCGCCGAGCGGCGTCGCGGGATGGCTTGAACTCGCGCGGTTTGCGGCGTGGTACGGGTTCATGCTGCATCTGTACCGCAGATCGGTTACCGCGCACCGACAACTGACCCAGGCCTTTACCACCATGGGTTTGTTGGCGCTGGTCGTGGTCGGCGGGCTTCCGCTGCTGAACGCGTTTTCCGGCCAGCCGCCCGCCTCGCTTTGGTCCATCGGCACCGCGATCCGGCTTGGCTTCGCCGTGGCCAGCATCCTGCTGGTCGAGAACCTCTATTTCAACACACCGGCGGAATCACGCTGGCATATCAACCTGCTCTGCGTCGCGCTGGGCGGCTTGTTCGTTTACGACCTGCTGCTTTATTCTGACGCCGTGCTGTTCCGACAGGTGTCGAACAGCCTCGTGCAAGGCCGCGCCGCGGCGATGATTGTGGCCGCGCCGCTGATCGCGGTTGCCGCCGCGCGCGGGCGAAAGTGGAAGATCGACATCCACGTATCGCGCGACGTCGTCTTCCACAGCTTCACCCTCATCGCCAGCGGCCTCTTTCTGCTCGGCCTTGCCGCGATCGGGGAGATTTTTCGCCGCGGCGGCGCGGAATGGGGGCAAGTGGCGGAAATCACGCTGCTGTTCGGCGGCGTGCTGAGTGTCGCCGTGCTCGTCACATCAGGCTCCGCCCGCTCGCGGGTGCGGGCCATGGTGCTCGATAACTTCTTCAGCCACCGCTACGACTACCGCCGCGAATGGATGCGCTGCATCGAAACGCTGACAACGCCCGATGCCCATGTCGGCCTGCACCGGCGCGCCATCATGGCGATCGCCCAGGTCGTGGACAGCCCGGCCGGGGCGCTGTTTGTCCGCGCGCCGGAGGAAGTGGCTTTTCTGTGGGCCGGGTCGTGGAACCTGCCCGCCGCCACCATGCCCATCCCGCCCGGTCATCCCCTGGTGCCGGAGTTCCGCGACGGCGACTGGACCGTCGTGCTCGACACCGTCGAGGGGTCGGAGGATTGGTTCAAGGAACTGCCGCGCGCCTGGATGGTCGTGCCGCTGCACCATTTCGGCGCGATCATCGGCTTTGTCGTGGTCGCGCGCCCCCGCGCGCAGTTCCGACTGGATCGCGAGGTCTACGCGCTGCTGCGGGTCGTCGCGCAGGAAGTCGCCAGCCGCATCGCCGAACAGCGCGCCTCGCAAATTCTGTCGCAGACACAGCAACTGCGCGAATACAGCCAACGCTTCGCCTTCGTCGTGCACGACATCAAAAACGTCTCCGGCCAATTGTCGATGCTGCTGACGAACGCCGAGGTCTATGCCGACAACCCGGAATTCCAGCGCGATATGCTGGCGACCGTGCGCGCGTCCGTCGGCAAAATCACCCGGCTTCTGTCGCGCCTGCAGGCCGAACGACAGGAACGCAGCCATGCGCTGATCGCGCCGATGGAGCGGTTGAAAACGCTGGTGGAAGCCAGCCGCATGACGCGCGGCGGCACGATCGACCTGATCGACGAGGGCGACGGCGTCGGCATCCCAATCGATCCGGAATCCTTCGACGCGGTCGTGACCCATCTGCTCAACAACGCCATCGAAGCCGGCGGCGCGGTCGGGCCGATCCGCGTGCAGCTTCGCCGCGAAGGGCTGAGCGTGGTGATCGACATCGCCGACCAAGGCCCCGGCATGTCGCCGGAGTTCATCCGCGACAGCCTGTTCCAACCCTTCGCGACAACCAAGGGCGGCGGCCATGGCATCGGCGCTTACCAGGCGCGCGAACTGTTAAGAGAAGCCGGGGGCGACCTTCTTGTGCTAAGCCGCCTTAACGAAGGTACGACAATGCGGCTATTGCTTCCGGCGGTCGGGGGCGGTACCGACCCTATGCTCCCGCGGACCCAATGACGGTAACGGAATAGCGCCATGGCCAAGCCGAAGTTGTTGATCGTCGAGGATGATGAAGGCCTGTGCTCCCAGTATCGCTGGGCGTTTCCGGCCTGCGAGGTCATGTTGACGCATGCGCGCCCACAGGCGCTGGCGGTCGCGAAGAAAGAGAACCCGCCGGTCGCGATCATGGACCTCGGCCTGCCGCCCGACCCGGACGGGGTCAGCGAAGGGTTCGCCACGCTTGAGGAGATGCAGCGGATTTCGCCGCAAACCAAGGTGATCGTGGTCACCGGAAACGGCGCGCGCAAGGTCGCGCTGAAGGCCGTCGCGCTGGGTGCCTACGACTTCTGCGAAAAGCCGGTGGAGATCGAGGTCCTGCGCACGATCATCGAGCGCGGACTGAACCTGCACCGCCTGGAGGAGGAAAACCGCCGTCTGGCGGCCGCGCCCGCGCGCTCTCCGATCGAGCGGATCATCACCGCCAATCCCGGCATGCTGAAGGTCTGCCGCGACGTCGAAAAACTGGCGACGACCAATGTGCCGGTCCTGCTGCTGGGCGAAAGCGGCACCGGCAAGGAAGCCCTGGCCCAGGCGCTGCACGAGTTGGGGCCGCGCGCGAAGCAGCCGTTCATCGCCATCAACTGCGGCGCCATTCCGGAAAACCTGCTCGAAAGCGAATTGTTCGGGCACGAGCGCGGCGCGTTTACCGGCGCGGTGAAGCAGACCATCGGAAAAATCGAAAGCGCTCATAAGGGCACGCTGTTTCTGGACGAAATCGGCGACCTGCCGCACCAGTTGCAGGTCAAGCTGCTGCGCTTCCTGCAGGATCAGATCGTCGAACGGATCGGCGGGCGACAGAAAATCCAGGTCGATGTGCGGATCGTGTCCGCCACCAACGTGAATCTGGAAGACAAGATCAGCCAGGGCGTATTCCGCGGCGATCTGTTCTATCGCATGAATGCCGTCACCATCCGCATCCCGCCGCTGCGCGAGCGCGGCGCCGATGTCGGCCTGCTGGCCAATTTCTTCCTGAACCGTTTCAATCAGGAATACTCGCGCAATTTGCGCGGCTTCACCGAAGTCGCGAGCGCGGCGATGTCCGCCCACGACTGGCCCGGCAATGTGCGCGAGTTGGAAAACCGCATGAAGCGCGGCGTCGTGATGGCCGAAGGCCGCATGATCGACGCCGCCGATCTGGAACTGGCCGCGACGTCGGACGAACCGCTCGACCTCGACCTGCGGTCGGCGCGGCTGCGCGCGGAACGCGAGGTCATTCAGATCGCGCTGTCGCGCAGTAACAATACATTATCGGTCGCCGCCCGACTCCTCGGCATCAGCAGGCCAACGTTGTATGGTCTGATGGAATCGCACGGGATCGCGATCGAGAACGCCAAGGCCGCCGAATCAGGGCTGGACTTGGCGGCAAGCACGAGCGACACGACACACGAATAAGATTGAGGTTCAGGGACATGCGTTACAAGTCTGTCGGCTGGATGATAATGGGTGCCTGGCTCGGCGCGTGGCCCCTGGCGGCGCATGCCGACTACCTTTCCAACGCCCGGGCGGCGATGAAAAAGGGCGATCTGAAATCAGCCCAGATCGACCTGCGCAACGCCGTTCGTTCCGATCCGCAAAACGCCGAGGCCCATTACTGGCTTGGTCGCGTGGCGTTCGAACTGGGCGATCCGGTCGCGGCGGAACGCGAAGCCACGGCGGCACGCGACCGCGGCTATGACGCTTTGCAGGCCGTGCCGCTGTTGGCCCAGGCGCTGTTGGCGCAGAACAAATACGAAGCGCTGCTCGATAGCCTGAAGCCGGACGGCAAGAACGCGCTTCTTGATGCCTCGATCCTCGTATCGCGCGGCTACGCGCAGGTCGGGTTGAAGCGTCCCGACGACGCGCAGAAGTCCTTTGCCGAGGCGCAACAGGTCGCGCCGAACGCGGTCGAACCGCTGTTGGCGGATGCGCGTCTGGCCGTTGCCCGCGCCGATCTTGCCGGCGCCCAGGCCCGCATCGATCGCGCGATCACCGCGCAGCCCAAATCCGCCGAGGCCCTGCTGGCAAAGTCGCAGCTTCTGCGGCTGAAAAACGACTCCGCCGGCGCGTTGTCGGTATTGGACGAACTCATCGCGGACCAGCCGAGCGTCATGCAGGCTCGGCTTGATCGCGCCAGTCTGGCGCTGGCGGTTGCCAAGCCGGATATCGCCAAGGGCGATATCGACATGGTGCTGAAGGCTACGCCGGGCAACGTGCAGGCGATCTACCTGCTGGCGGTGATGAAGGCGCAGGCCCGCGACTTTAAGGGGGCCGATGCGGACCTGGAACGCATTGCGTCGTATATCGGCCGCATCCAGCGCGCCTACTACCTGCAAGCCGTGGTCAAGGAACAGATCGGGCAGCTGGAGCAGGCGGAGGAAGCCGCGCGCAAGTATCTGGCGCGGTCCCCGAACGATCTGGCCGCCTACAAGGTTCTGGCCCGCATTCAGTTCGGCAAGAAGCGCCCGGATCAGGTGATCGAAACCCTTGGTCGTGTCGCGGAATCCGGCAAGGGCGACGCCGAAACCCACGATTTGCTGGGCCGAGCCTATGCGGCGACGAACCGAGGGCCGGAGGCGGTCAAGAATTTCCAGAAGGCGGAGAGCCTGGCCCCGAACGATATCGGACTGCAAACGCGCCTTGCCTCGGCGCGCATGAGCATGGGCGACATCGACGCGGCCTTGGGCGATCTGGAGCATACGCTGAACCTTGCGCCGAAATTGCCGGCGGTGGGCGAAGCGCTGTTCTTCGCCGCGCTGGCGACCGGGGACCTGAACAAAGCTTCAGACGCGCTGACGAAGATCAAGGCCGCGCAGGGCGACACCGAGGTCGTGCAGAACCTGTACGGGCTGTTCAAGCTGGCGCAGATCGACATCCCCGGCGCGCAGGAAATCTTTACCGCGCTGGTTAAGAAATACCCCGACTTCGCCCCGGCCAAGACCAATCTTGCCCGCACCCTGGCCATGAACGGTCTGAACGACGAAGCGGAAAAGGTCCTGTCCGACGTGTTGGCCAAGCAGCCGACCGCCGAACCGGCCATGTCGATGCTGGCGTCGAACTACGCCAACTCGGGCCGCCTGCCGCTGGCGATCGCGTTGCTGGAAAAATCCCGCAAGGCCGAACCCACCAACACACGCATCACCGTCAGCCTTGGCGACGTGCTGATCCGCTCCGGTCAGGCGCAGAAGGCGCTCGACCTCGTGGCGCAGGAAAAGGGCAAGACCGCGACCACGACCGATATCCTCAGCCTGCGCGGCGCCGCCCAATTGGCGCTGGGGCAGAAGAAAGAGGCTCGCGCGACCTATACGGAAATGCTCAAGGGCGATCCGAACGTCATCGGCGCGCGCCGCCAGTTGGTGGCGCTGCTGATCGAAGCCGGGGAGTTCGAAACCGCGCGCAGCACGCTGACCGCCGGTATCGCTGCAAATCCGCGCAATTATCAACTCTATCAAGACTATACGATGATCGACCTGCGCTCGACGGGTGTCGAGGCGGCGTTGGCGACCGCCGATCGCTTGCTGGCGCAGGATCGCGATTTCACCACCATCCGCGCGCTGAAAGGCGATATCTATCTGGCGGCCAACCGCCCGGCCGACGCGGTGGCATCGTTTACCGAAGCACAGTCCATCGCCCCGTCGAGCCTGCTCGTCACCCGTCTGGCGGGTGCTTTGCTGCGCGCGGGCCGTGCCGAAGATGCGACCAAGCTGTTGAAAGATTGGATCACCAAGAAGCCGGACGATCTGACGGCGACGGAGCAGTTGGCGGAAGTCTTCATCGCCATGGGCAAGTACGACGATGCCCAGGCGGAGCTTGAAGCGATCCTGAAGCAGAAGCAGCACGAACCGATCGCGCTGAACAATCTGGCCTGGGTCTATCAGCAGAAAAACGACCCGCGCGCGCACGATCTGGCACGACGCGCCTATGTGCTGTCTCCGGGACCGCAGACGGCGGATACCCTGGGCTGGATTTTGACCACTTCGGGCAAGGCGGCCAACGGCGTGCCGCTGCTGCGTCAGGCGGTGGCGGAAGCGCAGAACGACCCGCGCATTCTGTATCACTTCGCCTTCGCGCTGAAGGAAACCGGCAAGAAGGACGAAGCGATCAAGCACCTGAATGCGGTGATCGCGGCCAAGGGTGAGTTCAAAGAGAAGAAAGAAGCCCAGGCGCTGCTCGACGAACTGACCAAGGGGTCTTAACCGCCGAAATCGGGCTCAGACCGCTCGATATGGCCCCGTTGCGGCTGCTGACGTTCTCCTCGCTGTTTCCCAGCGCGGCGAGGCCCAACCACGGGATCTTCGTGGAAAACCGCCTGCGGCATCTGGTCGCGGCGACTGACGACGGCGCGCCTGCCGTCGTCAGCACCGTGCTTGCGCCGGTACCGTGGTTTCCCAGCACGTCGGCTCGGTTCGGCGACTGGGCGTTGAATGCCCGGGTGCCGGAACGGGAAACCCGGCATGGGCTTCAGATTTACCATCCGCGCTTTCCGGTGATCCCGAAGATCGGCATGTCGATCGCGCCTTGGCTGCTGTACCGCGCGATGCTGCCGGTCGTGCGCGATATGCTGCGCCAGGGGCTACGGTTTGACGCCATCGACGCGCATTACGTCTACCCCGACGGCGTCGCGGCGGTCTGGCTGGGGAAGGCGCTGAACCTTCCCGTCGTCATCACGGCGCGCGGGACCGACGTGAACCTGATCCCGCGCTATGCGATCCCTCGTCGCCTCATTCAGGGCGCGATTAAGGGGGCGGCGGCGCTGATCACCGTCTCCGCCGCGCTGAAGGCGGCGATGGTCGAGCTTGGCGCGCCGGACGACAAGGTCACCGTGCTGCGCAACGGCATCGAGACGTCGCTGTTTCGTCCGCCCGCCGATCGCGCCGCGACCCGCGCCGCGCTTGGCTTTCAGCGCCCGACGCTGATTTCCGTGGGGCTGTTGATCGAGCGCAAGGGGCACCACCGGACGATCGAAGCGATGCTGCAATTGCCGGAGTTCGGGCTGGTCATCGCGGGCGAAGGGCCGGAGCGGGAGCGGCTGTCGGCCCTGATCGCGAAGCTGAACCTGACGGATCGGGTCAGCCTGTTAGGCGCCCGCCCGCACAAGGAATTGCCCGCGTTGTACGGGGCCGCCGATGCGTCGGTGCTGGCGTCGTCGCGTGAGGGGTGGGCGAACGTGCTGCTGGAATCGATGGCGTGCGGCACGCCGGTCGTCGCCAGTAATATCTGGGGCAACCCAGAGGTCGTTCAGCGTATCGAGGCCGGCGTTATTATCGACGAAAACACGCCGGACGGCATCGCGGCGGGCGTGCGCCGGTTGTTCGCGAACATGCGGGACCGGGCGGAAACCCGGACTTATGCCGAAGGTTTCAGTTGGGACGAAACGACCGCCGGGCAGATCGCGTTGTTCCGCAGAGTGATCGCCGAACGCTCAACTGCGTGATGCCGACCGGCGCGCGATGCGCCGCACCTGCGACATGAACACATCCAGGAACGCGGTTTCCGCCCCCGCCGGCCGTCCGGCCGCGTACCATGCGAGGAGCAGCACCGACGTGTAGGTGACGGCCCCGGTCAGCGTGCCTTGCAGCATCGCCAGGGCTTGTTCGGCCGCGGTGTCCGGCGCGGCCGTCCAGGCCAGGCCTTGCAGCATCAGCACGCAAGCCATGGCCGCACCGGCCAAGGACGGGCGCCAGAGGGTTTTCGGCAGATCGGCCAACGGTAGGCGGAAGTGGCGGAAGGTGACGATCATGTAGAGGATCTCCTCCACCACGATGCTGCCGATCGTTGCCCATACGGCGCCCATGATCCCGAACGGTCCGATCAGCACGGCCAGCAGGATGGCGCGGGCGACAAGGCTGGTGACCATGACCCGGAAGTGCTGGCGCATCATGCCTTCCGCCGTCAGCAGGGCGGTGCTGACGTAAGCGACGACCTTGGCCATGCCCATCAGCGCGAAGATTTGCACCAAGGGCACGGCTTCCATCCATGCCTCGCCAAAGGCGAGGCGCACCAGCGGGGCGGCCAGCATCGACAAGCCCAGGCCCATGGGCATGGTCACCAGGAACGTCGCCGCGATGGCCTTGAAGTAGCCCGCCGCGATGTCGGCGCCTTTACGCCGAGCCTCGGTAAATCCGGCGAACAGGGCGGCGGTGAGCGGTTCGACGAGTTCGGAGGAAGTCAGTGACCCGACTTCCACCCCCACCGCGTAAAGCCCGACATCGCGCGGCCCCAGGACGCGGCCGATCACCACGGTATCCATCTTGTCGCGCAGCAGTTGGGCGGTGGCCGTCATCCAGGTCCAGAACGAAAACCCGGCGATGCCGCGCCAGTCGCGCAGGGTCAGGCCTGGGCGGTACGGGTGCATAAGGTAACTCATGGCCAGGCGCATAACGGCGGCGGTCAGGATACCGCCGATCAGCGCCCAGAAATTCCGCAGGACAAAGGCCAGTGTCATCGACACGACGATGGCGCCGATGCGGGGGATCACCGCCATCCAGAACTCTCGCCCAAAGGCGAGGTCGCGACGGAAGTCCACGGTGCCGATGTTTTCGAGTGCCGACAGCATGGTGACGCCGGCCAGCACGAGCAGGATCGGGAACAGGCGCGCGTCGTCGAAGAACCCGGCGACGGGCCAGGCCATGGCCAGGATGGCCAGGGCCATCAGCACGCCGCGCAACGCGTTCAGGGTAAAGCCCGTGTCGTACAGGCTGCGCGTCAGCGTGTGACGGCGGATCAGGGCTTCGCGCACCCCGATCGTCGAAAGCCAATCCACCGACTGCGAAAACGACGTCGCCAGCGCGATCAGCCCGAAGTCGGCGGGCGTCAGCAGACGCACCAGCACGACTGTGTTGACGATGCCGAGCAGGCGCGAGGTCAGGCGCCAGATGAGTACCCACGACGCCCCCGTCGCGGTGCGCGTCGTGAGAGAGGGCGGGGTTTCGGTCAGGTGCCGGTCCAGACCGGGGCGCGCTTGCCCAGGAAGGCTTCCATGCCTTCGCGGAAATCGGCGCTGGTGTAGCAGAGTTTGATCAGGTCCTCGTCCGGGGGCAGAGAGTCCCGCAGCCGCCGAATGGCTTCCTTGGTCGCGCGCAGGGTCAGCGGCGCGTTACCGGCGACCAGGGTGGCCAGGGCGGCGGCGCGGTCGGCCAGCGCGGTGGGATCGGGAAGGACCTCGCTGACCAGTCCGGCGGCGCGGGCTTCTTCCGCGTCCAACAGGCGGGCGGTGAAGATGATCTCCGTCACGCGCGCGGGGCCGATCAGGGCGGACAGGCGGGCGATGTTCGCCATCGACAGGCAGTTGCCCAGGGTGCGCGCGATGGGAAAGCCGAAGCGCGCGTTGGCGGCGGCGATCCGCAGATCGCAGGCGGCGGCGATGCCCGCGCCGCCGCCGGTGCAGGCACCCGCAATGGCGGCGATGGTCGGGATGGGGCAGCGTTCCAGCGCGCCCAGCACGCGATCCAGGCGCGCCTCGTAGGCAATCGCATCCTCGGGCGTGGAGAAGGCGCGGAACTGTCCGATATCGGTGCCGGCGGCAAAGGCTTTGTCGCCCGCGCCGGTCAGGATCAAAGCGCGCGCGCCTTGCGGATCGGCGGCGATGCTCGCCAACTTCTCGTACATCGCGAAGGTCAGCGCATTGCGGGCCTGCGGTCGGTTCAGCGTGACGTGGCCGATACCGTCTTTGATTTCATACAGGAGTTCGTCGGTCATGCCATTTCCATCGGGTCCAGCGCGAATAATCGCGGCGGCAACGTTGCGTGCCGCGCAAATCCTTCTTAGCGTCCTAATCGGCGAAGGAGAAACCCAATGCGGTCGGTTCCCATCCTGTGTGGCCTAACCCTGGCGGCGATCGTGCTTGCGACGTCCTCCGCGCGCGCGGATGCGATCGACGGGCATTGGTGCTCCAAGGACGGGCGGCGGTTGGAGATTGCGGGGCCGACGATCGTGACCCCGTTCGGCGCGCGCGTCGGCGGGGAGTACGACCGGCATCATTTTTCCTATATCGCCCCCGCGTCGGATAAGAACGCCGGGCAAAAAATCGACATGACCTTAATGGGCGAAATGGCCGTGCACATCCGCGTCGGTTCGGCCGAGACCGAGGTTTGGAATCGCTGCGGTCCGCCCGTCAGTTTCGCCCCGCGGTGGCGCGACGATGGGCGCATCAATGAAAAAAGGACAGGAAACGTATGACCGATGATTCTCCGCCGCCGCGCGCCGCGCTGACCGGCGATCAGACCCAACAATCGCAGGCGCCCGTCGGGTGGGAACCGGAACTGGCGGAACTGCGTCAACGCCAGGCGCTGGCGCGCGAGATGGGCGGGGCGGAACGCGTGGCGCGCCAGCACAAGGGCGGCCGCCTGACGGTGCGGGAACGGATCGACCAAATGCTCGATCCCGGCACGTTCAAGGAAATCGGCAGCATCGCCGGCAAGGCGACCTACGACAATCGCGGCAACATTACCGAATTCATGCCCGGCAACTGCGTCTTCGGGCGCGGGCTGGTCGACGGCCGGCCGGTGGCGATCGCGGGCGACGACTTTACGCTGCGCGGCGGTTCGGCCGATGCCTCCATCAAGGGCAAGCCGAAGATGTCGGAACAGATCGCGGCGCAGTTCCGCATGCCGATCATCCGGTTGATCGAAGGCTCCGGCGGCGGCGGATCGGTCAAGACGATCGAAACCACCGGGCGCGCGAACCTTCCGGGCGGATTGGGTGAGACGACGGCGTTTGACATCGTCGCCAACAACATGTCGCAAGTGCCGGTCGTCGGTCTCGGCCTTGGCTCCGTCGCCGGATTGGGCGCCGCGCGTCTGGTCGCGTCGCATTACTCGGTCATGGTCAAGGAAATGGCGGCCGTCTTCGTCGCCGGACCGCCGGTCGTGGAGCGTCTGGGCGAACCGCGCACCAAGCAGGAGCTCGGCGGCTGGGAAATCCAACTTGGTTGCGGCGCCGTCGACCATGCCGTCGACACCGAGGAAGAAGCCTTCGAAGCCGCTCGTCGGTTCCTGTCGTATTTGCCGAGTTCAATTCACGACGTTCCGCCGCGCATGCGCGGGTGGGACGATCCGGGTCGGCGGGATGAGGCGCTGATCAGCGCCATTCCCCGCGTGAAGAAGCAGGCGTACCACATGCGCCGGATCATTGAATCGGTGTTCGACAAGGGCAGCTTCTTCGAGCAGGGCCGGATGTTCGGGCGATCGATCATTACCGGCTTCGCGCGTCTGGACGGCTGGCCGGTGGCGGTGCTGGCGGGCGATCCGCTGTTCGACGGCGGGGCCTGGACGGCGGATGCCTGCAACAAGATCATCCGCTTCGTGGACATGGCGCAGACATTCCATCTGCCGATCGTGCATCTGGTCGATTGCCCCGGCTTCCAGGTCGGGTTGCGCGCGGAAAGCAGCGCGGTGATCCGTTGGGGCGTGCGGGCGTTGTCGGCGATCAACCAGACGACCGTGCCCTGGTGCAGCATCATCGTGCGCAACTGCTACGGCGTCGGCGGCCTGGGACATCAGCCGGTCGGGCATTTGTGCCTGCGCTATGCCTGGCCGTCGGCGAGTTGGGGGTCGTTGCCGCTGGAAGGCGGTATCGAGGCGGCCTACCGCGCCGAAATCGACGCGGCGGACGATCCGCAGGCAAAGCAGGATGAGATCGAGGAGCGGTTGAATCGCCTGCGCTCCCCGTATCGCACCGCCGAGTCGTTCTTTGTCGACGAGATCATCGACCCGCGCGACACAAGGAAGCTGCTGTGCGACTTCGCCGCTTTGGCCGCGCCGCTGCGCACGCCGGGACCGGCAAGCTTCGGCATGCGGCCCTGATCCTACTGGCCCAGCCATCGTCCATTCCTGTTGTCCGCCGCCGCGGAACCGTGTCCCGCGGTCCCAGCGGTTGGCGGATATGCGGGAGATCAGGTTGCTACGACGAGCAATTTGTCTCAGGATGGATTGACGTAACGCTACGGTCGCCGCAGAAGCGCCCGCGCATACGGCTGGGCAGATGATGAACGCCCCGACCGGTCAATAGGAGTCCAAGTTGCAGCCGACCGATATCAAGGACCCCGACTACTTCCATAAGGTCGTCGATTGCCAATGGGCGTGCCCGGCACATACTCCCGTTCCGGAGTATATCCGGCTCATCGCCGACGGGCGGTATGCCGACGCTTTCATGATCAATTGGAAGTCCAATGTCTTCCCCGGCGTCCTCGGACGCACATGCGATCGGCCGTGTGAGCCGGCTTGCAGACGTGGCCGGGTAGAGGACGAACCCGTCGCGATCTGCCGGCTGAAGCGCGTCGCCGCCGATTACAAGGGCGACGTGAGCGGTCGCATGCCGCCGAAGCCGACCACGCGCAACGGCAAGAAGATTGCCCTTGTCGGTGCCGGCCCGGCCTCCCTGACCGTCGCGCGCGATCTCGCGCCGCTGGGCTACCACCTGGTGGTCTACGATTCGGACCCGCGCGCGGGCGGCATGATCCGCAGCCAGATCCCGAAATTCCGCCTGCCGGAAGAAGTGATCGACGAAGAAGTCGGCTACATCACCGATCTTGGCCCGGAAATGCGGCTGGGCCAGCGGATCGACAGCCTGAAGGGTCTGTTGGAAGAAGATTACGACGCGATCTTCGTCGGCACCGGTGCCCCGCGCGGGCGCGATCTGCCGATCCCCGGTCGCGTCGAAGCCGCCGCGAACATCCATATCGGCATCGACTGGCTGTCGTCGGTCTCGTTCGGCCATATCTCCAAGATCGGCAAGCGCGTGATCGTGCTTGGCGGCGGCAATACCGCGATGGATTGCTGCCGTTCGTCCCGCCGCCTGGGCGGAGAGGACGTGAAGGTGATCGTGCGCTCCGGCTTCGAGGAGATGAAGGCCTCTCCGTGGGAGAAGGAAGACGCGATCGGGGAAGACATCCCCATCCTGAACTTCCTGGTGCCCAAGGAGTTCAAGCACGACAACGGCAAGCTGATCGGCATGACGTTCGAGAAGGTGAAGGCCGAGTACGACGCCCGCGGGCGGCGGAACCTGGTCCCGACCGGCGAACCCGATCACTTCTTCGAATGCGACGACGTGCTGGTGGCGGTTGGCCAGGAAAACGCGTTCCCGTGGATCGAGCGCGATATCGGTCTGGAATTCGACGACCGCTGGGACATGCCGAAGGTCGACGAGACCACGTTCCAGTCCACGCACCCCAAGGTGTTTTTCGGCGGTGACGCGGCGTTCGGCCCGAAGAACATCATCTGGGCCGTGGCGCACGGGCATCAGGCCGCCATTTCGCTGCACAAATTCTGTCAGGGCGAAGATGTCGCCGATCGGCCACCGCCGATGGTGAACATCACCAGCCAGAAGATGGGCATCCACGAGTGGAGCTACGACAACAACATCTCGCTCGACCTGCGCTTCAAGGTCCCGCACCGCGACAAGTTCGCGGCGTTGAAGGACATCAAGGCGGAAGTCGAACTGGGTTTCGACGATAAGCTGGCGTTCCAGGAAGCCCAGCGTTGCCTGAACTGCGACGTGCAGACCATCTTCTCCGACAAGCTGTGCATCGAGTGCGACGCCTGCGTCGATATTTGCCCGGTCGACAGCATCAGCTTTACCGAAAACGGCGAGGAAGCCGACGTTCGGACACGGCTGAGCGCGCCGGCGACGAACCTGACGCAGGATTTGTATGTGTCCAAGCCGTTGAAGACCGGACGCATCATGGCGAAGGACGAGGACGTCTGCCTTCACTGCGGTCTGTGCGCCGAACGGTGCCCGACCGGCGCGTGGGATATGGAACGGTTTTTGATCGACGTCGCCCAGGCGGGTGCATTTGGGGCGGAGAACGCATGCTGCAGCAAGTAGACCGTGTGACCCCGGGGGCCGAACGGCTCCAACGGGTTAACGAATTCGTCGTCAAGTTCGCCAATGTGAACGGGTCCGGATCGGCCAGCGCGAACGCGCTGTTCGCCAAAACCGTCCTTCGCATGGGCGTCGCGGTGACGCCCCGCAACATCTTTCCGTCCAACATTCAGGGGCTTCCGACCTGGTACGAGGTGCGGATTTCAGAGGCCGGGCATCTGGGCGCGCGGGGCGGCGGCGTCGACCTGATGGTCGCGATGAACCCGCAAACCTGGGATCAGGATGTCCAATCCATCGAGCCCGGCGGATACCTGTTCTACGACAACACCAAGCCGATGCCCGCGTCGAAGTTCCGCGACGACATCGTCGTCGTCGGCGTGCCGCTGACCCGCATGACGAACGAGGCATACAGCGACCCGCGCCAACGGCAGTTGTTCAAGAACATCGTCGGTCTGGGCGCGCTGGCCGCGCTGATCGATATGGACATCCCGTCGATCGAGCAATTGCTGTCCGAGCAGTTCAAGGGCCGCGACAAGCTGATTTCGGCCAATATCCAGGCGCTCCACATGGGCCTGGATTGGGTGAAGCAGAACCTGGGCGATCCGATCGGGCTGAAAATGCGCAAGGCCGACGTCGTCGGCGATCGCATCTTCATCGACGGCAACGCCGCCGCGGCGCTTGGCGCGGTCTATGGCGGTGCCACCGTGTGCGCCTGGTATCCGATCACCCCATCGTCGTCGCTTGCCGAAGCGTTCCAGCGCTATTGCAGCCGCTATCGGGTGGACAAGGCGACCGGCAAGAACAACTTCGCCATCGTGCAGGCGGAAGACGAATTGTCGTCGATCGGCATGGTGATCGGCGCGGCCTGGAACGGCGCGCGATCGTTCACCGCGACATCCGGTCCCGGCATCTCCTTGATGCAGGAATTCATCGGCCTGGCCTATTTCGCCGAAATCCCGGCGGTGATCTTCGACGTGCAGCGCTCCGGCCCTTCGACGGGCATGCCCACGCGCACGCAGCAGACCGACATCACCGCCTGCGCCTATGCCAGCCACGGCGATACCAAGCATGTCCTGCTGATCCCCGAAGATCCGTATGAATGCTTCGAGTTCGGCGCGCTCGCCTTCGATCTGGCCGATCGTCTGCAAACCCCGATCTTCGTCATGCTCGACCTTGAAATCGGCATGAATGAACGTCTGACCCGCCCGTTCAACTGGGACGACAGCCGCAAGATGGATCGCGGCAAGGTCATGACCGCGGCCGATCTGGATGCCGGCAAGAAGTTCGGGCGCTATCTGGATGTCGACGGCGACGGCATTGCCTATCGCACCCTGCCCGGCACGCATCCGACCAAGGGCGCGTTCTTCACCCGCGGCACGTCCAAGGATGCCATGGCGCGCTACTCCGAAGAAGGCGCCGACTATCAGGAGAATATGGAGCGGCTGCTGAAAAAGCACGGCACCGCCGCCGGACTCGTCCCCCCCGCGATCGAGCGTAAGGCCGACCGACCGACCAAGCTGGGCGCGATCTATTACGGATCGACCAGCCCGGCGATCGTCGAAGCCGATCAGATGCTCGCCGAACAGGGCATCGTGCTCGACCTGCTTCGGGTGCGCGCCTTCCCCTTCGGGCCGGAAGTCGAAGCCTTCATCGCGGCGCACGATCAGGTGTTCGTTGTCGAGCAGAACCGCGACGGTCAATTGCGGTCGCTGCTGATCAACGAGCTTGAGATCAACCCGGCGAAGTTGACCAAGGTCGTGCATTACGACGGCACGCCGATCACCGCCCGCTTCATCGCCGGCGGCATCGCCGAGAAAACCAAACCGTCTCTCAAGGTGGCGTCATGACCTTCATCCCGAAGCCCAAACTCCATCACCCCGACCTGCAAAAGAACGCCCTCGGCTTTACGCGGCGTGACTACGAAGGCCCGGTTTCGACGCTGTGCGCCGGTTGCGGCCATGATTCGATCAGCGCCGCCATCGTCAAGGCGTGCTTCGAACTGGACATCGCGCCGCATCGCGTCGCCAAGCTGTCCGGCATCGGCTGCTCCTCCAAGACGCCGACATACTTCCTGGGTGCCTCGCACGGCTTCAACTCCGTGCATGGCCGCATGCCGTCGGTCCTGACCGGCGCCAACCTGGCGAACAAGGACCTGATCTATCTCGGCGTGTCCGGCGACGGCGACAGCGCGTCCATCGGTCTGGGCCAGTTTGCCCACTCGATGCGCCGCGGCGTCAATATGGTCTACATCGTCGAGAATAACGGCGTGTACGGCCTGACCAAGGGTCAGTTCTCCGCCACCTCCGACAAGGGCGCGAAATCCAAGCGCGGCGTTGTCAACAGCGATGAGGCGATCGATCTGGTCGGCATGGCGCTGCAACTCGGCGCGACCTTCGTCGGACGCAGCTTCTCCGGCGACAAGGCACAGTTGGTGCCGTTGATCGAGGCCGCCTTGAAGCACGAGGGCGCCGCCTTCATCGATTGCATCTCCCCCTGCGTGGCGTTCAACAACCACGAAGGCTCGACCAAAAGCTTCGACTACGTCCGTGAGCATAACGCGGCGCTGAACTATCTGGACGTCATCTCCGGCCGTTCGGAAATCACCGTCGACTACGCGCCGGGCGAGGTCGAGATGGTGACCCAGCACGACGGCTCCACCCTGAAGCTGCGCAAGCTGCATCCCAGCTACGACGTGCATGACCGCGTCGCCGCCCTGACCTACATGCAGGAACGCGCGGCGATGGGAGAGATCGTCACCGGGCTGCTGTATGTCGATCCGAACCCGCGCGACATGCACGGCTACCTGAAGACCGTCGATCGCCCGCTGAACGAGCTGAGCGACGACGCGCTGATCCCGGGCGGTTCCGCCCTGGAAAGGCTGAACGCCAGCCTGCGCTGACCGGCCTACGGACGACCGGCCCGCCGCCTCGGGTCAGTCGTCCGTCATTTCCGGCAGGTCTTCCAGCAGCCGCCCGAAGCCCTCGATCGGCTTGGTGATGTTCATCACCCGCAGCATGGCCCACAGCGCGGCCTGATTCGTCGTGATCACGGGTTTGTCGAAGTCACGCTCCCAGTCCGCGATCCATGGCATGGTCGGGAAGTTGCCTCCGGGCACGATCAGGACTTCGATCTCCGCCCGATCGATCCGGGTGAATGCCTCCCGCGCCTTGTCAGGGCCGAGCGCGCCGATGGCATAGGCGTCGGTGGCGCCGAAGCCTTCCATGGCGATGACCTCCAGACCGTATTTGCTTTCGAAATAGTGCTTCGCGCGCGCGATCGCCGCGGCCGAGTATGGGGTGACGATGCCGATCCGCTTCGCGCCCAAGGCCCGCACCGATCGCCCGATCGCCTGGGCGGAGGTCAGGGACGGTACGCCCGCGCCCTGTGTCATGCGCCGCACCGTATTCAGGTCGTAATCGTCGTCGAACAGGCTGGCGGAGGTCTGCGCGAGGGCCACGACCTCCACCTTTGCATCGCCCAGCAGTTGGGATTGGTAGGACACGTCCTCGTCCCGGCTGGGGGAAAACGGGGTGTCGCCGCCCTTGCCGAGACGGCCGACATGGCATTGCAGCCAGGGGGGCAGCAGACGGGTGTATTCGATCTCCACCGTGGTGTTGGTCGATGGGATCAGAACGCCGAAATGCCTGATGGTCATAGGTCCGGTTTCCTCGGGTTTGGTTCCCTGAAACGAAAACGGCGCCGCCCGCAAGGACGACGCCGCACCGTGATCGTGGTCCGGTCGAGCGATTACGCGCCGGCGGGCCGCTTCATCTTGCAGGTGGTCGGCTGCGACAGTTCCGACGCCGGCAGCGTCAGTTCGGTCTTCCAGCCGAAGCCGGTCTTTTCGGAGTCATACTTGACCCCTTTGGTGAACTTCGCCGCGTAGAAGGCGCTCAGCAGTTGGTGATCGTCCTTACGCATCGTGGCGGGCTGACCCAGGCTGTCTTTCGTCTGGAGATTTTCCAGCGCCAGGGCCACCTTCAGCGGGTCGGTCGAGCCGGCCTTCTGAACGGCGATCTGGAGCATTTCGAACATCGTGCGGTAGTTGATCCAGGTGAAGTCGAATTCCGGATACAGCGCGCGGAACCCGGCAATCCACTTGTCGCCGGCTTCGTTGCCGATTTCGGCCGCGATGTTGTGGTGGAAGTCGAGAGCGGAGTGAACACGATCCACACCGGCTTCACCCATCGCGACCGGGCCACCGTTCAGATGCGCGGACAGCGTGTAGTAGCTGACATCCAGGCCGGTTTCGACGCCGGACTTCAGCAGCAGGTTGAAGTCGACGCCCCAGTTGGAGGTCAGCAGCGCCTGCGCGCCGGACTGCTTGATCTTGGAGACGTAGGGCGAGAAGTCCTTGACCTTGCCCAGCGGCACGAGTTCGTCGCCGATGATCTTGATGTCGGGGCGGAACTTGGCCAGGTAGGTTTTCATGTCCGCCTGAACCGACTGACCATACAGGTAGTCCTGGTTCATCAGGTAAACGGTGGACAGGTTCTTCGGCAGCGCGCGGATCAAGGTTTCCACCCGCATGCCGACCGTGGCGGCGAAGCGGAAATGCCAGAAGTCGCACTTCTCGTTGGTCAACTCGTTCGCCAGCGCGGCGCAGTTGACATACAGGACGCGATTGTCCGGGTTACGCGCGTTGTGCTTGGCCACGCCGTCGATCATCGCCGCGGCGACGTTGGAGCCGATGCACTGAATGACGATCTGAATGTTCCGATCGGTCGCGGATTTCAGCGCGATGATCGCTTCGGACGGTTGCAGCTTGTCGTCGAACGTCACGAGTTCGAACTTCTTGCCCAGCGCGCCGCCGTTGGCGTTCACGACGTCAAGGGCATACTTCAACTGCTTCAGGAACGCGTCTCCCTGCGGCGCGAAGGCACCGGAGAACGGTCCGATAAACGCAATGGGAATCGTGTCGGCCGCCACTGCCGCCTGACCTGGCAGCAAAAATCCGAGCATCATGACCGCGCAGAGCGCGCGTCGAAGACGAGCTAGCATTCCATACCTCCCTGTTTCGCCCTTCTGGGCGATACGCCGGTTCCGCGACGCTGGTTGGATGGTAGCGGTTTCCCGCGATGCTTGGAATATACCTCGATTGCCTCGATCGCGTTGGGATGACAGAACTTCGTCCGGGGAACGGACCGCCCGAGGACAACAAAGATGCAAGACAGCAAAGCACCGCGCCCCGCGGGGGACACGGACGGATCGTGGCGGCGCCTGGTGCTGGCGGCCTGCCTGATGGCGACCTTCATGGCCGCGGTCGAAAGCTCCATCGTCGCGACGACGATCCCGACCATTGTCGCCGATCTCGGCGGCTTCAACGTGTTCAGTTGGGTCTTCACCATCTATCTGCTGACCCAGGCGGTGAGCATTCCGATCTACGGGCGTCTGGCGGACCTGTATGGACGCCGCCCCGTCATCTTTGTCGGCACGGGCCTGTTCCTGACCGGTTCCACCCTGTGCGGTCTTGCCTGGGACATGCCGTCGCTGATTTGCTTTCGCGCGTTGGAGGGCATCGGCGCTGGCGCCATTCAACCGATCGCGGCGACCATCCTGGGGGATATCTACACGCCGACGGAACGGGGCAAGGTCCAGGGCCTGGTGTCGTCGGTCTTTGGCGTTTCCGCCGTCATCGGGCCGTCTCTGGGTGCCTTTTTGATCCAATACGTCAGTTGGCGCGTGGTGTTCTGGGTAAACCTGCCGATCGGCATCGCCGCCATCGCGATGCTGGCGCTGTTCCTGAAAGAAAACGTGCAGCCGCGCCGCCACAAGGTCGATTGGATCGGCTCCATATTGTTGCTGCTCGCTTTCGGGAGTCTGATGCTGACGTTGGTCCAGGGCGGACAACTCACCACGCCCTGGTTCGTCGCCCTGCTTGTCGTCGGTTGTTCGGCTCTGATCGCGCTGATCCTGCACGAACGGACGACGCCGGAACCCATGCTGCCGCTGGAATTATGGCGCGCCAATCGCATCGTCGTGGTCGGCAGCCTGGGCAGTTGCTTCGCCGGCGCGGTGATGATGGGGGTCTCGGCCTTCCTGCCCGCCTATGTCCAGGGTGCGATGGGCCAAACCGCCATCGCCGGCGGCCTGGTCCTCGGCGCCATGTCCGTCAGTTGGGCGCTCGCCAGCATCCTCGGTGCGCGCTTGATGGCGGCCACCAGTTATCGGTTGACCGCCGGGATCGGCGCGTTGTCGCTCGTCCTTGGCTGCCTGATGCTGGTGCTGCTGCGGCCGGAGCACGGGCCGCTCTGGGCCAGTGTCGGTTCCTTCGTCATCGGGATCGGCATGGGGCTGTGCAACACGGTGTTCATCGTCTCGATCCAGGCATCCGTGCCGTGGCGGCAGCGCGGCGCGGCCACGTCGTCGAGCATGTTTCTGCGCTTTGTCGGTCAGGCGGTGGGGGCGGCCGGGTGCGGCGCGGTGCTGAATTTCACCATGCTGCGCATCGACCCCGACGCCGCGCGGGCCGTCGATCGGCTGCTGGATGTGGTGGCCCGCGTTGCCCTGCCCCCGGCCGAAATCGCCCGCCTGACGGATATCGTCGCGCGGTCGCTGCACAACGCCTATTGGCTGACGCTGATCCTGGCGCTGATCACATTACTGATATCCCAGGGCCTGCCGGCGCGTCTGAGTTCCCGGACGCAGTTGAAGCCGGATTAGGCAGTCGTTAATTGATCGTTAATATGTCGACGATCGCTATACTGGAGTTTTAATTTTCGATTCTTTATCGACTGGCCGATAAAGCCTTTGGAAAATGCCCCCAAGCGGCCTTGCCGGAGGAATCCCATGAGCGAAGACCCCGCAAACCCTGCCATCCCCGGATGTTTCGACTGCGCGACCGATGCGACCGCGCGCCTGAACGAGATGTTCATCGAGATCGCCCAGGCGAAAAAGCTTGCCTTGGGCCAGCGCCCGGCTGAACGGGCGGTGTTTCGTAAGCTCCACGGCGCGGCGTACGGCACGCTGACCATGCGCGACGACCTGCCGAAGGCGCTTCAGGTCGGCGTCTTCGCCAAAAAGCAATTGACCGCCTGGATGCGTTTCTCCAGCGACACTGCTCCGACGTCGCCCGATCTGAACTCCACGCTGGGCATCGGCCTGAAGCTGTGGGGGGTCGACGGCGTGAACGCCATGGGGGAGACCGGCGATACCGCCGACTTCATCATGCAAAACTACCCGGTGTTCTTCGTCGACGATGCCCAGTCGATGTGCGAATTCACCTATGCCGGTGTCGTACAGAAAGACTATCCGGGATATCTGGCCAAGCATCCCAAGACCAACAAAATCCTGAACGCGATGTCGGCGCAGATCGACGGCAGCGTTCTGACGACCCAGTACTGGGCGATTTTGCCGTTCTCCTTCGGCCACGACCACGTCGCGAAATACGCGCTGGTGCCGAAACCGCCCGCCGGCGCGACGCCCGCGATCAATGTCGCGACCGACGACCCGAACTACCTCGCGCTCGACTTACAGCATCGGCTGTCGGCAACGACCGAGGCGTATGAATTCACCTTTATGGTGCAGGTCGTGCCGAAATCGGCGCATTTCCCGCTGGATCGCGCGACCGAGGAATGGCCGACCGACCAATACCCCTACGTGCCGGTCGGCACATTGTCCCTGCCCTCGCAAAACGTGTGGGAGCGTGGACAGCCCGAGTACGGGCAGGAACTATCCTTCAATATCTGGCGCACACCCGTCGAACAGGCGCCGCTCGGCAGCATCGCCGCGGTCCGCAAGGTCGTCTACGACAATGGGGCCAAACTGCGCCATCAGGCGAACGGCCAGCCGTTGGAACAGCCCCAGCAGCCGCGAGCGCCCGCCCTGCCCGCCGATCCCGACACCTGCATCGTCAAGGCCGTCATCTACCCGTCGATCGGCGTCGCCCGCGTCGGCAATGCGCCGGAAGGCTTTGTCGTCGGCCCGGAAGTCACGCATCCGCCGCCGCTGATGGCCGATCACAAACCCGGCCAGAACCCGTACCGAGACGCGCAAGGCCGGCTCTATCCCCAGGCCGCTCGCTTTCGCATCTATGGGTGCAATGCGAAGGATGAAATCGTCCGCGAACTGACCGGCGCTGACTCGGGCGCCGATATTACCTGGACGGTTCACCTTGCGAACAAGAAGGCTGCCTGGTACGAGTTTCAGATCGCGCTCGACATCCCGCTGGCGTCGACGGCCGATCCCAGCGCGCTGCGCAATCCGACGGTCTCCGACCGGTCGACGCTGGTCCTGGATGCCGGCGCGCACAGCATTCATGCCGCCCAGCACTCCCGACCGCGGGAGATGGTCGCGGGGCAATTCATGAACCAGGGCGACCCGGTCTATCTCGGCAAGATGTGGTGCCAACCGGACGGGCGGCTTTTGGTGACCGGCGGGCGCGGTCTGTCGGCGTCGTTTGACGGCAGCATGGCGATCACGTTCGCCAATAACGACGGCTGGCATGACGACACGTCCGACGGACCCGTAACGGCTTCGGTCAAGTACGAGGGCGTCGAGTTGCCGGTGACGCCGTCGTGGCTGGTGGTCGCGCCGCCAGATTACGGTCCGCAATGCAAGTCGGTGCGCACCATGTGGGACCTGATGCGCGACGTCGCGATCCAGAACGGCACGCTGCACAAGCCCGATCGGCCATCCTTCACACAGGACATCTACCCGATCTTTGAGCGGATGACCCGGCTGCAATGGGTCAACGCCGGCTTTGCCGCGGGGTTTGGATGGAATTCGGCTTACGACTTCAGTTCCTCGGAATGGGCGGCGCGCCTGAACGATCGCAGCGTCGCGAACCTCGAAACCCGGCGCGTGCTGAAAAATTCCTTCCGCCATCCGAATGTGGATTCCTGGTCGCCGATGCCATGGCCATGGTTGTACGGCGACGCGATGAGCGTTCCGGCGACTCAGTCGCCCCTGCAATACACATCGCTGTCGCCGACTCAGCTTGCGATGTTGGATCAGTGGGCGGCGGGCGACTTCGACGACGATTGGGGCCAACTGCCGGTCTATACCGACATCGATCAGGTCCCGGTCGCCGAACAGGGGAACATGCTGACCAAGGCGGCGTTGGAATATTGCCTCGCCGATGCGTTCCATCCCGGCTGTGAAATGACCTGGCCGGTTCGGGCATCCAGCATGTACATGTTGCCCTTCCGCTTCGCGCACGCGCCCAAGGGATGGATCGAACCCGGCATGGGGGCGATTTTGACCAGCAGCACGGTCACGATCCCGAATGGACCGCTCTACGGCCAATTGCCCGGCGGCATCACGCGTTGGATGGCCATCCCCTGGCAAACCGATACCGCCAGTTGCCGCTCCGGCTACGACAAGACCTACGATCCCTACGTCCCGTCGTTCTGGCCCGCGCGCGTGCCGAACGAGGTTATGACGCGCGAAAACTACGAAATCGTGGTGAACGCGCACAAACCCGAAGCAGAGCGTCTGGCGGCCTTCGCGAACCGCGCCGCCTGGATCGCGCCGCTGGGGACCACGAGTTACACCGATCAGATCAACAACATGATCGCGCATTTCGATCATCTGGGCGTGGTGGAGGTCAATCCCGGGCCAACCGATGCCGTGGGCCAAAAGCTGTTCCCGGCATTCATTCAGGTCGAAGACCGCCATCGCAAGATCGACGATCAAAGCATGGACCGGAACTATGCCCGGCATCACGCGGCGGCATCGTTCGGTTCGGCGCTGCGCGGAGAGATCGATCTGAGCGTTACCGAAAAGGCACGTCGTCTCCGCCCGCGATGATCGAAGCCGATATCGCCGTCATCGGCGCGGGGCCTGCGGGCGCGGTATGCGCGCTGAACCTCGCGCCGTTGCATCGCGTTCTGTTGATCGATCGTCAGGTCGAGCCGCGCGCGCGGATCGGTGAATCGCTGATCCCCGCCGTGCGGCGGCTGTTCGGCGACATGCGGCTGTGGGACTCGTTCGTCGCCCAGGGCCACATGCCGCACCACGGCAACCGATCGATCTGGGGTTCGCCGGGAACGACGGAGACGCAGGCGTTACGCGACCTCGACGGCGCGGGCTGGCATTTGGATCGCGCCCGGTTCGAGCAATGGCTGCGTGGCCACGCCAGGGATCGCGGCGCGGCGATCCTGACGGGAACCTTTCCGCGCGATCTGAGGCAGTCGCCAACGGGATGGTGCTTCGAACTGGAGATCGACGGGCGCGCGATCCCCGCCTGCGCACGCCTGATCGTCGACGCAACCGGGCGTTCGGCGTCGATCGCGCGTTCCCTCGGCGCTCGACGCACCGCCGACGACAGGCTGGTCTGCGGTTGGTTTTACTGCGCCGAGCGCGATGCGATGGCGTCTGGATTGACGGATATTCAGGCGGAGGCGGATGGCTGGTGGTATACGGCGCCCCTGCCCTCCGGCCGTCGCGTCATCGCGTTTCACACCGACGCCGACCTGCCCGCGGCCGAGGATGCAGCCGATCCCGACCGATTGCGCGGCCGACTGCGCGATCGCGGCATTCTGAGCGACCTGTTGCACGATATCGAGCCGGGCAGCGTCGAGGCGGGGTTTTGCGCGGCGCATGGCGCGATGCTTGATCGGCCGGTTGGGTCATCCTGGCTCGCGGTCGGCGACGCCGCGCTGAGCTTCGATCCGCTGTCCTCCCAAGGTCTGTTCAACGCGATCTACACCGGCCTGGCCGGGGCGGAATCGGCCGATCGGCATCTGTCGGGCGATGGGTCCGCCTTGGGGGAGTATGCCAGTCGAATAGCCTCGATCCGCGACGCATACCAAACGCACCTGTCGGCGTGGTACGGCATGGAGCGACGCTGGGCGGACCAACCTTTCTGGCGGCGGCGGCTGGTTATGAACCCGTCAGTTCCCGCCTGACGATCGCGGCCCCGTCGGCCAAAGCCTTGAGCTTGCCGAAGGCCGTGGCGCGCGGCAGGTATTTCATGCCGCAATCCGGCGCCGGAATCAGGTTCGCGGGGGCGACAAAGCGCAGCCCGGCCCGGATGCGTTCGGCGATGCGCTCTTTCGTTTCCACCGCCGGGTCGCCCAAATCCAGGACGCCGAGCATGATGCGTTTGCCGGACAGGTCGCGCAGCACGCCCAGATCGAGGTTCGGCTGAGCGGCCTCGATTGAAATCTGCTGCGCAACGGTATCGGCGAGTTGCGGCAGGAAGCTGTAGCCCGACGGTTTGTTGGCGACCACGGCGGCGTAGCCGAAGCACAGATGGACGATGGTCGGGCCCTCGATCCCTTCCAACGCGCGATTGATGGCCTTGATGCCGTAGCGCACCGCCTTTTCCGGGGCGGTTCGAACCCATGGTTCGTCCAACTGCACGACATCGACGCCGCCGGCCTTCAGTGCCCGCAGTTCCTGGTTGACCGCGACGGCATAGTCCATCGCGAGTTCTTCTTCGTCCTTGTAGAACTCGTTTTGCGCCTGTTGCGTCAGGGTGAACGGGCCTGGCAGCGTGATCTTGGTGGCATGGCCGGTGTTGGCCATCAGGAATTCCACGTCGCGTTGTTCGACGTCCGCGACGCGGCGGATGCGGCCCACGACGCGGGGGACGGAGGTCGTGCGCCCGTTCGCCGACCGGATTTGGCCGGGTTGGTCGGCGTCGATCCCGTCCAACGCCAGGGCGAATCGGTTGGAATAGCTTTCGCGGCGGATTTCCCCGTCGGTGACGATATCGATGCCCGCGCGTTCCATATCGCGGATCGCGAGGATCGTGCCGTCGTCCTGCGCCTGTTCCAGCAATGCCGGTTCCACCCGCCACATGTCATGGGCATGGGTGCGCGGCACGCCGTGGCGGTGCAGCGTCGCGCGGTTCACGAGCCAGTCGGGCTGCGGATAGCTGCCGACAACCGTGGTGGGTAGCAGATGGGTGGGATAGGCCATGATGCGTCCTGGATACCGCGGCGACGCTATCGTCAGTCTCGCCGCGGGTCCAGCGTTACGGTTCCGCCCGGATTACAACGCGTGCTTCCCGGCCGGACAGGTGTCGATGCCGAGCAGCGTGTAGAGCGGGCAGATGCCCATCAGGCCGGTGAGTAGCGGCACCAATCCGACGATCCCCCACCAACCGATCGGGCCGAGCGCACCCAAAGCGAGCAGGCCGAGGCCAAGCACGATGCGGGCTGCTTTGTCCCAGCCGCCGATATTGAGGGTAAACATGGTGTTCTCCCGGTCGCCGCGTATCGCCGCGCGACGACAGGCCTATCGGGTCCGGTGGCGCCCTGCATTGATGTATCGCAACGGGGCTGCGTCCTGTCCGCGCTGCGCGTTGAGCCGCGATGTTTTTCTTAGGCGCGGCGTGGCGGGAGCCGTTAAATGTCCCTGGGTCAACGTACCATCGCAAGGCAAACCGTCAGATGACAACAATCGCGATCGTGGGGGCCGGGTTCAGCGGGACGCTTCTGACACTGCACCTGCTTCGGTGCTGTCCGCCGTCGGTCAAGCTGATCCTGATCGAGCGCACCGGCCGGTTCGGGCCCGGCCTCGCTTATTCCACGGGGAATGCCGGCCATATCCTGAACGTTCCGGCCGGACGCATGAGCGCGTTTCACGACCGCCCCGACGATTTCCTGACGTGGTTACGCGGTCAGTCGGCAACCGGCGCGACGCCCGAGGCCTTTGTGCCGCGTCGCGTCTTCGGCACCTATGTCCGGTCGCTGCTGAACGATGCGGTGAAGCGATCCGAGCCCGGACGGTTGGCACTGGTTCGCGGCGCGGTGACCGCCATCGACACGGCGTCCCGACCGCTCGCGCTGACGCTTGATCGAGGCCGACGCGTGACGGCTGATTTCGTCGTCCTGGCCGCGGGGAATTTTCCGCCGGAGGCCTTGCCCGTCGCGACGCCGGCCTTTTACGACTCGCCCGGTTACCGCCCGGACCCGTGGTCCCCAACCGCGCTGTCGGGCCTGAAATCGGACGACGCGGTTTTGCTGATCGGGACGGGGCTGACGACCGTGGACATCGCGATCTCGCTGTTGGACCGGGGGCATACCGGACCGATCCACGCGCTTTCCCGGCGCGGTCTGTTGCCGCAACGCCATGCGGCGCTGCCGCGCCCGTCGCCGTTGCATGCGCCGTTCCCGACATCCCTGACGGCCCTGACCCGGTTTCTGCGGCAAGAAGTTCGGCGCGCGAGCGCGGAAGGCAGCGGTTGGCAGCCTGTCGTCGACGAACTGCGCCCCTTCACGGTGGATATCTGGCAATCCCTGTCATTCCCCGACCGAAAGCGCTTCCTGCGCCATGCTCGGCCTTGGTGGGATACCCATCGTCACCGCATGGCGGGATCGGTCGCCGATCGCATCGACGCCGCCCGGGCCGGCGGTCAGCTGCGCATTTCCGCGGGGCGAGTGCGGGAATACGTTACCGGCGAAGATCGGATCGAGGTCCGGTTCCGTCCCCGGGGGGAGGAGATGTTGCGTTCGCTGCATGTTGCGCGGGTCGTGAATTGTTCGGGTTCCCTGACCGATTTCGATCGGATTCAAGACCCGCTAATGCGGAGCCTGCTGGCCGACGGCGCGGTCCGGCCTGATCCTCTGCGGCTTGGCCTGGATGTCAGCGCCAGTTGCGCGATGTTTGACCGGACGGGCGCGCTCTCTCGCCGGTTATTCGCGGTGGGACCGATCACAAAGGGCACGTTCTGGGAAATGACCGCCGTCCCGGATATTCGTCGTCAGGCGGGGCAATTGGCGGAACATCTTTCGGTGCTTGCCCGCTTGGTTGGGTAGTGGGTCGGGTTGAATGTTATGTCCCGGGCCAAATCGGGGGAATCGGAGAGGCTTGGACAAAGCGGCCGGCGGGCGAGACTCGCGCATACTCATGGATCCTGGAGTGTTACGCGCCTAATTTGTGCACCAAAAAGGCCCAACATTATCAAGGCTCCGATTTTGGTGCATAATCCTTGGAATATACAACGAAGGGCTGCCAAATGTCAGGTCAATAAGAAATCAGATCAATTTTCAATGAACAGATCAAACGCGGAGGCGAACCCGCGTCTGCCTGCGGGCGTGACCTCGATCGCTCGCGTTCCGTCCAGACGCTTCACCCAACCGTGCCCCAAACAGCATTGGCAAATAGCGGCCCCCACGGCCCCGGCGATATGCGACCGCCGCTCACTCCAGTCGAGACAGGGTCGGCAGAACAACCGGCTACCACGCCCTGATGCCGCGTGGGACGATTTCGCTTCAAATTGAACGCCAAGAGCAATGAGGAACGTTGCGCCTTCCGGGGTCAGAGCACCGCCATCCGCTGAAAAATCGACGTGCCCACGCTCAATCAATTTGTCCGCGAGCCGGACCGCGAGTTCGCCCGCGAGATGGTCGTAACATGTGCGAGCGTGGCGGAGAGCTTTGTCACGGGGTCCAACGGAAATCGGTTTCCCTCTCGCCACCCCTCCACACTCCGCCGCCACGGACATGATGCTTTCCAGCATGTGGGCGACCGAAGCCGAAGCGACACGGTGATATCGATGCCGCCCTTGTTGTTCGACGGCGAGAAGGCCACCCTCAGTCAGACGCGCAAGGTGCCCGCTGGCCGTCTGGGGCGTGACACCGGCGGCGCGGGCCAACTCCTTCGCGGTCAGCGCCCTACCGTCCATGAGCGCCGCGAGCATGTTCGCCCGTGCCGGATCACCGACAAGAGCGGCGGATCGCGCGAACGCGGACGTGCTGACCATGCTTTATTCCTCTTGGGTCGGATACCGCCGAATGGTGCGACGCGATCAAAGCGCCGTCTATGCTGGTCGAGGATACTTCGGCCGCGACCGAAGCTTCGGGCGCGATCATCCTGTTAAGCCATCACGGAAACATGGATTTGGCGGATCATGCGCACGCACCCATTCTACGGCTGGTGGATTGTCATGGCCTGTATGGTCGCGGCGCTGGTTGGCAATGCCCTTGGGCTGTTCGGTGCCGGAGTTTATTTACATGAGGTCGTCATCGCCAATGGCTGGCAAACCAGCCTCGTCTCCGGCGCTGTCACCCTATTCTATGTTGTCAGTGCCCTGCTGCTAATTCCTGTCGGAAGCGGTATCAGCCGATTCGGGCCGCGCCCTGTTATCGCGCTCGGTGGAATCGCGCTGGCCCTTGGGGTTTACACTGTTGGCCGCGTGGTCGTGCCATCGCAGGTGTATCTCGCCTTCCTGCTCATGGGCGTTGGCTGGGCCTGCCTTTCAACGACGGCCGTCGCGACCACCCTCGCGCCGTGGTTCGAAAAATATCAGGGACGGGCAACGTCAATCGCCTCGCTCGGCGCGAGTGCCGGGGGAATGTTGGGGGTCCCGCTGTTATTGTTTGGGATCGGCCGAATCGGCTTCGCGTCAACCACCGCCATTGCTGGTTTTCTTACGATTGCGACGCTACTCCCCCTCGCGGGTCTGGTGCTGCGCCACCGTCCGCAAGAGATGGGTCTCTGGCCTGACGGTTTGCCACCCGAACATGGCATCACAAAAAGGCAAGTCCCGGTATGGACACGCCGGTCAGCAGTGCGCACCTCGGCCCTGCGCTCCGTCATGGCCACCTTCGGACTGGGAATGATGGTGCAAATCGGATTCCTGACCCATCAGGTCACCTTTCTGTCCGGATCGCTTGGCACCCTGGCCGTGTCAATGACGATATCGGCGACGGCGATCGCGGCTCTTCTTGGTCGCCTCGCGCTTGCCCGGTTTTCGGATCAGGTCGATGTGAGGGTGACTGCTTCAATCGTGCTGCTGCTGGCCGCATGCGCTTTGGCCACAATGGAATTGGTCCCGTCCCCTTATGCATTGATCGGAGCAAGTATTACCTTCGGGCTGACAGTTGGGAATGTCACGACACTTGCCCCGATTATCGTACGGAGGGAATTTGGCTCGGTATCATTCGGCGCGGTTTTCGGCATTGCATCGTGCGCGATCCAGCTCATCACGGCTATGGGGCCGGGTCTTTATGGCCTGCTGCATGATGCCTTCGGCGATTACAGATACGCTCTGATGTCGGCCTCGGTTGTGGATATCGTCGCTGCCTCAATTGTTTTGTTTGGGCGTCGTCCCTCCTTGGTTACATCCCCCTGATGTATCGTGCAAAATCGAAACAAATAATCTGGTGCCGCGCAACCCGCGAGCGGAGACCGGATGCCTCACTGGAAGGGCAAGCCAGCAGTGTGGTTGGGTCCACGATCAGGTCACAAAATGCCTTGTTGCACAATTCCCGTGAATATCAATGGATTCGAGAGAAATATTAGATATAGGCAGCGGAGTTTCTTTGTCTCATGATTCTTGAGATGTGCAACGACGGTCGAGGTATGCCCCTCGGATAGGCCCGGCCCGAACCTCATTGGTTGGTGGTAGCAAGAAGCGGATGGCCACCGGCCGGGGGAACGCCTAGGCCAATCCTGACACAACGGGAGAAGGCATCGGTGCCCCCTACTACAGCCAGAGTTTATGGAACCGTCAGTCCGGACAGGCAGAAAGAAATGAGCGGCCTTGAGTTTGTTCAAGGTCTCGCTGACCGAACCCTGCCCCTCAACACTATCGCACGCACACTTGGTTACGACGTAATCGAAGCCGAGAACGGGCGTGTCGTCATTGTCGCGGAGCCGGATGATACCCTGCTCAACCCTGCTGGCACGGTGCATGGCGGCTTCTCCGCGACTCTGCTTGATAGCTGCATGGGGCTCGCTGTCCAATCGACCCTCGACAAAGGTATCGGTCAAACCACACTGGAATTTAAGATTTCTCTTGTCCGGCCAATCACAACCGAGACGGGGAAGATCAGGGCAGAAGGCGTGGTGCTGAGCCGGGGCCGACGCATAGGCACCGCCGAAGGAAAGATCACGGATCGCAACGGGCGCTTGCTGGCTCATGGCACGACGACCTGCCTGATCTTCGAAAACTGACGCGGCGGTCCGACATGGAAAGTCCAACGAAAGCAACTTATTTGCGAGGCGCGATCTATGGCCTTGCCGCTGTTTGCATCTGGGGCGCCTTCATTGTCGTGTCTCGTCTTGGCGTGCGGACGGGCCTGACACCGTGGGATGTTGCCGCCATACGTTTCACGATGGCGGGCGTCCTCCTGCTGCCGTATTTGGCGCGAAGGGGGATGGCAATTGACCGCATTGGCTGGAGCGGCGTGGCCGTCGTCATCGCAGGTTGCGGGGCACCAATGGTGCTGCTCGTGAACGTGGGCTTGTTGTTCACGCCTGCCGCCCACGGAGGCGCGCTGTTTCCCGGCGTGATGCCATTGATGGTCGCGATTCTGGCTTCAATGGTCCTGAAGGAGCCGTTTAAGATTCGGAAGAGGATCGGCTTCGTCCTTATCGTGCTGGGCGCCATGGGTATCGTTTGGGGAAAGGGTGGCGCCATTGGAACAACGCAAAATATCGGCCACGCCTTATTTCTCCTCGCGGGCGTCGCATGGGCTGGCTATACCGTCGTCATGCGACGCGCCCAGCTTGATGGGCTGCACGCGGCCGCCATCGCGGCTGTCGGATCGTTGGTGCTCTATTTGCCCTTCTATATATGGTTCGCAGGGATCAGCGTGTTAAAGGCCCCTCTGTTTGATATCGGATTGCAGGCGGTTGTTCAGGGCGTCCTCACGGCAATCGTCGCCCTGCTGCTCTATGGCCGCATGGTCAGCCTTCTTGGCGCGACAGGGGGTGCCGCTTTCGTCGCGCTTACGCCCGTTGTGACCGGCCTCATGGCGATCCCGGTTCTGGGGGAATGGCCCATGGCGATTGATTGGTTGGCAATTGTTCTGATCTCAGGCGGCGTATATGTCGTGAGTGGAGGCCCGTTGCCACACTGGAAGGGCAAACCGGTGGTGTCATTGGGTCAATGACCGAAGAGCGGCCAATACTTGCTGCATAATTCCGCTGAATTTCAGCGAATTCCATAGAATGTTAAGTTATGAACGGCGAGTTTCCTCTGTCACATATTCCTTGATTTTCGCGCCGCACAAAAGGCCAAGTTTAACCCTCAGAGTCCGTCCGAAAAGGAGTTGAGCGATTCCAGTCGCTTGGCGCCAACCCCATCCTGTAATCGGTCCTATTCTTGCTTCACATCGGGTCGGCTTCCAGCGGGCATCATCCATAAACCATTGAAACCACTTATATCCTTTTCGGATGGACTCTCAAACCGATTTCCGGGAGTCCGCTCTCCAACCAAACCAGCCATAGTGTGACCCCGACGGCGACAGTCGCCCCTTCACTTCCATTCAAACGGACCCACCGCCTCTCAGCCCCATAGCGTGCGCCCCACTCACAAACAGCGCCCTCAGACCCGCGCACCCTCGTCGACCGGCCTCAGCGCGATGCCCAGCACGATCAGGCCGGGCCAGAACAGATAGGACAGGATCTCCAGATTTTCGCCGAAGCTGTAGAATACCAACATCAGGCAGAATGACAGGGCCACGCGCCCCAGCCACGATACCTGCGACAGCAGCAGCATTTCCACGATCGACCACAGCAGCGGCAAGGCCAGGGCCAGCGCGCCGACCAGGCCCTTGACGTAAAGCAGGCCGTACCAGGTGTGATGGCTGCCGATCGGCATGTATTCGACGAAATGCGGCCCGCGCTCCACGATGCCGTGCCCCCAGATCACCGCCTCATCCCACCAGCGGTCGATGGCGATGCGGCCCAGCGCCTCCCGCACCCGGGTCGAGTCCGCGCGCGCGCCGCGAAAGGCGGCGATGCCGTCCTGGATGGTGGTGATGACGATATCCGCCAGCACGCCGATCACCACCGCGCTCGCCGCGCCCGCCGCCAGCATGCGGGGGCGCGACAGGCGCGACATCGTCCACAGCAGGCAGGGGAACACGATCAGGAACAGCATCGCCATGCGCGACTTGGTCATGAAGCACATCAACAGACCGGTCAGCAGGCCGATCATGCGATACCGCCGGTCGGTCTCGAACGACGCCAGCACGAAGATCAGATTGCCCAGCATGCCCGCCGCCGGCGCCCAGGGCGCGATGAACTGCCAGCGCGACGCGCCGTTGGAGGGATCGACGATATACAAATAGACGCTGAAGAACTCCGGCCCCGGTCCGCCGAGGATTTGCAGCGGTGACACAAACAGCTTCGGCGGCAGATGCGCCAGCGCCGCCAGCACCAGAAACGGGATCAGCACCAGCGTTTGCAGCGCGAACACCCCGAAGGAGCGGATCACCAACTCCGGCCGAATGCGCAGGCAGGCGCCGGCCATCGGGAAGATTGCCAGCAGCGCCCAGCCCTTCAGCCATCCGATCGTCGATTTCAGCGTTTGCGCGGCGCTGAGTTCCTCGTTCAGGTGCCCCATCCAAAGCGCGATCAGCATCGCCATCATGCCCACGATCCAGGCCCAGACACCGGCCGGGATCGCGTTCGGCGCCACTACCCCCGGCGACCATCCGGCCGCGTAGCGCCGCCACAGGACCATGCCCAACAGGGAAATCCCAAGCAGCGGGCCGACGACGTAGAGAGCGCCGAGGGCGTACCACACCCAGCCGCCGGCCAGCGCCAGATGGATCAGGCGCTCTTCAGTATTCTCTGGAGCAATCCGATGCGAAGCCATGTCAGGACCAGCGCCGCGATGATGAAGAAGCTGGCGCCCAATCCCCCGGCGACGGCAAGGACAGGCACCGGAGAACTCGGACGCCGCGGCATCAGCGGCGGATCAAGGGTCTGTATCATCGGATAGGACGCGAAGAAATCCGCCTTGCTGGTATCGATCCGCGCGAGGGCGGAGGAGAACACCGCTTCGGCGACCTGAACGTCGCGCTTCAGATCGTCCAGATGCGACGCCGCGGGGGCCAAGGCCAGCACGCGGGCCTGTTCCGTCGCGATCTGCGCCGTCATACGCTCCCGCATCGCCGACATGGCCTCGGTATCGGCGATCTGGCCGATCAGGCGTTCGAACAGACGGGCACGCTCATCGCGGATGCTCAGATCGCGGATCGCAGTCACGTCCTGGCGTTTGACGCCGGTCAGGTCCTGGGCGCGGGCGTTCAGTTTCGTCAGAGTCCCGGCCCGTTCGGCCTTCAGGTCGACCAGGCGCGGATTGGCGTCGCCGCGAATGCCCGACAGCATCGCCAGTTCCGTATCCTGCTTCGCCAGTTGTTCCAGCAGCGCCTGAAACGACGGGTCCGCCCGCAGCACCATCGCGACGTTGGCCAGTTCGACCGTCGTGCCCAGCAGGCGGGACAATTCGGTCACACCGGCGCGCATATGCGCCAGCTTGGCGTCCACATCGCGCACCTGATCGCGCAACCGCTCCACCGCCGCGACGATCGTGCCGTATTGTTCCAACGACGTCAGGCCGCTGGTGGCCTCGTGATTGATCAGTCGCTGACGCGCGCCGTCCAGGCTGGTTTTATAGCCGGCCAGCATGGTGCGGTAGGTCGACTCCCGCATCTGAATTTCATCCGCCCGCAATTGATCCAACATCGTAAGGAAGGCCGCACGGACGGTATTGGCGCGTTGATAGGCCTGATCCGGGGTGCGCCCGACCATCGACACGGTGATCAACTTGGTCTGATCCGCCAGCGCGACCTTCGGCAGGGGAAAGCGCTCCACTTCTTCGTCCAGGGACTTCGACGCCGCCGCCAACAGCCGGTGGCTCAACAACATCTTGCGATAGTTTTCCGTCGGGCTCAGTTCGGGGCTGGCGAAGGCGGAAGACGACGTGGTCGTCGCCTGACCGATCCGATCCAGGTTCATGCTGGTGCCCGCGCCGGTGCCGGGCAGCACGAAGACGAACGCGCTGGTGTAGCTGGGCGCGCTGAGCAGCAGGTAGGCCATCGACGCGCCCCAGGCCGCCACCAACCCGATCAGGGCGGTGAAGAGGTAGCGCCGCCGCCGGCTGTCCATCCGACCGCCGTGGACGATGCGCCGATACAACATGTTCATGCCGCTCATCCTCCGATCCCCCTTACAATCCGGCGCCGCGGCCGACGGACGAAATGCCCGTGATGTCGCCGATGGCGCGCACCACGTCGCGCAGATTGGTCACCGCGGAGTCGTAGCAGGCGACGGCGTCGCTGGGCAGCATAACCGGGTTGAAGGCATCGCGATCGGACCGACGCACCAGCGCTTCGATCCGCCGTTCGATCACTTCGCTGTCACCGGTCATCGGGTTGGTAGAAATCAGCACGGCCCAGCGATCGGCGTTGGTGCTCTGCGTGCCGCCGACGCAGTTGGCGGACACCAGGGCCTGCAAGAACCGCGTCCCGTACGGCAGGCTGGTCTGGTCGTGGCCAACCGCCGATTGCGCGTTGCTCGCCGCCGGAGTGGTCAGGTTCGACAGGAACACGCGCACGCCCGGCGCGGTGATCGGCGACGGCCGCGCCAAATTCATCTGAAAGCACCCCCGGCTCGGCACTTCCACCCGATCGCCGTCGGTCAGCAGCACATCGTCCACCGCGCTGCCGTCCAACATGCCGGTCAGATCGACGGTCCGACGCGTGCCGCCCTGGATCACCACGACATTGCGAATATCGGCGTCGGGCCGCACACCCGCCGCGCTGGACAGGGCGACGCTGAGTGTCCGGCCGATCGCGTGATCGCCGGTCGCGGCCTGGCGAGCATTGTCGGACTCGTTCGGGGAACGGCTGTTGATGACGACCTGGCCGGGCTGGAAGACCGCGCCCGATACCCGGACCCGCACGGCGGAGCGATCCAGGAGGCGGACGACGACCCGGGCGAAGCCGGGGCGGAAATGCTTCAGCGCTACAAGACGGCGCGCGATGTCCGCCTCCACTGTCGCGAGGCTGCGGCCGGTCACCGGCAGGCGACCGATCAGGTCCAGCGCCAGCGACCCATCGCTATCCACCTTATACGATCCGCTCGGCGCATCGTCGCCGGGCACGGTGATGCGCACGAGGTCGCCCGGCGACAGGGCCATCTGGCCGGGCAGCGGCGTCAGCGCGAGGTTCGTATGGTTCGGCGTGTCGGCGGCGCAGTTGCTCTGATTCCAGCGCCGAGCCTCCGCGGCGTCGCCGTTGGGCTTCGCGGGCATGTCGCGCCGTTCGGCCATGTAGCCGTCCCGGCCGTTCAGATCGTGCGCGTTGGAGGGCTTTTCCCAGGCCGCGCCGCAACCGGACACCGCGAGGCAAAGCAGAGAGGCGATGGTCTTGGAGTAGCTGCGCATCATGATCGGCATTCCCGCGACAAGGTGTTGCGGCAGGTCGATCCACGATTGCGGACACCTGCCTTTGTATGTCGCAAGGAGCAAGGGCCGCGCCATGGCTGGCACGGTTCAGAAAGCGTGTCTTATCAATAGCCTGAAAAAAACCCATCGCGGAATGCGATGGTAGGGAAGCAGCGCTTTGGGACATCCTCGCAAAATGGGAATCGCATTTTGCGAGGCTCCGCGCCGTTGCTTATTGCAATGCCGCGCCCGCCGGTCTGGGCCACAGGATGGTTTTGCCGGCGCGCGGCGGGTCAGACGGAGGAAGGTAGGCCATCAGACAGGCCGGCACCTTGGACGGATCGGCGACCGTGCCGATCATGTCGCGGACCAGGGAGGGATCGTCCCAGGGGACATCGCAATCCGCCGTGTCCCGATCCATGCTCGTGGGATCGCGCCGCCATTCCTGCGGAAACAACCGGACCACGGCCTCTTGCTCGGGTTGGGTCCGCACCGTCTCTCCGCGCATCGCGGCGGCCAGGGCTTCGCCCAGATCGACACCGATCCGCGCGCCGAGGTGGCCGACCTGGATGGGGCGGGGATTGCATTCCAGCAGGTAGGCCGCGCCGGTGCCGTGTTCCAACATGAAGTCGAACCCGACAAAGCCGGTGATGCCCAATGCGCCGACCATGGTGGCCGATGCCCGCGCCATCGCGTCATGCGCGCCGATCCAGACGACACTGCTGGGGCCGGTGGCGGAGCTGGTCTGACGGGCCTCGCCCGCGAAACCGGCAACGACCTTTCCGCCGATCGCGAGCACGCAATACATCGCGGGCGCTCCGTCGACGGCCTTCTGGATGTCGATATCCCCCGCGGTCGGGTACCAATCGCGGCTCAGCATGCGTCGGATCACCCCGCGCAGTCCCGTTCGGCGGGGGGCGTGGGCGGCCGAAACCGCCGCGGCCACCGCGGACGCATCGCGGCACAGCGTGACCCCGTTGCCCGCCCAACTGAACGACGTCTTCACATAGACGGGATATTCGACCCGATCGGCCAGGGCGACGGCGTCATCGACACCGCGCACCGTGCCGCCGTCGGGGACGCGCACACCGGCGTCGCGGGCAACCTGCACGGTGCTGCTTTTGAACAGCATGGCGTCGAAGCGGTCGGGATTGCCCAGCGACCGCACGATGGTCGCGATGTCGGCCGCGCTCAGCCGCCCGACCTTGGCTTCGCCGGCACGCCGGACCAGCGCGTGCAGGCAGGCAACGACGCGTTCGTCGGCCGGGACAATCAGGTCCGGTTGCCAGGCCGCCATCGCCTCGGCCAACCGAGCCTCGACATGACGGGACGATTTGACACTCCGCAGAGGGAAATGCCGGTCGAGGAAGCCCGTCCGGGCAACGGCATTGTCGGTCGGGCACAGGGCGGCGACGGAAAATCCGGCGGCGACCAGCGGTTTGACCAGGCGGGCGGGGCCCCAGCGCCCCGCTTCAAAGGCAACGATCAGAATGTTCACGAGCAAATACCTTTCGTGCAAAAGGAGGATGATTAAACGGCGACGGTCGCCGGCGAGCGGGGCCATTCCTGCGTCGTATCGCGCAGGAAGGGGCGCGGCGCGCGCAGGCAGAACAGGGTCAGAACGATGCCCTGCACTGCCAGGACGGCGACGGCGACACCGACGATACCGAAGCGCGATCCCAGAAAGACGCCCGCGATCAGCAGAACGGTCAGGGCAAGCTGCCAGCGCGGCTCGATGTCGGGACGGCCTATGGCCTTCAGCAACTGCGAGCAGGCGTTGGCGAAGGGACGCGGCAGAGCGGACAGGCAGATCAGCATCAGCACCGGCGTCGCGACGACCCATTTTTCACCAAACACCAGCGGGACATAGATCGGCGCGAGCAGCACCTGCGCCAGCACCAGCGGCACCAGGATCAGGCCGGACGTGCGCAGCGCCTGACGATAGCGCGCCGCGAGTTGGACGCGGTCGCCGACGACCTGGCAAAGATGCGGATAGATCGCGGAGCCAAAGGCGTTCACGAGGCCGAGCGTGATGCCGAGACCGGCGTTGAAGGCGAAGTAGTAGACGCCGAGGGCTTCCACGCCCAGGGTCAGGCCGACGATCAGATTGTCCACGTTCGCCTGCACCGTCGTCATCAGTTCCACCGCCAGCACGTGACGGCTGAAGCCCAGCGCTTCCCGCCAGCCGACCAGCCCGTTGGTCGGCCACCAGCGCGACGCCGGGCGCCAGTCATGACCGTAGCGGGTCACGATCACCCAGATCGGGGCGACCAACAGCTTCGGCAGCACGATCGCCCACATGCCGAACCCCAGCAGGGCGAAAATCCCGGTCAGGATATTGTCGGCGGAGACTTGCAGGCCGGAGGCCAGCGCGATGCGCCCAAGCCGCCCTTCCCGCTGCATCATCACGCACTGAATATGGCAAAGCGGCGTCGCGAGATGGACCAGCCCCATCAGCGCGATCGGCAGCGCGAGGCGCGCGTCGTCGTAAATCCACATGACCGGCAGCGCGATCAGCGCCTGCGCCAGGGCAAGACCGCCACAGGCGATCCAGCTTAGCCAGTAAGCGGTCTCGGCGGTCTGGGCGACCGCATTGGGTTCGGCCCGGACCACTTGCGCGGCGATACCGTTGCGGGTGAACAGGGCCACCAGTTCGTGCGTCGTCAGGACGATCGCCGCCAGCCCGAAATCGTTCGGGCTGAGCAGGCGCGTCAACACGATGGTCGCCAGCAGCCGCGACACCCGCATGGCGATCTGCGCGCCGCCCATGGAACCGAGGTTGCGGATGAACGGCGTTGAGAACATGGCCCTGGAAAATGTCACGCCGCGGCCCCCCAGCGAGCGGTTTGCGTCTTCGGCAGCTTCGCCGCCATCGCGTGCAGCACCGCGTACCAACCGGCGATCGTGCGACCGAATTCCGGCTGCACCGAACGACGGCCTGCTTCTCCCATCGCCGCGAGATCGCGACCGGCCAGGGAACGGATCGCCGCGGCGAGCGCCATCGGGTCCTTAGGCCGGCACAGCGCGCCCCATTCGGGCTGGATTTGCTCAACCAGACCATCGACGGCGGTGGCGACGACCGGGCGCGCGGCGGCGCGGGCCTCGGCACCGACCAGACCGAAGGCCTCCCACCGCGAAGGGATCGCAATGGCATCGACGGAGGCGAGGAACTCCGCCGGTCCGGCGATCGGGCCGCCGATCCGCACATGGTCGAGATCAGCGGCGGCGGCGATCAGCGCGTCGCGGTCTTCGCCGTAGCCGGCGATATCCAGGGTCGCGACATCGGCGGGCACCAGGCGCATCGCCTCGATCAGAATGTCGAAGCCCTTTTGATCGACAAAGCGGCCGTAGGCCCCCAGGCGCAACGGCCCGGTATGGGCGACCGGCGGCAGGATACCGCGCAGAGCCGACAGGTCACGCCCCTGCGGGATGGCGGTCAGCCGGTTCGACCGGACGATTTTCGCGTCGCGCAGCCAGGTACCCTGCGCGCGGGACACCGCGACGACATGATCGGCCAGACCCAGGGAGATTCGCAGCATGGTCCGAAACCGGGCGCGCACGGGCACCCGCAGTTTCTCGTACATCTCGGTGTAGGAATGCTCCGCGACGATCAACGGGCGACGGCCCAGACGCGCGCGCAGCGACAGCATGAACGGCAGTTTCGCCCAGCTTACGGTGAAGTGAATAACCACCATGTCGGCGTCGATCGGTCCCGACAGGGCGAACGCGGTGTTCACCGATTCAACGCGATGCGCGAAACCGTCGGACAGGTGGCGCAGATGCTCCGGCAGGCCCTTGGTGATGCCGCCGACGCGGATGTCGTCGAGCAGATGCAGAACGCGGATCATGCCACGACACTCCGGCTGACGGCGACGGGCGCGCGCAGAACGCGGGCAAGCGTATCGAACGGGCGATCCGGCAGCAGACGCAGCGCCGCGCAGGCGGCCAGGGTCGTCAGTGTCTTCGCGGGCTCATTGACCAGCAGACGCGGCCAGGTGCGCATCGCCTCCACCGCCAGTCGCATCGCGAGGCCGCGATCGCGGCTTTGGAACGAGCGACGGGCGAGGTAGCGCAATTCCCGCGCGCGGGCTTCAGGGCCGTGTTCGGCGACGAATTTCGGCGCCAGGGCGGCGATCTTCTCGGCCACGCATTCCCAGGATTCCAGCTGCCGGATCACGTCGGCGGACAGGCTGGCGCCGTTGATCCGATACAGCGTGTGCGCGCCGCGAATGCCCGCGAACTCCCAGGTCGTGGTCAGCGCGATGCGCGTCCAGCACTCCACGTCCTCTGACCGGCGGAGGGTCTCGTCGAAATACCACACGCGATCGGTATCGGCGGGGCGCAGCGCGGCGTCTTCCAGGGTTTGCCGACGGAAAACCGGGATGGAGCCGTTCTGCACGACCTGACCGCAGAACACATTCCGCGCGTCGACGCGGCCCAGCAGCGGTTGTTGGCGCATGTTCAGGGGATGGCCGGCCTCATCGATCAACGCCGCGCCGGCGTAGCTGACGCCCACTTCAGGGTTGGCGCGCAGATGGGCGACGTGCAGGGACAGCTTTTCCGGCGTGAAGGCGTCGTCGGCGTCCAGCAGCGCGATGAATTCCCCGCGCGCGGCGGCGATACCGGTGTTGCGCGCGCCGGCCAGGCCGCGATTGGCCTGATGCACGATGCGGATGCGACGATCCGCGATGGCTCGGCACAGCGCGACGGAGTCATCGCTGCCGCCGTCGTCGACCACGATCAGTTCGAAGTCGGCGAAGGTCTGATCCAGCACGGAACGGATCGCCTGCGTTACGTAGCGTTCGACGTTGTAGACCGGCATCACGACGCTGACGGTTGGGTTCTTCTGGGTGTCCATGTTCAAAACTCCTTGTCCGGTTCAGCGAGCGATCGCGGCGCGCACAAAGGCGGCGGGCAGCAGGGCGGCGCCGATCGCGCCGGCCAGGGTCATCAGCGTGCGCTTCGGCTCATGCGTCAGCAGCGCGAAGGGGTGGTGGCGCATGGCGGCATGCAGATGGCGCAGCGCCTGACGGGCCGACTGACCGGTGCGCAGCGCGCGACGGGCCAGATAGCGTTCGAACAACGCCCGCGCGGCGGGTTCGGCGGCTTCCACCGCAAGCGGTGCGCGGGCGCGGGCGCGCTCGATCATCGTGCGCCACCCGGCCTCCATCCGTCCGAGGTCGGCGGACAGGCCCTGCGCGGACATGCGATAATCGATCAGCGGGGCATCGATGCCGCCGGCTTCCCAGGTCGTGCTCGCCAGGACGCGCACGATCCATTCCTGATCCTCGGCGTGCGTCATCGCGGTATCGAAACCGCCGACGCGATCGATCACCAGGCGACGGGTCACCAGGTTCGACGTCGTGCACACCAGATTTTCGCCCAGAGCGCGCGCCAGGGTCAGTTGGGCGACATGCTGGGACGTCCGCCCGGGCACGGTCAGGGTCGGGTCGAGAAACCGAACCCGCGCGAAGGACACGCCGAGCATGGGACGCGCCGCGAAGCAATCCCGATGACGGGCCAGATACTCCGGCGCCCAACGATCGTCGGCATCCAGGAACGCAACCAGTTCGCCCGATCCGGCGGCGATGCCCCGATTGCGCGCCTCGGCCGGTCCGGCATTTTCCTGACGGATCACACCGACGCGCGGATCGCCGTTGGCGGCGCGCAGGGCGACCGCGGCGGTGTCGTCCGGGCTGCCGTCGTCGACGATCAGCAGTTCAAAATCGGTTTCGGTTTGCGCCAATACACTGGCAACGGCGACCGCGATCGTCGCACGCGCCCGGTAGGCCGGCATCACGATGGTAAACAACGGGGAAGAGGTCTGGGTCACGGGGAAGTCCTGTCGGTGATCGGTTCCCCCCTCCCTCTTCAATTCGCGCGCCAAGCCCGGCGGAAAAATAAATTACTGATATAACAAGGAGTTAAAAATTTCCCTCCGGCCCGTGCCACCGACCATCGCAGGTTGGCATACCCGAATATGGGAGATCGATGCATCTCGGGGCATGTAATCCTCCCATTTTGCGACGGTCGCGGCGCAGACCTTGGCATGCAAAACGCGAAAGTGTGTAATTTCATATGCTTGTATGAACGGCACGATTTCCGCTGGGGATGGGCCAGACCCTCTTCAGTCAGGACGCCAACATGCAGTTCATCGATAACCTCAACCTCGACCACCGCAGCCTGGAACTTTCGGGCGCTGTTTTTCCGTTGGAAACCGTTCCGCTGTTCGGCCTGCCGGTGGCGAACCTCTCCATGGAAAACGCCGTCGCCTGGCTTGCCGGACGCATCGAACACGATGTCCGCACGCGGGTTGCCTTCATCAACGCCCACTGCGTCAACGTCGCCGCGCGTTCGGCCGCCTATCGTTCGGCGCTCAACGAAGCCGACATCATCCTTCCCGACGGCTCCGGCATCGCCCTCGCCGCTCGGCTGCGCGGGGTTTCGTTACGCGCCAACCTGAACGGCACCGATCTTGTGCCGCTGCTGTGTCAGGAACTCGCGGATCAGGGGCGTTCGGTGTTCCTGCTGGGCGGGCGGGAAGGCGTCGCCGATGCCGCCGCCGCGGCGCTGCGCCTGGCGATCCCGGAACTGCGCATCGCCGGCAGCCGCGACGGGTATTTCGAGGCGGATGAGGAAGACGCCGTCATCGCCGAAATCAACGCCACCGACGCCGGCCTGGTGCTGGTGGCGATGGGCGTGCCGCTGCAGGAAACCTGGCTGCACCGGGTCGCGCCCAAGCTGAACGCGACCATGACGATGGGCGTCGGCGGCTTGTTCGACTTCCTGTCGGGTCGCATTCCCCGCGCCGGCCAGACGCTGCGGGGCATGGGTCTGGAATGGACCTATCGGCTGTATCAGGAGCCTGCCCGCATGTGGCGGCGCTACATCGTCGGCAATCCCGCCTTTGTCGGGCGTGCCGTTATCGACGCCGCGCCGGCGATGCTGAACGGGCTCGACCTGATGCTGAAGCGCCTGATCGACGTGATCGGGGCCGGCGTCGGGCTGCTGCTGGCCGCGCCGTTGTTTCTGATCGTCGCCATCGCGATCCGCGCGACCACGCCGGGTTCAGCCCTGCTGAAGCAAACCCGCGTGGGGCAAAACGGCAAAACCTTCGCACTCTACAAATTTCGTTCCATGTACATCGACGCCGAGGCTCGACGCGCGGAACTGGAAAAGCTGAACCAGCACGGCGCGGACGGGGTGACGTTCAAGCTGCGCCGCGACCCGCGCGTGACCCCGGTCGGGCGGCTGTTGCGCAAAAGCTCGATCGACGAATTGCCGCAATTGTGGAACATCCTGATCGGCGATATGTCGCTGGTCGGCCCTCGCCCGCCGCTGCCCGCCGAAGTGGCGAAGTACCGGCCGGAGGAACGGCGCCGTCTGGCGGCCAAGCCGGGTCTGACCTGCCTGTGGCAAGTCAGCGGGCGCGCCGATCTTCCGTTCGCCCGTCAGGTGGCGCTGGATATCGAGTACCTGACCCGGCGCAACGTCTTCCTCGATATCCTCATCCTGCTGCGCACCATTCCCGCGGTGCTGCTGGCACGCGGCGCCTACTGAGTATCCCTTTCCTTCCCCCGACCGGGGGAAGGTCCGTTCAGACGCGATAACGTTAAGGACAGGTCCATGACCCAGCCAGGCCCCCCTCACCCGCATGCCGGACAATGCATTGCTTTGGCCACCGACGGCTCGACGATCGGTGTGTTCGTCACGGGATTGTTGACGCGGTGGGAGTTCATCGTGCGGCGCGTGACGAGCGAGGACGACAGTCTCGACGGCGCCGCATTGGCAATCATCGATATGGGTTTGCCGGACGCCGAACAGTTGATTGCGGCATGTGTGGATCGGGGCGTGCCGGTTTTGGCGATTGCGCCGGCCGGTCAACAGCCGCCGGGGGCCATGGCATCGATCGGTCTGCCGATCGCACCGGCGGCGTTGCATGCGGCGGTTCTGCAATGCCTCGACGGGTCCGGCCGAAAGCCGATCGATTACGACGCGGTGCGGATGTTGTGGGACGATCCCGCCGATCCCGGCTATTTGCGGGTCGCCGGCGTGTTCATCGGCGAACTCGACCGCTTCGCCCAGAACCTGCCGGAGTTTCTGCAAGCCGATGACCGTCGACTGCTGGAACGACAGGCGCATTCGATCAAGGGGGCCGCTGCAAGCGTCGGCGCCGCACAGGTTGAAGACGCCGCGCGTGCCCTGGAAGCCGCCGCGCGCGCCGGATCGGACATATTGTTGCGACAACTGGCCACCGCGCTCGAAAAGACGGTACAACCGACTATCCGCGAACTCGACTCGCTGATTCGCGCCGGAAAGGTTTGAGACGCACCATGGCCGAAAAGCGGACCATCCTGATCGTCGAAGACAGCCCCACCTTGGCGATGACGTTTCAGACCCAGCTTGAACCGACCGGGCACACCATTCTGATGGCGACCGACGGGGCAACGGCGTTCGCGCAGCTGCGCGCGCGACCCGTGGATTGCATGCTGCTCGACCTGAAGCTGCCGGACATGGACGGCATCGATATTCTGGAAGAGGTGCGCGCCTGGCCCAATCCGCCGGCGATCATCGTCATCACCGCCAATGCGTCGCTGACGACGGCCGTGCGCGCGGTGCGGGGTGGCGCGTTCGATTACCTGGTCAAACCCTTCGCCGCCGCTCGCCTGGTCACCACCATCGAAAACGCCCTGCGCGGCGTGGCGCTGCAACGCGAGGTGGAGACACTGCGCCGCACCGTCGAGCATGCCGGGTTTCAGGACTTCGTCGGCCGCTCCCCGCCCATGCAGGCGGTCTATCGCACCCTGGAAGCCGCCGCGCGCAGCACCGCCAGCGTATTCGTGACCGGCGAGTCCGGCACCGGCAAGGAGTTGGCGGCGGAGGCGCTGCACCAGTTAAGCCCGCGCAAGGGGCGGGAGTTCGTGGCACTGAACTGCGGCGCGATCCCGCGCGATCTGCTGGAAAGCGTGATCTTCGGCCACGTCAAGGGATCGTTCACCGGGGCGACCGCCGACAAGGAAGGCGCGGCCGCCCGCGCCGACGGCGGCACGATGTTCCTGGACGAGTTGGGCGAAATGGACCCGACGCTGCAAACCAAGCTGCTGCGCTTCATCCAGACCGGCGCTTATGAGCGGGTCGGCGACCCGCGCCCGCGCAAGGCCGACATCCGCTTCGTCGCCGCGACGAACCGCGATCCGGCGGAGGCCGTGCGCGAAGGTCGGCTGCGCGAGGATTTGTTCTATCGGCTGAACGTCGTGCCGGTCCGCATGCCGCCGCTGCGCGATCGCGGCGAGGATATTCTGCTGATCGCGCGCCGCTTTCTGGAGCAGTTTTCGGCCGCCGATCATCGCCAGTTCAAGGCGCTGGCGCCGGAGGTGGAGGCGCGGTTCATGTCGTATTCCTGGCCGGGCAACGTGCGGCAATTGCAGAATGTGATCCGCAATGTCGTCGTGCTGCACGACGCGAAGCTGGTGACCCTGGATATGCTGCCGCCGCTGGACGATCCCGCCGCGATGCCGCCGTCCCCGACATCCGGCCCCTTACCGATCGATGTGCCGGCGGCCGCCTCACCTCCCGCGCCCGCACCGTCGCTGCCGGGTTCCGCCGACACGATCGAACCACTGGCGGTCGCGGAACGACGATATATCGAGCAGGCGATTACGCTGTGCGGCGGCAACCTGCAGATGGCGGCGCGCAAGTTGGGTATCAGCCCGTCGACGATCTATCGCAAGAAAGAAGGCTGGGAGGCGGCGTAGGGATCGCCGCCACTTGATACAGGGCCGGATCGGTAAAATCCGGCCCTTGGGTCGGCCCCTGGGCCTTGTTGTGACTTTTCGCACAATGCGAACGGCCGACCGACCAATGTATGTTTCAAAGGATTGCCACGCGGGCGGCGGCGGCTCTATCCTGCATTCGAACAATGGTTCCAAGACCATCTTCGAAGGAAACAGAACATGCGGAGAATTTCCGAAATCGTTTTCCGGCCGAGCGGTTGAATTCAAAATATAGTGTTCAATTTCCAGTTGCATTCTGGAATACCCTAATAAATCTTACTATCGCGCCGATCGACGCCGCTTTTCCTGACCGGAACGTTTGTTTTGAAACACTCCAATCCCGTTCTGGATACGCCGCCCAAGATCACGCTTGGCATTACCGAAACATGCCCGATGCGCTGTTCCCATTGCTACGCGGACTGTGCCAACGCGCCCAAACCCGGTGAGTTGACCGACGCGCAGTGGATCCCGCTGATCCGCGATCTCGCCGAAAACGGCGTGATTCAGGCTTATTTCGAAGGCGGAGAGCCGTTGGCGAAGCCCGGCTTTCTGAACATCCTGCGCGCGACGACACCGCTGATGATGACGCTCGTCCGCACCCACGGCATCGGCCTGACCGCCGATCTGGCGAAGGAGCTTGGCGACATCGGCTTGGGACGCGGTCTGGTCGATCTTCTCGGCGCCGACGCCGCGACCCACGACGCCGCGACCGGCATGCTCGGCAGCTTCGCGCAATCCACGGCGGCCATTGCCAATCTTGTCGCCGCGGGCATTCCCACCGACGTGCTGGTTATCCTGACCGCCCACACCGCGCCGCAGCTGAACGCGATCGCCCAGCACGCCGCCGGCCTCGGCGCGAAGCGGATCGGCGTTCTGCGCCTGTATCCGCTGGGACGCGCGCGGGCGGCATGGTCCGATCTGGCCCTGAGCATGGCGGCGCAGACCCAGGCGTTGGCGACATTGCGCATGCCCAAGGGTCTGGAATTGATGCAATCCTGGCATCCCAACAACAAAAACTGCTGTTGGCAGGCCGCGGCGATCAACGCCTTCGGGCGCGCCATCGGCTGCATGTATTTGCGCGACTACGTCGATTTCGGCGACGCCACGAAAACGCCGTACAATGAAATCTTCCAGACCGACCCGTTGTATCGCGCTTTGCGCTCGGGCGATGTCGAAGAAAGTTGCGGCGATTGCAGCGGCACGCAAGGCAGCCACGGCGGCTGCCGCAGCACGGCCTATGCCTTCCATGGTCGGTGGAGCGCGCCCGACCCGTTCGATCTGACATTGAACCACGGCGTCGATCTGACCGTCCCGCCGCCCGCGCGCGCGAAGGGAGGCTCCGGTGCCGATCACCTGGTCGCTTAAGCCCGGCGTGCGGCTGCGGCCGATCCCCGAGCAGGAATGCTGCCTGGCCTATGTCCCGCGCCCACCGGCCCTGCACGGCTTGAACCTGTCGAGTTGGCTGGTCCTGACGCTGTGCGACGGGCGGGAGCAGCGGGAGATCGGTCGGGATTATTTCGACGCCGTCGGCCCATCCGGCGGACCGGGCGCCACACCCGGCGCCTTTGACTCCGCCCTGATCCAACTGGAAGCGCTGGGCCTGATCGAACGGCGCGCAATCGAAGCGACACGCAAGGAGACAGCATGACCAATCCACGCGATCTGATCCGATCCAGGGGCGCGCCGGTGCCCCTCGCTCGTCCGATCCCGACCGAGGTGCGCACCGACGGCGGGCTGATGATCAATCTGCTGCACGCCCCCTATTGGCGCGGACCGGGCAGCCATCCGGTGCTCGCCGAATGGGTCTGGCACCTGTCGTTGAACGACCTGCTGGCGCTGCGGACGTTCCTGGTCACGCCCGATCCCGAAACCGGCATCCAGCCGGAAGCGGCGATCGACGCGGGGCTGAAGGATCACGGCATCGGCAGCTATCTCGGCACCTTCGTCACGCACGGGTCGAACTTCAACCAGGTCCGCGTCCTGTTCGGCCATGCGCCGAAATCCATGACCAATGCCTATGCCGACAAGCCCGCCACCGACCCGGCCAGCTTCAATCGGCTGATCTACGATCTGCTGCAAAAGACCGACACGCAGGCGTCGCGCAATCTGCGCTACCTGCGCCGGCTGTGGAGCGAGTCGCCCACCCGCACCGAAACGCGGCTGATCATGCTGAGTCAGGTCGATCTGGCGAGCGAGCTGAGCGACCCCGAGAATTCCCCCTTCACCGCGGATTTGCTGTCCACCGGAACGCGCATGGAAACCAAGCTATGAGCCAGACAGACACCCAGGCTTCCGCATTGCCGGAATTGCAGTTTTACGGCCGCCCGATGATCGTCGATCTGTCGTATCGGCTGTTCTTCCTCGGCTCCATCTGGTCGTCTCCGTTTCTGACGGAGCAGGCGAACAAGCTGGAAACCGCGCTGACCGCGGCGCTGTCCGATCCGACGTTGAACGGCGTGTTCGACCAGTACCTGGCCCGCGGACAGACCGGCCCGGCAACCGCGACGACGGCGGGCAATCGGGCGATCGTGGCGATGGATTGGCCCGCCGTACTGACCCGCGACGACCTGCACAGGATCGCGCAAGGCTTGTTGACCAACGGAAGGCTGCCGAAGACCGGGCTGGACAGCTATGCGCTGGCCCTGATTCTGCCGCCCGGTACGATTTTGATCGATCCGCGCGACGCCGTGCAAAGCTCCGCCAAGGGCTTGGCGTCGATCCATGGGACGTTCCATCTGACCGATCAGGGCAATGCCGTGTCCGTGTATTTCTGCGCGGCGGTCTGGTCGGACGGCACCAACGGCGTTTCCGTGCCGGCTTTCCAGGCCAATGCCGCCTGGCTGCCGTGGGAAAACACCTGCGCCGCGCTGTATCACGAGATGGCGGAATTGCGCACGAACCCGAACGTCGACGACGCGCCGGACGATGACTCGGCACCGCCGGAAAACCGGCTGGGCTGGACCGTGCGTTTCAAGGGCAAGTGGCTGGAATTGCCGGACATGCCGGTGCTGTGGGCCGAGGATTTGCCGCAGAAAGTGTTCTGCAAGGGCAGCGTCGGCGGGGTCGATAATGTGCCGATTCAGGTGCTGTGGTCGAAGCAACACGTCGCGCCGCATCTGCCGCTGACGTTTACGCCGCAGATGCATCATGGGTTTCGATACAAGGCTGTGTGAGGAGACTTCGCCGTCAGACTCCCAGTCACGGCGGTGACGGGATTTCGACGATCGTCGAGTCAGAAACGGCCCTCAAGGGCTACAAATGGAAAGGGCATACTAATGTCAGGGACAACGCTCACGCCTCAGACGGCCCCCGGCAAGATTACGATGATTGGAACGGGATCGCCGATCACCACGGTTAATTACGGGGTCATATTTGTTGGGTCCGAGGGCACCGGCAATGACCAGTTTCCCAAGGGAGATGCCGCGAACATCCTCGCTTCGCTCGACTATTTGCTCAAGAATGCAACGTTCAGCGGAATATCCCAATATATCAACAACGGCACAGTCTCCTCCATTACCGCATCGCCGATCGCACTCAATGGAACAACCGCCGGAACCTACTTTACGTCGACGGATACCAAATTTGTCCGAGACAATTCAAATCCAAAAAAATCCAAGCATCTTTCGGATATAGCCGGACAACTCTGCGCCTCCCCAACAAGCTACTTTTCCGGAACGAACACTGTTCTGCAATCAGGCGGCAGCGCCGCCACAACCCAACTGCTGGTGCTCGTACTTCCGCCCGGCGCCACGCTGAAAGACTGGTATCTGCATAAAGGGCATAAAGATACAGGGGTTCATGGGAAATTTTCTTATGACAACTACGTTGTCGAAAATTCTGCCACGTTAAACGGGACGGTGTATTTTTGCGCGGTGACGTGGGGCGGCGATACCGACGTCCCCGCAAGCTGGTCAACAGCACCCTGGATGGGCACCTGCGCAACGATATACAAGGAAATCGCGCAGTTTTGGACAAACCCCGACGTGGACGATATCCCTGACATCAATTTAACCGGATCAATTGTCTTCACTCAGGCCTATAACGGTAACGCGTCCGTCGTTACCCAAAGCTCAGGCAACTACAGCTTTGCCGAAGTCGGGAATTTGGCATTCCTGAATGGAGGCACCATTGCGTCAACAACTACGGTCTACGGAACGATATCTACCGACACTACACTTAATTCTGGATCCACCCTTACTCCACCCATGCACACTATTTGGTCCAACAGCCTGAACTGTCCATACGTTCCGCCTGAATTTACGCAAGTCACGAAATAGCGCCGGTGTCACCGAGTTCAACCAGACCCGACGCCGAGTAAACCATCCCGGCTTACAACGACTACGACATCGCCAACGCCTCCGACACCGCCACAACCGGCGGCCCGCTCTCCCACTCCGCGTCGATCACCCGCGCGAAAGCCGCCGCCCCCTGCGCCAAAGCCACCGAGCGCGCCTCCTCCAAACAGGCGTCGCGCTCGGCGCCGCTCAATAACCGAGACCGCAACCGCAGCAACGGGGCGCGATACAACGCGACCCCAATGCCGGAAACCACCGCATCGGCGCGGTCCAGCGCCGCCCTGGCCTCCTCCCGCCCGCCCGACCACACTTCCGCCTCGGCCAGCAACCCAAGCAAATACGGCAGCATTACCTGACCCTGAGTGCGATCATACGCCGCAACCGCCGCACGCAAGCGCTCCAACCCCGCCCGATCGCCCCGCGCGACGGCGGCCCAGCCGGACAGCGCGCCTGCAACCGCGATCCAATAGACAATGCCGTATTCCTGCGCGATGGCCTCGCTCTCCGCCGCCAGGCGCGCGACAGGCTCCGGCTCGCCCGCAACCTGATGCGCGAATGCGACCACGCCGCGCACATAGGCCGCCCGCAGCGGCGGTGCCCCGTCGATCCGCGCCAAGGCGGCGCTCGCCCGCTGCTGCATCGCCTCCGGCCCGTCGATCAGCCATTCCACCCAGGCCAGATGCGCAAGGATCGACCCGTCCTCGTAGTTCGACAAGCGGATCGCCGGGTCCAGCCCCCGATGCCGCGCCAGGGCCGAGGACATGCTGGCCGCCGCGTCGATCAAACGTCCCTGGCATTGCAGGCACCAGCCCTGGCGCTGTTCGGCCTGACAAATCGCGGTGGGATCGCCGACAATCCCCGCGATCTTCAGCACCTGCGCCCCTAAATCCCGCGCTCGGCTGATCGGCCCACGCACCTGGTAATACGACGTCAGCCCGCGCAACGGCGCCAACAGGGCACCGGCCGTGCCAAGCTCCATCGCCAGGCGCGCGCCGCGTTCGTAGACCTGCTGCACATTGGGATCGGCATAGCCGCGACCGCCGATCAGCGATTCCCCCAGCGGCATCAATGCACCGAGAATATCCTCGTTGCCCGCGAACCCTTCGTACAGGCCCAACGAACGGCGCGCGTGGCCCTCTGCTTCCGCATAGGCGCCGATATCCAACATCCCGCGCGCGGCGGAACGGAACAGCGGCGCTGCCTCCTGAATCTCTCCGGCCTCGGCCAAATGATGGCCGAGCAGCGCCGGTGCCGTGGTGGCCAAGGCCGGACTGTCGCGGCGCAGGATACGCGCCACGCGAAGGTGCAACGACCGGCGTTCCGGCTGCTGCATGGCGCCATAGGCGGCATCGGTCAGCAGAGCGTGGCGGAAGGTCAGAACCGGCATGTTGCCGGTGCCGCCCTTGACCATCACATCGCTGCCGGTCAGGCGATCGAGCGCGGATTCAAACGCGTCGCCGGCCATGTCCGACAATTCCGCCAGCAGCCCGACCGGCACTTCCCGCCCGACAACCGACGCCATCAGCGCAAGCGGCCGAGCGGAGCCGAGCGTATCGAGGCGGGAGGCGAGCAGTTGACCGATGGAGCCGGGCGGTCTGCGCGACGCCGGTTCGGGATCGGCGACGGACCGCACAAACTCCTCGATAAACAACGCCACGCCTTCCGAACGTTCGGCAATCGCGGCTTGTTCGGCGTCGGTCAGTTGAACATCGAAGCGCCTGGCGGCGGATTGGGCCAATTCACGGGCGCCGGCAGCATCCAACGGCGCGATCGGAAAATGTGTGGCATGCGGCAGGATGCCGTTATTCGGGTTGCGGTCGGTGACGACCAGCAGAAGCCGCCGATCGCCGACCGTGTCCGCGATCTGGTTCAGCAGTTCGACGGTCGAAGGATCGGCCCAGTGCAAATCCTCGACCAAAATCATCAGCGGTCGGTCTTCGGAGGAGCGCAGCAGGATATCGAGCAGAACCTGGAACATCTGCCGGCGCAACTGCTCCGGCGGGCGCTGCCCTACCGCGGCGACGCCGAGGAGGCTGCCAAGCACCCCGGCGACGGTTTCATCCAACCCGAGCCTGTTGGCATACTCGGCGACCCGCAGCCGAATCTCGTCCGGGAACGCATCGGTTTCCACCCCGGTTGCTCGGCGTAGCCAATCGACCACCGGCTGAAAGGACCGATCGCGGGAGGACGGGGCGCAGAAGAGATAGACGACTTCAGGCTGGTCGCGCGCGACCGAATGCAGCAGGGCCGCCAGCATATGGGATTTGCCGATGCCGGCGTCCCCGGTCAAAAGGACCGCTTGCCCCGCGCCGCCTTTTGCCGTGTCCCAGCGGGTGCGCAGGGCACCGAGCAGGTCTTCTCTGCCGGTCAGCGTCGCGCCGAAGCGGGCAAAGCGCCGCATCAGCCAGCCGAGGGGGTTGCCGTCGCCCGCATCCGCCAGCGCGTGCGCGGCCCGGATCGGGAACGGCAGGTTGACGGCCGATGTATCGACGGGATCGACGATGAAGCGATCGCCGAGCAAGGCCAGCGTGCCCTCCCCCACGATCACGCCGTTGAGGTGGGCGAGTTGCTGCAGGCGCGCGGCGATGTTCGCGGCGGAGCCGACGACCGTGGCGTGCTCGATTTCCCCGCGCGGGGCATTGGCGGTGTTGAGGTCTCCGACCAGGACCCAGCCGGTCTCGACGGCCAGACGGGCTGAAATGGGTATGGCGTCGATCCCGCGCTTCATGCGGGCGGCGACATCCAGCGCGCAGGCAACCGCCGCGGGCGCGTCCTTGCCGGTGGCGGAAGGCCAGCCGAAGAAAACCAGCACGCCGTCGCCGACCACGCGGGCGACATATCCGCCATGGCGATAGGCGCGATCGAAGACGATTTGGCGGTAGTTTCGCAGGATCGTGGCAAAGCGTTCGGGTTCCATCCGAAATTGATGGCCCGTCGAATCGGCCATGTCGCAAAACATAACCGTCAAAAGGCGGTGTTCCGCCGATGGTTTTCGATCACCCGACATTTTGCCCCGCGAAGACCGCCCCATTGCCCGATGGGACGGCCCGCCTGCCTCAGCCTCTGTTTCTCACAATCAGTATCAGATCGTTGCAACCCGTCGCGCAAGGTGGGTGCGGGATTAATCGACCAACGGCATCACTTCCGCGGCAAAACGTTGCAGGCGTTCGATGCTCTGTTCGATTGATTCGCCCCGAAAATCAAAAACCAACTCGTGGACGCCGATCGCGGCGAAGGATCGGATATCGCCGGCGATGTCGTCGGGACTGCCGGAAAAGCTGCGGCGGGTGCCGTCGCGATCGGGAATGCCGGTGTCGTAGAGCGGTGCCTTATAGGAAATCGTCAGGGCCGAGTAATCCCGCCCCTCGGCTTCGGTCAGGCGCTTCAAGGTATCGAGGTGCGCGCGCATTTCCTGCGGCGGCAGTGGGGAGGCGGCAATCGCGCCGACCGGGTGCCAACCGTCGCCATGCCGAGCGGTCCGGCGCAGGGCGGCGCGGGAATGGCCGCCGACCCAGATCGGGGGATGGGGTTTTTGCAGGGGAAACGGCTCCGCGCGGATATCGGCATAGGAATAATGTTGGCCGGTGAAGCTGGCGGGCGATTGGGTCCAGAGTTGCTTGAAGATCGCGATCCACTCGTCGGTCACGGCGCCGCGCTTGTCGAAATCGGGGCTGTCCAGTGCCTCAAACTCCTCCTTGAGCCAGCCGACGCCCACGCCCAGTGTGACCCGCCCGCCGGAGAGGACATCGAGCGAGGCGACCATCTTCGCGGTGAGAACCGGGTTGCGATAGGGCAGCACGAGGACCGAGGTGACCAGACGCAGCTTTTCCGTGGCCCCGGCGACGACGCCGAGGATCGAGAACGCGTCCAACGCATCGCCGCCGCCGGGATGCTTGCGATCGACGGTGTAGGGGTAGGCGGATTCGCTTTCCACGGGGAAGACGATGTGGTCGGCGATCATGGCGGAGTGGAGACCGAGACGCTCCCCCTCTCGGGCCAAGGCCAGGACGCCTTGGCGCGTCGCGGTCGGACCTCGGGTGGGTAGATAAAAACCGTAGCGCATCGTGTGGCTCCATTCTGGACGTTGATCGACCTGGGACGATCAAAGACCGAAACGGCAGCGGGGTCGAGCCTGCGGGATCAGCGGACCGTTACGGTCAGGCGGTAGGATGCGTTGCCGCGGGTGCCGCCGACGACGAACAGATAGGTGCCGGTTGACGGCAGCTTGCCTTCCCACGCTTTGGCGTCTTCGCCTTCCCCCGCCTTTGGCAGGGCTTTGCCTTCGATTTCCAGGAACCCGTCCTTGCGAACCTGCCGCGCGCCGGGGACGTAGAGTTGGAAGACCGCGTTGTTTTCCGGTGCGACGATCCGAGCGACGAGTGTTTGACCGGCCTTGGCGGAGAGTGAGTAGAATGCGTGCTCCCCGCGCGGGAGGGCCCCCGTGACTTCCGCGCCCGATGTGCCGGGGGCGAACCGAATGGCCTGGACATCCTGGGCTGCCGCCGGCATCGCAAGCGCCGACAGCAGCAGCATCGGGACGCATCGCGCCCGTATCGTTGTCACTCTGTTACAGGCCCAGGAAAAACTTCGCTCGTCGCAAATAGGCTTCACGGTCGGCCAGTCCGTTCAGGCCACCGTTGATCTTGCGTGTGATCGTTTTGATATCGTCGGCATCGGCCCAGGTGTTCAGGTTATGGGTTTCCCAGAACCAGCAGGCCGCATCGACGGCCAGGAAGGGATCGGTGGAAACGACACTGGGGGTTGTCAGCAGATCGCGACCGATCGCGGTGCCATAGGCCGTGTAGTTGGCGCGCCCGGTTAACTGAATAAGGCCCCTGCCCTTGAACTTCGGCCCGTCGCCAGGCTCCGTATTGCCCAGATCGGCGCGTCCGTTATAGGCCTCTCCGCTGGCGATTTCTTCGCTGTAAACCAGTCCGCCGCTTTCATGGCCGGTCTGGGCCAGGAAATGTGCCTGACGCAGCTTCGTGTTGATGGCGCGTCCGGCCATGCCGTTCAGGATGGGTTGCAGGTAGGTCTGCACCTTGGAAGCGGAGGCGGACGGCATGATTCCGCGCAGAATGGTTGCGTCGATCGGTCCGGCCGCGATGCCCTTGCGCAGCGTCGCCAGGGTCGCTCCGCCGGGATCGACCTTCCCGTCGGGAGCGGGCATTTTCATCACCCGGGTCTGAAACTCGCGGATCGCGTCCTTGGTCATTTTGCCGACGCCGCCATCGACGCCCAGCGGGGGCAGCGGCGGCGGGCGGTTGTAGTTCAGGAGAATCTGGATGACCACGCCGTCTTCGCGCGTGTTGACGCCACCTTCACCGACTGACTTTTCGATGCACATACCGTCTTCTCCCGGGGAGTCTCAGATCGTTGGTGGAGAGGCGATTTCCTCTCCACCAACGGCACCTTAGCCTATCCGGCGGCCATGTTCGGAGTGAATTCGAGCGGCAAGCCCTTTTTCCCGGTCAGCCGTTCGCCTTCTTCGTACATCTCGAAGGCGCGTTTTTTCAATGCGGGAACGATCGACGCGATTTTCTCCAGGTCGAGGTCCGCCGCGACGCCCGGATATCCGGCGCGTTCGATCATCGCACCCAGCTTGCGGTTCTCGATCTGCTCGAAGGTCCATTCCAGCGGATCGTCGATGACGGTCAGGTCCCAGTTGATCCGGTGGTTCTTGTTGCGCGGACCATAGTGGTAATGCGCGCCGTTCCAGAAGCAGTCGAACGCGAGCAGTTCGGTTTCCTCGACGTAGGATTTCCCCTTCGATCCGCCGATGTCGCCGAGGACATGGACCGCGAGCCCACCGTCGCCGTTGCGTTGGCGGCGCATTTCCAGACCGAAGCGAATATTGCCGGCTTCGAAGATATCGGTGCCGCGGTTGTGCTTCACCGTGTTCCGCTTGGTAATGAAGGTATCCCGGGCGCAGGCATCGACTTCCGGCAGGATGTTCTGAACCGCGGCCATATCGGTTGCATCGGCAATCGCCTTGTAACCGGCGCGTTCCAGCATCTTCGGCAATTTTTGGCCGAGAATGCGGATCGTCCAACCGATCGGATTGCCGTCGACGATCGGGTCCATGCGGCAGTGCACGCCCATGCCGCCGCCGACGCGACCATCCGTCGACAGGGCGGGGTTTTCCGGCCCATAGACGTAGCTTCTCTCCAGATCGAAGCAATTGAAGCGCAGCAGGACCGTCATCTTGTCGTCGACATCGGCCGTCACTTCGATGGAGATACCTTGATCGGTGTGATCCTCGACGTTTCCGTCCCAAAGCTGATGTCTGACGATGAAGCTCAGCGGTTCGGCGGTGAATTTGATGCCTTGCGATTGCGGCATGATTGGATCCTCCTGTTGGTTAAGCCATGCGCCTTTGTTGACGCGATCAGGCGCCGTGATCGAATTTTCCCTCGGCCAGGCGGTTTAACGCGTCGTGGATTTTCCGTTCGACTTCGATCCCTTCCAGCAGCAGTCGGGCGCGGGTGCGATAGCCGCGCTCTCCGGGAATGCGGATTTCGTCGACCCCGTCGCGCAGCGGAGTTGCCTTGATGGTCTCGATGCGCTTGCCGATCTCTTGCCGGTAGTCATCCGCCGACAGGAACAGATCGGGCTTGAACGCCATGAACATATAGCCGCTGACATCGTCTTCCGTCCGCGCCCCGGCCGACAAGGCCCCCAGCGCATCCATGGCCAGTGCCAGGCCGAAGCCTTTGTATCCGCCTTCCGGCCCGCCGAACGGCAACAGCGCGCCCCGACGCGCGGCGCTTGCATCGGTGGTGGGATGGCCGTTGGGGCCGAGCGCGACGCCTTCGGGGATTGGCGCGCCGAGACGGTCACGGAACTGCAAGTCGGTGCCCATGAACGCCGATGTGCCCATGTCGATGACCAGCGGATCGCCTTCGGTCGGGAAGCCGAAGGCGATGGGGTTTGTGCCCAGGGCCGGTCGGGCACCGCCGAACGGTGCCACCATGGGCGGTGCCGCGACGGTGTGGATCACGACCAGACCGGCGCGCGCGATCGCCTCGCAGTAATAGGCGCTGCGGCCGGTCATCCAGGTATTGGCGAGACAAACGATGGCGAGGCCGTTGGCTTGCGCCCGCGCGATCGTCGCCTCTGTCGCGCGGTAGGCCGCGACCATGCCCGTGGTGTTGCCGCCATCGAGCAACGCCGTCGCCCCCGTTTCCCGCAGCACGGTGACGCCGTGGCTGGGTTGGCGGAAGCGCGGATCGTCGACGACATTCAACAGCTTCGGCAGACCGGAGTATTCGTAACCGCACAACGCCGCGTCCAACACATGGTCGGTCAGAACGCGCGCGTCGTCGTCGTTATACCCGGCGCCGCGCATCGCCGCCTCCCCAAGCGCGCGGGCTTCGGCGACGGAGAGGTGAATGCGGTCGTTCGCGGTCGCGACGGTCATGGTCGTTGCCTTAAGCCGGAACCGCTTCGAAGACGTAGGGTTCCAGCGATTCCTGGGCGGCCATGCGGATTTCGTGCCATTTTTGCGGGCCGCCGTAATAAGCGAGGCTGCCCGGTTCGGCGTTGCCGTCGCCGTTGTAATAGGACAGGCAATCGCGGAACGGCCGGGTCCTGATGTCGGCGTCGCGGCAATGTTCGGCGTAGGCGACTTCCGCGTCCTTGGCGACGTCGATGATGGCGTTGCCGCGATCGCGCGATGTTTCCAGAAGCCAGGCGACGTAGTCGGTCTGGCCTTCCATCGTGCGGGTGAAGTTGAACTGGCCGCCGCCGCTCTGCGGGCCGGACATGATGAACAGGTTGGGGAAGCCGTGGCTGTGCAGGCCGAGGAAGGTTTTGACCCCTTCATCGCCCCATTTGCCGCGCAGGGTGCGCCCGTCGCGTCCGACGATCATGTTGAAGGAGCCTGCGCCCATCCACTGGAAGCCGGTCGCATAAATCAGCACGTCCACCGGATATTCCACGCCATCGTGCACCACACCGGTTTCATTGATCCGGCTGACGCCCACCGGGGCGGTGTCGATCAGATGAACGTGCGGCAGGTTGAAGGTCGGCAAATACTCGTCATGGAAGGTCGGACGCTTGCAGCCATAGGCATAGTATGGCTTCAGCGCGGCGGCGGTTTTGGGATCCTTCACGATCGCGTCCACCCGCGCGCGGATTTGTTCCATGATGCGGAAGTTGGTATTCAACTGACGCTGCATCAGTTCTTCCGCCGAAAGCTCCCGCTCAAACTGCCGGGGGGCGCGGACGTCCTGTACCTTACCCGACAGATAGTCGTCGTTGCCCTTCAGCGCGGTTCGGCCCGAGGAAATCCGCGCGAGGCGTTCGCGACGCTTCTTGGCCCAGTTCGGCTCTTGCGACCAGGTTTCGATCTCTTCCTGCGTCGTCATCCGCTGATCGCGCACGTCGATGGTCGAGGGGGTCCGTTGGAACACGTAGAGTTCCTTCACGACCTTGGCGATTTCCGGCACGACCTGCACGGCGCTGGCGCCCGTTCCGATGATCCCGACGCGCTTGCCGGCGAGATCGACGTTGTAGTCCCAGCGGGAGGTGTGGAACGCTTCGCCCTTGAAGGTTTCCATGCCCTCGATCCGCGCCAGCTTCGGCGTGGTCAGCGACCCGTTCGCCAGCACGACATAGCGCGCGCGCATCTTGTCACCGCGGCTGGTCGACACGGTCCAACGGCCCGCGGCCTGATCCCATTCCGTCCGCTCCACCGTCGTGTGGAACAGGCAGCGATCGTAGAACTCGAGCTTTTCGGCCATCAATTGGCAGTATTCGAGAATTTCGAACCCGGAGGCGAATTTCATCGTCGGGAAGTAGCCCATTTCCTCCAACAGGGGGAAATAGCTGTAGGATTCGACGTCGCAGGCGATACCGGGGTAGCGGTTCCAGTACCAGGTGCCGCCGACATCGCCACCCTTTTCGCAGACGCGCACGTCGCGGAAGCCCGCCTGACGCAGCTTGTACCAAAGAATCAGGGCCGCGAAGCCGGCACCGATTATGACGATTTCACAATCGTCGGTCAGCGCGTCGCGCTCGATCGGCGGCGCGGAGTAGACGTCTTCGAGGTATTTGGCGAATTCCCCTTCCATCGCGATGTAATCGGCCGCGCCCTGGCGGGATTCTTTGTATTCGCGATATTTCGCCTGCTCTTCGGCATTGAACACGGCACCTGCCGGCGGCGGCGGAAGGGTGATCAGCGCCTCATCCGAGATCGGCGAATAGCCCTTGCCGGCGATCTTTTCGCTCGCCTTGGCGGCGCGGGTGTTAAAACTCTTCAGGCCGGTGGCGGCGTCGATTCGGATGGATGCGGTCATATCGGGTAGCCTTTTAAGGTGCGCCGGGGACGTGCTGTCCGGCATTTTTTCGTGATTGGCCTATCCGGCCGCTTGCGCTTCAGGATAGCCCCTGGCTTCGCTGTTCGGCAACGGTGCCGCAGTGCGACGCCGGGGAATCCCGGATCAGAAGATGTTTTCGGGCGGCATGCCCAGCAGAATCTGGCCGACCGTCTCGTAATGCAGAATGCGGCCCTGCCCCTGCTGCGCCACCGAGTGGATGTCGCGCAGACGACGCTCAAAGGGATTCTCCTCAAACACCGCCATCGAGCCGCAGTCGTGGTACAGGGTGTTGACGATCTCTCGGGCCGATTGGATCGCCCAGGTCGAAGCCAGGCGCAGACGGGTGCGCTGATCCGGGTCCATCGCGCCGGACTCCTCGATCGTTGCCAAAGCCTCGTCCGCCGCCGCGTGCAGGAAGTAGCGGGCGGACCGCCAGCGTGCTTCGGATTGCGCCACGTGCGACTGAACGACATGGTTTTCCGATATCGGTCGGCCCGCGCCGCGACGGGTCTTTTCCCGCGGCAAGGCCAGGAACGCATCCATCGTGCCGCGCGCGATGCCAAGCGCCACGCCGCCGAAGCCGATCGAGTAGAGTTGGTTGCTGGTGAAACGGTAGAGCGGGCTGTCGGTTTTGCGGTCGCGGGCTTCGTCGCGAAAGATGGCGCAGCGGTCCGGGATGAACAGGTTATCGACGGCATATTCGTTGCTGGCGGTGCCCCGCAGGCCCAGCGTGTGCCAGATGTCGTTAAACACGGCGCTGGATTTTGGGTACAGAAAGGTCCTGGTCTCCTGCCTGCCGGCCACGCGCAAATGTGCGCCGAGCCAGGAGGCGTTTTGACTGCCGCTCATGAACCGCCATTTTCCGGTGATGCGATAGCCGCCCTCGACCGGCGTTGCCTCATAGGGGGAGCCGGGCGGCCCCCAGGCAACGATGCCGTCCGATCGCCCGAATATTTCCCGCGCCATGTCGGGATCAAGATAGGCGCTGGTGGTGGAACAGCCGTTGCTTTGACACACGACCCAACCGGTCGATCCATCCGCGGCGGCGATTGCTTCCGTCACCTGCGCGAAGATGGACGGTTTCAGTTCCATCCCGCCGACCGCGTTCGTTTTCAGCATGCAGAAGAAGCCGCCGTCGATGAGCGCGCGGACGACCGGTTGCGCCAATGCGCGCCGTTCGTCGTTTTCGGCCGAGGCACCGGCGATCAGCGGCGTGAGATCGCGGGCCTTCTGGACCATTGGATGGACGGCAGGCATGGCACTCTCCGCTTCTGTCATGGACGATCAGTCCGAGTTCTCTTCGTCCTCCTGCCCTTGGTCAAGCGGACCGTCCGTTCGGCGTGTTGCATCGGCGCTGTGCGCTTGCCTTGCGTCGGGTGGCGATTAAAATTCTTGTTACTATTTTGACCACGCTTGAAGCCATCCGTTTTTCACATATCTCCTATACCAATGGCACATTTCCGGTCCTGTCCCGGCATCGGAAGTGCTTGCATTATGGGAGGCTTCATGAACCGACGTTCAGTATTAGGAGGCGCCGCCGCGGCCGCGTTGCTGCCAAAAATTGCAGTTGGACAGTCGAAAAAGCATGATCCGCGCGTTCTGCGCTTCGTGCCGCAGGCCTCTCTGTCACTGTTGGATCCGGTTTTCACCACGGCTCAGCCGACGGTGAATCATGGCTGGGCGATCTATGATCTGCTGTTCGGTGTGAACAATAAACTCGAAGTAAAGCCGCAAATGGCGGACGGCTTCACCGTCTCCGACGACGGCCGCACCTATCTGATCACTCTGCGCGAGGGACTCAAATTCCATAATGGCGAACCCGTACGCGCCCAGGACTGCGCGCCCAGCCTGAAGCGCTGGGCCGCGCGGGAAACCATCGGTCAGACAATCGGACAGTTCGTCGAAGAATGGGGCGTCAAGGACGACCGCACGATCCGTATCCAAATGCGCCGCCCGGTGCCGACGTTCATTTCCGCGATTGCCCGCGGCGGTGCATCGATGCCGTTCATGATGCCGGAACACGTCGCGAAGACGGACCCGTTCAAGCAGATCGCCGACACCACGGGTTCCGGCCCGTATCGCTTTCTTAAGGACGAGTTCGTGGTCGGCGCATCGTCGGCCTACGCACGCAATGCGGCCTATGTGCCGCGTCAGGAGGCGGCGGAATGGACGTCGGGCGGCAAGGTTGCACACTTCGAACGGATCGAATGGAAGACCATTCCGGACTCGGCGACCGCCGCCGGGGCCTTGATGTCGGACGAAGTGGATTGGTACGAGCATGTCCAACCCGACCTGGTGGGGATGCTGAAACGGGACCCCGACGTCAGGTTCGGATTGGCGAACCCAACCGGGTACAATGCTGTGTTGCGATTTAACCACCTCCACCCGCCGTTCAACAGCGTTGAGGTCCGCAGAGCGGTGCTGATGGCGATCAATCAGCGCGATTACATGGTGTCCGTCACCGGTGACGACCCGGCCGTCTTCAAGCTTTGCAAGTCAATGTTTCCCTGCGGATCGCGCTACGGGCAGGAAGTCGGCGCCCAGGCGATGGGGGAGAGCATCGACAAGGCACGCGCGATGCTGAAGACGTCGGGTTACAAGGGGGAGAAAGTCGTTATCCTGAACCCCACCGATCTCGTAACGGTCGGCCCTCTGGGCGACGTGACGCACGACATTCTGAAAAAGATCGGCATGAACGTCGAGTTGATCGCGACCGACTGGGGAACGGTGGTGCAACGTCGCGCGTCTCGCGAACCCGTGGAAAAGGGCGGTTGGTCGATTATCCACACCTGGGGTCCGTCTACCATCCGATTTACTCCGGCCGAACACAGTCAGATCCGCGGGTTGGGCTCGACCGCCTGGTTTGGTTGGTACGCCGACGAGATCATCGAGCAGATGACCCGCGACTGGCTGCTGGCGGAAACCGAGGCCGGTCGCGACGCTTTGGGCAATGCCATCCACGCGCGTGCCTTCGATCAGGTTCCCAGTATTCCACTGGGCCTGTTCCAGATTCGCACCGCGTATCTGAAATCGCTGACGGGCTTGATCGAGGCGACGGGGCCGTATTTCTGGAATGTTCGGCGGATGTAGCGGGTGGGCGGGGTGGGGTTGGCGGAGGAAAAGCAACCCAGAACAAACACTCTCCGTGAATCGATAATTCGGATTCCAAATCGGATCGACTCAATATTGATGTAACATCAATGCTATACTGATACCCGCTCCAGGTCGTTTGCAGGATCGCTCCCTGCCAACGGATGCTCCGCGTCTCACCTGCGCCTTCCAAGCCAATTGCCCATTCGACGCACCCGATTGCCCCGCCTCCTACCCCCATCGCCAGAAGATGGGCCGCGGTGTGGTATCAAGCCGTCACCGGTTCCCGTTGCAGGCGCAACCAAACAACGGCCAGGAACGCGACCGCCACCAGACCAAGTCCCGCCTGGTTCAAAGGCACCCAGCCCAGATGGTTCTGCAGGAAGCCCGCCAGGAAACTAGCGGTCGCGGTCGTGCCGAAGATCAGGAAATCGTTCAGTGCCTGTGCTCGGCCGCGCTCCGACGGGCGGTAACATGTGGTGACCAGCATCGTCGCCCCGACGAACAGAAAGTTCCAGCCGACGCCGTTCAGCGCGAGCGAAATTCGGAAATTCCATGCGTCGATCCCCGCGAGCGCGACCAGGATGCCGGCCAGCAAGATCGCGGCACCGGCCGCCATCACCCGCACGGTACCGAACCGTGTGATCAGATTGCCCGTGAAGAACGATGGCACGAACATGCCCATGACGTGCAGAAAGATGACGACAGGCGCCTCGGTCTGCGGCAGACCGCAGCCCACGACCGCCAGTGGTGAGGCACTCATGAGGAACAGCATCGTCGCCCAGGCGGCCATGCTGGACAGGACAGCCGCCGCGAAGCGGGGCTGGCTCGCGATCTCCCACAACGAACGTTTCGGCCCTTCCACGCTTGTGGCCTTTGGCATCGGAGGGAAGCGGATGAACGACATCAACATGAAGACGACGAGGTGGATGACGATCATGGCGATGTAGGTGCCGAGGTAGAGTGGCATCAGGACGTCGAAGGTTGTCCGCGTGATCGAGGCGCCCAATACTCCGGCGACCACGCCGCCGGTGGTGACCCACGAGATGGCGCGGGCGCGGTGGGAGAGCGGAACCAGTTCGACCGCGGCGAAGCGGTACATCTGCAAACTGGCGACGGCGTAACCCAGAAGCAGACCACCCAGACACATCAACCAGAAGGTCGCTGTGTAGACCCCCAGGCCGCAGCAGGCCGCTCCCGCCATGCCGAAGACCGAGCCCACGCGAAAGCCAAAGCCGCGGCCCATCCGCATCATCAGCGCGGCGGCCGGGAAGACCGACAGCATGACGCCAATATGCTGCATCGTCGTGGGTAAGGTGGCGAGGTCCCGATGGGGAAAGAACGTGATCACGGACAGCGCGGTCGCGCTGAGCATGATGATGTTGCCGGCCTGGCCGATGGCCTGGCAGCAGGTCAGGAGAACTAAATTTCTCCGCATCGCGCCATTCAGCGCGATCGCATTCTCGGGTGACGTATCCATGGAGGGCGAATACCTCACCTGACTGGCTATGTCTCGTTCTGACCGGCAAGGCTGCCATGCGTGCCATGTTCCGTCAGCGCGCGTTGCCCCTCGCCGTTCAGAATATGGTACTGACCGAAAACTGCGACAGCAGTTCCCGCCCCGTCGGCCCCACCTTCTGCACCGGGATGCCGTAAGTAAACCGAAATGAAGCATGGCGTGTCAGTTGCAGCGAAAACCCCGGCCCAATCGTTGTCATGGCCACCCATGACCCGCTGCTGTCGCGATGGTTCCAACCCGCCCCGTAATCGACGAACAGGAATGGCACGAACGGATGGGTCTCGCTATCAAGGCCCACGGCCCGAGCAATCGCGGCCCCAAGCGTGGGGGCGCGGAATTCGTTGATGAGGTGAATGCCGTTGTCGCGCGTAACCCCGGACGTGACAAATCCACGATTGGACGACGCCCCGCCAAACGCCATCTGCTCGCTCGGCAGTAATGTGGCATTGCTGAGTTGCAGGGTCGCCTTGGTGAACCACGTGATCACGGGTACCACTGTTGTCGTGCGCTCGACGCCGATGCTGCCGTAGATGTAGCTGGCGTCGGCGTTGGCCTGCTGAGTCTGGAACGTGGCGGTGTTATTCAGGGCGCTCAACCCGCCGGGGCTGCCGACGAGTTGCAGGGTCAAGCCGGTCGAACCCCAGGCGTCCGGCCGTTGCGCGGAATAGAGGCCGACGAACTGGTTGACCTCGGTCGTGGTGGCGAACACCGACGTGCCGCCGAACAGAGTGTTATTGTTGGTGCTTTTGAAATCGTAACCGAACGTCAGGCTGTGCGTCGTCGTGCCCCAGGCCGGCAGCGGAACCTGATAGCGCAGACCGGCATTCACGGTGTGCCCGCTGCTGCCGATCGGACTGCCACTGGTCGCGCTGTTGGAGTCGATGATGCTGAGCGACAAGGTCAGCGTGTCGCGCCATGGCAGGTCGGTCGTATAGGACAACGCGTGCTGATAAAGCGGGCGAATTTCGGGCGTGGTGGTGAAGCGATAGTTGAAGGAATCGCCGCGCCACAGCGCATTGCCCCAGTCCAGGCCTGTATAGATCCGATAAAGACCGGTGCCCGCATTGCCGGAATTGTCGATCCCGGATGTCACCGACAGAGGAAATTGTTCCTCGGTGCGGATCGTGATGTTCGTGGCGCCAGGCCCCACGCCCTCGGAGGCGATAACGGTGGCCTTGCGATATTGATTGCGGTTGATCCAATCAATATCGGCCTGGAGCGCGTTGTTGTCGATCGGTCCCCCGGGTTCCAGGTGCAGGTTGCGGCGGTACTGCTCCTCATCGAACCATTCGTTGCCTTCGACTTTAACCTGACCGACCCGCCCCTCAATGACGACGATCTGCAGGACCCCGTTGGTTACGTCCTGTTTTGGCACCACGACATTCACGAACGGGCGACCGATGGCGTGGTAGTGTTTCCCGATCGCTGTACGCAGTGAGTCGAGAAGAACATTGGCTATCGGCAAGCCGATGTAACGTTGAATGATCGACGTGATGGCAGGGTCATCGAGAGCCGGCACACCGCTGGTGTCGATCTGTCCGGCGGGTTCAGGAACGCCGCCGGATTGCAGGTTTGCTGCCTGAGGGACGAAGACGAAGCCCTTGATCGTCGGGTCCGCGGCGGCTGGGGCGGCGACCGCGACGATCCCGGCGATCAGCAAGAACGCACAGCCCGCCGCTCGGACGAGGATAAATCGTAGCACTTACAGAATCCTCACGGGTTGTGGATGCCGTGGCCGATCACATCTGCTGCGCCAGGTTGGCGATCTGCTGCAGTGTCATGGTCGGTTTGGTGACCGGGGGCGGTTGGCCGTTGGTCGAAGCCATCGCGGTCAGATACATAAGCAGTTGCGACTGACCGTCCGGCGATTTCGCCATCGCCGCAAGATCGGAGAGCGTGATCGGTTTTTCGGCCGCGGCTGCCGCCGACTCAAGGTTCTTGTTGAACACGACGTTCTGCACGATCGCCGCGGTCGACAAACCGATCTGGATGAGATCGGCGATCGCGCCCACGATCTCTCCCACTCCGGGTATCCCCGCGGTCGCCGCTCCCGCGACGGCGGTGCCGACCCTGATGCCCTTTATGATGTCCTCCGCGATGCCGATGCCTTTCAAGGCGTCATCCGCGATGCCGATGGCTTTCGCCCCTTTCACCGCGGCCGTCAGCTCATCGGCGGTTGCCGCCAGCGCCTTTTCGGCGGCCACCACTGCTTTTTCCGCTCTGGCGGCCGCCGATGCGGCTGTGCTCTCCAGTCCTTCCGCGACCGCCTTGGCGGTCTTGGCGCCCTCCTCGACGTTCTTCAGTTCCTTCAGACTGGCGAGAATTTTCGTATCCTTGGCCGCCAGCGCTGACTCCGCCGCGGCCGATGTGGCCTTCGCCGCGGCGGACTCCGCCTGTGATGCCTCTGCTGTCGTTTTTGCCAGCGTCGTCGCCGCCGCCTTTGCGGCCTTTTCGGCGTCCGCCGCTTCGCCCGCCAGTTTGCCGACTTCGGCTACCTTGGCGGATTTGGTAGCGTCCGCGGTGTCCGCGGCTGTTTTCGCTGAGTCGGCAAGGGATTTCTGAAGTTTCAGCGACGCTTCCGCCGCTTCCTGGGCCTTGAGTGCCTGAGTAGAGGCTTTGCTCGAGGCTTGAAGCGCCTCCTGCGCGGCTTTGGCTTCTTTCGATAAAGGACCGCTCTCGCGGACAGCCTTTTGCCAGGCTTCCCCCGCGGCGGTTAGTTCTTTGACTGCCTCGTCGGACCTGGCCGCGAGTTCCGATACGACCTTGCCTGTCTTCTCCACGGCTTCGTCGGCGGCTTTCGATTTCGCCAAGGCTTTGACCACCGCGTCGTCCGCCGCCTTCAATTCGGATTTTGCTTTTTCGAGGTCCGCGGCTGTCGACGACCATTCTTTTGACGTACTCAGGGCTTTTGCCTCCGCCGAGGCCTTTGCCTCCTGCGCCGCCTTCAAATCCTGCTGCGCGAGCTTCGACGTCAATTGATCCTTCGACGCCTGGCTGGTCGTGTTGAGTGCTTCCTGCATCTCCGGCGTTTGTTTCAGGGCCTCCACCGCGTCTTGGGCCGCCTTGGCACCGGCTTTCGCATCAGCCGAGGACTTCGCGGCCTCGGAGGCCGCTTCCTGCGCGACCTTGAGTTCCTTTGCGTGTTGGTCGGTCAATTTTTGCAGTAATGCGATCTGCTTCAATTTGGTTGCCGGGTCCGCCGCCTTCGCAAAGGCTTGTTGCGTGTGCGGTAGCAGCTTGCTGCCACCCGGCAGTTCACTGATCAGTTTGTTGGCGGAGGAGGCTTCCGACACGTCGGCCCCGAGGAGCACCGCAACCGAGGACAAGGTGGTGGCTGTGCCGCCGATCACGCCTGCTACGCCGCCCGGGCTCACGCTGGGCCCCGCACTCGCGTTCTGCAGAGCCGAATAGGATGCCAGTTGGGTCCCGCTCATGGACAAGCCGATCTTGGCTTCGAGCAGGATGTCTCTCGGGGGAACCGGCAGGTCCGAGGAGATATTCATGGTTGTTACGATAAAGGACAAGCCGCCGCCTTGCTCGTTCAGCAATTTGGTTCTCTCGGCGACCTGCTCCTCCGCCCAGGCCTGATAATCCGCCAGGGCTTGCTGGACAGCGGCTTGCCGCTGCATCTGCATGTAGTTTTGCACCGCCTGCACGAAACCCGATTGCTGCGCGGTCCACTGGCTTTGCGGCAGGCTCAGGATCGCGGTCAGATCGGCCAGGACGGATGGCATCAACATCGACATCATCTGCGCGCTGCGCGCGGGATCGGCGAGGGCTTTGTAGATGTGGTTGGCGGTGAGCGGCGGGGTGGTCTTTCCCGCCAGCGTGGCCACGAAATTCTTGATGATGGAATCGAACTCGGCCTGCTGTGGGCCGTTGCCGAACCCGAGGCATCCTGCCCCGCAGACGACAAGGCTTTCGCTGGCGGAAGGCGGGGCAACGCGTGGGGTTGTGGGTGACAGCGTGAGTGGACCGATATCGAACGTGGTCACGCCTGTCGTGCTGTTGGTCGTGGATGGTGCCGCGGTCACGGTCGGCGGTGGAGCAGCCGGCAGCGTGATCGTTATTGGTACGGTGGAAACCGTCAGCGTGCCCGTGCCCAGCGTGATCTTATAATTGCCGGCGGTCGCGCCGCTGGGGGTAATCTTATAGGTTCCGACCGAGGACGAAGCATTGGCGGGCGTAGAGAAGGCAAGACCGGACACGACCGCGGCGGTGTCGCCATTCACCAACCCACTATACGTCGCGGTGAACGCCGGATTGGCCGCGCCTTTCTGACGAAGGGCACTGTTCGCCACGATGCTCAGCTCGGCACGGTCGATCGTCAGCGTGCCGTTCGCGCGGGTGATCGCATAGTTGGAGGCGATACCGCCCGAGGCTGTGATCTTGTAATCGCCGACGTTCGATCCGCTGGTCGCCGTCGTGGAAAGGCCTAGTCCGGACACCACCGCCGATGTGTCGCCATTCACCAAACCGGAATACGACGCGGTAAGCGCCGGGTTGGCGGCACCGTATGCCCGCGACACGTCGTTCGCGGTGATTGTCAGCGGTGCCCGGGTGACGGTCAGCGTGCCGTTCACATCGGAGATCGCGTAGTTCGAAGCGGTCCCGCCCGAGGCCGTGATCGTGTAGCCGCCGACATTCGAGGCGCTGGTTGCCTTCGTAGCCAGCTTCAGTCCCGATACAACCGCCGATGTGTCACCGTTCACCAATCCGGAATACGACGCGGTGAGGGTCGGATTGCTCGCGCCGTAAACCCGCGACACGTCGTTCGCGGTAATCGTCAGCGGTGCCCGCGTCACCGTCAGCGTGCCGTTGACGTCGGAGATCGCGTAGTTCGATGCCGTCCCGCCCAGCGCGGTTATCGTGTAGTCTCCGATACTCGACCCGCTGGTCGCCGTCGTGGTCAGGCTCAGTCCCGACACCACCGCCGATGTATCCCCGTTCACCAAGCCTGCGTAAGATGCGGTGAGTGTCGGATTGGCAGCGCCATATGACCGCGATACGTCGTTGGCGGTGATTGTCAACGGTGCCCGATTGACCGTCAGTGTGCCGTTGACGCGCGAAATCGTGTAGTTCGACGCTGTCCCGCCGGAAGCCGTGATCGTGTAGCTGCCAATGTTTGAGCCGCCGGTCGCCGTCGTTGCGAGCTTCAATCCGGACACAACCGAAGACGTGTCACTGTTCACCAGCCCCGAATACGACGCGGTGAACGCGGGATTGCCGGAACCATAATCCCGCGACGTGTCGTTCGCGGTGATCGTCAGAGGCACCCGATCAACCGTCAGCGTGCCGTTGACGAAGGAGATCGTGTAGTTCGACGCCGTCCCGCCAGAGGCCGTGATCGCGTAGCCCCCCACATTCGACCCGCTGGTCGCGGTCGTGGCCAGGTTCAGGCCGGACACCACCGCCGAAGTGTCGCTGTTGACCAATCCCGAATACGACGCGGTGAAGGTCGGATTGCTGGAACCATAATCCCGCAACGCGTCGTTTGCGGTGATCGTCAGCGGTGCCCGGTTCACCGTCAGCGTGCCGTTGACGAGGGAGATCGTGTAGTTCGACGCCGTCCCGCCCGAAGCGGCGATCGCGTAACTTCCCGCGTTCGACCCGCTGGTCGCCGATGTGGTCAGGCTCAATCCCGATACCACCGCCGAAGTGTCGCTGTTGACCAATCCCGAATACGACGCGGTGAAAGTCGGATTGCCGGAACCATAATCCCGCGCCGTGTCATTCGCCGTGATCTTCAGCGGTGCCCGATTTACCGTCAGCGTGCCGTTGACGAGGGAGATCGTGTAGTTTGAGGCCGTTCCGCCCGAGGCCGTGATCGCGTAGCCGCCGACATTCGACCCGCTGGTCGCCGTCGTTGTCAGGCTAAGGCCGGACACCACCGACGAAGTGTCGCTGTTGACCAGCCCCGAATACGCGGCGGTGAAGGTCGGGTTGCTGGAGCCATAATCCCGTGACGTGTCATTCGCGGTGATCGTCAATGGCACCCGATTTATCGTCAGCGTGCCGTTGACGTGCGAGATCGTGTAGTTGGACGCCGTCCCGCCAGAGGCCGTGATCGCGTAGCCTCCCACATTCGACCCGCTGGTCGCCGTCGTGGTCAGGCTAAGGCCGGACACCACCGCCGAAGTGTCGCTGTTGACCAAACCGGAATAAGAGGCGGTGAAGGTCGGATTGCCGGAACCATAATCCCGTGACGCATCGTTCGCGGTGATCGTCAGCGGTGCCCGGTTAACCGTCAGCGTGCCGTTGACGTGCGAGATCGTATAGTTCGACGCCGTCCCGCCCACGGCGGCAATCGCGTAACTTCCAGCGTTCGACCCGCTGGTCGCCGTCGTGGTCAGGCTAAGGCCGGACACCACCGACGAAGTGTCGCTGTTGACTAACCCCAGATACGACGCGGTGAAGGTCGGATTGCTCGCGCCATAATCGCGCGACGTGTCGTTCGCGGTGATCGTCAATGGTGCGCGGTTCACCGTCAGCGCGCCGGCGACATACGAGATCGTGTAGTTCGACGCCGTCCCGCCAGAGGCCGTGATCGCGTAGCCTCCCACATTCGCCCCGCTGGTCGCCGTCGTGGTCAGGCTAAGGCCGGACACCACCGCTGAAGTGTCGCTGTTGACCAATCCCGAATACGACGCGGTGAACGTCGGATTGCTGGAACCATAATCCCTTGACGTATCCTTCGCGGTGATCGTCAGCGGCGCCCGGTTCACCGTCAGCGTGCCGTTGACGAAACCGACCGCTCGGGTTGACGAGACCGCCCCCGACGGCACGATCGCATAGGTACCAACATTGACGGCCGGCCCGCCGCTGAGACCAAGTTGTTCGGCAACAACCAGGTCCGCCGACGAACCACCGCTGAACGCGGCGGTAAATGTTGGGTTGGTTGCGCCGTAGTTCCGCCCGACGTCATTGGCGGTGATCGTTAACGCCGGAAGCGCGGTCGAGCGGGCGAGATACGTCACCGTGGCGAGGCCCGACATCGGGTCGCTGCCGAGCGTGACCGGATTGAACTGCGTGTAACCCAGCCCGCCATCGTTGAAGCCGGCATCCGTGGATGCATACAGCCGAGCGCGGCCCGTGCCGGCGATGAGCCCGGTGCCGGCATTGTTGATGAACGTGCCACCCGTTGAAGCCAGGGTGGTCGTGCCCGACACGGTCAGCGCGGTGCCCGTCTGCATCGTCAGATTGCCGCCGGCGGTCAGCGAGAGCGCGCCGTTGGTCGAGGCGATGCCGCTGACGGTCATGGCACTGGTGCTGGAGACGGCGATATTGCCCGTATAGACGCTGCCCTGCCCATTGAAGTTGAAGGCGCCGATAGCGTTCGCGGCATTGCTTATGGTCGCGGTCACACCGCTCTGGATCAGGTTCAGGGCCGCCGTGGAAACCGGCCCCGCCAGGGTCGTTACGTCGAAATTGCCGACAATGTCGATCTGGCCGGCGGCAATTGTCGCGCCGACGACCGAACTGAACGTGCCGCCGGCCGGCAGCGTGGTATCGGTAAAACTCAGCAGCCCGTTCGGAAGCGAGATCGTGGCGTTGACCGCGATATTCGGCGCATCAAGCGTCAGCCGATTGACCTGCGTGCCGATGATCGGCGAGTCAACGGTCAGGCTGCTGGTCGCATCGATCACCGCGTTCGCGCTGTTCAGCGTCGCCAGGATAGAGGCCGGCGTCGTCGCGCAGAGGTCGCAGATCGAGAGTGTCACGGGATCGAGCAGAATAGTCCCGGTGGTGCCACGCGGCGCGGTCAGATCGACCACGCCCTGGTAGGCGAGCGTGTTGCCCGAGACTTCGGCAAACCCGCCATTGCCGCCGTTGGGACCTCCCTTAGCCTCAATCCGGCCGGCGTATTTGACCTGATCTGTGCCCCACACCACGACGGAACCGCCGTTGCCGCGATCCGTGGCATTGGCGCGGATACGCGCCCCGGGCGCAACGGTGGTCGTAGTGGCATTGGCGAGGGTCGTATCCGTGCCGCGCGCGCCGCCGCCGATCTTCACCGTCCCACCGCCCGCGGGGCCGGATGCGTCGATCGAGGCAGTGCCGGTCAGCGTCACCGTTCGGCCGGTGACAGCCACGGTGCCACCCTTGTCGCCCGATCGTGCCGCAATGGCACCGCTGTCGACGGTATCACCGGCGCCGCCGTCGAGGATGACACGCCCCCCTACCTGGCGCACCGCGGTCGCTGAGATCAGGCCGCTATTGTTGACCGCCAGCGCGTAGGGATTGCCGGCCGCCTTCAGCTGCACATTCGCGGCGGCGATGGCACCGCTGTTGGTGACCGAGGCCGAACCGCCGGCGGGAGGGGCGGCGATGACGATGTCGCTTTGCCCGTCCGGCACATAATAGAACTGACCGCCCGCGCCGAGGATCGCCTGGCCATTCGGCGCGGTAATCCGCCCCTTGTTGTCGACCGCCGCCGCCACCAGAACGACGTCGCCGTTCGTGGCCTTGATCTGGCCCAACACCTGAATGCCGGCGCCGGACTCGCCCTTGAATGTCATGCCGCTGCCCCGCATGAACGCGGCGTCCGGCACGTTGAGCGTGGAGGCGACAAAAGCCCCGGTGTTCACTCGTCCATTGGGGCCAACGACGATGCCGTTGGGGTTGATCAGATAGACCTGACCGTTCGACGACAGGCGGCCAGCAATGAGAGAGGGGTCAGACCCGGTTACGCGGTTCAGAATCGCCGATAGCGAGGACGGCAGGTTGAAGCGCGCAACTTCATTTGCACCGATGGAGAAGCTTTGCCAATTGGGCACCTCTAAAAATTCGCCTGGCGACCGCGCCCGACCTTCGATTCAATAGGGCCACCGACCCGCCCGATTGGATTGCCGATGACCCAGCCCGGATTCTTCGACCTGAGCCACCGATACGAGACCCTGGACGCCAAACCCGATCCG
>CANJLW010000015.1 GCA_947475245.1 Acetobacteraceae bacterium | reverse complement strand
TCGGCGCGAAGCGTCGGGTGAGGGAGGTGCCACCGGCACAACCCATTGTATTCGCATCACCTCCCTCACCCGCGCCGCTTCGCGGCACGACCTCTCCCAGGGGGAGAGGTGAAAATTCGTACCTTCCGCCGCCAAATGCGATCACCCTGTCATGCTCCCTGAGACGACCATGCGCCGTGAGCGCCAGGATCATTGTCCGGCAACGCGGCGCGGCCGGTACCGAACGCGCCGGAAAAACCGCGAACAAGACCTCACGCGCCGTGAGAAAGCGCCCATCGTGTCGGTGGACGCACTGGCCCGTCGGCCCACGCCTGGCCCACGACCGGCGCGACCCGTTTCACGGCGATAAAACCCCATACACCCAGAGCGTCGGGATCGCTGCCTCGCAACACGCAGCCACCGGTACCGCCCGCATGGGCAAAACCGCGAACAAGACCTCATGCGCCCTGAGACGACCGAACGAAGGACCCTCCGACCGGCCACTCGACCCCACCCGGAAAACCATGGCATGCACCGCGCCATGACCCTGACGTTCCAATCCCATGCCAACGACGGCGCGGCCAGAGCCGGTGTGCTGCACACCGCGCATGGCGACGTGCAAACCCCCGTCTTCATGCCGGTCGGCACCGCCGGCACGGTCAAGGCCATGACCGCCGATGCCGTGCGCGCGACCGGGGCCGGTATCGTTCTCGGCAATACCTATCACCTCATGCTTCGCCCGGGCGCGGAACGTGTGGCGCGCCTCGGCGGTCTCCACACGTTCATGGACTGGCCCGGACCGATCCTGACGGATTCCGGCGGCTTTCAGGTCATGTCGCTGGCGCAGTTGCGCAAAATGGACAAAGACGGGGTCACTTTTCAGTCCCACATTGACGGCTCCAAACACCGGCTGACACCGGCGCGCTCGATCGAAATCCAGCATTTGCTGGATGCCACGATCACCATGGCATTGGACGAATGCACGCCGTTCCCCGCCACGCCGGAACAGGCGCGCGCGTCGATGGAACTGTCGATGCGCTGGGCATCCCTGTCGAAGCAGGCGTTTGTGGAGCGTCCGGGCTATGGCCTGTTCGGCATTGTGCAGGGCAGCGTCTATCCCGATTTGCGCGCCCAATCCGCCGCGGCGCTGACCGCGATCGGCTTCGACGGCTATGCCATCGGCGGCCTTGCGGTGGGCGAAGGACAGGCGGCCATGTTCGATGTGCTCGACTTCACCGTCCCGCATCTGCCCAAGGATCGCCCGCGTTATCTGATGGGTGTCGGCACGCCCGACGATCTGATCGGCGCGGTGCAGCGTGGCGTCGACATGTTCGACTGCGTGATGCCGACCCGCGCCGGGCGCACCGCCCGCGCCTATACCGCCCAAGGCATCATGAACATGCGCAACGCGCGCTTTGCCGACGACGACCGCCCGCTGGACCCGTCGTGCCGCTGTCCCGGTTGCACTCGGCACAGCCGAGGGTATTTGCATCATTTGTTTCGGGCGGACGAAATGCTGGGGCCGATGCTGCTCACCTGGCACAACCTAACCTACTACCAGGACCTTATGCTCGGCCTGCGTTCGGCGATCATGGCGGGGCGGCTGGAGGAACACGCAGCGGCCACCCGCGCCGGCTGGGTAGCGAAGGAGGATCAGGCATGAGTGACACACGCTATGACGGCCTGACGCAACTGGGTCACGCCGCGCCGCAACCCCAATCGCCCGAGGCGGCCCTGCTGGAACGGGTGCCCAATCCCGGCGCCGGCAAGCACTACGTGGTGCGCTTTACCTGCCCGGAATTCACGTCGCTGTGCCCGCTGACCGGGCAGCCGGATTTTGCTCATATCGTAATCGATATAATTTCGCGCGACTGGATCGTGGAGAGCAAGTCCTTGAAGCTGTTCATGGCATCGTTTCGTAACCATGGCGCGTTTCACGAGGCCTGTACGATCCAGATCGCCGATCGTCTGATCGCGCTGCTGGACCCGATCTGGCTGCGCATCGGCGGCTACTGGTATCCGCGCGGCGGGATTCCGATCGATGTGTTCTGGCAGACCGGCGCGCCGCCCGAGGGCGCGTGGATCCCGGCGCAGGACGTGCCGGGGTATCGCGGGCGGGGGTGATGGTCGATCCGCGCGCCGTCATCCGCGATCGCGCTCTGTCCCTCGGCTTCGACGCGATCGGCTTCGCAACCGCCGAACTGGGGCCGGAGGCGCGCACCAGACTACGCGCGTTCATCGATGCCGGCCAGCACGGCGACATGGGCTGGCTGGCCGACCGCGCCGATCAGCGCGCCCATCCCCAATCGCTTTGGCCGGAAGCCAGATCCGTCATCGCGCTGGGACTGTCCTATGCGCCGGACGACGATCCGCTGGCATCGCTGTCACAGCCCGATCGCGGCACCATATCCGTCTATGCGCGCCATCGGGACTACCACGACCTGGTGAAGGGCAAACTCAAGCACCTCGCGCAGTTCGTGGTCTCGCGGTTTGGGCCACAGGTGAAGGTCTTCGTCGATACCGCGCCGGTGATGGAAAAGCCGCTCGCCCAGCGTGCCGGCCTTGGCTGGCAGGGCAAGCACACCAATCTGGTATCCCGCGCCCACGGATCGTGGTTGTTTCTGGGGGAGATCTATACGACGCTGGAAATACCAGCCGATCCGCCGCACGCCGATCGTTGCGGCACCTGCGCGCGCTGCCTGACCGCGTGCCCGACCGATGCGTTTCCCGCCCCGTATCGACTGGATGCAACCCGGTGCATCTCGTACCTGACCATCGAGCATAAAGGGCCGATCCCGCTGGACCTGCGGTCCCGGATGGGCAATCGAATCTATGGGTGCGACGATTGCCTCGCGGTCTGCCCCTGGAACCGTTTCGCCCAGCCGACCGCCCACGCCGGACTGCGCGCCCGCGCCGACCTGACCGCGCCGCGTCTGGCGGCGCTGGCCGCATTGGACGACGCCGGTTTCCGCGCGATGTTCGCGGGTTCCCCCATCAAGCGCATCGGCCGAAACCGTTTCGTACGCAACGTCCTCATCGCCATCGGCAACTCCGGCGATCCCACGCTGCGCTCCGCCGCGCGGGCGCTGACCGCCGATCCCGACCCGACGGTCGCCGCAACCGCGGCCTGGGCATTGGCACAAACGGACAAGCGCCCATGACGGGATTGACCAAACGCAGCTTCTCCCTCGCCGGTCACCGCACCAGCGTCGCGCTGGAACCGGCGTTCTGGGAGGCTTTGGCAAGAATCGCGACAGCCCGCGAACAAACGCTGTCCGCCCTGGTGGCGGCGACAGACGCGGAACGCCGGGATGGACAGCCTTTGGCTTCGGCGTTGCGCGTGCTGGCGCTGCGGGAATTCATGCGACAATCCGACCGACGTTAACGTCCTGGAAAGAGTACCGCGGCATTCTATCGTTACCGATGAATGAGGAACGCCGTCCATGCGCACACTCGCCACGCCATTCGAGGACACTGTCAGCGCGCTGATACTGTCCGATCGTCTGATCACATTGGCACAGGCCGCCGATCAGGCGGGGCTGACGACCACCGCCAAGAAACTCGTCACCCTCGCCTGCTCGGTCTTCGATGAGGCATCGAAGCGGCCGCATTAAGCCGCGACGGGTTCGGCCTTCAACCAGACGGACGTGTCGTGAAACACCGCGCCGCCGGCGGGCGGGCCGGGATCGTCGCTGGTCAGCGCGTTGATGCCGATGCCGCCTTCGAAGTATTCGCCGGGCCAGACACTTTCCGACACCAAAACGCCCGACAACTGCCCAGGCGCGATCTTCGCGTGCAGAACGACCTCTCCGCGCGCGTTGCCCAGGCGCACCTTCGCGCCATCCGCGATACCCAGCCGATCGGCGTCGCTTGCGTGGATCAACACGGTCGGACGGCCCTCCCGCTTACGACCGGACGGCATCTCACTGAAGCTGGAGTTCAGGAAGCTGCGCGCGGGCGCCGTCACAAGCCGGAACGGTCGATCGGGCGCGATGTCGTCGATCGAGCGCATGTGATCCGGCAGTTTCGGCATCATGGCATGGTTCGGACCCAGCGCCGCCCAATCGGGCGCGAAGTGGAAGCGCTTGTCGCGGTTGGCGAAGCCGTTCAGGAAGTGTGACTCCTCGAACGACGGCATCGCATCGATCCAGCGCTCCCGCTGCACCGTCGCCGCGTCGGGCCAGCCGGAGACGCGCAAGGTCTCGTCGACGATCTCCATCGCCGTCATGTCGAAGCCGCGATGTTTGGCGCCGAGACGCCTGGCCAGACCCTGGATGACTTCGTGGTTGGATCGACATTCGCCGGGGGGATCGATCAGCTTGGGGCCGATCTGAATATGGCTGTGCCCGCCGGCCTGGTAGAGATCGTCGTGCTCCATGAACATCGTCGCCGGCAGCACGATGTCGGACCAGCGCGCGGTTTCGGTCATGAACTGTTCGTGCGTGGCGACGAACAGATCGTCGCGCCCGAAGCCGCGGCGCACGCGGTTGCTGTCGGGACAGACGTCCAGCGGGTTCTGGTTCTGGATCAGCATCGCGTGAACCTGCGGCCCGTCGCCCAATTCGCTGCGATCGCCGGTCAGGACGCTGCCGATCCGGCTCATGTCCAGCACGCGAATGCCGGTATCCAGCACGTCGTTGCCTTCGATCAGCGTCTTGTTCCAGTGATACATGCCACGATTGGACCATAACGCCCCACCGCCCTCGTGCAGCCAGGCACCGGTGACGGCGGGCAGGCAGGTGACGGCATGCATGTTCGCGACGCCGTTACGCCCGCGCGCGAACCCGTAGCCGGCACGGATGAAGCTGCGTTGGGTCGTCCCGTAAAGCCGAGCAAACGCCTCGATTTCGGAGATGGGGAGGCCGGTGATGGCGGCGGCCCAGGCCGGATCGCGGGTGCGCAAATGCGCTTCCAGCGCGTCCGGACAATCGGTGTAGCGCGCCATGTAAGCGCGATCGGCATACCCGTCGCGGAAGGCGATATGCATCACGGCGCAGGCCAGGGCGCCGTCGGTGCCGGGGCGGGGCGACAGGTGCATGTCCGCGACGGCGGCGGTGGGCGTGCGATAGGGGTCGATCACCACGACCTTGGCGCCGCGCTCTTTCCGGGCGCGGGCGACATGGGTCATGACGTTGACCTGGGTGGAAACCGGATTGCCGCCCCAGATCACGATCAGATCGGATTTGGCCATCTCCCGCGGATCGACGCCGCGCGGCGTGCCGACGCCGGCAACCCAGCCGAGTTCCGGCAGCGTCGTGCAGATCGTCATCTTCTGGCGCGAATAGCGCATCGCGTTGCGCAGGCGGTTGATCCCGTCGCGCTGCACCAGCCCCATGGTCCCGGCGAAGAAGTACGGCCAGATCGCTTCGCTTCCATACCGGGCCGCGTCGTCGATGAAGCGCTGCGCGATACGGTCGAGCGCCTCCTCCCACCCAATGCGGCGGAACTGCGTCGATCCTTTCGGCCCGACCCGCAGCAAGGGATGCGTCAACCGGTCCGGGTGATGGATGCGTTCGGCATAGCGCGCGACCTTCGCGCAGATCACGCCGGCGGTGTAGCTGTTGTCCTCCGCCCCGCGCACCGCGCCGATGCGAACGCCGTCGATGACCTCCACGGACAGGGCGCAGGTAGAGGGGCAGTCGTGCGGGCAGACGGAGGCCCGGATATCGCGATGTGCATTCATGGGAGGGAGCCTAGCGCGCGACCCCAACCCTTGCCAAACCAAGCGCACCGCAACATCGGAACCTGCTCGCCGATTTACGGCAAACGCGCGACCTGACCTATGTGCTGGTCAGTCACAATCTTCCGGTTGTTGCGCATCTCTGCGGGCGCATCGGCGTCATGCAGGGTGGGTTGCGTGTGGAGACCCTGACGGCGGAGGCATTACGCGCCGGGCGCACGGTCCACGCACACCGCCGCGCTCCGCGCCCTGAGCGTCGAATTGGACTAATCGAGATCGCTGCCCCACATCTTCTCCAACGCGTACATCTCCCGCGCGTCGGGCTTAAACAGATGGACGACGATGTCGCCGGCATCGATCAGAACCCAATCCGACCCGCCCAATCCTTCGATCTGAACGCGTTTCAGACCGGCCTCGTGCAGCTTTTCCTTCAGATGCTGCGCCATGGCGCTGATCTGACGATCGGCGAGGCCTGTCGCGATTACCATGCGATCGCAGAACATCGCCTTCCCCTCCAACTTCAGGGCGAGGACGTTTTCCGCCTTGTCGTCTTCCAGGCTCAGGACGATCACACCTTGCAGGCGATCGAGTTCCGACGGTTCGGTCTTTGCCTTCGGCTTACGGGCGCGTGGCGTCACGGCCTTCATCGGGCCGGCGGCGATGGTCTTCTTGCGGGGAGATCCCGGCGTCTTCGCGGCTTCCGCGAGCTTGGGCTTCGCGACGCGTTTACGGGTCGTGGGGGTATGGCGCGCCGGAGAGGGCGGCAGCTTGGGCGGGGTGGCTATGACGTGGCTCCTTTGCCAGCTTCTCTGATAGCGGTGGCGGACATGGTATTCTGCGGTGCCGGCACGAAAACCCAGGCCGGCGCGCGCCCCGGCAACAAGGCTGCCTGACTGGCTTGGCGCCGGAACGGACGCAGGCGTTTGGCCGCCTGCCCAGCCAACGCCCTGTGGTTGTAGTCCGGTCGAGGCAGGACCGCAAAGGACAGATTGCGCGCAAGGTCGATCCAACGGCGCCAATGCGGCAATTGTTCAAGAATATCGGCTCCCATGAGCCAGACGAAGCGCGCCCGAGGGAACCGCCGCAGCAACAGTCGCAGCGTGTCGACGGTATAGCGTGTGCCCAGCGCGGCCTCGATCCCGGTAGCCAGAATGCGACGGCCGTCGCCCAGGGCGCGTGCGCCGGCGAGGCGGTCGGGGAACGGCGCCATCCCGCGTCGCGGTTTCAGCGGATTGCCGGGCGACACCAACATCCAGACCTGATCAAGGTTCATGCGCCGCAGCGCGAGACGGGCAACGTGCAGATGGCCCGCATGCGCCGGGTTGAACGAACCACCCAGGAGTCCGATTGCCGTGCGCCGCCGATCGCCAAATCGCGGAAGCGGATCGGGAATACGGTTCAGGGACGGACCTGACCGTTGCCGACCACCAGGTAGCGATACGTGGTCAATTGCTCCAGACCCACCGGCCCCCGCGCATGCATGCGCCCGGTGGCAATGCCGATTTCCGCCCCGAAGCCGAACTCTCCGCCGTCGCAGAACTGGGTGGAGGCGTTCCAAAGCCCGACCGAACTGTCGATGCCGCGCAGAAAGCGATCCGCCGCGTCGGCATCTTGCGTCACGATGGCGTCGGTATGTTCGCTGCCGTGCCGAGCGATATGCGCCACCGCCTGATCGACGCCATCGACGACGGCGACGGACATGACGGCGTCCAGCCATTCGGTATCGAAATCGGTATCGTTGGCCGGAGTCAGGTCCGGCACGATCGCCCGAGCGGCGGCGTCGGCGCGGAAGTCGCACCCCAGCGCGCGCAGATCGGCGATGATCGGCCCAAGCAGCGTCGGCGCGACCGCGCGATCGATCAGCAGCGTTTCCGTGGCTCCGCAAACGCCGGTGCGGCGCATCTTGGCATTGGCGACGATGGCGCGCGCCATGTCGGGATCGGCGGCGGCGTGGACATAGGTGTGGCACATGCCCTCGGCATGGGCGAGGACGGGCACGCGGGCTTCATTCTGCACGCGCTCCACCAGCGACTTGCCGCCGCGGGGAATGATCAGGTCGATCAGGCCCGCGCCGCCGAGCATGGCGGCGACATAGGCGCGGTCGGTGGTGGGGGCGACCTGAACACAGGCGTCAGGCAGACCCGCGGCGCGCAGGCCGGCGACCAGGGACGTATTGATCGCCCGCGCGCTGTTGGCGCTTTCCGACCCGCCGCGCAGAATGACCGTATTGCCGGACTTCAGGCACAGCGCCGACGCGTCGGCCCCGACGTTGGGCCGGCTTTCGTAGATCATCCCGATCACCCCGATCGGGGTCGCGATCCGTTGAAAGCGCAGCCCGTTGGGACGGGTCCATTCCGCCAGGACACGGCCCAGCGGATCGGGCAGATCGGCGACTTCCTCCAACCCTTTAGCCATCGCCTCCACCCGCGCCGGCGTCAGCAGCAGACGGTCGCGGAACGCGGAGCTTGCGGTGCTGGCCGCGATATCCAGGGCATTGGCGGCCAGGATCGCTTCGGCGTCGCGGCGCAGTTCGGTCGCCATGGCGCGCAGCGCGGCATTCCGGCGTTCGGCCGGCGCCCGCGACAGCACGCGCCCGGCGGCACGTGCGTCGGTAGCGGCCTGACGAAGGTGTTTTGTGTGTTCTGTGTCGAAGTGCATGGCCCAGTATCCTCGATCGGCAGTCTGCCCGTTACCGAAAACGGTTTCCAGTAGGCGAGGATCAGCCATGACCAAAACGGGATTGGCTACGCTTTCAGGATATCGGCGGCCATCGCGTACCCCCGCCGACGCTCCGGCGCAACCGGGTGGCGACCGGCGACGCGTTCCATCAGCATGCGGACATCGTTGCTCAATCCCGCCTTCAACGCCGAATCCAGGAACACCTGCTCCAACACATCCTGCTGCGCGTGACTGCCGCCCAAGCGGTACATCTCCCCGATGACCGGCCGCATGGCGGCAACTGCGTCGGCATGCCGCCCCTGCCCGTGCGCGAACACGGCGACCGAGATGGGCAATGCGATGTCCCGCACCAGGCGTGCCGTGATCCCGGGCGTCTCGGCGTTCGACGCCTGCGCGAAATCGCGCATCCCGGCCAGCATCTGCTCCGCCGCCGAGTCGCGACCGGTCGCGGCCAGCGCCATCATCCAATGCGGCACGGTAAACGCCGACAGGCAGTCGCCAATCCGCGCCTCCGCCTGATCCGCCAGTTCGATCCAGCGATCGCCGACATCCACCCCCTGCCGTCCCAGACGAAACAGCATCGAGCATGCGTTCTGCACGTCGATGTAAACGTCGGGGTTGGCGACCGTCAGCGGCGCGGACAGGTTACGGAACCCCGTGTCGTACAGTTCCAGCACGCGCGCGAAGTCGCCCCGCTCGACGTTGTACATCGCCAAATGCCACCAGAGGTGGTGTTGCAGATTGTTGGCCCCCGCCCAATTGTGCTGCAAACCCTCCACCCAGGCGATCCCCTCGCCCCGGCGGCCGGTCATTTCCAGGACATGGGCCACCCCATGCGTCGCCCACAAATCCCCGGGGTCCCGCCGAATCGCCTCTCGCCCCGCGTGCTCGGCTTCCGTGTAGTACCCGCTTTCCTCGTGCGCGAAGCATCGGCAGCCAAGGATGGAGTTATAGCCGGGCTGCGCCTCGCTCCAGTGCTTCTCCACACTCAGGACGGAGGACAACATCGCCTCCGGCCGGCCGAGCCAGAAGTTGACGAAATGCGCGAGGCGGAACGCCAAGATGTCGTGCGGATGATCGCACAGGATCTGATCCCACACTTCCGCCGCCCGATCGGGTTGACCGTCGACCCAGGCTTCCAACGCGGCGACATGGGCATGTTCGCGCGGCGTGCCGGTGTTGATGTAGCGCCAGGCATCGTGCAGCGCCTGACGCGCCATCGGCAGCGCGGCCTGCTTGTAGGCCAGCATCGCGAAATAGCCCTTCAGGACGTGCGCCATGCCGAATTCCGGGTCGAGCGCGAAAACCGCGCCCAAACGCTGAGGAATATCAGCGCGATAGGTCAGATAGCCGTCGATGGCATAATCGAACGCACGCACCGCTTCGGCCGATGCCGCGGTAATCTCGAGGCCACGAATGTCGCTGTGCATATCCCATCTCCCTTGGCAGGCCATGATGCGGCGAGCGTCGCCGATTGGCTACCGCGTAGATAAGACATGGGGAGGGGTGGCGCGTTACGCGCCAAAGACAGGTTCAGGCCGGGGTGATCGAGACGGTCGCAATGCCCTGCCGGATCATCCCAAGCTGGCGCGCGGCGCTCATGGACAGGTCGATGATGCGACGTCCGGAGTAGAGGCGATCATTGATGACGACGACAACCGAGCGGCCGCTCGCGGCGTGCGTAACCTTAACCTTCGTGCCGAACGGCAAGGAAGAGTGCGCGGCGGTCAACGCTTCCTGGTTGAACCTTACGCCGCTCGCGGTGCGCTTCCCGTTGTGGGCCTTACCGTAATAGGACGCCACGCCGGTCTGATGCGCGAACGCGCCCGCGCCGCGGTGGGTTGTTGCCGCGCGTGCCTTGGAGACAGCAGGCTTCTGAACGGCCCGGGCAGGCGCTTCCCGCGCCTGAGCGTCCTCGATCGGGGCCGCGATCAGTACACAAGCTGCAACCAAGGGCGCATATGAATATTGTCGTATCCCGGCAAGCCAGGATAAGGGCAATTTGCTAATAATCGTTCAATCTCCGTTTCACGTGCTCGGCAGTGCACAATATACCGAGCCGACAATGAGGTCGTAACGAACCAAATCGTCTTATCAAACCTGCACAAGCCGGTGAATTTATAGCATTTTTTGACGCCGTGCGTGCGTCTTCACCGGATCATCACTCGAATACTGCTATGATTTTTCTAATATGGCAACCCGTGCGCCCTCGAAGCTTTCGGCAGGGGTGCTCAGACTGATCCTCCGATCGAAAAAACCATCGGAGACTTCGGTCGGCTCGGGACGGAGCCGACCTTATTTGCGCGTACTCAGCGAGAATAAAAAAACTACCGACGGCCTATGAAAGCAGCCGTTGCAGCGTCTCGTTAATCAGCGCCGGATTTCCTTTGCCACCCATCGCCTTCATGGTTTGTCCCACGAAGAAACCCATCAGCTTGGTCGCGCCAGCCTTATATTGAGCGACATTGGCGGCATTCGCGTCAAGCACCTTTTGCACCGCCGCCTCGATCGCACTGGTATCGACGACCTGACGCAGGCCCTTTTCCTCCACGATGCTCGCCGGATCGCGCCCGGTTTCGACCATCGCTTCGAACACGTCCTTGGCGATGCGGCCGTTGATCGTCTTATCCGCGATCAAATCGAGCAGACCACCCAGATCCCGCGCGCTGACCGGCGAATCCTCCACCGTGCGTCCGGTGCGGTTCAGCGCGGCGAAGAAGTCGCCGGTGACCCAGTTGGCGGCAAGCTTCGGGTCCCGTCCCTTGGCAACGGTCTCGTAGAACATCGCGGTCGACTGTTCGGCGACCAGCACGCTCGCGTCATAGGGCGACAGGCCGTGTTCGGCGATCAGGCGTGCCTTTTTCGCATCCGGCAGTTCCGGCAATTCGGCGCGCAACGATTCGATCCACGCCTCGTCAAGCACGAGCGGCAACAAATCGGGATCGGGGAAATAGCGATAATCATGCGCGTCTTCCTTGGAGCGCATGGACCGGGTCTCACCGCGATGACTGTCGTATAACCTGGTCTCTTGCTGGACCGTGCCGCCGGCCTCCCAGACCTCGATCTGCCGCAGGGCCTCCGCCTCCACCGCCTGCATAACGAAGCGGATCGAATTGACGTTCTTCACCTCGCATCGCGTGCGGTAGGGTTCACCGTGCTTGCGGACCGAGACATTCACGTCGGCCCGCAGCGAGCCTTCTTCCATGTTGCCGTCGCAGGCCCCCAGATAACGCAGGATCGAACGCAGTTTGCGCACATAGGCGCCCGCCTCCTCCGGCGAACGGATATCCGGCTCGGACACAATCTCCATCAACGCCACGCCGGCGCGATTCAGGTCGATAAACGTCTTTGTCGGGTGCTGGTCGTGCAGCGACTTGCCGGCATCCTGTTCCAGATGCAGCCGCGTCACGCCGATCTGGCGTGTCGAGCCGTCGGCCAGTTCGATTTCGATCTGGCCCGCGCCGACGATCGGATGCTCGTACTGGCTGATCTGATAGCCCTGCGGCAGATCGGCATAGAAGTAGTTCTTGCGGTCGAAACGGCTGACCGGGTTGATCCGCGCGTTCAACCCCAGCCCCGCGCGCACGGCCTGACGGACGCATTCGCTGTTGATCACCGGCAACATGCCGGGAAACCCGGCGTCAATGAAGCTGACCTGCGCGTTCGGCTCCGCGCCGAACGCGGTCGCCGCGCCGCTGAACAGCTTTGCGTTGCTCACGATCTGGGCGTGGACTTCCAAGCCGACCACAACTTCCCAGAGTCCCGTGCTGCCTTCGAGTGTATATGCCATGGGTCGTGCCCTTATCGCGGCCAGGGCCGGATCGCCAGGAAACCGCCGTCGATCGGCAGCATCACACCGGTGATCCAGCGGGATTCATCGCTTGCCAGAAACACCGCCGCATAGGCGACGTCCCAGCCGGTTCCTTCGGTTTGCAGCGGCACCGCCAATCGGCGGCGTTCTCGCCCGGCTTCCCCGAGCCGAGCGACCATGGGTGTGTGGACGGTGCCGACGACGAGGCAATTGGCGCGGATACCGAAGGCGGCATAGTCGGCCGCGACGGACAAGGTGAAGCCGTGCAGGCCAGCCTTTGTGGTGGCATAGGCAACCGCGCCCGACGTACCCGACAGCCCGATGGCGCCGGCGGTCGAGGACACGTTGATGATCGAGCCGCCGCCGCCTGACTTCATCCTCGGCAGACAGGCCTTACAGCAGAGCAAGGCCGAGGTGAGGTTGCTCTGAAACACCGCATTCCAGTCGGCAACGTCCAGCGTTTCCGGGGTGCCCGCACTGCCGATGCCGACATTGTTGTGCAGGATATCCAGACGGCCGAAGCGCTCGATGGCGACGCGCGCCATCGCTTCCGACGCCTCGGGCTCCGACACATCGCCGGCGAACACCGCCGCCTCGCCGCCTTCGGCGCGAATCGTCTCGGCCAGTACCTCCGCGCGTTCCGCCGATCGATTGACGAGCAGCACCTTCGCCCCTTCGCGGGCGAACAGCATCGCCGTCGCGGCCCCGTTACCCACGCCTTCGCCGCGCGACGCCGCGCCGGTGACGATGGCGACCTTTCCCGATAAGCGCCCCATCTCAGGCCCCGGCCCGCACGCTGGGCAATGCCACGATCCCCGCCGAACGCTCGATCTCCGCGGCAACGGCGAACACCGTCTCCTCGTCAAACGGCTTGCCGATGATCTGCAAACCCAGCGGCAATCCGTCCGCATCCAGACCGGCCGGCACCGACATGCCGGGCACGCCGGCCATGCTGGCCGGGATCGTGAACGCGTCGTTCAGATACATCTTGATGGGATCGTCCATGTTCTCCCCCTGGGCGAACGCGGCGGACGGCGCCGTCGGCACCAACAGCGCGTCCACCTGGGTGAACACGTCGGTGAAGTCCTTCAACAGCAGAGCCCGTACCTTCTGCGCCCGCAGGTAGTAGGCATCGTAATACCCGGCGGACAGCACGTAGGTGCCGATCAGGATACGACGTCGCACCTCCGCGCCGAACCCCGCGGCCCGGGTGCGTTCATACAAATCCCGCAAGTCGCCGCCATCGGCGCGCAGACCAAACCGCACACCGTCGTAACGCGCCAGATTCGACGAACACTCCGCCGGTGCCACGATGTAATAAGTCGGCAAGCCGTACTTGGTGTGCGGCAGAGAGACATCGACGATTTCCGCCCCCGCGTCCCGCAGCCAGTCCATGCCCTGCCGCCACAGCGCCTCGATCTCTCCGGGCATGCCGTCGATCCGATATTCGCGCGGCACGCCGATGCGCAACCCCTTCACGCCACGACGGCACGCCGCCTGAAAGTCGGGCACCGGCAGATTGGCCGAGGTCGAATCCTTGGGATCGTATCCGGACATCGATTCCAGCAGGATCGCGCAATCCTCGACCGTGCGCGCAAGCGGTCCCGGCTGGTCGAGCGAGGAGGCGAACGCCACCACCCCCCAGCGCGAACAGCGCCCATAGGTCGGCTTGATCCCGGCGATCCCGCAGAAACTGGCGGGCTGACGAATCGATCCGCCGGTGTCGGTTCCGGTCGCGCCCATCGCGATGCGCGCGGCAACGGCGGCGGCGGACCCGCCGGACGACCCGCCGGGCACCAACACGGCGTCGGCGTTTTGCAGACGCTTCCAGGGGTTTTCCACCGGCCCGAACGCCGAGGTCATGTTGGACGACCCCATCGCGAACTCATCCAGGTTCGCCTTGCCCAGAAACACCGCGCCGTCGCGCAGCAACTGCGCGGTCACCGTGCTCTCGTACGGGGGCACGAAGGGTTCCAGCATCTTGCTGCCCGCCGTCGTACGTACGCCCTCGGTGCAGAAAAGGTCCTTGATCGCCAGGGGAATGCCGGTCAGCGCCCGCCCCTGTCCCGCCGCCAGCGCCGCATCGGCGGCGCGAGCCTGGTCCATGGCGCGCGCGTGGTTGACGGTGATATAGGCGTTCAACCTGGGGTTCAGCGTCTCGATCGCATGCAGATGCGCGAGGGCCAGCTCTTCCGCCGAGAACGTCTTCGCGCGCAGCCCGGCTTGCGCCTGGGCGATGGTCAGATCGGTCAGCATCATTCGACAACCTTGGGCACGGCGTAAAACGCGCCATTGCGATCCGGCGCATTGGCCAGGATCTGTTCCGGATACCCTCCGTCGGTCACGACGTCGTCGCGCATGGCCATCGCCATCGCGGCCGCGCCGGTCAGCGGGGCGATGCCTTCGACGTCGACCTCGTTCAACTGCTCGATCCAGCCGAGGATACCGTTCAACTCGCCTTGCAGCGTTGCGATCTCATTATCCTCCACCCGAATACGGGCCAGGGTGGCGATGCGGCGAACCGTGGTTGGATCAAGCGCCATGATCGGGGGAGAGTCCTTGGCTGAAGCGAAGGGGCGGACCATAACGTCGCGCATGGCGCTCTTCAACATGACGGATTTGCGGGGGATGCTGACCCGCGATCAGCGACTGATCGGAATCGACCCCGGCAGCCAGACAATCGGGCTGGCGCTTTCCGACGTGAGCCTGCGGCTGGCGTCCGCCTATGGCAGTCTCCGACGTGGCAAGCTGTCGGCGAATGCGGCGGAGATCGCCGCCATCGCGCGCAAGGAGGGCGCCTTCGGACTGGTCGTCGGCCTGCCGTTGTCGATGGACGGCACCGCCGGCCCCGCGGCCCAGGCGGCCCGCAACTGGGCGTTTGCCCTGTCCGGCGCAACAGGCCTGCCGGCCGCGATGTGGGACGAACGCCTGTCGAGTTCGGCCGTCAATCGGTTCCTGATCGGCGAGGCGGACCTGAGCCGGAAGAAGCGGGCGGCGGCGGTGGATCGATCTGCGGCGGCGTGGATGCTGCAAAGCGCGCTGGACGCGAGCGCATCCCGCCCGTCATGACGGCACCGCCGTTCGGATCGATACCGTCAGGCGTCAGTGTTGCATGCCCCAACGCCGGATCGTGTTGTTCTCAATCGTCCGGAAGATGACGTTTTCGACAAGCAGACCGATCATGATGATCGTCAACAGGCCCGCGAAGACCTCGGGGATGTCGAGCTGATTCTTGCTCTCGAAGATATACCACCCAAGCCCGCCCTTGCCCGAGGCGACGCCGAACACGAGTTCCGCCGCGATCAGGGTGCGCCAGGCAAAGGCCCAGCCGATCTTCAACCCCGCCAGGATCGACGGAAACGCCGCCGGGATCAGGATTTTCAGCACCAGTTGCAAGCCGGAGAGGCCATAGTTCCGCCCCACCATGCGTAACGTCTGCGACACGCCGCGAAAGCCCGCATGCGTGTTCAGCGCAACGGCCCACAGCACGGAGTGCACAAGCACGAACACCAGACTGCCCAGCCCCAGACCGAACCAGATCAAGGCCAGCGGCAACAGCGCGATCGCCGGCAGCGGGTTCAACATGGCGGTCATGGATTCGAGGAAATCGGTGCCCAGACGAGTCGTGATCGCCAGCACCGTCAGGATCGCCGCCAGCGTGACGCCGGTGGTGAAGCCGATCGCAAGCACTTGCAGCGACACCCCGACTCGGCTGGGCAGCACGCCGCTCAGCACTGCCGCCTTCCACGCCTCCACAGTGTCGGTCAGCGTCGGCACCAACAGCGGGTTATCGAGGTGGCGGGCATAGGTCTCCCAAAGCAAAGCCAGCAGCACCAGCAGGAACGTCTTGCGGACCCAGCCTTGATTGTAGAGCTTCTCGAAGATCGTCAGCTCTTTCTCGACGATCCCGAATTCGTTGGAGCCTTTGATCTCGCGAATGATTTCCGGGCGTTCGGCGATGTCAGACATGCTCTTCCTCCTCCACCCGATCGGCAAACAGCATGTTGTGGATGCGTTGCTCCAACTCCGCCGCTTCCGCCGGGCTGGCAGCCGGATCGACGCTGTTCAACTCGGCCTTTACCTGGCCGGGATGCGGGGTCATCAACAGGATGCGATTGCCGATCTTCACCGCCTCGGCGATGGAATGAGTCACGAACAGCACGGTAAACTTGGTATCTTCCCAAAGGGTCAGCAGTTCGTTCTGCATGCGTTGGCGCGTCAACGCGTCGAGCGCGGCGAAGGGTTCGTCCATCAACAGAATGTCGGGTTCCATCGCCATGCCGCGCGCGATCGCCACGCGCTGCTTCATGCCGCCGGACAAGGTGTGCGGATAGGCATCGGCGAAGCGGGTCAGATTGACCTTCTCGATATACTGCATCGCCTTTTCGTCGGCTGCCTTGCCCCGGAGCTTGCCCGAGGTCTGCAACGCGAACACCACGTTCTGGCGCACTGTCTTCCAGGGCAGAAGCTGATCGAACTCCTGGAAGACCATCATGCGATCCGGCCCCGGTCGGGTGATCCGCTGGCCTTTCAGCCGCATTTCCCCCTCCGTCGGCGCCATATAGCCGCCGACCGCCTTCAGCAGCGTGGATTTGCCGCAGCCCGACGGCCCCAACAAAATGAAACGGTCGGAGCGCTGGACGGAGAAGTCGACGCGATAGGTTGCCGTGACCAAATGGTCACGGGTCTTGTATTGTAGGGTTACGCCGCGCACATCTAGCAGCGGCGGCGGCAGGGTCTGATCCAAAGTGGGCCTCGTGAACGCGCGGTTACGCGTCCACTATGCCCTCTTTCATCACCCCCGCATACTTGTCCCCCATCACGCTCGGCAGTTTGACGACAACGTTGACGGCGTCGGTCAGGGCTTCGAAGTCAGTCGCCTCACCGGGTTCGACCTGCACGATATCGCCGGCCGACCAGCGCTTGCCCATCATCGTCACTTCGCCGGAGACGATTACGGTGATCTCCGTCGCGATGCGATGGTGATGCGTGTCTTCCCGATCGCCGGCCTTGTAGTGCTTTACCGCGACCTCGACATCCTTGCTGCGGAGCAGGGTCGGTTCGAAATCGCCGACGAACCAGCCCTTGACCATGTTTTCCAGACGCGCGTGCTTCACGCCGCTTCCTCCGCATGAAGGTCGGATTCGTAGACGGACACCTGTCGCCGGGACTTAAGCGGGTGGTAGTGCCGACTATCGACCTCCAACACCCCCATGCGCTTCTGGTTCAGCACCAGTTCGTTGAACACCAGGCTGATGAAGAAGCGGCCGTCCACATGCGCGTCCTTGCGGATCATGTTCTGCGCGCCGGCGATGAAATCGGCGCCGCGGCGGAACCAGTAGAACCCGGCGGTGGCGTGGCGGCTGATCGGATGCTTTTCCGCCGCTTCCACGATCAGCCCGTCGTCGTCGAGCAGCATGTAGGAATAGCGCGGATGGATGGAGTGAAAGGTCACCACGCCGGCATCGAAGTTCTGCCGCTTGAAGCCTTCCACGGCCGCCTTGTAGTCAACATCCAGGAACTCATTGCTGTTCAGGATCAGCAATTCGTCGTCGGGTTCGATATGCGCGATGCACATCAGCGCGGTGCAGGCGGCACCCATGGTCTCTCCGGCGATCGGCACGATGACGGAACCGGGCGCCGCCAGATTGATGACGCTGTCGATCCTGTAGCGCTTCATGTCGGCGGCCCGCACGGCGAAGACGAGCTTGCCGCCCAGCGGAGAGCACGCGCGCACGAAGCGCTCGATCAGGATTTCGCCGTTGCTTTCCGCCAGCCACACCGGCGTCGCCTCGGTATCGGTCGCGGCTGTTCCGCCGCCCAGAATCAGCGTTCTCATGCCGCGATCGCCTTTTCGCACTCGATGATCCGTTTCGAGATATTGGCATAGGTCACATCGTCGACATCCGCGACTTCGAGCACATGCGCGCCGGACGCGCGGGCGGCGCGTATGCCGTTTTCGTTATCTTCGACGATCAGACATTCCGACGGCGCGATGCCCATGCGCGCGATGGCCTTGTCGTACATTTCCGGGTCGGGCTTGGATTTCGTCACGTCCTGATTGGAAATGATGAACTCCAGATACTGGCTCAGCGCCGCCTTGCTCATCATCACCTCGATCGTGTCGCGGATCGAGTTGGAGCACACCGCCATGCGGTAGCCGCGCGCCTTGAGCTTCGAGAGCGCGTATTCGTGGATAAAGCGAGGCTTGCAATGCGCGTTGACGATTTCCATCGTATAGCGTTGCTTCATATCGTTAATGAAATCATGCAGTTCAATCGGCAGATTGCCCTGCGCAGACAGCATTTGCAGCTTCCGCTTGGTCGGCAATCCGTCGAACGTCGTCAAGTGATCGTACCGGCTGATTTCGGTGCCGAACAGGCGCAAGGCGCGGTTCAGCGCCTCGTAATGCCAGTCCTTGGCTTCGATCAGCACGCCATCCATGTCGAACACAACGGCCTTGATCATGATTGACCTCCAAAAAACGCCGTCGCCTGCTCCGGCAGGTCGGTGCACAGCATCAATTTGGGATGGGACGCGACCGGCGATGCCTTCAGCGTCGACCAAAATGCCATATGGTCGCGACTGTGCAGCTCGGGCGAGACGATCGCCACCTGCTTGTCGTCGCGCAGGAAGCTTTCGATCGTCGCCGGCGTGTACCAGATGGATTCGAACGCATCGAGCCAGACGCCGATCGCCCGATCGTAGCACGGCGGCGGCTGCTCATACTCACTCGCGCGGGTGAACACCGGCAGACCCAGCCGCAGTTGCACGACGGTTTCCGGCACCGTCATGTCGAAGGTAAACCAGTTGCGCACGCCCCGGGCCGCCATGATCGCCGCCAGATCGCGCGCCAGACCGTCGGCCTTGATGTTCATCGCCAGCGGCAGATCGCGACCGGCGAGGATATCCAGCATGGCTTCCAACGTGATCTCCGACCCGTCGGGCGGATCGTGCGCGATCATCAACGTGCGCCGCAGATCGCGCACGTCGGTTTCCGTGCCGTAACCCAGATCGAACGAGCGGTGGAACGCCACCGGCTTGTTCTTTTCCGCGACCTCTTTCCAATAGCCGCGATGACTGATGACGATCACAGCAGCGGATCCGTCACTTTTGCCGCCAGCGGCAACGCCAGGAACGCATCCAGGTCGGTGGGAATGCCGAGACCATACATCCCGCTGCCTTCCGCGCCGATGTCGTGCACGCCGATCCTGGCACCTTCGGCAACCAATTGGTTATAGACCGGGGCCACGTAGAACTCGTTGTTCACACGCAGGTTTTTGGCGATCATGTCGTCCGCCCCGCGAATGAAATCGGCCCCGCGGCGGAAATTGTAGATGCCGACGGTCGCGTGCGTCGAAATTACCTCTTTCTCGACCACGCGGGTCACCATGCCGTTCGCATCAAGCGCGGCAAACGACCATTTCGGATCGTCCGCCTGCATGGTCATGATCAGACCATCCAGATTCCGCGCCGCCATGGCGTTCACATAGGGATCGATGGGAATATCGACATACTGATCGCTGTTGGCGATCATCAGCGGTTCGTCGTTGTCGATGAATTCCCGCGCCGTCAGCACGGTGCAGGCCGCGCCTTCGGTCAGGCCGTCAAGCTCGATAACCGCGGCACCGGGTGCCCAGGCGGTGAGCTTTTCGCGCAGCCCGAATTCCGCGACATGCGCCCTTTGGCACACGAAAACGAAACGGTGCGGCGTCGATGGGGCAACATTGGCAATGACCAGGCGGATCATCGGAACGCCACGCACCGGGATCAGCGGCTTGGGCAGGGTGTAACCGGCGCGGGCAAAGCGGCTGCCGAGACCGGCCATCGGGATGACGATGTTGAGCATCAGACCGTTATCTGTTGTTGCCCGCTTCCCATACGTGACCCGCTTCGCCGATTGCAAGCGAACTCGACATCCCATTCGGAGCGATTGCATTTGGTCACAGGGGTGCCATCGGCGGGCGCCTTTTCGGCGGAAGCGGCAACGTTCGCGCCCCAACCCGACAGGGAGGAGCCACCCGCCGCGGCGGTCGCCGAGAACGCCGCCTCTCTGGGCGCATGGGGTCTTTGCGTCGGATTGCCGTTCCAAGCGGCTCCGGCAGGGGCGCGTTGGACGACATTCTTTGCGTGGGCGTTGCACGGTGTTGGCGCGGAGGTTCGCGAAGCCTCTCGGACGAACAGAAGCGTGCTCACGGCGCATGAGGTGTTTCCCACCGGATTGCTGATCCACGCGGCCCGCCGGGTGATCGTCGGGCGTCGATCCACAGGCTCCGTGAAACTCCGCGCCAACTTCGTGCAACTCCCAGCATCCCAAAACCCCCGCGCTCGGCACCGGACACCGAGGCGTTGTCACGGTGCATGAGGTTATTTCCACCGAGTTTTCGATCCGGGAGGCTCCGGCGGGGGCGCGTTGGACGACATTCTTTGCGTGGGAGTTGCACGGAGTTGGCGCGGAGGTTCGCGGAGCCTCCCGGACGAACGGAAGCGTGCTCACGGCGCATGAGGTGTTTTCCACCGGCTTACTGTTCCACGTGTGCGATTGGGTGATCGTCCGGTTGTCGGGACAGCGCCTCCGTGAAACTCCGCGCCAACTTCGTGCAACTCCCAGCATCCCAAAACCCCCGCGCTCGGCACCGGACGCCGAAGCGTTGTCACGGCGCATGAGGTTATTCCCACCGAGTTTTCGATCCAGGAGGCTCCGGCAGGGGCGCGTCGGACGACATTCTTTGCGTGGGAGTTGCACGGAGTTGGCGCGGAGGTTCGCGGAGCCTCCCGGACCGACATAAACGCGCGCACGACGCATAAGGTGTTTTCCATCGGATTGCTGGTCCAAGCGGGCGGCTGGGCGAACCTCCGGGCGTCGATCCACAGACTCCGTGAAACTCCGCGCCAACTTCGTGCAACTCCCAGCATCCCAAAGCCCCCGCGGTCGACACCGGACACCGAAGCGTTGTCACGGCGCATGAGGTTATTCCCACCGAGTTTTCGATCCAGGCTGCCCCGGCGGGGGCGCGGGAAACGACATTCGGTGCTTGGGAGTTGCACGGTGTTGGCACGGAGCCTCCCGGACAAACGGAAGCGTGCTCACGGCGCATGAGGTGTTTTCCATCGGATTGCTGTTCCACGCGGGCGATTGGGTGATCGTCCGATTGTCGGGACAGCGCCTCCGTGAAACGCCGCGTCAACACCGCGCAGCCCCCGGCCTCCCCAAAACCCCGCGCTCGGCACCGGACGCTCACGGCGCATGGGTTTTATCCACCGGCGCCAAGGGGACGGATGCAGGTGGATCAATGGTTCGGACAGGATCGGACACGCGACCGTCCTAACCAATCGCCGGTTTCGCGCCAATCGCGACGTGTCGCCCTTTCGGTCGCCCGCTCGGGCTTGAGACGCGGGCCTGTCCGGGGGATGATGGCACCCAACGCCGATCCAGGGGAAACACCATGTCAGAGCTTCGAACCATCCTGCGCAACCACATGAAAGAGAAGCTGGCGCGCGACGAGGTTGTCGCCTCCATGACCGTGCGCTTCTCACGCTCGATCGAAATCGCGCAAATCGCGAAAACATCGGGTTTCGACACGCTTTATGTCGATATGGAGCACAACACGCTCTCCATCGACACGGTTTGCCAGATTTGCATCTCCGCCCAGCAGATCGGCATCACGCCGCTGGTGCGCGTTCCCGCCAACACGCCGGAATATATTTGTCGCGTCCTCGACGGCGGTGCCATGGGCGTGATCACGCCGCATGTGCGATCCGCCGCCGAGGCCAAGGAAATGGTCGATCTGGTGAAGTTCCCGCCCGTCGGGCACCGCTCCGCCGGCGGCGCGCTGTCGCATTACCAGTATCGCAGCTTCCCGATGACCGAGACGCAACAGGCGATGAACGACGCCACATCGCTGGTCGTGATGATGGAAACCGTCGCCGCGCTGGAAAATGTGGAGGAAATCATCGCGGTAGAGGGCGTGGACATGCTGCTGATCGGCAGCAACGACCTGTGCGCGGAAATGGGGATCAACGGGCAGTACGATCACCCGAAGCTGAAAGCGGCGTTCGAACGCACGATCGCGGCGGCGCGCAAGGTCGGCAAGCATGTCGGCGTCGGCGGCCTCGCCTCTCGCGACGACCTGATGGCGCAATATGTCCAGATGGGCGCGCGCTACGTCTCCACCGGCACCGATCTGTCGTTCCTGCTGTCCGCCTGCGCCGCCAAGGCCGGTTTCGTGCGCGGCATCAAGGTCTGATCGACCGCAACGCCGGCCGGGCAGGCACGCCACAGCCCGGTCGGCGTTTGATCGGCCCGGATCAGGCCGCGGCGATGCGTTCCAGGCCGCCCATATACGGGCGCAGCACGTCGGGGATCAGGATCGAGCCGTCCGCCTGTTGATGGTTTTCCATCACCGCGATCAGCGCCCGCCCGACCGCGACGCCGGACCCGTTCAGGGTGTGCACATGCGCGACGGTCTTGCCGTCGGCCGAACGGAAGCGCGCGTTCATGCGGCGCGCCTGGAAGTCGCGGGTGTTGGAGCAGGAGCTGATTTCCCGCCACATCTGCTGGCCGGGCAGCCAGACCTCCAGATCGTGGGTGCGGGCGGCGGAAAAGCCGGTATCGCCGGACGACAGCAACATGCGCCGAAACGGCAGGCCGAGCATGCCGAGGACGGTTTCGGCGCAGCGTGTCATGCGTTCGTGCTCATCGACGCTTTGGTCGGGATGGACGATCGACACCAGCTCAACCTTGCGGAACTGGTGTTGGCGCAGCATGCCGCGGGTGTCGCGCCCGGCGGAGCCTGCCTCCGACCGATAGCAATCGGTCAGGGCGGTCAGGCGGATCGGCAGTTGCTTTTCGTTCAGGATGTCGCCCGCGACGGTGTTGGTCAGCGGGATTTCGGCGGTCGGGATCAGGTAGCGACCGTCGGTGGTCTTGAACAGGTCTTCCTCGAACTTCGGCAGATTGCCGGTGCCGTAGGCGGTCGCGGCGTTGATCAACGACGGCACGATCGTCTCGGCATAGCCATGCCGCTCGGTATGCAGGTCGAGCATGAACTGGCCCAGGGCACGTTCCAGGCGCGCGAGCGGCCCGCGCAGGACGGTGAACCGCGCGCCGGCGAGTTTGCTCGCGGTGGCGAAATCCATCATGCCCAGGGCTTCGCCCAGCTCGAAATGCTGTTTGGGTTCGAAGCCGAGATCGCGGGGTTCGCCCTGGCGCGAGAGTTCGACATTGGCGGTTTCGTCGGGGCCGTCGGGCACCTCGGGATCGAGGGTGTTGGGCAGGGCTTCGAGGATTGCCTTGATCGCGGCGTCGAGGTCGGCGGCGCGCTTTTCCAGGCCTTCCATCTCGCCGCGCAGGGCGGTGGCTTCGGCTTCCAGGGAAGCGGTGTCCTCGCCCTTGCGTTTGCCCTGGCCGATTTCCTTGGCCAGCGCGTTCCGGCGCGCCTGCTTTTCCTGCAGGGCGGTCTGCGCGGTGCGGCGTTCGCCGTCGCGGGTCAGGATGTCCGCCGATATCGATGGCAGCCCGCGCCGAACCAGCGCCGCGTCGAACGCGGCCGCGTCTGCCCGGATTGCGCGGATATCATGCATCGGTTCAGGTCTCCGTCGGTTTTGGTTCCACGAATGTCGCGGCGATGATCGAGATTTCGTACAGCAGCATCAGCGGCACGGCGAGGCCGATCTGGGTGATGACGTCCGGCGGCGCCAGGATGGCGGCGACGACGAACATGCAGACAACCGCATAGCGGCGAAACTTCCTCAACCCGACGGAGGTCACGATTCCGACCTTGGCGAGCAGCGTCAGCGCGACGGGCAGCTGGAACGTCAGGCCGAAGGCGAAGATCAGCTTCATCACGAGGTCGAGATACTCGCTGACCCGGGGCAGCAATTCGATGGGCACGCCGCCGCCGCCGGTCGGGTCCTGGAAGCTGGCGAAGAAGCGCCAGGCGAACGGGAACACGAAGTAGTAGGCGAGCGCGGCGCCCATGACGAACAGGATGGGCGTCGCCGCCAGAAACGGCAGCAGCGCGCGTTTTTCGCTGCGGTACAGGCCGGGCGCGACGAACAGCCAGATTTGCGTGGCCATGACGGGAAAGGCGATGAAGGCGCCGCCGAAGAAGGCGACCTTGATGCGGGTGAAAAACGCCTCGTAAAGCTGAGTATAGATCAGATGCGGGTTCGGGTTTCCCTGTTCGCGCAGCACGGCGGCCAGCGGTTCCGCCAGGAAATAGTAGATTTCCCCCGCGAAGCCGTAGGACAGCGCGAAACAGGCGATGAAGGCGACAAAGGACCACAGCAGACGCGTGCGCAATTCGAGCAGATGCGCCAGCAGGGGCATCGGCTTATCGTCGATCGTATCTTCGCTTTCGGGATTTGCCACGGTTCTGTCTTCGCTTGTCGGTTATCGCGGGTTGGTCGGTCCGGCACGGACGAAGGCGGGCGGGATGAACGACGGTGCCTGGGGCATTGCATCGGCCACGACCACCGGTTCGGGGATGGGCACAAGGGCGGGCGGGATGAACGCCGGCGCGATCGGCTTGGCCGGCTCCTCCGGTTTCGGGGGCTCGGGCGAGACGACAGGCGTTTCCGCAACCGTCACTTCCGGCAGCGGCGTCGTATAGGGCGAAATCGGGTCGGACGCGAAGGTATCGCGCAACCCGCCGTCGGGATCGATCGCCTTCTCGATCTTCGACTTGATGTCGAAATTGCGGATGTCGTTGATATGGCCGCGGACTTCGTCGAGGTTGGCTTCCTTGACCATGTCGTCGACATGGGTCTGGAATTCCGCCGCCATCTTGCGGGCTTTCTTCACCATGCTGCTGACGGTGCGGATCGCCACGGGCATGTCCTTGGGGCCGATCGCGATAAGCGCGACGGCGGCGATCAGGGCAATCTCGGACCAGGCAAAATCAAACATGGGATGCGATGTGTTTCCGGGGAGGCGCTTGCTAGCAGGAACCACGCGCCGGGGAAACCGGACGGGGGGCGAAAGCGACGAAATAAGCGGGCGGGGCGGACGCGGGCATCATAACTCAGTTTCCGGTTCGGCGTTCACATCTTCGTCGGGCCGATCGAGGAAGCCTTGATCCGGGCCGTGCGCGCCTGCCGCCGGGGATGCCAGCGGGGATGGGGGCGCGTCGGCCAGCAGTTCTTCCCGGCGCGGCAACTCCCGGATATCGCGCATGCCGAAATGCGCGAGGAATTGCGGCGTCGTCACCCATTCGGTCGGCAGGCCGGGCACCTGGCGGCGTCCCTTCGGGGCGATCAGATTGGCGTCCAGCAGGGCTTCCATCGTCTGCTGCGACAGCGCGACGCCGCGCAACGCCTCGATCTCCGCGCGGGTCGCGGGCTGATGATAGGCAATGATCGCCAAGGTTTCCATTGCAACACGCGGCAGCCGGCGCGGGCTTTCGATGACCTTGCGCAGGGCGGGCGCCAAATCCGGCGCGGTGCGGAACTGCACGCCGCCGGCTACATCGGCCAGTTCCACGCCGCGCCCGGCGTAACGCGCGCGCAGCGCCGCGATTGCCGCGGTCGGCTCGATCCCCATCGGCAGGGCGTTACCCAGCATTTTGGCCGTGACCGGCGTCGCGCTGGCGAAGACCAGAGCCTCCGTCAGGCGCAGCGCCGCTTCCATTGGATCGTCGCTCATGCCTCGTCCCCGCCGGAACGCACCAGGATGGGGCCGAAGGTTTCCTCCTGACGCAGGCGGATCGCGCCGTCGCGGGCCAATTCCAGCCCGGCGAGAAAGGTGCTGGCCATGGCCGCGCGGTATTCGGTCGGCCCGCGCGTCACCAGGGGCATGAACTGCTCCAGCTCCGCCCAGTCCGGCATGGTGCCCAGAAGCTCTCCCAACCGGCGCAGGGCGTCCTGCACGGTCCAGAGCGTCAGCGCGCGGGCTTCATAGGGCGTGCCCTTCGCGCCCCGCCGACGCGCGGCGATATAGGCGCGCACGAAGCCGCCGAGTTCGATCACAAGCCTGGAGCGATCGACGACGGTATGATCTTCCGGCGCGCCGCGGGCGAAGACGTCGTGGCCCAGGGTCGGGCGCGCCGCGATCCAGGCCGACGCCAACCGGATGCGCGCGAGTTCGCGCAGCCGTTCGGCCAACTGGCCGGCGACCTGTTCGGCGTCCTCGGCATCCTTCATCTCCGCCGGCAGCAGCAGGCGCGATTTCAGCCAGGTCAGCCACGCCGCCATGACCAGCCAATCGGCGGCGAGTTCCAGGCGGACACGGCGAGCGCCCTCGATCACGGCAAGGTATTGTTCGACGAGGGCGAGGATGGAAATTTTCGCGAGGTCGAATTTCTGCCCGCGCGCGAGGTCGAGCAGCAGGTCCAGCGGTCCCTCGAACCCATCCAGCCTGATAAGCAGGCTATCCGGGTCCTGGGAGGGGTCGGCCTGGGCGTCAGAGGCCGTAGCCATGCCCGCCGCCGACCGCATGACCGGCCAGCCAGAGGATGGTCCGGAAGGCCCATGGCAGAATGCTGTCCAGGGCCTCTCCCACCGGGTCGTAGCCGGTCAGATGCGGCATCAGGAAGACGACCAGCAGGACCAGCGCGATGCCCGCGCGTTCGAGCCGCGCCCAGAGTTTGGCGAGTTCGAGGGGCAGCAGGCCGACGGCGATGCGCCCGCCGTCCAAGGGCGGGATCGGCAACAGGTTGAACAGGCCGAGCACGAGGTTGGAGAGCATGAAGTAGAGGAGGAACTGGACGAAGAGGGGTTGCGCGGCGCCGGTCATGCCGACTGTCGCGAGATGCAGCAGCAGCGCGGCGATCCAGGCGAGGAAGAAGTTCATCACCGGGCCGGCGACGGCCACGATCGCCATGCCGCGGCGGGGATCGCGGAACACCCAGGGGGAAACCGGAACCGGCTTGGCCCAGCCGAACATGAACAGGATACGTCCGGCGATCAGAAGCTGCGACAGGAGTAAAATACCGGGCACGATGATCGTGCCGACACGATCGATATGGCGGATGGGGTTCAGCGACAGGCGTCCCGCGTCGCGCGCGGTTGTGTCTCCCAACGCCAGCGCGGCGTAGCCGTGCGCGGCCTCGTGCAAGGTAATGGCGATGACCGTGGGCACCACGGCCAGGGCCAGCTGCACCAGCAGGTCCATCATGCGAGCAGCTACCGGCGCGACGGACTGAAGCACTTCCAGCGCCTGTTGCACCAGCATGTCCATCATGCGAGCAGCCGATCGCGTTCCGCGGCCAGATTATCCCGATTGAAGGCGATGCGACGCCGTTCGGCCGCGGCGCGCGCGGCGTCGAGACGGTGACCGGCTTCCGGCGTCAGGGGCGGGCAACGTTCGAGCAGCGCGGCGGTGGGGGCGAAGTCGCCGGCGCAGTACAGCGCGATGTCGCAGCCGGCCGCCAAGGCCTGGATGGCCAGATAGGCGGGCGTGCCCGAAAGCGCCTTCATCGCGAGATCGTCCGTCACCAGAACTCCTCTGAACCCGATCCGGCCGCGGATGGTATCGCCGATTACCGTCGGCGACAGGGTCGCCGGCAGCAGCGGATCGAGGCCAGCATAGACAATATGCGCCGTCATCATCCAGGGCAGGTCGGCATTCAACGCGAACGGGCGGATGTCGGCATCCAGATGATTGGCATCGACGCGCGGAAGCGCAAGGTGGCTGTCGACCTGGGCGCGTCCGTGACCGGGGGCGTGCTTGCCCACGGGTTGCACGCCCGCCGCCAGCAAACCGGCGGCCAGCGCCCTGCCGAGACGGGCGATACGGTCGGGTTCGGTTGCCAGGGCGCGATCGCCGATGACGTCGTGCGCGCCGGGGATCGACAGGTCGAGCACCGGGGCGGCGGTCACGGTGAAGCCGGCGTCGGCGCAGTCGCGCCCGATCAGTGCCCCCGTCAGCCATGCCGCACGGATCGCGGCCGTCGCGCCCCGGCGTTGCCAGAGCTTGCCCAGTGCGGCTGCTGGGGAATGGGCGGACCAATGCGGCGGACGCAGACGCGCAACTCTGCCGCCTTCCTGATCCAGCATGATCGCGGCACGGGGCGAGAGCACCGCGCGCAGTTGCGCGATCAGGAGACTGAGCTGTGGGGGATCGGCGATATTGCGGGCGAACAGGATAACCCCGGCGGGAGGGTGGGCGCGGAACAGAGCCGCTTCGTCCGCGGTCAGTTGCCGGCCCGCGATCCCGACGATCGCCGCGCGTTCGGATGCCGAGGGGGCGATCAAGGTCTGACGGACGATCAGCCGGTGATGACGTTGCAGCCGTTGCCCTTGACCCGGACGCGCTCACAGAACGAGCGGGCGCTTGCGACATCGTTGAAGCCGGTCGTGCGAATGCGCCACATGACCTTCCCGTCGCGTTCTGATTTCGCGAAGGTCGGCTGACGGCCGTTCAGCAGATCGGGCATTTTCTTCGTCAGCGACTGCCATTCCGCGCGGGCCGCGGCTTCGGTCGGCAGGGCGGCGAGTTGCACCATGGCAGCCTTGCCCGCGTTGCTTGTCGCGGGCGTGCCCGGGGCGGGCCTGGCGGCCTGCACGGCGGTTGCAGGCGCGGGTTGGGCAACCGGCGCGGGGGCGGGTTTGGCGGCCGGATGGGCCGCGAGACCGGCGGTCGCGGCGTTCGGTTGGGGCGTGGCGACCTGCGGCGGCGGCGCGGTCGCGACGGGCGGCGCGGTTACCGCGGCCGATGTCGCGGCGCGCAGCGCCTTGGGATCGGGCGCTTCCGGCGCGGGTGCCAGATTGCTGGTGCCGTTCTTGGCACCGCCGGAAAACATTTCGTTGTTGGCGCCGGGCACCTGCATGCCGCCGGGGTTTTCCGGCTTGACCCGCACCGGGCCGCCGGCGGCCTGCACCACCGGGACCTCGGCGGGCTTACGGCCCACGAGGCCGGCAACGCCGACAATGCCGACCAGCCCGACGACGAGGCCGCCGGCGATCCAGATCAGGCGCTTTGTCCCAGGCTCCAGGCCCTCCGATCGGCGGGGCGCGGCGAAGCCTGGTCTTGGAATACTGATGTCTTCGGACACGGCAGCACTCTTTCACTGGGGCCACGCCCCCGATCAAGAGAGCGTCAGCGCATTTCCTCGACGGGCGTCACACCCATGACGGCGAGGCCTGATCTGATCGTTGCCGCGGTCGCTGCAACCAGGGCCAAACGGGCGAGCGTTTCCGCCGGCCGATCCGCCTGGATGAATCGCAGTTCGGCATCATCCCTGCCTCGGTTCCACAGCATATGAAAGTCGGCCGCCAAGTCATAGAGGAAAAACGCAATTCTGTGCGGTTCTCGCGCGATGGCGGCGGCTTCGACCGTGCGCGGCCAACTCGCCAGACGCCGCATGAGCACCAGATCGGCTTCGGCGGTCAGGCTATCGAGCGAAACGGTCGCGAGTTCGGCGGGCGTCAGCGCCTGGGCCGGGAAGCTGTTGGCGGCGGAGCGCAGGACGGAGCGGCAGCGCGCGTGGGCGTATTGCACGTAGAAGACCGGGTTTTCGCGGGTCTGGGCAACGGCCTGATCGAGGTCGAACTCCATCTGCGCGTCGGATTTGCGGGTCAGCATGGTGAAGCGCACCGCGTCGCGCCCGACTTCTTCGAGCAGGTCGCGCAGGGTCACGAAGGTGCCGGCGCGTTTGGACATGCGGACGGGTTCGCCGCCGCGCATGATGTGGACGATCTGGCACAGCACGATATCGAGCGTCGCCTTGCCGCCGGACACCGCCTTTACGGCGGATTTCATGCGCGAGACATAGCCGCCGTGATCGGCGCCCCACACGTCGATCAGGGTGGGGAAGCCGCGCAGGACCTTGTCGGCGTGATAGGCGATGTCGTTGGCGAAGTAGGTGTTCGAGCCGTCGGACTTGCGCAGCGGGCGATCGACGTCGTCGCCGAACTGGGTGGCGCGGAACAGGGTTTGCTCACGCGGTTCCCAATCGTCGGGGGTCTTGCCCTTGGGCGGTTCGAGCACGCCTTGGTAGATCAGCCCGTCGGCTTCCAGCCCCGCGATGACCCGATCGACCACGCCGGTCGCGACCAAGGCGCGTTCGCTGGAGAAGACCGCCTGGTTCACGCCCAGCAGCGCCAGGTCGTCGCGCACCTGTCGCATCATGGCGTCGATGGTGAAGTCGCGCACGAGATCCAGCCATTGTTCGACCGGCGCGATGCCCTTGCCGGGGCCGGCCAGGGAGTCCCCGTGCAGGCGCAGGAGTTCCTGGGCCGGCGGGATCAGATAGTCGCCGCGATATTGCAGCCCGCCGGGCACCTGGGCGGCATACTCGTCCTCGGTCAGCGACGTCCCGACGGCTTGCAGATATCGCCAATAGGTCGCCCAGGCGAGCGCGGCAACCTGATTACCGGCGTCGTTGATGTAATACTCCTTGGTGACGTCGAAGCCCGCCTTGGCCAGCAGGTTGGCCAGCGCGTCGCCGACGACCGCGCCGCGGCAATGGCCGATATGCATCGGCCCCGTCGGATTGGCCGAGACGTATTCGACGTTTACCCGCGCGCCGCGGCCCAGGGGGCTGTCGCCGTACTGCTCTCCGGCCAGCAAGATGCCAGGCAACAGATCGCGGAACGCGGCGGGATCGAGGCGCAGATTGACGAAGCCCGGCCCCGCGGCGGCGGCTTCGGCGACTTCCGGCCGCAGGCTCAGCGCGGCGACCAGACCGGCGGCGATTTTCGCCGGTGCCTGGCGCGCTGCCTTGGCGGACACCAGGGCAGCGTTGGTGGCCATGTCGCCGTGCGCGGGATCGCGCGTCGGGGTCACTTCCACGCGGGCGGCGATGTCGTCGGGCAGGTCGGGCGCCAGTGTGCGCAGCGCGTCCAGCACCGTCTCGCGCATGCGGGCGTAAATATCCTGGCTCATGTGATCCGTGTATCCGTGGTTGTGCCGTTTCGGGGCGCCGTTGTTTATCCGCTGACGGAAAGGTCTGTCAGCCTGCGGTGTTCATCCATGGCATAACGATCGGTCATGCCGGAAACGTAATCCCCGACGATGATGGCCGAACGCTGCATGCGGCCTTCCCCGGCGCGGGCGCGCCAGTCGTCGGGCAGCAACGAAGGGTCGTCGTGCAACAGGCGGAACACTTCCTCCGTCAGGCGACGCGCCTTGGTCGTCATGCGGTTGACCCGCCAGTGTCGGTACATCCGCGCGAACAGGAAATCCTTGATCGCCTGATTGGCCTCCGCCATCGGCGCGCTGAACGCCACGACGCGCGTGCGCGCCCGCCGAATGGCATCGGCGTTCGCCGGTTCGAGTTTGGCAAGCCGAGAGCGGGTTTCCTGAATAAGGTCGGTGACGAGACGATCGATAACGCGGCGGATGGTTTCGTGGCGCAGGCGCGGCGGCGGCATGTCGAGGCTGGACTGGCGCGCCTGCGTCAAGGCCTCCCCCACCACCGGCAGATGGCGAATATCCTCGGGCGTGAACAGGCGCGCGCGCAGCCCGTCGTCGAGGTCGTGGCTGTGATAGGCGATGTCGTCGGCCATCGCCGCGACCTGCGCCTCGGCCCCCGCGTTCGTGTGCAGGTCGAGCTTATGGCGGTCGTTGTATTCGGCGATATAGGGTGGCGGGTTACGCAGCGGGCCGTTGTGCTTGGCCAGCCCCTCCAACGTTTCCCAGGTCAGGTTCAACCCATCCCACCCGGCGTAGCGGCTTTCCAGCAGGGTCACGATCCGCAGGCTTTGGGCGTTATGGTCGAAGCCGCCGAAAGGCTTCATGCCGATGTTGAGCGCTTCCTCCCCGGCATGTCCGAAGGGCGGGTGGCCCAGATCGTGGGCCAGGGCCAAAGCCTCCGTCAGGTCTTCGTCCAGGCCGAGGGACCGAGCGATGGAGCGGGCGATCTGCGCGACTTCGATACTGTGGGTCAGTCGGGTGCGGTAGAAATCGCCTTCGTGGTTGACGAAGACCTGCGTCTTGTATTGCAGCTTGCGAAAGGCGGAGCTGTGGACGATGCGGTCGCGATCGCGCTGCCAGGGGGATCGGTTCGCCGATTCAGGCTCCGCATGCAGCCGCCCGCGCGATACGGACGCGGTCACGGCGTAGCACGCGAGGGGAATTCGACCGGTCATGCGATGGGGGCTTACACCGCCACGCAGCGGGCTTCAATTCCGCGTCGATCGCGCCTATATTGCCTGCCATGGAACAGTTCGCCGTCACCGACCGAGCCGCCGCCCGAATCGCCGAGATTGTCGCGTCGGAGGGTAAGCCCGCCGCGCTGCGCGTCGCCGTCCTCGCCGGCGGGTGCAGCGGCTTTCAGTACCGCTTCGAACTCGATGCCAATCGAGACCCGGAGGACCTGCTGATCGAGCATGGTCCGGCCAAGGTGCTGGTCGATCCGGCCAGCCTGGACCTGCTGGCGGGTTCGGAACTCGACTACACCGACGAATTGATGGGCAGCCACTTCGCGGTGCGGAACCCGAACGCGAAATCCGCCTGCGGCTGCGGCACCAGTTTCTCCCTCGACTAAGCGCCCCCGGTTCGAGCAGGTTCGGTTTCCCGCGTCAGATGACGCGCGCCGAACGCAGTTGCGCGCGTTCGTCGTCGGTGTAGCCCAGGGCCGACAGGACTTCGTCGGAATGCTGTCCCAGTCCGGGCGCGGGCAGGCGGACGCGGCAGGGCGTTTCCGACAGCTTCATCGGGAAACCCAGCATGCGCACAAGCCCGTGGCCGGGGTGGTCCACCTCGATGGCCATGTCCTGCGCCAGGACCTGCGGGTCCTGAAACACCTGCGCCACGCTGTTCACGGGACCACACGGCATGCCGGCGGCGTTCAGCGTTTCCACCCAGTAGGCCGTCGATTGGGCCGCCAGCTTGCCGCCGACGATGGCGTTGATGCGCGCGCGGTTCGCCACCCGCGCCACCTGCGTCGCATACAGCGGATCGGTCTTCAGGCCGGGTTCCCCCAATGCGTCGGCCAGCCGCCCGAAGAACGCATCGTCCGGCGGGGCGATGGCGATCTCTCCGTCGCGGGTGGGAAACAGCCCATAGGGTGCCGCGATCGGGTGATCGTTGCCGCTGCGCGCCGGAGCGGTCCCGGTCGCGAAGTAGTTGGTGGCGATATAGGCGAGCAGGCTGATCATGCCGTTGGTCAGGCTGACCTCCGTCTGTTGCCCCTTGCCGGTTTGACGCGCCCGCATCACGGCGGCGACGACGGTCAGCGCCGCGTACAACCCGGCGACCAGATCGCTGATCGGCAGGCCGGAGCGCAGCGGGGGATCTTCCGGGCGGCCGTTCACGCTCATGAAGCCGCTCATGGCCTGGGCGATGAAGTCGAAGGCGGGCCGGTCGCGATAGGGTCCCTGACTGCCGAAACCGTTGATGGCGCAGGTCACCAGGGCCGGTTGCAGTTCCGTCAGGCGTTCAGCGGTAAAGCCCATGCGATCCAGCACGCCGGGGCGGAAATTTTCGACCAGCACATCCGATTGCGCGATCAAGCGAGCGAGAATGTCGCGTCCCTGGGCCTGACGCAGGTCGAGCCGGATGGAGCGCTTGTTGCGGTTGAACTGCGCGAAGTACCAGGACAATCCATCGCGCATCGCCCCCTGCCCGCGCACGGAATCGCCTTCCGGTGCTTCCACCTTCAGGACGTCGGCGCCGAGATCGCCCAGCAAGGCGGTGCAAAACGGGCCGGACAGAACGCGAGTCAGATCGAGGACCCGTACTCCGGTTAGCGGCATGGATATCTCCTGATTATCGAAACGGCACCGGCGCCGCCGGACCTATGGGTTCACGCCGTCGGCGGCGAAATAGCCGGCGTAGTGCAACGGTTTCGCCATCTGCACGACACCGCCGAAATACTGGTCGTCGAACAGGTCCTCGGCATAGCCCACGCTTTCATAGAAGCCGGCGGCTTCCATCGTGGAGTAAATCACCGCCTTGCGGCAGCCGATATCGCGGGCGAACGCTTCGGCTTCGCGCAGCAGCGCGCGCCCGTGACCTTGGCCCTGAAACTCGGGGTGGACGGCGACCAGGCGGAAGGCCGCGGCATCGCCGTCGTGCAGACTGTCGACGCGGATGGAGCCGACCGGCTTGTCGCCGAACCACAACAGCAGGGGATGATGGCCGGGGGCAAGATCGTCGGTCGGGTCTTCGCTGTCCTCGTCTTCCAGATCGACGCTGCGGCGGATGGCGCGATAAGCGAGCCACTCCGCGTCGGCCGTCGGGCGGCGCAGCCTGTACTCCGAACTCCCGTCTCGGTTGTCGTCCCGTGGCATCCAGTTCCGCCCGCCGGCGATTATCCGCCGTTACCCCCAGGCATATGCCACAACGCGCGTCCGCGCGAGTGCGTATTGTGGCTGGTCGTGGGTTGGTTTGAACGTCCGCCCGAGGTAAATCGGGGAAATCCGAGCCGCCTAGGCGACCGCGACGATGGGTCCGTCGCTTACGGTTTCCTGCCGCCGCGCTTCTTTGCCGAATTGCGCCGGAGATTCGTGGCGTTGGAAACTGCCGCTCAGTCGCGGCGCGTTTGCCCCACCGAGTAACCGCGGGACACCCGCTTATTGTGCGTCAGATATTCGCACCGAAAACTGCCTTTGATATTAATGCACCACGTTTGGTGCAGAATTCTTGATTTTCGCGCCGCACAAACGACCAAGTGTGGCCCTCCGGCCGATTTCCGGGTATCCGCCCTCCGACCAAACCGGCCGTAGTGTGACTTCGGCGGCGACATTGGGGGGGCCACCCCTTATGCCGCTTGGGGCAACACGATCGTCCGCGCCGCGGCCAGATCGACGACCGCGCCGATCAGCACCAGCGTCGGCCCGGCGAAACCGCGTTCGGCGAGCAAACCCGGCAAGGCAGCGAGCGTGCCGAACACGTGGCTTTCGTTGGCGCGCGATGCGTTTTCCACCGCCACCGCCGGAGTCGAACCCGCCATGCCGGCGTCGATCAGGCGGGCGGCGACGGTGCCCAAAGTGCGCCCGGACATATAGGCCGCGATAGTGCCGCCGGCCCGGACCAGGCCGGCCCAGTCGTGATTGGGCGTCAGACCGTCGCTGCCGTGGCCGGTTACGAAGTGCAGGGAACGCGCGGTATCGCGATGGGTCAGCGGGATTTGCAGGCTCGACGCGGCGGCGCAGGCGGCGGTCACACCGGGCACGACCTCCACCGGGATACCGGCGGCGCGCAGGCTGTCCAACTCCTCCCCTCCCCGGCCGAAGATGAAGGGATCGCCGCCTTTCAGGCGCACCACCCGCGCGCCGCGCAGCGCGTTATCCACGATCAGCCGGTTGATCGCGGCCTGTTGCATGGCATGCCGGCCGCAGCGCTTGCCGACATCGATGCGACGCGCATCGGGGCGCGCGAGATCGAGGATGCTGGGATCGATCAGCGCATCGAACAGCAGGACATCGGCGCTTTGGATCGCCTTGACCGCGCGCAGGGTCAACAGATCAGGGTCGCCCGGCCCGGCCCCCACCAAAGCGACGGAGCCGAACCGATCAGTCCGCGGGCATTCTGACATCGCGCAGGATCTCCTCCAGTTCGGGAATGCAGGAACCGCAATTGGTTCCCGCCCGCAGCACGACCCCGACTTCCGCGACGTTGCGCAGGCGGTGGGTCACGGCGGCATGGCGCACGGCGTCGCGGGTGACGCCGAAACAGGCGCAGACGCGCGGGCCTTCCGCCGCGCCGGCATCGTGCAGCCTGCCCGCCAGCAGACGACCGCGCGCGGCATCCGGCACAAGCGCGCCCAGGATGGGCATAACGGCGGCATCGGACGGCAGTGAGGCCGCATCGCGGGCGAGGAACAAACACGCCTCCACCGCGCCATCGACCAGGATCGCCACCCGCAGCGTGCCTCGGCGAGCATCGAGGACTTCGAGCCAGTCGGCACCGGATGGGGCGCCGAGGAGGACTTCGGCCAGGCGGATCAGGTCGTCGCCGACCGGCAGCGGGCGTGGGCCGGTCAGACGGTAGAACTGGCCTTGCTCGATCGGCACGCGCACCCAATGGCAGAGATCGGGCAGCGCGCCGCCGGTACGCCGCAGCAACAGGCCGTGAAACAAAGTGGGTTCAAGGGAAACCCGGACCGCGGTTCCCTTGAGATCGGGTTGGCCGGAGACCGGATCGACTTCGGCGCCGACGACACGGCCGATCGGGCCGGCGGAGGTGAATTGATCCGTCCAGTGCATCGGCGCGAAGACTTCGCCGCGCCTTTGGCTGTGGCGGGTGTCGGCGCGCAGCAGCGCTTCGCCGTCGGCGGTCGCAAGGCGCACCAGGTCGCCTTGCGCGATGCCGCGTTCGGCGGCGTCCGCGGGGTGCAGAGTCAGCAGCGGCTCCGGCGTATGGGTCATCAGCGACGGCGCGAGGCCGGTGCGGGTCATCGTGTGCCACTGATCGCGAACACGACCGGTGTTCAGCACCAGATCGGTGACGTCGCGCCGCCGATCGACGATCGGCAGCATGCGGGCGCGTCCGTTGGCGGTGGGAAATCCGCCCTGGCCGAACAGGCGCGCGCCGGCGCCGGTCGCGCCCTTGGGCAAGGGCCAGCGCACCGGGCGCAGGGCGTCGTAGGCTTCGTCGTCCAGTTCGGCGAGCGCGCCGATGTTGAAGACACGCGCGCCGTTATTGGCATGGGCGGACAAGGCCGCGTGTTCGCGGAACACCGCCGCCGGATTGCGCCAATCGAAGGCCGCGGGCCATCCCATGCGCCGCCCGACCTGGGCCAACGCCCACCAATCCGCCCTCGCCTGCCCCGGAGCGGCGCGGAACGGGCGTTGGCGGGAGATCACACGCTCCGAATTCGTCACCGTGCCGTCTTTTTCGCCCCAGCCGGCGGCGGGCAACACGACATGGGCGTGCGCGGTCGTATCGGTCGCCCAGCAGTCGGACACGACGACGAAGGGGCAGACGGCCAAGGCCGCGCGCACCCTGTCGGCGCGCGGCAGGCTGACGGCGGGATTGGTGGCGACGATCCAGATTGCCTTGATCCGCCCGTCCAGCACCGCGTCGAACATCTCGACCGCCTTCAGTCCGGGGCGGGGCGCGAGCGTCGGGGCGTCCCAGAACGCCTGCAAGGCGGCGCGATCCGTCGGGTCATCGAACTTCATGTGCGCGGCGAGCTGATTGGCGAGGCCGCCGACCTCTCGCCCGCCCATCGCGTTCGGCTGGCCGGTGACGGAGAACGGCCCCATGCCGGGACGACCGATCCGCCCGGTCAGCAGATGGCAATTGACGATCGCGTTGACCTTGTCGGTGCCGACGCGGGACTGGTTCACCCCCTGGGAGTAGACGGTCATGACGCGTTCGTTGGCGCCGAACCATTCGAAGAAGGTTTCCAGCAACTCGGGGTCCACGCCGCAGATGGCGGCGGTTGCCTCGATGTCGGGCGGGCGGGCGGCGTCCAGGGCGGCGTCCATGCCCTCTGTATGGCGCGCGACCCAGGCGCGATCGGTCCGTCCGGTCGCGGCCAGATGGGCCAGCAGGCCGTTGAACAGCGCGACATCGGTTCCGGCGGCGAGCGGCAGATGCAAATCCGCGGCCTCCGCCGTCGCGGTGCGGCGGGGGTCGATGACCACGACCTTGGTGCCGTGCGCGAACCGCGCGGCGGTCAGGCGTTGATGCAGCACGGGATGGCACCAGGCGGCGTTGCTGCCGACCAGCACGACCAGATCGGCCTCTTCCCAGTCCTCGTAAATCCCGGGAACGATATCCTCCCCGAACGCGCGGACATGGCCGGCGACGGAGGACGCCATGCACAGGCGGGAATTGGTGTCGATATTGGCGCTGCCGACAAAGCCCTTCATCAGCTTATTGGCGACGTAATAATCCTCGGTCAGGCATTGGCCGGAGACATAGAGCGCCACGCTGTCCGGCCCGTGTTCGGCGATGGTCGCATTGAACCGATCGGCGATCAGTTGCAGCGCGCGATCCCAATCGGCGGTTTCCCCGGCGATCGTCGGCGCGCGCAACCGGGTCGCGTCGTCCAACGTCGCGCCAAGCGCCGCGCCCTTGGAACACAGGCGGCCGCGATTGGCGGGGTGGGCGGGGTCGCCCACGATCGTGCCGTCGGCTTTCGCGACGACACCGCACCCGACCCCGCAATAGGGGCAGGCGGTGTGGACATCGCCGGTCACGGCGCCGCGACTCCCAGCAGAATCCGCGTCCCCTCCAGCCGCACCGGCACCTTAGGCACGCAGCCTTCGTCGGGGGATTTGGCCTCTCCGGTGGCGAGACCGACGATCCAGTTATGCAGCGGACAGGTGACCTGGTCGCCGTGGACGATGCCCTGCGACAGCTTGCCCGCCTTGTGCGGGCAGCGATCGTGCAGCGCGAAGATGCGATCGTCTTCGGTGCGGAACAGCGCGATGTCGACCGTCAGGGTTTTCACGACCCGCGCGCGCAGGCGGGGAATGTCGTCGATACAGCCGACATCGCGCCAGATCAGGGTGGCGTCGGACGCGGAGGAGTCGATGGTCATCGCCGTCACTCCACCGTCGCCAGGGGACGGAACTCATGCGCTTCCACGCCCGCCGCGCGATCGGCCCAGGGGTCGCGCTGAGAATGGCGCTGGCTTTCCAGAAACCGTTCCCGCAGCAGGGCGCGCGCGCCGGCATCCGCCAGTCGTTGCCGCACATGCTCGATGCCGACCCGTTCCACCCAATGCGCGGTGCGTTCGAGGTACCAGGCCTCTTCCCGATAGACCTGCATGAAGGCGGCGGACCATTCCAGCACTTCGTCTTCCGTCGTGACCTTGGCGATCAGGTCGGTGACCCGCACCTTGATGCCGCCATTCCCCGCGACATGGATGTCCCACCCGCTTTCCGTCGCGATGACTCCGAAATCCTTGATCGTCGCCTCCGCGCAGTTTCGCGGGCAGCCCGATACCGCCATCTTGGTCTTGTGCGGGGTCCAACTGCCCCAGGTCATTTTCTCCAGGGCGATGCCCATCGCCGTGGAGTCCTGGGTGCCGAAGCGGCACCATTCGGAGCCGACGCAGGTTTTAACCGTGCGCAATGCCTTGCCGTAGGCATGGCCGGACACCATCCCGGCGGCGTTCAGATCGCGCCAGACATCGGGCAACTGCTCCTTCCGCACACCCAGCAGATCGATGCGCTGACCGCCGGTGACCTTCACCGTGGGGATGCCGTGCTTATCGACGACATCGGCGATGGCGCGCAGTTCGGCCGATGTCGTCACACCGCCCCACATCCGCGGCACGACGGAATAGGTGCCGTCTTTCTGGATGTTCGCGTGCATCCGCTCGTTCACGAAGCGGGAGCGGGAATCGTCGCGGTATTCACCGGGCCAGGCGCACAGCAGATAATAGTTCAGTGCGGGACGGCAGGACGCGCAGCCATCCGGCGTGGTCCAGTCCATCGCGCGCATCACCGCCGGAATGGATTTCAGCCCACGCTCGACGATCGCCGCCCGAACGGCATCGTGGCCGTGGGTTGTGCATTTGCAGACCGCGCGGATTTTCGGCGTCGCGTCGTATGCGCCGCCGGAGGCCAGCGACAGCAGCGCTTCCACCTGACAGGTGCAGGACCCGCAGGACGCCGAGGCCTTGGTCCGCGCGCGCACGTCGTCGACCGTCGTCAATCCGTGTTCCGCGATGGCGGCCAGAATGCGCCCCTTGGACACGCCGTTGCAGCCGCAGATTTCCGCCGAGTCCGACAGACCCTCCACCGACGGCCCCTCGGCACCGGACACCGACGGGCCGAAGACCAAGGTATCGCGCAGCGCGGATACATCGGTTGCGTTGCGGATCATCTCAAAATACCAGCCGCTGTCGCGCGCTTCGCCATACAGCACCGCGCCGATCAGGCGATCGTCCCGGATGACCAGCTTCTTGTGTACGCCGCGCGCGGCGTCGCGGAACACGATGTCTTCGGACGTTTCGTCGCCGGTGAAATCCCCGGCGGAGAACATGTCGATCCCCGTCACCTTCAGGCGCGTGCCGGACACCGCCGGCACGTAGTCGGACTCGGCGACACCGGTGATGCGATCCGCGGCGACCTTCGCCATATCCCATAGCGGCGCCACCAGGCCGAACAGCGCACCGCGATGTTCGATGCATTCGCCGACCGCGTAGATGTCGGGGTCGGAGGTGCGCATGCCGTCGTCGACCTGAATGCCCCGGCCGCAGTCCAACCCGGCCTCTCGTCCCAGGGCGATGTTCGGGCGAATGCCGGCGGCCATCACGACCAGATCGGCCGCCAGGCGCGTGCCGTCCTTCAGCACCACGGCCTCTACCCGATCCGTCCCCTCGATCGCGGCGGTATTCGCTTCCGTGATCACACTCACGCCGCGCTTCGTAAGGTCCTGCTTCAGCAGTTCGGCGGAAACCGGATCGAGCTGACGTTCCATCAACGTCGGCATCAGATGCAGAACGGTGACATCCGTGCCGCCGCGCGCGAGCCCATTGGCCGCTTCCAGACCCAACAGCCCGCCGCCGATGACGACCGCGCGCTTGCCGGGGCCGCCGGAGGACAACATCGTTTCGACGTCGGCGATGTCGCGGAAGCCGATCACCCCCGACAGCTTATGGCCGGGCACGGGAATGATGACGGGGTTGGACCCGGTGGCGATCAGCAGCACATCGTAGGGCCGAACCGTGCCGTTCGCCCCGGTCACAGTGCGCGCCGCCCGATTGATCGCGACCACGGCCTCACCGGCGATCAACTCGATCTGCTGCGCTTCGTACCAGGACCGATCATGGGTCACGATGTCGTCGAAGCGCTTTTCGCCGGCCAGCACGGGCGACAGCATGATGCGGTCATAATTCCCAAACGGCTCCGCCCCAAACACCGTCACCGCGAACGCCCTGTCCGCTCGGCTTTGGATTTCCTCGATCGTGCGGATGCCGGCCATGCCGTTGCCGATCAGCACGAGGCGCCGACGCCGTGGGGCGATCATGTTCATGACCGGCCCCCCGCGCGATCGGCAGTGGGTGCCATGGGGCGAAGAAATGATGCGTGCATGGAGGTTCACTCGTGCAGGCGGGTCATCGTTGGCCCACCGGTCGATGATCGGAAGCGTTTCCGCTTCGATGTGGCGGTCGCCTCATCCTTGAGGCGACGCCGGACGCACGCGGCGCCACTGGGGTTAGTCTAGCAATATCGGGGCCATGTTTCGGATTGAGGCGAATTGGCGATTATGGAAGCAGTTTCCGAGGCCCTTCGGCATCACTGCGTCGCGGTAAATGTATAATATTTAGTCATATGGTCGTTGAACGACCATTAAACCGCCATTTCCGTCAGGCTCGCCCGCAGGCCGCTTGTGCTCGCTTCCTGCCGAGGCCCCAGCCCTTCCGCGCCCAACACCTTGACCAGGATATCCGGCCGATAGACCGCGCGCGCGACGGCCGGAAGGTCGACCGTATCGGCAATCCAGCCCCAGCGCCGCATTTCCCGCAGGAACCAAAGCGCGTGCGGGATCGCCGGCAGCCAGGCCCCCGCGGCATGGAAATGGATGCGTTCCACGCCATTGCCGCCCGGCAGGGCGGAACGGCTTTCCGCTTCCGGTAGGGCCAACAGGTTGGGATCGGCGAGCATCCGCGCCACTTCCGGCGCGTCGGAGGCGGAATCGCACACCAGTTGCGCGCGCAGCAGCGCCGCGATCAGCAGATGCAGGGATTCGGCATTCGCCGCCGCCCATCCGCCGTGCACGGCGAGGCATTTTTCCGGGTGAAACGGCCAGATGCTGGACGTGCCGAGGACGACGCGGCCGACACCGGCTGCCTGAGCGACATCGCCCCAGGGGGCGCCGGCGCAGAAACCGGTCACGCGCCCGTCGCGCAATGCGGCGACCATTTGTTCCGGCGGCACCACCACGGTTTCGATGTCACGATCCGGATCGGCCCCGCCCAGCGCCAGCCAGTAACGCAGCAGCAGGTTATGGGTGGAAAACCGGTGCACGACGCCGAAGCGCGGCGGTTCGGGATGGGCCTGAAGCCAACCCACGACATCCTGCCCGGGGATGGGATCGATGCCCGCGCCGACCACGATGGCATTGCCGCCCTGGGTCAGCCCCATCGGCACGATCAGGTCCACCTTGGGGCCGCGCAGGCCCAGCGCCGCGGCCAGCGCCAAGGGCGGCAGCATCACCGCGGCGTCGAGCAGGCCATAGCCGAGCTTGTCCATGGTATTGGCCCAGGAGGGTTCGACGGAGAGTTCGACCTCCAGACCCAGGTCGGCGAAAAAGCCGAGCGCGTCGGCGACGACAACCGGGGCGCTGTCGACGAGACGGAGGAGGCCAATCCGAATGGGGGTCGTCATGCCGCGTCACCTTTATGCGCTTGCACGAGGTCCTGGGCGATATCGACAATGCGACGCGCGCTGCACATCGCCTGCCGACGCAGCCATTTATAGGCCTCGGGCTCGTTGTATTTTCGCTGCTTGATCAGGATCGCCTTGGCGCGATCGATGATTTCGCGCTCCAGCAGGCGCTTTTCCGCCTGACGCAGTTCGCCGGCCACGCTCTGATGGCGGCGGAACAGGGCGGCGGCGGCGCGCAGGATGGGTTTCACATCCGGCTGCGACAGGCCGACGACGTTGTAGGACGACACCCCGGCGCCGATGGCGTCTTCCATGAAGGCGGGATCGTCTTCGTCGACGAACAGCACGATCGGGCGGGGATTGTCGCGGGCGACCTGGCGAATGCCTTCCAACGCATCGCGATCCGGACGCGCCATATCGACCAGCACGATATCGGGCGCCTGCGCGGCGACGGCGTCGGACAGCAACTCTCCTTGTCGCAGTCGCGAGACGGTCACGCCCGGATCGGCGCTGAGAGTCAGCGCGAGGGCCGTTGCTCGTTCGGCATTGTCGTCCGCCAGAAGGATGTTCACCTGAAGCCGCCATTTCCAAGCCGCGCCGCACCGTGCGATCGCGTCATGCTGCGATGCACAACGCAAGCGGCGTGCCGGAATGGCGGGGTCGGTTTGTCGCGTCTTTTCAGTGACGGCGGCGGTTCGTCACGACCGGTTTAGCGGCAATTCCAGTCGGATTGCCTGCTATTTGGGCGGGCGCTACTCCCGCGCCAGGACCCAGTCGTTGACGAAGCTGGCCAGCCCCTTGGCCTGGAAATCGCGGCGCAGGGCGATGGGGTCGTATTCCTGGTTCACCCAATCCAGAAAGGGCATCCGCCCTTCCGCATCGCGTTGGAACCGCAGGAAGAAGGCATCCAGGATACCGGTCCGCGCCTGCCGGATATGTCCGTAGCGCAGCGACAACTGCCGCAGCGCCTGTTCGGCGGTGCCGCCCTGGAACATCACATACAGCGCGGCGGCCAAACCGGCCCGGTCCGCGCCCGACTTGCAGTGCAACAAGGCCGGGCCGCGCATGTCGCGGAAAATGTCGTACAGCCGCATGATCCGATCGGGCTGCGGCGCGCCGCGGCTTTCCAAGGAGATATCGTGAAAATCGAGGCCCAGCCGATGCGCGGCGTCGCGTGACAGCGCATCGGAGCCGCTTTGCGTCTTGCCGCGCAGGTTGATCAGGGTTTTCAGCCCGTATTTCCGCGTCAGGCGGCGCAGCCGCTGCGGCGTGGGGTGATTACCGCGATAGACCCTGCCGGGTTCCACGGTGGCGACGTTGCTCCAGACCAGCCGGAGGATGGCATGGTCGATCAGCAGGGAGTCGACCCATGCGAGCGCGCGACCGCGCGCCGAATTCACATCGCCTCGGAAGATCGAATTCATACGAAACGCCGTGAACCGGACAGGAAGTGGGGGCGGAGCAATCCCATTTTCCGCGCGCGCGCGCAACGCATACCTCGATTTGCCATACTCAGGTTCGCTTGACCGCGCCCGCGCGGGCAAGAACACTGCCGAACGGAAACGTCGCCAAGGACAAACAATCATGCCGGCACGCACGGGCGCGGAGTATCTGAACGGCCTCCGGTCGCAGGAGCGCGAAATCTGGATGGGCGGGGAACGCGTCACCGACGTGACGACGCATCCGGGCCTGTCGGGCGGCGCGCACGCGATCGCCTCGCTGTACGACCTGCAATGCCGAACCGATATGCTGGAGTCGATGACCTTTGCCGATCCCGGCGGCGACGGTCGGCTCGGCTTATCGTTCATCGTGCCGCAATCGCAGTCGGATCTGGAAAAGCGTCGGGTCATGATGCTGAACTGGGCGCGCACGACCTGCGGCATGATGGGTCGTTCCCCGGACTTCATGAACGTGACGTTCGCGGCCTGGGCGGGCGCGGCGGATTATTTCGGCGAGGGCCGGCCGGAGTTCGGCGAGAACATGCGCCGCTACTACGACCATATCAGCCGCAACGACCTGGTGCTGACGCACTCGCTGATCAACCTGCAACGCAGCCGCCGGGTCGACGGCATGTTCAACCTGCAGGAAGGCACCGCCTTGCAGGTGGTTAAGGAGACCTCCGCCGGTCTGATCGTGCGCGGCGCGCGGGTGCTGGCGACTTTGGGACCGATCGCGGACGAGATCGCGGTCTATTCCCCCCGTCTGGCGCAGCACACCGACCAGCACAGCCCCTTCGCGCTGAACTTCGCGATCCCCTGCGGCGCGCCCGGGCTGCGCTTCCTGTGTCGCGATACCTTCGATTACGGCCGGTCCCACTTCGATCACCCGTTGGGCTCGCGGTTCGAGGAAATGGACAGCATCGTCTTCTTCGACGATGTGCTGGTGCCGTGGGAGCGTGTGTTTGTCTATGGCGACGTCGGGCGGCTGAACAACACCGCGACGGTGACGATGTCATCGGCCCATACCTCTCACCAGGGCGCGGCGAAGAACCTCGCGAAGTGCGAACTGGTGCTGGGCACCGCGCTGTTGATGACGGAAACCCTGGGCACATCGCATTTGCCGCATTCCGAGGAGCGGATCGGCGAACTGATCATGTACACCGAGTTGATGCGCGCCTGCATGCGCGCGGCGGAGGCGGACGCGAAGCCGAACCAGTTCGGCGTGATGTGCCCGGCATCGCTGCCGGCGGAAACGACGCGCAATCTGTTCATGACCGCCTACCCGAAGATGGTGGAAATCCTGCAACTGCTGGGCTCCTCCAGCATGATGATCCTGCCGCAAAAGGCCGACTTCGCGTCCCCGCTGGCCGGTCATATCGAGAGCTATCTGGCCACCGACACCTCGACGGCGCACGATCGGGTAAGACTGTTCCATCTGGCCTGGGACATCGCCTGCTCGTCATTCGGCAACCGTCAGGTGCTGTATGAACGGTTCTTCGCCAGCGATCCGCTGACCCGGGCGCGGGCGCTGGCGGCGATCTACCCCAAGAAAGAGGTCACCGATCGCGTGCTCGCGTTCCTCGCCCTCGACAGCGCGCATCCCTGAAGGAGGACAGCGTCATGAACGATCGGCCGATGTATCTGGGGCACGTGAACATTTATGTCCGCGACGCCGATCGCGCGCGGGCGTGGTACGAAAAGGTGCTGGGCCTGCACACCTATCACCATCGGCCGGGACGCGCGGCCTTCATGTCGGCGGACAAGTCGAAGTCGCACGAGGTTGCATTGATGCAGGTCGGGCCGGACGCGCCGGGTCCGATGCGCGGACAGGTGGGGCTGAACCACATGGCATGGATGGTGGACAGTCTGGATCGGCTGAAGGACGCCTATCGCCGGTTGAACGACAATCATGTGCGGATCGATGCGATCGTGGATCACGGGATTTCGCTGGGCATCTACTTCCGCGATCCCGACGGCAATGGGCTGGAAGTCTCTTATGAACTGCCCACCGCGGAGTGGCCGCGGCACGAACAGGTGTTCGCGGAGGATGTGGTGAACCGCGGCCTGTTCCCCGGCCCATGGGACAACGACCCCGCCATCGTGCGCCGGTAGGCGGCGAACGACCGAGGCCGTCTTGACCCCCTCGGCCCGAAGGGCCGTCTTGACCCCCTCGGCCCGAAGGGCCGTCTTGACCCAGTACCCCCCCGCGCCCTAAACGCCGAGCATGAGCGAAGCCACCCCCCCTCTGATCGACACCGGCGCCACGGAGCGGGCGCGGGTCCTGGCGCAGGCGCTGCCGTTCCTGCGACGTTATGCCGGTGCAACCGTCGTGGTGAAATACGGCGGGCATGCGATGGGAGAGGAGCACCTGGCCCTGGAATTCGGCCGCGATATCGCGCTGCTGAAACAGGTCGGCATCAATCCGGTCATCGTCCATGGCGGCGGGCCGCAGATCAATGCGATGCTCAAGCGGCTGAACATCCAATCCACCTTCATCGACGGCCTGCGCGTCACCGACGAAGCCATGGTCGAAGTGGTGGAGATGGTGCTGGCCGGTACGGTGAACAAATATGTCTCCGGCCTGATTTCCAAGGCGGGAGCGCTCGCGGTTGGGATTTGCGGCAAGGACGGCAACATGATCCGCGCCCGCAAGCTGATCCGCACCAAGACCGACCCGGACACCGGAAAAGAGACCGTGCTCGACCTCGGCTTCGTCGGGGAGCCCGCGCATGTCGACGCCCGCGTCATCCACGCCCTGACAGGCGGCGGGCTGGTGCCGGTGATCGCCCCGGTCGGCGTCGACGAGAACGGCCAGACCTATAACATCAACGCCGACACGGTCGCCGCCGCCGTCGCGGGGGCGCTGCATGCGACGCGCCTGCTGATGCTGACCGACGTGCCCGGCGTCCTGGATAAGAACAAGACGCTGATGACCGAACTCAGCCTGGCCGACGTCGATGCCAGGATCGCCGACGGCACCATCACCGGCGGCATGATCCCCAAGGTCGAAAACTGCGTGGAGGCCGTGAAGCAGGGCGTTAAGGGGGCCGTGATCCTCGACGGACGCGTGCCGCATGCCTGCCTGCTCGAACTGTTCACCGAAGCTGGGCCGGGAACCCTGATCCGGCGGTAAAATCTGTGTCCGATCGCTTATGGGCCTGCCGTTTAGGTTGGCCTGTGCGCGGTCGGACCGCCGCCTACCGTTCCGCTCGACCGATAAATTCGATCTGCCAGCGCATCTCCGCGATCCCCAGGGGGAATTCGGCATTGGTGCCGGCATTCAGGATCGCGTCGCGCGACACGCCGACCAACAGCCCCTGAACCGCCAACCCGGCGCGCATGGTGAAGCCGGCTTTCCACACCAGGCTGACCATCGCCTTGGTGCTGCGCAGCGCCATCGCCCGATCCACATGCCCGATCGGCACCGTCGCCGCCCGAGCCAGCGTTTCCAATGCGCCTTGAACATCGCCGCGCCGAATGGCGTCGAGCAAAACGTCCTCCGTCGCGCGCCCGGCATCCGGGCCGAACGATCCCCAGACTTTACCGACCGGGGGCTTCGCCCGCGCCGAGGGCGGCGGTGACAGTCGCGCCGCCAGCCGCGACTGAAGCTGACGCGCCAGTTTCGGGTCCAGATCGGCTCGACTGCACAACACCTCCAGCAGATGGGTTGAGATAATCGTCGAAAGCGTCTGCGCCGTCCTTGGCGTCAGCATCGGGCGCTGCACCAGCGGTTCGTGCCAGTCCGCGTGATCGGCCGAACGCGCGGCCAGCGCGTCCAAAGTCGCCTCTCGAATCTGTGCGGAGTCATTGGACAGCAGCGCGCGGATTGCCACCGCATTCGTGGTGGCGGCGATCGCGTCCGACACTGTTTCGGCAATACAGCGACGCGCGGCGATGATCGCGACATTGGGGTGGGATGGCTCGGTGGTGACGATCGCGACCAGATCGGCCGTCGTCAGCGTGGGGGAGAACAGCAGAACCGGCTCGCACACCATCACGGCGTGATCCCGCGCGAGTTGCAGGATCAGCGCGCGCGGCGCATCGGGCAGAAGCTTCAATTCCTCCGCCACCGCGGCACGCACGCGTTCGGCTTCGTCGCGGACAAGCACCGCCAGGGTTTCGTAAGCGGCTTCGCGCAGTTTCGTCTGCTCGTGGCTGGACAGGGTCGGCAACAGCGTCGCGACCTTCCGCGCGAGCAGCATGCGCACCCGCTCATCCCCGTCGCGCGCCAGAACGGCATCGACCGAGGCCGGAGTCGCCGGATTTAACGCGACCGTCGCGCGCACCGTCGTCGACGGATCGCCGGCCAGACGTTCCAGAACATCGGCGGCGGTGTCCGTGTTCGCGCCGGCGCGGACACGGACTGCCTCAGCCGTTTGCATGATCCGCCTCGATCAACGAGACACGCCAGTGCCCTCGCCCGCTGCGCTTGACCTCGTACATCGCCATGTCCGCTCGGCGCATCAGGCTGTCGATGCCTTCGCGGGATCGGCCGTGGCGCGACGCGATGCCGATGGACATGCCGACCTTGGGGCCGTCGCCGCCGACGAGGTCGGCCAGGGCCGAGGGCGCGTTCTCCCGCAGGCGTTCCGCCCGTTCCGCCGCGGTCAGATGATCGGCGCCACTCAGCCAGATCGCGAATTCGTCACCGCCCAGGCGGGCGATCAGGTCCGACGGGCGGAAGGTCAGGCGCAACAATTCGGTCGTGCGCAACAAGACCCGATCGCCCATCTCGTGACCCAGTCGATCGTTCACCGCCTTGAAGTTGTCGAGATCGACGAACATCAGCGTTCCCGGCAACTCCTCCCGCGACAGACGGTCACAATGCCTTTCGGCTTCTTCCAGGAAGGCGCGCCGGTTTAGTAACCCGGTCAACGGATCGGTGCGCGCCTGAAGGGTCATTTCCCGCTGTATCGCCTCGTGCTCCAACACAATGCGGATGACGTTGGCGCCGGCGCCGATCAGGGTGCGATCGTCGCCATCCCATGGCCTGCCATCCGCCGCGCGCCAGGCGATCAGACCGGCGCGGGCACCGAAGCGGGTCTGGCACCCGATGGCAAGCAATTGCCGACCGTCGAAGTTGCCGCCGACCGACAGCAGGCGCGGCTGTTCGTTCAGCATGCGGATCGCGCAATCGATCACCGAGTCCGCCCCGCGCCCCGCGCGATGGGCAAATCCCGGGACATCGGGCGGTTCGGGCAGACGCAGAACGCCCGCGCCTTCCGCGCCGACCGCGTTCAGCAACGCGTCCAAAGCCGCTTCCATCATGCGCGGGGCCAGGATTTCCTGGTTTACGCAGGACAGGATGTGTTCCAACAACTCCCCACGTCGCAGCGCCGCGGCCACGCTTGCGCTTTGATCGTCGTATTCCGTCATGTCGATGCCGACGCCGCGCGCGCCCCGGATATGCCCGTCCGCATCCAGGATCGGCATCGATGCAAACGTCAAACACGCGCTGGAACCATCGGCTCGGCGGACCCAGGCGCGTCGACGACGAACCGGCACGGTCGGGCGAAACGGATCGAAACTCGTCCCGTCCGCGCTGTCGGTCAGCAGCAGGGATGCCGGCTGACCGGTCAACAGGCCGGCCGACCAACCCAGCGCCGGATCGGGCGCGATCAGGGTAAAGCGTCCCCAGGAGTCGGTTTCGAACGCGAGATCGGCCGCCATCCAAACCAGGGCCCGCCAGCGTTGCCGACTGTCCAGCAATGCGTCGTGCAGCGGGTCCGCCAACGGGCCCACCTCTATCGCTGTATCGATCCGGTTCATGCGCCGACTGCCCCCAAGGCGATGTGTCGACGCAATTGAACCCGGAAAGTACTAACGAACCATGAACGCCGGCGGCTTTTCCTTGGGCTCAGGCCCGCAGGATGGTCCGCCCCGCATAACGGCCGGCCGGCCCAAGCAAAGATTCGATACGAATCAGCTGGTTATACTTCGCCGTGCGGTCGCTGCGCGCCAGGCTGCCGGTTTTGATCTGCCCGCAATTGGTGGCAACCGCGAGGTCGGCGATGGTCGCGTCCTCGGTTTCGCCGGAACGATGGCTCATGACCGCTTTCCAACCGGCGCGGTGGGCGAGTTCGACCGTTTCCAGCGTTTCCGACAACGTGCCGATCTGGTTGACCTTCACCAACACGGCGTTGGCGGACCCTTCGGCGATGCCGCGACGCAGACGCTCGGGGTTCGTCACGAACAGATCGTCCCCCACCAGTTGCACGGTCTTGCCGATCGTGTCGGTCAGCAGCTTCCAGGTTTCCCAGTCGTCTTCCGAGCAGCCATCCTCGATGGACACGATCGGATAGCGCGCGCAGAGGTCGGCGTAGTAGCGCACGATGCCCTCTCCATCCAGGACCTTGCCCTCGCCTTCCAGATGATACTTGCCGTCCTTGAAGAATTCGGTCGAAGCGGGATCGAGCGCGAAGGTCACGTCCTCTCCCAGCCGATAGCCGGATTTCTCGACCGCCTTGGCGATGAAGGCCAATGCCTCATCGGCGGATTTCAGGTCGGGGGCGAAGCCGCCCTCATCGCCGACATTGGTGTTGTGACCGGCATCGTGCAGGCCCTTTTTCAGGGTCGCGAAGATTTCGGAGCCCATCCGAACCGCATCCGCCAGCGTCGGGGCGGAAATCGGCTGGATCATGAATTCCTGAATGTCGATGGGATTATCGGCGTGCTTGCCGCCGTTCAGAATGTTCATCATCGGCACCGGCAGCGTGCGCGCATAGGCACCGCCGATATAGCGGAACAGCGGCATGCCCAGATCGTCCGCCGCCGCCTTGGCGACCGCGAGGGAGACGCCGAGTATGGCGTTGGCACCCAGGCGCGCCTTGTTCGGCGTGCCGTCCAGATCGATCATGATATTGTCGATCTTCACCTGCTCGGTCGGGTCCATCCCGCCGATGGCGTCGAAAATCTCGCCCTCGACATTGCCCACGGCCTGCAACACGCCCTTGCCGCCGTAGCGGGACTTATCGCCGTCGCGCAGCTCCACAGCCTCATACGCGCCGGTCGACGCACCGGACGGGACCGCGGCGCGCCCCATCGCGCCGGTATCCAGCATGACCTCGACCTCTACGGTCGGGTTGCCTCGGCTATCGAGAATTTCGCGGGCGACGATGTCGGCGATGGCGGCCATGACGGACTCCGATGATCAGATGCGCGGCGGGTAGCATCAGGCGGGGGCGCTTGCCAAGCGCGCGGCGCAATCATTCGCCGCCGGCGCGATTTTCTTGACAGTCGGACGCCGCTGCCGTGCAGTGCCTGAAGGGGTCGTGTCCCCGCAAGGACACCCCCAAGGGAAAGTCCAGGGGAAACCCCGGGAAAATAAGGAAACAAGCCATGAAATTCGGCATTTTCTATGAACTTCAACTGCCTCGCCCATGGGAACCGGACGACGAGCGCAAGCTCTTTCAAAACGCCCTGACCCAGGTCGAACTCGCCGACAGGCTCGGCTACGACTACGCGTGGGAAGTCGAGCATCACTTCCTGGAAGAATATTCACATTCTCCATCGCCCGAAGTCTTCCTGGGCGCGGCCAGTCAGCGGACCAAAAACATCCGCCTGGGCCACGGGATCGTGCAGTTGACCACCAATCCGCCCGCCCGCATCGCCGAACGCATCGCCTGCCTCGATCTCGTGTCGAACGGGCGCGTCGAATTCGGCACCGGCGAATCCGGATCGGTCACCGAACTCGGCGGGTTCGGGCGCGACATGGAAACCAAACGGGAGCTTTGGGAAGACACGCTGCGCTGCATCATCCCGATGTTCGAGGACAAGGGCGTCGAGCTCGACACCAAATGGCACAAAATGCCGCTGCGCAACGTGCTGCCCAAGCCGGTGCAAAAGCCGCATCCGCCGCTGTGGGTCGCGTGCTCTCAGCTGGAAACGCTGGAGATGGCCGGGCGGCGGGGCCTGGGGGCGCTGGGCTTCCAGTTCCTGTCGGCCGACGCCGCCTTTGCCTGGGTGCACGCCTATTACAACGCCTTTACCAAACGTCAGGAAAAGCTCGCCAATTACGCGACCAATCCAAACATCGCGCTGGTCAGCTATTTCATGTGCGCCGAAACGGACGAGGAAGCGCGCCGCCGAGCGGATGGGGCGACGTTTTTTCAGTTCGCGTTGCGGTTTTTCGGGTCGTCTTCGGGGCGCAAGAGGCCCGATCCCTATACCGTCAACATCTGGGACGAGTACAACAAGTGGAAGGCGGCCAACCCGGAAGCCGCGGCGCGTGCCTTGGCGGGCGGTCTGATCGGTTCGCCGGAAACCATTCGTCGCAAGCTGCGGCGGTTCCAATCGTCCAATATCGATCAGGTCATCCTGTTGAACCAGGCCGGTCGCAACACGCACGAGCATATTTGCGAGAGCCTGGAATTGTTCGCCAAGGAGGTGATGCCCGAATTCCACGCCGCCGAACCCGCGCATCAGGCATGGAAGCAAAAGGTCTTGTCGGGCGAGATCCAACTGGAGGAAATCGACACCCAGCCGTTCAAGGATCGGTTCGGCCCGAATTCGATCCAACCAACGGCCGCGGCGGCGGAATAATCCGTCGGCGAATACCCCTCCCGCGCCGCGGGAGGGGACTTTCTCGTGCTAACCCGGATAGGCCCAGCAGATTTCCGGCGGCAGGCCGACCTCGATCGTAGCCCCTTGTTCGAACCTGGCGCTGCTGCCGACTTCCATGGCTTCGATCCGCGCGCCCAGCAGGCCCAATTGGTAGACGGTCTGCGTGCCCTGGTAGTGCTGCGCGTCGATCGTCGCGCGAAACCGGTTCGGCCCTTCGGTTACCGGCGCCATCAGCACGTTATCGGCCCGCAGCGCGATCTTCACCGCCGCGTCGACCTTGACCCCGGCGGCGAGGCGCGCCGTCAGGCGTTGGTTGTCGCCGACGGCCACTGTGCCGAACGCGCCGTCGTTCGATACCAACCGACCCTCGATCACATTCGACGCGCCGGTGAAGCCGGCGACGAACAGATCGGCGGGATGGTTGTAAATCTCCCGCGGGGTGTCGAGTTGCAGCAGCTTGCCGTCGCGCATCACGCCGATGCGATCGCCCAGCACCACGGCCTCTGTCTGGTCATGCGTGACATACAGCGCGGTCAGGCCGACGCGCTTGATGATCTGGCGCAGATCGTCGCGCAGGCGAAGTCGAAGCTGAGCGTCGAGGTTCGACAGCGGTTCGTCCAGAAGCAGGATTTGCGGCTGATAGACCATGCTGCGCGCCAGCGCGACGCGCTGCATCTGCCCGCCGGACAACTGCGTGACCGGTCGATCGGCGTACGACGCCAGCTCCACCAAATCCAACGCCTGCATCACCGCCTTTTCCAGCTCGGCCTTGGGCGTGCCGCGGGCTTTCAGCGGATAGGCGACGTTCTGGCGCACCGTCATGTGCGGCCACACCGCATAGGACTGGAATACCATGCCCAGATTGCGGTTGCGCGGCGGCACCAGCACGCCGGCCTGCGGGTCGGTGTACATCGTCCCGCCGATGCGAATCTGCCCGGACGTCGGGTGTTCCAACCCCGCGACGCAGCGCAGCGTCGTGGTTTTCCCGCAGCCGGAGGGGCCGAGCAGCACCACGATTTCGCCGGCGGCGATGGTGAAGGTGACATTGTCGACGGCGGCCTTTTCCACCGGCGGCTTGCCGGTGGTGAAGACCTTGCGCAGTTGGTCGACGTGCAGTTCGGAAGACATGTTACTGCCGGTATCCGTAGGTTTTGTTCCAGTCTTCCAGCCAAGGGCCGTGCAGGGATTCGAACTGGGCGAAATTGGGCGTCCAGAGCTTGTCCTTCGCCGGATCGAAGCCCGGCGGGGCCATGGGCGGGTTTTTCAGCGCGGTCATGTTGCCTTGATCGCGAATGGAGTGAAGCTGGCCTTCGTCGGACAGCGCCCAGTCCAACCACAGTCTGGCCGCGTTCGGATGCTTGGCGGTTTTGGGAATACCGGTGCCATAGGGCACGATCGGCACGCCTTCGGACGGGTAGATGGCGTCGATCGGCGCGCCGTCTTTCTTCTTGGGATAGACGATGTTGTAGATCAGCGGCGCGATCAGGATTTCGCCGCGCACCACCGCGTCGGACAACGGCGCGCCGGACGGATAGAGCTTCGGCTTGGTCGCGGCCTGCCGCGTCCAGTAATCTTCACCCAACACCTGGCGTTCGAACATGATGCGCGTCCAGGTCGTGCCGCCGGACGGCCCGATGACCTGACCGATCTTGCCGCCGGCGTATTCCGGCTTGCACAGATCCATCCAGGTCTTCGGCGGGTTCTTCATCAACTCCGCATTCCAGGCGATCGACCAGCCCGGCGTGATGGTCGGCCACAGCTTGGGCGACACCAGCGCCGACGGCATGTAATCGGCGGCGTTCGGCGGGGCGTAATCCAGGAACAGGTCCTCGATCGCCTTGGTCTGACCACGGTCGGAGTGATCCAACACGTCGGCTTCCAGCTTGCCCGTCGCGGCTTCGGACTTCACGCGGGTGATCAACTGCCCGCCGGACGCGCGGACCATCTTCACCTGGACTTTGAAGCGCTTATTGAACAGCGCGATGCTGTCCTGCATCACTTCCGGGAAAGCGGCGGTGTAGAGCACCATCTCCCCCTCTTTCTGCGCCGCGGCGACCAGCGACGGAGACGGATCGAAGGGCTTCGCGGCGCGCACCGGCCCGTACTGGGTCAGAACGCCGAGAGAAGCGAGGGAGGCAAGCGTGCGACGGCGGGTTAGAAGCATGAGGAATTCTCCCGTTTAGCCGGAACGACCGACGCTGCCCTGGGCCGCGCCGCGCGATAGGTAGTTGGTAAAGGAAATCAGCACCGCAAGCAGCACCATCTGCACCAGGCTGAACGCCGCGGTGATACCGATATTGCCGCCTTCGTAGTAGCCCAGAAGCTGTACTGCCATGACCATGGTGCCGCTGGAATACAGGAACAGCGAGGAGCCGAGTTCCCGGATGGACAGGATGAACAGCAGCGTCATGGCGGCGACGACGCCGGGGCGGGCCAGCGGCAATACCACGCTGGTGATCGTGCCGAACAGGCTGCGTCCGCAAATCCAGGCGGCTTCTTCCAGTTCGCGGTGGATTTGCATCAGTGACGTCGACAGCGCCTTGACGGTGTCCGGCAGGAAGCGCGCGACGAAGGCCAGCGCCAGAATCCAGAACGTGCCGTACAGCCCGCCCGGCAGGCCGATCCAGGCCCACAGGTAGGCGACGCCGATCACCAGTCCGGGGATCGCCACCGGGATCGTCGTGATCATGTCGATGGTCCGACGGGCGGGAGCCTGGGACCGGGTGATGGTATAGCCGATGGCGAAGGACAGGATGCCGCCGACGACCGCGGTGATCAGCCCGACCTTCATCGAGTTGATCATCGACTGCACCGTCAACGGATTGTCGAACATCTTGATGAAGTGCTGCCAGCCATACTGCTTCATGTCGAAGATGGCGGGGATGTCGCGGATGAACAGGAACTTGCGGAACGCCGCGATGATCAGCGCGATCGACGGCAGCACGACGACGACCAGCAGATACACAATGGCGAGGCCCAGCGTCAGGAAGCGCCAGGGGCCAAGGTTCAACGACCTCGGCCGAAAGGCCTTACCCGCCACTGTCGTAAAGCTGCGCCCGGTCAGCACCTTTTGCTGCGCATAGACCATCAGCCCGGTGACCATCATCAGGATGACGGCCACGGCGGCGGCGGTGTTGTAAAGCGGCGGAGACCACGCCGTCAGCGCGAAGATATAGGTCGTCAGGACCGGGATATTGGCAGGCGCGCCCAGCACCGCCGGAATGCCGTAAATCCCGAGCATCACGACGAATGAGAGCAGCATGGAGGAGATGATCGCCGGCAGGATCAGCGGGAACGTCACCGTCGCCATGGTGCGCGCGGCGCTTGCACCGGAAATCTCGGCCGCTTCTTCCAGCGACGGGTCCATGTTCCGCAGCGCCGCGGCGGTGAACATGTAGACGTAGGGCGCATAGTAGATGCCAAAGACGAAGATCATCCCGGACATGCTGTAGAGATCGAAGCGGAAATCGATGCCCAGCTTTGCCAGCACGAGGTTGATCAGGCCGGTCTTGGGTGAGCCCAGAATGGCCCAGGCCACACCGGCGACCAAGGGCGGGACGAACAGCGGCAGCATGCCGGCGCTGGCGATCAGCCCCTTGCACGGCGTGTTGGTGCGCACGACGACCCAGGCGAAGGACAGGCCGATCACCAGCGCGACCACGGTTCCGCCGCCGCAGGCGATCATCGAATTCATCAGCGCATAGGCGACGTTCTGATTGGCGGCGACGGTCAGGAAGTTGCCGATGGACAGATCGGAGAGCTTATAGCCTTCCACCACCGGGTTGGTGGTGGTCAGCGCGCCGATCAGCAGCATCGCCGTTGGGTAAAGCACCAAAAAGGCAAGCACGATCAGCAGCATGCCGGACCATGTCCATGGCATCCAGGCGCGCTCTTGTCTCGCGGTGGTCTTCATCGCTCCGATCGCATGGCTGCTCGCCTGTGCGTTCACCCTGTGAACTCCCTGCTTTCAACGGCGGTCGTGTCACATGCCCCGGGATGGTTTGCAACGCTTTCCCGCAATCGCATTTGCAGTTTTGGCGGAAGCGGTCCTAGGCTTTCGTTGGCGTCAAGTTACCGCACAAAGCGGAACGGCGCCGAAGGGGAAGGAAACGCCAATGACTTCAGTCAGCATGGGCACGAGTCCGCCCACCGCCGGAACGGCGGAGATGGGACCGCTTGAACAAAAATACATGCAATCGGCGACGTTTCGAGCCGCCGCCGACAACACCAAGGTCACGCCGACCCATTGGCATATCGCGACCGCCAACGGTCTCGGCTGGGGCTTCGACGGCATGGACGGCGTTATTTTCGCTGTTGTCGCGCCGCAGGTGATCAAGGAATTCGGCGTCGATCTGCCCAGCTATCGCTCCGGCGTGCAGATCGCGATGCTGATCGGCCTGGTCGGCCTCTACTTCTGGCCATGGCTCGCCGACAAGTACGGCAGGCGCAATCTACTGGCGATCAACATCGCCATGTTCTCGCTCTGCATGCCGCTGGTCGCGCTGTCCGACAGCTTCTGGTTCTACGTCTTCGCCTATGGGCTGGTCCGCTTCTCGCTGAACGGCGAATGGGCCATCGGCAGCATGCTCGTCGCCGAAACCTGGCCCGCCAAATATCGCGGCCTCGTCATCAGCGCCGATCGCTCCGCGTGGGGAGTCGGCGCCGCCCTCGCCGGCGGCATCGCCGCCTATATCGTGTCGGAGTTCGGCTGGCGCGCCGCCTTTCTGCCGCCGGCGGTCATCGCGTTGATCGGCATCTATGTTCGCTTCATGTGCCCGGAATCGCCGTACTGGGTGCGGTTGCAGGATCGGCGGAACCGCATCAAGGAACGCATCGCGCGCGGTCAGGTCGTGGCGGAGGACGATCGGGAGTGGATGAGCAAGGCCGGCAAGGTCGGCATTCGCCAGTTGTTCCTGCCTGACCTGCTCAAGAACACCCTGCTGTCCACCTTCGTCGCCGCGACCTCGGTCATCGCGTTCAGCACGGTGGGACTCTGGATGCCCCTGTTCCTGAAGGAACAGCACGGCTTCACCCCGGCCGAATACGGCAACTTCTATATCTGGTGGGGTCTGGTCGGCGTCACCGGCATCTGCTTCGCCGGTTGGTTCATCGACAAGCTCGGCCGTCGCCTCGGCTTCCTGTTCATGCTCGCCCAGGCGACGGTCTGCATGACCATCTGGATCTTCGCCACCGACAAGACGACACTCTTTGTTCTGGGCATCGCCTGGGGCTGGGGTTTCCTCGGCGTCTGGGGACCAATCACCACCTATACGTCGGAAATGTACCCGACGCGGATCCGGGGCGTGGGCAACGGCTTTTCCTGGACGGTCGGCATGTTCTGCGGCTACGTGCTCTGGCCGTTCGTCTCGGTGTACCTGCGGGAAGCGACCGGCTCCTTCCAGGCCGCATTCTTCCTGATCCCGGTCATCATGGTCATCCAGGCCGCGATCATCTGGTTCTACAGCCCCGAACACGCGGGAAAGGAACTCGACGAGATCGCGATCTGATCCAAACAGGCGGACGATGTTCGGCATGAGATCGCGATTGTATTTCGGCTGGGTCATCGTCGCCGTCACCTTCGTCACCATGGGCATCGGAGTGAACGCGCGCACCGCGTTCTCTCTGCTGTTCCCACCCATCCTCGACGAATTCGGCTGGGGCCGCGGCGTCACCGCGGGGGCATTTTCCTTCGGCTTCCTGATCTCGGCCTGTATGAGCCCGCTGATCGGACGGTTGATGGACCGCGCGGGGCCGCGCGCCGTCATGGAACTGGGCGTCCTGCTGATGGGCGGCGGTCTGTTGCTGGCGCCGCTGACCAGCCAACCCTGGCATTTATATCTGACCATCGGCGTTCTGGTCGGCGGCGGCAGTGTCTGCCTGGGCTATTCCGGCCAATCGCTGTTCCTGCCGAACTGGTTTGCCCGCCGGCGCGGACTGGCGATGGGCATCGCGTTTTCCGGCGTGGGCGTCGGGTCCACCGTCATGATGCCGTGGCTGCAGGCAATGATCGAAGGGGCCGGCTGGCGCGCCGGCAGTCTCACCCTCGGCATCGTGCTGCTGGTCGTGCTCGCGCCGATCAATCTGCTGTTGCACAAACGGCCGCAGGATATGGGGCTGCTGCCGGACGGCGATCCGGAGCCGCCGCAAGGCTCTGTTCCCCCTCCGTCAAACATCGTTGATCCCGCCTGGGCGGCCATCGCATGGACATTGCCGCTTGCCCTGCGCACCGCCCGCTTCTGGTGGCTCGCGCTTGGGTTTTTCGGGGGGCTTTATATCTGGTACGCCGTGCAGGTGCACCAAACCCGCTATCTGATCGAGATCGGCTTCGACCCGACGCTGTCCGCCTGGGCCTTGGGCTTCGTCAGCCTGGCGGGAATACCCGGTCAGATCGTCCTCGGGCATATGTCGGACCGCGTCGGGCGAGAGATCGTCTGGGCCATCGCCTGCCTGGGCTTTGCGATTTGCTTCGCCGCGCTGCTGGTGTTGGCGCATCTGCCGCTTTTGCCGCTGCTCTGCGCGATGGTTCTGGCGCAGGGCGTGCTGGGCTATGGGCTGACATCGGTCATGGGCGCGATCGTCGCGGAGATCTTTCAGGGGCCGCATTTCGGCGTGATCTTCGGCAGCGTGATGCTGGCGGCGCTGGCCGGCGGCGCGGCGGGGCCTTGGGTCAGCGGCGTGCTGCATGACGCGACCGGTAACTACGTCGCGGCGTTTTGGCTGGGGATCGGCGTCAGCGCGGTCTCGGCCGCGGCGGTCTGGCGTGCCGCGCCGCGGCATGTACGCGTCGTCGCCGGGCAGATGCATCGTCTGCCCGGCGCAGGCGGTTAAGCGGGCGAGATCAGGCGCCGTTGCCGGACTTCACCGGTGCGGGGTGGGTCGGGGTCGTCGCGCTGATCTTGCCAGCTTCGGTCTTCGCGGGGGCCTTGGCGTCTTTCGCCACGGTGCCGCCAGCCGGGGCCTTGCTGTCGGTCATCGTCGCGGACTTTGCGGCGGGCGCGGTAACGACCGGCTTCGCGTCGGTGGAGGTGCCGCCTTGGGCAAAAGCGCTGATCGGCAGGATCGCGAGGCCGGTGGCGAAAAGACCCGTGGAAGCAATCGTCAGGAAGCGGTTCATGGGAGTTTTCCTTTCCGCCGGGGAGGTGTTCGGTTGCTCCCGGCTGAGAAGGATTAAGCACCCGGATTGCGGCGACGTTTCGATGTCGGCAAGGCGAAATCGTGGCAACAATGCTATTTCGTATTAAAACTCCTTAACCATAAACAGCAAAATTTCAAACACAAAAAAGAACAGGGCCTGCCCGCATAATGCGAGGCAGGCCCTGTTCCGGCTGTTCGCCGCGACGGTTGGGGGAGGAGACCGCGCCGCGACGAACGTCCTGGTCGGCGGCGAGGCTTACGCGCCGTTGCCGGACTTCACCGGGGCCGGATGGGTCGGGGTCGTCGCGCTGACCTTGCCGGCTTCGGTCTTCGCGGGAGCCTTGGCGTCTTTCGCCACCGTGCCGCCGGCCGGGGCCTTGCTGTCGGTCATCGTCGCGGACTTCGCGGCGGGCGCGGTAACGGCCGGCTTCGCGTCGGTGGACGCACCACCCTGGGCAAAGGCGCTGATCGGCAGGATCGCGAGGCCGGTGGCGAAAAGACCCGTGGAAGCAATCGTCAGGAAGCGGTTCATGGGAGTTTTCCTTTCCGCCGGGGAGGATGTTCGGTTGCTCCCGGCTGAGAAGGATTAAGCATCCCGATTGCGGCGACGTTTCGCTGTCGGCAAGGCGAAATCGTGGCACCGATACTATTTCGTATTAAAATAATGCAATCCACAACATCACAATTTCAAACACAAAAAAAAGAACAGGGCCTGCCCGCATAATGCGAGGCAGGCCCTGTTCCGGCTGTTCGCCGCGACGGTGGGGGAGGAGACCGCGCCGCGACGAACGTCCTGGTCTGCGGCGAGGCTTACGCGCCGTTGCCGGACTTCACCGGCGCCGGGTGGGTCGGCGTCGTCGCGCTGACCTTGCCGGCTTCGGTCTTCACGGGGGCCTTGGCGTCTTTCGCCACGGTGCCGCCCGCGGGTGCCTTGCTGTCGGTCATCGTCGTCGCCTTCGCGGCGGGCGCCGAAACAACCGGCTTCGCGTCGGTGGAGGTGCCACCCTGGGCAAAGGCGGCGACCGGAAGAACCGCGAGCCCAGCGGCGAACAACCCGGTGGAAGCAAGCGTCAGAAAGCGGTTCATGGGAGTTTTCCTTTTCCGCCGGGAGGTGGTTGGTTGTTCCCGGCTGAGAAGGATTAAGCCCCCCGATTGCGGCGGGCCCTTGCCCAGCTTACGGCGAAATCTGGGCAACGATGCTATATCGCATTAAAATACCGCAATCCGACGATTGCCCCTCCGTAAGCTCCGCCGTAACCTCCCATCAAGGGAGCGTAACCATGAAAACCATCAGCCGCCGCACAACGACGGCCGGACTCGGCCTGATCGCCGCCTCGATGTTTGCCCCGCCTTCGGCGCGCGCCGATTTGTCCAAATTGCACGAAGCCGCGAAAAAAGAAGGCGAGGTCACCTGGTACGTCAGCCAAATGACCGGCGAAGCCGCCGAAGCCATGGGCAAGCGCTTTGCCCAGCGCTACCCCGGCATCGCGGTCAACGCCATCCGCACCACCGGACAAGTGGCCTATTCGCGTCTGACGCAAGAACTGAAGAACAACACACCGCATTGCGACGTCTACAGTTCCACCGACATCACCCAATACTCCGCCCTGAAGGCGCGCAACGCGCTGGCGCGGTACGATGTCGAAAGCGTCGGCGCGCTGCTGCCCGCGTTCGAAGGCCAGGGAGAGGCCGGGTATTTCTATCCCACCACAGCCTCGATCCAGGCGATGGTCTACCACACGACCTTGCTGCGCCGAGAGGACTGGCCAAAACAAAACACCGATCTGATCGACCCGCGCTGGAAAGGCCGCATCGCCACCGGGCACCCAGGCTTCAGCGCCTATTTTGCCCAATGGGTGCTCGGTATGCGGAAGGTCTACGGCTGGCAATTCTTTGAAAAACTCGCGGCCAACAAGCCGCGCGTCGGCCGATCCGGCAACGACCCGATCCAGGTCATCACCGCCGGGGAGTGTCTGATCGGCACCGGCCCCACCAGCACCGCGCTTCAGGCCGCCGGCAAGGGAAACCCGCTCGGCTTGCTTTACCCCGAGGACGGCGCCGTGCTGTGCGTCGGCCCATCCGCCGTGCTGGCCGCTGCCCCGCATCCCAACGCCGCGCGCCTGTTCATGGAATGGCTGCTCAGCGCCGATTACGGCGAAACCTGCGTCGCCTGGCACATGGAACCGGTGCGCGCCGACGCCCCCATCCTGCCGGGCGCCCGCAGATTGACCGACTTCAAGGCGCTGACACTCAGCAGCGCGGAAATCGCCCGGGGTCTGCCCGAAGTGGTAGAGCAATGGCGCGATACGTTCGGAGGCTAGAAGACACATGCGACTGACACGACGACTGGCGACCATCGGCCTTGGAACCAGCGCGCTGCTGCCCGGGCGCGCCCGCGCCGACATGGGGGCCTTGGAAGCCGCCGCGCGCAAGGAAGGCGCGCTGACCTGGTATGTCGCGCAAATGAGCGGCGAAGCGGCGGAGGCAATGGGAAAGCGCTTCAGCCAGCGCTACCCCGGCATCACCGTCTCCGTCATCCGCACCACCGGACAGGTTGCGTTCGAACGCTTGCAGCAGGAGTTGAAGAACAACACCCCGCATTGCGACGTCTTCAGTTCCACCGACATCGCCCATTATCCGGCGTTGAAGGCGCGCGGCGCGCTTGCGCGGTACGAACCGCAGGGTGTCGGCGAGCTTGCCGGCCCGTATCGCGGCCTGTCCGATCCCGGCTTTTATTATCCGACCACCGGTTCCCTGCAGATCGTCGTCTATCACACTAAAAATGTGAAAGCCGCCGACATCCCGCTGCGCTGCACCGACCTGCTGGATCCGAAATTCAAAAGCCGCGTCGCCCTGGGTCACCCCGCGTTCAGCGGCTATTTCGGGCAATGGGTGCTGGCGATGCGCAAGCAATACGGCTGGGCGTTCTTCGAGAAGCTGGAAAAGAACAAACCCCGCATCGGCCGCTCCGGCAACGATCCCATTGCGATGCTGAATGCCGGGGAATGCTGGGTCGGCACCGGCCCGATGAGCACGGCCATCCAGAACATCGACAAGGGCAATCCGATCGGCTTCAGCTACCCGGAAGACGGCACGGTCCTGTGCGTCGGTCCCTCCGCGATCACCGCCCAGGCCCCGCATCCCGCCGCCGGGCGGTTGTTCATGGAATGGCTGCTCAGCCTGGAATATGCCGCCGCCTGCAAGGATTGGCACCTTGAACCGGTCCGCGCCGACGCCCCGCGCATGGCCGGGTCGAAAGCCCTGTCGGACATCAAGACCATCAACATGACCAGCGCCGAAATCGCCAAACAACTGCCCGAGGCGATCGAGCAATGGCGCGATACCTTCGGCAACTAGGAGCATCCGGCGATGTGGACTCTTTCGAGACGCGGCCTGCTTGTCGCCACCGGCGCCGGCCTGCTGCCCACGACCGGCGCGCGCGCCAATCTCGCCGATCTGGAGGCGGAGGCGCGCAAGGAAGCGACCGTCACCTGGTACATCGCCCAGTTCGACAGCGAGACCGCCGAACGCATGGGCCGAGCGTTTAGCGCGCGGTATCCGGGGATAAGGGTATCGGTGATCAGGACGACTGGTCAGGTTGCCTATGAACGGCTGTTGCAGGACATGAAGAACAATGCCCCGCAATGCGATGTGTTCAGTTCCACCGATATCGCGCAGTACCCGGCGCTGAAGGCGCGCGGCGCGCTTGCGGTTTATCGCCCGACGGGCGCCGACGGGCTGATGCCCGCGTTCCAGGCGGTCGCCGATCCCGGCTATTTCTACCCGTCCACCGCGATCTCTCACATGATCATCTACAACAGCCAGAAGGTCGCCGCCGCGGACGCGCCGAAATCCTGGCTCGATCTGCTCGATCCCAAATGGAAAGGCCGCATCGCCACCGGGCATCCGGCCTTCAGCGGCTGCACCGGCGTCTGGGTGGTGGCGCTAAAGAAGCTGTATGGCTGGGAGTATTTCGAGAAGCTTGCCAAGAACAACCCGCGCATCGGGCGATCCGGCAATGACCCGGTCACGCTGGTGAATGCCGGAGAGGCGCTGGTCGGCCCCGCCCCCGGCAGCACGACGTTCCAGCAGGTCGACAAGGGCAACCCAATTGCGCCGGTTTACCCGACCGACGGAACCGGGCTGTGCATCGGCCCGGTCGCGATCATGGCGAATGCCCCGCACCCGAACGCCGCGCGCCTGTTCATGGAATGGCTGTTGGGGGAGGAGTTCGCGAAGTTCGCCACCGCCCTGCACGGCGATCCCGTTCGCCCCGGCATGACCTTGACGTCGGGCCAGCGTTCGCTTGAAACAGTTAAATTGCTGACGGCGTCCGTGGCGGAAATCGCCAAGGGGATACCGGAAGTCGTCGAACAATGGCGCGAGACGTTCGGCAATTGACAATGAACCGGGAGGACAGGACGACCATGCCGAACCTACTGACACGCCGCTTCGCCGTCGCGGGCTTCGGTGCCGTGGTTGCCGCCCCCTGGCATGCCCGCGCCGATATCAAGGCGCTGGAACCGGCGGCCCGCAAGGAAGCCGAACTGACGTGGTATATCGCGCAGGTCGACGCCGAAACCGCGGAAATGCTGGGCCGCACCTTCACCAAGGAATATCCGGGCATCAAGGTATCGGTGATTCGCACCACCGGACAGGTCGCCTATCAGCGCCTGTTGCTGGACATCAAGAACAAGACGCCGCAGTGCGACGTGTTCAGCACCACCGATATCTCGCACATGCCCGCGCTGAAAGATCGCAACGAGATCACCCCGTACAAGGCGGAAAACGCCGCCCACCTGCTGCCGGCCTTCGCGGCCTTGTCGGACGAGGGCTACTATTACGTCACCAACGCGTCCCGCTACTTCCTGATCTACAACACGCAAAAGGTGAAGGCGGAAGAAGCGCCGAGGGCCTGGACCGACCTGCTCGACCCCAAATGGAAGGGCAAGGTCGCGACCGGACACCCCGCCTTCAGCGGTTGCACCGGCATCTGGGCGCTGTCCATGCGCAAGCTTTACGGCTGGGAGTTCTTTGAAAAGCTGGCCAAGAACAATCCGCGCATCGGTCGCTCCGCCGTCGATCCCGTGACGTTGATCAACGCGGGCGAATGCCTGGTCGGCCTTGCCTCGGCGAACAATGCCTATCCCGCCGCGGCCAAGGGCAACCCGATCGGCATCAACCACCCGCGCGACGGGCTGTCGCTTTGCGTCACGCCGTCCGCCATTCCCGCCAACGCGCCCCACCCCAACGCCGCGCGTCTGTTCATGGAATGGCTGCTGAGCGAGGGCTACTCCCGCCTGATCGCCGCCGACGGCAGCGAACCCATCCGCGGCGGCGTGGAACCCAACGCCGGCGTGCCCGCGCTCGCCACGCAAAAGGTCATCCCGCTGACCGTCGCGGAAATCCGCAAGGGCGTGCCGGAAGTGATCGAGCAATGGCGCGAGACATTCGGGAATTAGTTCGCGAGACATTTGGGAATTAAGCCGAACATGACCCAGACCTTGACCCGCCGCGCGGCCGCGATGGCCGGCGTGGCGTCGATCCTGATCCCGCGCGGCGCGCTGGCCGCCGACAGTGCCCTGGAAGAAGCCGCCCGCAAGGAAGGCATGCTGACCTGGTATGTGGCGCAGATCGACGGCGAAAAGGCCGAACGCATGGGCAAGGCGTTTTCCGAAGCCCATGGCGGGATCAAGGTGTCGGTCATCCGCACCACCGGACAGGTCGCCTATCAACGCCTGTTGCTGGAGATCAAGAACAAGACGCCGCAATGCGACGTGTTCAGCACCACCGACATTTCCCACATGCCCGCCCTGAAGGACCGCAAGGAACTGACGGTGTACAAGCCCGACAACGCCGCCGGCCTCGCGCCCGCGTTCAAGGCGCTGTCGGACGAAGGGTTTTCCTATGTCACCAACGCCAGCCGATATTTCCTGTTCTACAATACCGATCGGGTAAAGGCGGCCGACGCGCCGAAAGCCTGGACGGACCTGCTGGACCCGAAGTGGAAGGGCCGCGTCGCCCTGGGCCACCCGGGCTTCAGCGGCTGCACCGGCGTTTGGGCGCTGTCTCTTAAAAAGGTCTACGGCTGGCGGTTCTTCGAGCAACTGGCGAAGAACAACCCCCGCATCGGTCGCTCCGCCATCGATCCCGTCACCCTGATCAATGCCGGGGAATGTCTGGTCGGCCCGGCTTCGGCCAACACCGCCTACCCCGCGATCGACAAGGGCAACCCGGTTCAGGTCGTCCACCCGTCCGACGGGCTGGTGCTGTGCGTCACCCCCTCCGCCATCCCCATCAACGCCCCGCATCCCAGCGCGGCGCGGCTGTTCATGAACTGGCTGCTGAGCGATCAATACTCCCGCCTGCTGGCCGTGGACGGCACCGAGCCGATCCGCGACGGCGTGCCGACCAAGCCCGGCGTGCCGCTGATCGGCACTCAGAACGTGATCCCGCTGACCATCGAGGAAATCCGCAAGGGCGTGCCGGAGATCGTCGAGCAGTGGCGCGACACATTCGGTAGCTGACAGGCCTGTTCAGCGGCCCTGCGCTCTGCTTAACGTCGTCTGGGGGAAAGCGCATGAGTGGATCAAGATTACAGAACGACGTCGCGGGACGTCCAACGGGAGCGGTGAAACCGTGAGCCATACCGTGCAAACCACCGGCAGCCTGCGGTCGCGGTCGTTCGACCCATTGGTGTTCTTATGGATCATCCTGGCGGCGATCCTGATTTTCCTGGTGGTCAATCCGCTGTTCCGACTGGTCCAATCCAGCCTGGAAGAGGTCGATACCGGCGTGTTCACCTGGATGAACTACGTCACCGCCTATTCCCGCCCGCGCTACATCACCGCCATGCTGAACTCCCTGAAGCTCGGCGCCTATGTGACGGCGCTGTGCCTGGTGTTCGCCGTTCCCATGGCCTGGGCCATCTCGCGCACCGACATGCCGGGCAAGGGCGTGGTGCGTACTCTCGTGCTCGGCGCCTTCATCACCCCCCCGTATCTGGGCGCCATCGGCTGGATCCTGCTGGCGGGGCCGAACTCCGGCTGGCTGAACCGCATCTGGATGGGCCTGACCGGCGCGCAGCAGGGCATCTTCGACGTCTATACGTTCGAGGGTCTGGCCTTCGTCATCGCCGTCTACTCATTCCCATATATTTTCATCTTCACCTCCGCGGCGTTGGAGGTCGTGTCGTCCGAAATGGAAGATGCCGCCAACGTGCTTGGCGCGGGCACCATGCGCACGACGCTGATGATCACCCTGCCGCTGGTGCTGCCCGCGATCATGGGCGGGGCGATCGTCACGTTCCTGGAAGCCATCGCGCTGTTCGGCACGCCGGCGCTGATCGCCATCCCCGCGCGGTTTAACGTCGTCACCACCCAGCTTTTGCAATTCTTCAGCCAGCCGATCCGATCGGAGGTCGCCGCGGCCTATGCGGTTCCCCTGCTGCTGATCACCGTCGTGCTGTTCGGCCTGCAACGCTGGCTGGTCCGTCGTCGCGGCTTCGTCGCGCTGACCGGCAAGGGCGGTGAGCGTCGCATCATCGAACTCGGCAAATGGCGCTGGGTCATGTTCGCCTACACGTTCTTCGTGTTGTCGCTGGCCGTGCTGCTGCCCTACATCGTCCTGGCGCAAGCCGCGCTGGCCAAGGCCTGGGGCCGAGGCTTCGACAGCGACAATCTGACGCTGAAGAATTTCGAATACCTGCTGTTCCAGCATGAAACCGCGGCGCAGTCGGTCCTCAACAGCTTTATGTATGCCGCCGCCGCCGCCTGCATCGCGATCGTGCTGGGCCTTGCCATCGCTTACATTGTCAGCCGCAAGTTGCTGCCCTTCGCGAGCGTCCTGAGCTTCATCACCATGGCGCCCTTCGTCGTGCCGGGCATCGTTCTGGCGATCGCGTTCTACGCCGCCTATGCGCCGCCGCCCTTCGCGCTTTACGGCACCGCGACGATCCTGATCCTGGCCTTCGCCACGCGCTTCCTGCCCATAGGCTTCGTCAACGCCGACGCCGCCATCCGCAGTATCAACCCGGAGATGGAAGAAGCCGTCCGCATCCTGGGCGGCGGACGTCTGGTCGCGATACGTCGCGTTATGGCGCCGCTGATGAAACGCAGCCTGATCGGCGCCTGGTTGCTGGTGTTCATTCCCGCCACCCGGGAATTGTCCAGCGCCATGTTCCTGTACGGCCCCAAGACCCGCACCATGTCCGTCATGCTGATGGATATGAGCGAGGAAGGGAATTTCGAACACCTCGCCGCGCTGGGCTTTCTTCTGCTCGCGGCCACACTGGTCATCGTCGGCCTCGCGTCGGCATTGTTGGGACGCGACTTTATGATGAGACGAGAACGCCAATGAGCAAACTCTCCCTGATCGGCCTGGGCAAGAAATTCGGCAGCACGCCCGCCGTCGACAACGTCGATCTCACCCTCCAACAAGGTGAGTTCGTCTCCCTGCTCGGCCCCTCCGGCTGCGGCAAGACGACCACGCTGCGCATGATCGCCGGCTTCATCAAGCCGACCAGCGGCACGATCGAGATGAACGGCGCGGTCATGTCCTCCGCGGCCATGACCGTGGCGCCGGAAAAGCGCGGCATGTCGATGATCTTCCAGAGCTATGCCATCTGGCCGAACATGACCGTCGGGCAAAACGTCGCGTTCGGACTGAAGCTGCGCAAACTGGGATCGGCGGAAATCGAAACCCGGGTGAACCGCATCCTGGACACCGTCCAGCTTCGGCACCTGAAGGATCGCTATCCCGCGGAATTGTCCGGCGGTCAGCAGCAGCGCGTTGCCCTGGCGCGAGCCATCGTGATCGAACCCGAAGTGCTGTTGCTCGACGAACCGCTGTCGAACCTCGACGCCAACCTGCGCGAGGAAATGCGCAGCGAAATCCGCCGCCTGCACGATGCCTTCCACATCACCACCGTGTACGTGACGCATGATCAGTCGGAGGCGATGGTGACCTCTGACCGCATCGTGGTGATGAACCAAGGGCGGATCGAGCAGGTCGACGATCCCGTGTCCCTATATAATGTACCCAAGACCCGCTTCGTCGCCGGCTTCATCGGTCGCACGAATTTTCTGGATGGGCGGCTGGACGGCAACACGATCGTTTTCCCCGGCTTTACCGTTCCCGCCGGGTTGGCTCCGGATTCGGCGAGTCTGCCGGCGCGCCCGAGCTTCTCGGTCCGCCCGCAGACCATCAGCATACAGCGTGAAGCGCCGGCCGATCGCGGCAGTAAGTGGTGGGTCGAGGGCAAGATCGCCGAACGGGCCTATCTGGGCGAGTACTGGGAATACGTCGTCTGTCCGGCAAATGGGGACCTGCGGATTCGCGTCAGCACCGCCCCGACCGAAATCTTCCAGAACGCCGAAACCGTCTGGGTCGAAATCGACCCCAGGCGTTCGGCCCGCGTTCCCAGCCCCGAAGGGTCCAATCCATGAGCGTTGCCGTGTCCATCCCGCTTTCCACCAAACAGATGGTCGCCGAAATCGACGGCGCCATCGGCTGGATGACCTTCAACAAGCCGGAACGTCGGAACGCCGTGTCATTGGACATGTGGGCGGCGATGCCGGAAATCCTGCACCACTTTGAATCCGATCCGAATGTGCGCGTGATCGTGCTGAAGGGCGCGGGCGACAAGGCGTTCGTGTCCGGCGCCGATATTTCGCAGTTCGAGCAGGCCCGGAATTCCGCCGAAGCCAATGAGACCTACGATCGGGTCAGCGAAGCGGCGACCGACGCGTTGATGGCGTGCGGCAAGCCGACGATCGCGATGATCAACGGGTATTGCATCGGCGGCGGTCTGGCCATCGCCTTGGCTTGTGATCTGCGAATCGCCACGGACGATGCGCGCTTCGGCGTTCCGGCGTCTCGCCTGGGTCTGGGTTATGGCGCGCCTGGCGTCAAAAAGCTGATGGACCTCGTCGGTCCCTCCTTCACCAAGGAAATCTTCTTCACTGCTCGGCATTTCGACTCGGAGGAAGCGCGGACGATGGGTTTGATCAACCGCGTCGTGGCGAAGGCCGATCTGGAGCGGTACACGCGGGATTATTGCGCGACGATCGCCGACAATGCGCCGATGACGATGAACACGTTGAAGCGAACGGTTGCGGAGATTTCGCGCGGCCACGAGGCCGATTGGGCGTTGTGCGATCGTTTGGTGGCGGCGTGTTTCGAGAGTCAGGATTTTATCGAGGGTCGCCGAGCGTTCATGGAGAAGCGGCGTCCGGTGTTTCGCGGAGTCTAAGGACGGGGAAGATCCCATCGGGGATTCGGCCCCGATGGGATTCGGCATATTATTCAAACCATTAACCGGGATCAGCGGAATTTCCGGCGTACGGTTGGTGATTTGTTCGGCGATTTTGCGCTCTGGCGACCGTGTTCACTTCATGACAGCGCGTTGAAATTTGTATCAGCCAGTCCCGCAAATTGGGAATCGCCAATAATTTTTGCATTCCCGGGCGTGCGCCGGGTCGGGCTCATCATGGATTTGCTGCCTGAGGTTGGGTCTTGGATAAATATTGCGGCGCAGCATAGCGTTCATTCGCAGACATACGATGCACAAAGAGCGCCCATGGAAGCCAAGGCGGAATAGAATATCGCCGTATACTCAGTTAACATCAGTTAATATCTACCATATTTTATGTATAAACATATAATATTGGCCGATATAAATCAAAATATCTCTTCTACGACCCCTGAAATCACAGATATACATAAACATACAGAAAATATAATTAATAATTCCTCCAATTATACAGTAATTTATCTCATATTTCCATATATTACAAATTTATTGTTCTAGTTTTTCGTATTTTTTGCGATATTTTCTGGATATTACACAATTAACCACCAATATTATCCGCTATTTATCTCCGAACTTCTTTGTTCAGCGGTCATAAAATTGACAATTCCAATTGGTTAATTTGACTTTGCGTTGACGCGTCTCGTGTATATGATGGGTTCATCGAAAAGGCCTGGGATAGCTGGTTTTGGGATGCGCGCCTCACCGAGAAATCGGTTGCATAAAAATGGCACGCGTCTAGAATTCAGAAGCGCTGGGTTTGACGTTTGGCGATGATTGGTTAGCTTGGTCGGAGATTGATATGGCTGATGTTACAGTACCCGGGACAGGTTCGACCAAGGTCACCATTCCTTCCGGCACGGGTGACGTTTTGGATCTGGCGCAGCAGATCAGCTACGCGCTGTCCACCATCACCGGCGGATTGCTCCAGGTTTCAAGTCAGAACGTCAGCGGCAACACGACTGTTCCCGCGCCGGTTTCGGGCGTGGGCACGACGACCCAGCTGATCCTGAGCGGCACCGGCACCGGATCGGTCACCGTCCCGACGGGCTATAATACGATCGTCGTCGACACCAGCAGCAAGTCAACGATCAGCGGTTCCAACGCCAGCATCATCTCGAATACGGTCGGCGGCACGTTCTTCCTGACGGGCAATGCGACGGTCGGCGCGACGGGCGGCAACAACGTCATCGTGTCGAACGGCACGTATGAATTGTCTTCCGGCTCCGGCAACGACACCATTAACGGTATCGGCAGCGGCACCATGGCGGGCGGCACAGGCTCGAACCTGATGTTCGCCTCCGGCACCCAGAGCGTCGTACTGTCGTCCGGCGGCAAGGACACCATCGTCGCTACCTCCACGGGCACCACGGTTAACGCCTCCGGCTCTCAGGCGCTGGTCTTCGGCCAGTTCTCCTCGACCGCCGCCGCGCTGAACCTTTCGGTCAGTGGTTCGCAGGCAACCGTCTCCGCCGGTAACAGTAAGACCGACACCACCACGAACGGCAGCAACGCCATCGTGTTCGGCGGCTTTACCACCGGTGCCGGCGCGATGAAGCTGGTCGACAGCGGTTCCAATACAACGGTCTCCGCCGGTAACAGCAGCGCGGCCATGACGCTGACCGGCACCAGCGCGATCGTCTTCGGCGGCACGACGTCGAATGCCGGTTCGTTCAGCGTGTTCGATAACGGCACCAACGACACCGTCGTCGGCCTCAGCAGCGCGACCACGATTACCGCGGGCACGTCCAGCAAGGGCCTCGTCGGCCTCGGCGGCTCCGGCGGCCTGTTCTTCGTCGGCAGCAGCAACGTCGCGACCGTTATCGGCGGCACCGGCGGCGCTACCGTCCAGGGCGGCTCGGGCGGCGTGCAGTTCACCACCGGCTCCAAGTCCGACTCGGTTGCGGGCGGCACAGGCGGCGCGACCCTGTTCGGCGGTGCCGACAACAGCGTCACCTACAGCGGCGCGGGCAACCTGCTCTACTCCGCGAACCTGGGTGCCAGCTCGGTCGGCGGCTCCACGCTTGCGGGCGGTTCCGCCACCGGCAACCAGCTGGTGTTCGGCAATCTCACCGCCGGCGGCAGCAACTCCTATGTGATGACAACCGGTGCCGGCAACGACACCATCATCGCCGGCCAGGGCAATGTCACCCTGACCAGCGGCGCCGGCACCGATATCTTCTACTTCCTGAAGCAGTACTCCAACGCCGGTAAGGACGTCGTCACCGACTTCGACACCACCAAGGATACGGTCGGCATCTTCGGCTACGACTCGACAAAGTCCGCGGCAGCACTGATCGCGAACGCCTCCACCGGCGTCGGCGGCGTGACATTGACCCTGTCGGACAACTCCACCATCACCTTCTCCAACCTGACCAGCGCCAGCCAGCTGAACGGCAAGATCACCTACGGCTAACGCGCCTGAAACCAAGGCGACGACTAAAAGCCCACCGCTTGCGGTGGGCTTTTTCGTATGTATCATGATCCCATCAGACCAGATGTCAGGTTCATCTTTATGCGTTCGGCGTACACATTTTTCCAATGAGCTTCATTCAATCGCTGCTGACTCGACTCAGCGGCACCAAACCTGCCCAGGACGAGTCGCCCGAGGCCAAACGCATCGCCGAACTAACGGCGGAGGTCGATAAATTCCGTAAGGAAGCCGCATGCCGGCAACTCATCGGCAACGTCATCGCGCGCTACTTCATCAAAAAGGAACGCACGTCCGATATCTCCATCGGCTTCAGCACCCTGCGTCCCGACAGCGATCCCGTATGGATGACCGGCGTCCTCGAACGCACCACACTCACCGAACCGGAATTCGCGATCTTCCGCTTCTTTAACGACGATACCGACACCGTACTCGATATCGGCGCTAATTACGGCTACTCCGCCGCCACCATCTGGGCGGCCGGCGCGACATCCAAAATCCTGTCCTTCGAACCGAACCCGTGGCACGTCGTCTGCCTCGAACAAATCAAACAGATGCGCCCCGGCATCTTCGACTTCGTCAACATCGCCCTCGGCAGCAGCCCAGGCGAACTGAACTTCGTCCTTCCGGTCATCGAGGGCACTGGCGTCAGCGGCCTGATGTCCGCGGCGATCGAGAGCGAGATGGACTGGGCCATTCCGGAAAACGTCCTGCTCTACATGGTGAACTACCTGCCGAACGTGGCACTCCCGCGCCTGCAATTCACCGAAATGACCTGGGAGGTCGCTCAACTCGACACCGTTCTGGCCGGCCGAAGCTTCGACGTGCCGACCGACGCGATCTCGGCGATCAAGATGGATGTCGAAGGGTTTGAAGCCGATGTCGTCGCCGGGGCGGTCAATACGCTGCATCGCCACAAACCGCTGGTCATGCTCGAAGGCGCCAACCGCGATCCCGACGTCGTGCGACAGATGACCGCCCTCGGCTACCGCTACGCCGACTTCAACGGGGACACGCTCAACCTGATGACGCGCGCCTCTACCCGCACAAGCGGCTTCTTTCTGCACGACTCTCGGCTGCAACAATACCGCGATAAAGGGTTGCTCACGTCATGACCGGCGCGGTTCGCTCCTCCACCCCCATCATGGATGCCTACGACACGTGGGAGACCACCGCCCGCAACCATAATGCCGGCACGTTCTCCACCGAAGTGCTCAGGATGATCGAGCGGATCCTGCCCAAGGGAATGGCGGCCTCCGCCGAGACCGGCTGCGGCAAAAGCACCGTGCTGCTGTCGAACCTGTCGGAGTCGCACACCGTCTTCGCACTCGACGACCGCAACCTCGACGACTCGTCGGTCGATTTCTACGAATCGTGCCCCCTGACGCAACTGAACCGAATCGAAACCGTGTTCGGCCCGACCCAAATCATGCTGCCGAAACACGCGCATATGCGTCGCTACGATCTGGTGCTGCTCGACGGCCCGCACGGCTGGCCGTTCCCCGAACTGGAATACTACTTCCTCTACCCCCACATCGAAACCGGCGGCCTGCTGATCCTCGACGACTGCAACATCCCGACCATCGCGCGCATGGCCGATATCCTGGCGGAGGATGCGATGTGGACGCTGGAAGGCTTCGCCTCGACCACCGTGATCTTCCGTCGCACCTCGGCCCCGCTCTTCGACCCGACCGGCGACGGCTGGTGGGAACAGCGCTTCAACCGCCGGCGCGTGTCGCCGAAGCGCGACATCTACCTCACCGACGCCTCCCCTCTCGATATCGTTTCCGAGGCTCGGCTTGACCTGACCGTGTTTCCGGCCGGCAAGCCCTGATCGTTCAGGGCGTCGCCTTCAACCGTACCGCGTCCATCGCCTCGGCCAGCCGGCGATAGAATTGCTGATCGCGCAGCACCTGCGCGGCCTGGCGGGAACGCTGAGTCTGCCGTTCCAGTGAGGCCTCCGACGCAATCGCGCGCATGACCGATCGAGCATACATATGCGGATCGTCCGCAAACCCGACCAGATCGACCAGATCTGACGGTAGCCCCCGCAGCGCATGCCGAGTCGCGATCACCGGCCGCTCGTGCAACAAAGCCTCGATCGTCTTGATCGCGATGCCGCCGCCGGTCACCACGGGCAACAGCACGACGTCGCAATCGTTGTAATACGGCCACAACGCATCCACCACGCCCAGGAACGTGACGTTCGGCGCCACGTCGTCCGCAAAGGCCGAGGCGATGCCGCCGCACACCACAACCTCCGGCGATGGCGTGCCGTCGCGCTTGCACTGCGCCTGGATCAGCGGCCAAACCTGGAACATGAACCACGACAGGTTGCGGATGTTGCCGGCATTGTTACTCGCTACGATCAGCAGGCGCACCGGTTGGGCCGATACGCGCGGCAGGCAGGGCACGATCGACGGCAGCGCGATCAGATAGATCAGCTTTTCGCGCGGCACGAACGCCGCCGCCATTTCCAGCTCTCCGGTGCTCACGAACGACAGCCGTTCGGCTTTCGCCGCGATCTCCATTTCGTCGTTCAGCAAACGCTCAAACGTGTCGCCATGGCGGGTGAACAGGTTGCGAGAACCGTTATGGACGAAATTGATCGATTGCACGTCATGCGTGTCGAGGAAGAACTTCCGGTCGGCGATCAATTCCCGGGCGAAGCCGTAGGTAAAATAGTGGTTCAGGTAGATATGCGTGATCTTCGCCTGCGCCACCGCCTTGCGCAGCAGCGCGGGCTTGGCGGCCGCGGCGTTGAACAGCAGAAGCTGGCGCGTGATGCTGGTCGGCAGGTAGCGGAAGAACAGACCCAACTGGCGCAACAGATAGGGCACGCTGTTGCTGCGCCGGGTGGAGAAATACAGCGCCGAACCGATATGCTCCTGCTCCTCCAACACCTTTTCTTCGGCTTCTTCGAGGTCGAAGGGCACCGCATAGGGCCAGATGCCGATATCGATCAGCAACGCGTCGCTTTCGCGGAACCACCGCGCCAGGCTTTCGAACGTCGTACCGCTGCCGCAGTTCATCCAGTCCGGGCGAATGAACAGGATGATGTCGCGCACCCGCGGGCGATACGCCAGATGCGTGCCGATCCAGTCTGTCCAGGCAACGGCGGCGTCAGTGCCGGCGGTCTGATAGGGATAAAGCTCCGGGTCGATAAACGACAGCGGCCGCGGAAAATCGAAGCACGCCAGCATCGCCGACAGGTCGCGCGCGGCCGGGTGGATGGCGGTATTCAGCACCGGCGGGGCGCCGGGGTCCTGTGGGTTCAGCGAACCCGTGGCGCTGTCGCAATCCATCAGGATACGCGCGCCCAGGCGGCGCAATTCCTGCACCACGGGATCGGCGATGCGAAACGCGGGGGTGACGATCACGATATGCGGAATACGGCTCGTGGAATACGTATGCACCAGCCGCGTCACGCGCACGCCATAGGCGGGATCGCTGGTATAGACCACCACGGCATGCGTATCGTCGGCGCGAAACAGTGCCTCCAACAACGCCTCATCCGCGAGATCGACGTTGGAAGCCCAGCGATCCGCGCTGTCGATCAGGTGCAAGCGAGCCAACCGGCGGTTGATCATGTCGCGCAGGCGGCGACCATAGGGACGCGGCGTGACGGCGGTGCCGACCACCCGTACCTTCGACGATTGGCCAAAGCGCGGCCCGCGATACTTGCCTCGGCAGAACACCTGGAATGTCATCGAGTCCGAGAACTGCTTCATCAGATGCCGGGTCGCGGCGAAGACCAGGTTCCCGTTATGGGTATAGCGCTCGTCGAATACCGCGATGATGCTGGTGCGGTTGCGCGTATCGGCCGCCCCCGTCAGACCGTCTGCGTGGTCGCCTGCGACAGGATATTGACGTGGGTTGGATAGTTGCAAACAGACCCCCGTGGCACCAACAGGCTGGACAGCCCCTGTTCACCCGAACCGTGCTAACAGGCCTATAATCACTCGCGTACCGATAAAGACGCGGTTTGGCAAGCGTTCTTGAAGGCGATATCAGCGACTTAATCCAGGCCTCGGTATGACGCCGAGCCGATGCGTTTTCATCCATTCTGGTCAGGACATCGCCATGGTTTCGCTTTCCCCGCTGCCTCGCCTTCCCTCCCTTCGCCTTGACGGTAAGCGCGCCCTGGTCACCGGTGCCGGACGCGGCATCGGGCTTGCCGCCGCCGCCGGTCTTGCCCAATCCGGCGCGCATGTCGTGCTGGCGGCCCGCACGTTGGCGGAGGTCGAAGCCGCGGCGGAGCAGATTCGCGCGGAAGGCGGCAGCGCGGAGGCGATGCGCATGGATGTCACCGATACCGCGGCGACCAACGCCGCCATCGCCGAACAGCCCGCTTTCCATATCCTGGTCAATAACGCCGGCACCAACCGCCCGCGGCCGTTCCTGGAGGTGACCGAGGACGATTACGACGCCATCAGCACGCTGAACCAGCGCGCCGCGTTCTTCGCCGCCCAGGCGGTCGCGCGCAAAATGGCCGCGACCGGCACGCCGGGGTCGATCATCCACATGTCGTCGCAGATGGGTCATGTCGGCGGCGCGCGCCGCACCGTCTATTGCATGACCAAGCATGGGATCGAGGGCCTGACAAAGGCCATGGCCATCGACCTCGCCCCCTACAACATCCGCGTCAACTCCATCGGCCCGACCTTCATCGATACGCCGCTGACCCGCCCGTTCTGGAACGACACAGCCTTCCACGACGACGTCATCCGCCGTATCAAGCTGGGCCGTCTGGGCACGGTGGAAGATTTGATGGGCGCGATCGTGTTCCTGGCATCGGACGCGGCGGCGCTGGTCACGGGAACGGCCCTGGTGGTCGATGGTGGTTGGACGGCGGAGTAAGACGACAATGATCCGGTATCTGAAGCAAGGCACGACCGAGGCCGAGAAGATCGAGGCGGACAAAAAGGTCCGCCAGACCGTGGAATCCATACTCGACGACGTCATCGCGCGCGGTGACGCGGCGGTGCGCGAATTGTCGGCGCGGTTCGACAAGTGGGAGCCCGAGTCGTTCCGACTGTCGCCGGCGGAGATTCAATCCCTGATCGACAGCCTGCCCGTTCAGGTGATCGAGGATATCCGCTTCGCCCAGGCGCAAATCCGCCGCTTCGCGGAAGCGCAGAAGGCCGCGCTGGTCGATATCGAGATCGAGACGCTGCCCGGCATCCGCCTGGGACACAAGAACATCCCGGTCGCCAGCGTCGGCTGCTACGTTCCCGGCGGGCGCTATCCCATGGTTGCCTCCGCCCATATGTCGGTGCTGACGGCCAAGGTCGCGGGCGTGAAGCGGGTCGCCGCCTGCACGCCGCCGCTGAACGGCGTCGCCCCGGCTGCCACCGTCGCCGCGATGCACATGGCCGGCGCCGACGAAATCTATCTGCTGGGCGGCATCCAGGCCGTCGCCGCCATGGGCATCGGCACCGCGACCATCGCGCCGGTCGATATGCTTGTCGGCCCCGGCAATGCCTTTGTCGCCGAGGCCAAGCGCCAGCTGTTCGGCCGGGTCGGCATCGATCTGCTCGCCGGCCCCACCGAAACCCTGATCGTCGCCGACGACACCGCCGACGCCGAGATGTGCGCGACCGATTTGTTGGGGCAGGCTGAACACGGCCCGACCTCCCCCGCGATCCTGCTCACCACATCCGCCAAGATCGCCGAGGGCATCCAGGCGGAAATCGACCGCCAACTCGCCCTTTTGGCGACCGGCGAGATCGCCGGCGCGGCGTGGCGCGACCATGGGCAAATCATCCTCTGCGACACGGACGAAGAATTGCTGTCCGAAGCCGATCGCATCGCGTCAGAGCACGTGCAAATCCTGACCCGCGACCCCCGCTGGTTCCTGGAACGCATGACCAACTACGGCGCGCTGTTCCTGGGCAAGGAAACCAACGTCGCCTATGGCGATAAGGTCATCGGCACGAACCACACCCTGCCGACCAAACGCGCCGCGCGCTACACCGGCGGGCTGTGGGTGGGCAAATTCCTGAAGACCGTCACCTATCAACAGGTCAGCCCCGAAGCGACGGCGATGATCGGCGAATACTGCTCCCGCCTGTGCGCGATCGAGAATTTTGCCGGCCACAAGGAACAGGCCGACCTGCGCGTGCGGCGCTACGGCGGCAAGAACGCATCCTGAAACCTTGACGCCAGGGCCTAAGCAGTGAGACTCCCCCAATCGATCGATTGGGGGAAACACTGCAATGAGCGACGTTAAAATTCTGGCGACGGGTCTCGGATTTCCCGAAGGCCCCGTTGTCTGCGCCGACGGCTCCGTCGTCCTGACGGAAATCCGCAACAACCGCTGCACCCGCGTTGCGGCGGACGGCACAGTCAGCCTGTTCTCCGCCACCGGCGGCGGACCGAATGGCCTGGCGGTCGGCCCGGACGGCGCCTATTACCTCTGCAACAATGGCGGCAGCCGCTACGTCGAAGGCTCCTCCATGGGCCAGGGGCCACACCCGGACTACAAGTTCGGCTCCGTCCAACGGATCGACCCGAAGACCGGCGAGTGCAAGACGCTCTATAACGAATGCAACGGCCACAAGCTGTCCGCGCCGAACGATCTGGTGTTCGACACCCAGGGCGGCTTCTACTTCACCGATCTGGGCAAGCGTTATGCGCGTCACCGCGACCACGGCGGGCTGTACTACGCGCTGCCCGATGGATCGAGCGTCGTCGAGCTTGCTTTCCCGATCCTGAGCCCGAACGGCTGCGGCCTGTCCCCGGACGGCAAGACCATCTATGTCGCGGATACCGAGGGTGCGCGCCTTTGGGCCTTCGACATCGAAGGACCCGGCAAAATCAAAAAGCCGTCCGGCCATGCGGCGCATAGCGGTCGGGTGATCGCGGGGCTTCAGGGCAATGCGCGCTTCGACAGCCTGGCCGTCATGGCGAGCGGCAATATCGCCGTTGCCACGCTCAATACCGGCTACATCACCGAAATCTCGCCGGCCGGGGATATCGTCCGCGCCGTTAAGATGCCCGACACGTACCCGACCAACATCTGCTTCGGCGGACCGGACATGCGTACCGCCTACATCACCCTGTCCGACAGCGGTCGCCTGGGCGTGATGCAGTGGGCGGAGCCGGGCCTGAAGCTTAACTACAACAGCTAACGATCGCTATCGGATCGCCGCCAGCCGGGTCTTTGCCTCGCCGGCGGCGATTTCGAGGATCAGTTTCCGCGTCATCGCCTCTCCAAACGTCGCGAAGTCGCGGATTTCGAGCACGAAACTACCCGGCCCGCCGGTGACGTTTTCCCGATAATATTTCACCAACCCGCCCGGCGGCTGCACGTGGGCGAAAGTCCACGACACCGGGTTTTCGTTGATGATCGCCAGCCCGTTGATGGTGATCCCGGCTTCCACGGCGTCATCGCGCGCCGATCCGATGTCGCGGCCGGAGTTGTTGGTGCCGTCGCCGCATACATCGATGACGCGGCGGGTGGCGACCAATCCGCTTTCGGCGAGCAACCGCACGGAATGATCGATGCCGGTACTGATCGCGGTGCGCCCCCAATAGGATCGCGGTTCGGCCAGCAACCGATCAACGAAGGCGCGCGCGCCGGCCTCGTCCTCGATCACCGTCCAATCCAGTACGGTGCGCACGTCGGGATGCCCGGCGAATTCGACATAGGCGACGGCGATCCGCCCCAGCGCGCCGCCCTTGATCGCGGCGATGACGCGCGGGTTGACCAGCGCGGTCGCATAGCCTTGCTTTTCCAGCTTGTATTCGGCGTCGTCGACACTGCGGGACACGTCGGTCAGCAGGACCAGCGCCAAATCGACGTCCTGCGCGGCGCGCGCCATCCGGTTCGGCAACGCCAGCGCCGTCAGCAGCACAAGGATAACCAGACCGACCCGCCGCATGGTGCCGTCTCCCACCGATACCGACATCATCATGACGCCGGGACCATGGGGTTCGTCAAAGCAAAATTACGGTTTGACTACTGGCTTGCCCAGACGATCCGATGGATCCAGGCGATTTCCGTCAGGTCGAAATTGTAATCCGGATGCTCCGGGTTCAGGCTTTTCACTTCGACCCGACGGGCGGAGCGACGCGCGAGTTGCTTCGCCATGACCTCTCCCGCCAAGGTGCGCACCACGACACGATCGCCGCGACGGATGGGCGCGGCGGGGGATACGATCACCAGATCGCCGTCACGGAATACCGGTTCCATCGAATCGCCGCTGATTTCCAGCGCATAGGCGTTGGCATCGCCGATCTCCGGCAAGCTCACCTCGTCCCAACCGCCGCCGACGGGATAGCCGCCATCGTCGAAAAATCCATCCCCGCCCGCCTGCGCCAGACCGATCAGCGGCACCCGGCGCGGCGCATTGCGACTGACCGAACCGCTGCTGAGCGCCCGCGCGCCCGTTACCAGCGCGGTAAACGCTTCCAGGCTCGCATTCGTCGCATCCAACACCTTTGCCAGGCTTTCCGTGCTCGGCCAGCGCGCCCGCCCGTCCGGCATATGTCGCTTCGACGGGTTGAACGTTGTCGGGTCCAGCCCCGACCGCTTGGCCAGGCCGGACGCCGACAAGCCGTTTTCGGCAGCGAGCGTATCGAGCGCGCGCCAAATATCCTCGTGCTTCATTCCCGTATCCCTTTGCCGCCCGCCCGCTCGGCGTCCGCCCCGCGATTCGTCGTCGCGGGAGTGTCCTAGGATTTCGCTCCAATTGAAATAGGAAAAATAACAACTATCTTGCCACAGTATGCAACCTATGGTTTAGTTTCCCCGCACCGTCTTTAACCATCCACGAAGGTGGAGTTTGTCATGCCTTTTATTGCCGCCAAAACCGCATTCAAAGCCCCTGCGTATTCGGGCGCCATACCGAACACCCAACCGTTTCGCAGCGCCGAGGAAGCCTGGTTCTGGACAATGGCCGCCTTACAGGCCCGTCACCAAGGTGTTCGCGGCAATCGCGGCCGAACCGTCGGGCGCCCCTGCGAACCGGACGACGTCGTCAAATGTCTCGACGGGCTTTACCGCAACCGCCGCATCGATCTGCTCCATGCGCGGATTTTGCGCATCTGGGGCGAACGTCAGATGGCCCCAAACCCGGCCTTTCCGCTTGAACGCTGCGACTGGAAGTTGTGGCGGGAAGCCATCGATCGGTTGGAGTGGCCCTTGCGCGTCAAAGGCATCGTTGCCTGAATTCAGAAATTCACTAGGAAAAAAGTCGTTGACAAACTTTTCGCCGATACAGTAAGGTTCACCTATCGACGGGCGTACCACGTCCTTCACGCATTCATCGGGTCGTTGCCTTCCGGGCAACGACCCTTTTTTTGTCCCGAAAGGACCCGAACATGGCCTTCGCCATCCGCAATCTCTCCGTCCTGGCCTACGCGAACGGTTTCACGCTGTGGCACTACAAAGCCGGGAAAGCCCGCCTCGATGCGGTCTCGGCCCCCAATTATTTCGCGGAAGCCGCCGACATGCTGACGGTCGGCGACATGGTCATGGTTACCGCCGCCGACGGCGCCCGTATTCTGTGCGTCGCGTTGTCCGACGTTGAAACGGTCACCATGGCGCCCCTTGCCTGACCCCGCCGCGCCATCGGAACGCCCCCTTTATCGCAAGACCAGCTATGCCAATGATTTGAAAGGCAGCAATTTTTGACGGAACTCTTAACGGCGGTTCGGACAATCGCGTTCATTATCAGCCAGATCCGCCTGATTAATTTCAAGGTCCTCGTTCAACCCGTCCTGACCGCGTGCATGCTGTCGGGATTTTATGTTACCGGCCACATCGTGCGCGAGGGCAGCGTCGCCGAGGGGCTGCACATGGCCTTTCTCGACAACGAACGTCTCCGTAACGAGCGTCAGCGGAAGATGGAAGACGCCATTGTACAGGCCGAACTGCATTATTTTGTGGAAGCTAACAGGCTGATCGACCAGTTGCTGGAATCGGCGTTGCAGCGGGCGAAAAGTGCTGCGCGCGCGCGGTTGGACATTATCCATAACGGCGTCACCGGTCTGACCGGGATCGGCCTGCTGCGCTACGACGTCACCCATTCCGTCGCCGCCGCCGGACGATCCACCGGTGCCCTGGTCGCCAACCGGCCGATGTCGGAATGGACCGATTTCCTGCCCGCGCTTCTCGCGGGCCAGTGCGTGATCAACCATTCCGGCGAATTGCGCAGTGCCGCCGTCCGCGCGCGCTTCGACGCGATGGGCGTCGCGAATTTTCTTGTCTGCCCCGCCGCCGACGTCCAGGGAAAGCTGCTGGGCGCGGTGTTCGTGCTGTGGGATCAGAGCGACCAACTACCCCCGCCGGATGAGTTGGCCGCCCTGATGGCGAATTGCCGTCAGATCGGCGCGCAAATCGCGGCTGTTCTGGATTTGCGCGGTCTCAAGCCCTTACTGGCGCAACGAAGCTGACCTGTCCGCGCGTCTCGTCTCTTTCCAATCGCGGGCGATTGCGGGCATACCGACCTGTATGACACCCGCCATCGCGTCCGCGCTTCTGCCGCTCATGCGCCTGCTCGATCCCGAGCGCGCGCATAATCTCGCCTTGACCGGGCTAAGGCTCGGTCTCGCCGGCGCGGATCGCTCCGCGGACGATCCGTCGCTGTCGATCGCCGTTCTCGGCCGGACCTTTCGCAACCCGATCGGTCTCGCCGCCGGCTTCGACAAGAACGCCGTCGCCGTGGCCGGCCTGATGAACCTCGGCTTCGGCTTCGTCGAAACCGGGACCGTCACGCCGCTGCCGCAGGCCGGCAATCCGCGCCCCCGCATGTTCCGCCTGACCGAGGATCGCGCCGCGATCAATCGCATGGGTTTCAACAACGGCGGACTGGATGTCTATCGCCGCAATCTGCTGGCGATGGCCGACCGAGCCATTCCCCTCGGCGCCAATGTCGGAATCAACAAGGAAGGCGCCGATCCGCTGCGTGACTACCCGGCCTTGATCGCCGCGGTCGGTCCGCTGGCGGACTATGTCACCATCAATATCTCCTCCCCCAACACGCCCGGCCTGCGCGATTTGCAGGGGGAAGCGCAGTTGCGCGCCATTCTGCGCGCCGTCGCCCCGGTGCCGAACAAGCCCCCGATCCTGGTCAAGATCGCCCCCGATCTGTCGGACGAAGGCCTGGCCGGTCTGGTCGAAACATGCGCCGACGAAGGCGTGCAGGGCCTGATCGTCGGCAACACCACCCTGTCTCGCCCCGCCGGCCTGCGCTCGCCGTTCGCCAAGGAAACGGGCGGGCTGTCCGGCGCGCCGCTGTTCGATCTGTCGAATCGAGTCCTGGCGCGCGCCTTCCTGCTCGCCCGCGGTCGTCTGGTACTGATCGGCGCCGGCGGTGTGTCCTCCGGCAAGGACGCTTGGGCCAAAATCCGCGCAGGCGCATCGCTGGTGCAACTCTACACGGGCTTCGCCTATTACGGCCCCGCCTTGATCGGCCGCATAAAGACGGAACTCACCCAGGAACTGCGCGCCGCCGGCGTGTCCAACATCGGCGAAGCCATCGGCGGCGACGCACTTCATTTTTCGGAACGCGGTTAAACATGGAACATCTTCCCGGTTTCGCGGCGCTGTCAGAGCGCTACGACGGCTTCATTCTCGACCTGTGGGGCGTCATCCACGACGGGGTGAACGCTTTCCCCCATGCGGTCGAAACCCTCGGCCACCTGCGCGCCGCCGGTAAGCGCACCTTGCTGCTGTCCAACGTCCCCCGGCCCAACGACGCCGTGCGGACGATGATGCGCCGCATGGGGATCGAGGACGCGCTCTACACCGACATCCTGACCAGCGGAGAGGCCGTACGCCGCTCACTCATCAGCCCACCCGACGATTGGTGGGCGAAGCTCGGCCCCAAATTGTTCCATCTGGGGCCGGATCGCGACCGCCCGGTTATCGAGGGTCTGCCGCTGACCCGCGTCGAGTCGCCCGACGACGCCGATTTCGTCCTGAACACCGGCCCCGACGACCACCGCAACCCCAGCGACATGGCGGAGTTCGAGCAGGTTCTGCAGGATTGCGCCCGCAACAATCTGCCGATGGTCTGCGGCAATCCGGACCTTGTGGTTATCCGCGGCGGCGTGCGCGTCCTGTGCGCCGGCTCTCTCGCCCAGCGCTACCAGGAACTTGGCGGAGAGGTCCGCATGCTCGGCAAGCCGGACCCGGCCGTCTATCGCCCCGTGCTGCAACAATTGGCCATGCCGTCGGATCGCGTTCTGGCCGTCGGCGACTCTCTGCACACCGACATTACCGGGGCAACCGGCGTCGGCATCGCGTCGTGCTGGGTGTTGGACGGCATCCACGGCGCCGCGCTCAGCGACGGTGCCGGCGGCTTCGATGCCGCGAAAGTCGAGGCGACGGCGCGCGCGGCAGGTCTTGCCCCGGTCGCCGCGATTCCCCGCTTCGTCTGGTAGGCCTGCCTCAGATAGGCTCCAACTCCTCCAGGATCATCGCCGAGGCAAAGATGATCCTGGAACCGTCGGACAGGGAAACGGCCTTTGCCTGGGCGACGCGCGGCTTGCCCGCCCCACCGGCAATACTGTCATCCCCAATGCCGTCACGCTGGGCAGCGGCATCCGCCACCGCCCCGCCGCGAGGCCGGTCGAACAAGCGCGCAAGATCGACTTGCGGCACGGCACCGCCGGCGGTGATGGTCGCGCCGTCGGACGTCACCACGATGTCCGCCTCACCCCGCGATTGACGAGCCTGCCTTGCCCGCACCTTCGTCCTCTGCATACCCGGTCCCCATCTGCGTCGCTGTCGCGGACAGGATACCGGGCCGACTCTGAACAAAGGGTTAATGCGACAGCAGCACGGGGACGGTCATTTCCCCCAGCAATTGCCGCGTCACGCCGCCAAACACCAGTTCACGCGCGCGCGAATGACCGTAGCCGCCGCAAACGATCAGATCGGCACCGATATCCGCCGCATAGGACAGCAGCGTATTGGCGGCGGAGATATCCTCGCTGACCGTGTGCGCGGCCTCTGCCTTGACGCCGTGGCGCGCCAGATGCAGCGCGATGTCGGCGGCGGGCACATCGCCATGGCCACCGATACCGGATTGCGGATTGATCGCCAGCACCGTCACCAGACTTGCCAGGCGCAACAGCGGCAGCGCGTCGTTCACCGCCCGGGTCGCCTCCCGGCTGGTGTTCCAGGCGATCAGAACGCGATCGCCTACCACCGGAAAGTCCCCGGCATAGGGCACCGCCAGCACCGGACGGCCGGACGACATCAACGTCGTCACCAAGGTCGCGTCGCGACTGCGTTCCTGTCTGGGTTCATCGTCGCTGGGCTGCGCGACGACGGTCAGATCGGCATAGCGCGCATGCAGCGCCACGATTTCGGGACTTTCGCCCTCCACCTGCCGCCATTCGCCCTCCAGCCCTTCGCTGGCCAGCACATCCAGGAACTGCTGTTTCAACGGCATCGCGGCGGTGGCGGCGTCTTCCCGCAGGCGCGCCACCAATTGCTCCGGCCCGAAGGTGGCGAAGGGCATGGGCGCGCCGTACAGATACTCGGCGCGCGGAATATCCATCACGCACAGCCCCGTCAGATGCGCGCCGAACTTGCGCGCGAGGTTGGCCGCGACCGCCAGACGAACCCGGTTACGGGGTCCTCGGTCGATGTGCACCAGGATATCTTTAAGACCTTGCGACGTTGTCATTTGGCTTTCCTCTTCTCCCGCATCGGCGCAACGTGCGCGCGCGTTGAAGGGAAAGCATTGATCCAGGTCAGACCGGGTTCACCCGCCGGCTAAGCCGAGTGCGACGAACCTTCCAGATAGGCGGCGCGAATTTCGGGACGCGCCAGCAATTCCGCTCCCGATCCCGCCATCGTAATCGCGCCGTTCACCAGCACGTAGCCGCGATGCGCCAGCCGTAAGGCCTGATAGGCGTTTTGCTCCACCAACAGCACCGTCAGGCCGCTGGTGCGATTCAACTCCCGGATCGCGCCGAAGATCAGCTTCACCACCAGCGGTGCCAGACCAAGCGAAGGCTCGTCCAGCAGCAGCAAACGCGGTCGCGACATCAGTGCTCGGCCGATCGCCAGCATCTGCTGCTCCCCGCCCGACAATGTGCCGCCGCGCTGGGTCAGCCGCTCTTTCAGCCGAGGAAACAGCGCAAAGACCTGTTCCAGCAGCGCGGGCACATCGGTCTGCCCCGAGACCTCCGCCCCCATCAGCAGATTTTCATAGACGGTCATGCGCCCGAAGATGCGGCGGCCTTCCGGCGCCTGGGCGATGCGTCGGCGCATGATCGCGTGGGTCGGCAGGTCGGTAATGTCCTGACCGCCGTAAACGATCCGACCGTCGCGCGCGCGCGGATTGCCGCAGACCGTCATCATCAGGGTCGACTTGCCCGCGCCGTTGGCGCCGATCAGCGTGACGATCTCGCCCTCGTTGACGACCAGATCGACGCCGCGCAACGCCTGGATCGCGCCGTAATAGGCGGTAACGCCCGACAGACTCAGCAGCGCGCTCATGCCGCGTCCGCCTCGTCGTCGTCGGCCTCTCCCAGATAGGCGGCGATCACCGCCGGATCGGCGCGGACCGCGGCCGGCGTGCCGTCGCTGATCTTCTTGCCGTGATCCAGCACAACGATGTGATCGGAAATGCGCATCACCACGCCCATGTCGTGTTCGATCAACAACAGGGAGCACCCGCCGTCGCGGATACGCAGCAGCAACTGGTTGAGTTCCTCGGACTCGCGCGGATTCAGACCGGCGGCGGGCTCGTCCAGGCACAGCATCACCGGATCGATGCACATGGCCCGCGCGATTTCCAAACGCCGCTGCGCGCCATAGGGCAGCGATCCCGCCGGGTCGTTGGCGCGTTCGGTCAGGCCGATCGCGTCCAGCCAGAACCGCGCCTTGTCCAGTCCCGCCGCTTCCGCCGACCGGTAACGCCCGAGGCCGAAGACCGCGAGCACCCCGAACCCCGTCGCGCGCATCAGCGTGTTGTGCTGGGCCACCAACAGGTTCTCCAGCACCGTCATGCCGGCGAAAAGCCGGATATTCTGGAAGGTGCGCGCGACCTTGGCGCGGGCGGCGATGCGATGACCCGGCATACGCGCCAGCGCGAACGTCGCGCCGTCGGGATGGGTCAGGGCGATGGAGCCTTCGGTCGGACGATAAAACCCGGTGATGCAGTTGAACGCCGTCGTCTTACCCGCCCCGTTCGGCCCGATCACGGCCGTGATGTCGCCGGCGCGCGCTTCGAACGACAGATCGTCCACGGCCTTCAATCCACCGAACCGCATCGTCAGGTTAGAGACCTTGAGCATCGCCTATGCCCTCGCCGGCAGCGTCGCGGTGGGGGTTCTTCCCGACACAAGCCCGCGTGGGCGAAGCACCATCACCACCACCAGGGCGATGCCGAAAATCAACATGCGATAGGTCGGCAGTTCGCCGGCCAGCCCGGCGAAAATCGGGCTGCCCATCTGTTCGGCAATCTCCGTCAGCAATTCCCGCAGCAATTCCAGCCCGCCGACCATGGCCAGGGCGGCCAAAGCAACGCCAAGTTGGCTGCCCAGCCCGCCCAGCACGACAATGGCCAGAACCGTCGCGCTTTCGATGAAGGTGAAGCTTTCCGGGCTGACAAAGGCCTGACGCGTGGCGAAGAACGCCCCGGCGAATCCGCCGAACATCGCGCCGATGGCGAACGCGGTCAGTTTTGTATTGGTGACGTCGATGCCCAGAGAACGGCACGCGACCTCGTCTTCCCGCAATGCCTCCCACGCGCGCCCCAGGGGCAGGCGGCGCAGGCGCAGCGTCACCCAGTTGGTCAGCAAGGCGAGGCCGAAGATCACGTAGTACAGAAAGACCACCCGCTGGATGGTTTCCGGCTCGATATCGAAAAAGCCCGCGACCGTGCCCTCTCCGCCGTCCATGCTGAACGACAGACCGAACAAGGTCGGGCGCGGGACGCCCGATATGCCGTTCGGCCCGTGGGTGAGCGACACCCAGTTGATCAGCACGACCCGGATGATTTCCCCGAATGCCAGGGTGACAATGGCCAGATAGTCGCCGCGCAGCCGCAGCACCGGAAACCCGAGCAGCAGTCCGGCGAAAGCGGCGAGGATGCCGGCGAGGGGAAGGCAGGTCCAGAAACCCAGGCCGAAGCTTTCCGCCAGCAGCGCATAGGAATAGGCGCCGACCGCGTAGAAGGCGACGTAGCCGAGATCCAACAACCCCGCGAGGCCGACGACGATGTTCAGCCCCCATCCCAGCATGATGTAGGTCAACACCAGAGTGCCGAGATCGACATAATAGCGCGATCCGCTCAACGGCAGCAGCAGCGCCATTACCAGCAGCAAGGGCGTCAGGTACTTCCCCGCCGCCGCGAAGCGCGCCGCCAGTTCGGCGTTCGGCTGCTGCGGCCGAGCGGACCGGCCGCGCCAGGAAACGGCGATCAATCGGCCGACGAAGACCATGGCGACCAGCACCGCGACGGCGATCGGGCGATAGGTCAACACCAGGCCCTGATCCGTGTTGGTGGCGACGAAGCCGACCATGGGCAGAAACAGCCCCAACGCCGCCGCCGCGGACAAAAACGCATCGCGCAGGGCGAGGTTCATACCTTCTCGACCTCCGTCCGCCCCAGCAAGCCTGTCGGCATGAAGATCAGCGCGACGATCAGGATCGAAAACGCGGCAACGTCCTTGTATTCCACGCTGAAATAGGCGGACCAGAACACCTCGATCAATCCGATCAGCAATCCGCCGAGAACGGCGCCGGGCAGGCTGCCGATACCGCCCAGGACGGCGGCGGTGAACGCTTTCACGCCGGCGATGAAGCCGATGTAGAAGTCGATGACCCCGTAATAGAGCAGGAACATCAGACCGGCGACCGCGGCGAGGGCCGCGCCGATGACAAACGTCAGGCTGATCGTCTTATCGGTATCGATGCCCAGCAGGCCGGCCATCTTCAGGTCCTGCTCGCAGGCGCGCATCGATCGGCCCAGCGGCGTTTTCGTCACCAGCCAGGTAAAGATCGCCAGCACGATCAGCGTGGTCACGACGATCGCGATCTGCATCCAGGACAATTGAACGGCGAAGCCGTCGCCCTCCGTCAGCAGCAACCCGCCGGAGATCAACGGCTCCATCGGTTTCACCCGCGCGCCCTGGCTGACCTGAGCGAAATTTTGCAGCGTAATCGACATGCCGATGGCGCTGATCAGCGGCGCCAGCCGGAAGGACCCGCGCAATGGGCGATAGGCGATGCGTTCCACCGACCAGCCGTAAATCGCGGCGATCCCGGCGGCGAAGATCAGCGTCAGCGCCAAGGCCAGCGGGACGGAACTGATCCCCAGCGCCGACAGCCCCAGCAGAGCGATCAACGACAGAAAGGCACCGATCATGAAGATGTCGCCATGGGCGAAGTTGATCATGCCGATAATGCCGTAAACCATGGTGTAGCCGACGGCGATCAGCCCGTAGATCATCCCCAAGGTCAGGCCATTGATTAACTGCTGCAGCGCATAGGCCAATGACGGCGACTCCGGGATATCGTGCGGACGGCTGGGCGCAGCAAACACCCGGGCGCGCCTTGCGGCAAGCGGCCCCGTCCGCCGCCCCAGGGCAATCGGGTGAAGAAGTACGTGACAAACCGTGAAAGTGCTGAATCTATGCGGTCCCTCGATTCGAATAACGGGGTGCACCGATGGAAGCGACGACAGAGGACGATGGCAGCCTATTCGAGGCGACAGTCTTTCTGAGCCATTT
>CANJLW010000014.1 GCA_947475245.1 Acetobacteraceae bacterium | reverse complement strand
TCATCGGGCCAGTCAGGAAATGCGCAACCAGCTCCTTCGGGATCGAAGGCAGTTTGCCTACCTCGCGCTCAACGCGCTTCGCTTTGCTCGGCATGATACGCCTCCTTGGCGTAGGTTATGCCTCGCACACAAAATTTCGGACAGGCTCGGCTCAACATTTACACCCGTCACCCAAACCCATAACAACCACCCATGGCATGGCTCTACATAATCCTCGCGGACATCGTCGAAATCGCCTGGCCGTTCGCCCTGAAATGGTCCGAAAAAAAGCCGATCTGGGTTCCGGCGCTGATCGCCGCGGTCTCCTGCCTTCCGATCTTCTTCCTGCTGCGGGAAGCCATGAAGACCCTGCCGGCCGCGACCGCCTATGCCGGGTTCGTCGGCATAGGCACGGTGGGAACAACGATCGTCGGCATTGCCCTGTTCGGCGAAAGCGCCAACCCCGCGCGCATCGGCTCTTTCCTGTTGGTCATCGTCGGCGTGATCGGTCTCAAATACTTTGCCGACTGACGACTCCAGCTCCCGTCGCATGCCCCTGCCGCGCGCCCCTGGCGGACCGCGCCGTCTGACGGCACACTCCACCCCCCAATTCCGTCACAGGACCAGCCATGACCGTCGATCCCGCTATTCTCAAAGCGCTTGAGGGCGTCTCCACCGCCACCATCACAACGGTGCTGCTCAAAAAGGGCCTGCGCAACGTCTGGATGCGCGGCACGCGCCCGATCCGCGCCGGCCAGCCCCACATTGTCGGGCGTGCCTTCACGCTGCGCTTCGTTCCCGCGAGAGAAGACCTCGCCACCCCGGAATCCTGGTCCTCCCCCATCTCCACCCGCTCCGCCATCGAGGCGATGCCCGAGGGCTGCATTACCGTCGTCGATGCCATGGGCGTTACCGATGCCGGCATCTTCGGCGACATCCTCTGCGCCCGCATGGCCAAACGCGGCGTCGCGGGCCTGGTCACCGACGGCGTGGTGCGCGACCTCGCGGGCGTCCTCGGCACCGGTCTGCCGGTCTGGTGCCAGGGAACGGCAGCTCCGGCCTCCGTCGCCGGGCTGACCTTCGTCAACTGGCAGGAACCGATCGGCTGCGGCGGCGTCGCGGTGTTCCCCGACGACCTGATCGTGGTCGACGACGACGGCGCCGTGGTGATCCCGCAAAAACTGGTGGAAGACGTGGTCAAGGCCGCGGTCGAACAGGAGCGGCAAGAGGGCTGGATCATGGATCAGGTCAACGCGGGCGCCGCCTTGCCCGGCCTGTATCCCCCCAACGCCGAAAACAAGGCGCGTTACGAGGCCTGGGCGGCCACGAAGCGGTAAACCCCGCCGGCGCGCTCTACCTGCCCCAGACCGGGCCAGGGATGGTGATACCCCACGACGTTCAGCCGTTCGCTCGCTAACCGATCGAGCATGCGTCTGCGCGTCGTCACCCCCTGATCCGGATCGGCGTCGTAACTGCTGCGATCGTCGGGATAGGCATAGGACAGCGGCTCGTGGAATGCCACGTCGCCGGTCAGGCACCAACCGCCGTCGAACAGGAACGCCAGATGCCCCGGCGTGTGCCCGGGCGTCAGCCAGGCCTGCACGCCCGGCAGAAAGGCTTCCCCATCTCGAAGCGTAACAATCCGATCGCGCAGCGGCAGCAGATGCTTGCGCACCCCCGCCAGCGATACGTCGTCCTGCGACGTTATCCGATCCGCCGTCCAGAACGCCAGTTCCTGCTCCGCCATGTATATGGAGGCATTGGGGAAGTTGGGCGTTCCGTCATCGCCCATGGTGCCCCAGCAATGGTCGCTGTGGGCATGCGTCAGCACCAGCGCGTCGATCGTCTCCGGCCCAACCCCGGCCTCCGCCAAACTGTTCGGCAAGCGGCCGCAGGCCGTGCCGAACATCGTGTCCGTTCCCATGCCGTTATCGAACAGCACCCGCTTGCCGCCGGTTTCCAACAGCAGGCAATTCTGCTCGACAAAGATACGATCCGGCGCCTGACCGGCCGCCGCAAGGGCCGCGCCCAACGCCGCCGCCGGCGTGTCCGTGAAGATGCGCCCGGGACGACCAAGGCGGAGAGGACCGTCGGAGAGGATGGTAGCGCGCATGTCGCCGATTTCGAAACGATGGATCATGTCCCGCCCCTGTTGCTACGCCGCCCAGGCGGCCAGACGCCGAGCGATTGTGGTCGCGTCGTTCGGGGTCAGGGCGACCGGGGATACGGTCAGTAACCCTTCGTGCCGCCGTCCCATGCCGCAGTGAATGGCCGGATCGTTGCTGGCCAGCCAGGCTGCCAACGTGTCCGGATCGGCCCCGCCGATGGTCAGCAGCGGCACGGTCCGATCCTCGATCGCAAAGCGCAGTGTGGAACCGCCGAGCGTCGCGATCGATTCCAGGATGTGCAGCCACCCCGCCGTTCGTTCCGCCTCATCGGCCCCGGCGAAACGTTCCAGCGCGACCAGCAGGCCGACGATTTCCTCTTTGCCCGCCTTGCAGGATCGGCCGATGCCGTGATGCGGCAGCCCCGGCATCTGCGCCAAGGGCGCGAATTCCGGCGGGGCGGACCAGTATTCCGGGAACACGTCCAGATCCAGCATCTGGATCAGCGCCGAACTGATCAGATCGCGCCGCCCGCACAGAATGCCCGAAGCCTGCGGCCCGCCGATCGCCTTGCCGCCGCTGAAGGCGACGAGGTCGGCACCCTCGCGCAGAAAGCGGCGCAGATTGTCGGCGGGCGGAAGTTGCGCGGCGGCGTCCACCAGCAGCGGCACGCGGTGTTCGCGCGCGATCCGCGCGATGTCGGGCAGCCGCGGCAGAGATTGCGGCTGCGCCAGCCAGCAAATACCGGCGGTGTCCGGACCGATGGCGGCCTCGATCTCCCACGCCGCCGCGTCGCGTACGCCGGGGCCGCTGTAGCGATCGGGAATACCGACCTCAACGATGCGCCCGCCGGCCAAAGTCAACACACGGTCGTACATGTTGCGCTGACTGCGCACGACGATGAAGTCCCTCTTCCCATCCGTCGCCGGCAGGCGGTTGATGCGCGTGGGATCAAGACCCGCGAGGCACGCGGCGGCACCCAACAGCAGCCCGGCGGACGCTCCGGAGGTCACGATCCCCGCTTCCGCCCCCGTCACCCGCGCGATGACGCGGCTGGCGCCGGCTTGCAGGCTGAGCATATCGACGCAGGCACCCGAAGCGGCCGCCATCGCCTCGGCGACCGACGGATGCATCCGCCCGCCCGACAACCGCGTGACCGTGCCGCACGCGTTGATGACGGTCTTGACGCCGAAGCGGGCGTAGATGCTCACGCCGCGGCGGCCAGCGGGGGGCGGCCGAGGATCATGTCCGACGCCTTCTCGGCGATCATGATCGTGGGCGCGTTGGTATTGCCCGAAATGACGGCGGGCATGACGGAGGCATCGACGACGCGCAGCCCCTGGATGCCGTACACCCGCAGTTCCGGGTCCACGACCGCCATCGGATCGACACCCATCTTACAGGTGCTTGTCGGATGGAACACGGTGCCGCCGTTCTTGCGGGCATAGTCCAGCAACGCTTCGTCGCTCTGCACCGCGGGCCCCGGCACGTATTCCGAGGCGATGTAGCCCTGCATATGCCGCGATGCCAGCAACTGGCGGCCGATCTTCAGCCCGTCCACGATCGCCCGGGTATCGGTCTCCGTCGCCAGGTAGTTCGGGAACATCGCCGGATAGTCCTCCGGACGAGCCGATTTCAGCCGAATCTCGCCACGGCTTTCCGGCCGCAACTGATAGACCAGCAACGAGAATCCCGACCAGGGATGCAGCCCGTCCTGCGGTCGATCGGCGCTGAAGGTGGCGATGGAGAACTTGACGTCGGGGCTGGCCAGTTCCGGCCGGGTGCGGACGAACAGCGCGACCTCGGCGGTATTGATGGTCAACGGCCCCTTGCGGAACAGGAAGTAATCCAGACCGCTTTTCAGCATCTTCAGCTTGCTCTGCATCACGTCGTTGACGGTGATCGGCTGGGTGCACTTCAGCTTGATCGACGCGGAGTAATGGTCCTGCATCGCCTGTCCGACTCCGGGCAGATGGTGCACGACCGGAATGCCCAGATCGGTCAGATGTTGCTGCGGGCCGACCCCGGACAGCATCAGGATTTGCGGCGATCCGATCGCCCCGCCGCATAGAATGACTTCCTTGCGGGCACGCACGATCTTGTCTTGCCCGCCCTGGCGATAGGCGACGCCGACCGCGCGCTTGCCCTCGAACAGCACTTTCTGGGTCAGTGCGCCGGTAACGACCTGCAGGTTGGGGCGTTTGCGCGCGGGATGCAGGTAGCCGACGGCGGTGGAGCAGCGCTTGCCGTTGCGGGTCGTGGTCTGGTGATACCCGACGCCGTCCTGGTCCTTGCCGTTGAAGTCGTCGTTGCGCTTATACCCGGCTTCGTTGCACGCCTTGATGAACGCCTCGCTGATCGGATGCCCCTCGGTCACGTCCGACACGCAAAGCGGCCCGCCCGTGCCGTGGTAATCGTCGTCTCCGCGCACCTGATGTTCGGAGCGTTTGAAGTACGGCAACACATCGCCCGACGACCAGCCCGGGTTGCCCAATTGGCGCCAGAGGTCGAAATCCTCGTGCTGGCCGCGGATGTAGACCATGCCGTTGATCGATGACGACCCGCCCAACACCTTACCGCGCGGCCAGAAGATGGATCGTCCCCCGGCGCCCGCGTCGGGTTCCGTCTCGTAGCACCAGTTGACGCTCTTATCCGCGAAGGTCTTGCCAAATCCCAACGGGATATGGATCCACATATTCTTGTCTTCGCCGCCGGCCTCCAGCAGCACGACCTTGCTGCCGGGGTCCTCGGACAGGCGCGCGGCCATCACGCAGCCGGCGGACCCGGCGCCGACGACGACGAAATCGGCTTCAATGTGTTCAGCCATGTGTGGTTTCCCCCGATCTTCCGCCGTCGCGCCCGCGACGGCGGCGTTAGTTTGATCGGGTTGGCCGAACCGCGAAAGACCCTCGGCGGCGCTTACGCCGTGCGGTCGCCCAATGCGCCCAGGGCCGCCTGCGCCGCGGCCAGACGGGCGACCGGAACGCGGTAGGGGCTGCACGAGACATAGTCGAGGCCGACGGATTCACAGAACGCGATGGAAGCGGGATCGCCGCCGTGCTCACCGCAAATCCCGAGCTTGAGCTTCGCCTTGGTGGCGCGCCCCTTTTCGACCGCAATCCGCACCATTTCGCCCACGCCGTCCACATCGATGGAGACGAACGGGTCCTTGGTCAGAATACCCGCTTCGACGTATTGCGGCAGGAACTTGCCGGCATCGTCGCGCGACAGCCCGAACACGGTCTGCGTCAGGTCGTTGGTGCCGAAGCTGAAAAAGTCGGCGACTTCGGCGATCTTGTCGGCCAGCAGCGCCGCGCGCGGCAGTTCGATCATGGTGCCGACGCTGTATTCGATGGTCATGCCGGTTTCGGCGAACACCTCCGCCGCGATCTTCTCCACCTGCGCGCGGGTAATCTCCAACTCTTTCCGCGTGCCGATCAGGGGGATCATGACTTCAGGATGCGGCGCGTTGCCGGTATCGCGGGCAACCGCGATCGCGCCCTCGAAAATCGCGCGGGCCTGCATTTCGTAGATTTCCGGATAGGTGATCCCCAACCGGCAACCGCGATGGCCCAGCATCGGATTGGCTTCCGACAGTTCGGCCACCCGTCGGCGCATCGAGTCGATGTCGGAGCCGATCGACGCCGCGACTTCTTCCATCTCGGCGTCGGCGTGCGGCAGGAACTCGTGCAGCGGCGGGTCCAACAGGCGGATCGTCACCGGCAGGCCGGCCATGATGGTGAACAGCTTGCGGAAGTCTTCCCGCTGATGCGGCAACAGCGCGGCCAGCGCCGAACGCCGGCCCGACTCGGTCGTGGCCATGATCATCTGACGGACAGCCAGAATGCGCTCCGGATCGAAGAACATATGCTCCGTCCGGCAAAGACCGATGCCTTCCGCGCCGAACTTGCGCGCGGTTTGTGCGTCCAGCGGCGTTTCGGCATTCGCGCGCACGCCCATGCGGCGATACGAATCGGCCCATTCCATCAATGTGCCGAAGTCACCCGACAGCGCGGGTTCGATCATGGCGACGGAGCCGACAAAGACCTCTCCGGTCGCGCCGTCCAGAGTGATCGTCTCCCCCGCGCGGACGGTCTTGCCGCCGGCCGACAGGGTTTGCGCATTGTAGTCGACGCTGATCCCGCCCGCGCCGGCAACGCAGGGCCGGCCCATGCCGCGCGCGACCACGGCGGCGTGGCTGGTCATGCCGCCGCGCGTGGTCAAAATGCCGCGCGCCGCGTGCATGCCGTGAATATCTTCCGGACTCGTCTCAATCCGCACCAAAATCACCGCCTCGCCCTTCGCCGCTCGGCTTTCCGCCTCGTCGGCGCTGAACACCACCGCGCCGTTGGCGGCGCCGGGGCTGGCGGGCAGACCCTTCGCGAACACCACACGCGGCGCTTTCGGGTCCAGCATGGGGTGCAGCAATTGGTCGAGAGACGACGGATTCACCCGGCGCACCGCTTCGGCCCGGTCGATCAGGCCTTCATGCGCCATTTCGACGGCCATGCGCAGGGCCGCCGCGGCGGTTCGCTTCCCGTTGCGGGTTTGCAGCATGTAAAGCTTGTTCTGCTGCACGGTGAACTCGATATCCTGCATATCGAGGTAATGCTTCTCCAGCGTCTCCCGCACCGCCAGCAACTCGGCATAAGCCGCCGGCATGGCCTGTTCCAGCGGGATTTCCTTGCCCTTGGCGACAGAGGCAGACAGCGGCTGCGGTGTGCGAATGCCGGCGACGACGTCCTCGCCCTGCGCGTTCACCAGGTACTCGCCGTAGAACATATTCTCCCCGGTCGAGGGATCGCGCGTGAAGCAAACCCCGGTCGCGCAATCCTCGCCCATGTTGCCGAACACCATGGCCTGCACATTGACCGCCGTGCCCCAAGTGGCCGGAATGTCGTGCAGACGGCGATAGGTGTTGGCGCGGGCATTCTCCCACGATCCGAACACGGCCCCGATCGCGCCCCATAATTGCTCGTGCGGGTCTTGCGGGAACGGCTTGCCGGTCTCTTCCTCGACCAGCGCCTTGTATGCGGCGACGACGCGCTGCCAGTCTTCCGGCGTCAGCGCGGTATCCTCGATCACGCCGGTTTCAAGCTTGGCGTGTTCGATCACTTCCTCGAACTGATGGTGGTCCACGCCCAGAACGACGGAACCGTACATCTGGATGAACCGGCGATAGGAGTCCCAGGCAAAGCGAGGGTCCTTGGACGAGATCGCCAGCGCCGCCACCGTCGTGTCGTTCAGACCGAGGTTCAGCACCGTGTCCATCATCCCCGGCATGGAAACCCGAGCACCGGAGCGTACCGAAACCAGCAACGGATTGCGCGGATCGCCGAAGGTCAGGCCAACCGCCGTTTCAACCAGTGCCAGCGCCGCATCCACCTGCCCGCGCAGTTCCGCCGGATAGGCTCGTCCGTTGTCGTAGAACGCGGTGCAGACTTCGGTCGTGATCGTAAATCCGGGCGGGACCGGTAGCCCGATCGATGCCATCTCGGCGAGGTTTGCCCCCTTGCCGCCCAGCAGATTGCGCATGCTCGCCTGGCCTTCGTTATGGCCGGCGCCGAAGCTGTAGACCCATTTGGTCATGGTCGACCCCATTTAGCCTTCGATACGAGAAAAATCGGCAACGCGGTCCATTGTAGACCGTACACGATGCAGAAGGTGCAAGCGATTGCGGCGTAATTCCGGCTCCGGCGCGTTTACCGTCACTTTCTCGAAGAAAGCGTCCAGCGGCGCGCGCAAATTGGACATAACACCCATCGCCCCGGCGAAGTCCTCGGCACCCAGCAGACGATCGACGTCGTGCATGCCGTCCAGCGCATGATTCAGATCGATCTCGGCCTGTTCCCGGCACCGCGCCGGATCGACCGATCCCGTATGCGGCCCGTCCTTGCGGTCTTCGATGCGCAGTATGTTGGCGGCCCTGCGATACGCCGTCATCAGATTGGCGCCGTCCGCGCCGACCAGCAGCGCCGCGACCGCGTCGGCACGCGCCAATAGACGAACGATGTCGTCGTCGGACCCGGCGGCGAAGACTGCGGTCAGCACGTCGTGGCGCGCGCCTTCCGCCCGCAACTGCACGCGCAGGCGATCGGCGAGGAATTCCAGAATCTCGGCAGGCGGCACCGGTTCCACCGACGTGCCCGCATAAGCGTCGCCCGCCGCACCGATCAGGGCCAGCAACGGCAACCGCAGGCCATTCTCCCGGATAATCCGGATGATCCCCAGCGCCGCTCTGCGCAGCGCATACGGATCGCCCGCGCCGCTTGGCTTTTCCCCGATCGCGAAGAAGCCGACCAACTGATCCAGCTTATCGGCCAACGCCACGGCGATGGACACCGGCGACGCGGGTGCCCCTTCGCCGGGCCCCCTGGGCGCATAATGATCGCGGATCGCATCGGCGACCTCGGCCGGTTCGCCGTCGTGCAGCGCGTAGTAGCGCCCCATCACGCCTTGCAGTTCCGGGAATTCCCCGACCATGCCCGCCACCAGATCGGCTTTCGCCAGTTCCGCCGCGCGCTCCGCCAGGGCCGGCCCCGCGCCGACTTGCGGCGCGACGATACCGGCAAGCCGCCGCAGCCGGACCACTCGCTCTCCCTGCGTGCCCAGTTTCGCCTGGAACGTGACGTGGCCCAGGGATGGTATGCGGCTTTCCAGCAGAGCCTTGCGATCCAAATCCCAGAAATGCCGAGCGTCGGAGAAGCGGGCACGAAGGACGCGCTCGTTGCCGGCGATGATGGCGGCACCGCCGTCGTCGGCGGCGACATTGGCGGCGAAGGCGAAATACGGGGCGGCCTTGCCGTCGGCGGTGCGCATGGCGAAATAGCGCTGGTTGACGCGCATCGATACCTGCATGACCTCGGGCGGCAGGTCCATATGTTCGGCGGCGATGCGGCCCAGTAACGGCACGGGGCGTTCGACCAGCCCGGCCACCTCGTCCAACAGGCCGGGATCGTCCACGACGCTCAGCCCCTTGGCGCTTGCCAGCGCGGCGATGCCATCGGCAATCGCGCGCTTCCGATCGGCGACATCGACCAGAACATGGCGCGCCGCCAGTCCCGCGCGCCAGTCGTCCACGCCGGTAACCGCGAATGCGCCGGGGGCATGGAACCGATGGCCTTCGGTCAGATTGCCGCTCGTCAGCCCATGGCCGTCATCGGCACCGTCGCGCAGGTCGAACGGCACAATCGCGCCATCCAGCAGACAGACGATCCGGCGCAGCGGGCGCACCCACACAAAGTTGCTGCTGCCCCCCCAACGCATCGATTTCGGCCACGGAAAGCGCCGCAGCAACTGCGGCACGACGGACGCGATCAGGGTGGAGGCCGAAACCGCCTCCGCCTTTTTATCGAGCACCCAGTAATCGCCTTCGCGCCGCAGCGCGTCGCGTTCCGCATTGTGTTTGCGCAGGAAGCCGGCCAATGCCTGCTCCGGCGCGTTGGCCCGCGGCCCGCGTTCCGTTGTGCTGCTCGCTTCGACCAGGGCGGTGACCTGCATGGCGCAGGCGATCCGGCGCGGCCCGAAAAACGGCGTGGCATCGGTCGGGTTCAGCGCGGCAAGCGCCTCGGTCAATAATCTTACCAGGTCGTCAGCCGCCCGCGCCTGCATGCGAGCGGGGATTTCCTCGCTGAACAACTCAAGAAACAACGCTGCCATCGTCAGTCCTTTAATGCAGGCTCGATATCGGTTTGCGAATAAGTCGTCGGCTTTAGGCCGAAAGTCACGCGGCTTCGCCCGCGACCCAGGCCTCGCAGCATCCCTTCGCCAATGCGCGCACGCGACCGATAAAGCTGGCGCGCTCCGTCACGCTGATCACGCCCCGCGCGTCGAGCAGATTGAACAGGTGGCTCGCCTTGATGCATTGATCATAGGCGGGCAGGGCCAATTTGCGGCCGAGCAGCGCGGCGCACTCACCCTCGGCGTCCGCGAAATGGCGCGACAGCATCGCGGTGTCGGCGAACTCGAAGTTATGCGCGCTGTATTCCCGTTCGGCGCGCAGGAAGACCTCTCCATAGGTAACGCCGGCGCCGTTGAAATCCAGATCGTAGACGTTCTCTTTGTCCTGCACGTACATCGCCAGGCGTTCGAGCCCGTAGGTCATCTCAAAGCTCGGGTAAGTCACGGGAATCCCGCCTACTTGCTGGAAGTAGGTGAACTGACCGACCTCCATCCCGTCGCACCAGACTTCCCACCCCAATCCCCAGGCGCCCAAGGTCGGGCTTTCCCAATCGTCTTCCACAAAGCGGAAGTCGTGCCGCAGCGGGTCCAACCCGATTTCCCGATAGCTCGCCAACAGCAATTCCTGGGCGTCTTCCGGGCTGGGCTTCATGATCACCTGGTACTGGTAATAATGCTGCAACCGATTGGGATTTTCCCCATACCGCCCATCCGTCGGCCGTCTGCTCGGCTGCACATAGGCCGCGCGCCAGGGCTTGGGGCCGAGCGCGCGCAGCGTCGTGGCCGGATGGAAGGTGCCGGCACCCATTTCCACGTCGTACGGCTGAAGGATGACACAGCCCTGCCGAGCCCAGAATGTGTGGAGACGGAGGATCAGCTCCTGAAAGCTCGGTACAGACATGGTTCGGCCCGTTCGAATGATGGTGCGGCGCACCGTAAAGCACCCCGGACGGGCTGGAGCAAGGATAACAGCCGCGCTACCGTGCCGATAAAGTGGGAGACTCCAGGTTCATGAGCGTCACGGCCCAACTCTGCGACACCATCGTCGCCACCACCTATGCGTCGCTGTCGCCGGCGGCGATTGCCGCCGCGCGTCGTCTCGTTCTGGACGGGCTGGCGATTACCCTGGCGGGGACGGAAGAAGAGACCATCCAGATCCTGGCGGAGCATTACCGAGGCTTCGGCGCGCGCGGGGACGCGACCGCGATCGGATTCGGCTTCCGCACGGCACCGATGCTGGCAGCGGCGTTGAACGGCGCTGCCATGCATGTGCTGGATTTTGAACCGATGTGGTTCCCGTCAAACCATGCGCTGTCGACGACGCTGCCCGCCATTCTGGCGCTGGCCGAAACCCGCGACGTGTCAGGGCAGGACCTGATCGCGGCCCTGGTCAAGGGCGTTGAAATTCAGGGCTGGGTGCGCCACGCGGGCCACTTGTACGAAACCGGCGGCGTGCGCTTTCATCCGCCGGCGCTGGTCGGCCCGATGGGGTCCGCCGTTGCCGCCGGGCATGTGCTTGGGTTGAGCTCCGGCCAACTCGCCAACGCCCTGGGCATCGCTTCGTCGCGCTGCGGCGGCATGGCGGCCAACATCGGCACCATGACCAAATCCACCCATTGCGGTCATGCCGCCATGCTGGGGCTGGAATCCGCGATGCTCGCCGCGCGCGGCTTCACCGGTAATCCGGAACCGTTCGAGGCGTTCAACGGCTACGGCCGCATGATGTTCGGCGAGTCCTTCCAGCCCGAGGACATGCTGAACTTCGGCCCGCCCTTTCGGATCATTGAACCCGGCTATGCCGTGAAGATGTTCCCCAGCCAGTTTGGCACCCATTTCGCCATCACCGCCGGCATGACGCTGCATCCGCAAGTGCCGGACCCCGCCCGCATTCGCGCGGTGCGGCTGAAAACGCCGGTCATGCAATACGTCAACCGACCGCATCCTGAAACCGGCCTGGCCGGCAAGTTCAGCCTGCAATACACCTTCGCCAACGGCCTGCTGCGCGGCGGCGCGAAGATCGACACCTTCACCGACGACCGAGTGCGCGACGCGGACATGGCGGCGCTGCTGGACAAGATCGCGATCGAGATGTCCCCGGAAATCCCCGCCCGCTTCGACCGTATGTGGGTGGAGGCCTGGGTCGAACTGGACGACGGTACCGTGCTGCATACCCGCTGCAACGGCCCCAAGGGCATCTGGGGGTCGCCGCCGATCAGCGAGGAAGATCATCTGGTCAAGGTGCGGGATTGCCTGTCCCGCCGTCTGCCGACGGATCGCGCCGAAGCCCTGATCGCCTTGGCGCGTCGCGTCGAAACCCTCGACCCAGCCGGTGTGCGGGAGATGATCGCGCTCGCCGGCTGACCACGATTTCCACCCTGGGTTGGACCCGCCTATACAGCGTGTGACAACCGATTTTGCCCGAAAGGTCCCGCCGATGGACTTCGCCCTGACTGACGCCCAGCAGCAAATCCGCGATCAGGTGCTGCGCATCTGCTCCCAGTTCGACGATACGTATTGGCTGGAGCGCGATCGCACCGCGACTTTCCCGGAAGCGTTTTTCGCCGCCATGGCCGAAGGTAACTGGCTGGGCATCGCCATGCCGGAACAATACGGCGGGGCGGGGCTCGGCATCACCGAAGCCGCGGTCATGATGCAGGCGGTCGCGGAATCCGGCGCGGCGATGAGCGGGGCAAGTGCCATCCACATCAACATCTTCGGCCTGAACCCCGTCGTGATTTATGGGACGGAAGAGCAGAAGCGCCGCATGTTGCCGCCACTGATCGCCGGTCGCGACAAGGCGGCGTTCGGCGTGACGGAGCCCAATGCCGGCCTGAACACGACCGAAATCGCGGTGCGCGCCGATCGCAAGGGCGATCAATACATTATCAACGGCACCAAGATCTGGACCTCCACCGCCCAGGTGGCCAACAAGATCCTGCTGCTCGCCCGCACGACGCCGCTGGACCAAGTCAAGCGCAAATCCCACGGCATGACGCTGTTCTACACCGACCTGAACCGCAAATACGCCGATGTCCGCCTGATCCACAAAATGGGTCGGCACGCCGTTGACTCCAACATGGTTTTCTTCGAGGACATGCCGATCCCCGTGGAAGACCGGATCGGAGAGGAAGGCGAAGGGTTCCGCGCGCTGATCCACGGCCTGAACCCCGAACGTATCCTTTTGGCGGCGGAAGCGGTGGGTCTCGGCCGCAACGCCCTGCAACGCGCGGCGCGCTATGCCAGGGAGCGTGTCGTCTTCGGGCGCCCGATCGGCCAAAACCAGTCGATCCAGCATCCGCTGGCGAAAAACTGGGCGGAACTCGAAGCCGCCAACCTGATGGCGTTCAAGGCCGCCTGGATGTACGACACCGGCAAGGACAGCGGCGCTGAGTCGAACGCGGCGAAATATCTGGCGGCGGAAGCCGGCTTTCACGCCTGCGAACAGGCCGTCATGACGCACGGCGGCATGGGTTACGCCCAGGAATACCACGTCGAACGCCTGTTCCGCGAAAGCCTGATCCCCCGGATCGCCCCCGTCAGCCGCGAACTGATCCTCAGCTATCTGGCCGAACGCGTGCTCGATCAGCCGAAATCCTATTAGGAGGCACGGAAAGCCATGGCGAACCTGTTTTCCCGCTTCTTCGGTACGTCCGCCGAACCCGGCTGGCTGACCACCGATGAACTGGCGACGCTTCTGACGGAGGACACCGCGCCTCTGATCGTCGATGTCCGCGGCCCCGGCGAGTATTTCGGCCCGCTCGGCCATATCGACGAAGCGCGCAATATCCCGCTCGATCAGTTCGCCGAACAGACGGAGGCGCTGATCGCCGAGGGCCGACCCTTGGTGATGATCTGCCACACCGACCGGCGCTCCTTCGCCGCCGCCCAGCATCTGCGCGCCAACGGCGTGACCGATGTGGCGGTGCTGCGCGGCGGCATGGTCGCCTGGCGGTCCGAGGGACGGTAATCCCGACTTGTAACCTCGTGACTCCGGCGCGGCCCTGCGCTACTCCGGTGCCCTTCGCGCTGAACTCTGAGGACCACACCCACAGCCATGGCCAGCAGCAACGACATCCGCGCCACCTTCCTCGACTATTTCGCCCGCAACGGGCACGAGGTCGTCGAGAGCTCGCCTCTGGTCCCGCGTAACGACCCGACGCTGATGTTCGCGAACTCGGGCATGGTCCAGTTCAAGAACGTGTTCACCGGCCAGGAAAAGCGATCCTATACCCGCGCGACCTCGGCGCAGAAATCCGTCCGCGCCGGCGGCAAGCACAACGACCTGGATAACGTCGGCTATACCGCTCGGCATCACACCTTCTTCGAAATGCTGGGTAATTTCAGCTTCGGCGACTACTTCAAGGAGTCCGCGATCCCCTATGCCTGGGAATTGCTGACCAAGGATTTCGGGCTGAACAAGGACCGCCTGCTGGTCACGGTTTATTCCGAGGACGAGGACGCCGCCGCCATCTGGCGTAAGGTCGCGGGCCTGCCCGACAGCCGCATCATCCGCATCCCGACCTCCGACAACTTCTGGCGGATGGGCGATACCGGCCCCTGCGGCCCGTGCAGTGAAATCTTCTACGATCACGGCGACCATATCCCCGGCGGCCCCCCCGGCAGCCCCGACGAAGACGGCGACCGCTTCATCGAAATCTGGAACCTTGTGTTCATGCAGTATGAGGAAGGCCCGCCGGGCACCCGCGTACCGCTGCCGAAGCCGTCAATCGATACCGGGATGGGCCTGGAACGCTTCGCCGCCATCCTGCAAGGCAAGCACGATAACTACGACACCGACACGCTGCGCGCGTTGATCCTGGCGTCGGCCGAGGCGACCGGGCAGGACCCCGACGGACCGCTGCGCACCAGCCACCGCGTGGTCGCCGATCACCTGCGCAGTTCCGCCTTCCTGATGGCCGACGGCGTGCTGCCGTCCAACGAAGGCCGCGGCTACGTCCTGCGTCGAATCATGCGACGCGCCATGCGCCACGTGACCATGCTGGGCGCGCGCGAACCGATCATGCACCGCCTTGTGCCCGCGCTGGTCCGGCAGATGGGCGCTGCCTATCCGGAATTGGGCCGAGCGGAAAAGCTGATCTCGGAAACGCTGCTGTTGGAGGAAACGCGCTTCAAGCAATTGCTGGAACGCGGCCTGCACCTGTTGGCCGAGGAAACCGGCCGGCTCGGAGATTCCCAGGCATTGCCCGGTGCCATCGCGTTCCGACTTTATGACACCTATGGCTTTCCGCTCGATCTGACCCAGGATGCACTGCGCGAGCAGGGGCGCACGGTCGACCAGGAAGGCTTCGACGCCGCCATGCTGGAACAGCGCAAGCGCGCCCGCGCCGCCTGGGCCGGCACCGGCGAAGCCGCGACCGAACGCGTGTGGTTCGAGATCAAGGAACAGGTCGGGGCGAGTGAGTTCCTGGGCTATTCCACGGAATCCGCCGAAGGCTCAATCCTTGCGATCGTTCAGGCCGGGGCACCCGTCGATAGCGCCGACGCGGGCGCGGAAGTCGCCATCGTCCTTAACCAAACACCTTTCTATGGCGAGAGCGGCGGTCAGGTCGGTGATTGCGGCGTCATCGCCGGTGCCGACGGTCTTCGCATCGTCATCACCGATACCCAAAAGAAGCTCGGCGATCTGTTCATCCATCTCGGTCGGGTGGAGGCCGGTTCGGCCAAGGTCGGCACGCCCGTCGTCGCCACCGTCGATCACGCTCGTCGTGGCGCAATACGCGCCCACCACTCCGCCACCCACCTGTTGCACGAAGCGCTCCGCCGCAAACTTGGCACGCATGTCGCGCAGAAGGGCAGCCTGAACGCGCCGGACCGCCTGCGTTTCGACGTCAGCCAACCGCGCCCGATCACCGCCGAGGAACTCGCCTGGGTCGAAACCGAGGTGAACGCCCGTATCCGCGAGAATTCGGAGGTCACCACCCGCCTGATGACCCCCGACGCGGCGGTCGAACTGGGGGCGATGGCATTGTTCGGCGAGAAGTACGGCGACGAAGTGCGCGTGGTCTCCATGGGGATCGGGGAAGGCGACAAGGCCGCCTGGTCGATCGAACTTTGCGGCGGCACGCATGTCCGACGCACCGGCGATATCGGCTACTTCCGGATCGTCGGTGAGACCGCGGTCGCCGCCGGTGTTCGACGGATCGAGGCCGTGACGGGCGCTTCCGCCGAATCCATGGTCGCCGAAACCCAAAGCCGCCTGACCGACGCCGCCGGCGCGCTGCGCGTCGCGCCGGCTGAACTGGCGGATCGGATCACCGCCCTGCTGGCCGATCGTCGCAAGCTGGAAGCGCAGGTCGCGGACCTGCAAAAGAAGCTCGCCACCGGTGGGAGCGCGGCGGAGGTCGAGGATATCGGCGGCGTCAAGCTGTCCGCGCGGAATATGGGAGAGGTCCCGCCCCGAGATCTGAAGGGCCTGGCGGAAGCCATCGGCAAGCAACTCGGGTCGGGCATCGTCGCCCTTGTTTCCACCGCCGAGGGCAAGGCAAGCATCGTCGTCGGCGTGTCCGCCGATCTGACGGGGCGGTTCAGCGCCGTCGATCTGGTGCGCGCGGCCTCCGCGGCCGTTGGCGGCAAGGGTGGCGGCGGTCGGCCGGATATGGCGCAGGCCGGCGGACCGGATGCGACCAAGGCCGAAGACGCTCTGGCGGCTATCCGCGCGGCTTTGGGGTAATGGTCTCCGCCGGCGGACGCAGGTCCGCGGCGGTATCCACATCGCAAAGCGTACGCAGGAATGCCACGCGGGCGCGCCTGAAGTTCCCAAGCGTGTCCGTCAGCGCGTGCTCCGACGACCAGCGGCAGTTGGCGAACGGGCGTGCCGGACGACGCGGCCCCAGGCCGACCAGCCAGTAGCCGCCGTCGACGGCGGGGCCGAATACCGCGTCGGCTGCGCCCAACGCCCGGAATGCCGCCACGACATCCGCTGCCCCGGCGTCGGGAATGTCGCACCCGATAATCGCCACACGGCCGCGTTTATAGCGTTTGCACGCCCGGTCCATCCGCGCGCCGATATCCCCCCGGCCCTGCGGAATGCGCTCCACCGCAACCGGCAGACGATCGCCTGCCCCGTCCGGCGTCATCGCCAGAACCGTTCTAAACCGCCGTTCGGCGGTCAGCCCGCGCAGCAGGCGCAGCAGGGTGGAGCGATGAAAGCGCAGCGCCGCCCGTTGGCCGATATCGCGCGCCAGGCGGCTTTTGACCGTTCCCAAACGTGGGGCGCGCGCGAAAACGACGATCGTGTCCTTCATCCATAAATCCTGGCGATCAGCTTCGGCGGAATCCCGACCAACCATAGCGTCAGACAAAACAGATTGCGCGCGGATCGGCGCAGCCACCCGTCACGCTCCCACTTCTCGGCGGAGGTCGTCGCGTTGGCGTCGAGCAACGCGATCCGCCGTCGACCCAGGCGACGGATAAGATCGACATCCTCCATCAACGGCAGCGGTTGAACCCCGCCGACGGCGGCCAGCAGGTCCGAATGGATCAGTAACCCTTGATCCCCATAGGGAAGTCCAAACCACCGGCATCGCAGCGCGACCAGCCGTTCCAAACGCCTGGCACGCGGATCGTGGCTGGTCAGGCGGAAGGTGAAGTATCCGGCTTTGCCGGGACCACCCGCCATATGGTCGCGCGCGGCCCGCCGCCACGCTGGGTCGAGCACTGTATCCGCGTGCAGAATCAGCAACCATCCCGCGTCGGCGGCGGCGACGCCGGCCGCGATCTGCGTGCCTCGCCCCTTGGGCGCCGTCACAACCCGCGCTTCCAGAGAACTTGCGACGCTTTCCGTCCCGTCGCGGCTGCCGCCGTCGACGACGATAACAGCCGTCACATTCCCGACCGATTCCACCGTGGCGGCGAGCATCCGCGCGGCGTTCAGCGCCGGCACGATGACGGTAACGGGAAGACAATCGTCTGACATGTTCCGTTTATGTTCTTGACGGCAATGCGACGCTCTGACAATCTGGCCATGTCGAACGGATGGGGAACGGATCATGCGTGAGGATAGGGCGGATGGCAAGGATGCCGAGGCGATTGCAGCCCTGGATCGGGCCGGTCTGGCAGACCCGCCGCCGGAGATCGTCATGCCTTCCCTCGCGCGCCACGGCCGCGGTTCGGTCACCAATCCCGCGGTACGGTTCGATCGCACGACCGGCAGCCCGTTCGATGACGGCTGGGATACGTTAAGCGGCGAATTCGGCGAACAGCCGAAGCTGACCACCAGCCTGACCAAGGATGCAACAAAATCGGCGATCAGTTGGAACAACTCGCCCGACCTGGGATTTGATCGCGCGGTCAATCACTATCGCGGTTGCGAACACGGATGTGTCTACTGCTATGCCCGCCCGACCCACGCCTATCTCGGCTATTCTCCCGGCCTCGATTTCGAAACCAAGCTGATTTACAAGCCGGATGTCGCGGAGTTGCTGCGGAAGGAATTTCGTAAACCCGGCTACGTCGCCCGCACGCTTGCCTTGGGTTCCAACACCGATCCCTATCAGCCGGTCGAGCGGACACTGAAGCTGACCCGCTCGGTGCTGGAGGTTTTGGATGAGCACAACCATCCCGTATCGATCGTTACCAAGTCGGCGGGCGTGTTGCGCGATCTCGATATCCTGTCGTCGATGGCGAAACGCAATCTCGTGCGCGTGTATCTTTCCATCACCACATTGAACCCGGCCTTGGCGCGCGCGATGGAACCGCGCGCCGCAACGCCGGTTCGCCGATTGCACGTGATCGCCGAACTGACCCGCGCCGGCGTGCCGGCCGGGGTGCTGGCGGCCCCCATGATCCCCGGCCTGAACGATGCCGAGATGGAAAAGATCCTCGAAGCGTCCTCCCGCGCCGGTGCCCGTTACGGCGGCTACATCCTGCTGCGCCTGCCGCACGAGTTGCGGGCGATGTTCGAGGATTGGTTGAACACGCACTACCCCGATCGGGCGAAACACGTGTTGAGCCTTATTCGGGAGACGCGGGCCGGTGCTCTGAACGAATCGCGCTTCCATCACCGCTTCTCCGGCCAGGGGGTTTACGCCGACCTTTTGCTGCGGCGTTTCAGCCGAGCGGCGCGGCAGTGGGGGCTGGATGAGGTGCGGGAAGGATTGAATTGCACGCTGTTCGCCGCCCCCGGCGAAAAGGCGCCGCGAGAGACTGCTCAGATGTCGTTGTTCTGAATGGGTGCATTGACGGCGGCGAATCCCGCGACCTATTGTCCGCCCCAATGAATGACGGGGTCGATACGACCTCATATGGGGAGGCCGGTCGACAGTGGAAGACGCTGCGCGCCTGTTGCAGCTTATCGTCAATGGAGCCGCCGCCGGCTGCATATACGGGCTGATCGCGCTCGGGTTCGTCCTTATCTATAAGGCGACCGAGATGGTGAATTTCGCCCAGGGCGAAATTATGATGCTGGGCGCTTTTGTCGCCTACACACTGATCTCTCACTTCGGGATGAGTTACTGGGCAGGCTTCCTGCTGGCGATCTGCATCACCGCTGTGTTTGGTTACCTGTTGGACGCTGTCGTCCTGCGAAGGGTGATCGGCCAGCCGCAGTTCGCGGTCGTCATGCTGACGCTTGGCCTGGGTTTCATCTTTCGGGCTGCCGCCGGTATCGGCTGGGGCTACGATCCCGTCGGCTTCAACACCCCCTTCACCAACCGCACGGTCGGCGCGGGATCGCTGATTTTGGGACAGGACAACGTCTCGATCATCGTCGGCACGGTCGTGCTCTGCGGTATCCTGTTCGTCTTCTTCAGCAAGACCCGCGTCGGGGTCGCGATGCAGGCTTCGTCCCAGAACCAGCTCGCCGCCTACTACATGGGCATCCCGGTCCGGCGCATCTTCTCGTTGATCTGGGCCATCGCGGCGGGTGTCGCGGCCATCGCCGGCATTCTGCTGTCGCCGGTGTCGATGATCGACGTCAACATGGGCTTCCTCGGCATTAAGGCCTTCGCCGCGGCGGTCATCGGTGGCTTTGGCAGTATCCCCGGCTCTGTGATCGGCGGTGTGCTGGTCGGAATTGTGGAGCAATTGGCCGGCTACTACCTCCCCGTCGGCTTCCAGGAGGTCACCTCCAACGTCGTGCTGCTCGGCATGCTGATCCTGCGCCCGCAGGGCCTGTTCGCCGAACGCATGGGAAAGCGAGTCTGACCATGCGCTATCTTTTCCGCACGGATTATCGTCAGGACATGGCGCTGTGGCGCCACAAGGGCGATCTGTTCTGGTACGGCCTGCTGGTCGTGGGCCTGCTGGTTATCCCCATGGCGATGGGCGAATTCTACGTCGGGGAGCTCGGCGGATTATTCATCTTCGCCATTGCCGGCGTGTCGCTGATGCTGCTGGTGGGCTACACCGGGTTGATCAGCCTGGGACACTCCGCGTTCCTTGGCATCGGTGCCTACGTCAACTCCGTCCTGCTGGCCAAGGGCGTGCCCTTCATCGTCACGCTCCCCGCCGCCGGACTGTTTACCGCGCTGTGCGGCGCGGCCATCGGCTGGCCGACCTTGCGCATGAGCGGGCTTTACCTCGCCATCGCGACCCTGGCCTTCGGCAGCATCGTCGGCACGATTTTCCAGAAATGGACCTCCGTCACCGGCGGTTTCGACGGCTTCCCCGTGCCGACCCCCGACATCTTCGGCTATCCGATCGAAGGCGCGACGGGCATCTACTACGTGTCGCTGCTGGTGCTGATCTTCGTGATCTGGCTGACAGCGAACCTGCTGCGCACCCCGGTCGGGCGCGCCATGGTCGCGATTCGCGACAGCGAAGTCTCCGCGCAGAGCATGGGCATCCACATCGCCCGGTACAAAGCGTTGGCCTTCGCGATCAGCGCGGGCATGACCGGACTGGCCGGGGCACTGTTCGCCCATTACGTTCGCTATCTGGCGCCCGACGCGTTTGACGTGCTGCTGTCGGTGCAGTTCGTGACGATCGTCTTCGTCGGCGGATTGGGCTCCATCCACGGCGCGGTGTTCGGCGCGATCTTCGTCCGCCTGTTGCCCCAGGCCATCGCCATTGTGCGCGACGATCTGCCCTTTGGCATCGGCCGCATGCCGGGTCTGGAGCCGTCGCTCTTCGGCCTGGTCCTGGTTTTGGTGATCCTGTTCCAGCCCGGCGGCATCAATGGACTTTGGCTGAAAACCAAGCACTGGTTCCAGGCCTTCCCGCTGAAGCGGCAAGCCAGCTTCCGTCGGCAAAAATCCTATGCGCGGTCGGAGCGTCTGAAATGACGGTTCTCTTCAAGGCGGAGGATATCTCCGTACGCTTCGGCGGCATCCGCGCCGTCGATTCGGTCAGCTTCGACGTCAACAAGGGCGAGGTCTTCTCGATCATCGGGCCGAACGGCGCCGGAAAGACGACGATCTTCAACCTGATCAGCCGCATCTACAACACGACCGAAGGCAAGCTGACGTTCGACGGCCAGGACTTCACCCACACGCCGCCGAACAAGATCGCCGGCCTCGGCATCGCGCGGACGTTTCAGAACATCGAACTCTTCGCCAATGCCAGCCTGTTGCAGAACCTGCTGATCGGCCGACACTGCCACTCGACCGTCGGCATCCTGTCGCAGATGGCCTTCCTGCCTTCGGCCCGCAGGGCGGAGTTGCAGCACCGTGAAAAGGTGGAGGATGTGATCGCCTTCCTCGGCCTGCAACGCTACCGCGACACCCTGATCGCCAACCTGCCCTATGGCGTCAGAAAGGTGGTGGAGCTTGGCCGCGCGCTCTGCACGGAACCGAAGCTGCTGCTGTTGGACGAACCGTCGTCGGGCCTGAACGTCGAAGAGACAGAAGGCATGGGCTTCTGGATCGAAGACATCAAGAAAGACCTCGGTATCACGGTCATCATGGTGGAACACGACATGGCGCTCGTCAGTCAGGTGTCGGACCGCGTGATGGCCCTGAACTACGGCAAGGTCCTGGCAATGGGGACCTCGCACGAGGTGCAAACCCACCCGGAAGTGATCCGCGCCTATATCGGCGGCGATGTGGAGGCAGAAGCGTGAGCGATCCCCTTCTGCGCGTCGACGCCATCGAAACCTTCTACGGCCCGATCCAGGCGATCCGCGGCGTCTCGCTAGAGGTTCAGCCCGGCCAGATCGTGACCGTCCTGGGCGCAAACGGTGCCGGGAAGACAACCGTCCTGCGCACGGTTTCCGGCGTGCTGGACCCCGAACGCGGTCAGGTCATTTTTCAGGGGCGCGACATCGCCCATCTGCCGCCCGATCAGGTCGTGCGCATGGGGATTTGCCACGTTCCCGAAGGGCGAGAGACGTTTCCGTTCCTGACTGTGCGCGAAAACCTGATGATGGGCGCTTACACCCGTCGCGACAGCGCCGCCGTCGCCACCGATCTGGAGCTTTGCTTCAACTACTTCCCGCGCCTGCGCGAACGGCAAAACCAGCGCGCCGGGCTGTTGTCGGGCGGTGAGCAGCAGATGATGGCGATCAGCCGAGCGCTGATGGGCAAGCCGAAGTTGCTGTTGCTGGATGAACCGTCGTTGGGTCTGTCGCCGCTGCTGGTGCAGCAGATTTTCGGCATCATCCGCCGCATCAACAAGGAACAGGGCGTCGCGATCCTGCTGGTGGAGCAGAACGCCCACATCGCGCTCAAGACCGCGGATTACGGCTACGTGCTGGAAGTCGGACGCATCGTCGCCCAGGACACCTGCGCCAGCCTGTTGCAGCGCGACGACATCAAGGAATTCTACCTCGGACAGAAAGAATCCGGTGTTCGCGGTCAACGGCGATGGAAGAGGAAGCGGCTGTGGAACTGAACATCAGCCTCCCGGCACTCCTGACGCAGCGCGTCGCGGCGCACGGTGCCGAGATCGTGCTGCGCAAAAAGGATCGCGGCATCTGGAAAGCCACGACCTGGTCGGCGCTGGACGATAACGTCCGAGCGGTCGGGCAGGGGTTGCTTGCCGCCGGCTTCGGTAAGGGCGACGTCGGCGCGATCGTATCCGATACGCGCCCGGAAGCCGTCTATGCCGATCTCGCAATCCTCGGCGCGGGCGGGGCCAGCGTCGTGATCGATACGGACGACGACGGCGATCGGGTCGCGCATATCCTGCGCTCCTCCGGCGCGCGGTTCGTGTTTGTCGAGAACGAGGAACAACTCGACAAAATCCTGGCGCTCCGCGCCGATTGCCCGGGCCTGGGCCGCATTGTCATCTTCGATATGAAGGGCCTGCGCGACTTCAACGACCCGCAATGCCTCAGCCTCGAAGCCTTTATCGTCAGCGGCCAGGGCGATCGGACCTGGGATTCCGCCGTTGCCTCCGTTGCCGCCGACGATACCGCCATCATTCGGTTCCAGGCGGGGCGCCTGAGCGTGGGAGAGCCGTTGAGCCACGCCGCGATCATGCGGATGCTGGCCGACGCGCAATCGACCTTCAGCCTGCAAAGCGGTGACGAGCGACTTGCGGTCCTGTCCATGGCCGATTCGACCGAGCGTATCTTTGGCCTCTATCTGTCGCTGAACAATCGCGTGATCAGCAACTATCTGGAAAACCCGGAAACCGCGATCGAGAACCTGCAACAATTGCAGCCCACCGTTTTCGGCGCGAATACCGAGGCCTGGGAACGTCTGCACGCGCGCATCACCCAGGCCGCGGCCCTGGCGACCCCCGTTCAGCGTTGGCTCTATGGCTGGGCCATCTCCGCCGGTCGCCTCGGCGGCACGATGGGCGCGCTGGCCAATACCTTCGTCCTGCACGCCGTCAGGCGCGAACTCGGCCTTAACCGGCTGCGTCTCGCCTATGTCGGCGACGGGGCCGTCTCCGCCGAAGTCGATGGATGGGCACGCGCGCTCGGCATCGAGATACAGACCGTCAACACGTAAACCGGCAGGCACACCTGCTTCTTCAGGAGGGACGAATGCTTAAATCTCTGTTCGCGGCGGCGCTAGGTTTCGCGCTTGCCACGCCCGCCATCGCGGCCGATCCGGTGCGTGGTGTGACGGCGACCGAAATCACCATCGGCACCTACACCGACCTGTCCGGCGTCACCGCCATGTGGGGCGTAAACAACAATAACGCCTGGCGCATGGTGTTCGAGGAGGCCAATGCCGCCGGCGGCATCAATGGCCGCAAGATCAAGTACATCACCGAGGACAACCAGTATCAGGTTCCCCGGTCGGTGCAGGCGGCCAACAAGCTGATCAATCGCGATAACGTTTTCATGATGGTCGCCAACGGCGGCACTCCGATGAACAACGCCACGATGCCGGATCAGTTGGCCAAGGGCGTTCCCAACCTCTTCCCGCTGACATCCGCGCGGTCGATGTACCACCCGCTGCATCCGCTGAAGTTCGGGCTCGCTGCGTCGTACTACGATCAAATGCGCTCCGGCATTAAGCACTTCGTCGAAGCGCGCGGCAAAAAGGCGATCTGCGCGATGTCGCAGGACACTGATTTCGGCCGCGACGTCATGGACGGCGTGCGCGATCAGTTGAAGGCGATGAACCGGACGCTGTTGAGCGAAACGCTCCACAAGCCCGCCGACACCGATTTCAGCGCCTCCGTCGCGCGGCTTCAGGATGCCAAATGCGATCTGATCGTGTTGGGCACTATCGTCCGCGACACCATCCAAATCGTCGGCGCGGCCAAGAAGCTCGGCTGGAACGTCGAATTCCTCGGTCAGGCGGCTGTCTACGATCCGGCCGTCGCGGAAGCGCCGGGCGAACTGACCGAAGGCGTTTACACCATGACGCCGGTGCTGTTCGCCTATGCCGACGACCCGCGCCCGGCAGTGCAGGAATTTGCCGCCAAGTATCGTAAGGCCTACGGCAAAGACCCGAACTTCGCCGCGCAGCTCGGCTATACCGCCGCGCAACTCGTGGTTCTCGGCCTGAAGAATGCCGGCAAGGACCTGACGACCGACAGCTTCGTCGCCGGCATGGAAGCGATCAAGGACTGGAAAGACCCGTTCGGCTCTCCCGCCATGTCCTTCAGCAAGACCCGGCACCAAGGTTCCGATGAATCCTTCCTGTGCGTGGTCAAGGCCGGACGTTGGGTCCCGGTCACTGCTACGCCGTTCAGCTACTGATCCTGCCTGAAAGACGGGTGCCGCCCTGTTCGGGGGCGGCACCCCGATCCCCCTTGGTGGACCGGGGACAAGCGGGCGCATAGAGTCCGCGGACCATGCGGTACCTCGCGTTTTTCCAAATCTCCCGCCTTTCCACCGTCCCCGGATTGCCATGGCTGCTGTGCGCTTGCCTTACCCTTGGCGGCTGCGGCGGCGGTGCCAATTGGGGCTGGCATACGGTGTCGCCGCTGACCGTGCAGGGGCAGCGCAACCTCCGCTTTCTGGCCGACGGGTTCACCGCCACGATCGGCCTCGCGGTTGCCTCCGCCGTCGTCTCGGTCCTGCTGGGCATGCTCGTCGCGCTCTGCGCCTTTTCCCGCCTCCGCGCGCTGCGCGTGTTCAACCGAGTCTATGTGGAGGTGTGTCGCGCCGCGCCGGTGCTCGTCGTGATGCTCTGGGTCTTTTACGGCCTGCCCGTTGTCGCCGATATCAGGCTCGATGTGTTTGCCGCCGCCGTCGTGGCATTGGCATTGTGCGACAGTCCGTTCGAGGCCGAAATCCTGCGCGCCGGCATCCAATCGATCGAGCGTGGGCAGCGGGAAGCCGCTTTATCCCTGGGGCTGAACGAATGGCAGAGCTTCCGCACCGTCGTCCTGCCGCAGGCCATCCGGCGGGTGTTGCCGCCGATCGGCAATCAGTTCGTCTATCTGGTGAAAATGTCCTCCCTGGCATCGGTCATCGGCGCGGCGGACCTGACACGTAAGGCAAATGAACTGGTGGTGACGGTGTTCCGCCCCCTGGAAATCTATACAGTTCTGATCGTGGAATATCTGATTCTGGTGCTGCTGGTCTCCTGGGCAGTACGCGGTCTGGAACGAAGGATGGCCGTGGGAGATCGCCGATGATCACGCTGTACGCCAATCAGGTCAGCAACTACTGCGCCAAGGTCAGGGTGGTGCTGGAAGCCAAGACCATCGCCTATTGCGTTGTCCCGCCGCCCGGCGGCTACGGTTCCGCCGAATACAAGCTGCTGGTCCCGATGGGCACCATTCCGGCGATCGACCACGATGGCGTGGTTCTGTCCGAGAGCGAAGCGATCAACGAATATCTGGAGGAAGTGTTTCCCGAACCGCGCTTGCTATACGGAAGCGCGGCGCAACGCGCGGAACAAAGAAGCTTCGCCCGCTTTCACGATCTGCTTCTTGAACCGCCGATGCGGGCCTTGTTTGCCGATGTCGATCCTCGGCACCGTGACGCCGAGCGGATTGCCGCGCAAACCGGGTTGTTCGCCGAACGCCTGCTGCGGCTGGAATCATTGGGGCGGTTTCAGCCCTTCCTGGCGGGCGCGTCATTGAGCCTGGCCGACGTTGCCTATCCCGCGACCCTGCGGCTTGCCGAACTGATGTTCTCGACGTTCGGCCTGGTATTCCCGACGACGCCGAAGATCGAACGCTGGCGCGCCGTGTTGGCCGATCTGCCTGCTGTCGCCGGCCCGCTGGCGATTGCGGAGGCGGCTACACGAAGCTGGATTGCCGGCAAGCAACCGTGATCGTCAGACAACCCTGAAGTTGCCGAACTGCCAGGGGCAATCACGATCGAGCGACTCGACAAACAGATCGTCCCGGTCCCGCAGCGGGGTCCAGTCGCTGTAGAATCCCGCGACCTCCCCCAGATAGGGGCCGGCGATTTGCAGCACCCGGTCGTGATCCAGAGAGTCGGCCTCGACGACACCGGCCCGGGGATTTTCCATCGCCCAGACCATGCCGCCCAGCACCGCGGCGGTAACCTGCAACGACGTCGCATTGTTGTGCGGTGCCAGCGCCCGAGCCGCTTCGATCGACAGGCGGGAGCCGTACCAATAGGCGCCGCGCGCGTGCCCCATCAGCAATACCCCAAGCTCGTCGGTGCCCTCGACGATATCGTCCATCAGCAGATGCTGCGTGGCCTGCATCCGCCAGTTCTTGCCCGCGAGTTCGTGCAGCGACAGCACCGCCGCGTCGCAGGGGTGATAGGCGTAGTGAACGGTCGGTCGATAGCGCACGGTGCCTGCGTCGGCCACGGTGTAATAATCGGCGATCGAAATCGATTCGTTGTGGGTGATCAGGAAGCCGTGAAACGGGCCTTCCAGAGGCGTCCATGTGCGTACGCGGGTGGAAGCGCCGCGCCTGTTCAGATAGATGGCGGCATCGCAACCGAATACGTGACGGGCACCGTCGGGGGGGAACGATCGCTCGTGCGTCCCCCAGCCCAGTTCCGCCGGCTGATTGCCTTCTCCGACAAATCCGTCGATCGACCAGGTATTGACGAAAGCGTCGCGCTTCTTGGGCGATCCGGCGGTCTGGGTATCGCGTTCGGCGATGTGAATGACCTTCACGCCCAAGCTTCGGGACAGCTCCGCCCAGCCGCGCCGGGTCGTCGGAACGCCCGCGTCGATCCCGGTATCCGCCGCGATGTTCAGCAGCGCCTGCTTCACAAAATGCGACACCAGGCCGGGGTTCGCGCCGTGCGTCATGACCGCGGTGGGATCGTCCGCGTTCGGGCGGACCAGCGCAAGGGCGCTTTCGCGCAAGGCGTAGTTGCTGCGCGCGGACGGTGACAGTGTCGGGTCGGTGTAGCCGCCGCTCCACGGTTCGACGCAGGTGTCGAGATAGAGTGCCCCAAGCTCTCGGCAAAGCTGAACCAGCGCGACAGACGAGACGTCAACCGAAAGGTTCAGCAGAAAATCGCCGGCGCCGAGCAAGGCGGAGAGTACGGAGCGATAGTTCTCGCGCGTTACGGGCTGGACGCTGTGCGCGATTCCGAACGCGGCGGCGACGGCCAGTCCGCGTTCATCGGCGGTAACGATCCGGATCCGTTCGCGCTCGATATCGATATGGCGCAGGATAAGGGGCAGAAGCCCCTGTCCGATGCTGCCAAACCCGAGAATCACAAGGCGGCCACGAAAGGGCGTCAGCGTGGCCAAGGCAGGCACTCCCGGAAATGCGTCGCCGGCAAACTACATTTTCGTAAGGGGCGTTGCAAAGTACGATTATTTTGAATTTTTGACTGATCGCTGGACAGGGCGACACATTTTTGCATTCTGTCCGCTGGTTTTCGCGAGGGCAAAGACAATGTTGGGACGACGAAATCTGGCCGCCGCCCTGGGTGCGCTCGCTGTTCTGACGGCAAGTTCGGTCTACGCCCAGTCGCCCGCGAAGTCGCACCTGTTTCGTATTCAGGAAACCAATACGCTGCGCGTCGGCACGACCGGCGATTACAATCCCATGAGCTTCCGCGACCCCGCGACCAACGAGTTGCAGGGGCACCAGATCGACATCGCGCGCCTGCTGGCGAAAGACCTGGGCGTGGAGGTGAAGTTCATCCCCACGGATTGGAAGACGCTGGTCAGCGGTATCACCTCGGACCAGTTTGATATCGTGCTGACCGGCACGTCCATGAGCGTCGCGCGGGCCAAGGTGGTCGCCTTCGCGCAGCCCTGGGGCTACAACGCGTTCGTTCCGCTGGTCCGCAAGGCAGACGCCGCCAAATACAAGGGTTGGGACGATCTGAACCAGCCGAAGGTCACCGTCGGCTATAACCTCGGCACGACCTTCGAACAATTTGTCCAGCAAGAGCTTCCAAAGGCGACGCCGCGCCGGGTGGAATCGCCTGCCCGCGATTGGCAGGAACTGATCACCGGACGAGTCGATATCACCGTCACCAGCCTGATCGAGGCGGCGTTTCTCACCAAGGAATACCCGCAACTGACAACGCTGTTCGCCGACAAGCCGCGGAATTCCATTCCGATGGCGTTCATTACCGCGATCGACGATCCGATCTGGCTCAATTTCGTCAACAATTGGATCACCCTGCGTAAGGCGAGCGGCTTCTTCGACGAAATCGCCACGAAATGGCGCATAGCGCTACCGTGACGGCGCAACCGAACCGGCGCCCGCCCGCATGCTGATCGCGTCGTTCCTGGTCTCGGCGATCGCCGGGTATGTCTTCGATCTGGTCAAGCGCGACGACCGCAAACCGGCGCCCCGACGGCGGAAGACGGCCGGACATCCGATCGCCCTCGCACCCGCCGCCGGCCCGAGCATCGTCAAGCCGGACGAACCCTTGGCCGAAACCGCGCAGAACCATACGCTGTTTCTGCGGACGGGTGCCGCCACGCTGGCCTGCGTCGCGCTTTCGCCGGTAATACCCGCGGTGATGCTGGCCGCGCCCGCGATCGCCGTGGTCGGCACGATGCCGTTTATACGGTCGGCGGTCGCCCATTGGCGCGCCAAACGGAGCGCGAACGACGAAGCCGTGTCCGTCTTGACCCTGGCCGGAGTCATCCTGGCCCTGGATTTCCTGGCAGTCGGGTTGATGATGATGCTGTGGTGGGTCCGCCAACGGCTCTACATCGCCACCAAGGACCGATCCCGGCGGGAGATCACGGAGCTTTTCGGCAAGCGGGTCTCCAACGCCTGGCTGATCGTCGACGGCACGGAAACAGAAGTGCCCGTCGGCCAGTTGCGCGCCGGCGACATCATCGCCGTGCATGCCGGCGATACCATCCCGGTCGACGGCATCGTCATCGACGGCGCCGGCAGGGCCGATCAGCGCATGCTGACCGGGGAGGAATGGCTGGCCGAACTGGCGCCGGACTCGCAGGCCTTCGCCGCGACCCATCTCCTCAGCGGTCGCCTGACGATCCGGGTAGAGCGCGCGGGCGCGGAAACAACGGCGGGGCGCATCGTCGATTTGCTCAACCGAACGACGGAATACAGGCTTTCCACCGAATTGCGCGCCAAGCGCATCGCCGACGGCCTGGCCCCCTATTACTTCGCCATCGGCGTCGCCGCGATACCGCTGGTCGGCCTGTACCGCGCCGCCTGCTTCCTGATGGTGTTGCCGGGACCCTGGTCGCTGATGGTCGCCGTGCCGCTGGGCATGCTGCATACGCTGTCGCGCGCCGGACGCCGAGGCATCGCCATCATGGACGGCCGCACATTGGAGATGCTGCCCAACGTCAACACCGTCGTCTTCGACAAAACCGGCACATTAACCGAAAAAGTGCCCGAACTCGGCGGCATCCATTGCGCCCCCGATGTCGAACCCGACGATCTGCTGCGCTGGGCCGCCGCGGCGGAACACCGCCAAAATCACCCGATCGCCCATGCCATCCGCGCGGCGGCGGCGGAACGCGTTCTGGCAGTGCCGATTCCCGACGATGCCGATTATCGCATCAGCAACGGCATCCAGGCGCGCATAGAGGGCAGCACGATCCATATCGGCTCCGCCCGCTTCATGGCCGCGATGGCCGTCACTCTGCCGGCCGACGCAATCGGGGTCGAACAGACCTGCCACGCCAACGGCCACATGGCGGTGCACGTCGCCCGCGACGGCCGCCACATCGGCGTCCTGTCGCTGCGCACCCGCATCCGGGAGGAAGCGCGAGAGGTCGTGGCCGCGCTTCAGGCAAACGGCATCAACGTACGCATCCTGTCCGGCGACGGTCAGGCGCAAACCGCCGCCGTCGCCCACGCGCTGGGCGTGACGGACTTCGACGCCGAGGTCCTGCCGCATGAGAAATCGGCGGTGATCCGCCGCTTGCGCGAAGAAGGGCGCTTTGTCTGCTTCGTCGGCGACGGCATCAACGATGTCGTTGCGATGCGCGAAGCCCAGGTATCGGTCGCCGTCGCCGGCGCGACAGAGGCCGCGACGGCCGTCGCCGGCGTCATCATCTATGACGACGACCTTCGCCATGTGCTCGACCTGCTGCGGATCGGCACGATGTTCCGCGAACGCACGAACACGTCGATCCTGGTATCCACCCTGCCGACCATCCCCGGCATGGCGGCGGCGCTGTTCTTCGGCGCGGGGATGCTGACATCCCTTGCGGTCTTCTATCTGACCATCATCGCCGGGGCGGCGGCCTTCATCCGCCCCTGGCCCGGCGCGCTGCGAGACCGCCCGACCGGCGACGAACGGCGAGGCACGGAGCATCGCGCGACGCCCTTGCTGACGTATAAGGAGCCGAAAAGATTAAGCGGCAAATCGCCTTCACCAGTCCCTTGACAGGCCGGAAGGCGCTGCGGCCTTATGCCGACCATCACATAAACCGACACAGACAGACCTGCATTTATGGCCCAATATAATACGCTCTACAGCCTTGCCTACTATTACGATATCGCATTCAGGCGCGATATCTCCCACGAAGTGACCTTCCTTGCGGATTTATTCCAGAAGCGGTCCGGACGGGCGTTGGCCTCCATGGCGGATTTGGCCTGCGGACCGGGCTACCATGCCCGCACGTTCGCCGAACGCGGCGTACGCTCGATCGGACTCGATCTGCGCCCGGAAATGATCGCCTTCGCCCGGGAACAGGCAGAGGCGGAGGCATCCCCGCCGATCGACTGGATGGTCGGCGATATCCGCGATTTCGATCTCGGCGCGCCCGTCGATCTGATCCTGACCAGCTATGACAGCATCGACTGCCTGGCGGACGGGGCCGAAATCGCCGAACACTTCCGCGCCGTCGCGCGCAACCTGACGCCGGACGGGCTGTATGTCTTCGAATTGACCCACCCGCGCGACTGCCGCCCCTACGACTACCAGGACTTCCACTATTCCGGAGAGCGCGACGGCGTACGGGTCGATATCCACTGGGCCGTCAACAACCCGGTCGCCGACCCCGTTACCCAAATCGTCGCCTGCGATATCGTCGTGGAAGTCGACGACAACGGCAAAAAGCAAACCTATCAAGACCACGCACGCGAACGCTTCACCGGCGCCGGCGAATTCATTGCCCTGTCGTGCCTGTCCGGCGCGCTGGACCTTGTCGAATGGTTCGGCGATTTCCGGCTGGATCAACCCTTCGACAACTCCCCAGGCGCCCGCAGAATGATCGGCGTCATGCGTTGTACCGCCTGACTCATGCACTTCATCCTTCCGGGCCTGGAGGCTCGGCCTCTCGGCGACCGTGAGGGACTGGGAGTTTTCGCAACCCGCCCTTTCGCCGCCGGAACGCTACTGGTCGTATGGGGCGGCGCACTCATGACGACCGCCGCGCTGAGGGCCATACCGGGCCCCCCACTCTATGCGATCCAGGTCGAGGACGATCTGCATCTCGTCACCCTGCCCGAACATGTCGGCATCGCCGATTACGTCAACCATGGTTGCGACCCGAACTGTGTGCTCGTCGGGCAGGTGTCGCTGTTCTCCGCGCGCGCGATCCTGCCCGGAGAGGAAATCCGATACGATTACGCGACATCGGATGCCGATACCTTCGAACCGATGCGCTGCACCTGCCGATCGCCCAACTGCCGCGGATGGATCCGAGACGACGACTGGCGTCTGCCGGAATTGCAGAGGCGCTACGACGGGCATTTCTCGCCGTACATCGCCCGACGCCTGAAGCGATAGCGATCCGCTATTTGGAGCGGGCTGGCGCCGTCAACTGACGCGGTGCCGGGCGAACCGCCGATCGGTCGGGGGTCCGACGGTCTGCTGCCGGACGCCGGGGGGAGGGTGACGGCGGCGTCGGGTCCGGCTTTTCTTTCCACACCATGGCGAGATACGTGCCGATCCACGATCCTGCCGCGACAACGGCGATGTAGATGGCGCTTTTGGTATAGGCGATGATCACCAACGCCGAGGCGATATGCCAAAACATCGAGAAGGTCGCGGCGACGAGCCGACGCCCCGATGTCACCGCGGCATTGTAAATCACGTAAAGGAAATCGAGCACCACGGTGGCGAAGAACACCAGGATGGCAACAGTCAGACTGATCATGAGCATGGCACCAGCCTCCCCGTTCCGGTCGTGGTCGATGGCGTCATGTTATCAAGATTGTATGGGCGACGCCAACATTGTTGTAATCGTCCCCATCGCATGGTCGAATCGAACAGGATAACGCGCAGATGCCCAGACAGCCGGTTCTTACGATATGTCTCGCGGCATTGGTCGCGCTGCCGGCCACCGCCTGGGCGCAGGACGCGCCGCCGAACCTGCTGGACCGCGCGACCCTGATCGATAGCACCACCGGCCCCCGTGCCCGCCTGGTCGAAAGCGGCATCACGCTCGGCGTGCAGGAGCAAAGCGAGATTTGGGGCAATCTGCGCGGCGGCGTCCGACGCGGCGGTGCCTATTTCGGCATGACGACCGCAACAATCGCCATCGATACCGAACGTCTGGTCGGCCTTCCCGGCGGCAGCGCCTATATCAGCGTCTTCCAACTCCACGGCACGCCCATCACGTCTCGACTGACCGGCAGTGCGCAGGAAATCAGCGGAATCGATGGCGCGCCGACGACACGCCTGGGATCGATTTGGTACGAACAGCGCTTCGCCGACGATTTTCTGTCCGTGCGCCTGGGACAAATGTCGCTCGACGAAGAATTCATGAGCAGCAATGCCGCCGCGATCCTGATGAATGTCAGCTTCTCCACCAGCCACGTGGTGTCGCTGCGGGGTGCGGACACGACGTATTCCGGCGGGCCGCTGACCCCCGTGGCGGCACCCGGCATTCGCATCAAACTGATGCCGACGGAACAAATCACCGTGCTCGGCGCCGTTCTGACCGGGGAACCCTTCGACCACAGGCGCAACGACCGCAACGGCCTGCTCTTCCGCATGCCCGGCGGAACGATCTCCCTGCTTGAAATGCAGTACGCGCTCAATCAGGGCGAAAGCGATACCGGCCTGCCCGGCACCTACAAGTTGGGAGGCTGGTTCAGCACCGCGCGCGTCGATGACGAATATTACGACAACCGCGGTCTGTCGCTCGCCAATCCCGCCAGTAGCGGCGTTCCGCGCCTGCATACAAGGAACTGGCGGGTGTATGCGATCGCCGACCAGATGGTGTGGCGTCGGCAGGAAACCAAGGACGAAGGACTCACCGTCTTTGCGGGCGCATCGGTGGGGCCGAGCGACCGTAACCCGGCGGACCTTTCGCTGTTCGCGGGCGTCAATTGGAAAGGCATCGTGCCGGATCGCGCGGACGACGTGGCCGGTTTCGGCATTTCGTACCTGCGGGCATCCCGATCGGTCCGCCGACTGGACGCGGATTACCGCACGTTCGGCGCGCCGGCCTCGCCCATTCACGATCGGGAAATGGTCTTTGAACTGACGTATAAAATTCAGGCGACAGGGTGGATGCAGCTTCAGCCGTCGATCCAATACATCCACCACCCCAGCGCTTATATCGCCAATCCGTCGCGCCCGACTGAGATTCTAAAAGACGCCTTGGCGATCGGCACCCGTCTGACCGTAACGTTTTGAACCGGCGGGTCAGCTCATGAGTTGCCCGTACTCCATCCGCAACACCTGATCGGCCGCGTCGAAATAGCGGTCGTCATGCGTGACTGCGATCACCGCGATACCTTGCGCGCGCAGCGACGGCAGAATCTCCCGGTAAAACCGCTGCCGCATCGGCGGGTCCTGATCGGCGGCCCATTCGTCCAGCACCAGGATGGGCCGCTGCTGTTGCAAGGCACCGATCAGCGCGACGCGCTTGCGCTGGCCGGTCGACAGCCCCAGCCGAGAAAAGCGACCGTCCTCAAACCGCACGACGTTGCCCAATCCGAAATCCGCGAGCTGAGCGTTGATAACGTCCGCATCGACCGTCACGCCGTGCAGTTGTTCGAACAGGATCGGCAGCGCCGGCACGAAGGCGACACGCTCGCGGCAGGCGCGTCCGTCGACTTGCATGCCGTTATACAGCACCTGCCCGTTATCCGGCGCATTCAGGCCGCATAGCAGGCGGGTCAGTGTCGATTTGCCGCTGCCGTTGCCGCCCGTAATGAACGTAATCTGCCCCGGCCGGATCGAACACGACAGCGGGCCGATCACAAACCCCGGCGCGCCAGGCCGCGGCGGATGCCGATAGGTTACGTCGCGCAGTTCCAGGCTTTCGAACGGGTGCGATTCAACCAGATCGGTATCACGCTCCGGCGGTCCCGGCTGTTGCGCGGACGCGAGCCGATCCTCCAACTGCTCCAATTGAGACGACGTCGATGCCGCGCTGGCCAGTTGCGGGATCACCGACAGCCAGTTGAAGTAGAACAGCAGCGCGACGACCATCGTCAGTTGCGCGGTCGCCTGATCGCCACCGGTCAGCCTGACCGCCGCGACGCAGATCAGCGCGCCGATCAAATCGATGGATCGCGCCAGAACCCCAGTCAGCCCAAGCCGCAAGCGATATGCCGATCGCGCAATGACCCGCGCATCCATGGCGTCGCGGATCGCCGTCCTCTGAATGGCTTCCAGCTTCGCCGGGTCGAGGCGGGTTTCCTTGAACCCGCGCATCAGGTCCGAAAACCCGTTTGCGACGACAACATCCTGCCGGCGCGCCAGGGTTTCGCTGTCGCGCATGCGGGTGACCTGCGCCAGCAGAAACAGCCCATAGGAAACAACCAGAGTCAGCAGCGCAAACCCGGCCGGCACGTCCAGCAAAAAAATCCCCACCAGATTGCCGCTGGTGGCGAACACCGTCGTAAAGAACAGCCCGTGACTTTCCATCAGATTGGCCAGTCGCCGCGGCAACGTACCCAGTGCCTCCCGCAGTTCGATGGTATCGACCTTGGGCAGCGATGCCGGCTCCAGCCGCAAATACGCGACCATCAGATGCCGCCGAATGTCGCGCGCCGCCAAAGCGAACCACCCGCTTACCCGCGACCCGATCCACGCTCGGCCGTATTGGATCAGCGAAATCGCCAGCAGCGCGCCAAATCCCCGGGCGAAGGGATCATCCAAGGTAGGGTCCGACGCGATGCCGGCCAGCCCATAGGCAAAGCGCGCGGTCAACAACCCCGACGCCACCGACGCAATCAGGAACGTGATGCGACCCGCGCGCGATCGGACCCGGACCAGTTGCCAAAGCCTCATGACCTCGGCTCCGATGCTTCTTCAACCGCAACCCGTCCTTCTTCGATACGCACCACCCGTTCGGCGAGGCCGTACAAGGCGTCGTCATGACTGATCGCAACGATGGTGCAGCCGAGAGCCTTTTGCTCCCGCAGGATTTCGGCGTGGAACATTTCCCGGAAGCGGGGTTCCTGATCGGCGGTCCATTCGTCGTACAGACGGATCGGCCGGTTCTCGATCTCCGCGACCACCATCGCCAGACGCTTGCGCTGTCCTGTTGACAGATCGAGCGTCGAAAACCTGCCGTCGCGCAGCGAGACCAGGTCGGCCAGTTCATACCGCGCCAGCAGTTCGGCCACCCGCGCGGGGGCAACGTCCTCGTGCCCATAAAGGCGCGGAAACAGGTGAAAATCCGACAGAACACCGCCAAACAGGGCGCGCAAGGTTTCCTGCGTGACCGGTATGCCGTCGACCAGCACGAACCCTTCGGTTGGTTGATACAGGCCGCAGAGCAGCTTTGTCAGCGTCGATTTTCCACTGCCGTTGGCGCCGACCAGGGCGACGATCTCGCCGCGGCGGAGGGTGAAATCCACCGGCCCGAAATGGCTGAGCGCATTGCCTTCCGCATCGCGGTAAACATAACAAACGCCGCGCAGCTCAATCGTTTCGAATGGCGGTGGCGCAACAATCCGCTTGGCTTCGACCTTCGGAATACTCTGTGCCAGAGCGTCGAGCCGAGCAATCGCGGCACTGGCGCGTTGGATCGACGGCAGCGCGATCGATACACGGTTCACCGGGTTTTGCGTCGCGATCACCATAAGGATGCCGGTCAGCCAGCTTCCTTCCACCAGATCGGCCGGAACCAATGTCACAACGGCGGCAATCGCCGTCAGGTTCAACCAACCGCGCAGGGCATGCAGGTTACCATGGGCCGTGCCCGCTTTTGTCGCGGCGTCCGCCGCGCTTTCAAGCCGAGGCCAAAGTTCCGCGCGCACAAAATCGCTCGTCTGACGTCGGCTCTGCTTCAAAATACTTGCCCCGCCGATCGCTCGGCTGGCGGTGACAAAAAAATCCCGCGCGGTCGTCGATGCATTCGTATCGGCCTGCCGCGCCGACGCCAGCATGCGCTTGATCAGCGGCGCGGCGAACAGGGCAAAAGCGGCCAGAACGACGGCCAGCGCCGGCACGTTGAAGACGATCCAGGTGATGGAGATTGCCATCGCCGCCATGGACGGCAGCAGGCCTATGCAGGCGAACGAACTCTCCAGCAAAATGGCCGTGTCGCCGGATAATCCGTCCAGCAATTCCGACTCACCCAGCAGTTCGATATCGCGCAACTCCGCGTTCGCGATACGATCGATGATGCTCAGGATGAACCGGTCGCAGGCTTCTTCCGCCAGCCGCAGGCCCAGCACAAAGGATTGTTGCGCCGCCAGCAATCCGCAGCCGAGGCAGGCGACGCCGATCCCCGCCAGACGCAGCCACGACCAGGCATCATCAGAGCTTTTGACGGCCAAGTCCGCGAGGATCAGGATGAAGCCGCGATCCAAAAGCCCTGCCAGCAACGCCAGCAGGCATACACCACTCAGGATCAGAGGGGACGAGCGCCACAGCAGCAGCGGTAGGACCAAGGCTCAGGCTCCACCGCCGTGCGTGGCGCGACGGATCAGGCGGTTGTTTGTGCCGGTGCTTCGGTGGCTTCGGCGGGCTTGCCCGGGCGCCAGGATTTAACCAGCTTCTTGCCGGCTTCAAATTCCCGCTTCAACACGTCGCGCACCTTCGACGGATCGAAGTCGAGCAGCGTGCCGCCGCTGTCGAGATGCTGCTGGAACACGCGACCGATCGCATAAGTCATCGCGCCGGCCAGAACGGATACGCCCGCCGCGCCGGCAATGCTGCCCAGGCCCGGAACGATCTTCAGCGCGCTGACCAAACCGCCGGCGAGCGCAACCGGCGTAATGCCGCCCGCGAGCGACAGAACCGCGGCCTTCGCGACATTTTCCTTGAAGGCGACGCCATAGACTTCGCTCAGCTTTTGCACCATGCGCAACTGCACCGCGACCACACCGGCAATATCGACGCCCGGAATGGGGATCAGGCCGATGCCCATGGCGGAGATCACGTGGTTCTTGATGATGCTGTCGACGGAACCGACATCCGGAGATACGTCCACGGCTTCCGAAGTCCCGACGTTTGCTTCGCCCGCGGTGTGGGCGGGATTGTCTTGATCCATGGTGAACTCCATTCCTTTGCGCCGCGCAAATCCCATCGCTGCGGTCTGCCCACAACTGCATGGTGCGAGTTTTTTAACGCATTATACTACGATATCGCTTCGTATCGCATTGCCGCATAACTCGCAACAACCCGCATGTGATAATTTGCTCATCATCGATGCTGGCAAGACCTTGTGCCGGATACACTGATTTTGATACAGATTTGGTGGCAAGCCGGACCACCCGGCCCAGTGGGAGAGTACCATGGCGGGATACGGAGAAGCGGCCGTGATTTATGTCGCCCTGGCCATTATCGTTGGGGCTTTGGGACGGCGCAGGAAATTCGGCCCATGGGGCTATTTTTTCGCCGGTCTGGCGCTGACGCCGCCGATCGGACTCCTCCTTGTCCTGGCCTCGGACTCACGGCCACGCGATTGAATTCGCGCTAACGCGCCAAACCCGCATCCGGCTTCGCGGCATCGCCGACCGTCTTCGCCTGTAATCTTCGCACCGCTTCCGGCATCGCAAAACGCGCCTGCGTGGCGCTCTGCCGCAATACTGTTTCAGACAGTGGATCAAGACCGCTGCGTTGCAGATAGCCACCCGGTCCCGCCGCGGCGGGAGAGGTCATCTCTTGCAGGTAATCCCGCAAACTGGGGATCGCATCCAGCCGGTTGCGCTTGACGACCGCCACGACCTGACGCGCCATGCGATAGTGTCCGCTCTCAATAGCGGCGCGGTCGGGTATTGTCCCCTCGACCGCCACCAGCGCCATACCTTCCGGCACAAAGCGCAGTTCATTCAGGCTCAACTCGGTGCCCTTGGGAATACGCGCCTGAGAACCGGATGCCGCGGACGGATCGGCATAGTTCAGGGAAAAGTCGGTACGCCGAGCAAGGCAGCGTTGACTGGCCATCTGCTGATCGATCAAGGCCAACTCGGCGATTGCCGGGATCGACGCGCAGCCGGGCCGCATCACCAGGTCCTCGATCGCAAGCCACTGCACCGAACGGCGCGGCGGCAACAACAAACGAATGGGAACGTCCGGCAGGCTCGGATCGATCTCCGACCAGCGCAGGTTTGGATTACGCTCGAACGATGCCAGCGCGCCCTCTGAATCGCGGCGCGGCAGTTCGCGCGCCATGGCCCGGAACAGAATCTCCCGCGTTAACCGAAACTCCGGCGCGTCGGGCGCGCTGTATACGACGAAGACCTGACGCCCGATCGGCAAATTCAACAACGGCTCAAGGCTCGGACAGACAACCGGCCGCGCGTCCTCGATCGCTTGCGGCAACAGCATCAGGTCCGGCGTGTCGCGCACCGTCGTGCAAAACGTCCGGATCGCGCCTTCGTCCGATGATTGTTCCAGTTGCGGATATTTGCGCTGAGCGTTCCGGACCAATGCCTCCGCAACATCGGCGGCATAGGCCAAGGTTTCCGGTCGACCGATGACGCGCACATAGTCGCGCCCGTCCTGCGCCGAAGCCGCGTCGATCCGGCAGAACAGCCCGATGAACAGCACAATGACAAGGCGGAGCATGGCCATCTCGTCAGGCTCCGGGCATGTAGTAAACGACCTCGTCCGGGCGCACGGACGCGAATGCCAGCAGCCGCGTATAGATGCGCCCGTTCCGGCGGAACGATATCCGCCCGCCAATCCCTGTGTAGGCCAGTTCAAGCCGCAGAAGACTGATCAACTCGTCGGCGTCCACCGTGCCGCTGCGTCCGATCGCATGGGCGAGCAGTCCGACCGCGTCGGCCCCCTGCATAGCCCAGTCCGACGCCTGTTTCTGGAACCGCGTTTCGAAGCTTTTCGCCCAGTTCGCCTGAACAATGCTGGGAGATACGCGGTTTCGTAACACCGGCAACAAAATCCGGCCGTTGATTTTCGCCAGTTGAGGCCGCAACGCATCGGGGTCCGTGAATTGCGGCAGCACCGAAGTCAGCCCCAACCCCATCGCGCCGGCTTGCCGGACCAGTCGCACCGCAAGGTCCAGCGGGGTGGCGATCAACAAGTGATCGACGCGCAAACCCTGAAGACCCGCCAGCACATCGCGCGCATTGGCGGTTTCCGCCCGGAACGAACGTTCGTTGATGATCGTGATGCCCAGTACCGCGGCTTCGTCGCGGAACGCCAACCCGATCTCCAGCGCCTCCATACTCCGATCCCGCAACACAACCGCTCGGCGCAACCCGATATCAAAGGCCAGCCGAGCGGTTTGGGTGGCGATATCGGTGTTGTCGGGGATGGTGGCGAAGACGTTTTCCAGCCCGTGTCGCGACAGGTCCGAGATTGTGATGGTCGGCGCGATGAACAGGACATTCCGACGGCGATAGGCGATGGCGGCGGGCAGCGCGTCACTCATTTCATCGTGGCCGATGACGGCGATCAGGTCTTTCTCCTTCATCAGCGCGCCGGAAATCTTGATCGCCTGTGCCCGGATTTCCTTGTCTGCCGGATTCAATGTCTCCGCCCGCAAACGCAGCTTGCGCCCCGCAAGCCCGCCGGCCTGGTTGATGACTTCGACGGCCAACAGGGCGCCCTCGCGCATCGCATCGCCGACCGGCCCCTGACCGACAAGGCCGATGACGTACTCGGGCGGCTTATCCTCGGCCCGGGAAGCGCCGTTCCGAAGCGTCAGCGCCCCGCCGATGGCGGCCCTCAATACCGTTCTGCGGTCGATGCCGTCAGGGGACATTGAGGTTGAAACGCCCTGCATCGACGCCGTTCATAATGATCATCTTGGAGTTATTGGATTTCGCCAATTCGGCCTCAACCCGGATCGCTTCCCAGCGCAGCAGATCCTGCGTCAATCCGCGCGCGATGATCTTTTGCGCGGCCGCGGTGCCTTCCGCCTCGATCCGCTTGCGTTCCGCTTCACGCAGTTCCGCGGCCAGACGGTACTCATACGCTTCGGCCTGCTGCTGGAACGCCAGCTTGGTGGTGATCGCCTCCCGCATCTGCTCGGGCAGAGAGACCTCCCGAATGATAATATCCTCGATCGTTACGAATTTTTCCGAGGTTTCCTCGATCGCGCGGGAAATGATCGACGACAGCACGCCTTCCTTGTTGGTGTAGATGGCTTCCGGCTCTTCCTTACCGATGTAGCGGCGCAGAACGGATTCAACCTGGGGTTGGACGATCTTCGCCACGTAGTCCGGCCCAACGCGCTGGTGCAGCAAGCCAACCGTATCGTATTCGGGATGATACCGGATCGCGAGGCGCAGTTGAATCGGCAGACCCTTGTTAGTCAGCGCGGTAAACTCGCTCAACACTACCTGCACGCGGGTATCGTAGATTGTGAACCGATCCCACGGAAAGATCAGTTGGATCCCTTCGCCGTAGACATAGTCGGTGATCGTGCCGCCCGACAGCGTATGATACAGCACGCCGGCACCGCCGGCGGGGACCACGTAAACAACGCGCTGCCACAGGATGAACGCCGCCAGACTGACGGTGACCAAAGCGAAAGCCGCCGCCTTGCCGCCCGCCCGCATGGTGCGCATAAGCCGCCCGCCACGGGCAGGTTCTTCCGGAAGTTCGTCTTCCAGACCGTCGTCCCTTCGGCGCGAGAACAAAGACGCACTCATTCCAACACCTCATGACGCGGCACCGTCCGGGCACCCGCGCGGCCTCCACAGCCGGGGTTTCCACCGTACTGATGCGGTCTGACGACAGCCCCACGATTACCGACAACGACGTTCGTAAGCAACGGTATAAAGCCAATCAGAATCAACGATTCAGGCCGAATGGCATCGCTCACCGGCTTGATACGACCTGACCGTCCGCCATCCGAATGACGCGATCGCCACGGTCGAAATACCGATCGTCATGCGTCACCGCCACGACGGTGCGCCCCCGCGCTTTCAGTTCCGGCAGCAGGCTGTCGAAAAACCAGGCGCGGAATTCCGGGTCCTGATCCGCCGTCCATTCGTCCAACAGCAAGATGGGTCGATCCTCCAACAGCGCCTGGATCAGCGCCAACCGCTTGCGTTGGCCGGTGGAAAGCTGGGTCGACGAAAAACCGTTTGCGTCGAGCGTGACCTTTCCCTTCAACCCCCAAACCTCGATCAGGCCTGCGATCCGTTCCGGATCGGCCAGAAGCTCCGTCGGTTGGATATCGAAGACGTGAAAGTCGGTGAACACGGCGGAAAACAACGACCGGTAATCGTCGGGGTGCCAAATCGTCCGGTCCACCATGACGTCCCCGCCCATCGGCACGTAAAGCCCCGCCAGCAGCTTCATCAATGTCGACTTGCCGCTCCCGTTTCCGCCGGTCACCAGCACGATCTCCCCTGCGGTCAGGGTCAGATCGATCGGACCCAGCGGTTGGGCGTCGCTCACGGCATAGGCATAGACGACCTTGCGCAACTCGATCCGGGTAAAGCCCCGCGTTTGCGGCGCGCCTGGCGTCAACGATCCCTGTCCGTCGGCCAGTTCGTTGCCGGTCCGCTCAAACCAGGCGACGGAGTCGTGTCCCAGGCGAAGCACCGGGACATATGTCACGATGCCCAGAAACGCATCGAATCCCAGCGACGTCACGAAAATGGCAAGCGTAATCCCGGTATCGAAGCCCAGCGCCGGGGCGACGAATGCGGCGGCGAACGCCATGACGGACCAACTGCCGGACGCGGCACCAAGCGACAAGGCACTGACCCGTGCCAGCGGGCGCCGAGCGGACGCGGCTGCCCGCGCCGCGGGCAACAGGTAATGTTCGACCAGATCGACGAAACGCGCCCGCCCCGCCTGAAGCTCGCGGTAGCCGTCGACGAACTCCCGGGCCGAGGCGGTGAACCGTGACTCCAGGCGGTCCGCGTGCCCGCCCCAGACATCGGCGGTCAGGCGCATGCGATGTTGGAGCAGAAAACAAGCCCCGCCCGCCGCGGTCACCAGCAGCGCGACGAAGGGCGCGAAGAAGCACAACGCGCCCAGCGCGCCGATGATTTGTCCGGCACAGTAGACAACGCCAAACGCTGCGTGCGTCGCCGAACCCAGGGCCGTCGCCCGAACCGTCATCTCGGCAACCAAGGCCCGCCCGCCCAATCGCTCCAACCGGTCCAACTCGCTTGCCGGCATCCGCTCGGCGATGCGGAAAATCGCCGCGTTCGTCACGCGTTCGGCAAATTGCCGTCCCCGAAGCTGCGCCAGACCCACCAGGATCAGCATGACCTTGAACATCGCCACGAACACGACCGCCTCGCGCCACGGAATGGCCTCGCCGGCTATTTCCGTCGCGCCCAATCCGATCAAGGCAATGGTCAGCGCCTGGCTCAGCCCGGCGCCGAAGGTCAGGACGAACACCACCCAGGCGTCGACATTGCCCTCCCTTAGCATCAGCCCAATCGTGCCGGAGGCCGGACGCAGGCTCATGAGGAGACCACCCGGCCATAGTCCATGCGGACGATCCTGTCGGCGAGGTCGAAATAGCGATCGTCGTGACTGACGGCCACGACCGCCTTACCCGACGCGCGCAGCGCGGGCAGCAGCACGCGATAAAACCGGTCGCGGAATTCCGGGTCCTGGTCGGCGGCCCATTCGTCCAACAGCACGAGGGGACGATTTTCAACCATGCCGGCAACCCAGGCCAGGCGCTTACGCTGCCCGCTCGACAGATCGCGCCGGGTAAAGCGCCCGTCCTCGAAGCGCGTCTGTCCGGCTATCCCCATGTCTTCCAGGGCGGACTGGATCGCCGCGGGATCGGGATCGGGGACACCGTAAAGACGGTCGAATACGTGGTGATCGGCAAAGATCGCCGTGGACAGTTCGCGCAGCGCCGAAAGCCCGATCGGCCGCCCGTTCACGACAACCTGCCCGCCGGTCGGTCGATACAGCCCGGCGAGCAACTTCATCACCGTCGACTTGCCGCTGCCATTGCCGCCGACGATGAAGATGATCGATCCCGCCGCGAATTCCAACGTGGCGGGTCGCAGCGTGAACCCGGCCTCCCCGCCCTCTCCGATATAGCGATACGATGCCTCGGTCAGCGCAATGGATCGAAACGGCTCCTCGGGGGGCGGAGGTTCCGCTGGTTTCGCTTCTCCCAACGCCGCGAACAGCGCTTCCATCCCGACAACCTCGGCATCGGTGCGCGCCAGGATCGGGATGTCCCTGACCGTCCCCAGCGGGATATTGGCCATCAACAGGGCCGTGGCCATGAACATCGCATGGCTGGTGTCGTGCAGCAGGCTCGGGAGCAGAAAGATACACGACGCGCTGGCACCGATGACAGCGGCGGTCTGCAACATGAACCCCAGGACAAACCGTTGATCGGCGCGCGCGCGGGCGCGCCGAGCCACATCCATGCGGGCGCGCAGTGCCTGCAGGAACGCGATCCGGCGTTCGGCATGCAGTTTCAGTTCCTTGAAGCCGTCGACCAACGCGACGCAGTCGGCGCGATTACGGTTCTCGATCGCCTCGGCGGCCGAGTGGGCGCGCATCACGGCTTCATGATTGGCCGCCAGCGACAGACCGGCGACCACCAGGACGGAACCCATGATCAACAACAGGTGCCAGGAGAGGACAGCCAGAACCAGCACCATGCCGACCACGAAGCAGGTCGCCTCCGTGACCCGCAACAGGATGGGCGCGTTGTCGGTCATTTCCCGCGGCGCAGCCGTCAGCCCGTGCAACACCCGATCGCGGCCGACACGTTCCATCGTCGCGAGGTCGCGATCCATCAGCGTTGCGATCAATCGACGTCGCCCACGCAGCGCCGCGCGCTCCAGATTGACGATCCCGCGCCACGCAAGGCCGATCATCGCGGAAATGTAGCCGGCGGAAACGAACAGCAGGGCAACCGCCAGATCCGTGCGTTCCTCGCCGAGTTGCCGGGAATGAACGGTCGAACCCAGGATCAGGTTTTCCAACCCATAGCCGCCGGCCAGCGCGAGACAGATCAGGCCGAAGCTGAAGGGGCGTGCGCGCTCCGGAGCAAACGCCAGTGAAAGCAGCCGCATGCGCGCGCTAGCCTTTCGTGACCAGTCGCGTGATCAGGCGCACCGACCCGGACAATTGCCCCGCGACCTCTCTCAAGGACAAACCGGACCGCCCGGCCCGAATACGCTCTAACTGCCGAGAGCGACTTTCGGCCAGCCGCTGCGCGATACTGCCCCAAAGCATATCGATATTGTAAGTATCGCGACCGGGAGCGAGCGCGACGGGAACCACGGCGTCCTCGGGCATGTCCAATTCCCGCGCGACCTCGCGCAGCGCCTCGGCGATCATGGTTTCCTTCCGGCCTCGCGGGGTAACGACATTGTATGGCGGGTTCCATTCCGCCGCCGGCCGCAACTGATCGATATGGGTCAGCACGACGAGAATGGGCGGAGGACGACGATCGAGTTCAGCGGCAAAGCTCGAACGCAAGGCACGCAGCGCGGCAACGTCGCTTTGGCGCGCGGGTTGGGTGGCGGAGATCACCCACAGCACCATGTCGGCCCGATGGGCCAGAGTCTCCAGCCGCGCGTTGCGCGCCGCGTCCGGTCCGATCCCCGGGGGATCGACCAGCACCAGAACCGGCTTGCCGTCCTGGCGGACGATATGTTCGACGACATCGTTCCGTCCGGGCAGGGGGCTGACCTCGCCGCGAATTTCCCCCGCCAGGGCATTCAACGTGCTGGACTTCCCGGCGTTGATCGCACCCGCCAGCATGACCCGCAGCGGCGCGTCGTCGCTCGCTCCCGTCGCGCCCACCGCTTCCGCCGCCGCCGCATCCGACAATTCCGTCGCCGACAGCACCAATCGGCCCGAATAAAGCTCGATCGCGGTGCGCCCCAGCTCGATCACCAAAAGCCGCGTCGCGTGCCGCCGAGCGCGTTCGGAGAGGAGGGTGCTGGTGCGGTCGAGGACCAGGGCTTTTGCTTCCGCGGCCAGGGCGGAGGCCGGGCTCAGCACCACGCGACCGATCCGCGTCACGCGCCATCCGACCCTGGTCACCCAGCGCACCGCGGACCCGTAGCGATGATGCCCCTCTCTGATCCGCAAGACGTGATCGAGGCGGAACACCCGCGCGCCGGGAAAGCTGCGCAAGGTCTCCCGCCGCAGGGTGGCGGCGAGGTGTTCGGTCAGCAGCAACGCTTCCGGCAGGGTAAAATGCGCCCAGGCATGCGGGCGGTCGGGATGGTAGACGGCGGCGACCGCTTCAATCGTGCGCTGACCCAGGTTCAACGCCTGATCCAGATCGTCGAACGTCAACGGCGTTGCGGTTTCCGCGATGGTCTGTACGGCGACCATGGCTGTCTTCGCGTTGCGATCCCAATCCGGCACGTCCGGCACCATCGCCGCAACGGCGGCCTTCGCGGCTGCCGCAGTTTCCCGCCCGCGCGCGGGCAACAGCGGTATCGCGGCAAGCCCCAGCACGGCCGCGCCGATGGTCCACGGCAGCAGGGCATTTTGCTGCCAAAGCCAAACCAGGCCGAGGCCGATCAGGGAAATCCAGGGCAGAGCGAGCGCCGCGGCAAGGATCGCTTCCGGCCAATAGCGTTTGACGAGGCCGCGTTCCGTCACGTCCGCCGCCTTTCATCCCGGTGCCGTCGCAGCCCCTCCCTCAGTCCCGTCAAAAATGCTCGGCGTACTTCATCAGTGGGGGCGACCGTGCCGGTGCTTTGGTAACGCAGCCAGACCCGAGCGGCTTCCGCGGTACCGTAGACAATTGAAAACGCGGCGGCGGCGTTCAATGTGCCGCCCAGAATGCTGCCGGCCACGGGCACCAACTTGGCGAGTTCCACGACGCCGAAACGCACACCCAGCCAGGCCAGACCGCCAATGCCGATCGCGCCGGTAAAGCGCGCGAAATTGGCGCGGGTCCACTGCACGCCGTAGCGCTCCCCCATGCCGCGCAGCATGACCGCGACCGCCGAGGCGACGCCGCCGATACCGACCGCCGGCACCGGCACCGCGCCGGAAACCGCCGCGGCGGTGGCGCAGCCCAGCACAAGCCGTTGCGAGCCGGCATGCACGCGGTCGATGTCGCGCGCGATCGCCACCCGACGCAGCGCGGCGGCGGCGTCCGCCCCGGCCGTCGCCATGGCGGTCAGCAATGCATCGATCCCGAACGCCGCCGGTGGATAGAGGTCGTCCGCGTCGGTGAAATCCAACGGCACAAAAATGGGGCGCGGCCCGGGGAGGCTGTCCAATTGCCGACGTTGATAGGCCAGCGCCTGGCGCAGCGGATGCGGCAGGGCCGGGTTGATCTCGTCCTCCGCGCCGCCGGTGTACGGATAGGCCGGCGGATGCGGGACGTTCGGCGGATACAGCGTGTGCAGCGCGGTTTGCGCGACGATCAGGCCCCATCCGGGATGCCGGTGCCGAACCGCTTTCAGCACGCGAACGACGGCGTCCTGCGCCAGGTCGTTCACGCGCATCACCGCCAGCAGCAGATGGGATTGCCCCTCGCTCCACGTCAGGTCGGCATCGGCGTCGTAATCGCTTTCTTCCAACCCGCGCGTGTCCAGAAAGCGCAGCAGAGGGGCTTCGGGCGGCAGATCGTAAAACGCGGCGGTGCGCGTGCAGGGCCGAAACCCCGGTCCGATTTCCGCGCGGGTGTCGCCGGTCAGGGCCGCGACGATCGATGTCTTGCCCGCGCCTGTCTTGCCCAGCAGCCAGACAACGGGCGCGGCCGCGGGCAGGATGGCCGCTGCCTTGGGCGCGACAAAGAGTTCGGCGCTGACGCGGTCCCACAGACGGTTGAGCCAACTCATGTCACGGCGCGTCCCATTCCGGTGGAAGCATGCGCGCGGTCGGGCGGGTTTGCCAGCGTGTTCCCCGGATGTCCTGGTGCAAACGACGGATCAGTAGCGAACGGTCAGCGAGACGTCCAGGAACTGGCCCGGATACCGCTGTCCGCCGGCGGTGCGAAGCTGCACGCCGGTATCGAGACCCAGGGAGACGTAGCGGTCGACAATGATGCGAACGCCGGGGCCAAAGCTGGTCAAGGTTCCGTCCTCCGATCGTGTTCCGGCGGCGCGATGCGCGGATACGGCCGCATAGTCCAGAAACAGATAGGGCTGGAACCGATCCATCAGATCGCGCCCCGCGAGTCCGGTCAGGCCGAACCCCGGAAAGCGAAGCTCGTTGCTGACCATCAGTCCGCCGTCGCCCCGCACGGTGCTGGTCGGATAGCCCCGCGCGCTCGCAACGCCACCGCCGTTCAGTTGTTCGCTCGCCAGCAGTCCCTGACCGGCGAACTGTGCCGTGGCCTTGGTCCACCAGACGAAGCTGGCGGGCAAATTCGTCGAACGTGTCGCCTCCGCGCGCACATAGGCATAGCGTGCCCGCGCGGTGGGAGACAGGCGGGAGAAGCTGGCATCGTCGTTGCCGCCGAACAGCCGACCGGGGCTGACGATGCCGGAAACACTGCCGTCCGTGCGCCCCCAACGGTCGCCCGCCCCCAGAATGGCGGCAAGTTCGAACTGACCGATCCTGCCGACGCTGTTGGCGATGGTCTGACCGCCGAACGCAAGATCGTTGTTCGTGCTTTTGTAATCGAAACCGGCGCGGACCAGGAAAGACGTGTCTTCCGTCCCAAACACCTCGCGCGTAAAGCGCGCCCCGACCTGCGTGCTTTGACCCAGACTGGTCAGGAAGCTGTCCACCAGCGGGCGCGTGGTCGAATAGTTGCCGGACAGGGAGAATATGCCGACGCGCGGCACGGTCAGCGCATAGGAAAGACTGTGCGACAGCAACGAAGGGCGCCGATTGACGAAGTCGCTGCTCAGGAACTGATAGGACAGGGTATCGTCGAGGGTGCCGACGGTATTGGCGACGCCGACGCCGGCTGTCCATTGGTTGCGACCGGTGCCGGTGCTGCCCGCGTTGTCGTAGCCCAGGGAAACCGTCACCGGCCGGCGTTCCGTGGCGCGCAACGTCACATCGACCGTCCCGCTCTGCCCGCCCGGCTGCAAGCCGACCTCCACGGAGCGATAGTCGCTGGTATTCAACTGGCGCAGCCCGACCGACATGGTCGGCATGTCGATCGTTTCGTTCGGCACCGCGCCGATCGCGCGCTTGTAAAGCTCCGGGCTGAAGTGGTTGGCGCCTTCGATGGTCACCTTGCCGACCCGATACTCACCCACGACGACCTGAACGATGCCGGAGCCGATATCCTGTTCAGGGATCGTGATGTTCACCAGCGGTCGGCCGGCGGCCTCGAAAACCTTCGTCGCCAGCGGCACGATTTCTGACAGCGTCGCGATTGCCAACGGCTTGCCGATCAGCGCGCGCATGTCGGCGCGGAACGCGTCCCGATCCAGGATTGTAACGCGCGTCAGATCGACCGCCGCGCCCGCGGGCAAAGCGATGCCGTTGCGTTTGAAGGAACCGTCGTCGGGCACGAACACCAGACCGCGCAGCGTCGGCGTATTATCCGCCGCCGCCGCCGTCAGGGTCGCGCCGACGATCGCCGGCAGCGCGACGGCCATGACCCGCAACAGGGTCACGGCCCTCCGAAACCGTCCGCCGGCATCAAGGGCCCGGGGTTCAGCCAATCGGGCGTGCTCCGCCGGCCGTGGTCTTGTCCGGCCCCCAGCTGACCCCGATCGCCCGCAGATTGTTCCAGATTCCGAGCATCCCGGCCTCGCGCATTTTCGCGATATCGTTGTATTTGCCGACCAGGACACTGGCGACATACGTCGCGACCCATTCGTCGCCGACCCGGACGACCTCTTTCAGGCCCACGCGCTTCAACTCGTGCTTGATCGCCACGCCCTCCACCGCCTCTCGTATCGCGGCGATGATTGCTTCGGGCGCCAGATTCGCGTCTACCGCAATCGTCAGATCGGCATCGTATTCCGTCGTCTCGCTCAGATTTTCGATTTCCGAGTCCGACAGCCGCCCGTTCGGCAGCGCGATCATACGCCCGTCCTTCACCTGCAACCGCGTGGTGCGCCACGAGATATCGACGACCTGCGCGATGTTGCGGTTAACCCGCAGATAGTCGCCGATCCTGAACGGTCGTTCGAGGTTCAGCATGATGCCGGAAAACACGTCGCGCAGGTTGGACTGGACCGCCAGGCCGACGATCAAGGTCAGGATGCCGGAGGTCGCGAGCAGGCTGGTAATCGTTTTACCCAGCACGAACGCGACAATGCCGAAGGACGCGAGGATGAAGATGATCAGCGTCACGATCATGCGGAAGACCGTCGGAATCCGCCGCTCGCTGCGCGCTTCCAACGGCACCCAGACGAAGCGTTCGACGACGATGTTCATCAGCCATGCGCCGATCACCCACCACAGCGCGCTCGCCGTCATGTCGATCGTGCGCACCACGCTGGGGGAAAGCGTGTCCTGCGCGTTATCCAGCGCCAGCGCCGAGACCGACATCAACAGCAACGGCCAGGTGACGATGCGCAGCAGCAGCGTCTGCACCCGCCAGAAGTGGCTGCGGTCCTTCCAGTCCAGCATATGCGCCAGCACCGTGCCGAACGCGGCAAAAATCGCCACGTAGACCATCCAGTTCGGCGGAATCGCGCCTTGCAGATCGATCACGTCCGGCTTCAGCACAACGCCCAGGCCGATCGTCGAGAATAGCGGCGCGGGTTTGCCGAAGCCGACAAAGGTCGGATCGCCCGTGCCGGCGGCAATCGTGACCTCCTGCGACAACCACGCCCGATCCACCAGCCAACCGGAAATACCGGCCAGCAGACGGGTGGAAGCAAGCTGCCGAGCGAGTGTTCCGGTCGGCAAGGTGCCGAACAGGCGGTTGAGCAGGCCGGACGGTTTCTCCGCGCTTTCGCCTTGGGCGGAGCCTTTATCCAACCCCATGCCGAGGACGTCGGTCACGTAGAGCAGATTGTTGGCGCCCAGGGTGCGGTGACGGAACGCCACTTCCACCAACTGGGTGCCGTAGGCATGCGCCGCGTTGGAATAGTTCATGAAGAAGCGGCCGCGCACCCGATAGGCGCGATAGGACAGGTCGCCCGACTTGCCTTCCCGCTCCGCCTTGCTCATGTCGATCGGCGTCAACGCGTTGGGGAAGACGATGGACTGCGGGTCCAGTTCGCCGCGCCAACGGAACCACACCTGGAACTCGATATCGACCGTATTGGCGTCGGGATTGATGTCGAACACCTTTTCCGGTCGGACGCCGGTGTAGACAACGTTGGTTTTATACATGAACCGATCGTTGACGTACAGCGCCCGCCCGGCGGCCAGTTCCTCCAGATAGTTCGACACGCCTTCCTCGCGGATCGGGGAAAGCTGGGTCGGCGCGGAAATCAGCTCCATGCCGTCATAGATGCCGACGGGCTGCCCGCGTTCGGCAATCGCGTTGGCGTCGAAGAAGATTGGTCCGGCCAGACCGGGCAAGGCTCGTTCGGCGCTGTTGTGGCCCGCCAGATTGGCCGGGATGCGCTTGCGCAGCGTCGGCCCGTCGATCGGCCCGCCGGCCGAAAGAGATGCGATGGCCGATGCCAGATGCGTCGTCGCATCGTGCGCCAGAACCGAAATCCAGTCGGGCGCGACCCCGCCGCGCGCGATGATCGCGGTGCGGAACTCCTGCGCCGCCGCGCCCGCCGTATCGAACAAGGCCGGCGCCGTCGCGACGGTGCCGTTCATTCCCGATCCCGGTGTTCCCGACCCGGTCCAGGCCGCCTTGAACGCGGTTTCAAACGATTGCGTGGCAAGATCGCGCAGGCCGACCACGCGGTTCGGAACGCCCGCCGATCGCAGCGACGCCAATGCCTGGGCGGAGAACAGCGGATCGCCCAGCACCAGCACGCTGCCGGCGATCTGCTTGTCGGCGATCTCCGCGATCGCGGCCCGAAGCCCCGCTTGATCGGCGACCGACCAGCGATAAACAACCCGCGTGCCGAAGCGTTGCAACACTTCGTCGAAAGCATCGGCCAGCGCGGCGGCTTCCGGCCGGTTGGGCAGGATCACCGAAACCAGCGGCTCTCCCAGCACGTTGCGGACGTAGTTCGCGAGGAACCGCACTTCCTGGTCCGCTTTCGGGACAATCGAAAAGAAGCCGGGCGCCGCCGCGCCGGCGGGGGACGCGAAGCTGAGCGAAGCGATACCGGCGGCGGACAGCACGGGACGAACACGTTCGGCGGCGGCCTCGCTATAGGGGCCGACGACGCCGACGATCAGCGGATCGGCCACCGCGCGGTTGGCGGCGTCGGGGGCGCTTTCGTCGATCAGCACCAGTTCGACCGGATGGCCGGCGATCGTATTACGCTGTTGCGACAGCGCCTGTCTGACGCCCGCCTGCATCGCCGAACCCGTTGCGCTCAACGGCCCCGACAACGGCGCGATCAGTGCGATCCGCACGGGGGAAGCCGTCGATTCCGTCAGGACGAAGCGATAGGTCAGCGCTGACGTGATCGTCGCGAGCATCGCGGCGGCCGTGACGAGGAGCAAAAACAGCCGCCATTTGGACAGGCCGCGGATACTCGTGAACAGACTTGCCATAGTGAACTATCCCCGTTGTGCCGATCCGACGCGCCCGCTCGCTCGGATCGACGTGTCTGTGTCGTCAGTCAAAAAAATCATGGCCGTGTTCCCGCCTGAACCGGTTGCGACGGGCGCGATCCGAGCAGGGCATTGTCCGGAGAATATCCGGCGGTCAGTAACCTGAAGAAAGTTGCGAGGTCGGTACTGCGCGCCAGCAGCGCGCGGTCTTCCGGCGTGGTGCGCCCCTGGGCCAGACGTTCCAGCAACGCCGCGCCCGCCGGATCGCCGTTCGCGACCCGCGCGGCATCGGCATCGCGTGTTGCGGCGGCGGAGCGGGTGTTCAACGTTTCCAGCAAAACCTCGGGGCTTGCCGGCTTTTGGAACAGTCGCGCGCTGGTCGCGGGGTCGGACGGTATGCCCGCCGGATCGATCGACGGCCGCCCTTCCGACATCGATTGGGCGGCGGTGTTTGCCGGGACCGTCGATTGGGTCAATTGGGCGGCGGCGGCCTCGCACGCCGCGGTATCGCACCCCTCCGGCACCCGTCCTTCGGCCATCGCCGCTCGGCGTCGCGCGGCGTCGGTCATGGGGACCGCGCCGAGACGCTCCTGTTCCTGCCTGGTGGCGGCGGCGCGGATCGCCGCCTGCAACGCGGCTTCCGGATTGGCCCCTCGGCGTAGCTGGTTCAGCAGCGCGGCCTGGGCATTCGGGCCGCCGCCGGGGCCGATCAGGGACAGCACGGAACCCATCTGCCCGGCGGCCAGGGCGCTGCCGGCCTGACGGCCCGGCGTGGTCGGCAAGGTCGCCTGGCTCGTCATCGCATCACGCGTGCGCGCGGCGTTGGCGGAGGCTTCCCACGCCGCGGAGGGCGTCTTTCCCGATGCCAGCGCCGACGCGAAAGCGCCGGGCGCCGGCGCGTTGGTCGGCAGTCGGCCCGCGCTCGCCCCGCCCGCCGCCGATTCACCGGGGCCGGTAGGCACGCGCGCGGCACTGGTCATCGCCGTTTCCCGCGCCGCCGATGCCGAAGACGCGGCCAGCGCTCTGCTCGGCGACATGCCGGATGCGAGCGCCGCGCCCAGGGCCGCATTCGGTGTCGAGGGTAAGGTTCCGCCGGTCGCGAGCGCGTCGCCCAACGCCTGCGACGGGGAGGCCGGGGCGGAGCGCGTCGAGGCGTCCCCGACCTGTGCGACGGCGCGCGCGCCGCCTTCCGCCGCTGCGGATGGGGATGCGCCGCGGGCAATCAACTCGGTGGTGCGGGCGGAAAACGCCCCCTGCGCCGTGCCGGTTGGAACGCCGGAGGGCAGGTTCGCGGTCGCGGCCTCGCCGAGGGACCGGAGCCCGGTCGCCTTGCCCTGCGCCAACCCGCCGCGCGCGTCGACGGTGGGAGTCAGATTTTTGGATATGGTCGGTTCAGGTGGGCGAACCGTGCCGAGCGTGGCGACCTGGAACGGGGCTTCGGTCGGCGTCACTGTCGGGACAATCGTCGGCGTGACAGTTGGGGTTACGGTCGGCGCAACAGTGGGCGCTGGCTCCGCCTGTGCCACAGTGGGCGTTACGGTGGGTGTTACGGTCGGCGTAACGGTGGGTGCTGGCTCCGCCTGCGCCACAGTGGGTGTAACGGTGGGCGCGACTACTTCGACGGGCTGCGGTGCCTGGGTCACCGTGGTTGAAGGTGGCGCCGGGTCCGGGGCGGGCGGTGTCGTCGCCACGTCGGTCGGTGCGGGTGTCGCGGGCGCGGCCGGGGTGGCGTTGGGATTTGCTGTGGTCGGTGCCGGGGTTGTCGCTTGCTCCGTCTGCACCGTCGTCGTCGGTGCCTTGGAATCGGTATTCCCTCCGGCGGGGTCCTGCTTCGTTGCGGCGGTCCGCCCGGTCGGGGTTGTTTCCGTCGGCACCTGCAACTGCGGCACACTCAGTTGGTTGGAAATCGACAGGTCGGATCGGCCGAGCCAGGTCGCGACGCTGCCTCTGCCGGTAACGGTCAGCGAGGACAGCTCTACCCGCGCCGGTGCGATCGCGGTCGGCGGGGTGTAGGGAACCGGTGTCGGCACATAGATCGCGGCGGCGGTTTGCAGGGCGGTATCGACCGACGCCGGGGTGGATGTCGTCGCGGCCGTCACCGTCAAGCGCCCCGACCGGTAGGTAATCGCGTAGTTCGCAAGCCCTGTTCCGACCGCGCCGGCCGCAGCGATTGTGTACGGGCCGTCCGCGACCGTCGCGCTGCTCGCCGAACCGGGGCTGCTGAGCGTCACTGTCTGCACCAGATCGGAACCCACCAGACCGGATGCCGAGAATTCCGATCCCGTGAAGGTGAGTTCCGTGCCGAAGCGCTTTTGCAGATCGCTCGCGGTAACCGTCAGCGCCGCCGGCGTCACCGTCAATGTTCCGGGCAAGTAATAGATGGTATAATTGCCGGATGTCAGTCCCGAGGGCGTGACGGAATAGGTTCCGACATTGGCCCCCTGACCGCTGAACGCCAAAGCTCCGCCCAAGGACGCCGCGGTGTCGGCGTATTGCAGGCCGGAATAGCCGACCGTAAGCGGCTGTGCCTGCCCGTAGGCGGCGGACAGAGGCTGCGTCGTGACCGTCAGTGGTGCCTTGGTCACGGTCAGCGTGCCGGGCACGTAGCTGAAGGTGTAATTCCCGGACGTCAGTCCCGATCCCGTAACGGAATACGTGCCGGCGTTATTCCCCTGGCCTGAGAATGCCAAGGTCCCGCCCAAAGCCGCCGAGGTGTCCGAGTACTGGAAGCCGCCATACCCGACCGCGAAGCTCAGCGCCTGACCATAGGTAAACGTCGCGGGCAGGGTAGTGACGGTCAGCGGTGCTTTCGTAACGGTCAGCGCGCCCGCCACGTAGTTCAGAGCGTAATTGCCGGACGTCAGACCCGATCCGGTGACGGAATACGTCCCGGCGTTAGTCCCCTGGCCGGTGAACGCGAGCGTTCCACCCAAGGACGCCGCCGTGTCCGAGTATTGGAACCCCCCATACCCGACCGCGAAGCTCTGCGCCTGCCCATAGGTGAACGTCGCGGGCAAAGTCGTGACGGTCAGCGGTGCCTTGGTCACGGTCAACGTGCCCGGCACATAGGTGAAGGCGTAATTGCCAGACGTCAGGCCGGAACCCGTAACGGGATACGTCCCGACGTTGTTCCCCTGACCGGTAAACGCCACCGCTCCACCCAACGCCGCCGAGGTGTCGGTATATTGGAACCCTGCATATCCGACCGCGAAGCTCTGCGCCTGACCGTAAGTGAAGGTAGCGGGCTGCGTCGTGACCGTCAGCGGCGCTTTCGACACGGTCAGAGTCCCGGTCGCAAAAGCGAACGCATAATTCTCGGGCGACGCCAACGATCCGATCGTTGCGTTCACCGTATAGGTTCCGGCATTCAATCCGGCACCGGATAGCCCCGCCGTACCCGAATAGGCCGCCGCCGCCGTATCGCCCGGCAGTACGCCGGAGATCGTAAACGTCGGCGTTGCCGTCGTGCCGTACGTCGTCACCGCCGCGTCCGGAGTCACGGTCAGCGTGCCCGTCTGGGCAAGGACAAACCGATTATTCGCCCCGACCGTCGCGCCTGTCGAATACGCGGTGAACGACGTGCCCAACCACAGGCTCGCGGTCAGTCCGCCGGCCGACAGATCGGTCAAGGTCGGTGTGAACGCCAGCCAGCGCGCGCCGACCGCGGTAACGCCGAGCGCGGTGGGGCCGGTGTCGTTGATGATGCTGCTGCCGGACAAGATAAGCGCGTCGCCGTTCCCGTTGGCGACGATCGGGTAGTCCAGCGTGATGACCCCATCGGTGGCCAGCGCGACCGTGCCGCCGGTCGTCACGCCGCCGGTGCCGTTCACAAAGTCGATCGCGACATCGCCGGTAAGCTTAAGATTCAGCGAGCCGGTCAGGTTGGCGGAAAGCGCGCCGATGCTGTTGCCCGACGATTTCAACGTCGCGTCGGACCCGGTCAACGACAACTCGTCCGCGATCAGGCTGCCGGCCGTCTGCGTCAAGCCCGCGGGCGCATGCAGGTGCAACACGCGAATCGAAGCCGACGTATCGATTGCCGCCGACTGCGTCATGGTTCCGGTGCCCGCGGCGGAAATCGACAGCACGTCGGCGGAAATCCTGCCGATCTCGGCCGGAGATAATTCCAGTTTCGATCCGGCCGTGTCGACCGCCGAACCAAGGTCCACGCCCCAGTTCGTCGCGGCGGGGCCAATCGATACGGTTCCGGTCGTCATGATCGACCCGCCGATATCGATCCGATCGCCGGTCAGGACGACCTTTGCGTCGGACGTCGCGGTGCCGACGGTTCCCTGAATGGAGATCGCCAGCGGCGCGCCGGCGGTGGAAGAACCGATCAGGGTGATCGTCTCACCGGCGCCCGCCGTCACGACCGCGCCGGCCGCGATGATGACGCCCTGTCCGCCGCCCGCCCCGGTGCCGCCGCCCCTGCCCCCCAACAGGACGGAGCCGCTATCGGCCGTTACCGTCGCCTTGGTGTCGAGGTAGATGCCCGCGTTCAACGCACCGTTGGAGGAGACCGACGACTGATCGCCGGTGATCTCGATATCTCCGCCCGTCGCTTTCAGGATGGCGACGCGACCGGCGTCCCCGATCATGACGCCGAAGGTCTTTGTACCGGCCGTCGTGGCCACGCCGTCCAGAACGATTTCGTCGGCGGTGATCGTGCCGCCATACAGGGCGATGCCGTGGGCACGGGACGAACCTGACCCGCCTTCGCCGTTGATCGTAACGGTGCCGCCGGCGACGATTGTCGTGCCGGCCAATAGCGCGACGCCGGCCCCGTCAAAGCTGTTGAGGCCGACGGCGTAATCGCTGGCGTCGCCCGCGGTGCCGCCGCCAAGGTCGACGTCGCCGGTGACGTTCAACGTGACCGGCCCCCCGGTCATCGTAGCGCCGGCCGGTGGCGTGCCCGTGAACTTGCCGATGGTAATCCCGCCGCCGCCGCCCTTGGTATTGGCGTTGACCAGCAAATCCACCGTGCCGCCGTTGCCGACGATATCGTTGCCGATATAAATATCCTTGCCGGCGATCAGCTCGATCGCGCCGAGATCTCCGGCCCCGACGGTATTGGTGATCGGCCCGCCGACCGTCAGGTCGCCGCCGGTGGTCAGCGTCAACGTGCCGACGGACGTCAACGCGATCGCCGAGGTGACTTTCAGGTCGCCGGCATTGGCCCTGCCGACCTCGATCGCGGTCGCGTCGATCCGTTGCAGTTCCGCCGCCGAGATTTCGAGTGTCGCGGCGGCCGAGTCCGTGCTCGACCCGACATCGATGGCAAGGCCGCTCGTGAACGGCCGGATCCACACGTCGTCCTTCGTGACGATGGTGCCGCCGATATCGATCCGATCGCCGCTTAGCAGGATCGTCGCGTCCGATGACGCCCCGCCCAGGGTGCCCTGCATGGAGATCGACAGCGGCACGTCGGCGGCGGATGTGCCGATCAGATGGAGAATTTCGCCCGGCCCGGCATTGATGACGGCCCCGGCGTTCACAATGATCCCGACGCCGCCGCCGGCACCGGTTCCGCCGCCGAAGCCGGTCAGCGTCACCGAACCCGCCGTGGCGGAAATCGTGGTGGCGGAGTCGATCGACACGCCGCCGTTCGTTACGCCGTTGGTCGAAACCGCGCTCTCGTTCCCGACGATGTCGATATCGCCGGAGGTCGCGGTGACCGAAGTCGGCTGACCGGAATCTCCCAGCCTTACCCCAAACGTGCTCGTCCCTGCATCGGTCGCTCGGCCATCCATGACAATCGCGGCGCCGACGATCGTTCCGCCGTACAATGCGATGCCGTCGGCGAAGGAAGACGCCCCGCCTTCGCCGCGAATGGTGACGGTACCGCCGGCATCGATGGTCGTGCCGTTCAACAGCGCCACGCCGACAGCGTTGAAGCCGTTCAGCCCGACGGCATAGGACTTGCCGTCGCCGGCCACGCCGCCGCCAAACACGATATCGCCCGTGACCTTCACCGTAACCGGTGATCCCGTCATGCTGGCCCCGGTCGGCGGCGTGCCGGTGAAGGACCCGACAGTGATGCCGCCGCCGGTGCCGTTCATGTTGGCGTTCACCAGCAGATTGACCGTGCCGCCGCTACCGACGATGTCGCTGCGAATGAAAATATCGCTGCCGGCAAGCAGCGTAATGCCGCCGGTCGTCCCGATCGGCGCCGCCTGGGTGATCGGGGCGTTGACCGTCAGCGTGCCCGTGGAATTCAGCGTCAGCGTATTCGCCGTCGACCAGCTGATGGCCGACGATACGTCGATATCGCCGCCGGCGGAGTTGGCGATCGTCACGTTCGCGGTATCGAGCGCGGTGACGATTTCCGCCGGATCGATGATGGACCCGCCGATCGGCCCGCCCCCGACGACGTTGATGTCGATCGAGGCGGGATCGAGCAGCAAATTACCGACCGCCTTGCCGCCATTGAGATTGACGAGACCGGCGAAGGTCAGCACCCCCAGCGAGGAAACCTCGGCCGACCCGCCGCGACCGTCCGCGGCCCCTTTAGCCTGGATCGCGCCGCGAAATTCGGTGCTCGCCGTCGACCACAGCGAAACCGTGCCGCCGTCCCCCGTCGTCAGCGCGTTCGCCAGCAGCAGCGACGCGGCATCGACGGTCAGGCGTTCGGCCGACAAGCCGGTTGCGCTCTGTCGTCCGTCGCCCACCAGGATCGACCCGCCGCCTGTAGCGCCGGATGTATCCAGTCGCGCGCCCGCCAGGCCGATTGTGCCGCCGTCGACCGTGATACGGCCGCCTTTGCCGGTCGGCGAACCGGCATCGAGCACGCCTGACAGATCGACCCGGCTTCCCGTCGAACCGCGCACGGCGATGGAGCCGCCCTTGGCCTGAATGGTGCCGGATGCCGTATTCACGATGCGCTGCCCGGCGTTCAACTGCACCGAGCCGCCCCGCGACGCCGCCGGTGTCGCCGTGTTCGCGATCGGCCTGACGGGCGCAGGACCCTCCGTCGCGACCAGCGTCCCGGAATTGACGATGCTTCCGCTCGCGCTCAGCCAAAGCCGTCCGTCTCGGTTGGCGATCCCGGTCGCCTGCACCAGTCCCCCGTCCTTGCCGGCCAGGGCATAGATGTTGCCGCCCGCGGCCTGAAGGCGAACCCGCGCCGCGTCGATCACGCCGCTGGTCGTGATGTCGCCCCCGCCCGCCGATCCGGCGGGGACCTCGACCCGAATGCGCCCGCCGGATCGGGCTTCCGTCAGCACGACCTGCTGCGCGGAGATCAACGACGCGGACCCGCTCGGGGCCAATATTGTGCCGGTGTTCTCGATGGTCCGCGCGAACATCAGCACGTCGCCGCGATCCGACGCGATCGTCCCGGCATTGCTGATCGCGGCCTTGCTGTCGCCGGCAAAGACCAGACTCGACCCCTGCATGAACGCGCTCGCCGACGGTCCCGATGTGGCGGCGACGAAGGCGCCCCCGGTCACGATCCGGCCCTGCGGCCCAATGACGACGCCGTTCGGATTAACCAGGTACATGCTGCCGGTTGCCCGCAGGCTGCCGGCGATCTGGGACATATCGGCACCGGTCACGCGATTAAGCGTCGCGCCGGCGCCGTTGTTGATGGTGACCGACGCGCCCGATCCTATGGAGAAGCTTTTCCAGTCGATGACCGCGCGCTGGCTGGATTGCGAAATCGCCAGCGCGGTGCCCTGCTGCGCGATCGCGCCGGCACCGGCGGCGAAATTGCCGCCGGTTGGGAGCGTGTTGCTGGGCGGAGGGCTACCGGCGTACGCGGGCAATACCCACTGCGTAGGAGCAAGTGCGGTCGCGGCAAGCAGCGCATGCCGTAGTCGACGAAAGTCTCCCCGGCCATCACCCGTCACGGCAACCGCATGCGCGCATCGCCGATCAAGCTGACGCCGTGGGATTATTGCTTGCCCGCGGGTCGAATAACAGCACGTCTGTCCTACATCTCACTCGTGCATCACATGTCACAATGATACAAAAAGTCTTGAATTTATGTCAATTTACAATTCCATGCTGATATCGAGGTGTAGGAAAAGTCGATACAGGCCTGATTTTTAATACGGGTCTCGGACGAATATGAACGTCGTGCCGGTCACGATCGGCGCGCTCGCTCCGACAAACGAGACATTGGCATCCTTCACCTGCCGCGACCCCGCGCGACCCGAAGCCTGCAACGCGCCTTCTATGATATGCCACAGCCCGTGAATGCGCCCCGTCCCCAACGACCCGCCAAAGGTGTTGAGCGGCAGTTCGCCGTCAAGCTCGATCCGTCCGTCCTGAATGAAGTCCAGCGCTTCGCCTTCCTTGCAGAAGCCATAGGATTCCAGACCGTAGATCACCGACGCGGAGAAGCCGTCGTAGATTTGCGCGACATCGACGTCCTTGGGCGTGAACCCCGACCGTTCCCAGGTCAGTTTCGCGGAACTGCTGCCGCCTTCCATATAGCTGGACAGGCTGCCGATGCGCCCGGCGGTTTCGAAATGCAGCCGCTGCCCATACCCCGCGATATACGCCGGTTGCGGCTTCAAATCCCGCGCCCGTTCGGCCGTCGTCAGCACCACCGCGACCGCGCCCTGCACGGGGATGTCGCAATCGAACAGGCAGAACGGATGCGCGACCATGCGCGACGCGAAGTAGTCTTCGCGGGTCAACGGCGTGCCGTAGAAATAGGCGTGCGGGTTGTGTTGCGTGTGCTTCCGCTGCGTCACCGCCAGAGTCGCCATCTTGTCGCGGCTCTGCCCATGCCGTTCCAGCCAACGCGTATAGGCGACCGCCATGCCCTGTCCCGGCCCGCCGAAACCGTAGGGAGCGGTGAACTGCGTCGCGCCCGCGGCATGGGCGCCCGGCAGATTTTGGTAGGTCCCGCGCGGGTTGTGCATCGCGCGCCAGACAACGGCGTATTTGCAGACGCCGGCCAGCAGCGCGTTCACCGCCTGCTGCAAGGCCCCGCCGATATTCGTCGTGCCCACCTGAATGTGCCAGGTCAGGTTCGGCAGCTTCAGCATCGCCATCATGCAGTTGACGGACACGACGGAGATTCCGTCCACCTCCGCATGGCCGGTCGCCGGCAGTTCCGGATAGGTCGCCAGACCGTCGATGTCGGCCATCTCCAGCCCGGAATCCGCCACCGCGTCGATCACCGCATCCAGCGCGTGCGCGGCCAACGGCTTGTCGGCGGTGCGAGACACCTTGGAATAGCCCACGCCGCTGATGGCGATTTTGCAACGATTATCCCACATGTTCCGTTCCCCCTAAACCGCGAGCCGGAATTGCGGCAGCGTGATGTCGTCGTTCAGCTTCTCGAAAATCACCTCGACCCGACGCCCGACCTTGGCCTCGGTATACTCCGCGCCCAGAAGGTTGCCGGCCATCAATGCGCCGGGCGCATCGTCGAGTTCCACGACGATGCTGGCGTAGGGAACGACCGACGCAAACCGCTTGTCGCCGGTGTGATACATGATCGTGTAGGCATAGATCGTCCCGATGCCGCGCACCGGCTCGAACTTCAGGTCGATGCCCATGCACTGCACGCAGGTCGCATAGGGCGGATGCTGGAAGTGACCGCATCCCTGACAGCGTTGCAGTTCCAGGGACTCCCGCTTCGCCGCGTCCCAAAACGGTTTGGTCCATTCGTTCGGAACCGGGATCGGTCGGGTCACCTTGGTCCAGTCGCTCATGCTGTCAGCCTTTCGGGATTTGACGCCTATGTTGTACCCTGGCCGCCGATTGGCCAAGCTGTCGGCCCCGCCGCGCACGTCGTGATTGGCGCGGAGATGGCGTTTTGGTAGCACGCTCCGGTGACGGAAGGCCGAGGCTTCCGCGTTCCCCCCAAACCAAATCCCAACCCCGCCAATCCGGTCGCGCCCCATCCCCAAGGGACACGATCGGCAGAACTGCCTTCCCGACGAAAGATCTGCCCCACCGTGAGAAGCCGAACCGCTGTTTGTTCCCCCGACTCAAAACCGGCGCATAAAACCCCTTGCGCCCTGAGAAACCCAACCTCGGCACCCGCGCGTACGGACGCCGATATCGCCGATCACGACCCCCGACAAAAAATCGGTGGGCAATACCCCATACGCCGTGAGCACGCCTTTACCGCCCACCCAAAGTCAAACACCGCCAATCCGGAAGCCTGGCCCATCCCCATGGCCTCAGCCGGCGCGAACAGCTTTTCCGACGAAAGAACCCCGTACGCCGTGAGAAGCTCAGCCTCAGCGCCCTCGCGCACGGATGCCGATGCCGCCGCTCATGAAAAATCGGTGCGCAATACCCCATACACCGTGAGCACGCCTTTACCGCTCACCCAAAGTCAAACACCGCCAATCCGGAAGCGCGGTCCATCCCCATGGCCCCAGCCGGAGCGAACAGCTTTTCCGACGAAAGAACCCCGTACGCCGTGAGAAGCTCAACCTCAGCGCCCGCGCGCACGGATGCCGATGTCGCCGCTCATGAAAAATCGGTGCGCAATACCCCATACACCGTGAGCACGTCGTCCGCCGTCGAAGCGCGTAGCGCGATACGCGCCTGGCTGCGGCAGTTCGAAGCCGCCCTGGCCGGCGGCAACACCGGCATCCTCGCCGGCCTGTTCGCGGAGGAATGCCATTATCGCGATCTGCTTGCGTTCTCCTGGACCATCCGGCCCGACGCCGGCGCGGACTCGGTCGCGTCGTTTCTGATCGGCGCGCAGGCATCCACCCAGGCCTGTGATTTCGTCGTCGCCGACGACCGGACCGCGCCAGGGCGCGTGCGCCGCCTCGGGATCGAAGTGTTCGAGGGCATTTTCAAATTCCAGACGCGTCTTGGCCGCGGCCACGGCGTCGTGCGCCTGCTCGTCAGCGACCCCACACGCGCTTGGGTTCTGCTGACATCCCTGGACGAATGCGCCAACGGCACCAATGGCATCGCCCGCATGCCGGTCCCGCCCGACCTGTCCGACTTTGCCGGCGACGTCATGCTCGCCCACGGGTTCCGCAATGGTTCGGCCTGGCGCGGCAAGAAAGCGCTGGTCATCGGCACCGGCAACAGCGGCCACGATGTCGACACCACCATCATCCAGCGCGGCTCCACCACCGTCGTCAGTATCGGGCCGAGCGCGCGGCTGAATTATACGCTGTGTGAGGAAGGCAATCCGTTGGAGGATTGCGATCTGATCGCGACCGCCACGACCTATCCCCTGATGATCCGCTTCTATCAGGCCGGAATGAATCGGATGGTGGAACTGGACAACTACCTGATCGCCGGTCTGATCGCGCGGGGCTTTGAGTATGACATCGGTGATGCCGGCTGTTCCCGGTTGATCACCGGCGGAGAGGTCGGGCTGCTGCAATACGCGAATATCGAGCGTTTGAAGGACGGCACGATCAAGAAGGCCGACCTGTCGGTATTGGCCACCGGGTATTACTCGCCGCGGGAGGTCATTCGTCGGCTATTGGGCGATGAGGTCGCCAATCGCATCGGACAGGTCTGGGGCATCGATTCCGATGGGGAGATGGAGAACATGCGGAAGCGCACGGCCCTGGACGGTCTGTGGTTCATGGGCGGCGGCCTGACTCAGTGCCGCGTCTGTTCGCTGTATCGCGCGCTACAGATCAAGGCGATTGAGGAGGGCCTGATTTCAGACGAAACCGCGCCGATCAAGGGGCGCTTGCCCTTCGATCAGAAAGCCGATGCCGCCCACGCGCTCGGCACTGCCCTGGCGATGGCTTCGTTGATGTCGAGAACGGCGACCGTGCGGCCCGCGGCCGCGAGGCGTGGTCGCGGCCCCCAGGCCGGATGCGCCAGCGGCGATCAACGCGGCGCGTCCTGGCTGGTCCATCGTCCAGTCCTGCTGTCTACCGGATGCGCGGTGGCTACAGGTGGGGGGACGAGGCAAGCGGGTGCATGGGGAGGCCGAAGCTGGAGCACGCGGCGTCGGGTGACCAGGCGACGGCCACCCGACGGCACGATGGCGGTGTCAGACCCTGGGGATCAGACGGACGTCCGGGACCGGCGGCCACGCATGGCGCCAACGCCCGCGAGCGCCATGCCCAGCAGGGCCAGGGAAGCGGGCTCCGGCACCTCGCTGACGTTGTTGGAGTTCAGGGAGCGCGTCAGCGCGAACGGGGTGCTCGCGGTCGACGCCGCCGAGATACTGAAGCCACCGAGAGTCGGTGCCGTTGAGGCGCTGTCGATTTGGAGCCCGAAATCGTCAGTGTGTGCTACAATAGCGCTTTCGCTGGAATTCGCTCCGATGAGCACCATGTCGTTTGCGGTGAAATAGGCGAACCGGACTGTCGATGCATAAGCGAAATTCGCGGAGTTGATCGTCAGGCCCGCCGACGTCGAGCTGATATCGGCACTGTTGTCGAAGACCAGGGTGAAGGAGACGGTGGCCGGGCTCACCGGCGATGTGCCGCCCGAGAAATCACTGGCCGTGGCGGTGTAGTCGAGCGTGATCATCGCGGCCTGGGACTGCGCGACCGGCGCAATCGCCAGTCCAAGGGCGACCGCGGCGGGGGCGATCAGGCGTAAGGCACTCGTTGTCAGACGCATGGGTGTATCCGTTCCAATCTCAGCGCAGGTTGGCACACCCCCATCGGATTATTCCCCGAGGCGCCACCTCGGCACCAGTTAGAGCAAAAAATGGGCCAAACATTAAAATACGCTAAATCAATAACTTATCATTATAGAGGTCCATTGAATTTCCGAACCTGTAAAAAATTCCGACAGCCACGCCATTCCGCCCGCTGTATCTCGCGCCGCGGATCAAGGCGATCGAGGAGGGGCTTATTTGATACGGAACCGTACCGATCTAGGGGCGTTTTCCCCTTGATCAGGCGTCGGGGCGCTGGATGAAGCCGCCGCCCAGAACGCGGTCTCCGTCATAGAAGACGCAGGCCTGACCGGGGGCGGGCAATGCGGGCATATCGAGATGCACCGCGGCACCTTCGGGTGTCGGTGTCACATCGGCCCAATGCGGTTCTTCCCGCGCCCGCAGTTTGACCCGACACCGCAAGGAAGTCGTTGGCGGATCGATCAGCCAGTTGACTTCCCGCAGGCTGACACGATCGGTGCCCGCCGCGCCGCGTGGCCCGATCACGACTCGCCTGGTGCCGGGTTCGGTGGCGACGACCATCTGGCGCTGGCCGGACAGCATGGCGGCCTGGCCCAGACGCTTGCCCTGCCCGACGGTGAAACGGGCGATGCCGTCGTGTTGCCCGACGACGGTGCCGTCCGCCGTTACGATGTCGCCGGCTGCGACCGCGTCCGGGCGCAGTTTCGCGACGGTATCGATATAGGTGCCCGACGGGACGAAGCAGATATCCTGGCTGTCCGGCTTATCGGCGACCATCAACCCCAGCCGTTCGGCGACGCCGCGCACGGCGCGCTTGTCGGGCATGGCGCCCAGGGGGAACAGGCAGCCGTCCAGTTGGCTGCGGGTCGTGGCGAACAGGAACCAGCTTTGATCGCGCTCCGCATCAATCGCGCGATGCAGTTCGGCGCCGTTCGGCCCGTCGATCCGCCGGACGTAATGGCCGGTCGCCAGCCGTTCGGCGCCCAGGTCGCGGGCCAGCACGGTCAGATCGTGGAACTTCACCGATTGGTTGCAGCGTACGCAGGGAACCGGTGTCTCTCCGGCGGCATAGCTGTCGGCGAAGTTGGCGATGACCGATTGCCTGAAGCGGTCTTCGGCGTCGATGACGTAGTGCGCGATACCAAGCCGATCGGCGACCCGGCGCGCGTCGTGGATGTCCTGACCGGCGCAGCACGCGCCTTTGCGCCCGACGGCGACGCCGTGGTCATAGAGTTGCAGCGTCACGCCGATCACCTCGTGCCCGGCTTCGTGCAGCAGGCCGGCAACGACGCTGCTGTCGACGCCGCCCGACATGGCTACGACGATACGCATCTACCCCATCAAGTTGCGCGTCGCGGCGGGCAGCTTCACCACCAGCCCGTCGAGCGCATCCGTGATCACGATCTGGCAGCCCAGGCGCGAGGTTTCCGTCAGTCCGAAGGCCAGATCGAGCATGTCTTCCTCGTCCTCCGTCGCCGGGGACAGCGCGTCGATCCATTCCGGATCGACGATGACATGGCAGGTCGAGCAGGCGAGCGAGCCTTCGCAGGCGCCCTCGATATCGACGCCGTGCTTATGGGCGACTTCCAGCACCGACAACCCGAGTGGGGCGTCGACGTTCTTGCGCGTTCCATCGCGCTCGACGAAGGTGATCTTAGGCATTATGGGGCGGACATCCCGGCATGGGCCGCGGCCAGCGCGGCCGCCGCGTAGTCTATATCGGCGGCGGAGGTAAAGCGTCCGATCCCGATGCGCAAGGTGCGGGATGCCGCCTCATCGGACAGGCCCAGCGCGCCCAGCACATAAGACGGTTCAACCTCGGCCGAGGAGCAGGCGGACCCGGTGGATACGCACAGGTCGGGCACGCGTGCCATCAGATCGGCGGCGGTGGTCGCCGGGAAGGTCAGGTTCAGATTGCCCGCGATGCGGGAGGCCAGGCTGCCGTTGATGGCGATCCCGGGAATGTCGCGGTTAAGCCGTTCCAGCAACCGGGTGCGCAGATTGGCGATCCGCGCGTCGTCGGTCGCCATCTCCATGGCGGCGAGACGGCATGCTTCCCCAAGGCCGACGATCAGCGGCGTCGCCAGCGTGCCCGATCGCAGGCCGCGTTCCTGACCGCCGCCGGAGAAGAGGGGCGCGATCCGTGCGCGCGGTCGGCGGCGCACGAACAGGGCGCCGATCCCCTTCGGCCCGTAGAGCTTGTGACCGCTGACCGAGGCGAGGTCGACGCGCCAGCCGGTCAGGTCGAGCGGGATCTTGCCGGTGGCCTGGGCGATATCGGTATGGAACAGCGCGCCGGCGTCCTTGGCGATCGCGGCGAGGCCGCGGATGTCCTGCACCACGCCGATCTCGTTGTTCACCGCCATGACGCTGACCAGTAGTGTGGGGACGGTCAGGGCTTCGCGCAGGGTATCGGGATCGAGCAGGCCGTCCGCGCCGACCGGGAGGATGACGGGTTCGAAGCCGTCGTCCCGCAGGTCGAGCACCGATTCGAGCACGCACTTGTGCTCGGTCGCCACGGTGACGATGCGCTTGCGGTCGCTGCCCATGGATCGGGCAAAGCGCGCCGCGCCCTTGATCGCGATGTTGTTGCTTTCCGTCGCGCCGGAGGTCAGCACGATCTCTCGCGGATCGGCGCCCAACAGGGAGGCGATGTGCGCGCGGGCTTCCTCTACGGCGGCTTCCGCCGTCGTGCCCATGATGTGTTCGGCGCTGTGGGGGTTGCCGTATTGCTCGGTGAACCAGGGCAGCATGGCCTGGAGGACGCGGGGATCGCAGCGCGTGGTCGCCTGGTTATCCAGGTAGACCGGACGGTTGGGGCGTGGGGGCTGGTCGGTCATGGTGCGGACTATGACGTCAGGCCGCGCGATCGGCCATTGGGTTGGTCATGCCGGATGGTCGCATCCGGCCTGCCATGCGGGCATAGGAATCGGCGAAGGCCTCGACATCCGCCGTCGTGGCGTTCCAGGGCAGCGAGACGCGGATGGCCTGTCCGGCCAGCGTGCCCAGGCCCATTGCCTGCAAAACGTGGCTGGCCGCGACCTTTCCCGAACTGCACGCGGAACCGGCGCTGACGGAGATGCCGTCGATATCGAGCGCGATGACCTGCGCGTCGGCACGGACGTTCGGCAGGGCGATGCAGGTCGTATTGGCGAGCCTGGGGGCACCCGCGCCGCAGACGATTGCCCCTTGGGCAAGGGCGGCGCGTTCAATCGAGTCGCGCAGCGCGCCAAGCCTGTCCCGTGCGCCGTCGGCGGCGGCGATGCGCGCGGCGGCGGCGAAGCCGGCGATGATTGCCACGGGCGGGGTGCCGCCGCGTCGCCCACGCTCCTGCCCGCCGCCGCGGATCAGGGGGGTGATGTGGCTGTGTTCGGCGGACAGCAGCAGCGCGCCGACGCCGGCGGGCCCGCCAAGCTTATGGGAGGAAATGGCCATGCTGTCGGAGACGAGGGTAACCGGCATGCGGCCGGCGGCTTGCACGGCGTCGACATGCAGTAAGGCGCCGAAGCGGCGGCAGAGCGCCGCGATTGCGGGAATTGGCTGGATCGTGCCGGCCTCGTTGTTCGCCAGCATCACGCACACCAATGCGGGCGGCCCGTCCGCCAGGATCGCGGCGAGTCTGTCGATGTCGACGACCCCGTTTCGGTCAACCGGCAGGATCGCGGCGTTGGGGGCGGCGGATCGGATGGCGTCGTGTTCGGTGGCCCCGACGACGATGCGGCGGTTCGTGCCCAGCGCGTGCACGGCCAGGGCATCGGCCTCCGTCCCGCCGGAGGTGAAGACGAGATCGGCCGGGTCGCCGCCAAACCCGCGCGCGAGCGATTCACGCGCGTCTTCCATGATGCGACGCGCGTCGCGGCCGGCGCGATGGATGGATGATGGGTTGCCGGTGGTCGCCATTGCGTCGAGCATCGCCGCCATGGCTTCGGGGCGAAGTGGCTCCGTGGCGTTGGCGTCGAGGTAATGTGGCATCATTCCGCCGCGAGCGGTCGGAGCGATGGGGGCAGCATAGGAACGGCGAGGCCGCGTACCCGGCGGCCGACGACATCGGCCAGGGTGACGCCTTCGAGGAACAGTTCGATCTGGCGTCCCAGTTCGAACCAGAGATCGTGGGTTTGACATCGTTCGCCGGAGCCTATGCCGGCGCCGGCCATGCAGCCGCCGCTGCCTTCCTCGCAGCGCGTGGCGCGGATGGGCTCTTCCACCGCGGCGACGATGTGGGCGATGGCGATCTCGTCGGTTGGGCGGGACAGGCGATAGCCGCCGCCGGGGCCGCGGGCGGAGGCGACCAGTCCGGCTCTGCGCAGCTTGGCGAACAGTTGTTCAAGGTACGAAAGGGACAATTGCTGCCGAGCGGCGATTTCGGCGAGACAGATGGGGCCGCATTCGCAGCCTTCGATCTGGCGGGAGGCCAGGTCGACAAGGGCCATCACGGCGTATCGGCCGCGGGTTGAGAGTTGCATGGTCTTACTCGGCCGCCGTCTGTCGCGGGATGGCCGGTGCGGCGGAGGTCTGGCGGGTTTGGCCGGGTGCCGAGGACAGTCGGCCGATCCGTACTTCGAGGTCGCTGAGTTCGGCGCGCAGGCCTTCGAGGTCCTTAAGGAGAGGGTCGATGCTGTCGTCGCAGGGCATGCCGTAGGGGTCGAAGTCCTGCTTGCGGTGTTTCAGGCTGCGATCGACGGGTCGCGCGGGGATGCCGACGACGGTGGTATCGGCTGGGACGGCGTCGACGACGACGGCGTTTGATCCGACCCGTGCGTTGTCGCCGACGGTGATGGGTCCGAGGACCTTGGCACCGGCGCCGATGATGACGTTGTTGCCGATGGTGGGGTGTCTTTTGCCGCCCATGGTGCGCGCGACGCCGAGAGTGACCTGATGATAGAGGTAGCAATCGTCTCCGATGACGGCGGTTTCGCCGATCACGACTCCCATGCCGTGATCAATAACAAGACGGCGCCCCAGTTTAGCGGCGGGGTGAATCTCGATGCCGGTCAACCAGCGGGCGATGTGCGAAGAAAAGCGCCCCAATAGATAGAATTTATTCTGCCACAAAAAGTGCGATAGTTTGTGCCAAATGACGGCATGCACGCCAGGGTAGCACAAAATGACTTCAAGCGTGGATCGCGCTGCGGGATCGCGCTCCCGATATGTGCGGATGGTTTCGCGTAGGAACATGAAAGCCATGCGACATTTCCATTATGAAAGATGGTTCGACATGTCCTATAATCAATCTGCCTTGGATGGGTGCGCCCACCAAAGGCGGGCAACCAAAGGGAAGATTGATTTCGAGGAAACGCAAACCTTGCACCAACTGACCAATCGTCACGGGTCTTATAATACCCTACTCCACAAGTCAACTATTGTGGTCGATGCCGGTCGCGCGGGAATTTAACCAAGGTGCAAAGATTCCTTAGATCGAACCGATGGCTTGCTCTAATAAGTGGGAGTTAAGGACCGCGAAAGCGAGTTGGGGCCGGTGTGCGGGGTGGAGGTCAAGGGGGCCTTCGTCATGCGCCATCGTGTACTACAGGAAACAGGTTTCGAATTGCCATGCCCGAGGTAATGTTCGCCGGCCCAGACGGTCGGCTCGAAGGCCGCTACCACCACTCCAAGGAGACCGGTGCGCCCGTCGCGTTAATTCTACATCCGCATCCGCTGCACGGCGGAACCATGAACAATCGAATTGCATATTCGATGTACCAGGCGTTCCAGAAGCTGGGTTGTTCCGTGATGCGGTTCAACTTCCGCGGCGTCGGTCGCAGCCAGGGCCGCTACGACGGCGGCATCGGTGAAATCGGCGACGCCGCCGCGGCACTCGACTGGATGCAGGCCGTCAACCCCGGCCATGGCGGCCTTTGGGTCGCCGGCTACTCCTTCGGCGCTTTCATCGGCATGCAATTGCTGATGCGTCGCCCCGAAATCTCCGGCTGGGTCAGCGTCGCGCCACCCGCCAACCATTATGATTTCGGCTTCCTCGCGCCATGCCCAACCGGTGGCCTGATGCTCCACGGCGACGCCGACGAACTGGTTCCGGAGCCGGCCGTGCGCAAGCTGGTCGATAAACTCAATACCCAGAAAGGCGTTCACGTCGATTATCGCGTCTTCCCGGGCGCCGATCACGTTTTCGCCAGCCACGCCGACATGGTCGCCGAAGCGGTCGACGATCACTGCGGTAAGGCCATCGCGCGTCGCCAAATGGCGATGGCGGCGGACTGACGCCTTCCATATCAGGCGAACGGGCAAAAGGCGGGGATCGATCGATCCCCGCCTTTTCCGTTTATTGGCTCCGATCGATCATGGATAGATGATGCGGCCACCCGACCGTGGCTCCGCCACACCCGTAGTACCCGGAAAGCTCAACGGCAGTTCCGCTTGCACGCGCGCGGCGAGGAAGCCGAAGCACTGAGCCTCCAACGCGTCGCCATCCCAGCCGACCAACTCCACCGGATCGACCGGCGCGGCCAACACGTCGCGCAAGGCCTGCATCAGCGCGGGGTTGTTCCGACCACCGCCGCACACCAGCCAACGCTTCGGCGGGGCAGGAAAGCGCGCGGCGGCGACGGCACCGGCAGTGAACGCAACCAACGTCGCCGCACCGTCCGCGGGTGCCAACGACCCCAGTCCGCTACCCGCCAATGCCGGGCTGAAATCCAACCGATCCAGCGATTTCGGCGGTAGGCGCGCGAAATACGGATGTGCGAGCAGGCGGGACAAGACCATGGCATCGACCTGACCCGCCCTGGCCAGGACGCCGTCGCGGTCAAACGCACTGCCGGTATGACGCATAACCCAATCGTCCAGAGGACCATTGCCCGGACCGGTATCGAAAGCCGACAGCGCGCCGTCCGCGCCGATCCAGGTTACGTTGGCGACCCCGCCGATGTTGAGCACCGCCAGCGGCTTCGGCAGGTCCGCGGCCAATGCGGCGTGATAGACCGGCACCAAGGGCGCGCCTTGCCCCCCGGCGGCGACATCCGCCGAACGGAAATCGTATGCGACCGGCAGCCCGGTTTGCCGAACCAGTTCGGCGGCGGCGCCGATTTGCCAGGTACGCCGACGATCCGGCTGGTGCAGAATGGTCTGGCCGTGAAAGCCGATCAGATCGGCGGGTGTGTCCAAGGCCCGAACGGCGCGCACATGATACGCGGTCAGCCGATCGATTGCCGACACCAACCGAGGATCGTCCGCCTCCAACGACCCCGCGATATCGAGAATTTGCCTCAGATCGCCGCGCAACGCGTCGTCGTAGGGTAAAGTCAGCGTGGGCCCGAAGCGGGTCACGGTCCGACCGTCCGTCTCTATCCAGGCCGCGTCGACGCCATCCAGCGACGTGCCACTCATCAATCCGATCGCTCTCGGCATTTTCCGTGGTCTCCGTCTCTGCTAGGGAAGGTTCGATCAAAATAGACGGGTCTGCCCCCATGGCGAACAGCGATTTCCTGACCGAAGCCACCGAACGCGGCTTTGTGTTCCAATGCACCGATACCGAGGCGTTGGGCGCCGCAATGGCGGCAGGGCCTATCAAGGCCTATATCGGCTTCGACTGCACTGCCGACAGCCTGCATGTCGGCAGCCTGGTGCAGATCATGATCCTGCGTCTGCTGCAAAAGCACGGGCACAAGCCGGTCGTGCTGATGGGCGGCGGCACCACGCGGATCGGCGATCCGTCGGGGCGGGATGAATCCCGTCAGATGCTGACCGATGAAACCATCGCCGCCAACATGACCGGCATCCGCCGATGCTTCGCGCCGTTCCTGCGATTCGGCGACGGCGCATCGGACGCCACCATGGTCAACAACGCCGATTGGCTCGACAAGCTCGGCTATATCGGCCTGTTGCGCGACGTCGGCACGCATTTCACCATCAATCGCATGCTGACCTTCGATTCCGTGAAACTGCGGCTGGATCGTGAGCAACCGCTGACGTTCCTGGAATTCAACTACATGATCCTGCAGAGCTACGATTTCCGGGAACTCAATCGTCGCCACGGGGTGATGTTGCAGATCGGCGGCTCGGACCAGTGGGGCAACATCGTCTCGGGGATGGAACTGACGCGTCGCACCGACGCGAAGCCGGTGTTCGGTCTGACCACACCGCTGATTGCCACCGCGTCCGGCGCGAAAATGGGCAAGACGGCGCAGGGGGCGGTGTGGCTGACCACCGATCGGGTATCTGTCTACGACTACTGGCAATTCTGGCGGAATACCGAGGATGCCGACGTGGGCCGCTTCATGCGGCTGTTCACCGATCTTCCCCTCGACGAAATCGCGCGCCTGGAAGCTCTCGGCGGGGCGGAAATCAACGAAGCCAAGAAGATCCTGGCGACCGCCGCGACCGGCCTGGCACACGGTGCCGCGGCCGCCGCCGAAGCGGCCGAAACCGCGCGTCTGGCGTTCGAGGAAGGCGCCGCGGCGGCCAGCCTGCCGAGCGTGGATGTTCCTCGGGCAGAGCTGGAAGCGGGAATTCCGGCGTTTCGACTGTTCGCCCTTGCCGGTCTTGCCACGACCAATGGCGAGTCGCGCCGACTGATTCGCGGCGGCGGTGCCCGCGTGAACGACGTCGCGGTGACGGGAGAGGATCGGGTGGTGTCGATGGCGGATATGATCGACGGTGCGATCAAGCTGTCGGCCGGACGGAAGCAGCACAAGCTGATCCGCGCGGGATGATTGATCCGGGAACACGATTCCGGACTCGACTCTGGGTCGAGCCTGCCCGTATGTTCCCTCTATGTTCTCTTCCAGCCATCCTCCGGCCAACACCCTTGTCCTGCGCGACCTCCGCGATCGCATCGCGCGCATAGGGCGGTCGGATACGGGGCGTGAGCCCGGGCGGAGTGTTGGCCTGGGCGTGCCGGCTATCGATCAAGCCCTCCCGGCGGGCGGTTTGGCGCTGGGGGCCTTGCACGAAGCCGCGGGTGCCGGACCGGATACCGAACAGGCCGCGGCGGCGACGCTGTTCGTCGCCGGTATCCTGGCTCGGCTGTCCGGCCCGGTGCTGTGGGTCGTGCAGCAGGCGGACCTGTTCGCGCCCGGCCTGGCTGCGGTCGGACTGCACCCCCAACGTCTGGTGTTCGCCGAAGCGGGCAAGAACGTGCTGCCGGTGATGGAAGAAGGGTTGCGGCATACGACCCTGGCCTCAGTAGTTGGGGAGTTCTCCGGTCGACTGTCGCTGATTGCATCCCGCCGTTTGCAGCTTGCCGCCGAACAAGGCGGGGTCATGGCGGTGCTGCTGCGCCGCAGCCACGTGTTCGACGATCCAGCCTTGAACGAACCCAGTTCAGCGATGACGCGTTGGCGGGTGGGGGTCTTGCCGTCTACGGGCGGATTGGCCCGCGCGCGCTGGCGGCTGGACCTGACGCGGTGTCGCGGCGGGGAAACCGGATCCTGGATCGTGGAGGCATGCGATGCGACGGGTCATCTCACTCTGGATGCCGCATTTAGCGACGGATCGGATCAGGGCGTCCACCGGCGCGCCGGATGATACGCCCCTTGTCACCGCATCCCATGACGGGCGCCGTCGCGTGCTCGCGGCGGTCGATGTCACGGCTTTCAGGCTTGGGTTGCATCCCGGCATGGCCGTGGCGCAGGCGCAATCCTTGGTACCCGGACTCGTCATCCACGCCGCCGCCTTGGACGACGATGCGGCGGCCTTGCGGCGCCTGGCCGGTTGGTGCCTGCGCTATGCGCCCCTGGTCGCGCCCGATCCGCCGGATGGCGTGTTTATCGACGTGACCGGCGCCGCGCATTTGTTGGGTGGGGAGAGCGCCGTGCTCCACGATGTCCTGGGCCGGCTGCTGGCCCAGAACATCGGTGGCCGCACCGCCATTGCCGATACGCCCGGGGCGGCGCATGCCGCTGCCCGCTTTGGATCGCGCGATGCCATGGTGATCCCGGTGGGCGGAATTGCCACCGCCCTGGCGGATTTCCCGGTGGCGGCGTTACGATTGGACGCCACGCCTTTGCGCCGCCTAGGCATTGAACGGGTCGGTCAACTCACCGCCATGCCCCGCGCGCCCCTTGTGCGGCGTTTCGGCCAACACATCGCCACACGGCTGGACCAGGCGCTGGGGGCCGTGTTTGAACCGATCGTGCCGGTGTTTCCGCCTGAACTGATCCAGGCGCGTCTGACCTTCATCGAACCGCTTCTGACGGCGGAAGCGTTTTCATCGGTCATCGGACGGTTGATGCGCGCGGTCTGCACCGATCTGGAGGAAACCGGCCAAGGCGCGCGTCGGCTCGATCTGCTCTTCGAACGGGTCGACGGCTCCGTCCAAACCCTGCGCGTCGGTTCGGCGCGACCGTCCCGCGATGCTCGTCATCTGGCGCGCATGTTCGACGAGCGGTTGGAACGCGTCGACCCCGGCCTGGGGGTGGAAGCCATGCGCCTGACCGTGCCGCATATCGATGCGCTGGCTTACGCGCAGACGGCGGTGCGGCTGCGGGATACGGATGCGCGAGAGGTCGATATCGCGCCATTGATCGATCGATTGGCGAATCGGCTGGGCGCGGCGCGCGTCTATCGTGTCGCGCCGGTGGAAAGCGACGTACCTGAACGATCCGTTCGGCGGATGCCGCCCATCGGCTCGACCGATCCGGGGTCGTGGCCGGCCAATCTGCCGCGCCCGGTGCGGCTGCTTGATCCGCCGCAGCGGGTAGAGGCGATGGCGCTGCTGCCCGATCATCCGCCGTTGGCGTTCGTCTGGCGTCGCGTGCGCCATCGCGTGCGCCACGCCGATGGGCCGGAGCGCATCGCCGGGGAATGGTGGAAGCGTGACGGCGAAATGCGCTCGGTGCGCGATTACTTCCAGGTCGAGGACGAGATCGGTCGACGCTTCTGGTTGTTTCGCCGCGGCGACGGTCAGGACGGCCAGACCGGCGACATGAGTTGGTATCTGCACGGGTTTTTCTAGAGCGCGCCGGCCGCGAGCGGTCGGTGCGTTCCATCGTCTGCTTAGTCTCGCGACGCGCGCCTTCGGGAGTTCCGTTCGGTGCGATCGCGCATTGGGAGGTCCATCATGAATGAGCCACGCCTGCGTCCCGCGACGGAGCAGGAAATCGCCGACAGCCTGGCGTTCGCGCTGCGTTACGAGGGGCGGAAGCGGGTGAACCATGCGGATGACATGATGGCTCGGATTACCGCGGATCGCCTGGTGCGGCACCTGCAAGGATCCGGCTTTGTGCTGATGAAGCAGCCGGACGGTTCCGCGCCGACAACGACAGATCATGTGCCGGGATAAAGCGTACCGGGATGAAGCGTACCGGGATGAAGTCCGCGACTGTGCCCTATGTCGAGCTTCAGGTGACGACGAACTTCTCGTTCCTGCGCGGTGCATCGCATATCGAGGAGTTATGCACTCAGGCAACGATGTTCAACATGCCGGCGCTCGGCATTGCGGATCGCAACTCTCTGGCCGGGATCGTCCGCGCCCATCGGTTGGCGAAAGATGCCGGCATCCGGCCGATCGTCGGGTGCCGACTCGATCTGAACGACGGGCTGGGCGTGCTGGTTTACCCAACCGATCGGGCGTCCTACGCGCGCCTGTGCCGGTTGTTGACCGTCGGTAAGCAGCGCGCCGGCAAGGGGGCCTGCGATCTGGCCTGGGACGATCTGGCCGCCGCGGGCGCGGGCCTGATCGCCATTCTGTGCACGCCGCCGACGCCGCAGGATCTGCGCCGCCTGAAGGCGGATTTTGCCGATCGCGCCTATGTCGCGCTGACCCTGCATCGCCGCCCCGGCGATGCCGAACGCTTGCGGTGTATTGGGGATATGGCGCGTGTCGCGCGCGTGGCGACGGTTGCGACCGGCGACGTGCTGTATCACACGCCCGGACGCCGTATCCTGCAGGATGTGCTGACCTGCATACGCGAGGGTTGCACGATCGATGCCGCCGGCTTCCGCCGTGAACGATCGGTCGATCGCGCGCTGAAGCCGCCGGAGGAAATGGTCAGGCTGTTCGCCCCGTATCCGGAGGCCGTGGCGCGGACTCTGGAGATCGCCGATCGCTGCCGGTTTTCGTTGGACGAGTTGTCCTATCAATACCCGCACGAGGTCCGTATTGCCGGGATGACCGCGCAACAATCCCTGGAACGACTGACGTTGGACGGCGCGGTTCGGCGATATCCGGACGGTGTGCCCGACGATGTGCAGCGCCAGCTTCGGCACGAGCTCGATCTGATCGCTCAACTGGACTACGCGCCGTATTTCCTGACCGTGGACAGCATCGTTCGCTTTGCGCGATCCCGTCATATCCTCTGCCAGGGGCGCGGATCGGCGGCCAATTCCGCCGTTTGTTACGTGTTGGGCATCACCTCCATCGATCCGACACGCAGCGGTTTGCTGTTTGAACGGTTCGTCAGCGCCGAACGCAGGGAACCCCCCGATATCGATGTCGATTTCGAGCACGAGCGGCGGGAGGAGGTGATCCAATGGGTTTACGACACGTATGGCCGCGATCGGGCCGCCCTGTGCGCCACCGTCATTCGCTATCGCGGTCGCGGCGCGGTGCGGGATGTGGGCAAGGCACTGGGCCTGACGGAGGATGTGACCGCGGCCCTGGCCTCGCAGATGTCGCATTGGGGAGAGGACGAAGTCACCGACGAGCGGGTCGCCGAACTGAACCTGAATCCCCATGATCGCCGACTGCGCCTGACCATTGAACTGGCGCGCGGGTTGGTGGGTTTCCCGCGCCACCTGTCGCAGCATCCGGGCGGGTTCGTCCTGACCGAAGAACGCCTCGACGATCTGGTGCCGATCGAGCCGGCCAGCATGGCGAACCGTCAGATCATCGAGTGGGACAAGGACGATATCGACGCGCTGCGCTTCATGAAGGTCGATATCCTCGGCCTGGGCATGCTGGGCTGCATGCGGCGGGCATTCGATCTGTTGGCGACTCATCGCGGCCTGCGGCTGGACCTGGCGAGCGTGCCGCCGGAGGACCCGCCGACCTATGCGATGATCGCCAAGGCCGACACGCTGGGCACCTTTCAGATCGAATCCCGCGCGCAGATGTCGATGTTGCCGCGGCTGAGGCCGCGCACGTTCTACGATATCGTGATCCAGGTCGCCATTGTGCGTCCCGGGCCGATCCAGGGCGATATGGTGCATCCCTATCTGCGCCGAAGAGAGGGGTTGGAGCCGGTCGAGTACCCCACCCAGGCGTTGCGCCGCGTGCTGGAGAAGACCCTGGGTATTCCGCTGTTTCAGGAACAGGCGATGCAGATTGCCATCGTCTGCGCCGGCTTCACGCCGGGGGAGGCCGATGCGCTGCGCCGCTCTATGGCGACCTTTAAGTTCACCGGCGGGGTGCATCGTTTTCATGACAAGATGATCGACGGGATGATCGCGAACGGTTATGCGCGCGACTTCGCGGAACGCACGTTCTCTCAGATCGAGGGCTTCGGCAGTTACGGCTTCCCGGAAAGCCACGCGGCCAGTTTCGCGCTGATCGCCTATGCCTCCGCCTGGTTGAAATGCCATCATCCCGATGTGTTCTGTTGCGCGCTGTTGAACGCTCAGCCGATGGGATTCTACGCCCCGGCGCAGATCGTGCGCGATGCCCGCGATCATGGGGTAGAGGTCCGTCCGGTCTGCATCGATCGGTCGCGGTGGGATTGCACGTTGGAGCACGCCGGCCGCCGCTTTCTGGCGGTCAGGCTGGGTATGCGCATGGCCCGGGGGTTGAACCGGCAGCACGCAGATACGCTGATCGCCCATCGCCGCGACGGTTATCGCTCGATCGAGGATGTCTGGCGGCGCGCGCGGGTTCCCGTCGCGGCGTTGGAGCATCTGGCGGCGGCGGATGCGTTCCATGCCTTCGGCCAGGATCGGCGTCAGGCGGAGTGGGCCATTCGCGGCCTGGCCGACAACACGCTGCCGCTGTTCGACTTCCTGCCGGCGGAGGATGCCAACGAACCGGCCGTGACGCTGCCGACCATCACCGACGGTGGGCAGGTGGTGGCGGATTATCACAGTACCGGACTGAGTTTACGCAACCATCCGGTGGCCTTCCTGCGCGCGGAGTTGGAGACACGGCGGATTGTGCCCGCCGCCGCCCTGTCGCGCATCCGCGACGGCCGGCGCGTGACGGTGGCGGGCATCGTCCTGGTACGTCAACGCCCCGGCAGCGCGCGCGGCGTGTTATTCGTTACGATTGAAGATGAAACAGGTCATGCCAACCTGATCCTCTGGTCCTCGGTCTTCGAGGCGCAGAGGCGCCTGATCCTGTCGGCCGACATGATCGCCTGTCGCGGTCGGCTGCAAAAAGAGGGCGAGGTCATCCATGTAATCGCCGAGGAATTGACCGACCTGACGCCCATGCTGCGCGGTGTGGGGGAGCGTGAGATCAAGGTACCGACACGGAATTTCCGTTGATCGCCGGAACGTTCGATTACACCGGCATTGTCGCCCGGAAGGACGGACGTTGCACGATCCGATCATGCCAGTCCGACAATGTCGGCCGTCCGGCGCGCCAGGGGAAAACCTTTTGGCGATGCTCGCAATAATTCAGCACGCAGGCCAGGGCGATCCGCGCGGCGTCGATCGGGCCGGCATAGCCGCCGTTCGCGACCAGGGTTTCCAACGCATCCGCGGTGCGATTGGCGCGTGTTTCTTCCAGCGCCAGCACGCCGGGGGAACGTTCGTGCTCCGGGCGGCGTAATTCCCGGTTCCAGACCGCGATACCGTCCATCAGGCCCATCGCCGTTCCCATCCGGGCGCGTTCCGTGTCGTCCCTGGGCCACAGGCCGGCGGCGGGAACGCGGGTATCGAGCCACGACAGGATCAGCAGGCTTTCGGTCAGCACGGTTCCGTCGTCGAGCCGCAATGTCGGCACGCGGCCGACGGGGTTGTACGGCAACAGCACGGAGGCGGGATCGCGCAACGTCGCTTCGATATGCTCGACCTGATCGGCCAGGCCGATCTCGATCAGCGCCACCCGGACCATGCGGGCATAGGGTGATCCGGGTGAATAGAACAACGTTACCATAAGGCTTCAGTATCCTTTGACGGCTTGTGCCCGCGGTGCATCGAAAATACGCGTGTTATCGACCCGTGAACACGGGCGGGCGCTTTTCCTTGAACGCGGCGACGGCTTCGAGGTGATCCTCGGTCTGTGAGCAGCGGGCCTGGTTGAAGGCTTCCATGTCCAGCACGGTCTCGAAGCTCTCAGTTTCGGCGGCGAACAGATTGCGCTTGTTCGCGGCCATTGCGATCTGGGGCATGTTGGCGATCCGGCGCGCCATTTCCATCGTCGCGGCGCGAAGGTCGGCGTCTTCCACGACGCGGTTGACCATGCCGATCGACAAGGCTTCGTCGGCGCCGATGATGTCGGGCATGAAATACAGTTCGCGCGCCTTGGCGGTGCCGACCAACCGGGTCAGCGTCCAACTGCCGCCCCAGTCGCCGGACAGGCCGATTTTCAGGAATGCCGTGGTGAAGCGGGCCGACTTGCCGGCGATGCGCAGGTCCGTGGCCAGCGCCATGCTGAGCCCCGCCCCGGCGGCGACGCCGTTGATCATGCCGATGATGACCTTGGGGTGCTTGCGCATCGCCATCGGGATCGAGTTGGAGAACTGGATGCCGCGCGCGCGGGACTCAAAGCCGCGTGCCGCGCGTTCTCCCATGCCTTTCACATCCCCGCCCGAGCTGAAGCCGCGCCCCGCTCCGGTGATGACGATACAGCCGACCGAGCTGTCGTCCGCGTAGCGGGCGAGCGCGTCGATCAGTCCGTTCCGGATATCCATCGACAGCGCATTCAGCGCCTCCGGCCGGTTCAGGGTCAGGACGGCGACGCCGTCTTCCACGGATTCGAGTAGGTCGGGCACGGGATCCTCCTTGGATTCGATTATCGTCAGATTGAGGACGTCAGATTGGCGAGGGATGGCGAGGGCGGCAATAGACCCACGCGGCAAAGGTGGGTTCTCTGGGTGCATGGGGTTCTTTCGCCGGGAAAAGGCCTGCGCTGAATCCGGGCGGCGGGATGGATCGGTCGGCTTCGACCGTGACGCGGTGACTTGCCGGTGGTCACGCAGATCGCCAGGGTTGGGCACTGCTGCCTGTGTCTCACGGCGCATGAGGTTCTTCCACCGGGAAAGCGGTTTCTGCCATGTGGGGTGGAAGGGATGGGCCGGGTTTGCGTTGGTGGGCTTTGCGTTTTGTTGGGACGGACGACGCGCTTGTCGGAAGTCGCGGAGGCGCGGTGCTTCTGCCGGGTTCTCACGGCGCAAGGGGTATTGCCCGCCGATTTTTGTGTTGCGCGTGGTTAGGTGCCGAACCGGGACGGCGAACAGCGTCCGTGCCGATGCCGGTGAGCACGCCCGTTTTGCCGGACGAAAGTCACACTTCGCTTGCGGCGCCGGTTCGGCAGGCGCGGCATTTTGGCTGGGTTCTGTCATCCATTCGTACTACCCAATTGCCAGTCTCGCGCCAATCGCGACGTGCTGGTTCATCTCGGCACGCGAGGGGATTGTCATCTTCGGTTTGGCGATTGAGAGCGATGGCGGCAATCTGCCCAGGATTGGTGGTTCCGGCCGGCAACGCGTTGTTCCCTGGCGGTCCGCGCGGTGTTAATTGAGTGGCATGAGCGCGGCCTTGAAACAACCAATGACGCTGGAGGCATTCCTGGAGTGGGAAAGCCGACAGGAAGCTCGTTATGAGTTCGACGGGTTCGAACCGGTCGCGATGACCGGCGCTTCCGCGGCGCATGCAGCCATTCAATTCAACCTGTCCGGCGTGTTGTTCAACCGGCTGCGCGGCCATCGCTGCCGGGGGTTTGGCGAAGGACTGAAAATCCAGGTTGCCGGACGCGTCCGCTATCCCGACGCCTTCATCGTCTGTACGCCCATTCCGCCGGGAAGCACGCTCGTTCACGACCCGGTGGTGGTCTTCGAAATCCTAAGCCCGAGCACGGCGGATACCGATCGGTTCGAGAAAAACTGGGAGTATCGCGCCACGCCATCGATCCAGCACTACGTCATGCTGGAACAGTCCCGCGCCGCCGCGACTGTGTTTTCACGCGCGGGAGAGGATTGGGTCGGGCACCTGGTGGCGAGCGACGGTGAAATCGGGTTGCCCGAACTGGGGATATCACTCCCGATGACGGAGCTTTACGAGGGCGTGGCCATTGCGCCGCGCTCGGTCGGAGACATCGGCGATGTCTGATCGGCTGCCTCCGACGGGGTTCTGGGCGTATGCCAGAAGGGATGATGTAGCGTCGAGGGGGCGGCTGGGCCAATTGCGACGCCTTGTCGCGGATGCGCTCCAAATCCGCGTGGGTCGGACCATAGTGGATATATGGCAGGACGTTGCCGATATATCCCACGGTGGGGAGTGGGAGCGCCAGATCTACGAAGCGATGGATCGCTCATCATTTTTTATACCGATTATCACGCCGGGTTTCGTGCAAAGCGAATGGTGCTGCCGGGAGGTGAGGAGATTCGTCGAACGTGAGAAAGCGCTCGGTCGCGGCGATCTGATGTTTCCTATTTTGTACGTGGACATCGACCAGAGTCGCAGAGGAGAGTACTATGACCCCCAGGTCCTCGCTCTGCTACAAGAGCGCCAATGGTTTGATTTCCGGGAAAAGCGCTTCCTCGACCTCGCCAGTGAAGCGTCAAAACGTCAAATTGATCGCCTCGCGTCTGATATCTACGCTGCTCTGGGTCCACCGACGAGAGTGACACCACGACCGTCACCACCTCCAGAACCACCACGACCGACGCCGCCGCCGATTGACTCCTTAACTTCTGACCCGATTGTCTCCGCCGAAATCCAGGGGGACGCGGGCTTTGTTGAAGCCAGTGACGGTCTGGCAATGTCGGATGGCGAAGGCGCTGGAGCTGACACCGTCGCCGGTTCGGCAGAATCTGCCGATTTGGCATTTTTGGTTCATGAGCGCGACAATGAACCTTGGGGCCCGGCGACGGGAAATCTGGATTATCTGTCCAAAACCGTCGCCGAGTTGACACAAGCGGCGTCTCCGGTCGCTGCTGTACCAGCGTACTACGATGCATTGCCGCAGCCGATGCCACCGCTACCGCGATGGGCAACTGCGCGGCTGCTCCCGATCACGGCGATCCTCGCGGTAGGGGGCGCGGCGTGGTGGTGGCGACAAGAAATCGCGGACCTTGTCTCCGGGTTTTGGCACAGTCTGTCAGGACGCAGTTCCTCCCTCTTCGGTCCCGCCTCGTTGGCAATGGCCGGTGCGACATCTCCCGCTTCCGGCGGCCGCCGATCGACGACAAAGGACTGGGTCAATGTCAGCCCTTTCGCGCCTGAACGTGCCGCGGCCGGAGACACGATCCTTGTGCAGGTGCTGTTTCATCGCATCGAGGACGCCACGGTGGCAGCGGGTCTGGCGACCGAAGTCGATCCCGATGCCGAACGTCAAGGAGTGCAGACCTTGGATATTCGCGTGCCGCGCGGCGATCGTCTGGATGTTCGCCTGGAAGCCGACGACGTAATATTCGACGAGCCGATGCAATCCCTGGTTTGGCAGGGGCGGCCCCATTCGATTCAGTTCAGCGGTCGAATCGCGCCGGGCCGAGCGTTCGGCGGCATCCAGATCAAGGTCCGTGTGTTTCATAACGGAGTTTCAATTGGCGTCGTGATCTTCAAGATCACGATCGACGGGCAATCCGGGATGAACCACCCGCCGGCGATCCGTGGCGACTTCGCGCGTCGGGCGCAGCGGGCCTTCATTTCGTACTCGTCGGAAGACCGCTCCGCAGTGACTCGCTGCGCGCAAGCGCTGGAGGCCGCCGGCATCTCCGTTCGTCAGGATATCCTGGTCCTCGACCCCGGAAAACGTTGGGCGCAGAGACTGTTCGAGGAAATCGACCGCTGCGACACCGTGCTGCTGTTCTGGTCGAAGAATGCCGCCGCATCGGAGTGGGTCAAAAAAGAGGTCAATTACGCTCTCGATCGACAAAAGACGTCCGCGGTGCACGAGCCGGAGGTCAAGCCGGTGGTGATCGGCGACCCGCCGGTCCCGTTGCCACCGGATGAATGGAAGCATCTTCATTTCAACGACAAGCTTTACTACATGGCGCTCGGTGTCGATCAAGACCAAGCGGCGAGGTCGGCGACGCGACTCCCCGTCTGAACGACATTTATGGCGCTGTCGCGGCCAGTTTCTTTGGTCGTCCGCCTTTCGCCCCAATCCGTCGATGTCGCGCGGTCCGCATCTGTTGCTCAACGCAGCGCATATTTGGCGCCGAGGATCGATATCTACGCCAGATCAGACGCGAGGCACGTCTTCGGCGATTGACCGGAAAGTTCCGGCCAATCGCCGTCGCCGCGCTATTTCGTCACCGTCGGCTCGTTCACCGAATACTTCCGCATCACCGCCATATCCGGATCGCGCCCAAGGCCCGGACCGTCCGGCACCGCAACGCGGCCGTCTTTCGCGGTGACCATCTCGTGATACGGGCTGGCTTCCAGGTCCAGAAACAGCCGCTCGAACGGCGCATCCGGCGCCAGGGCCGCGTTGCAGTGCAGCGACGCCAGATACCCCGCGCCGAAATACGCATTGTGCGGCACGACGCGCACGCCGTACGATTTCGCGAGCGCCGCGATCTCCTGCATCCCCGAAATCCCTCCGATCTTGATCACGCTCGGCTGCGCGACATCCAGGGCGCCGGCGTCGAACGCGGCCTTGAAGTCATGCAGGCCGGCGGCGTTTTCGCCCGCGGCGATGGTCGCGCCGCCCTCCAACCGGACCCGTGCCAGACCTTCGTAATCGCCGGGCGGCCAGACCGGTTCTTCCAACCAGGTCAGGTCGCAGGCCTCCAGCTTGCGGGCCATGTCGACCGCCTGCCACACCGTCCAGGGGCAGTTGGTATCGACCATCAGGCGCGCATCGGGGCCGATGGCGTCGCGGGCGGCCTCGATTTCCGGCACCGTGATCTCGTGCAGTTTGATGTCGCTGTAGCCGCGCTCGATCGCACGGGCGCACGACGCGGCGACCTGGCTGGCCTCGCCATACTTCAACAGGCTGGCATAGGCGGTCATCGACGTCGCGGGGGACCCGCCGAGCAGACGCCAGATGGGCATGTTGGCGGCTTTGCCGGCGATGTCCCACAGGGCGATGTCCAACGCCGAAAGCGCGAAGACGTGCGGGCCATTGCGGCCGAAGCCGTGGAACGACTTGCTCAGCCGCAGGCGCAGCCCGGCGATGTCGCGGGCGTCCTGGCCGATCAGCGCGGGGGCGAGTTGGCTGTCGATCGCGGCGACGGTGGTCGCGGCGGCGTTGTGACCGAAGGCTTCGCCCCACCCTTCGATCCCCTGATCGGTGACGACGCGCAGCCAGACGGTGTTCATGGTTTGCCAGTTCAGGCCACCCATGACGGCGGGTTTGCCGCCCATGTCGAAGGGAATGCGTGTCCACCAGGTTTCGACTGCGACGATCTTCATTATGGCGTTTCCTTGTGGCGAGGTTCGGCCGGCGCGGGCCTGGCGCGCATCCTCGCGCGAGAAGGGCGTGGACGCCAGAGAGGAATAATTACCTTGACGCGATTTTCCCGATGAGGAATTTCCTCCCATGCGGGCGCTTGATGCGTCGGGGCATTGTATTGGTTCAGGAGCATTTCGAATGGATGATCGTTTCAAACTCTGGTTGGGTCAGGTCACGACCGGGCATGGCGTGATGATTCTCGCGCCCACGCTGTTGTCGGTGCTGTCGGGTTCGATGGACTGGTCCACGGCGATTCCGCTGATGGTCGCGGGCGTGGCCGGTTTGCTGTGGCCGGAAAACTCCGCGCTGGGCGATGCGGCGCGGGATTTGGCCAAGGACATCGGGGCGGCGCTGACGGCGTTTCGGAACCCGCCTTCCGGTCCCAGCGCGGCTTGAATTGCCGCGCCGGCGGTAACGGCCTGAAGGATCGTCGGTTACGCGGCCGCCGCGCGTCGTCTTTTGCGGGGAACCGGAACGTCGGCGGGATCGGCGTCGGTTTCGTCGGGGTTGGCCAGGGCCGCAAGCAGGGCATCGCGCAACTGCCCCAGCTTGCGCTCGTTTTCGACCTTCAGGCCGAAGATGTCCTTGACGTAGAAGACGTCCACGGCCCGCACGCCATAGGTCGATACGTGGGCCGAGGCGATTTGCACGCCCTGGTCGCTGATCGCGGCGGTCACGTCGTGCAGCAGGCCGGGGCGGTCGCGCCCGTTCACTTCCACGACGGTATAGGTGTTCGATGCGTGGTTATCGATCACCACGCGCGGCGGGGCGTGCAGCGCGCGGGTGCGTCGGCCCAGCAGAACCTTCGATACCTTGCGGATTTCGGCGGCGAGTCGAATACGGCCGGACAGGGCCTGTTCGATCACGACCGACAGGCGCGCCAGGCGGTGCGGCGCGTCGAACGTGCCGCCGGCGGCGTCCTGGATCCAGAAGGTATCCAGCGCCATGCCGTTGGTCATCGTATGGATGCGCGCATCGACGATCGACGCGCCGGCGACGGCCAGGGCACCGGAAATCTTGCTGAACAAACCGGCGTGATCGGCCGTGTAGATGGTGACCTCGGTCACCGCGCGGGCCGGCAGCGGCTGCGTTTCAACCGTCAGCGGCGCGTCGCGTAACCGCGCGTCCCGCGTCAGGCGGGCGTGCCGAGCGTGGGTATCGGGGTCGAACGATAGCCAGTAACCGGGGTAGCCGAGGTCCTGGAAGGCGCGAATGTCTTCTTCCGGCCAGTCCGTCAGCAACAGACTGGCCGCCTGACGGGCGCGCTGCACGCGCACGTCGCGTTCGGTGGTGGACAGGCCGCCGGCCAGCACCTCGGCGACGCGGGCGTAGAGTTCGCGCAGCAAGGTGGCTTTCCAGCCGTTCCACACCTTGGCGGATACGGCGCGCATGTCGGCGACGGTCAGGATCAGCAGCAGGCGCAGCCGTTCCGGCGATTGGATGGTTTCGGCGAGGTCCAGGATGGTTTTGGGGTCGTCGATGTCGCGCTTGAACGCCGTCGTGCTGAGCAGCAGATGATGCAGTACCAGCCACGAGACCGTTTCGGTTTCCTCGGCCGACAGGCCCAGGGCGGGGCCGACTTCCAGCGCCACGTCGGCGCCCAGAACGGAATGATCGCCGCCGCGTCCCTTGGCGATGTCGTGCAACATCATCGCGGCATAGAGCGATCGTCGCGATTGCAGGTGATCGACGAGTTCGCTGGCGATCGGCGCGATTTCCGACAATTCTCCGCGTTCGAGCATGTTCAGGACGCGCACGGCCTCGATCGTATGCTCGTCGACGGTGAAGATGTGGTAGGTGTCGAACTGCATCTGCCCGACGATGCGCGCCCAATCCGGCATGAAGCGACCGAAGAAGCCGGTTTCGTTGAGAATGGCCAGCCATTTGGCGCCGTCGGGGTGTTGGCCGGGGGCGTTCTGTCCGCCGGGTCGGCTGCGCTCCGGCTCTTTGCCGCAGAGCAGGTCCATGAAGATCGCCGCCGCCTTTTTGTCGCCCCGGAGCGAAACGGCACGTCGTTCGTTCTGGATGAACGAGCGCAGCGCCAGCGGGTGCAGGTCGAGGTTGCGGTCGCGGGCGACCTGCAGGATGCGCAGCATCTGGATCGGTTCGGCGTCGAAATCGCGACCGCTGATGGGCAGCAGCTTGCCTTCGGCCAGCACGAAACCGGCGGCCAGCAGCGCCTTGTCGGTTTCCGCCTCGATGGCCGGCGGGCCCAGCGCCGCGCGCAGAATGGCGGGTTCCAGAATGCGGGTCAGACGCGCGATTTCGCGCGCGGTCAGGAAGTAATGGCGCATGAAACGTTCGACGCCGTCTTGCTTGCCGTGCCGCGTATAGCCCATGCGGGCACCGACGACGGGTTGCAGGTCGAATGTCAGGCGTTCTTCCGCTCGTCCGGCGACGTAGTGGAGGTGAAAGCGCACGGTCCACAGGAATTCCCAGGCGCGCCGCCCGTGACGGGCTTCCTGTTGCGTCAGGATGCCGCCGAGATCGGCCAGTTCGCCCATGGTCTGGGTATCGAACACATAGCGCGCGATCCAGTACAGGGTTTGCAGGTCGCGCAGCCCGCCGCGGCCTTCCTTGACGTTGGGTTCGACCATGAACGGGCTGTCGCCGTATTTGCGATGGCGGGCCTGACGTTCGGCCTGCTTGGCGGCGACGTAATCGGCGGCTCCGGCTTCCTTGCAGGCGGCGCGGAAGCGGCGATGGAAGTCGCCGAACAGCGCCTTGTCCCCCACCACATGGCGCGAATCCAGCAACGCGGTGCGGATGGTGGTGTCCTTTGCGCCTTCCACCAGGCAATCTTCGATGGAGCGTGTGGCGTGGCCGACTTTCAGGCCGAGGTCCCACAGGAAGTAGAGCAGGTATTCGACGATCCGCAGCGTATTCTCGGCGGGTTCTTCTTCGGTCAGAAACAGCAGATCGATGTCGCTGAACGGAGCCAATACGCCGCGCCCATACCCGCCGGTGGCCGCGACGCTGAGTTTTTCCGGTTTGCCGTAGCCCGCATTGGCGGCGGCGTGGCGATAGAGTTCGGCGATGACGCCGTCGATCAGGCTGCCCAGCAGGCGCGCGGCTTGCAAACCGGTGAGTTGTTCCTGCTCGAACGCGTTCTGCACATAGGTCTGGATCCGCGCCAGATGGCGGCGGAACGCGGTCAGCGCGGCGTCGCGTTGAATGGCGCCGGAGGGGTCCGCAAGCGCGGTCAGGGCATCGCGCAGCGTGCCGGCAGCGACCTCGGGAGCCTTGGGCAGGGGGATGGGTGTCAACATAGGGCGATACCGTACTACCTGGACTCGCCGGCGGATACCGGCCTGAGCGATTTAAGGCGGTAAAGCGCGTCCAGCGCCTCCCGCGGGGTCAGACGATCGGGGTCCAGGTCATCCAATGCCGTGTGCAAGGGATCGTCCTGTTCGGCGGCGGCAGGTGGTTCCTGGGAATCAGCGAGAGCGAACAGCGGCAGCGCGGTCAGTTTGGTGCCCGCGCCCAACGGCCCACCCTGTTTTTCCAGGGCGGCCAGCAGCGATCCGGCGCGCCGCACGACGGGCGCGGGCACGCCCGCGAGTTCCGCGACATGCACGCCCCAGGATCGCCCCGCCGCGCCGGCGGCCACTTCGTGCAGAAACACGACCGTACCCTTCCATTCCTTCACTCGCATCGTGTGCGGCCGCAGACGCGGCAGCCGATCGGCGAGCTCCGCAAGCTCGTGGAAATGTGTGGCGAAAATGGTGCGGCATCGGACGGCGGAGTGCAACGCTTCCAACACGGCCCAGGCGATGGCGAGGCCGTCGAGCGTCGCGGTGCCGCGGCCGATTTCATCCACGACGACCAGGGAGCGTGGGCCGGCCTGATGCAGAATCGCGGCGGTTTCGGTCATTTCCACCATGAAGGTGGAGCGTCCGCGCGCCAGATCGTCCGCGGCGCCGACACGGCTGAACAGCCGATCCACCACCCCGATTTCGGCGTGTTCGGCGGGCACCGGCAGGCCGGCCTGCGCCAATACGACGATCAGCGCGTTCTGACGCAGAAACGTCGACTTGCCCGCCATGTTCGGACCGGTCAGCAGCAGCACGCGCCGATCCGGCGACAGGTCGCAGTCGTTCGGCACGAACGCGGCCTGTCCGGCGATGGCGTTTTCCACCACCGGATGGCGCGCGGCCTTGACCAAGAAGGCCGCCTCGTCGGTGACCGCCGGGCGACGCCAGGTGCCGCCTTCGGCCAGCCGCGCGGCGGATTGGATGGTATCGAGCAGCGCGAGTGCCTCGGCGCAGGCGGCCAGCAGGTCGGCCTGTTCCAGCGCCAATTTCACCAGATGGGCGAACACGGCTTTTTCCCGCGCGGCGAAGCGGTCCGCGGCCTCCCCAATCCGGCGATCGAGGTCGGAGAGTTCGGCGGTGGTAAAGCGCGCGCCGTTTGCCATGCCCTGGCGCAGGGTCATTTCCGGATTGTCGCGCAGTTTTTCGACCGCGACGGTCGGGACCTCCACCACATAGCCGATCTGGGCGTGGTGCTTGATTTTCAGGCTGGCGACGCCGAAGCGCTGGGCGTAGTCGAGTTGCATCGTCGTCAGAACGCGGCGGCTGTCGTCGCGCAGGGTGCGGTGGGCGTCCAACTCGCCGTCATAGCCGGGGCGAATGGTGTTGCCGTCGTCGATGCGCGGCGGGGCAGGGTCCTGCAGCGCGTCTGTCAGATGCCGCGTCAGCGGCAGGTCCGTCGGCAGGGCGGCGCGGGCCTGTTCCAGCGCCTGCGGCAACGGGCCTTGGAGGAGACCGGCGATGGTGGCGGCGGCGGTGAGACCGTCGCGCAGGGCGGCCAGATCGCGCGGACCGCCTCGGTTCAGCGACAGCCGCCCCAGCGCGCGGGCGATGTCGGGCACGCCGCGCAGCGCCAGGCGCAGAGCCGCGGCGGCATCGGCGTGCGTCAGCAGCCAGGACCAGGCGTCCTGGCGATGGGCGATCGCGATCGTGTCGGTCAGCGGCGCGGACAGCCAGGCCGACAGCATGCGCGCTCCGGCGGGTGTCAGCGTCCGCTGTACGGCGCCGAGCAGGGTGTGGCGGGTTGTGCCGTCGCGGGAGCGTTGGATTTCCAGGCTGGCTCGGGTGGCGGCGTCCATCAGCAGGAACGCGGTTTGTCCGCGCGGTTCCGGCCGCGTGAGCCTGGGCATGGCGCCGGCCTGGGTGGCGCGGACGTAGTCCAGGGCCATCGACGCCGCCACGGCTTCCCCATCCGCGAAGGCGCCGAAGGCGTCGAGGCTGACGGCGCCAAAAGCCTCTGCCAGGCGTCGGCGCGCGGTGATCGGCGGCGACGGGGCGACGTCGGGCGCCTTGCGATCGGTCCATTCGCCGAGGGGAATATCCGGGGTCGCAAGGATTTCGGCGGGTTCGAGCCGGCCGAGGAGGGCGGGCAATTCGGCGGCGGCGAGGGCCGCGGTTTCAAACAGGCCGGTGGAGACATCGAGCCAGGCGACGCCGAAGCCGTCGCGATCGCGGGCGACGGCGAGCAGCAGGTTGGCCTTGCCGGCTTCGAGCAGCGCGTCCTCGGTGATCGTGCCGGGGGTGACGAGGCGCACGACCTCTCGCTTGATCGGGGCTTTGCCGGTGCGGTTTTTGGCGTCTTCCATCTGCTCGACGACGGCAACGCGGAAGCCGCGCCGGATCAGGCGGGCGAGGTAGGTTTCGGCGGCGTGGTGCGGGACGCCGCACATGGCGACGGGTTGGCCGTTGTGTTCGCCGCGATGCGACAGGGCGATGTCGAGGGCGGCGGCGGCGGCCTGGGCGTCGTCGAAAAACAGCTCGTAAAAATCCCCCATGCGGAAGAACAGCAGGGCGTCTGGGTGTTCGGCCTTGGCGGCGAACCATTGCGCCATGGCGGGCGTGGCGCCTTCGGAGTTGCGGGGCGGGGGCATGGATTGATTTTAAGCAGGGTTGCGGGGTTTGGGACAGGGGCGCGGTTGGGGGGGGCGTGTGAGTAGTTGGGCTACGTATTGCCGGGGGCGGCACGTGGCTTGGCTTGCTGAGCCTCGCTTAGGGATACGGGTTGGCGGTCGGCTTTCGATGACCGCCATGGTCGCGCGCGACGCAAGTGGCGCGGGTGAAGCAGTTGGGACGACGGTGCCAGCCGCTGGGGGCGTGTCGACCTTCGAATATGGGCCAGTTCTATCCGCGACTAGGGGCGGATAGGTCAACGACTAAAGGCAACTTTGCCAGCGGCAATCTGGCGGGGTTGGTCCCGGAGACGACCAGAAATTTTTTGGTGGTGACGTCGGTGAGACGATTGGCACGTGTGTACCCGTCAAAGTGACCGCAGGCGCGGTTACATTGCGCTGATGCGCGCGGCCAGCTTCTTCAAAAAACCGATTGTTGTCTCCGGTGGGACGGTATCATACTTGAGCTGACGAAGGGCGTAGGCATATGCGGCGGCCAGCACGGCAAGGTCCCCTCCGCCAACATCGTGGGCCCAATCTCGGCAGGCAACGATCATCGGCTTGAGCTCGCTATTGGCTGCGAAGCCGTCGATATCCGGCCATGCATCGAGGTTGCCAATCAATGTATCGCGCAAACCCAATTTTTTAGCGTCGGGATGAAAGACGAGACTTAGTTCGAGCGCGATCGGGTCCAAGGCGGTGAAGCCCTGATCAGCGTCGCCGAAGTCGATCACGACCGCTTCACCCGATCCCTTTACCAGTACGTTACCACAATGAAGATCTCCATGAATGCAGCTTTGTGACGCTTGTAAACTTCTCGCTTCCACATGTCGCAGATCCCCAAGATTGAATTTGTGATAGACGGTTGCAGCGTCATTTCCGCCGATCATGCGCTCTCGGACCGCGCTGATGGTGACAATGTCGGCGGTAGCTGCCTCGCTCCAACGAGAGAGGGCTCGGCGTACATGGTAGACTGCGTTGGGTCCGATAGCCGGACTAGCCGCCAACCGTTCAAACAAGGACAACGTATCGGCGTCTGTCAACGTATAGAAGATCGATCCACTCTTTCCGACCCCGGTTTCAATCACGCAAAAAAGCTGCGGGCACGCACCGATTGTCAGCTTACGAACGTGCTTTTCGTAAGCTTCCTTCTCAGACATGATAATTTCGCGCTTACCCATTTTGGCCGCGCAGAGCGCCTGAGGCTTACGGCTTCGATCGACGGCGGTCGCTTTCACGACTTTCGCGTCAGAAAGACCGCCGCTAACCCATCTTATTCATCGCATGCCAGGGATTCGTTGGCGGGCGTAGCGTAAGCGTCTGATTTGATGCAGAGATTTAGGTGTCGAGACCAACATCTGCCGAATCGGACGGTGCCACACCCGCCATGGTCGAAAATACTCCACTGCCGTTTTCTCTGCCATCCGTGCGGCGCAAGAAAGTCTCCGCCGCTTTCGATGGCGGTCGCATCACTTCCGACGGCGGGGTCCTGCTGCTCAGCGCCATCGAGACCAGGATCGGCATTGCCGACAGGCTTGCCCGGCTGATCAATGACCCGCGCAACT
>CANJLW010000013.1 GCA_947475245.1 Acetobacteraceae bacterium | reverse complement strand
CGGCAGTGGAGTATTTTCGACCATGGCGGGTGTGGCACCGTCCGATTCGGCAGATGTTGGTCTCGACACCCAAATCTCTGCATCAAATCAGACGATTACGCTACGCCCGCCAACGAATCCCTGGCATGCGATGAATAAGGTGGGCTAGTCGCTCCCCCGATCCGGGTGGTTCTCCACCCGCCACTCTGCTAAGCTTCAACATCACGCATCGTGGGAGAGCACGCCATGGACGGCACGGATCTTCTGCCGGCACGGCACAAACTGTCCGTGGACGATTATTATCGCATGGGCGAGGCCGGGATTCTGCGTGATGACGACCGCGTGGAACTGATTGACGGAGAGATTATCGACATGGCTCCAATCGGACAGGGCCATGCCGCCACCGTCAACAAATTAACCCGTGCCTTGGTCATGGCCTTCGGGGATCGGGCCATCGTATCGGTGCAAAACCCCGTCCGCCTGAACCGGTTCAATGAGCCGCAGCCCGACTTCGGCGTGTTCCGTCCGCGCGCCGATTTTTATGCGACCGGAGAGAGGCCCGGTCCCGCCGATACGCTGTTGGTGATCGAGGTCGCCGACAGTTCTCTCCGCTACGACCGCACCGTGAAGCTACCGCTCTATGCCCGCACCGGCATCGCCGAAGTGTGGATCGTCGATCTCCGCCGTCGGATGGTGGATGTTCACCTGTCGCCATCCGGCGATGCTTACGCAACGTGTGCGACATACGGTCCGGACGACACGGTCGCATTGTCTCAGGCGCCGGAGATCGCAGTGGCGTTGAGCCAGGTTTTTGCGTGAGAGAACGGCAGCGTAGCCGAGGGCCTTGTCCCCGGACGAATATCCGTTAGTTCGGCTGCACGACGACGGAGATGTGGCCCGATCCTTGGTGTTGCGTCGGCTTGACCCGAAGCTCGACATCCTGACCCAGGCTGTTGAGGAACTCCATAAGCCTGCTGACGGATACCGAGACCGGGCGGCAGCGCATCAACGCCGATACCTGCGCCTGGGTCGTGCCCAGCAAGCGGGCTGCCTGTGTCTGGGTCAGGTTCCGTTCGCGCAGAAGTTGATAAATCTGCACCGTCAGCTTCGCCTTGACCAACTCTTGCGCGGAATTGGGAAAGCCCAGATCGGCGAAAACGTTGCCGCTGCTGTCTTCGTGCGTCTCCTGCATGGTCAGTTGTCCTTTGTCGTGGCGGAGTTCAGTTCCTCGGCCCATTTCAGCCGAACGCGGATAAGCTCCATGTCCTTTTGGGGCGTGGCGATGCCGCGTTTCGATTTCTTCTGAAAGACGTGCAGCACGTAGATCTTGGCGGCGAATCGCACTGTGTAAACCGCGCGGTAGGTATCGCCGCGGTGATCCTCGATCAGTTCCAGCACGCCCGATCCGCCGAACCCTTTCAGCACCTTGGAGTCGGGCGGCGTCTCACCAAGCTGAGCCGCGTACAGGGCCACGCCCACGGCGCGCTGCACGGGGCGGGGCAAGGCTTTCAGGTCCTTGAGCGCCGACCCAATCCACACGATCAATTTGAAAGGTGGCTCGAACATTTATCTGGATATACATATTTTTGTATAATTCGTCAAAGGTTCCGGCGTGGTGTGGACCGGCGGCTTTCACACCCCGCCAGGGGGCGCCGAGCACAGCGCCCCCCACCCGCATCACCCCGCCGCGTCAAACGTGCCGTTGTACCCAAACAGCCCTACCGCCCCGCCGGTGTGCAGGAATACAACCGTCTCCGATGCCCCGATCTCTCCCTTGCGGATCAGGTCGATCATCCCCGCCATCGCCTTCCCCGAGTACACGGGATCGAGCAAAATCCCCTCCAGGCGAGCAAGGGTTTGCACGGCCTCGATCATGCCGGGGGTGGGGATGCCGTAGCCTTCGCCGACATAGTCGCAATTGGCCACCACCGCTTCGCGTCGGATGCCGCCGGTCAGGCCGACGTACTCGGCCGTGGCCTCGGCGAGGCGGAACACGTTCGCCTCTTGGCGATCCTTCGGCAGGCGCACGCCGATACCCAGCACCGGGATGTGGGAATTGACTCCCTCCAACCCGACGACCAGGCCGGCATGGGTGCCGGCGCTGCCGGTCGCGGTCACCAGGCGGTCGATGACCAGGCCCATCTCGTCGGCCTGCTGCACCAGTTCCTGCGCGCACGACACATAGCCCAGCGCGCCGACGCGGTTCGATCCGCCGCCGGGGATGACATAGGCCTTGGCGCCGGCGGCGCGCAGTTCCTCGCCCTTTTTCTCGGCTTCCGCGTTCATATCCATCCCGCCGGCGCGGTATTCGATCTCGCAGCCGAACAGCCGATCCAGGAAAATGTTGCCGCTGGCCAGATAGTCGCGATCGTTGGTCTCGATCCGGTGTTCCAGCAGCGCCGTGCATTTCATGCCGAATCGCGCGGCGACGGCGGCGGTCTGGCGCACGTGGTTCGATTGCACCGCGCCTTGAGTCACGATGTGATCGGCGCCCTGGGCGCGGGCCTCACCAATCAGCCATTCCAGCTTGCGCACTTTGTTGCCGCCGGTGGCGACCACGGTGCAATCGTCGCGCTTGATCCAGATTTCCGGCCCGCCCAAATGGCGGCTCAGATTCTCCAGCTTTTCAAGCGGCGTCGGGGTGGGAAACAGACGAACGCGAGGGAAGCGGGCGAGATGCATGGAACGGTCCTTCCGGGCGGGCGCGCGTACGAAAATTATCATGCGGCGACGTGGGATGTGTAATGTCCCCGATTGTCGCGCGTCCGACAATGTGTGACCAAAGTCAGGTCGGACGGGCAAGGGAGCGGATCATGCATATCGTCAGGCGTCGCGGTTGGGAAATTTCGGAACACCTCGTCACGCCGGAGGCATTGGCGTTGAACCGGCGCGGATTGATGGCCGGTGCCTTGGCGCTGGCCTCCGCCGGACCGGCCCTGGCCGCGCCGGGCGATGCGCCGACGCGCAATCCGAAGTTTGAGGCGGGGCGCGCCTTAACGGACGAAAAAAACGCCACGACCTATAATAATTTCTACGAGTACGGCGAAAGCAAGAACATCTGGCGGCAGGCGCAGGCGCTGAAGCAGCGCCCCTGGACGATCAAGCTGGATGGTCTGATCAAGCAGCCGAGGACGATCGATATCGACGACCTGCTGAAGCAAGTGCAGCAGGAGGAGCGGATTTATCGTCATCGCTGCGTGGAAACCTGGGCGATGACGGTGCCCTGGACGGGCTTTACCCTCAGCCAGTTGGTGGCCTTGGCCGAACCGACCTCCGCGGCGAAATACGTCGTGTTTGAGACCGCGCAGGACAAGACGATGAAGGGGCTGGATTCGCCCTTCTACCCCTGGCCGTACACCGAGGGCGTGACGATCCAGGAAGCCGCGAACGATCTGACGTTCGTCGGGACAGGTCTTTACGGCAAGCCGATGCCGCCGCAGAACGGCGGGCCGATCCGGCTGGTGTTGCCCTGGAAATATGGCTTCAAATCGGTGAAATCGATCGCCAAAATCACGTTCACCGACAAGCGCCCGAAAACCTTCTGGGAAGGCATCCAGCCCGCGGAATACGGATTTTGGGCCAATGTGAACCCCGCCGTGGCGCATCCGCGGTGGAGCCAGGCGCGGGAGCGGCTGTTGGGTAACGACGAAATGGTGCCCACGCAGATATACAATGGCTATGCCGAATTCGTCGCAAGCCTGTATACAGACCTGAAGCACGAGAAGCTGTTCATGTGATTACCAAACGCGTCCTCGCCATCATCGCATCCATCCTGTTCGTCTTGGCCGTCGCCCTCGCGACGCTGGGACCAAGGACCGTATCGCTGGGCCGAGCATTGAACATGCTTGATCGGGATGCGGTGACGCGGCTGCAAGGGGGGGTTGAGTCGGTGTTCGGCCCGTGGGCCTGGGCGGAACTGGCGATGCCCTTGCTGGTGCGTCCGGCCTGGTTGGGGCCCGCGGCGCTGGGCGTGATCTTTATCGGCTTCTCTCTGTCTTTTGGCGGTCCGAAGCCGACCCGCCGTCCCCATCGCCAAAGCTGAGCGTCGTGGTCTAAAATCGTCCGACGCGTAAAGCGCGAGGATAAAAGGAACTCGAGTCTGGGTAGCAGTGGCGCCACGCAGTCCGCCCCGTCGTTGACGCCGGTCGATCCTTCGCTGAAGCCGCGTTCCGTCACACGCGGGCTTGCGGTGGTTTGCTTCGCGCTGATCGTGGTCATCCTGGTCGCCGCCACCCTGTCGATCTGGGATGCCCGCAATACCGCGGCGGACAATGCCGAACGCGATCAGCAGCGCCTTGGTGTCGTGCTGGCGGAACAAACCGCGCGCGCCCTGCAGGCCGCCGACCTCGTCGTCCAGGCCACGCTCGACCAAACGCTCGGCATCGGGCTGGACAGCGCGGAGCAGTTTCGGGCCTTGCTGGGCACGGAAGCGACGCACATGGAACTGTCCGCGCGTACCCGGAACCTGCCGCAGGTGGAAGCGTTGGCGCTGGTCACCGCCGATGGGCGGTTGCTGAACAGTTCGCTGGTATGGCCGACACCGGATACCGACCTGTCGGCCGGGGACGTGTTCCGCCACTTTCAGACCGACCGCGCCGGGACGACGTATCTGTCCATTCCCTATCGCAGCGATCCGCAGCAGGCCCGCACGATGGTGCTGGCGCGACGGATATCCGGGCGCGACGGGGAACTGATCGGGATCGTCGTGGCTCGGCTTTCGCTGCGCTATTTCGTGGAATTCCTCGACGCCGTCGGCGCGTCGGACGGCAGCACGATCACGTTGTCGCATAAAAACGGCATGACGTTCCTGCGCCATCCCGGCGGGTCGGAAACCGCCGATCTGGATCGCGCGGGCGGACGGCTCTGGCAGGACGCGGTGGCCGCGGGGCAGGGGCTGCTGCGCGTCGCGGGCGCGGAGACGAACGATCGGATGACGATATCGGTGCATCCGCTGTTCGATTACCCGCTGGTGGTGGAGGTCGGGCGGTCGGAATCGGTGTCCCTGGGCCCGTGGCGCAAGCAAAGCCTGTTCGTCGGCATCGGCGCGGTCGTCGTCATCCTCGTGCTGATCGGCCTGTTCATTCAGTTGTCGATGCAGGTCACCCGCCTCGCCCGGTCGGAGGCGTCGCTGGTGCGGCACAACCAGGAGCTTGAGCGCACCGGCGCGATGCTGACCAATCGTACGGTGGAACTGGTCGCCTCGACCGAGGCCTTGCAGCGCAGCCAACGCGAGGGCGAGGAGAAGTCGCAGCTTTTGCAGACGACGTTCGAAAACATGGATCAGGGCATCCTGATGGTCGATCCCAACCGGATCGTGGTGGTCTGCAACAGTCGAACGATGGAGATGCTGGGTTTGCCGGCCTCGCTGATGCTGTCGCGGCCGCATTTCAGCGAGGTGCTGGCGTATCAGTGGAAGACCGACGACTTCGTCCACACACCGGCCGATATTCAGGAGATGATCCGCGCCGGCGGTTTGCTGGATCAGCCGCATGTCTATCAGCGCGAGCGGGCCAACGGCCGCACGATCGAGGTGCGCAGCCAGCCGCTGACCGACGGCGGTCTGGTGCGCACCTATACCGACATCACCGAACGCAAGCGGGCGGAGGAACGCGCGGAAACCGCGCGCCTGACGGCCGAGGCGGCGCGGGAGCAGGCGGAACGGGCGAACGCCGCCAAGACCGAGTTCCTGGCCAATATGTCGCATGAAATCCGCACGCCGATGAACGGCATCATCGGCATGAACGAAATCCTCTCCCGCACCGCGCTTTCGGTCGAACAGCGCGAATGCGCGATGGGGATCGAAGAATCCGCGCATGCGTTGCTGGAGGTCATCAACGACATCCTGGATATCTCCAAGTTGGAAGCCGGCCGGGTGGAGCTGGAACCGTCGGATTTCCGGCTCGACGAGATGGTCGAATCAGCGGTCGGGCTGCTGGCGATCCGAGCGCGGGAGAAGCGCCTGGGCCTGCATCTGGATATCGACCCGGCGTGCCGTCGCGCCGTGCACGGCGATGCTTTGCGGCTGCGTCAGGTGATGCTGAACCTGCTCAGCAACGCCGTGAAGTTCACCGAACGCGGGCGCATCCATGTGCGCGTCTCACCCGTTCTCTCCGGTTCCGCGGCGGATGCCGACGTCGTGTTGATCGAGGTCACGGATACCGGCATCGGCATGACGGAAGAAACCCGCCAACGCCTGTTCCAGAAATTTTCCCAGGGGGACAGTTCGATCTCCCGCCGCTTCGGCGGTACCGGACTGGGACTCGCGATCAGCCGCGAACTGGTGGAACTGATGGGCGGCACGATCGGCGTGACGAGCACCCCGGAACAGGGCAGTTGCTTTACCATCCGCCTGCGCCTGCCGCCCGCGCTGAATGAAGTCGCGACCCCGAACCAGGATGAAGCGGCCAATGCGCCGGCGGTTCCGACCCGCATGCTGAACGTCCTCGTGGCCGACGATAATCGGATCAACCAGCGGCTGTTGATCGCCCTGCTGGAAGGGGCGGGGCATCGCGTCGATGTCGCGTCCAACGGGCGAGAGGCGGTGGAAGCAGTCGTGAAGACCGACTTCGACATCGTGCTGATGGATATCCAGATGCCGATCATGGACGGGGTCCAGGCCACGCGGCGTATCCGCGCTTTGGCGCCGCCCAAGCGCGACGTGCCGGTCGTCGCCGTCACCGCCGACGCGCTGGCCGGTGCCGAGGAGCGGTATCGAGCCGCAGGCCTGGATGCCTATCTGAGTAAGCCCATCACGCCCGCCGCCTTGTTCGCCGTTCTGGCCGATCTGACGGGCGCGGTGCCGTCCGCCCCGCTGGCCGCGGCGGTGGCCGGGGGCGATTCCATCGATCGTTCGGTCGTCGAGAGCCTGCGTCGCTTCATGAACGACGATCAACTCGCCAAATTCATGGAAGAATCGCGCATCGATATTCAGGCCCGCGTCGTTCGGCTGGGCGAAAGGCTGCGGGAGGAAGACACGGTTGCCGCGGCCAAGGAGGCGCACGACCTGGTCTCCGTCGCCGGCAATTGCGGCGCCACCGGTCTCAGCCGTCTGGCGCGGGAGGTCGAACGCGCCTGCCGCAGCCAGAATTTACCCCAGGCCGCCGCCGGATACACGGAAATCGTCGAAAGCACCGAGAGAGTGCTTGGCGAATTGATCCCTCTCGGGAAATGATGACGCTCAGCAGGAGCATGCAGCCATGAGCACGTTGAAAACCGATCCGGCCCGCTTTGAGGTGGTCAAGAACGCGCTGTATTCGGCGGCGGAGGAGATGAAGATCGTCCTGGCCAAGACGGCCTATTCGCCGCTGCTGAAGGTCGCCGGCGATTATTCCTGCGGGATCTTCGACATTGCCGGCAATATGGTCGCGCAGGGGCCCGATTTGCCGATCCATCTGGGGTCGATGCCCGATGCGGTCCGCGCGATCGTCCGCGCCTTTCCCGACGCCGCGCCGGGCGACGTGTTCATCCACAACGATCCCTATGACGGCGGTTCCCATCTGCCCGACGTCAACGTCGTCGCGCCGGCTTTCCACGACGGGCGGTTGTTGGGCTTTGGCTGCGTGCGGGCGCATTGGCCGGATATCGGCAGCGCCTCGCCCGGCAGCTACGGCGCCGTCACTGAGATTTATGGGGAAGGGCTGCGCCTGCCGCCGATCCGGTTGTATCGCGACGGCAAGCCGGACCCGGCGATCGAGGCGATCATTTTCGCCAACGTGCGGACGCCGACGGAACGGTTGGGCGATCTGCGCGCCCAGGTTGCCGCCAATTGGCGCGCCGCGCAGCGTCTGAGCGAACTCGCGACCAAGTACGGCGTCGATACGCTGCTGGAGATCATGCAGGAGGTGCTCGACTACTCCGAGACCATGATGCGCGCCGCGCTGCGCGCGTTGCCGGACGGCGAGGCCGAATTCACCGATATCTTTGACGGCGACGGCGTGATCGGCGTGGGCGAATCCGAGGACGCCACGTTCAAAGTCCACCTGAAGATCACCAAGGCCGGCGACACCATCGTGGCGGATTTCACCGGGTCCGATCCGGCGGTGGCGGGGCCGATGAACGCGCCGCTGACGGTCACGGCCTCCGGCGTGTTCTGCGCCCTGAAGATGATCGCCGATCCGAAAAGCCTGATCCCGCCGAATTCCGGCTGCTGGCGTCCGGTGACGGTGACGGCGCCGCCCGGATCGGTCGTGCATGCCCAGCACCCGTCGCCGGTGGTCTACGCCAATCACGAAATGTCGCATCGCGTTGCCGACATGGTCATGGCCGCGCTGTTCGCGATCACGCCGCGCACGGTGATGGCGGGATCGCAGGGGACGTCGGCGGTGATGACGTTCGGCGGCGTCGACTACCGCACCGGGGAACGGTTCGTGAGCTATGAATCGGTCAAGGGCGGCTTCGGCGCGCGTCCGAACAAGGACGGCATCAACGCCGTCGCCAGCACCGTTTCGAACATGAGCAATACGCCGATTGAAATCCTGGAAATGAGCTTTCCACTGCGCGTGGAGGAATACGCGCTTGTCCCCGACAGTGGCGGGGCGGGTCGCTACCGCGGCGGGCTGGGCGTGCGCCGGGTCTGGCGTGTGCTGGAAAACCAGTCGCAGGCATCGGTCTGTTGCGAACGCACCGTGACGCCTCCGTTCGGACTGGATGGCGGCCACGCGGGCGCGCCGGCGACGATCGCGCTGACCGCGCCGAACACCAATGCGCGCAAGCTGACCAGCAAGGGCGGTTTCCTGGCGCCGGCCGGTTCCCTGGTGACGATGGAAGCGCCGGGTTCGGGCGGTTACGGCGATCCCATGGACCGCGATCCGGCAGCCCTTTCCGAGGACCTGCTGGACGGCTACGTTACACTGGCGGAAGCGCGCCGGATTTATGGTTACGGCGCTTAACACAAGGGGAAACCGACATGTCAGAATCACTGCCGATCGTTGCGCAGAAAGCGTCCTACAAGGTCGAAGTCGAAGCCGGTAAAGCCTATTGGTGGTGCTCCTGCGGCAAAAGCGGCAAGCAGCCGTTCTGCGACGGGTCGCATAAGGGCACCGGGTTTTCGCCGATGAAGTTCGAAGCCGAAACGTCGGGCGTCGTGTCGTTCTGCGGCTGCAAGGCCACGGGCAAGGCACCGCGTTGCGACGGGTCGCACAAGAACCTGCCGTAGGCGATATGTCCGTCCCTTCCTGTGCTGGAAGGGACGGACGTTTCGACAGGCCGCATGTCTCAGGCTCTCGCGATCCCTGACTTCATGACCGTGGCGGAGTTCCTGGTATGGGCGCCGCCCACCGCCGGTTGTTGGCAGTTGGTCGACGGCGTCGCCCTGGCGATGGCACCGGCCAGTCCGACCCATGCGGCGATCCAGGCGGAGGTCGGAAGTTTGATCCGCAACCACCTGCGCGCTCAAAACAGTCCCTGTCGTGTGATCGCCAATCCCGGCGTGGTGCCGCGTGTGCAGTCCGACTGCAACATGCGTATCCCCGATCTGGCCGTTGTTTGCGGCCCGATCCGTAGGGATGACACCGCCGCCGTCGATCCGGTGTTGCTGATTGAAATCCTGTCGCCCGGCAACAAGGCGAAAACCTGGATCAACGTTTGGGCCTACACCACCATTCCCAGTGTGCGGGAAATCCTTGTCATCCACTCCACCGAAATCGGCGCGCGCCTGCTGCGTCGGCAAGACGACGGCTCCTGGCCCGAGCAGCCCTTGCTGGTTTCCGACGGGACGTTGACCCTCGACAGCGTCGGGTTTCAGGTCTCGGTCGAATCACTCTACGCCGGCACCTGGTTGCAGCCCGCCGACTGACCCAGGGCGGAAGGAAAATCCCATGACAGATGCAAACCGGCTGACGCTGTTCGGCAGCTTCACCTCCAGCTCCAGCTACAAGCCGATGCTGTTTCTCGCGCTGTCCGGCCTGCCGTTCAGCTTTCGCACCGTGAACCTGAAGATCGGCAAGCAGAACGAGCCGGAACACCTGGCGCGCAACCGCTACGGCAAGGTGCCGGTGCTTCAGCATCGCGGGCTGACCATCGTGCAGTCGAACGTCATTCTCAGCTACCTCGCCGGGGCAACCGGTTGTTTCGAGGGCAAGACGGAGCAGGATCGCTGGACGGCGCGGGAATGGCTGGACTGGGAGGCCGATCAGATCACCAATGTCGCGAAGGTGCGTCACTACAGCCGCTTTCGCGCCGTCGATCCGGCGGTGATGGAGTATTTCCGCCCGCTCGCCGAAGCCGCCATCGGCTTCGTCGACCAATCGCTCGCCGGCCGCGATTGGCTGGTGGGCGACGCGCCGACCATCGCCGACATCGGCTGCTGGGGCCGCATGGTGTTCATGGCCGAAGGCGGGTTGGAGATCGCGCGTTGGCCGAATGTGGAGGCCTGGTCGCGGCGGCTGAAGGCGCTGCCCGGCTTCGCGCTGCCGTACGACCTGATCCCCAGCAAGGATCGGGAGTTCGATCCCGCCTGATCCAACAAAATCAATCGGCCGTCCTGGCGAAAACCGGCGAAGCCGGGCATATGCTGCGTCCATTGCATCATCGCCGGACCTCGCCGGTCCCGAAACAGGAGAGTTTATCATGCGCATTGCCGTAATCGGCGCCGGCGGCGTCGGCGGAGCGTTCGGCGCCGCCCTGGCCAAGGCCGGCGCGGATGTCACCTTCGTTGCGCGCGGGGCGCATCTGGCCGCCATGCGCGCCAACGGGCTGAAGATCGTCGGCGGGCGCGGGGAAACCCATATCGTCCCGACCCAGGCCACGGACGATCCCGCGAGCATCGGCAAGGTCGATTTCGTGCTGTTCTGCGTCAAGCTATGGGACGTCGAAAGCGCGGGCGAACACATTCGTCCGCTGGTCGGCCCCGGCACGGCGGTCATTCCCCTGCAAAACGGTATCGACGCGCCGGAGCGTCTGATCCCGATCCTGGGAAAGGAAGCCGTCATGGGCGGCGTCGCGCAGATCAGCGCCACGATCGCCGAACCCGGCGTCATCCGTCAGACCGGCACATTCATGCGTCTGGTATTCGGCGAACTCGACGGCGGACTCAGCGCGCGCGGCGACGCCTTCCTGGCCATGTGCAAGCTTGCCGGCTTCGACGCCACCCACAGCGACAAGATCGTGACGGAGCTGTGGCTGAAGTTCATCCTGCTGGCCACCAACGCCAGCATCACCGCCGCAAGCCGCACCCCGATCGGCAAGCTGCGCGACGATCCCGACATCGCCCCGCTGTTTCCCGCCGCCGCGGCCGAGGTCGCGGCGATCGGTCATGCCCTGGGCATTCCCCTGCCGGACGACGTGGTCGAAAAAGCCGTCGCCTGGACGCAGAATTCCCCCCCCGCGATGATGGCCTCCATGGCCCACGACCTCATTCGCGGCAATCGTATCGAACTCCCCTGGCTCGGCGGCAAAGTGGTCGCGATGGGGAAGGAACTCGGCATTCCGACGCCGGTTCACGCGGTGCTGAACGCGATCCTGAAGCCGCACAACGCAGGCATGTAGGACGCGGACTTGTTAATCCCGCCGCGAATGGCGACCATCGCGGCGTTTGACACTGGAGAGAGAGGCATGACCAAGGCAACGGTCTTCATCGACGGCGAATCCGGCACCACGGGGCTGGGCATTCGCGAACGTCTGGACGCGATCCAATCCGTTACGGTGAAGAGCCTGCCCGCCGATCGACGTCGCGATCCCGCCGCGCGCCGGGACATGATGGCCGAGGTCGATCTGATCGTGCTGTGCCTGCCCGACGACGCGGCCAAGGATTCCTGCGCCATGGCGGCGTCGCTGGGGAACGCCGAACCCAAGGTGCTCGACGCGTCCACCGCGCATCGGGTCGATCCCGACTGGGTTTACGGCTTTGCCGAAATGCTGCCCGGTCAGGCCGATCGCATCGCCCAGGCGAAGCATGTGGCCAATCCCGGCTGCTATCCCACCGGCGGCATCGGCCTGATCCGCCCGCTGGTGGACGCGGGCATCATCCCGCCCGACTACCCCATCACCATCAACGCCGTGTCCGGCTATTCCGGCGGCGGCAAGGCGATGATCGGCGCGCACGATACCGATGGCGGGCCGGCCTTCGAACTCTACGGCCTCGGGCTGGAGCATAAGCACGTTCCCGAAACGACCCTTTATGGCGGTCTGACCCGCCGGCCGATTTTCGTGCCGTCCGTCGGGCATTATCGCCAGGGCATGCTGGTATCCATTCCGCTGCATCTCGATACGCTCAACGGTAAGCCGAGCGGAGGGGATTTGAGGGCGATTTTGGAGAAATGGTATGAGGGGTGCGATCTGGTGCGTGTCGTGCAGCCCCAGGCCGACGGCAAGTTGGAACCGGAAGCGCTGAACGACACCGACCGTCTCGAACTCTATGTGCACGCCAACGAAAAGCACCGTCAGGCGGTTCTCGTCGCGCGCCTCGACAATCTCGGCAAGGGAGCCTCCGGCGCCGCGGTGCAGAACATTCGCCTGATGCTTGGCCTGCACACAGGCGTGGGCGCGGAGACGGTGCATGCCTGACGACGTCATCGGCCAGCCGCCGCCGGGGACGGTTTTCTCGCTGAACGGCGTCGTGCCGATCATCGCGCCGGATGCGTTCATCGCGCCCACCGCCGCGATCATCGGCGATGTCGTCATCGGCTCGGAAACCGGGATCTGGTTTCATTGCCTCGTCCGCGGGGACATGAACGCCATCCGCATCGGCGACCGCACCAATATTCAGGACGGTACCGTCATCCACATCGATTCCGGGGAGTTTTCGACCTATATCGGCGACGATGTCACGGTCGGGCATAATGCGGTCATCCATGCCTGCACGCTGAAAAACCGGGCCTTTGTCGGCATCAGCGCGACCGTGCTGGACGGCGCGGTGATCGAGGAAGGCGGCATGCTCGCCGCCGGCGGTCTGCTGACGCCGGGCAAGGTGATCGGCCCGAACGAGCTTTGGACGGGTTCCCCGGCCAAGCTGCGCCGGGTCATGGACGCCGAGGAACGCGCGAAGTTCGACCGCAACGCGCGGGTTTACCTGGAACTCGCGCGCCGTTTCCGAAGCGGGCTGCGCGCCGTTCGATAACCGACTCCATGCCGCCGGGAGACCAACGATGATCAAAATGATCGGCTTGCTGACGCGCCGTCCGGAACTGACGCACGAGGAGTTCGTGCACCATTGGCTGCATGTTCACGGGCCCTTGGCCCGTGCCGTGCCCGGTGTGCGCCGCTATGTGCAGTCGCACATTATCGGCACCCGGACCCGTCCGGATATTCCCGAAACCGACGTTCAGATCGATGGCATCGCCGAACTTTGGTACGACGACATGGCCGGCTTCGAACGGGCCGCCGCGTCAGCCGAGATGAAACGGCTGACGGACGACGGCGCGCTGATTATCGGTGAAATCAAAAGCTACATCATCGAAGAGAAGCAGATTATTCCGCCGCCTGGCTGACCGGCACTGCCTCATACGGCAGGCGCTTGATCTTCGACATGTTCACACCCTCGATCCGCAGCAGCCGGGTAGCGGCCTTGCGTTCGGGGGAGTGCAGCACGCCGACGTCGTACAGGTAGGCATCGCCCGGCTTCATCACATAGTTGTGGTTGAACTTCGCCTTGCCCGGCGTTGATTCGGTCGGACGCGCGACAAGGTCCCAGGCGGTCATGATCGTCTCGCCGGCGGCCTGTCCGTAGATTGCCCAGGACGGGCCATGATCGTGCGGGTTGCTGCCCTTGGGGCCGGTATAGCCGTGCGCCAGGATCGTGAAGCCGAGTTCGGCGTCTTCGTACAGCACATGCCGTTCCGGCGTGCCGTCGGGGATATGCCGCGTCACGAAGTCGGAATCGGCCAGAACCTGCTTCACGAGCGCGAGCACTTTCTCGCGGCCGGGGGTGCCGGGGTTGTTTTTTACGGCGTCGTGGCAGTCGGCGGCAAATTGTTCCAGTGTGATAGCCATTTGGGGTACCTCCTTCTATCGACGATACGGGTAGCAGCGCGCGCGGTCCAGCGTTTGTCCTAAATGTCGGCCCAGCGCGGCGATCGCGGCGGCATGATCCGGGTAGGGATCGGCGTTGGCGCGTCCCACCACGACGCAGGAACCGGGGCCGGGTTGGGTCACCATCGCGGTCACCAGCCCGCGCCCGTCCTGGTCGCGCAGGGTCAGAAACAGCGGCATCGCGCGCTTGATGTGATCGCGCTTGCCGATATCCTGTTCGATGAAGACGGGATTGTTCGATCGGAAACTCTCCGCGGCGCGATCCCATTCCCGGCGGAAATGCTTGTCGACGGCGTGGCTCATTTCGGTCGACTCGGCCATTGCCTCGGCTTCCGTGACGATACGGAACCAGGTTTCGTCGTTGGGTGCGTCGCAGACATAGTCCATGCGAATGTCCCGTCGGGTCTTGGACCGGCTTCGGCGGACAGTCTAGGATCATCCGGTACGAGAGAGCAAACGGGGGTTATGGTGGCGGCGGATCAGGGCGATACGTTCGACTATGTGATCGTGGGCAGCGGCGCGGCGGGTTCGGTCCTTTGCAACCGCCTGACGGAGGACCCGGGCGTGACAGTCTGCGTCCTGGAATGCGGCCCGCCGGATCGGCACCCGTTCATTCACATCCCCGCCGGCTTCATCAAGATGCTGTTCAACCCGACCTACACCTGGCAGTTCCAGACGGAACCCGGCGAAGGCACCAACGGGCGGCGCATTCCCACCACCCAGGGGCGCACCCTCGGCGGGTCGAGTTCCATCAACGGCATGATCTACAATCGCGGCCAGCGGGAGGATTTCGACCATTGGGCGCAGCGCGGCAATCGCGGCTGGGGCTATGTCGATATTCTCCCCTACTTCAAGCGCGGAGAGCGCCGCATCGGCGCGGGCGACGACCGGATTCACGGTCGCTCCGGCAATTTGCCGGTCACCGATAACGACTGGACCCATCCGATCACCGAGGCCTTTATCGAAGGTGCCGGCGAACTCGGCATCCCCCGCTGCGCCGATTACAACAGCGGCGATAATCAGGCCGGGGTCGGTTACTATCAGCGCCTGATCAATCGGGGCTTCCGCCATTCTGCCGCGCGGGTGTTCCTGCATCCCGCCCGCGCGACCGGGCGGTTGGACGTGCGCACCGATGCCCGCGCCGCGAAGATCCTGTTCGACGGCACCGCCGCGACCGGCGTGGAGTATATCGACGATCGCGACCGCACGACCCGGCGCAAGGTGTTTGCCCGCAAGGAGGTGATCGTCTCCGCCGGCACCGCCAATACCGCGCGACTGCTGCAAATCTCCGGCATCGGCCCGGCCTGGCTGCTGAACGATCTGGGCGTACCGGTGGTCGCCGATCTGCCGGTGGGGGAAAATTTCCGCGACCATTACAACGCCCGCATCGTCGCGCGGGTGAAGAACATCCGCACCATGAACGAAATGTCGCACGGCTTTGGTCTGGCCGGGCAGATCGCGCGTTGGATGATGGGCAAGCCGTCGATCCTGGCCACCAGCCCGTCGATCGTGCACTGGTTCTGGAGGACGGAGGACACCATGCGTCAGCCCGATCTGCAGGGCGTGTTCAGCCCGGCCAGCTACAAGCAGGGCTTCGTCGGTCTCCTCGACGATTACCCCGGCATGACCTGCGGCGTCTGGCAGCACCGCCCGGAAAGCATCGGCCATGTTCGCGCGCGTACGATCGATCCCTTTGTCGATCCGATCATCCAGCCCAACTACCTCAAGGACCCCATGGATCAGCGCGTGATGTCCAAGGGGATGCGGCTGGCGCGCGAACTGCTGCATACCGATGCGCTGAAGCCGTTTTTCGATCGCGACGAGTTGCCGGGGCCGAACGTACAGACTGACGACGAATGGCTGGATTATGCCCGCCAGTACGGCTCGACCTCCTACCACCTCATCGGCACCGCGCGCATGGGGCCGGCATCGGACAAAACCGCCGTCGTCAGCGACACGTTGCAGGTGCACGGCATTCAGCGTCTGCGCGTCGTCGATGCCTCCATCATGCCCAACATGCCGTCGGCCAATACCTACAGCTCCACGATGATGATCGCGGAAAAGGCATCCGACATGATCCGCGGGCGCGCGCCCTTGGCGCCGGTGGAGGGGATTGCCGCATAAACGCTCGCTTCACGCCGGTCTCACCGGTAAGACTGTGTCCTGGGACACAACCGACAGGGAGTAAAAATTTATGCGCAGTCTTACGATTGCCGGAGCGGTCGCGCTTGGGCTGGCGAGCCTGGGACTGGCGAGCCAGCCGGCGCGGGCACAGATATCGGACGACGTCGTCAAGATCGGCGTGCTGACGGATATGTCGAGCCTTTATGCCGACATCAACGGACCGGGCGCGGTGTTCGCGACGCAAATGGCGATCGAGGACTTCGGCGCCGGGATCGGCAAGAAGATCGAGCTGATCCAGGCCGACGTGCAGAACAAGGCCGATATCGGCACCTCCATCGCCGCCAAATGGTACACCGCCGACAATGTCGACGCGATCATCGGCGCCGCCGCCTCCTCGTCGTCGCTTGCCGTCGCGGGTGTCGCGGGCGACAAGAAGAAGGTGTTCCTGGCGACCGACCCGGCCAGTTCGGACCTGACCGGAAAAGCCTGCAACGCCTACACCGTTCATTGGGTCTACGACACTGCGGCGCTCGCCAACGGCACCGGTTCGGCCGTGGTCAAGGCCGGCGGCAAGTCCTGGTACTTCCTGACCGCCGATTATGCCTTCGGTCACGCGCTGGAACGCGATGTCACCGCCGTCGTGACCGCCAATGGCGGCACCATTCTTGGCAATGCGCGTCACCCCATCAACAGCTCTGACTTCTCGGCCTTCCTGGTGCAGGCGCAGGCGTCCCGCGCCCAGGTCGTCGGTCTCGCCAACGCCGGCGGCGATACCATCAATTCGATCAAGCAGGCCGCCGAGTTCGGCATCGTCAAGGGCGGCCAGAAGCTTGCGGGCCTGCTGGTCTTCGTCAGCGACATCCACAGCATCGGGCTGCCCTTGGCGCAGGGCCTGCAATTGACCGAGGCGTTCTACTGGGATCTGAACGACGGCACCCGGGCCTTCGCCAAGCGCTTCTTCGCGAAGATGGGCAAGATGCCGACCAGCGTGCAGGCCGGCTACTACTCGGCCGCCAAGCACTACCTGGAATCCGTTAAGGCCGCCGGCACCGACAACCCCGAAGCCGTCATGGCCAAGATGAAGGCCACCCCGACCGACGATCCGCTGTTCGGGAAGGGCTATATCCGCGCCGACGGCCGCAAGATGCACAACATGTATCTGTTCGAGGTCAAGAAGCCGGAAGAATCCAAGGCCCCCTACGATTACTACAAGCTGATCCGCACCATCCCCGGGGAAGAAGCCTTCCGCCCCATGGAAAAGGGCGACTGCGCGCTGGTGAAAAAGGGCTGATTTCAACCTCGGCCTCCCCTGTCTCGGGGAGGCCGAGTTTCTCCACCTTGCCCAACGCCGCCTTTCGCCCGACAATCGGGGGGACAAACGGAAGGAAGTCGGGCGTGGCTGGATTTAAGAGCACGGAAAAATATATCGCCTCCCGCGATCTGGAGGTCGCGGTCAATGCCGCGGTGACCCTGCAGCGCCCGCTGCTGGTCAAGGGAGAACCGGGCACCGGCAAAACGGTGCTCGCGCACGAAGTCGCCGGCGCCCTCGGCATGAACCTGATCGAGTGGCACGTTAAATCCACCACCAAGGCGCAGCAGGGCCTGTACGAATACGACGCCGTATCGCGCCTGCGCGACGGGCAGTTGGGCGACGAACGCGTGCACGACATCGCCAACTACATCGTCCCCGGCAAGCTCTGGGAAGCCTTCGAGGCCGATAAGCCCGTGCTGGTTCTGATCGACGAGGTCGACAAGGCCGACATCGAATTCCCGAACGATCTGCTGCTCGAACTCGATAAAATGCAGTTCTTCGTCTACGAAACCCGCAAGACCATCGCCGCTCGGCATCGTCCGGTCGTGATCATCACGTCCAACAACGAAAAGGAACTGCCCGACGCGTTCCTGCGCCGCTGCTTCTTTCACTACATCCGCTTCCCGGATCGGGAGACGATGGAGAAGATCGTCCAGGCGCATTACCCCGACATCCGCAAGGACCTCGCGCGGGAGGCGATGAACGTCTTCTTCCAGATTCGCGAAGTGCCGGGCCTGAAGAAGAAGCCGGCGACGTCGGAACTGCTGGACTGGCTCAAGCTGCTGATGGTCGAGGACCTGCCGGTCGAAGCTTTGCGCAGCAATGAAAAGCAGGTCGTCATTCCGCCGCTGCACGGTGCCTTGCTCAAGAACGAGCAGGATGTGCATCTGTTCGAACGACTGGCTTTCCTGGCACGCCGAGGCAGCTGATGTTCTCCCACCTGATCCTGGGCCTGCGTACCGCCGGCCTGCCGACCTCCATCACCGAGCATCTGGCGCTGATGGCCGCGATGCAGGCCGGCGTCGCCGACTACAGCGTGGAGGATTTCTACTACCTCGCGCGCGCGACCCTGGTGAAGGACGAACGCCATCTGGATAAATTCGATCGGGTCTTCGCCCATTGCTTCAAGGGGCTGGAACCGCCCGCCGGGGTGAAGGTCGAAGACCTGCCGGTCGAATGGCTGAAGCAGATGGCCGAAAAGCTGATGACGCCGGACGAAATCGCCAAGCTGGAAAGTCTCGGCGGTTTCGACGCCATCATGGAACGGCTGAAGCAGTTGCTGGCCGAACAAAAGGAACGCCACGAGGGCGGTTCGAAATGGATCGGCACCGCCGGCACGTCGCCGTTCGGCGCGCATGGCTACAACCCCGAAGGCGTGCGCATCGGGCAGGACAAGTCGCGCAACCGCACCGCGGTCAAGGTCTGGGATCGGCGCGATTTCCGCGACCTCGACGATACCGTGGAACTCGGCACGCGCGGCATGAAGGTCGCCCTGCGCCGCCTGCGCCGCTTCGCGCGTCAGGGTGCGGCGACCGAACTCGATCTGCCCGACACGATCAAATCCACCGCCAACAATGCCGGTTCCCTCGATATCAAGATGGTTCCGGAACGGCACAACACGGTCAAGGTCCTGCTGTTCCTCGATGTCGGCGGGTCCATGGACGATTACGTGAAACTGACGGAGGAACTGTTTTCCGCCGCGCGCTCCGAATTCAAGCATCTGGAATACTACTACTTCCACAATTTCCCCTATGAGCGGGTCTGGAAGAACAACCGTCGCCGGCACGAGGAAACCATCCCGACCTGGCAGGTTCTGCGCACCTACGGTCCCGATTACAAGCTGATCATCGTCGGCGACGCGGCCATGAGCCCGTACGAGGTCACCATGCCCGGCGGATCGGTGGAACATTGGAACGAAGAGGCGGGCTCGGTCTGGCTCGAACGCCTGTCCGGGCACTATCGTCGCTCCGCCTGGCTGAACCCGACGCCGAAGAAAAGCTGGGGGCAGGTGCGTTCCATCACCATGGTCAACGACCTGATGGAAGGTCGCATGTTCCCGCTGACGGTCAACGGCATCGACGACATGACGCGGGAGTTGAGCCGGTAGCGGACCCTCTCGATCCCCATTTGAACTCCGCCCACACGCGGCGCGGAACCGTGTACGGCGGCGGGAGATGTGTATGAAGCGACTTGCCCTGATGTTCCTGACCTTGGCCGGTCCGGCGCTGGCCGCCCCGCCGACGCCGCATCCCCCGGAAACGTTGCAGCGCTACCTCGCCGACGGCTGGGAAATCAAAGGCTACAGCGTCTACTACAGCGCCTTTCCGCAAAGCATGTTCCTGCTGCAAAAACAAACCCAGGTCATGGAATGCAATCGGTCCTTTACCGAGAACGCGCTGACCTGTCGGTCCATCGGATCGGCCGCGATCAAGAAGCAATAGCCGTCTCGGCTCTTGCCACCGGCGCGGTGCCAGCCCAAAACTTCGACGACAGAAAAGCGGAGGAAAACCCATGGCGCGTCTCGCGGGCAAGGTCGCCCTGATCACAGGTTCCGGCACCGGCATCGGACGCGCGACCGCGCAGTCGATGGCCGCGGAAGGCGCGAAAGTGGTGGTGGCCGAACTGAACGCGGCCGCCGGCGAACAGACGGCACAGTTGATCCATCAGGCCGGCGGCGAAGCGATCGCCATCGTCACCGACGTGACCGAACCCGACAGCATCCAGGCCGCGATCGACAGGGCGGTCCAGCACTACGGCGCGCTGCATGTCCTGCACAACAACGCCGGCGGATCGACAAGCATCGACAGCACCGTGATCGACGCGCCGTTGGAAGAATTCTGGCGGGTCATCAAGCTCGATCTGTACGGCACTTTCCTGGGCTGCCGTTTCGGCATCCCCGCGATCATCAAATCCGGCGGCGGATCGGTGATCAACATGTCGTCCAACGTCGCGCTGATGGGGATCCCCGGCCGCGACTGCTACACCGCCGCAAAGGGCGGCGTCGCGGCGATGACGCGTTCGATGGCGGTGGAATTCGCCGAACACAAGGTGCGCGTGAACGCCATCGCCCCGTCGGCCACGATGACCGATCGCGTCCGCACCCTGGTCGCCGGCAACGCCGGGCTGACCAAGCTGGCGGATTCCCATTTGATGGGGCTGATCGAACCGCAGGATATCGCCAACATGGCGGTCTTCCTCGCCTCCGACGAAGCGCGCGTGATCACCGGACATGTCTATCCGGTCGACAGCGGCGTCACCATTTCCTGAACCCTGGAGACCGAACCATGAAAATCAAGCGCGTGGAACATATCGCCATCGCCGTCGATTCGATGTCTCAGTCGCTCGACCTGATGAAGAACGTCTTTGGGCTGAACCTGGAATACGAGGAGCAGATCGGGCAGACAAAACTCGCGATGCTGCCGGTCGGCGAAACCTACATCGAACTGCTGGAAGGGCAGGGGCCGGAATCCGGCGTCACCAAGTGGATCGACAAGAAGGGCACCGGCCTGTTCCATATCTGCTTCGAAGTCGAAAGCATCGAGGACGCGATCGCCGAACTGAAGGCGAAGAACGTGAAGTTGCAGAGTGAGACCTGGAAGATCGGGCATGGCGGCTCGAAGATCGTCTTCCTCGATCCCGAAGCCACCGGCAATGTGGTGATCGAACTCGCCGAACTCGCGCCGGGTCACTAGCCGTGACGGGTTTCGTGCATCCGGAGTTTCTGGTCGAGACCGATTGGCTTGAACAGAATCTGACCAACCCGGATGTCGTCGTGCTGGACTGCACCGTGCATCTGAAACCAAATCCGCAGGGACCGTACACCGTCGTGCCGGGCATCGCGGATTTTGAGCAGGGCCATATCGCCGGCGCGCAGTTCTGCAACGTGGCGCGCGATGTGTCGGACACGTCGCACAAATTCCACTTCATGCGCCCGAACCCCGCCGCCTTCGCGGCGTCCATGGGCCGATTCGGCATCGGCAATCAAACCCGCGTGATCACCTACAGCACCGGCAATCCCTGGTGGGCCAGCCGCGTGTGGTGGCTGCTGCGCGAATTCGGCCACGATAACGCCGCCGTGCTGAACGGCGGCTGGCAGAAATGGTCCCGCGAAGCGCGCCCGACGGAAACCGGCGCCGGCAAATCCCGCACGCCCGCGACGTTTTCCGTGCAGGCCGAACGCGGCCTGTTGGTCGGCCGAGACGAGGTCGTCGCCGCCATGGGCGATGGCGCGGTCTGCACCCTGAACGCGCTGATGCCGGCGCAACACGCGGGCAGCACCTATGGCCGTCCCGGACAAATCCCCGGCAGCGCGGTCCTTCCCGCCGCGCATCTGCTCGATCCCGCCACCAACACTTTCTTGCCCGCCGACGAACTGCGCGCGAAATTCGCCGCCGTCGGCGCGCTGGATCGCCCGGTGATCGCCTATTGCGGCGGCGGCATCGCAGCCTCCGCCGATGCCCTGGCCCTCATCATGCTCGGCCATACCAACGTTAAAATCTACGATGCGTCATTGTCCGAGTGGGCAAAAGACACCTCGTTGCCCATGGAAACCGCCTGAGAAAGGATACTTGCGGATGCGTATGGAAAATAAGATCGGCATCGTGACGGCCGGCGGGTCCGGCATGGGGCGCGCGGGCGCGATCATGTTCGCCAGGGAAGGCGCTTCGGTCGCCGTCGTCGATCTCGACGCCGCGGCGGCGCAGGCCGTTGTCAGAACGATCGAAGCCGCCGGCGGCAAGGCGATCGCTCTGTCGGGCGATCTGACCAATGACGACTTCGCCCGCGACATCGTCAAGCAGACGGTCAAGGCGTTCGGCGGGCTAGACTTCGTCTGGAACCATGTCGGCACGCCCGGCCCGGCTTCGATCGAGGGCCTGGACTGGAAAGACTACGACTTCGCGATGAACCTGAACGTGCGCACCGTGCTGGTGACCACCGAAGCCGCGCTGCCGGAACTGCGCGCCCGCGGCGGCGGCGCGCTTCTGTTCACCGCCTCGACCTCCGGCCTGCAAGGCTCTCCGTACAGCCCGATCTACAACATCGCCAAGTTCGGCGTCGTCGGTCTGGTCAAGGGCCTGGCGAAGCGCTACGGGCACGAGAACATTCGCGTGAACGCCGTCTGCCCCGGCACCACCGATACCCCGATGCTGCGCGTTTTCGTCGCTCGTCCCGACAGCCAGATGCCGGCCGGTGAAACCGCGGAGTCCCTGGTCGTGAAGCGTGGCGGGCAAAACCCGATGCGCCGCGTCGCCCAACCCGAGGAAATCGCGGCGGCCGCATGCTTCCTGCTGTCCGACGAAGCCTCCTTCGTCAACGGTGTCACCCTCCCGGTCGACGGCGGCGCGACGGCGTAACCCATCCATCCGTCCCGGCCGCTTCGGCCGGGACGGATACGTGTTACAATCGGACACGCAACGGCGTGCCGCAATTTCCTTGCGATGCTTTCCCGCGTTCCGTTACAAAATGCCCCGATCCGAACCGGACAGCGCGACGCCGCGCCGAGAGAGGAAGGCGTCTCGTTCCTATAAAGAACCAAGGTAGCGCACCATGATTCCCGTCAATCAAGGCTCTCGCGGGCCGGAAGTCCTGTTTTTGCAGAGGATGCTCAACAAACACGGCGCGAACCCGCGCCTGTCGGAGGACGAAGTTTACGGCCCGGTCACAAAAGCCGCCGTTCTGCACTTCCAGTCCCGGCATCGGCTGCCGCAGATGAACGGCATGGTCACGGACCCGACCTGGCGCGCTTTGGGGCTTCAGGTCGATATCGTGCACAATACCCACCTGGTGGGACAGCCGACCGGCATGACGTGTTGGTCCGCCGCCGCGACCATGATCCTGGGCAATATGTCGATCGGCCCCGGCATGGCGAATACCGCCCCGAACGGCGGTTTGCGACCCAATATCGAAAATATCGATACCTTCCTGAACGGTCTCGGCTGGCGTCTGGTCAATAACAGCAGCGCGCCGCCGATCTCGGTCCTGATGCCGCATTTGATGCGCACGCCGCTGTGGCTTGGGTTTGAGGGCGGAACCTTCAAGCACGCGGTCGTCGCCAGCGCGGTCTACAGCGACCGCACCGACGACGGCACCGTTCTGCGCATCCACGATCCCTGGCCGCCGGCGGGCGGCACGGTCTACGGCACCACCTATGTCACGCGGCACGTTACCTTGCGATCGGTGATGCCGCACCGACGCGCCATGATCCAGTACGCCGCCGCGCCGCGCTGATCGCGGCTAACGAAACCGAGTCGCCGCATAGGGTGCCGGATCGATCTCCGGCACCCGACCGGCCACCAGCGCGGCCACAAGCCGCCCCGTCATCGGTCCCGCCGTCAGCCCCACATGCCCATGGCCAAAGGCGTGCACCACATCCGCGCAGCCGGAGGCGAGGCCGATACATGGCAGCCCGTCGGGCGTGGACGGGCGATGGCCCATCCAGACCTTGACCCGATCCGGCGGCAAATCCTCGGGTATCCCCGGATAGACCTCTCGCGCGAAGCGCAGCAGCACCTCCGCGCGCTTCCAGTTCGGTTCGGCCTCCAACCCCGCGAGTTCCACCTGTCCCGCCGTCCTTAGCCCCGCCGGCGTCATCGCAAACGCCATCTTCCCGTCGCTCGGCATCATCGGATAGCGCGGCGCGACGCCGGGCGCATCGATCACCGCGTGGTAGCCCCGTTCGGTTTCCAACGGTACGAAATCCCCCGCGGCGGCCGCCAACTGCTTTGAATGAGCACCGGCGGAGATCACCGCCTTGTCGCAGGGCAGTTCGTCCCCGGCGAAGGTCACGGCGCGCAGCCGACCGGCCTCGATCCGGAATCCGGTGGCGCGGGCGCGGACATGGCGCGCGCCGAGGGAGACGGCATGGCGCATCAGCGCGGCGACAAGCGCGCCGGGGTCGCGGCATTGTCCGTTTTCTTCCACCAGAACCGCGAATTTATAGCGCCGGTGCAGCGCGGGTTCGCGCTGACGCAACTCGTCCTCGTCCAGTTCCAGCCATCGCACGCCGGTTTCGCGACGCACACGCCAGGACAGCGCCTCCGCCTCGAACGCGGCGCGGTCGGGGAAGGCGAACAAAACGCCCTGGCGGGCGATCAGGTGCGCGACGCCGGCTTCCTCCGCGAGGGCACGATGCAACTCCGGCGCGTTCAGCAGCAGCGGGCGCAACGCATGCCCGATGGCCGCAACCTTGTCGGGCGTCGAACCGGCGCGCACGAAGCGATGCAGCCAGGGCCATAGTTTCGGCAGGTAGCGCCATCGAATCGCCAGCGGACCCAGCGGATCGCGCAGATAGCCGGGAACCTTTTTCCACAGTCCGGGGGAGGACATCGGAATGACGGAGCTCGGGTTCAGCAGCGTGCCGTTGCCGTAACTCGCGGCCTGCTCGCCGCCGGGTTCGCCGGGTTCGATCACCGTGACGCGATGACCGTCACGCAGCAGTTCCAGCGCGCTGGCCGCGCCGACGATGCCGGCACCGATAATCGCGACATGGCTCATGGTCCGCTCCTGTCTGAATGCGCAGGGTCGCGGGCGCTTGGCTCCAGGTCAAGCCGTTAACGGGCCGCGTGCAACGCCCTGGCGGCGATCGGCGCGGCGGCGATCGACATGCCGCGCCCGTCATGGCCGACATCCGGCACGTCGATCACCGACCAGGCGCAGCGCGCGCCCAGAGCGGCCGCCGCGGCATGCCCGTCGCGCACGTAATTATGTGCGCGATGCCATCGTGTTTCTCCCTGGCGCATCGAACGCGGCCCCTTGGGAAAAAAGCGGCCGGTCGTCTTGGTGTCGTTCGTTCCGCCCAACACGACGATCGGAAAGCCCAGCAGATCGATCAGCGTGTCCTGGGTCACTTCCGTCTGGCCCAGTCCGAACGGCCAGGGAATATCCAGGTCGGGCCAGGCGTAGGTGCCGGCATTGGCGCTGATCGCGACGGCGACACGCTCTCGATAGCCGAACGACAACATGCGGTGCACGAACTGCCCCCCGGCGGAGTGACCGAACTGCCCGTAGGTCTCGCGCGACACGATTCCCCGCGCTCGCAACGCATCGAACAGGCGCGGCACGATGCCGAATGTCCAGGCATCGCGCGCTCTGGGCGCACCGTCCTTGCCGTGCAGATTGCCGAAATTGTACCAGAGGTATTCGGGGAAGCTCGCTTCCGGGAATTCGATGGATATCGCCAGCACGTCGATCTCGTCGACCATCGGTGCCCAATAGTCGCGATAGGCCGCGCCGTTACGCGCCACGCCGTGATGCACGAACAGCACGGGCGTGCCGGGATGCCAGGCGCGCGGTCGCGCGGCATGCAGCAACAGCAACCGATCCGGGAAGGCGGGATCGTAGTACGGGACGGTATTCGCGCCGGGGGCGGCGACCAGATCAGACAGATCGGTCACCGGGCAATTTCCCTATCGCGTTTGCACCTTGCGTGCCTTGGGCCGTCCATTCGCGCGCTCCCACTCATCAGCCGAGTCGAGCACTTTTTTGAACGCCTCGCCATTATCCAGCAAGGCTTTCGCGATTGCCGGAGACAGGGCCTTGGGATCGTCGTGGTCGTCGACCGGCATTTTGCCCGCTCGCACCTCGTACAAAATGGCATCGATGCTGGTCGCGGCGTGCAGCGGGGTTTGCAGCAGCGTCAGCTTGTTCATCCGGCTATGGCCTTCCGGTTGATGGCAGACGGTGCAATCGGCGTTGCGCAGGCTGATGGCCATCTTGCGATACGAATCCTCCAGCGCCGGCAAGGTCGGGTTGTCGTTGCTGTAAAACCCCGAGAACAGCGTGATACGCGGTTGCGCGCCGCCGCTGTCGTCCCGCCACATCCATTCACCCAGGAACGACGGGCGTTCGACATGGGCGTAGGGGCCGCGGTTTTCGTTCGATCCGATGTCGGCGCGGTAGGCGAAAACGACCTTGCCGTTCTTATCCAGCCGGAAGCGCAGTTCGTTCGACTGCTCGTATGCCGCCCATTTGTTGTTGCTGTGCCAAAAGGGATAGGGGTACTGGCCGGGCGGCAGACCATTGCGGAAATAGGCCTGAACCCCGACCACGGTCAGCCCGTCGGCGGCGGTTTCGACACGGTATTTGCCGGTATACATATAGAGCGACATGTATAACTGCTGAAATAAATCGCCGCGAAAGACAGAAGTCTTCTTGTCTTTTAACCAATGCCGAGCGGGTTGTTGTCCGCCGAAGAGGAAGTGATAGTCGCGCATGGAGGATTCTGCGCCCTTGCCGATTTCCTGACGACAGGAATCGTGCGCCGCCACATCGCTTGTCGATGCCATCGGGCAGGCCTTGGCGAGCGAGGCCGCGAGATCGGCCGCGTATTTGTTCACATCGAACGGTGCCTGCGCCATCGCCGAACCGGAGGTCAGGGCCAGCAGCCCGAAACCGGATATCGTGGCGCGCAGGCAGGATGGCAGCATGGAGCGCAGCACGCCGTCCTTGCGCATCATGTGGTGATAGACGATTGCCGCGCCGGCATGGGCAACGATCAGCGCCAGCAGCCCATAGGCGGCGATTTTCTTGATTTCGAAAATCAACGCGGCCTGTTCGCGGTTGTAATAGGTCAACATCGGAAGCTCTATCCCGAACGCATAGACCGGCAATGCCTTGGCGTCCTGATACAGCCAACCCAACAGGGGTACGATCAGCAGCAGCGCATACAGCGCGAGATGCGCCGCCTGTGCGCCGAGGCGCAGTAATAATGGCTCACTTGCCGAAGTATTGGTTTTACGACCCAGGAAAAGCCGCCAGAGGATACGGATTGGTATCAGGCCGAGGAGGAGGATGCCGATGGTCTTGTGGTAGAAGATCGACGCTTTGATAACGCCGGGAAACCAGGCCAATGCGAACAACGCGACGACGATAGCTACGGTTGCCCAGTGCAGCAGGATCGTTACCCTGTCATAGGTGTCGTTGCCTGCATTTGCAGTGCCCATTTTCGTTTCCCCTCGGTCGATATTTTTTTCGACCGGCAGGATAGCGGGGCGGCTCCGTGAAATGCAAAGCCGAAATGGATCAGGCGCGGGCAGAACGATTGATGCGCAGTCCGGGGGCGGGCGGGGATTCCGGCGGTCCCGCGAAGCATTGGGCGATGCTCATCCAGATGCGCGCGGGTTCGCCGACCACGTTCAGCAGCGTATCGGCGACGTTGCGCACTTGCGTGACGACCTGACAGAACTCCAGTGCCGAACCGGAAACGATGTTGTCCGGCGTCGGATCGTTCCATTCCCAGACGGCGCCCGACGGCGCGATCAGGCGCACATGCGGGGCAGGGCCGGGGACGGCTTGCTTGCGGTTGGCAAAGGTCCAGCCATAGGTGCGCGCGCCGATCTCGGCGATGTTACGCAACCGGTCGTTGGGGGTGCGCGCGACGCCCATCAGGTCGTAGATGGCCTGGCCGTGCGCCCAGGTTTCCATCTGCCGAGCGGTGGCGAACATGCGGACTCCCATGTCGGGGCCGGCCCATTTGAGGCGGGTATCCGGCGGCATGGCGGACAGACGATCGGCCAGATCGATTGCCTGCGCGTGCCAGCGTTCGAGCAGCGCCTGACCTTCGATATTGTTCAACCGCTGCCGGGTTTCCTCGACGCGTGTCAGTCCCTTGTCCCGTGCCGCCTGGATATCGGCGCGCAGGCGGTAGAATTCGTCGGGATCGCGCACCGACGCCGCCGCCATCAGGTCGCCGGCGTGCAAGTGCTGCACGATGTCGTTGACCGTCCACGCCTTGAACAGAGTGGCGCGTGCCCAATCGGCCTCGCCGAGGGTCGCGAGGAGGTCCCTCAGCGCGTCGGTTTCGGCGCGAAAGTCGATTGCTTGCGGTAACATGGCGAGAAGGGGAAAGGGCGGAGGATCGACGATCCTCCGCCGCTGTCCGTCTTAGCCGGCTTTTACCAGCGCCCGCTTCGCCACCACGCCCACGAGATGGGCGCGGTATTCGGAGCTGGCGTGGATGTCACCGTTCAGATCGTCGGGCGAGGTCGTTACGCCGGCGATCGCGGCGGCGGAGAAGTTTCCGGCCAGCGCCTGTTCCATCGCCGCGTGGCGGAAGACGCCGCCCTGACCGGCGCCGGTGATCGCGACGCGGGTGCCCGAAGGTCCCTGCGCGACGAAGACGCCGACGATCGCGTAGCGCGATGCCGGGTTGCGGAATTTTTCGTAGGCCGCCTTGGTCGGGATCGGGAAGGAGACGGACACGATCAGTTCGCCCGGTTCCAGCGCGGTCGAGAACATGCCGGTGAAGAAATCGTCGGCCGCGATGGACCGACGATCGGTCTTGATGGTCGCGCCCAGCGCCAGCGCGGCGGAGGGATAGTCGGCGGCGGGATCGTTATTGGCGATGGAACCGCCGATGGTGCCGCGATGGCGCACGGCTTCGTCGCCGATGCCGCCGGCGAGCGCGGCCAAAGCCGGGATCGCCTTTTGCACGTCGGCGCTGGCCGCGACCGTTCCATGCGTGGTCATGGCGCCGATCGTCACGGTTCCGCCGGCCACCGTGATTCCGGTCAGGCCGAGGCCCGACAGATCGACGATGGTGCTGGGTTTCGCCAGACGCTGTTTCAGGACGGGGATATAGGTCATCCCGCCGGCCAGCGGCTTGGATTCGTCGTCGGCCCGCAGTACGGCCACGGCGTCCGCGAGGCTGCCGGGCTTTTGATATGCGAAATCGTACATCTCTGTTTTCCCTTTGCCTTGCCTATTTGCCGGCCTGGATGATCGACCAAAGCTTCGGCGCCGTTGCCGGCATATTCAGGTGACGCACGCCATAGTCCTTCAACGCATCGCAGACCGCGTTGATGACCGCCGGCGGCGAACCGATCGCGCCCACTTCGCCGCAGCCTTTGGAGCCGAGGGGGTTGTGGGTGCACATGGTGTTTTCCGTCGCGACCGAGATGTTGATCAGGTCGTCGGCGCGCGGCATCGTGTAGTCCATGAACGAGCCGGACAGCAGTTGGCCGTTCGCGTCATAGGCCGCGTTTTCCAACAGTGCCTGACCGATCCCCTGCGCGACGCCGCCTTGCACCTGGCCTTCGACGATCATCGGATTGACCACGCGCCCGACATCGTCGACCGCGGTGAAGTTGCACATGTGGATCACGCCGGTTTCCGGATCGATCTCGACCTCCGCGATATGGCAACCGCCGGGGAAGGTGAAGTTCTTCGGATCGTAGAACGCGGTTTCGTCCAGGCCGGGTTCCAGCTCGTCGATCGGGTAGTTGTGCGGCACATAGGCCGTCAACGAAATATCCGTCAGCGTCTTGGACTTGTCGGTGCCCGCGACGGTGAAGGTATTGTTGGCGAACTCGATGTCCTCGACCGATGCTTCCATCAGATGGGCGGCGATCTTTTTGCCCTTGGCGATGATCTTATCCATCGCCTTGACCATGGCCGATCCGCCGACCGCGAGGCTGCGGCTGCCGTAGGTGCCCATGCCGAAGGGGATTTTCGCCGTGTCGCCGTGCACGACTTCCACCTGATCGAAGGGGACGCCGAGTTGATCGACGACCAATTGCGCCAGCGTGGTTTCGTGGCCCTGACCGTGGCTGTGCGTGCCGGTGAACACGGTGACGCTGCCGGTCGGGTGGACGCGGATATTGGCGACCTCGTACAGGCCGGCACGCGCGCCGAGGGAGCCGACGACGGCCGACGGCGCGATGCCGCAGGCTTCGAGGTAGGTTGAAATCCCGATGCCGCGCAGCATGCCGCGTGACTTCGCTTCCGCGCGGCGGGCTTCAAACCCATCCCAATCGGCGTTTTTCAGCGCCACGCGCAGCGTGGTCTGATAATCGCCGCTGTCGTATTGCAGCGCGACCGGGGTTTGGTACGGGAAAGCGTCGGCGGGGATGAAGTTCTTGCGACGCAGTTCGACCCGATCGATGCCGGTGTCGTGCGCGACGGCGTCGACCAGGCGTTCCAGCAGGAAGGTCGCTTCCGGACGGCCCGCGCCGCGATAGGCATCGACCGGCACGGTGTTGGTGAAGACGGCCTTGACCTCGCAGTAGATCACCGGGGTCTTGTAAACACCGGCGAGCAGCGTGGCGTACAGATAGGTCGGCACGCAGGGGGCGAAGGTGGACAGGTAGGCACCCATGTTGGCGACGGTCGCCACGCGCAGGCCCAGGAAGTGGCCTTCGCTGTCGATCGCCATTTCCGCCGTGCTGACATGGTCGCGGCCATGCGCGTCGGACATGAAGCTTTCGTTACGTTCCGCCGTCCACTTCACGGGGCGGCGTACCTTGGCCGATGCCCAGGTGACGATGGCCTCCTCGGCGTAGTGGTAGATCTTGGAGCCAAAGCCGCCGCCGACATCGGGGGCGACGACGCGCAGCTTGTTTTCCGGGATGTGCAGCACGAAGGCGCCCATCAGCAGCCGGATCACATGCGGGTTCTGGCTGGTCGTGAAGAGCGTGTAATCGCCCGATGACGTATCGAAGTCGCCGAGGGCGGAGCGAGGCTCCATCGCGTTCGGGATCAGGCGGTTGTTTTCCAGGTCGAGGCGAACGACCTTGTGCGCCTTGGCGAACACGTCGTCGACCACGGCCTTGTCGCCGATGTGCCAATCGTAGCAGACGTTGCCGGCGACATCGTCGTGCACGGTCGCCGCGCCGGGCTTCAGCGCGGCCGTCGTGGTGGCCGAGGCGGGCAGGTCTTCGTAGTCGGGGTGGATCAGTTCGGCAGCGTCCTTCGCCGCCTGACGGCTTTCCGCGATCACGACCGCGACGGGGTCGCCGACGTGGCGCACCTTGCCGATCGCCAGCACGGGGTGCGGCGGTTCGGCCATCGGGGAGCCGTCCTTGCTGTGGATTTGCCAGCCGCAGGGCAGGCCGCCCACATTATCGGCCGCCATGTCGGCGCCGACGAAGACCGCGACGACTCCCGGTGCCGCCTGGGCGGCCGAGACGTCGAGCCCGTTCAGCCGAGCGTGCGGCCGGTCGGAGCGTTTGATGTAGGCGTAAAGCTGACCGGGACGGTTGATGTCGTCGGTGTAGTTGCCGCGGCCGCTGAGGAAGCGCACGTCTTCCTTGCGCCGGACCGAGGCACCGATGCCTTCGAAGCCCATGGCTGTTCTCCCTTTTGGTTCAGCGTCTTATTCGGCGGCCTTGGCGTGCATCAGCGGATGCGCGGCGGCGATTGCCTTGACGATGTTATGATAGCCGGTGCAGCGGCAGAGGTTGCCTTCCAGACCTTCGCGGATTTCCTGTTCCGTCAGGCCTTCGGGATGGCTGTTCACCAGATCGATGGCGGACATCACCATGCCGGGCGTGCAGAAGCCGCATTGCAGCGCGTGATGTTCACGGAACATTTCCTGCATCGGGTGCAGGGTGCCGTCGGCCTTGGCGAGGCCTTCGATCGTCGTCACCGCCGATCCGTTCGCCTGCAGGGCGAGCATGGTGCAGGATTTGACGGCTTCACCGCCGACATGGACCACGCACGCGCCGCACTGGCTGGTGTCGCAGCCGATATGCGTGCCGGTCAGGCCCAGCTTTTCACGTAGAACTTCGACGAGCAGGGTCCGGCCTTCGACCTCGACCGTATGCTGCTTGCCGTTCACCGTCAGGGTTACCTGAGGCATCGCGCTTCCCCCTTGCTTGTCGCCATAACCGAACAGCCCCCGCCATTGTCTGGTGGGGGATACCGTGGCGGAGAATGGTCTTTCGCCGGGGGCGTGGTCAAGGTGGCTACGGCGTCTCGGCAGGTCGGACCATATAAAGCGCATGGTCGCCGTACCCCCTGAGCTTGGCGGCAAGCTCAGGCGTATCGCGGACGACGAAGCCGTAGCGCGCCCAATGCGGATCGGTCCCATAGACCGACACCAGGGCAAGGGTGTCGATACTCATGCGTGCGGCCAGCGCCGCGACATGGGCGACGAACGCGCCGGCGGAGGCGAAGCCGCGGGCCGACGGCAAAATCGCGACATCGTGGATGAACAGGCAGTCGGGATCGGGCGGCAGTTGCCCCAGGAAGCGATCGAGCGGGGGAACGGCGCGCCGGCGCCAGGGATGGGCGATCCCGTATCCGACGATTGCCCCGTCGCGCACCAGAACCCGGCACCCCCGGGGGAACAGATGAAATTTCTCCGCCAGGACCGCGGGGCGTTCGACCATCGTCGGGTGCACCACGTCGGAGATGCGATCGATGGCGGTCAGATCGGCTGCTTCAGCCGGACGCCATGATGGTAAGTCGGCGGGACGCCGCGGGGGAATATTGGCCTGCACGTCCGTACTCCGACATCGGTGGCGCCCGCGCGACTTGCTTTCCGGCGCACGTTCGGCCATACCCCGCGCCGCCAAGGGCGGACGCTCATGGCAAATTCACACGCGGGGCGCCTTTCCTGGGGTAACCAGGTCCGGTGCCGGAAACGGCAACCCCCGCGGAGGCTTAACCGGACTTTAAGAAAGGAACCGCCCCATGGCGATGCCCGATTTCACGATGCGTCAGCTCCTCGAAGCCGGCGTTCACTTCGGCCACCACACCCGCCGCTGGAACCCGCGCATGGCACCGTACCTGTACGGCGTGCGCAATCAGGTCCATATCATCGACCTGCAACAGACCGTCCCGATGCTGGATCGCGCGCTGCGCGCCATTCGCGACGTCACCGCCGCCGGCGGCCGCGTGCTGTTCGTCGGCACCAAGCGCGCCGCGGCCGACTATGTCGCCGACTCCGCCAAGCGTTGCGGCCAATACTACATCAATCACCGTTGGCTCGGCGGCACGCTGACCAACTGGAAGACCATCACCGGCTCCATCAAGCGGCTGCGCCAGATCGAAGACCTGGTGGCCGGTCAGACCGACGGTCTGACGAAGAAGGAAGTGCTGGATATCACGCGCGACAAGGACAAGCTGGAACGCGCGCTGGGCGGCATCAAGGAAATGGGCGGGCTGCCCGACATCCTGTTCATCATCGACACCAACAAGGAAAAGTTGGCGATCGAGGAAGCCACCAAGCTGCATATCCCCGTCGTGGCCGTGCTTGACAGCAACTCCGACCCGACCGGCGTGACCTTCCCGATCCCCGGCAACGACGACGCCATCCGCGCCATCACGCTGTACTGCGACCTGGTCGCGGGCGCCGTGTTGGAAGGCATCAGCGCCGAAATGGCCGCTTCCGGCGCCGATATCGGCGCGGCGGAAGAACTGCCGATGGAAGCCATGCCCGAAGCCGAAGCCGCGACCGCCTGAACCAAAGCCACGGAGACTGAACATGGCCGCGATCACCGCCGCCCTGGTGAAAGACCTGCGCGAGAAGACTGGCGCGGGAATGATGGATTGTAAAAAGGCGCTGACCGAAGCCGACGGCGATCTGGAAGGCGCGGTCGACTGGCTGCGCAAGAAGGGTCTTGCCGCCGCCGCCAAGAAGTCCGGTCGCGTTGCGGCCGAAGGTCTGGTCGGCGTCGCCACCGCCGCCAACAAGGCGTCGGTCGTCGAAGTCAACGCCGAGACCGATTTCGTCGCGCGCAACGAGACGTTCCAGGCCTATGTCGAAACCGTGGCGAAGATCGCCCTGGAGATCGGCGAAGACCTGGAAGCCATCAAGGCCGCGCCGTTCCCCGGCACCGAACGTACGGTCGCCGAGGAGCTGACCCACATGGTCGCCACGATCGGGGAGAACATGAATCTCCGCCGCGTGCGCGTCCTGACGGTGAAGCAAGGCGCCGTCGCGACCTATATGCACAGCGCTCTGCGTCCGGGTCTGGGCAAGATCGGCGTGCTGGCCGCGATCGAAGGCCCCGGCGAAGCCGCGGTGCTGGAAACCCTGGGCCGTCAGGTCGGCATGCATGTCGCCGCCACGCGTCCCGACGCGCTGGATGTCGATGCGGTCGATCCCGCCGCCCTGGAACGTGAAAAGGCCGTGCTGTCCGATCAGGCCCGCGCCTCCGGCAAGCCCGAAGCCATCATCGAGAAGATGGTCGAAGGCCGCATCCGGAAGTACTACGAAGAAGTGGTGCTGCTGGAGCAGGTCTGGGTGCACGACGGCGAAAGCCGGGTGCGCGCCGTCGTCAAGAAGGCGGGCGTGACCCTGACCGGGTTCGTGCGCTTCCACCTTGGCGAGGGCATCGAGAAGCCGAAGGAAGATTTTGCCGCCGAAGTCGCCGCCACAGCCGGCGTCTGATCAGCCTGACTTGTTTGCAACGGGCGGGACCTTTAGGGTGCCGCCCGTTGTTTCACGCATGGGATTCGCATGTCAAAGCCTCTGTCCTACCGGCGTGTTCTGCTGAAACTCTCCGGTGAGGCTTTGTTGGGCCAACGAGAGTATGGCCTCGATACCGCCATGGTCGGACGAATCGCCGAAGACATCGCCGCCGTTGTGCAGATGGGGGTGCAGGTCTGCGTCGTCATCGGCGGCGGGAACATTTTTCGCGGTGTGTCCGGGGCAGCGGCCGGCATGGAACGTGCCCAGGCCGATTATATCGGCATGCTCGCCACCGTGATGAACGCGCTGGCCATGCAATCCGCCCTGGAAAAAGCCAAAGTCGCAACCCGTGTGCAGTCGGCGATCCCGATGGACTCGGTCTGTGAGCCCTATATCCGCCGCCGAGCGGAGAGGCATATGGAAAAGGGGAGGGTGGTGGTGTTCGCGGCGGGGACCGGCAATCCGTTCTTCACGACCGACACCGCGGCCGCCCTGCGCGCGGCGGAAATGTCCTGCGACGCGCTGCTGAAGGGCACCCAGGTCGACGGCGTCTATTCCGACGATCCCCGCAAAAACCCCGCCGCCACCCGCTATGACGAGCTGACTTATCATAACGTGCTCGCCAACGATTTGGCGGTGATGGACGCCGCCGCGATCAGCCTGGCGCGCGAAAATCATCTGCCGATCCTCGTCTTCAATATCCACGCGCCTGGCGCATTCGCCAAGGTTATGCGCGGCGAGGGTCTGTTCACCCGTATTATCGAGCAGCAACCATAGGGGGAGGCTAGCATGGCCGCCGATCTCAGCGAGTTAAAGCAGGACCTGACGCGCCGCATGGATGGCGCGATCGACACGCTGAAGCGTGATTTCAACGGCCTTCGGGTCGGGCGCGCCCATCCGGCTCTGTTGGAGCCGATCAAGGTTTCGGCCTACGGCTCTGAAATGCCGCTTAATCAGGTCGGTACCGTCGGTGCGCCGGAACCGCGTCTGTTGACGGTGCAGGTCTGGGACAAGTCCATGATCAAGGCCGTTGAAAAGGCCATCCAGGAATCCGGCCTGGGTCTGAACCCGATGACGGACGGCATGACCATCCGCATTCCGATTCCGCAATTGACCACCGATCGACGGAACGAACTCGCCAAGCTCGCGAACAAATACGCTGAAGGTGCGAAAATCGCCGTGCGCGGCGTGCGGCGGGACGGCATGGAGCAGATCAAGGGCTTCGAGAAAAAGCACGAGATCGGAGAGGACATCGCCAAGACCTGGCAGGACGAAGTCCAGAAACTCACCGATCAGTACATCAAGTCGGTCGATAGCGCCCTCGCTGTGAAGGACAAGGATATCCGAGAGGTCTAGGACCCCAGATGTCCGCTTCCATCCAACGACCGTCCGAACCCGCGACCCCGCCCGTTCATGTCGCCATCATCATGGACGGCAACGGACGCTGGGCCGCCGCTCGGCATTTGCCCCGTGTCGCCGGCCACCGCGAAGGTGCCCGCGCGGTGCGTCGGACGATCGAAGCCGCGATGGAATGCGGTGTCTCCTGGCTGACGCTGTATGCCTTCAGCAGCGAGAACTGGCGACGCCCGGCGACGGAGGTGCTCGACCTGACCGGCCTGCTGCGCCACTACCTGAAGACCGAGATCGAGGAACTGAAGACCGCCGGCGTCCGATTGCGCTTCATCGGCAACCGCGATCGCTTCGACGCGGATATCCAGGCCGATCTGGTCGCGGCGGAACGTGACAGCGCCCGAAATGGTCGGCTGAACCTGACCGTCGCGCTGTCCTATGGCGCGCGAGAGGAAATCGCCGCCGCCGCCCGCGCCGCCGCCGAGGCGATCGTCGATGGGCGGCTGACGCCGGAACAACTCGACGAATCCATCTTCGCGCGCTTTTTGTCCACCGCAGGGATGCCGGACCCCGATCTGATCATCCGTACATCGGGTGAACAGCGCCTGTCGAATTTCCTGCTGTGGCAGTCGGCCTATGCGGAATTGGTCTTTCTCGACGTGCTGTGGCCGGATTTCGGCCGCTCTCATTTCGAGGCCGCCCTGTCGGATTATGGTCGGCGCGAACGCCGCTTCGGGGCGCGTCCTGCCTGATCCGGACCCGCGTTGGTCTGACCTTCGAAAGCGAGTCGCATCCGCCCTGGTGCTACTGCCGGTAGCGCTGGCGTGCCTGTGGTATGGCGGGTTGCCGTTTACGCTGCTGGTGTCCGGGGCTGCATTCGGCATGGCCTATGAATGGGTCCGCATGGGCGACCGCAATGTCTGGGCGCTGCCGAATATCGTTCTGCCGCTGATTGCCCTGATCGCGGCCGTCCTCGCGGGGGACGGCTTCGAAATCACCGGGCTCGAAGCGTTGGCCGTCGGGGTCATCGTGTTGCTCTGCTTCGGCGGGGCCATGCGCGGTCGCGTCACGCTGGCGATCGGCATGCCCTATGTTGGTCTCGGCGCGGTGGCGCTGGCCTGGCTGCGCGCCGATCCCATCGCGGGGTTCGCCAATGTCCTGTTTCTGCTGCTGATTGTCTGGGGCAGCGACATCGGCGCCTATCTCGCCGGGCGAGTCTTCGGCGGCCCGAAACTGGCCCCCGCGATCTCCCCCGGCAAAACCTGGTCCGGTGCCGTCGGCGGTCTGCTCGCCGCCATGTGCGTCGCCGCGATCGCGGCGTGGCGGCTCGATCCGGACGCATCGATGGCGCGTGCGTGCATTCTCGGCGCGGCCCTGGGCGTGACGGCACAGGCCGGAGACCTTTTGGAAAGCGCCATCAAGCGGCATTTCGGCGTCAAGGATTCGGGCCGACTGATCCCCGGGCACGGCGGATTGCTCGATCGATTCGATGCCGTTCTGCTGGTTGCGCCGGTCGCGGCCATACTGGCGCTATGCGTGGGACGTGGAGTAGTCTTGTGGCAATGAACATCGAAACACGACACGTCAATCGCCCCTCCGGTCAAACTCGGTCCGTTACCGTACTCGGTAGCACCGGCAGCGTGGGCACACAGACGATCGAACTGCTGCTGGCGGAGCCGGAGCGTTTCGCGGTGCGCGCGCTGGTGGCCGGACGCAATACGAAGCTGCTGGCCGAACAGGCGATTGCCTTGAACGCCGAATGGGCGGTGGTCGCCGATCCCTCCTCCTATGCCGCCTTGCGCGATGCGCTGGCCGGCACCGCGGTCCGGGTCGCCGCCGGTCCCGATGCCGTGGTGGACGCCGCCGCCCTGGGCGCGGACTGGACCATGGCCGCCATCACCGGTGCCGCGGGCCTCGCTTCCACCCTCGCCGCCATCCGGGCGGGCAAGGTCGTCGCCCTGGCGAACAAGGAAGCGCTGGTCTGCGCCGGGGAAGTCATGCTGCGCGCGGTGCGCGAAGCCGGCGCGACCCTGTTGCCGGTGGATTCCGAACACAACGCCATCTTCCAGTCGATGGCTGACGGCAATCACGGCGCGATCGAAAAAATCGTGCTGACCGCGTCGGGCGGCCCCTTCCGGACTTTGACCCGCGAAGAAATGGCCCGTGTCACGCCCGAAGCCGCGCTGCGCCATCCCGTCTGGTCGATGGGCGCGAAGATCAGCATCGATTCGGCCACCCTGTTCAACAAGGGACTCGAGTTGATCGAAGCCGCTCGGCTGTTCAACCTGGCGGAAACATCGATCGATATCCTGGTCCACCCGCAATCCGTCATCCACGGCATGGTCTGCTACCAGGACGGCTCCGTCCTGGCCCAGCTTGGCTCTCCCGACATGCGCATTCCCATTGCCCATACGCTGGCCTGGCCGAACCGCATGGCGACGGTGTCACCGCGCCTCGACCTTGCCGCCGTCGCGCGCCTGGAATTCAGCGCCCCCGATCCCGTGCGGTTCCCCGCGCTGACCTTGTGTCGGGACGCCCTGCGCACCGGGCACGGCGCGCCGGCAATCCTGAATGCCGCCAACGAAATCGCCGTTGAAGCCTTCCTGAAACGTGAGATCGGCTTCCTTGATATCGCGGGGACGGTTGCCCAGGTATTGGACCAACTCGGTGCCCCCCCCGCCGACACGCTCGAGGAGGTCATCGCGCTCGACGCCGCCGCTCGGCGTAGCGCGCGCGCACTGCTGCCCGCCCACGCTCAGTGATATCGAGCGGTAGACTGAAAGAAGGCCCGTCACCGTGCTGAACGCCATTCCCGATGTGCTCCGTACCGGCGCCGCCTTCGTTGTCGTGCTGGGCGTGCTGGTCTTCATCCATGAACTTGGCCACTACCTCGCCGCCCGGTGGCGCGGGGTAAAGGTCGAGGTCTTTTCGATCGGCTTCGGCAAATCCATCACGCAGTGGACGGACTCAACCGGCACCGTCTGGAAACTCGCGTGGCTGCCCCTGGGTGGCTACGTGAAGATGCACGGACAGGAACGCCCGGAAGATGTCTCCGACGCCGTGCGCGCCAGTTGGATTCCCGGCCGGACCTTCCATGAAAAGACCGTGCTGTCCCGCGCGATCATCGTCGCCGCCGGGCCGATCGCGAATTTCCTGCTGGCGATGGTGCTGTTCACCGCCCTGTTCATGGCGGTCGGCCGGCCCGTGACCCTGCCGGTGATCGGCGAAGTACTGCCGGACTCCGCCGCCTTCCGCGGCGGGCTTGTGGCGGAAGACCGGATCGAGTCGATCGACGGCAAGGCGATCCGCACGTTCGAAGATATTCAGACGATCGTCGTCGCCAATCCCGCCCGCACGCTGAGCATCGTCGTCAGGCGCGGCGCGGAAACCAAAACCCTGGCCGTGCTGACCGGCGCGCGCGATGCCGGCGGCGGCAAGCAGGCCGGGCTGTTGGGCGTGCGCGGCGGCCGTGTCGAATACCAGTCCGTCGCCCCCGTCGATGCCCTGGTCGGCGGCGTCAAGCAGACCTGGAGCATCACCGCCGACACCTTCAGCGGCGTTGCCCAAATGATTTCCGGTCGTCGCGGCACCGAAGAACTGGGCGGGCCGCTGCGCATCGCCCAAATCTCCGGTCAGGTCGCCGAACTCGGGATCGCCAGCCTGATCTCGTTCATTGCCGTCCTGTCGGTGAACCTTGGGCTGATCAACCTGTTCCCGATCCCGATCCTGGATGGCGGCCATCTGCTGTTTTATCTGGCGGAGGCCATTCGCGGTCGCCCGCTGCCGCCCAAGGCGCAGGAATATGGATTCCGCGCCGGTCTCGCGGTGCTGGCCAGCCTGTTCATCTTCGCGACCTGGAACGATCTGTCGCATATCGGCCTGTTCCGCTGGGTCGCCGGTCTGATCGGCTAAGGCTACTGCGTTCCGTCTGACCCGGTTTGCATCCGGGTCGGTGGAACGTTATATAGTAACCATGACCGATCCTCTCGCTCCGACCGCTGGGCTTGGGCCGCGCCTCGCGGTGGTCGGTGCTGTTCTTGTCGCCGTCTGGTCGGCCGTTGGGTGGGCGATATGGTAACCGCAAGCGCAATCCAACTCGAAGGTGTCACGCTGCGCCATGGCCTGCGCGATGCCGTGCGCTCGGTTTCCGGGTGCTTCGCGCCGGGTGGGTTGACGGCGATCGTCGGCCCGAACGGCGCGGGCAAGTCCACGCTGATCCGTGCTTTGGTCGGGCTGCAACCGCTCGCCGCCGGGCGCATCGATCGCGGCGGCATGGCGGCCGGCGATATCGCGCTGCTGCCCCAGGGCAGCGAACTTGACCGAGACTTTCCAATCGCCTGCGCCGATGTCGTCGCGCTGGGTTTCACCCGCCGGCTGGGATCGTTTCGCGGCATTTCCGCGCGCCAGCGCTCCGCCGTCGACGATGCCCTGGCGGCGGTCGGTCTGCCGGATCACGGCGGGCGCCCGATCGGACATCTGTCCGCCGGTCAGTTTCAGCGCGTCCTGTTCGCCCGCATGATGCTGCGCGACTGCCCGGTGCTGCTGCTCGACGAACCCTTCAGCGCGGTCGATACCACCACCGCCTGCGACCTGCTCGCCATCGTCAAGACCTGGCATCAGCGCGGCCAAACCGTCGTGGTGGTGCTGCACGACCTCGATCTCGTGCGCGACGTGTTCCCGGAAACCCTGCTGATGGCCCAGAAGGCCATCGCCTGGGGGCCGACCGCGCAGGCGCTGACCGACCATAACCTTCATCACGCCGGCCTGTTCCATATGGCCTGGGCCTGCACGTCGCGCCGCCACGCCGCCTGATGTACGACCTGTTGCTGGGGCCGTTCGAGCTCGGATTCATGCGACGGGCGCTGGCCGGATGCCTGGCGTTGGCGGTGGCGGGACCACCCTTGGGGGTCTTTCTCGTCCTCCGCCGCATGAGCCTCATGAGCGACGTGCTGCAACACGGCGTCCTGCCGGGGATTGCCCTTGGGGCCGCCGTTGCCGGACTGTCGGTCTGGGCCATGGGCCTGGGCGGTATTCTCGCGGGTCTCGCGGTCGCGCTGTTGGCGGGCTGGCTGAGCCGCAATACCAATGGGCGGGAAGACAGCCAGTTCGCCGGGATTTATCTGATCGCGTTGGCAATCGGCGTGACCATCGTCTCCCTCCAGCGGGGGATTGATCTGACGCATCTGCTGTTCGGCAGCGTGCTGTCGGTCGACGACACGGCGCTTTACTGCATGGCGGGGGTCACGACGATCGTCCTGCCGGTCCTGGCCGTCCTGTGGCGCCCGTTGATCATGGAAAGCCTCGATCCCGGCTTTACCGCGGCGACCGGCGGCGGCGGCGGCCTGTCGCATCTGGTGTTTCTGGCGTTGGTGGTGCTGTGCGTGGTGTCCGGCTTCGTCGCCCTCGGCACCCTCATGTCCGTCGGCCTCATGATGCTCCCGGCCATCGCCGCTCGGCATTGGTCCTTGTCGCTGTCCGGTCAAATCCGATCGTCGGTCGCGCTGGCGGTGCTGGCCTCGGTTTTCGGCCTGCTGGTGTCCTATCATATCGAGATTCCCGCCGGTCCCGCGATCGTGCTGACCGCGGGTGCCCTGTGGTTCGTCAGTCTGGCGCTGGAACAAGGCGGGATCATCCCGTTCGGGCGCTCCGCCGCGTAGCGCGGCGGTGTCGAAGCAGGCTAACCTGCGTCATTCCCCGACGGAGAGCATTCGATGACCATTCGCCGCCTGCAACCCGAACAACGCCTGTCCGGTGCCGTGATCCATGGCAAGACCGTCTATCTCGCCGGTCAGGTGGCCGACGACCCGTCCCTCGACGCCGAAGGCCAGACCGCCGACATCCTGCGCCAGATCGACGCGCTGCTGGCGGAAGCCGGGACGGATAAATCCCGCCTGCTGATGTGCCAGGTCTTCGTCGCGGATATCGCCGACGTCGCGGCGATGAACCGGGCGTGGGACGCCTGGCTCGATACCGCCAACAAGCCGGCGCGCGCCACGGTAGAGGCCAGGCTGGTCGATCCCGCCTGGAAGGTAGAGATCACGGGCATCGCCGCCATCCCGTGACACAAACCCGCAAGCGTACCCGCCGCCTGGACGAGCACTGGCTGCAATCGATCGTGTTCACGGTCGCGCTGGTCGGCCTTGTCGCCGTCGCGATCGGTGCCGACTGGCCGCTGACCGTCGCGCTGATCGGAACCTCCACGCTCGGCTTTGGGTTCTTCTATCTGCTGTTTCCCGGCGGCGCGCATTTCGGCATGACGGTCGCGAACTTTCTGGCGATCTACGCGTGTTTGTTTGAGTTCTTTTCGGAAGCCAATTTCGCCGCCGCCCCGCATGGCCCGACCATGCTGGCGCGCGCGCTGCCGGTGCTGGGTTTTCTGGGCAGCTGCTTTATGCGCCGCCGCCGGGTGTTCAGCCTGATCAATGCGCGTCAGGTCCGCGATCTCGATCATTTGCCGCGCCTGACGCGTTGGCTGTTCGCGACCATGGCCGTGGGCGCGGCGTCCTTCGCGTTGCCGCGCCTGTCGCTCGGGCCGGACGAACAGGGGCTGGCACTGCTGGCCGCCATGTCGCTGGTGACGGTCTTCGTGGTCGTCGCGGTGCGCGACGTGGTGCTGGTGATGGTCGATGTCGCCGTCGTATTCGAAAGCGTGGCCGCGCGGCTCGACCGCCTCGTGATGCCGATCCTGGCGTTCCTGACGTTCTATTCCCTGATCGTGGTGATCTTCGCCTGCTTCTACCGAATCGCGGATCTGACCACGCCGATGCCGCAATTCAGCCTGCAGGGCGATCCCGCGCGGATCAGCTTTATCGAGGCCCTGTATTTCAGCGTCGCGACCATCACGACGCTGGGCTTCGGCGATATTGCGCCGGTTTCCTACCTTGTGCGGGCGTTGAGCGGGGCGGAAGTGGTCTGCGGCGTGCTGATGCTGCTGTTCGGGTTCAGCGAGATCATGCGCAGCGCCGGGCCGGACAGTCGGACGCCGCCGCACCGGCCGCCTGATTCTCCATAGATTCCCCATAGTATCGCCATCATGCTTCGCTACAACGATCCTCGCTGATCGGAGGTTACATGGACTGGACAGGGCGTAGGGTGCTGGTGACCGGCGGGGCCGGTTTTCTCGGTTCCAATCTTTGCCACGCGTTGGCGGCGCGCGGTGCGCGCGTGACCGCGCTCGACGGGTTCCTGTTCGGCGGCGGCGCCAATACGCGCAATCTCGACGGCGCCAATGTCGAACTGGTGCGCGGCGACATCCGCGAGATCGACCTGCGTCCCTTGTGCGAGGGCGCGGCGGCGATCTTCAACCTGGCGGCGCAAACCAGCCATATGGGCGGGCAGGCCGATCCGCTGGCGGACATGGCGATCAACGCCGTCGCGCAGGTGCGCCTGATCCAGGCGGCGCGCGAGGCTGCCCCGGATGCCGTGGTGGTGCATGCCTCTACCCGGCAGTTCTACGGCCGGGTCGTGAAACTGCCGGTCGATGAATCCCAACCCGTCGCCCCGCCCGACGCCAACGGCGTGTCGAAATTCGCCGGGGAGCAGTACTGGCTGCTGGAACACCGCGTGCGCGGCCGCCCGGTCGTGTCGCTGCGCCTGACCAACTGCTATGGCCCGCGCCTGCGGGTGCGCGATGCCCGCCAGACCTTCCTGGGCATCTGGCTGCGCTGCGTTCTGGAAGCCCGCCCGTTCGAGGTCTGGGGCGGCGCGCAGCTGCGCGACATGACCTATGTCGACGACGTCACCGCCGCGTTCCTGGCCGCCGCCGAAACCCCTGCCTGCCACGGCAACATCTATAACATCGGCGGATCGCCCCCGACCTCGCTCCATGAACTGGCGGAACTCGTGGTGCGCCTCGCCGGTCCGACGGCGCACTATACGACGCGGGAATTTCCCGCCGATCGCGCCGCCATCGACATCGGCAGCTATCATGCCGACGATTCCGCGTTCCGTGCCGCCACCGGCTGGTCGCCGCTGGTGTCGTTGGAAGAAGGCGTCGGCCGGACGCTGGATTGGTACCGTGCCCGTCTCGGCGATTACCTGTAGGAGCTTCGTAGCGTGACGACCCCACCCCCGATCCTTGTTCCCCAGGCCAATCCCGGCGCCGGCTATCAGACCCTGAAGACGGAGATCGACGTCGCCGTCGCCCGCGCGCTGAACTCCGGGTGGTACATCCTGGGTCAGGAAGTACGCGCCTTTGAGGCCGAATACGCCGCGTGGTTGGGCGCGGGCACCGCGATCGGCTGCGCCAACGGCACCGACGCCATCGCCTTGGCTCTGCGCGGATTGGGCATCGGGCCGGGCGCAACCGTCGTCACCGTTTCGCACACCGCCGTCGCGACCGTCGCGGCGGTGGAGATGACGGGCGCGACGCCTCTGCTGATCGACATCGATCCGCTGCACTACACAATGGACCCCGCCGAACTGGCCGAGGTGCTGGCCCATCCGCCCGCGGGCCTGCCGCCGATCAAGGCCGTTCTGGTCGTGCATCTCTATGGCCAACCCGCCGACCTCGACGCCATCGTCGCGCTCTGCCGACGCTACGGCGTCGCGTTGATCGAGGATTGCGCGCAGGCGCACGGCGCGCGCCTGCATGGTCAGGCCGTCGGCACCTTCGGCGATGCCGCCACGTTCAGCTTCTACCCGACCAAGAACCTCGGCGCGCTCGGCGATGGCGGCGCGGTGGTGATGCACGACCCCGATCGCGCGACCGAAGTCGCCGCGCTGCGCCAGTACGGCTGGCACAAGCACTACATCAGCGACAGCGTCGGCGTGAACAGCCGCCTGGATGAGCTTCAGGCCGCCATTCTACGGGTGAAACTGCGCCATCTCGATGCCGGCAACGCCCGTCGCGGCGCTATTGCAACGCAGTTTGACGCCGCGCTGGCGGGTTCGGCGCTTGCCGCCCCGGCGCGGCGGAACGACTCCGGCCATGTGTTCCATCTGTACGTCACGCGCACAGACCGGCGTGCCGAGATGCAGGCCCGCCTGCGTGACGGCGGGATCGGATCGGGCATTCACTACCCGCAGCCCGTCCACCGGCAACCCGCCTATGCCGGTCGGGTCGCGCTGGGACCGTCCGGCTGCCGGCAAACCGAAATCGCGGCGGAACAGGTGCTGAGTCTGCCGATGTTCCCGGAACTGACGGACGATCAGGTCGAAACCGCCTGCGCCGTTTTGCGTTCGCTGGTCTGATCGCGGATTGGAACAGTTCGACGTTGTCATACTGGGCGCCGGCGCGGCGGGGCTGATGTGCGCCATCGCCGCCGGACGACGCGGGCGGCGCGTGCTGGTGCTGGACCACGCCGACAGGGCCGGCGCGAAAATACTGATCTCCGGCGGCGGGCGCTGCAACTTCACCAACCTGCAATGCGCGCCCGACCGCTTCATCTCCGGCAATCCGCATTTCTGCAAATCCGCGTTGTCGCGCTACACCGCCCGCGATTTCCTGGCCCTGGTGGAAAAGCACCGCATTCCCTGGCACGAAAAGACGCTGGGGCAACTGTTCTGCGACGGATCGGCGCGCGCCATCGTCGCCATGTTGCTGGCGGAGTGTGAGGCGGCGAACGTCGTCGTGCGGTTGAACACCCAGGTGCGTGACGTCTCGAAATCCGACCGCTTCCACGTCCGAACCGATCAATCCGACATCGCCGCGGAGAGCGTCGTGCTGGCCACCGGCGGGCTGTCGATCCCGAAAATGGGCGCGACCGGACTGTCGCACGATCTCGCGCGCCGGTTCGGCCTGCGCCTGACCGACATCCGCCCCGGCCTGGTGCCATTGACCTTCGGCGGAGAGGATTTGTCGCGCACTGAATTCCTGAGCGGCGTATCCCAGACGGTGGTCGTCGGCATCGGCAAGCGACGCTTCCGAGAGGCCATGTTGTTCACCCATCGCGGCCTGTCGGGGCCGGCGATCCTGCAAATCTCGTCTTACTGGCAAGCGGGGCAGGGGATCGTGCTCGATCTGCTGCCGGACCAGGACGGGGACTTTCTGCGTCAGCGTAAGCGCGAGCGCCCCAAGGCGGGCCTGCGCGGCATCCTGTCCGACGCAATGCCGCAGCGCATGGCGGATGTGTTCCTGCCGCCGGCCCTGGCGCGCGGCACATTGTCCGACGCCCCGGATCGCGCGTTGCTGGATCTGGCGGCGGGGTTGAAGGCCTGGACGGTCACGCCCGCGGGGACCGAGGGCTACGCCAAGGCGGAAGTCACCCTGGGCGGCGTCGATACCGCGGACCTGTCGTCCCGCACGCTCCAGGCCAACGCCGTCCCCGGGCTGTTCGTCATTGGCGAAGCCGTCGACGTGACGGGCTGGCTGGGCGGGTACAACTTCCAGTGGGCCTGGGCGAGCGGTTGGTGCGCGGGGGAGGCGGCCTGAAACCGGCTTACCGATCCGGTTGCCCCGCGACGTAGCTGCCCCCGTCGGTCGGGCGCATTGCCTCGAACAATTCTGTCACCGTCGCATAATCGCGATAGCCGCAGCGCGCGATCGGCTGGGCGGCGGCGGTGTCGAAGCGCCCGTCGCGGATGTATTCCTCGGCAATATGCACGCCGACGACCTGTCCGATGATCAACCAGCCCTGCACAGGCTTTGCGTCGACATCCTGCAACTGCATCGAACTGACCACGCGGCATTCGAGCGAGGCGGGGGACACCGCGACGCGCGGGGCCTTGACGATGCGCGAGGCCGCCATCGCCAGCCCCGCCGCCTCGAACTCACTCTCCCCGGCGGGTTGATCGCCCGAGGATATGTTCATCGCGTCGAACAGCGCCCGCGTGCAGAGGTTGAAGACGAACTCGCCGCTCGCGATGGCATTGGCGGCGCTGTGCTTCATCGACTCGCTGGTAAACGCCAGCATCGGCGGGTTGGAATGCACGGCGTTGAAGAAACTATAGGGCGCGAGATTGGGACGCCCCTGGGCATCGACGGTTGAAATCCAGCCGATCGGTCGCGGCGCGATAATCGCCTTGAACGGGTCGTGGGGCAGGCCGTGGCCGGAGCGAGGTTCGTAGAACATGATGAAATGCAATCCCTTCCGTCGGCGGGCGGAACGCGCGATGAGCTTGCCGCCGTTTTGTCGCGGGGTTGGGTAGTGGAATTTGGCGTCCCGCACAATCTCGGCGACACGGTAAGACGTTATTCAGAATCCCTTTCGGCACGGAGATTTGCCATGACCAAACCGATCGTCATCCACGGCATCAAGGCCTGCGACACCATGAAAAAGGCGCGGGACTGGCTGAGTACCCATGGCGTTGCCCACGACTTTCACGACTACAAGGTCACGGGCATTGACCGTGCGGTGCTGGAGGATTGGTCGCGTCGGGTTGGCTGGGAGTTGCTGCTGAACCGCGCGGGCACGACGTTTCGCAAGCTGCCGGAAGCGGATCGCGCCGATCTGACCGAAGCGAAGGCGATCGCGTTGATGCTGGCGTCGCCCTCGATGATCAAGCGCCCCGTCCTGGATACGGGCGAGGCGCTGATCGTCGGGTTCAAGCCGGAGGTTTACGCCGCCGGCCTTGGCGGCAAATCCTGAGCGTCACACCATGGCGATGGGGCGCACCGGAGAGCCGGTGGCGCCCTTAAACTTCGTCGCCAAAAGAATGAAGCACACGGTCGAAATACGGTCGCGCGCCAGTTCTTCCAGCGCCAGATTTTCGATCAAATAAACGCCGCATTGCGACAGCGCGTATTGGTGTACCGGCAGGCCCAGCCCGTGATCGGGGTTCGGCAGAACTTCCACCGCCATGTTGTCCACGCCGATCGCGGCGATGCCCTGATCGATCAGCCATTTCGCGCCGGGCACATCGATGCCCGGTTCGCCCGACAGGTATTTCGTGTTGTCGACGGCGAAATAGCGGCCCCAACCCGTGCGGATCAGCGCGACGTCGCCCGGCTCCACCTTGAAGCCGCCGGCATGCGCGGCGCGGGCCAGGTCGTCCGGCGTGATCACGCGGCCGGGGTTCAGGTGCTCTCCGCCATCCAGACCGGCGACGTCGAAGACCAGTCCGCGGGTGACGATGGGGGGTGCGTTTTCAATGCCGAGCTTGTCGAGACCCCAGTCGGTGACGACGTCCGGGGCGCAGAAGCCGTTGAACAGCATGTCGCCGGAGGAGAAATGGCCGAGCGCGTCGATATGCGTGCCGACGTGGGTGGTCATTTCGATACGCTCGAGGTTTGAGCCGGCGTCGTTGCGCATACCCATCTTGCGGCGGCGCTTGACGCTGTCCTTCCAGGACGACCAGATCGACATCAGATAGGGCGTCTGGTTCGGTGCCATATAGGGCGCGCCCATGTGGATTTCGTGGCTGACGTCGTAGACGCGGCCGTGCTTGACCTGCGCCAGCGCGGCGAGCCGCTTTTCCGCCGTCAGAAGGTTACCCGACCCCAACTGGTCCGTCGGTCCCCACAGCGAGTGCCCCGCCTGAGAATTATGCTGAATGATACCGGACATGAATGTGCTCCCTTAACCGTGGTTGGCCACAGCGTGCCATTGCTCTACAAGCCTCGGCAAGAAACCGCATCGCTTTCGGGAGGAAACCTGCCATGCAAACCGGCATTCCACGCATCATCGTGCCGACAACCCGCCGCACGCTCGTCAAGGCAGCCGCCGGTTTGGCCGGTATTCTCGCGACCGGCAAGGCGCCGGCCTTCGCGCAGGCGCAGCCGAAAAAACTGGTGATCGCGCATATCGCGCCGGTCCCGGAATCGGGCGCGGTGGCGTTGGACTGGTTCGCCAAGACGGTGACAGCGCGCACCAACGGGGCGTTGCAGGTCGAATTCCACGGCGCGACGCTGATGACCAAGGAAATCGATATCCTGAACGCCGTGAAGTCCGGCAACATCTTCATGGGCACGCCGGCGGGCGCGGCGGCGACGATCTTTCCGGAAATGGGTGTGTTTCTTGTTCCGTACCTGATCAGTTCCTATCAACAGGCCTATGGGCTGCTGAACGGCTCGGTCGGCGACAAGCTCGACAAGATTTTTCAGGAGAAATACGGCGTCAAGGTCGCCTATTATTTCGACTACGGCTTCCGTCATTTCTGGAATTCCAAACGCCCGATCAACGAACCGCGCGACCTGCGCGGCCTGAAGATGCGCACCCAGCCGTCAAAGGTGTTCACCGATACCGTCAACGGGATCGGCGCTGTTGCGGTTCCCCTCGGCTGGGCGGAAGTCATCACGGCGGCGCAGCAAGGCGTGATCGACGGCGCCGATCTGCCGGTGGTGAACATGGTGCCGCTGAAGGCCTACGAGGTGTCGAAATACTACTCGATGACCGCGCATAACTATGGCTCCACCTGCGTCGCGATGAATTTGGGCATCTTCAACAGCCTGACGCCGGAACAGCAGAAGCTGATCCTTGATACCGGGCGCGAGGCGCAGGCCCAGGTGCGCGGCGCGACGGAAAGTATCGATTCGGAAAAATCCGCCAAGGAACTGCTGGAATCGCGCGGCATGACGGTCAACGTCCCGAACCGCGAACCGTTCGAAAAGCTGGCGCGGGAGAAAGTCTGGCCGAACTACCAGAAGAACTACAGCGAGCTGTGGGATCTGATTGTCGCGTCCAAGGTCTGATCCAACCATGTCCCATCCCGCGATCGGGGCCGCCAACGCGGTCCCGAAAATCCTCGTCGGCGGTCTCGTGCTCTTCGCGATCGCGACGATGCTCTTCGGCGTGCTCGCTCGCTACGTCCTGCTGCCCATTACCGACTGGATGGATATCGATCCCGTCAATTTCTTCTGGGTCGAGGAAGTCGGCGAAGCGGCATTGGCCTGGATCACGCTGATCGGGGCGGCCATCGCGGTGCGGGAGCATAGTCACTTCGCGTTGAGCGTGTTCATGCACCGGCTGTCGCCGAAGGCGCAACGCGTGATCCATGTCTTCAACCACGCCTTGATCATCGGCTTCGCCCTCCTCGTCGCGGTCCTCGGCGTCAAACTCGCTCGGCTCAACGCCGGGCTGAGTTCTCCGGCGTTGGAGTTCAGCCTGGCGTGGCTGTACATCCCGGCGGTGATCGGCGGCGTCCTGATGGCGATCTATGCGGTGGAAGCGATGCTGGGTCCGGTGACCCAGCACGATGCCCACGACGTAAGGGAATAGCACCGTGATCCTGCTCGCTACCCTCGCGGTCTTCGTGCTGCTTCTGCTTCTGTCGATGCCGATCGTTTTCGCGCTGGGCGTCGCCGGAGTCGTCGGATTGCTGTTGGGCGGCTTTCCGCTGCAACAGCTTGGCTCCACCATGATCGCGGCATCGCAATCCTGGGTGTTGCTCGCCATCCCGTCCTTCGTCTTTGCGGGCGCGCTGATGGAACGCGCCGGTATGTCCACATCGCTGGTGGAACTCGCCCGCGCCATGGTCGGCTGGCTGCGCGGCGGTCTCGGCATGTCGGTGATCGTGGTGTCGTATTTCTTCTCCGACATTTGCGGGTCGAAAATGGCGGAGGTCTCCGCCCTTGGGTCCGCCCTGGTGCCGCCGTTGAAGCGCGCGGGTTACCGGGCAGAGGACGCGGCATCGTTGATCGCGGCCGGCACCGCGATGGGGATGCTGGTTCCGCCGGCGATCTTCATGATCGTGATCGCGGCGGTGACCAACCAATCCGCCGTGGCACTGTTTCTGGCCGGGTTCATTCCGGCCGCCGTGGTCGGTGGCTGCCTGTGCGTGCTGGTGTTCATCCAGGCCCATGTCATGCACTGGCCGAAAGATACGGCGACCAGTTTCGCGCGCCTGGCGACGGCCGCGAAGAACGCCGCCGTGCCGATGGTCATTCCGGTGGTGATCCTGGGCGGCTTCTACATGGGCGCGTTCACGGCGACGGAAGCCGGTGCCATCGTGGCGTTGTATGCCCTGCTGGCGGCGAAGTTCTACTATCGCAGCGTGACCTGGATGCAGGTCTTCGGACTGGCGTACGAGGCCGGTGTGATGACCGGCGTCGTGGTCTATCTGCTCGCCGTCGCCAGCATCTTCCAGTACCTGATGGGGCTGTCGGGCATGCCGGAGTTCCTGGGCTGGGCGCTGGGGCCGCTGACCGGGCATCAATGGCTGTTCCTGACCGCCGTCGCGATGCTGACCCTGGTCTTCGGCATGATCCTGGAAGGCCTGCCGGCGGCCGTGGTCCTGATCCCCGTCGTCTTCCCGATCGCGATGAAGATCGGCATTCATCCCGTGCATTTCGACATCGTGCAGACCGCCGCCGTCGGCATCGGCCTGTTCACGCCGCCGCTGGGCGTTGGGCTGCTGATGGCGCTGCGATTCGCGGAAGTCTCTGTCTGGCAGCACGCGAAAACCTACTGGCCGTACATGATCGCGCTGCTGGTCGGTTTGATGCTGATTATCTGTATTCCCGAGCTGTCGCTGATGCTGCCGCGTGGTGCCGGTCTGATCAAATAGGCCTTTCCTGTCGCGCCGATCTTGCCGCCCACTGGGCGGCTTGTATGGTGGCGACAGGGAACGTCGAACGGATCGATCCAATGGAAATCAAGCGCACCGGCGTCTACAGCCGGCAGGAACTTACGCGGCTGCTGCATCCGCAAAGCATCGCCGTCATCGGTGCTTCCACCCGCGCCGGCTCTTTCGGAGAGCGGGTGATGTTCAACATGCAGCACTATGCGGGTCGATCGTATCCCGTGAACGGGCGCTATCCGACCATCAATGGGCAGACCTGCTACGCCAATGTGCGCGATCTGCCGGAGGTCGTGGACTGCGCGGTGATTACCGCGGCGCGTGAGGCGGTTGAGGAAATCGTGCTGGATTGCGCCAAGGCCGGAGTCGGCGGGGCCATCATCTTTGCGTCGGGTTACTCGGAAACCGGCAAGGAAGATCGCATCGCGCAGCAGCAACGACTGGCCGCGATCGCACGCGAAACCGGTCTGCGTATCGTCGGGCCGAACTGCATCGGCGTGGTGAACGCGACGCTCGACAGCCGCATCACCTTCATGGACATCACGCCGATTCCGAAACCGTCGGAACGCGCGATCGGCATCATCTCCCAGTCGGGCGCGTTGGGCATGGCGCTGGCGCAGGGCGTGGTGCGCGGTCATTCCGTCAGCCACGTCATGACGTCGGGCAATTCCTGCGATGTCGATATGGCGGATTACGTGAACTACCTGGTGGACGATCCCACCTGCGCGTCGATCGCCTGCGTGTTCGAGGGTATGTCGACCCCGGAACGCCTGCTGCTGGCGGCGGAGAATGCGTGGCGCGCGAACAAGCCGCTGGTGATCTTCAAGATGGCGACCGGGGAGCAGGGCGCGCAGGCGGCGATGTCGCATACCGGTTCGCTCGCCGGGTCCCACGACTCCTACCGCGCGGTGTTCCGCCGAGCGGGTGCGGTGGTGGTGGATGATTTTGAGGCGCTGTTGGAGACGGCGGCGTTCTTCGCCAAGGCGCCGACCGCGCCGAAGGCCGCGGGCGTGGCGATTGTCGCGGCATCCGGCGGTGCGGCGATCATGGCGGCGGATCGCGCCGAACAGCATGGCGTGCCGATGCCGCAGCCGACCGATTCCGTGCGCGAAATCCTGGAGTCGCGCATTCCGGAGTTCGGATCGTCGCGCAATCCCTGCGACGTGACCGCGCAGGTGCTGTCCGATCCTGAATCGCTGGGCATCTGCGCCGGCGCGTTGCTGAGCGATCCGCAGTACGGGGTCCTGGTCTCCCCCATGACCTATGGCTCCGTCCCGTCGGCGAAGCGGCCGCTGGTTTACAGCGATCTGGCGGTGAAGCACGGCAAAATGTCGTGCGTGGTGTGGCAGACCGAGTGGCAGGAAGGCCCGGGCGTTGTCGATGCCAACCAGTCGGAACGCGTCGCGCTGTTCCGGTCCATGAACGCGTGTTTCGCGGCACTGGCCGCCTGGAACTGGCGGGCCGACAAGCGTTCGGCGGGGCCGCAGGTTCTGCCGCCGTCCGACCCGGCGGTGCGGGCCGAAGCCGCGCGGCTGATCGCGGCGTCGGGCAAACAGACCCTGACGGAGCGCGAGGCGAAGGACGTCCTGGCGCTGTACGGCGTGCCGGTGGTTGGGGAAACCCTGGTGGACTCCGCCGATGCCGCCGCCGCTGCGGCAACCAAGCTGGGTCTGCCCGTGGTGTTGAAGGTCGAATCCCCCGATCTGCCGCACAAGACAGAGGCCGGGGTCATTCGCCTGAATCTGCGCACCGTCGAGGAAGTGCGCGCGGGGTACGAGGCCGTCATGGCGAACGCCGCCAAGGTGTCTCCGCCGCCGCGCATCAACGGCGTTCTGGTGCAGCCGATGGTGCCGCAGGGCGTGGAGATCGTGGTCGGTGTGCGGAACGATCCGCTGTTCGGGCCGCTGATCGTGGTTGGCCTGGGCGGGATTTTGGTGGAGGTGTTGAAGGACACCGCCCTGTCGCCCGCGCCGGTCACACCGTCGGAGGCGGTCGGGATGCTGCGCGGCCTGAAGGGCGTCAAGCTGCTGGAAGGGTTCCGTGGGATGGAAGCGGTGAACATCGACAAGCTCGCCGATGTGATCAGCCGCGTGTCGCGCTTTGCCGCGGATCATCGTGACAGCGTGGCGGAACTCGACGTCAATCCGCTGATCTGCGCCGGCAATCGCATCACGGCGGTCGATGCGCTGATTGTGCCGCTGGGCTGATTTGTCGTGTCCGGAACGCGCCGAGCGGTGCGTTCCGGTTCCGTTATAATGATTGCGACTTCCCCAGGACGGCCCTACCGTGCGGCGCGTCGAACGCGCGGTCGTTCGTGGGGATGGAATGGACAGCTGGGACCCGGATAAAGCGCGCGCACTCGTTGGGACTTTTAATCTGTCGGAACGACTTCTGCTGTGGCTGTCGAAAGATCCCGCGACGGTGTTTCGGGGCGCTTACGAAGAAGGTGTCAGCGGTCAGTGGGACGATGCCAACGCTTTGTCGACCCTGCGCCGGGAGTACCCCGACTTTGACGCGCTGATCGCCGGGCAACGCGTGCTGGACTATGGGTGCGGCGACGGCTTCCAGGCAATCGCGATGGCCAAGGCGGGTGCGTCCCACGTCGTCGGTGTCGATCTCCAGGAATCACGCCTGGACAATGCTCGTCGGATGGCGGGTTCGGTTCCGAACGTCGCCTTTTCCCAGTCCATTTCCGAAGCGTTCGATGTCGCGATTTCGCTGAACGCGTTCGAGCATTTTCCCGAGCCGGCAAGCAACCTGCGGGAGCTTGGCGACGCCGTCAGGATTGGCGGACGCATCCTGATTACGTTCGGCCCGCCGTGGTTCGCGCCCTATGGCGCGCACATGCATTTTTTCACGTCCTGCCCCTGGGTGAATATCCTGTTTTCGGAGCGGACGGTGCATCGCGTGCGGATGCTGTACCGAGCCGACGGTCACATGAACATGGAATACGGTCCGCCGAAAATGACCGTCGCCATGTTCGATGGATTGATCGCGCGCAGCGGCCTGGAAGTCGAACACGTTGAGTACAGAACGGTTCGGAACCTGCCGGTCAGCGGTATCCCGATCCTGCGGGAGTTGTTCGTCAATCACATCACCTGCGTTCTGCGCAAAACGGCGTAATCAACCTGCATCCAACCGTAGCTGGGCCGCCGCGATGGCGGCCTCCAGGCTGTCGCTGAAGGTCACCGCCGGCGGGGCGACGTCGTGGGCAAGCAGCACCTGGCGGATCGCCGGCAACGCGCCCACCAGCCAGATCGTGGCGCCGCGCCGTTCGACCTTGCGGGCAAAGCCGGCCAGCGTGGCGGCGGCGGTTGAGTCCAGAAACGGCACGGCGGAGAAATCGATCACATAGGCACGCGGCTTTTCGCCGATATTGTCCAAGGCCGCGCCGACACTGGCCGCGGCGCCAAAGAAGAACGCCCCGGAAATACGATAAACGACAATATCGGGGTCCGTCGCCATGGCGGGATCGTAGGCCGTCCGCCCACCGGGGCGAACGTCGTCGGCCACATCCTCGGTTTCGGTGACGGATCGGGCGTTGGCAATTTCGACCGACTGCGCCATGCGATGCAGGAACAGCAGCACGCCGATCCCGAAGCCGACCACGATGCCTTCCGTCAGGTCGCGGAAGACGACCAGCAGAAACGTCGACAGCAGCACAGCGGCGTCTCCGCGGGAGGCGCGCAGCAGCACCATGAACTCGTGCTTTTCCGCCATGTTCCACGACACGACGGCCAGCACCCCGGCCAGGGCGGCGAGCGGGATATAGCTCGCCAGCGGGGCCGCGAGCAGCATGAAGCCCAGCAGGAACACGGCGTGCAGCATGCCCGACACCGGCCCGCGTGCCCCGGCGCGGACATTGGTGGCGGTGCGCGCGATCGTGCCGGTCACACAGAAGCCGCCGAACAAGGCCGAGGCGATGTTCGCGAAGCCCTGCGCCACCAGTTCGCAGTTGGACCGGTGTCTTCGCCCGGACATGCTGTCGGCGACGACGGCGGACAGCAGGCTTTCGATGGAGCCGAGCAGCGCGAAGGACAAGGCGGCGGGGAGGACGGCGGTGAGTTTGTCGAGCGAAAGCGGGGGTAAATGCGGCGCGGGCAAAGCGTTTGGGATACCGCCGAACCGCGTGCCGACCGTTTCAATCGGTAGTTTGAGCAGCCAGGCAATACCGGCCGCCAGCGCCACCGCGATCAGCATGCCCGGCCAGTGCGGGCGAAACCGCCGGGTCAGCAGGATGACCGCGATGGCCAACGCGGCGATCGCCATTGCGGCGATGTTCACGCTGGGCAGCGCGTGAACCAGCATGTCGAGCTTCGCCACGATCGGCCCCGGCTCTTTCCCCGGCAAGGTCAGGCCGAACAGCTCTTTGATTTGACTGGAGAAGATGATGACGGCAATGCCGGAGGTAAAGCCGACCGTGACGGGGTAGGGGATGTACTTGATGAAGGCCCCCAGCCGCAGATAGCCGACCGCGAGGATGATGACCCCGGACATCAGCGTGGCCAGGATCAGCCCGTCGACGCCATGCGCGTCCACCGTCGCCGAAACCAGAACGATGAAGGCCCCCGCCGGCCCACCGATCTGAAACCGGCTGCCGCCCAGGGCGGAGACGAGGAAGCCGCCGACGATGGCGGTGAACAACCCACTGGCGGGCGATACGCCCGATGCGATGGCAATCGCCATGGACAGCGGCAAGGCAACGATGGCGACGGTCAGGCCTGCGATTGAATCGGCACGCAGCGCGGATAACCCGTAGCCCTCTCGCCAGACAGTGATCAGTTTCGGCGTGTAGAGTTCGACGAAGCTTGGTTCCCGGGTCGGTGTAGCCATGGCGGATTGCCTTTCCGTGGGGCGGCGTCGCATGGGGATATGAGGGGCTGTTAACTGCCGGGGCGCGGGCCGGCCTCCTTGAAGCGCACGCCGCGCCCGTCGCCCGTGCTGCGCGCGTTGTCGCCGATCAGTTCGACTCCGGCCTTATCCAGTGCCTCCACAACGCGGGTCAGCGTCTCGATGACGCCGCGCACGGTGTATTCGCTGGCTTCCATGCGTTGGATGGTTGGCAGAGAGACGCCGGACAGCGTGGCGAGTTGGCGCTGATCGATGCCGAGCAGGGCGCGGGCGGCGCGCATTTGGGCGGCGGTGATCATGCTGGGCCTTGGCTGTGTGGTCCGGGGAGGTTAGGAGTCAGATGAATTACCGTCAATACCATGGATATTGATGTTTTTTACATCATAGAGTGCGGCCCGTCCCCACCACCCATTCACGTCGCGGCCCGCGTTGAAAACGCCGCCCGATCTGGCCATCCAACCCGGCCAAGGGTTATGCTGCATGCGCAGCACAGATGTGCCTGACAGTGCAGCCTTAGCGGAGCGTTTCAGTCCCCATGCCCGACCATAACATCGCAACCTCCAACACCAACGCAACCGGCCATTTCGATGCGCTGGTCATCGGGGCCGGTTTCGCCGGCATGTACCAACTGATCTGTCTGCGCGATCGTCTGGGGCTGAACGTCCGCGTGCTCGAAGCCGGGGACGGTGTGGGCGGCACCTGGTACTGGAACCGCTATCCCGGCGCGCGCTGCGATTCCGAAAGCCACTCCTATTCCTATTACTTCTCCGACGACCTGCTTAAGGAATGGACCTGGTCGGAACGCTATCCGGAACAGCCGGAAATCATGCGCTATCTGAATTTCGTCGCCGACAAGTTCGACCTGAAGCGCGACATCCAGTTCAACACGCGCGTCGTCGGCGCGCGCTACGATGCCGAGGGCAATCTGTGGCGCGTCACGACGGAAGCGGGGGAATCGCTGACCGCGACCTTCCTGATCACCGCCGTCGGCTGCCTGTCCGCGGCGAACATCCCGAATATCCCCGGCCTCGATAGCTTCGCCGGCCAATGGTACCACACCGGCCAATGGCCGCACGAAGGCGTGGATTTCACCGGCAAGCGGGTGGGCTTGGTGGGCACCGGATCGACCGGCATCCAGGCCACCCCGGTCATCGCCGAAACCGCGAAGCACCTGACGGTGTTCCAGCGCACCGCGAATTATTCCATGCCCGCGCGCAATGCGCCGCTGACGGAAGAGTTCAAGCAATACGTCAAAACCCACTTCCCCGAAATTCGCGACGTCATGCATTCGACCCCGAACGGCCACCCGTTCCGGATTTCGGAACGTCTGGCACTGGATTCCACGCCCGAGGAGCGCAAGGCGCTCTACGAGGCGGCCTGGGAAAAGGGCGGGCTTCAATTCCGCGCGACATATCAAGATTTGGTGACCAACAAGGCCGCGAACGACACGGCGGCGGAGTTCATCCGCGACAAGATTCGCCAGATCGTCAAGGACCCGGCGACGGCGGCGAAGCTGTCGGACATCGATCACCCCTTCGCCGCAAAGCGTCCGCCGATCGATACCGGCTATTTCGAAACCTATAACCGCGACAACGTCTCGCTGGTCGATGTGCGCGCCGATCCGATCGCGCGCATCACGCCGAACGGCATCGAAACCGGGAACGAGTCCTTCGACCTCGACATCATCGTCTTCGCCACCGGCTTCGACGCGATGACCGGCCCGCTGCTGAAGATGGATATCCAGGGAGAGAACGGGCTGAACCTGCGCGACGCGTGGCATGCCGGCCCGGTGACCTATCTCGGCCTGCAGGTCGTCGGTTTCCCCAATCTGTTCACGATGACCGGCCCGGGCAGCCCTTCTGTGTTGTGCAACATGCCGGTGGCGATCGAACAGCACGCCGAATGGATCGCCGGTTGTATCGATCACATGCGCAAGAACGGCCTGCGTCGCATTGCCCCGCTGGCCGACGCGGCGGATCGCTGGGTCCTGGAAGTGAACGAGGCCGCCAACGCAACCCTGCTGCCGCAGGCCAAGCACTCCTGGTATCTGGGGGCCAATGTCCCCGGCAAGCCGCGCGTATTCATGCCCTACGCGGGCGGAATGGCCCGCTATCGGAAGATCTGCGCGGAGGTCGTGGCGCAGGACTACAAGGGGTTCGTTCTGTCGGCATAAACAACAACCGGGGTGATGCCGCCTTTCCCCGCAGGAAAGGCGGTTGCCTCGGCGCTGCGATTGACCTTCGGGCGAGCCGTCGCATACTGCCCGTCAACGCAAACGCCGAGGAAACCCCAATCATGCCATCGCTGTTCGATCTCACCGGTAAGGTCGCCATCGTCACCGGCGCGACCAAGGGTATCGGCCTCGCCTCCGCCCGACGTCTGGCCGAACACGGCGCGACGGTCGTCATCTCCAGCCGCAAGGGCGATGTGTGCGAGACCGTCGCGCAGAGCATCCGTGATGCCGGCGGCAAGGCCATTGCCATCCAGTGCCACATCGCGCGCAAGGAAGAACTGCAAAACCTCGTCGATCAGACCATCGCGCAATGCGGCGGCATCGACATCGTCGTGTCGAACGCGGCCGTAAACCCGTTCATCGGCCCGCAGGCGGCTGTCTCGGATGAGGTGTATGAGCGTGTGATGGGGGCCAACGTACGCTCCAACTTCTGGCTGTCGAACATGACCCTCGGCAAGATGGCCGAACGCGGCGGCGGTTCGTTCATTATCATCTCCTCCATCGGCGGGCTGCGCGGATCGGCGACGATCGGGCTGTACGGCATCTCCAAGGCCGCCGATATCGGGCTGGTCCGTAACATCGCCGTGGAATGGGGCGCGAAGAACGTGCGCGGCAATGCCATCGCGCCCGGCCTGGTGCGGACCGACTTTGCCCGCGCGCTGTGGGAAGACCCCGTGCGCTACCGCAAGACCACGCGCGACAACCCCATGCAGCGCATCGGTGAGCCTGACGAGGTCGCGGGCGTGGTCGTCTTCCTGGCCTCGCAGGCGGGCTGCTACGTCAACGGCCAGACGATCTCCGTCGACGGCGGCATGACGGCCGGCGCCGTCATTCAAAAGGACGATTAGGCCCAACCAGCCGGCGGAGTCGACGCGACACCTGTGCATCCGGCCCATGCTGCGCTAATCCCGCGTTGCATGTCTGAATCTCATCAACGTAACGCCGCCGCGCGAGTCTGGCTTCGGCGCGAGCAAAAGACCGGCTGGCGCCCGGTCAGGCCCGTCCTGATCTGCGGCGTTGCCGGTGTCGTGCTGGCCATCGCTCAGGCCTTCTGTGCCGCGACCGTGCTGGCACTCGCGCTCGGCGCATCGGCGGATACCGTCGCCCCCTCTCCGACGGCACCGCTGATCGGTTTCGCCCTGGCCGGGCTGGGTCGCGTCGTCCTGTCGTGGCTCGCCGAACGCTCTGCGTTTCAGGCGGGGTCGTCGGCTCGGCGGCGCTTGCGCAGCGATGTGTTCACCCGTTTGTTGCATGCCGGGCCGTCGATGCTGCGCGCGCGCCATACCGGCGATCTGACCGCCATCGTCGTCGACCGGATCGAAGCGCTCGATGGGCTGTTCGCGCGCTGGCTGCCGGCGGCGGCGCTTGCGGTGATCGGTCCGCTGCTGGTGCTGATCGCGGTCTGCGCGGTCGATCGGATCGCCGCGCTGGTGCTGCTGGGTTGCGGCCTCGCGGTGCCGGTGGCCATGGCCTGCGCCGGCATCGGCGCCGCCGCCGCCGCGCGCGATCAGTTCCATGCCATGGCTCGCTTACAGGCGCGCTTCCTGGACCGCATGCGCGGCATCGCCACGCTGGTCCTGCTGGGGCGCACGGACTCCGAGGCATTGGCGCTGGGTGCCGCGGCCGACGACCTGCGCCAACGCACCATGCGCGTGCTGCGGGTCGCGTTCCTGTCGTCCGTCGCGCTCGACCTTGCCGCCGCCGTCGCGCTGGTGACGCTGGCGATCCGCTACGGTTCGGCGCTGGCCGATGGTGCCTTGACGCAACCGGCGATGGCGCTGTTCGTGCTTCTGTTGACGCCGGAATTCTTCGCGCCGCTGCGCGGCTTTGCCGCCGCCTATCAGGACAAGCTGCACGCGACCGGCGCGGCGGAGGCCCTGGCCGATGTGCCGCCAATGCCCGAACCCGCGCCCGCGTTGACGGTCAGAACGGTGGAGGCGCGCGGCGTCACGGTCGCCTTTACCGACGTGCGCCTGACCTGGGATGCCTCTCGCGGTCCGGCGTTGGACGGGCTGACCTTCAAGGTCGCGGCGGGGGAAACGCTGGTCCTGGCCGGGCCGTCCGGCGCGGGAAAATCCTCGGCGATTGAAATTCTGCTCGGGTTTGTGCGCCCCGACAGCGGTCAGGTGACGATCAACGGGGCGGACATCACCGATCTGGTGCCGCAGGCTCTGTCGCGGCTGACAGCCTGGATCGGCCAACGACCCGTCCTGTTTGCCGGCACCATTCGTGACAACATCCGCTTCGCTCGGCCGGAGGCGACGGACCTTGAAGTCGAGGCCGCCGCCGACAGCGCCCGCGTCACCCGCTTTACCCACAGTCTGCCGGCCGGTCTGGATACGCAGGTCGGGGAGGGCGGCTACGGCCTGTCCGGCGGGCAGGCGCAGCGCGTGGCCATCGCGCGCGCCTACCTGAAGAACGCCCCGCTGCTGCTATTGGACGAGCCGACGGCCCATCTGGACCCCGCGACGGAAACCGAGGTGCTGGACAGTCTGCGCCGCCTCGCGATCGGTCGCACCGTTATTCTGGCCAGCCATTCCGCTGCCGCGCATGGCTTCGCCGGACGGCGGCTCGACATACGCGACGGGCGCGCGTTGCAGGCGAGAGGTGTGGCATGATCCGCGATCTGTTTCGTGTCGTCGGGTTGTGGCGCGCGCGCGCGGCCTGGCTGATCGCCGGGCTGTTGATTGCGCTTGGGGCGCTGGCGGCGGGCATCGGGATGATGGCGGTGACCGGGTTGGCGATGGCCTCCGCCATTGTCGCCGGCGCGTTGGCGCCGTTCGCGATGCTGCGCGCCCTGGGCGTCGCGCGGGTCGGCTTGCGCTATGCCGAACGCCTGGTGACGCACGGCGCGATGTTTCGCGCGCTGTCCGATGTGCGGGTTTGGTTCTTTCGTCGCATCGCCGGTTCCTCCGCCGGCGGCCTGGGGTTTCGCAAGGCGGGCGATCTGCTGGCGCGCCTGGTGGCGGATGTCGAAGCGCTGGACGGGTTTTATCTTCGCGTGCTGATCCCGCTGGCGACCGTCGTGCTGCTGCTTCCGGCGGTGATCGGCCTGATCATGGTAAACGCGATCGGCCTGGGTCTGATCGTCGGCGCGCTGCTCATCGTGGCGGCCATTCTGCTGCCGCTGATCGCCGCCCGCGCGACCGCCGCCGCCGGCGATCGTCTGGCGCGGGCCACCGGCGGTCTGCGCGTCGCCGCGCTCGACGCGCTGACCGGCCTGCGGGAGGTTCGCGCCTTCGCCGCGGAGGGCAGGATGATCGCGGCGGTTCAGACGCGTGAAGCCGCGTTGCTGACGGCGCAGCACGCCGTCGCGTCACGCTCCGCCCTGGCGGGGGCCGCGTCGATGCTGTGCGCGCAGGCCGCGCTGCTGGCGATCCTGATCGCCGCGGGCGCCAATCCCGGCGGCGCGGTCATCGCGGCCTTTCTGAGCGTGGCCGCGTTTGAGGCCGTGGGCGGATTGTCCCGCGCCGGGGCACTGGCCGGCCATGCCGCCGCCGCCGCGCGTCGGGTGTTCGAAGCCGCCGACGCGCCGACCCCGGTGCCCGATCCCGTTCGGCCCGCGACGCTTCCCGCCGGTTCGGCGCTGCGGTTCGAGGGTGTTCGCTTTCGCTGGCAGGCCGAACGGCCGCTGGTCTTCAACGGTCTGACGCTGGATATCCCGCCGGGCGCGCGCATCGCGTTGCTCGGTCCCTCCGGCGCGGGCAAATCCTCGCTCGCCGCATTGGCGCTGAAGGTCGCCGCGCCGGAACAGGGCACGATCTCCATCGCCGCGGTCGATATCGCGACCCTGTCCGCCGCCGACACGCGCGCGCGGATCGGATGGCTGAGCCAGGCGACCCATCTGTTCGACGATACCATCCGCGCCAATCTGCTGTTGGCGCGCCCCGAAGCGACGGAGGCGGAGCTGTGGGGGGCGTTGGAGGCGGCGAGTATCGCGGAGGTGGTGCGCGCACTGCCCGACGGGTTGAACACCTGGGTCGGGGAGGGCGGTGCCAGGTTTTCCGGCGGGCAGGCGCGCCGCCTGGCTCTGGCGCGGACGCTGCTGACTCAGGCGCCGATCCTGATCCTGGACGAACCCTGCGCGGGCCTGGACGCGGATACCGAACGCGCCTTCCTGACCACGTTGAACACGGTTGCCGAAGGCCGCACCGTCGTGCTGATCGCGCATCGGCTGACCGGGGTGGAACGGTTGGACAGGATATTCCGTTTGTCTAACGGTCGCGCGGTGGCGGCGGCGGGTTAGGGCGCGACCTTCACAATCGGGAATGACCGCAGGTCGCGCTGCGCCGCGCGGAAGACCGCATCCTGATCGTGGCCTTTCTGCCGAGCGAGTTCGCTGACCCGGCGGGATACGTATTCGCCGAGACCGAGGGCACCCAGATTGCCGTCGACGTCCCGCCCGGCTCGGCCCTCCAACGCCTCTCGCACCGCGAACAGGAACACGCCGTTACGATTGTCGTAGCTGTCCAGCGCTTCCTGCACCGAACTGCTGGCGGCGAGCAGATAGCGCCCGGTCTCGTGCCCGACATTGGCCAGCGTGTCCGTGGTCAACTGCGCGGCGTGGCAGGTGTCGAGGAACAGCAACGCGTCGCGTGCCTCGATCCGCGACAGCGCCGCGACGAGCGTGGCCTCGTCGATCGACTGGCGCGCCAGGGCGGGCAGGGAGGAGACGTTGGAGACATCCTGCGGGATCAGCAGAAAGCGGTCGGCGGCTTCGTCGCGCACGCCATGGGTGGCGATGTAGAACAGGAACGTGTCGTTGGGGCGGATTTGGCGCGCCAGCAGATCGAAGGCCGACAGGATGCCGGCGCGGGTGGCCTGTTTATCGAGCAGGACCGTGATGTCCACCGATCCATAGACCGATGCGGCACCCTGACGGATGCCCTGGGCAAAGGCGCGGGCGTCGGCCACGGCATATTTCAACGTCAGCGACGGCGCGGTGAACTGATCCACGCCGATCACCAGGGCGAACAGCCGGCCGCGACCCGTCGTCGTGGCCGGCCCGGCGCGGGTCAGCAGCAGCGGCGTCGCCTGGGTGAAAATCGCCCCGCTTTTATCGTAAATCCGCGCCTGCACGGCATTGCTGCCCTGATCCAGCGCCGCGTCGACGATCAGCGCACCGCCATTGGCCGGGGCGGGGCTTCGCCCGGCGTTGCGATCGTTGACGAACAGATCGAGCGAACCGACGCCGAGACCGCGTTCGGTGACGACGACGCCGAGACGAATACTCGCGGCATCGGCGGGCACGACGATCGGCGTGTTCGGCTTCAACGCCAGCGGGCGGCAGGACAGATCGGCCTGCGGCAGGCAGGCGTCCTTGATCTCCACCGTCGGTTGGCGCGCCAGCCGAGAACGGATGTCGCCGAGGTCGGTTTGCCGCGTCCCCGGCGGCGGCGGTTGGCCCAGCAGGCGGGCGCGGACAAGGGTTGGCGCATACAGAACGCGATAGGCCTGGCTGAAGCTGATCCATTCCGGTTGCTGCTTGCGGGTGCCGTTCAGATGGACCCCCACCAGTTCGTTGCCGCCGCGATCTGCGTGATCGAAGAAACCGTCCGGCGTGAACAGGACCCAGCGCACGCCGTCGGCATGGGCGACCAGCGCGGCGCGCTCCTTGATGCCGTCGTCCAGGCCGAACCAACGCACCGACCCGTCCAGCAGCGTTGCCACCGCGACCCGCCCGGCGACGACGACGGCGCGCACCGCCGCCGGCGTGTCCACGACCCAGCGCGATTTCCCGTCCTTATCGTAAACGCGCAGGTGGGTGTCGGTTCCAAGCAGCACGCCGCTTCCATCCGGCAGGATGGCGACCGCGCGGGCGATCTCGTCACGCTCCAGCGCCAGTCGGCGACCGTTCAGGGTCGGCGCGTTACTGTCGCGCCATCCGACCAGCCGCAGTTCAGGGGAGTCCGTGCGTGCCGCGATCAACCCGGTGTCTTGTGTCGTGATCGGGTTCAGCGATCGGTCGCGGGCGGCGAAACGCTGCACGCCGGCGGCGGTGGCGAATTCGACCACATCGCCGTCGGGCGAGAGTGCCAGGCGCTTTTCGCGCGACGGGCGCAGGTCTGCCAGCACCGGGGTCGGCAGCCGGACGATGCGCCCGTCGGGGGCGATCCGTCCCCATCCCGGGTCTTCCGTCGCATAGACCGCGCCGCCGCCGGGCAGCGGCACGATGTGGCGGATCGTATCGCGCGCGGCGGCGAGGTCGGTGTATCCGCCCAGACCGAAATCGCCCCAACGGCGAATGACATAAAAACTGGCGTCGTGCGCGTAGCCTCCGGCCAGCAGCTGAACGCCGCCGCGCGCGTCCGCGGCCCAGGCGACGGTCAGCAGCCCGTCGCCGGTCAAACCCGTGGTGTCCGGCGTGAAGACCGGCGCGAGGGTGCGGGCGGAGACCACATCGACCCGCATCCGACCGGTTTTGTCGGCGGTTTCCTGGCTGACCGCCAGCAGCGCCCCGTCGGGCGACACGGCCAGACCCCAGGGGCGCGATCCCGACGGTGCCGCGGCGTCGGCCAGTTTCTTGCCGGCGGCATCGTAGACCCGCACGCGCCCGTCGGCGGCAGCGGTGAACAAGCGCCCTTCGCGGTCCAGGACGACGGAGCGTACCGGACCGGTGTAGGCTCGATCCTCGAACGCCAGCGCGCCGGTCGTGCTGCTCCAGACCCGGATGCCGCCCTGCGCAAGGCCCGCGGCAAAGCGCGCGCCGCCCTGCGCGCCGTCGGGGGCGATGGTCAGGTCGTTGACCGGGGCCGGCAGTCCGCCCAGCAGATTGACCAGCGTCGCGCGCTCGGTATCGAAGATGTAGATGGCGAACGCGTTGTCCCACTGTCCGGCGGTGGCGCCGGCGGCGAACACGCGTCGCCCGTCCGGGCTGACGGCGACGGCGTTGATCTCGCCTTCCTGCAACGCGCCGATGGGCGGTCGCAGCACGGCGACGGGCGCGCCGTCCGGCAGCGACCAAAGCCGGATCGTCTTGTCATAACCGGCGGTCGCCAGCAGCCGCCCGGTCGCGTCGATCGCCAGACGCGGCACTGCGCTGGTATGCCCGGCGGCCTCGATGCGCAGGAACGGCTGGGTCGGAGGCTCCCCCGCGCGCGCCGAACCGGTCGCCAGCAGACACAGCAGCCACAGCAGCGCGAGCGCGGAGCGAACGTCTTCAGGCATGCGCGCTTGCCTCAACCTCGGTCGGCCGCGGCGGGCGGAAGATCATCCGGCCAGCTCAAACCCGGACGCGGTTGCCTTTTCCGACACGGCGACACTTTGCGCGAAGCTGTCGCGGCGGGCGGCATTGCTGCCCGCGAGTTGGCGCGGATCGCCCGACGCGGTGGCGATGGGTGCCGCAGGGGCAAGGGCACCCTGAACGTCGGCGACGGGCGCGTAGCCGCGCTCCCCCTTCGCGGTTTCGACCAGGACATAGCCGGATCGGCTGGGGGTGGCGTTGACCACCTGACGCGCCTGCAATTGGCCGATATCCGGGGCGGCGGGGTCGGGCGTCAGCTTCAACGGCACCGGTCGACGCAGCGTCACCGGTTTGGCGGCGACCGCCCGGGCGGGCGCGACGGTCGCTGGTGCCGCGGGTGCCGTGGGCGTCAGGTTTTCGGCGGCGACGGTGAATTCCTCGCCGCGGCTGTTCAGGCGGTCGTTGATCCGGCGCGCCATGTCCAACTCCGCCCGCGTGCGGCGGTTGACGGCGTCCATCGCCGCCTGCGCGTAGTCGCGCGTGATGCGGCGAGATTTATAGTCGGCGTTGATCGCCTGCGCCTGACGGAACCGGCACTGCATCAGTTGGTCGAACGCCAGTTGGGTGCGATCGATCTGGGCGTTTTCCCGCGTCAGATCGTCGGTCACCTGGCTGAACAGACCGGCCTGATCGCGACGTTGCTGTTGCAGCGCCGACCAGTAGCCGCCCGCCGCGCCCAGCGCGCCGCCCGCCGCCGCGCCGATCAGCGCGCCCTTCCAGTCGCCGCCGATCAATCCGCCGACCATCGCGCCGCCGACCGCGCCCAGGCCCGCCCCGGCCAGGATTTGCGCGCCGAAGTAATCGCCCGTCGAATCCAGCGCCACGAGTTGCGGACGGCAGGAATCGGTGCCGTCGTCCGATCCCAGGCGGCCTTCCTGTGTCGAGAGAGGGCCTTGCGCGCAACCGCTCAGGAGTCCCGCGACAACGCACAACGAGACGCTTAGCCTGATCGTTCGAACGGGCATCGTGGCTTCCTTCGCTCTGGTACCGTAACTGAACGCATATGGCGCTCAAACCTTGGTATCCGTCCAGTATATCGGTTGCATCGGTATGTGTCGCGCGACCTCGACCGCGCCCCGTCGCTGCGATAAGTCACCCCTCCCATCGAAAGACTCCACCCATGATCCTCCTCTGGCTCGGCCTTCCGGAATGGGCGATCGTCGCGTGCCTGGGGTGCGGCCTGGGACTGACGGGGGCGCTGATCAACTGGATGACTTTTCATTCGCCGGCGAAGGTCTGGATTGCCGGTTTTCAGGGCGTCGTCGCGCCGTTCTTCGTCTCCGCAGCGCTGCCGTTGGGGCTGATGACCGGCTTTCTTGCGTCCGACATCTGGGACGCCAACCGACAGGCGGCGCGCGCGATCCAGCAGGAAGCCGACGCCGTATCGATGCTGATCGCGCTGGATGTGCCCGCCGCGTCGCGACCCGCCCCATCGCAACCCGGCGGCGTCGCCGAGACGGCGCGCGCCTATATGCGTTCGGTTATCGAGGACGATTGGCCGCGGCGCGCCACCGGTAACGGCGCGCCGATCACGACGGAGCGGTTTTCGGCGCTGACACGCGCCGTCGCGACGGGATACGCCGAGCAACCGGGGGTGCAAACGGCGATGTTGGCTGCTGTCGGGCGGATCGCGGACGCACGCTCCACACGCCTGTCGCTGATGGGGTCGCACACATCCGCGCTACGCTGGTCGGTGGTGTTACTGCTTGCGGTGCTGACGCAGATGGCGGTCGCGGCGGTGCACCTGGAACGCCGTCGGGCGCAAGCCGTCGCGCTGATCCTGTCGACCAGCGCGTCGGTTATCACGATTGGTCTGATCGCGGCGCTCGATCAACCCTATCACGGCGCCTATCAGGTCTCCCCCGCGCCGTATCGGCAGGTTCTGGGCGGGAACTGAGCCGAGGCTCAGTCCATCGCGACCTTGTGATAGGTGCGCCCGTAATAGATCAGCCCTTCGTGGCGCGAACCGACCCGCACCGCTTCGACGGAGCAGAAGAACACGTCGTGGGTGCCGACCTCCACGACCTGGGTGATCCGGCAATCGAACGCCGCCACCGCTTCGTCGAGCACGGGAGCGCCGGTTTCCAGCGTGTGCCAGGTGTGCATGCCGAAGCGGGTGTCGTCCTTATGCTCGGTCATGCCGGCGAACAGAGGCGACAGGTCTTCCTGCGACGGCGTCAGCGTGTTGACGCACAGCACGGCGTTTTCGCGCATGGCCGGATAGGAGTCGTTTTTGCGGTTTGCGCAAACCAGCAGAATCGGCGGCGTGTCGGTTACGCTGGTGACGGCGGAGGCGGTAAAGCCGGCCTTGCCCCCGGGACCGTCGGTGGTGATCACATTCACGGCTGCGCCCAGGCGCGCCATCGCCTCACGGTATGCTTGCTTTTCGACCGGCACGGTTCACTCCATCCCCTGACTCTGTCGCGGACTATGGCAGAACGATTCAGGACAGGCCAGAAGCCCCGGCCGCCTTGTCAGGCGAAAGCCAGCAGCACGACACCGGCGCAGATCAGGCCGAGGCCGGCGATCTGCGCGCCACCAAGCGATTCGCCGAAGGCGAAGTGGCCGATCAGCGCGGCCGCGACGTAGGAAATCGCGGTGCAGGGCAGGGCGACCGACATCGGAATCCGACGCAGCGCGACGATGTACATCACCGCCGCGCCGCCATAGAGGCAGAAACCGGCGATGGTGCGGATGTCGAGAATTTGCGCGATGAAATTGGGCGCGCCCGCGCCGGCCTTCAACAAGGTCTGCCCAAACAGGCTGGTGCCGATCGCGACCGCCAGAAACAGCCAATAGACGGTCACGAGCCGGTGCCTTCCAGGCGATTGCGATGGATTTCGCGCACGGTCCCCTGCGGCTTCCCATTGGCCGACAGGAAGGTGCGCCCGACATATTCGCCGAGAACGCCGAGAATCATCGATTGCACGCCGGAGACGAGCAGGATCACCACCATCGTCGATGCCCAGCCCGACGGCGTGTTATGCATCCACAATGCCTCCAGGATCGTCAGCACGGCGCCGATGGTCCCGATGCTCGCCATCGCCGCGCCGGCGAAGATTGCCATGCGCAGCGGCGCCAGGGAGAAACTGGTGGCGAGGTTCAGCCACAGCCGCACCAGACGGCGCAGCGTGTAATTGGAACGCCCCTCGGCGCGCGGCAGATGACGCACCTCGATACTGTCGATCCGCTGGGTGATCTGCATGATCAACCCGTCGATATAGGGGTAAGGGCCGCTGTAGCGGGTGACCGATCGCACGACGAGGTCGGACATGCAGCGGAAGGAGGACAGATACAGGCCCTTGGGCTTGTCCAGCAGCGTATCGGCGACCTTGTTGGCGAAGCGGCTGCCCAGATTGCGCCAGGGCGCGTGCTGCTTCACCGCATAGCGGGTATAAACGACATCCCACCCGCCGAGACGCGCGTGATCGTAGAGACGCAGCACTTCCTCCGGCGGGTTTTGCAGGTCGTCGTCCATGGTGATGACATAGGCGCCGGTGGTGTGGCGCAGCCCGGTCATGACCGCGTTATGCTCGCCGTAGTTCCGGGCATGCTCGATATAAATCAGTTTGACGCGCGCGGTTTCGATCAGCGATCGGCAGACATCGCCGGAATCGTCGGGGCTGCCGTCGTTCACCAGCACGATTTCCAGCCCGCCTTCGGGACGCAAGGCGGACAGAGCCTCCACCAGCAAGCCGACGGTGGCCGCGCCGCGATAGACCGGCACGACGATAGACAGGCCGGAGCGGGGAGGAGGGGTGGGATCGGTCGGCTCGTTCATGGCTGCTCCGCGACGGGTTTTACGGCGATCGCCAAAACCGATCCGCCCGCCGGCATCGGGAAAGGCAGGGCGCGTTCAAACCGCGTCATGCCACGGAATATCGCATCCAGCCATGGCGGAAACGGGGCAACGTCGGACGCGGAATCGCCACGAGTCAGAATTTTCCGCTGCGCGATCATCAAGGGCAGCAGCAACCCGTTCCAGTAGCGCGCCTGAGCCTGCGCAAAGCCCGCGTCCGTCAGCATCGCGGCGGTTTCGCGTGCGGTCATCCGCCGGACATTGCGCACCCGCGTATCGTGGGCCGACAGCATCCAGGCATAGGCGGGCATGTTCACGACCAACCGCCCGCCGGGTCGCAGCACGCGCCGGAACTCCTTCAGCGCCGCGCTCGGGTTGACGGCGGCATGGCACAGCACATCCGCCGACACCACGGCGGCGAAGCTGCGGTCGGCGAAGGGCAGGGCATTGACGCTGCCGCGCGCGACCGGCGCGCCGGATTTCTCCGCCGCGCGTCGGGCGGCGTCGGCGGCCCATTCAAGCCCGACGAAGGAGCGATGCCTGGTGACGGCCATGAAGCCGCCGGTGCCGCAGCCCGCGTCCAGAATCGGTCCGTCGATGCCGTCGAGGGCATCGTCCAACCGGCGATGCAGCGCGCGGTACCACCACATCCGATCCTCGGCGGCATCCATCAGAGCGTATTCGGCGGGTTCCATGGCGGTCTCCGGATCGCGGCGGCTGTAACGCCGGAGTCTGTTGGGCGCGACTGCCGACCCGCTCAGCGCCTCCACGCATTTGGCCTGGGGGGAAGCCTATCTCGGCGCGCCGACAATGGCGATGTGGCAGACTGTTATCCGGTGCGCGGTTGGTATCGGCGACGATACGCGGCCGCCTGACCCAGTCCCTGATCGGTTGCCTTGGCGGTTGCTTTGTCGCAAGCCTTACGCTGGCCCAAGACGGCCGACATAAGGCGACGGGGACGACCGAGAACCATGAGAGCTGTCAGGAACGTGGCGTTGACGGACAACGCCTCGGATACGGTGCGCGGCATCGGTCTTGCTTGTCTGGCCTATCTGATCTGGACGTTGGGCGATGTCGCCGCGAAATGGGCGATCCCCTTTGTCGGAGTCGCCGTGGCGATGATGTGGCGGGGCGTGTTCGGCGCCGTCACGGTCGCGGCGGTCGCGATCGCCGGGCCCGGCTTCGGCGGCTGGCGCGCCTTGCTGCCGGTGCGTTGGCACCTGGTCGCCATCCGCAGCACGTTATCCGCCTTCGTGTCGATGACCTGGTACATCGCCTGGATCGACATGCAACTCGCCGATACCTACGCCATCGGCTTCACCGCGCCATTGATGATGACGCTGCTCGCGGTGCCGATGTTGGGGGAGCGCATTCGTTGGCGGCGGCTGGTGTCCACGCTGATCGGCTTTGCCGGCGTGTTGGTGATGCTGCGTCCCGATGGCGATCTGTGGACACCGACGACCTTGCTGCTGTTGGTCGGCATATTCACCATGGCGGTGACCCGCATCATGACCCGGCAACTCTCGGTGACCGAAACGCCGGAGTGTCAGGCGTTCTGGCTGATGATCGCCCATCTGTGCAGCGGTACGCTGATGCTGGTGTATTATCCGCCTGTCGGGCCGCTGCTGACCGAGGCCTGGTGGGCGCTGATCTTCCTGGGTGTTTCCAGCGGCGCCGCGCATTGCGTCAATACGCGGGCCTACGGTCTGGCCCCGGTCTCCGCATTGGCACCCTATGAATACACGATGCTGGTCTGGGGCGGCGTCGCCGGTTGGCTGGTGTTCGGCGAACTGCTCTCCATAACGACAGCGGCCGGCGCCGCGATTGTCGCGGCCGCCGGCCTGTATAATCTCCATCGCGAACGGGTCAGGCGGGGCGAACCCGCCTGACGCCGATCCGACTACTCGACGAACGCAACCTCACGCGTCTTCCGAATGCTCGGCAGCGCGATGATCGCCAGCAGAACGGCCGCCGCGATCAGGAAGCTGAGGCTCAAGGGGCGCTCCAGGAACACCATCGCATCGCCACGCGAGAGCAGCATCGCGCGACGCAGATAGGTTTCCATCATCGGACCCAGGATGAAGCCCAGCAGCATCGGCGCCGCTTCGCAGTCGAGCTTGACGAAGATGTAGCCGACGACGCCGAAGAACGTGATCAGCAGCACTTCGTCCGCCGAGTTGTTCAGCGTGTAGACGCCGATGCAGCAGAAGAACAGGATCGCGATCGACATCAGGCGGTACGGCACCGTCAGCATCTTCACCCACATGCCGACCAGCGGCAGGTTGAAGAAGATCAGCATCAAATTGCCGACCCACATGCTGACGATCATGCCCCAGAACAGGCCGGGACGCTCCGTCATGACCTGCGGGCCGGGGATGATGCCGTGGATCATCATGCCGCCGACCATCATCGCCATGACCGCGTTGGACGGAATGCCCAAGGTCAGCATGGGAATGAACGAGGTCTGCGCGGCGGCGTTGTTGGCGGATTCAGGACCGGCGACGCCTTCGATCGCACCCTTGCCGAAGCGGCTCGGGTCTTTCGCGATTCGCTTCTCGATGCTGTAGGATGCGAAGGACGCCAGCACCGCGCCGCCGCCGGGCAGAACGCCCAACAAGCTGCCGATGACGGTGCCGCGCAGGATGGCCGGGGTTGCGTCCGTCAGGTCCTTCCGCGTCGGCATCAGGCCGGTCACCTTGGCGCTGACGAGATCGCGGCGTTCCGGGTTGGTCAGGTTCGCCATGATTTCGTTGATGCCGAACACGCCCATGGCGATCGGCACGAAGTTGATGCCGTCGAACAGGATGCCGATGCCGAAATCGTACCGCAGATTACCGGTGTTCACGTCGGTGCCGACAATGCCGAGCAGCAGACCGAGGAAGATCATGCCGATGGCCTTGATGACGGAGCCATGCGCCATGACCACCGCGGTCACCAGACCCAACACCATCAGCGAGCAGTAATCCGCCGGACCGAACTGCTGCGCCAACAGCGTCAGCGGCGGCGCGGCGACAGCGATCAGCAGAGTCGCGACGCAGCCCGCGAAGAACGAGCCGATCGCGGCGATGGCCAGAGCAGCGCCGGCGCGTCCCTGACGCGCCATCTGATACCCGTCGAGACAGGTAACGACCGAGGAACTTTCGCCCGGCAGGTTCACCAGAATGGCCGTGGTGGAACCGCCGTACTGCGCGCCGTAATAGATGCCGGCGAGCATGATCAGCGCGCCTTCGGGCGGCAGATAGTAGGTAACAGGCAGCAGCAGAGCCATGGTCGCGACCGGTCCGACGCCCGGCAACACGCCGATGGCGGTGCCGATGATCGCGCCGGCAAGGCACCAGAACAGGTTTTGAAACGTCAGCGCGACGGAGAACCCGAGCGAGAGGTTCTCGAAAAGATGATTCAGCTCCATGGGAACACCTTTATCGGCATGCCGAGACCCCAGATGAACATGGCGACGGAGATCACCACCATGATGGCGCTGAAGATCGACCATTCCTTGATGGTGTGATCGTCGCCCGCGAGGGCACCGATACCCATCAGGACGATCATGCTGACGACGAGGCCGGCCGGTTCGATCAGCAGCGCGAACAGCGTCGCGGCGATGCTGACGAGGATGATCGGGCGCCAGGCCCACTTGCCGACGGGTTCACCCTTAACGATGAAACCCTGAACCAACACGATCGCGCCGATCACGATCAGGCCCCAGCACAGAAGCCGAGGGAAAACGCCGGTGCCCAGACGCACGGGGCTTCCCATCGGATAGTCCCTGCCGATCCAAAGCCCGAGGGCGCCGATCGCGATAAACATTACGCCGGACCATACGTCTTTGGGGCTTTTGAAAAGCCCCGCCCCGGATGCCGGCCGCGGTGAGCCGCTGGCCATGTTTCCCCCTTTGAGTCTCAATGCGCGATGCTTGCCGAAATCACTTGAAACGGCAACACTCCCTACTAAGGGCTGGCCCGTATGCCGTCCAGAGAGGGATTAACAATGCGTAAGTTTTGCAGGGTTGCCGGAGCCATTCTGGCCGGTGTCTTCGCCGTCGCGATGGCCGGTTCCGCGTCGGCGCAGACATGGCCGACGAAGCCCGTCAAACTCATCGTCCCATACGCCCCCGGCGGCGCCACCGACGTCATGGCTCGGCCATGGTCCGAAAAGCTGACACTCGCGTTCGGCCATCCCTTCGTCATCGACAACAAGGGCGGCGCGTCGGGCGCCATCGGGACGGAAGCCGCCGCGCGCGCCACGCCCGACGGGTACACGTTCCTGTTCACCCCGGCCGCGACGCTGACGGTGCTGCCGCAACTGCGCAAGCTGAACTACGACCCGCGCAAGGATTTCGTGCCGGTCGCGCGCGTCGGCGATCTTGTCTGCGGTTTCGTGATCCTGTCTTCGCTGGGCATCAACAATATCAAGGAACTCGTTGATTACGCGAAGAAGAACCCCGGCAAGCTCGCCTATGGTTCGGCGGGCCTGGGCACCTATTCGCAGATGCGGGTGGAAATGTTCAAGGCCCGTGCCGGGGTCGACATCCTGCACGTGCCCTATCGCGGCAGCGCGGACGCGATGAACGATCTACTGTCCGGACACGTTCACATGATGAACGAGATCAACGTCATCCCGCATGTCCGTTCCGGCAAGCTCAAGCTGCTGAACATCAACTACCCGACCCGTCACCCCGACTTCCCCGACGTGGCGACGCTGACCGAGCAGGGCTATCCCGATTCCGACGTGTCGATCCAGTACGTCGTCTCCGCCCCCACCGGCACGCCGCGCGACATCGTGCTGGCGCTGAACAAGAAGATCGTCGAGATCGCCAAAACCCCGGAAATGATCGCCCGCATGCGCGAAATCAACGTCTCCACCCCGATCCAAACGCCGGAAGAAGTGGGCAAGTCGTTGGAGCAGGAGACGATTCTGAACGGCAAGCTGATCGTCGAAGCCAAGATTTCCATGGATTGAGGAGCAGACGATGTCGCGCATACCCTTGTTGCGGGAAGACGACCCCGCAACACCGGCCGATGCCAGGGCGTTCCTGGAAGCCGCGCAAAAATCGCGCGGACGGCTGGTGAATATCTATCGCGCCTTGGCCAATCGCCCGGCCGCGGGCATGGCCTTCGCGCAACTCGCCGCCACGGTTTATCGCGGCGACACCACGCTGGACCTCGCGCACGGCGAACTCGCGTATCTGACCGCGACCGCCGTCAACAACTGCTACTACTGAATTCCCACCCATACTGTGCTCGGTCGGAGCCTCGGGTTAACGGAAGATCAGATGCGGCATTTGGTGGACGATCCGCTGCCGGAGGGCGTCTATGACGCCGCCCAGACCGCCATCGTGCGCTACGCGCAGAAGTCGACGCGACTGGAACCGATCGACGACGCGACCTATGCGGCGTTGAGCGCGCATTTCTCCACCGCGCAGATCATGGACATCTGCATGACAGTGGGGTTGAGCAATCTGGTCAATCGCTTCCACGCGACGTTCCTGACCGATCTGGATCAGGAGACGGTCGACCTGGTGGAGGACGGCAACCCCGCCCCCGGTGTCTGCCCGATCCCGTCGCCGCGACGTCCGCGTTAGCCGAATGCTGAAAACGCGCCGGGGGGAGGAGGCAGCTAGGCCTCGCACCCCTCGTCGCGCAGCAAGTCTACCACCGCGTCCGCCGGCACGTCCGACGAGGTGAATGCCTGCCCGATACCGCGCGCCAGCACGAAATGCAGCGCGCCGTCGCGCATCTTCTTGTCGCGACGCATATGCCCGATCAGCGTGGCCGCGGAAAAGCGCCGGTTCAGCATCCTGAGATCCGCCGCCATGCCGACGGAGGCGACATGCGACAGGACCCGATCGACGTCGGACTGCGTGCAATGCCCCAGACGAGCGGACAGCTTGAAGGCGAGACCGAGGCCGACACCGACACCCTCGCCATGCAACAGGCCGCCGTCGTAGCCGTACTCCGCCTCCAACGCGTGCCCGAAGGTGTGCCCCAGATTCAGCAGGGCGCGCCCGTCGTTCGGCTTTTCTTCCCGCTCGTCATCGCCGACGACCTGGGCCTTGAACGCGCAGGCCCGCTTGATCGCCTCCGCCTGCGCGTCGCGATCGCCGCCGATCACCGCCGCACCGTATTGTTCGCACCAATCGAAGAACGCGGCATCGCCGATCAGCCCGGCCTTGGCGATTTCGGCATAGCCCGCGCGCAGTTCCCGGATCGGCAGGGTCGCCAACGTCGCGGTATCGGCCAGCACCATCCGGGGCTGGTAGAACGCGCCGACCAGGTTCTTGCCGTGGCGCGTGTTCACGCCCGTCTTGCCGCCGACCGAACTGTCGACCTGCGACAGCAGCGTGGTGGGGATTTGCACAAAGGGCAGACCGCGCAGCGTGGTCGCGGCCGCGAATCCCGCGAGATCGCCGACAATGCCGCCGCCCAGCGCGATCACGGCGGTGCGACGCTCTACCTTGGCCTCCAACAGGCCATCGACCACCTGTAAATAGGTATCGAGAGTCTTCGACGCCTCTCCGCCATCGATCACGATCGATTTCGCGTCGAACGCGGTTTCTTTCAAACCGGCCATCAGCGTCGGCAGATGCAAGGCCGCGACCGCCTTGTCGGTGACCACCACGGCGCGCTTTTGCGGCAGGCGCGGGGCCAGCAGCGCGCCCGCGCGGGCCAGCAGATTGTCGCCGATCACGACATCGTAGCTGGTCGTCGACAGCACGACCGACAAACGGCGGGCGGGCTTGAACTCCAGAAGTTTGTTCAGAACCTGGCCGGTCGTGAAATCGGCCGGTTCCTCTCCGCAATCGACGACGAGGTCGGCTTCCGCGTAGATCGGATGGCGCACGTCCATCAGCCGCCGCAGGGTGGCTTCCTGATCGCCGCCCGCCAGCAGCGGGCGATTGTCGCGACCGGCGACACGGCGCACCAAAGTCGCCAGCGGGCAGCGCAGCCAGACGGAGATCGCGTCCGATCGTGTCGCGGCCCGAGTCTCCGGGTCCATGAACGCGCCGCCGCCGAAGGCCAGCACCATCGGATCGCCCGCCAGCAGCCGCCGGATCACACGCCGTTCCCCGTCGCGAAACGCCGGTTCGCCATAGCGGGCAAACAGTTCGGGGATCGTGCAGCCCGCCGCCAGTTCGATCTCCGCATCCGCGTCGCGGAACGGCAAACCCAGGCGCGCGGCAAGGCGGCGACCGATGGAGGTCTTACCGGCGCCCATCAGTCCCACCAGGACGATGCTGCGGCCGGCGAGCGATTCGGGAAGAGTTGGGCCCTCCCGCAGGGCGGTGTTGCGTGTCATGGTCAGCGAGGCTAGCACACCCCATATCTGTCAGGCCACGGCGCAAGCGTGGCCCCAATCGGCGGCGCAAGCCGAACATCCAACCGCCGGCGGCGCGCCGCCGGGGCAACCACAGGCCGTTTCACGCGATGACCCGCATCTTCCTCGCCGTACTGGCCGCGATCCTGCTGCTTTTGGCTGTCGGGGTCGCCATGCTGGGTGTGTTCCCGCCAAGCCCGAAATCCTCGGCGATCGAGAAAACCCTGCCGAACGATCGCTTTCAGGGACGCTGATGGATCGCCATTCCGAGGCGTTTTTGGAGATGATCGCCGCCGAACGCGGTGCCGCGCGCAATACCCTGTTGGCCTATCGACGCGACCTCGACGACTTCGCCGCCTTCGCCGCGACTCGGGGGCAGGGGGCGTCTCAGGCCGATGCCGAGACGCTGCGCCTTTACATGGCCGGCCACGCGCCCGCCGGTCTCAAAGCCCGCACAGCCGCTCGTCGGCTCTCCGCGCTGCGACAGTTCCACCGCTTTCTGCTGCGCGAAGGCGTGCGCGCCGACGATCCCACCAGCCTGCTCGATTCGCCGACGCTGCCCGGCACCTTGCCGAAATACCTGACGGAGCAGGAGGTCGATGCCCTGCTCACCGCCGCCGAACAGCGACCGGGGCGGACCGGCGCGGTGGCGATGGCGGTGCTGGAAATCCTGTATTCCAGCGGCATGCGGGTGTCGGAGCTTCTCGCCCTGCCGCGCGCGGCGCTGAGCGGCGATGCACAGTTGCTGCTGATCAAGGGCAAGGGCGGCAAGGAACGCATGGTGCCGCTGTCCGACCGCGCGCGGGCCGCCGCCATGCGCCTGATCGAGGCAACGGACACGCAATCGCGCTTTCTGTTTCCCGGGCGCGACCCCAAGGCGCCATTGACGCGGCAAAGCTTCTTCCTGCTGCTGAAACAGGTCGCGCTGGCGGCCAATCTTGACCCGGCGCGCGTTTCCCCGCACTTGCTGCGGCATTCTTTCGCGTCGCACATGCTCGCCCACGGCGCCGACCTGCGCAGTTTGCAAATGCTGCTTGGCCACGCCGACATTTCGACAACGCAGATTTATACCCATGTGATGGGCGAACGCCTGCGCCGGCTGGTCGAACAGCACCACCCGTTGGCCCGCGCGATCTGACCCCTCCCAAACCGACATTTCCCGTCGCGACACTTCATGGTAAACGCCCCGCCCCATGCGCCATTTCCTGGACTTCGAAAAACCGATCGCCGAACTTGAAGGCAAGATCGAGGAACTGCGACGAATGTCGGAGCCCGAGGGCGTCAACATCGCCGAGGAGGTCGCGCGCCTGACGATTGCGGTCGATCGGCAGTTGCGCGCAACCTATGCCAAGCTGACGCCGTGGCAGAAAACCCAGGTCGCGCGCCATCCGGACCGTCCCAAGACCAAGGACTACATCGCCTCGCTGATCACCGATTTCACGCCGCTCGCGGGGGATCGCGCCTTCGGTGACGACGCCGCCATTCAGGGCGGCATGGGGCGCTTTCGTGGCCGCTCTGTGGTCGTCCTCGGCACCGAAAAAGGTGCCGATACCGAATCCCGCGTCAAACACAACTTCGGCATGGCTCGTCCCGAGGGTTACCGCAAGGCCCGCCGCCTGATCGAACTCGCGGGACGCTTCGGGCTGCCGATCCTGACATTCGTCGATACCTCCGGCGCGTTCCCCGGCATCGACGCCGAGGCACGCGGCCAGGCGGAAGCCATCGCCCGTTCGATCGAAGCCTGCCTCGAAGCCCCGGTGCCCCTGATTTCCACGATTATCGGAGAGGGCGGCTCCGGCGGAGCGATCGCGCTGGCGGCGGGCGATCGGACCTTGATGCTGGAACACGCGGTCTATTCGGTGATCTCCCCCGAAGGGTGCGCGATGATTCTGTGGCGCGACGCGGCGCAGGCCAGCACCGCGGCGGAAGCGCTGCGTCTGACCGCGGACGACCTGAAGAAGTTGCGCATCATCGATACCGTCATCCCGGAACCGCTGGGCGGGGCGCAGCGCGATCCGGCGGCCACCGTCGCCGCCGTCGGCGCGTCGATCGCGGAAACCTTGGCGCTGCTCAGCACGTCCGACCCCGCCGCGCTTAAGCTGCGGCGTCGACAAAAGTTCCTGGACATGGGGCGCGAGGCGATTGTCTGATCCGACGCGGATTTTGTCCGCATGCGGAATTGGAAAGCCGCCGTCGGTGCGCTAAACCGTACGAACGGCTACAAAAAGCGCGACATATTGCGATGATCACAAGCGGCACGGCCCTTTTTATCCTCGATGCGATTCTCGCGCTGCTTGTCTGGCCGGTCGCGCTCTGGGCCAGCCGCTACGATTTGTCGGCGCTGACGACATATCCGTTGGATATCCGCCCGCTGATCTACCCGCCCGCCGATTTGTTGCTGCTGTTCGCGATGGGGCTGTATCGTCGCGACGCCTTGATGGAAACCGGGAAGTCGCTGAGCCGAGTCCCGCTTGTGGTGGGCATGGGCGCGGCGGTGTCGATCATGATCTGCCAGGCACTGACCGCTCTGGCGCCCGATACATTTGCCCAACCCGGCGGGCGCGATCAGGCGATCCTGTTCGCCGTCGCCACCGTGGCCTTCACCGGCTGCGCCTTCGCCGGTCGGCTGTTCCTGAATGTCCTGCTGAGTCGCCGGGTCCTGGTGCGCCGCCTGCTGATCGTCGGTGCCGGCCAACGGGCCTGGGACCTGCTGCGCATGATCACCAAGGAAGGCACCAGCCTTAGCTACGACATCGTCTTCCTGCATCACGCGTCGCTGGGCGAAATCGACCCCCGGCTGGCCGCCGATCCCGCCGGCAGGATCGTGCATGCCGAAACCTTCGACGTGCTGAAACTCGCCATGGCCGAAGGGCCCGACCAGATTGTCATCGCCCCGGATGAGCGGCGCGGCATGAACCTGGAACGCCTGCTCGACTGCAAAAAGGCCGGTTTCCCGGTCGTGCAGTACCTTAGTTTCATCGAAAACGAAATTCGCCGGGTCGATCTGAAACGCATGGAACTCGGCTGGCTCGTCTATTCCGACGGGTTCACCTTCAGCATGATCGATCGCTTTCTGAAGCGTTTGTTCGACCTCGTCGTCAGTTCCCTGGTGCTGCTGCTGTCCGCGCCGCTGTTGATCGGCGGCATGATCGCCATTCGGTGGGAGGGGAAAGGACCGATCTTCTACCGTCAGGAACGCGTGACCCTGGACAACCGCGTGTTCTGGATCATGAAACTGCGCACCATGCGCGTGGACGCCGAGGCGCAGGGCGCCGTCTGGGCGGCGGCCAAGGATAACCGTATCACCAAGGTCGGTCTGTTCCTGCGCCGCACCCGCATCGACGAACTGCCGCAGTTGCTGAACATCCTGAAGGGCGAAATGTCCTTCGTCGGACCTCGCCCCGAACGCCCGGTATTCATCGCCGAACTGGCGGAACAAATCCCGCTGTTCAACGAGCGTCACATGGTGAAGGCAGGGCTGACGGGCTGGGCACAGATCAATTACCCGTATGGAGCATCGGTCGACGACGCGCGCTCCAAGCTCAGTTACGATCTGTACTACGTTAAGAATTTCTCCATTCTTTTCGATTTCGTCATCCTGTTGCAGACCCTGCGCGTCGTGCTCTGGCCCAGCGGCGTTCGCTGATCCAGGAATATTCCGGGCACCGGCGCGTCTTGTCGTCGTGGCCAATCCGCCCATCAACGGGAGTCGTGCGCATGTCGATCCGGTTCATCAGCCGTCGCCTTGTCTTGGGCGGCGCCGCCGCGCTGCTGCTGACCGCGCCCGCGCGTGCTCAGGCACCGCGCACGGTGCGCATTCGCGCCTCCATCGACTCGATCGACGGTGACGTGCTGTCGCTGACGACCCGGCGCGGGGAGAAACTGACGCTGACCTTGCGGCCCAATGCCACCGTTCTGGCTGTCGTCCCGCTGGCGTTGGAACTGATCAAGCCCGGCGATTACGTCGGTTCCGCCGCCATGGGGCAGCCCGACGGCACATTGCGCGCGCTGGAAGTGCACGTCTTTCCGGAATCGATGCGCGGCACCGGCGACGGCCATCGCCCGTTCGATCTGGAGCCGCAGAGCACCATGACCAACGGTACGGTCGGCGAAGTGACGGTATCCGCCGGTCGCATCCTGAAACTGGCCTATGGCGGCGGCGAGAAGACCATCGCCGTACCGCCGAACACGCCGGTGGTGACCTACGCGCCGGGATCGCGCGCGCTGCTGGTTCCCGGCGCGCATTTGATCGCCAACGCGATACAGGCGGACGACGGTAAGCTGAGCGCCGACCGCCTGTCGGTGGGTAAGGACGGGCTGATCCCGCCGATGTAACGCCCCGCGCGTTACACCGACACCATACCCATCCACCACATCAGCTTGTCGCCGACATCGATGTCGTAAGCGCGCGCGAAGCTCAACGTACCGTCGTCCCCGATGCGGAACAGCGACAGGCGCGCGGGGACGTAGGCGACGGTATCGCCGTCACGGACCGTCATCCCCGCGATATGCGCGACGACCATCAATCGCCCGGTCGGGTCGATGTGGAAGGTACGGGGATGCACCCCGTGCGACGGGGCGTTCTGCACCAGCGTCGGTTCCCCGGTCGTCGGGTCGATGGCGAAGACCGCGATGGAATTCTCCCCGGCCTCGAACACCGCGCCCGGCGTCATGGAGGCCGATGAACCGCCCCGGTTCGCGACGTAGACGAAGCGTCCGTTGGGATGCACGTGCACGGTGCCGACCAATTGATGGCCGCGTCGATTATCCGGATCGGCCAGCGTGTTGGCGCGGAACGCCGGCATCGGGGCCAGAGCGTCACCCACGCGTTCGAACATCGCGACCTCGTTCTGCCGTTCGAGCGAGACGTAGATCCACGGGCGGGTCGGGTGAAAATCGAGATGGCGCGGGCCGAATCCATATCCGCCGTTCGGCTCGATCGACTGCTCGTTGCTCAGCATCCCGGCGGCGTAATCGAACACCTTGAGCGCGCCGGGCACTTCCCCGCGTTCGGTATTGGCGTCGTGCCCGCGCGCGATCAGCAGGACCAGCCGATTATCCGGGGTTGCCAGAACCTGGTGCGGAAACACCCCGGGATCGATCCCGTCGCTCTGCGCCACTTCCGAGCCCAGGGTGCCATCGGGCAGGATTTGATAGACCCTGATGCCGCCGGGATTGTTGAACGCGACCAGAACATGCTCCGACGGCACGTCGGTCGCCATGTGAATGGGACGATGCGGCAGCCTGATCGGCGCGCCGTGTTGTTCCAATGCGCCGGTGCCGGGCGCGATGCGAAACGCGGTGACGTAATGGTTGGTGCCGATCGGCCCCATCCCGGCGGCACTGTCGCTGCTGGCGACATACAGAAAGCGTCGGGACGCATGCGGCCAGACATATTGCACGTTGGCCGCGACTTCCACGGACTCACGCGCCGTCAGCGTCGCCGCTTCGACATCGATGTCGTAGCGGGTCAGTTTCGGTCCGACGCTGGCATAAACGATTGTTGTCATGGGGTCCTCCTGATCGCCGGGGATGCCTAAAAATGGCTCCAGCCGCCGGCTTGCACTGTCATGGGTTCGCCGTCCGCGCCTTTGACCGATACGCCAAGGGGTTGGGCATGGAAGCTGCCGATGCGGGTGACGGTGGTGCCGATGGCGGCGGCTGCCTGGTGTAATGCCGCCGATCGTTCCGGCGGCACGGCCATCAACACCTCGTAATCGTCTCCGCCGGTTAGGCAAGTCACCAACCAGTCCGGCCCGGCGCGCCGAGCGGCGGGGGAGAGGGGAACGGATGCGGCGTTCAAGGTCGCGCCGAGATTGCTGGTCCGGCAGATATGCCCGAGGTCCTGCACCAACCCGTCGGAGACATCCATGCTTGCCGTGGCGATCCCCGCGATCGCCAACCCGACTCGTGGGCGCGGCAGCCTGTAGCGGTCCAGCAGGTAGCCCGTGCCGTCGGTCAGTCGCCCTTGCGCCACGGCCAGCCCCAGCGCGCCGTCGCCGATCGTGCCGGTGACGTAGATATCGTCCCCGGCGCGCGCGCCGAAGCGATGCACGGCCTGACCCGGCGCGACATGCCCAATGATGGTCAACGACAGCGAGACCGGGCCGGGGGTGGAGGTCGTATCGCCCCCCAGCAAGGTCACTCCGTAAGTCGCCTGGTCCTGTGCCAGTCCGGCGGCGAAACCGGCATACCAATCGTCAGGCGTGCCGCGCGGGGTGGACACCGTCATCAGATAGCACAGCGGCGTCGCGCCCTTGGCGGCAAGGTCCGACAGGTTGACCCGCAGCAGCTTGCGCCCAACCAGATCGGGCGGATCGTCGGGCAGGAAATGCACGCCGGCGACCATCGCATCGACGGTCAGCACCAGTTCCCGCCCCGGCGGCGGGCGCAACAGGGCGGCGTCATCGCGCAAATCCAGCGCGCCCGGCCCGGCGAGCGGACGAAAATGCCGAGCGATCAGGGAGAATTCGGTTGGGAGGGGGGCGGTCATGCTTCACCGGCGGCGGGCGGCAGCCCCAGCAAAGAACGCCCGTAGGGAACCATCGCAAGCTGCAATTGCACCACGGAATGGGTGGCGATGGTCAGCACGTCACGCAGAACGGCCTGCAACGGATCGTTGTCGTAGACGGTGCGGGCACCGTTCAATTCCATCAATTGCTGCACACCGACCCGCAATTGATCGGTGGCATAGGCGATATCGCGTCGGTTGCGCATGATGTCCTGCGGACCGATCGCCTGCCCAGCCGCCAGCGCCGCGATGCTTTGGTCGCGCCTTGTATGCAGTACCAGGACCGCCAGATCGATCGCGGCGGACGCCTCGCCCAGGCGCATCTGCGTGACCTCGGAGTCCGCGACCGTCCGCACGCCCCGCGACACGCGGGACCGCAGCGCTTCCGTCACCTGATCCAGCCCTCGGCGCGCGAGAGAGAACGCCACGGGCGGAAGGGAGAACGGTACGAGAAAGCCGCGCGGGGCGCGCAACAACGGGTAATCGGGATGAACCGCGCTTCCCGGTGTCGTGCCGTCGAGCAGGTCGCGCAGCAGCACGGTCCGGTGCGCGGGCACGAACACATCGCGCAACCGCAGCGATCGGCTGCCGGTGCCGCGCAGTCCCAGCACGCGCCAGTCGTCGACCTGCTCGATCTCCTGCATCGGGACCAGCATATAGCGGGTTGGCCGATTGCCGGCCGCGTCCTCGGCCCGCGCGCCGATGATCGCCCATTGCGCGTGCTGACAGCCGGAGGAGAACGGGAACTGCCCGGTCAGCCGCCAACCGCCGAGCGTGGGGACGGCGGTTTCGCGCGGGGCGAGGGAGGATGAGGCAACGGCGCGCGGATTGTCTCCCCAGACATCGATCTGCGCCTGTTCGGGGAAACATCCGAGAATCCATTGGTGTTCGCCCAGCACCGCATAGACCCAGGCACTGGCCGCGCAGCCTTCCGCCAGGGTCTCCACAATCCGGGAAAAAACGTCGAAGCCGAGTTGCAGCCCGCCGAAGCGCCGTGGTTGCAACACGTTCGGCAGGCCGGCGGCATGGAAGGCGGCGACGGTCGCATCCGGCACACACCGCGCCTCCGCCGTCGCGGCTTCGCGTTCGCGCAGGGCCGGCAGCAGGGCGCGCGCCTGGTCCAGTACTGCTTCGGCCTGGTCCGACAACGAGTGTGACAGCGGGGCGTTCCTTTTGACTGTTGCGCGGGACGATTGCATGCCGCCCGCGTCGCTTGTCCCCATACTTTCGCGCCGTAACGCCGATTTGGCAAAACCCGCCGATTGTCTGTGGACAAAGTCCCGATCCCCATGCTGCACTGCACAAGGACAGTAAGCGGAGCGTGACCATGCCGGCGATCGATGGCGAGAGGCTGCTAACCGACCTTTATGCACTGCGGGAGATCGGCAAGTACCGCACCGGCGTGCATCGACCCACATTTTCTCCCCAGGACATCGAATCCCGCCACTGGCTGGTCGCGCGCCTGACAGCGGCCGGGTTGCGCGCCGAAATCGACGGCATCGGCAACGTCTACGGCTTCGACCCCACCCCCGGCCCCAAACTTCTTCTCGGCAGTCACCTGGAAACCCAAAACCACGCGGGATGGCTGGATGGCGCGATGGGCGTGATCTTCGGCCTGGAAGTCGCCCGCGCCCTGGGGAAGGGGATCGACGTCGCCGCCTGGGCCGACGAGGAAGGTCATTTCGGGTCCTTCATCGGCAGCCGATCCTATTGCGGCCTGTTGTCCGAAGCCGAAATCGACGGCTGCAAATTCCGCGATGACGGCACGCCGCTGCGCGTGGCGTTGGAGAAAGCCGGATTCGCCGGCCGCGAACGCCTGACCATCGATCCCGCGCGGACCATGGGCTACATGGAAGCCCATATCGAGCAAGGCGCGGAGCTGGAGGACAAAGGCCTGCGCATCGGCGTGGTGACCGCCATCGTCGGCAGTCATCGCTTCCGCATCCAGTTCGACGGGGTGCAAAACCACGCGGGAACGACGCGCATGGCGATCCGCAAGGATGCGGGCGTCGCGCTGGTGCGCTTCGCCAACGCAATCTACGATCGCTTCCCCGAGGTCGCGGGTCCGCGCACGGTCTGGACCACCGGCGACATAACCCTTGATCCCGGCGCGCCGTCGATCGTTCCGGGCGGGGCGGAAATGGTCTTCCAGTTCCGCGATACCAGCCCCGAAATCCTGCAAACCTTGTCGGCGGAGTTGGAGTCACTGATCGCCAAGGCGAACGAAGGCCCGTGCCGCGTCAGCATCGTGCATCGCGGACGCTCCACCCCTCAGGCCATGAACGCTGGGTTTCAGGATGCGCTGGAAAGCGCGGCCGCCGTTCATGCGGGCAATGCCCATCAACGCATGCCCAGCGGCGCCGGTCACGACGCGCAAATCCTGGCGGAGCGTGTGCCGTCCTGCATGATGTTCGTGCCCAGCATCGGCGGAATCAGCCACCATTACACCGAGAACACGGCGGACGAGGATTTGGTGCTGGGCTGCCAGGTGTTCGCCGACGCGGCCGCGACGATCCTGGCCGGCTGATCAGTCGGCCGCGGTGCGGTCGACCAAACCGTTGGGCGTGGCGCAGAGATGCGTCAACGTCCGATCGGCATGTTTCAGCCGCCATGACAGCATCCGCCCCGCCGCGTGCGCCAGCAGACCCGCATAGGCGGGATCGCCCGCGACGTTGCGCATCTCACCGGGGTCGGCGCGCAAATCATACAGGACCGGCGGCAGGGTGGCGAAGTGGACGTATTTCCACGCCGCGGTGCGGGTGACCGCCAGCGAGGCCTCGTCGAGTCCCAGGCCCAGCGGCGGCACCCCCGCGCGCGGCCAGCCGCCGCGCAGGTCGTACTCGAAGTGTACCGCGTCGCGCCACGCGGTGGGTGTTTCCCCATGCAGCCACGGGCGCAGGGAGTTCCCGTCGCAGGCGCGCGGTATGGGCAGGCCGTACCAGTTCAGGATGGTCGGCATGACGTCGATGGCCTCGGTCAATGCCTCCACCACTCGCCCGCGCCCGGCATCCGCCGCGGCGTCGGGATCGCGAACGATCAGCGGCAAGTGATAGCTCTGGTCGAACCAGCCCAGCTTGCCCAGTAAATGGTGATCGCCCAACTGCTCCGCATGATCGGATGTAAAGACGATCAGCGTGTTGTCCCATTGCCCGGTGCGGCGCAGTTCGGCGAAGACCAGACCAAGTTGATGATCGATTTCGGCGATCAGCCCGTAATAGGAACGTCGGGTCAGCGCGACTTCGGCATCGCTCAGCGGCGCGACGATGCCCTCCGCCCCCTCAAAGTATGACGATCTTTTCTGCGTCGCCAGGAAATGCGCCATCAGCGGATGTTGTTCGGCTTCCGTCGCGAGGTCGCCGCGCAAGGCAGGCGGAATGCGATCGAGCGGCACGGCCTGATGATAAGGTGCGGGCGCGGCGAACGGCGGGTGCGGGCGATAGAAGCCGAGATGCAGCAACCAGGGCCTGTTGGGCTGGCGCCCGCGCAAGAAGGAAATGGCGTGATCGGCCGACCAGGCGGTATCGGAAACCTCCGCCGGAATGCGGCTGGGCGAAGCGGTCGGGCCGGGCGGGCCTTCCGCCGGCCGCCACAAGGTCGAAGGGTCGGTGGGCAGCGTCAGCCCACGTTCGGCGGCCCAGGCGAAGTAGTTGCGGAATTCCAGCTCGTCGAACCAGGCCAGCGGGCGAAACCCGTCCATCGGTTCGGCCGGCTCGCGAAAGCCGGGACTTTCGGCGCCGACCTGACGCGGGTCGAGTGTCGTGCTGGTGTAGCCGATCAATAATGGATCGATGCCCGCCGATCGCAGGCGACCGGGCAGGGTGGCATGGCGTGCGTCGAGCGGCACGCCGTTGGCCACCACCCGGTGGTTCATCACATAGAGACCGGTCAGCAGCGACGCCCGCGCCGGAGAGCAGGGCGCGCTCTGCCCGAAATGGGAGCGGAACAGCACACCCTCCGCCGCGAGGGCATCGAGGTTGGGTGTCGGCGGCCCGGGGTGGCCGAGACAACCCAGCGTGTCGCCGCGCCATTGATCGGTGACGATGAACAGGACGTTGCGATGATTCGGCATGGTCGCTTTCGGCTCCGGCTGCGGCGCGACTCTGCGGCGTGAAGCGGGCCCTGGCAACGGTGCACCCTGTGTTTTTATTGCGATGATTGCCCTGAATGTGTATTACGGGTTGTTATTTAACGAATATATGACGTAGAATTGAGGATATGCACGCATTGCTGGTGTCAGATCGGACTTCACACGCGTGGCGTCTCATCTGCAACCGGCGGGATAATCCTTCAGCATGAGTATCAATTATCCGGAACTCGCAAACGCCTTCTCCGTCGCTGCATGGCAGCGCGAACCGGCGCAATCGATCAAGGACAATCCGGTCGCGGTGTTGGCCGAGATTCCGGCGGGTGTCCTGATCGTGGATGCGGAGGGAATCGTTCGTTTCTCCAATGCCAGCGCCTCCACGATGTTTGCCCTGATGCCGGCGGCGGACATCGGTATCCGTTCGCTGCTGCACCTGTCCGGCGTGTCCAATGCCGTCGAACTGAACCGCGCCATCGACGCGCGCGCGCCGAGCGATGCTATCCGGGTGGGATTGCCTGATGGGCGAATCCTGGATGCGCGGATCAGGCCGTTGCATGCCGACGCCGTGGTGATCACCCTTGTCGACGTCACGACCTATGTCAGGGAAGCCGCGCTGGCGGCGAACGATCCGTTGACCGGCCTTCCCAATCGCGCCGGACTCATTGCCCATCTCACCAACGCGCTCGGCAGTGCAAAAACGACCGGGGCGGAGGTTGCTGTACTGTATCTTGACCTTGATCGTTTCAAACTGGTGAACGACACGCTTGGGCATCATATCGGTGACCTGCTGCTGATCAAGGTCGCGGATCGGCTGCGCAACGCCACGCGGCGGACCGATATGGTCGCGCGCCTGGGCGGCGATGAATTCGCGATCGTGCAGGAAAACGAGTCTCAGCCGCGCTCCGCCGAACAAATGGCGCGTCGATTGGTGGAGTTAATCGGGCGCACCTACGTCATATCCGGCCATCAACTGAATATCGGCGCCAGTATCGGTATCGCGCTGGCCCCGGCCCATGGTCACGATCGCGACACGGTCCTGCGTCACGCCGATCTTGCCTTGTACCGCGCCAAGGCCGACGGACGAAGCCGGTTTCGCTTTTTCCAGTCAAGCATGGATGCCGAAATGCAGGTCAGGCGCCGGTTGGAGGAGGAACTGCGCCGCGCGCTGCCGCTGCGGGAGTTCCATCTGGTCTATCAACCGCAATATCGCCTCGATCCGCACCGGCTGATCGGTTTCGAGGTCCTGCTGCGCTGGTCCCATCCAAGGCGCGGCGCGGTGGCGACGTCGGAGTTCATTCCCGTGGCCGAGGAAATCGGTCTGATCATCCCGATCGGCGAATGGGTGCTGCACACGGCCTGCCGCGAGGCGACCAATTGGGACCCGTCGATCGGCGTTGCCGTCAACGTATCCGCGGCACAGTTTCGCAACGGCAAACTCGTCGATACCGTCCGCGCGGTGTTGCGCCAGTCGGGGCTGGAACCGTCTCGGCTGGAACTGGAAATTACCGAAACCGCCTTGCTCGACAACACCGAAATCGTACTCGCCCAATTGCGTGGCCTGAAACAACTGGGCGTGCGCGTCGCGATGGACGATTTCGGGACCGGGTATTCGTCGTTGAGCTACCTGCGAAAGTTTCCCTTCGACAAGATCAAGATCGATCAGTCCTTCGTGCAGGGCGTGGAAGAAAGCCCGGATTGCGGGGCCATTGTCCGCGCCGTGGTGGCGTTGGGACAGAGTCTCGGTATCGACACGATTGCCGAGGGGATAGAAACCGATGAGCAATTGTCCCGGATCAAGGCAGAGGGCTGTCGGACCGTGCAGGGCTTCCTGACCGGCCGCCCCATGTCGCCCGAGGCGGCCATCGAACTTCAGCGTGCCGTTGCCCCCGAACAGACATAAAGGACGATCGTCAAATGCAGGATGCGTTGCACCAGTTGACTTACTTCAGCCGAAATCGATTGGCGGGCCTGGAAGAGGCATTGCACGACGGAATCCGCGATATTCTGTCCGTCGCGCGTCGCAACAACGCCACGGTTGGCGTCACCGGCGCGCTGATCTTCAACTCTTTGTGCTTTGCCCAGATCCTGGAAGGCTCCCGCGAAGCGGTCGAACACATCTTCGAACGCATCGCCCAGGACGACCGACACGAAGACGTGACCCTGCTGACGTTCTCTCCCGCCGCGGAGCGTCTGTTTGGCAATTGGTCGATGGCCTATGTCGGCCTGTCGGCGCGCGATACCGAACGCTTCGGCGGGTTCGCGGGCGAAAGCGGTTTCGACCCCAGGCGGATGTCGGCGGACGCACTGGGGCAGGCAATCTACCAATTGGTGTACGATCGAGACGGGCCTGCCTAGGGCCGCACCAACTGGTCGCGGATTGCGGCAAGCTCCGCAATTCGCTCCGGACTGGCCTTCGGGTATTGCAGATCGAGGCTTTTGAACAAGTCCAGGACGATGCGCGCGACGATCAGACGCGCGTTTGGTTTATCGTCGGCCGGCACGATGTGCCAGGGTGCTTCCTTCGTGCTGGTCGCGCCCAGGCATGCCTCGTACGCCTTCATGTATTCCGCCCAGTACTGGCGTTCTTCCAGATCGGCGCGGGTGAATTTCCAGTTCTTGGTGGGATCGTCGATACGATCCAGAAAGCGCTTGCGCTGCTCCTCCGGCGATAAATGCAGGTAGAATTTCACGATGCGCGTGCCGTTACGTTGCAGATGTCCTTCCAGATCGACGATCGACTGAAACCGATCCCGCCAGATCGTGGAGTCCCGCTTCGGCTCATCGGGAATGTTTTGCGCGCGCAGGATTTCCGGATGGACCCGCGCAATCAGAACCTCCTCGTAATAGGACCGATTGAATACCCCGATCCGCCCGCGTTCCGGCAATTCCCGCGTCGCGCGCCACAGGAAGTCGTGCCGGGATTCGCTGGGCGTGGGATGTTGAAAGCTGACGACCTGACAGCCCTGCGGATTGATCCCCGACAAAACGTGGCGAATGATGCCGTCCTTGCCGGCGGCGTCCATGGCCTGAAAAATCAACAGGATCGCATGGCTGTTCGACGCGTACAGTGTCTGTTGATAGCGTGCCAGCATGTCGACGGACGCACGCAGCCGCTTTTTGTAGTCGGCGTCTGAATCGTAGTACGGCTTGATCCGGGTCGGCCAATCGCCGAGGTCCACATCGTGGTCCTCGCGCACCCGAAATCGGTCGGAATCGATTTTCATCGCCGTCTCCCTGACCGCGGGAACCAGCCGATGTTCACGCGGATCGCTGTTGGTCTGCTGCTCGCCCGCCAGATCCCATTGATCCTCGACCGACGGTGAATTCCGGGATCGTCCCATCCGGCGAGGTGCAGAGCATGGTGGGCCTTTTGGGCAGATGATCTGAAAACTATGCCCCAGAAGCTTGCCTGCGGCAAATTTTTCTCAGCATTCCCTTACGAAAACGTATGCAGAAGCGAGAAGATCGGGTTGTCGAAAAACCTTACATATCGGGAATATTGTTGCAAAGGTAATTGTAACTATATCGTGATATCATGGCCTTGGGTCATTGGTCCGATTCTTGCTCCTTATCAATCCAGTTGGTCTGCATCGGGCAGGTGGCGCAAGGGCGGAAACACCGGAAGCGGTGGATCGTTGGTGTCGTCAGATCGGCGAAGTGCATTTCACCAGCCCAAATGGGGACAACATGAAAACATTTTTGCTCGCCAGCGCATCGCTGCTGGCGCTCGCCGCCGTCGCGTCGAAAGCCGACGCGGCGCTGGTCACGTTCAATTATTCCGGCTCCATCGTGAACTGGACCGTGCCGACCAGCGGTCTGTACGACATCGTCGCCTTCGGCGCGCAGGGCGGCAACGGCTTTAATTTCCCTGGCGGAGGGGCTGGCAACAAAGGTGGCGAGGCCGCTGGCATCTTTAGCTTGACCGCTGGCACGGTGCTGGAGATCGCCGTCGGCGGCCAGGGCGGCGTCAGCATCAGCGGTAACGGTGCCGGCGGCGGCGGAGGCGGCAGTTTTGTCGTCATGCAATCCGGACTTGCGCCGCTGCTCGTCGCGGGCGGCGGCGGCGGCGGCGGCAGTCATAACGGCAATTACGCTGGTGCGACGGGTGGCGCCAGCCTCAGCGGCTCCGGCGGCGGCGGCGTTTGGAACATACCCGGCGGCGCCGGCGGCGGTGGCGGCGGCTTCAATGGCTCCGGCGCCAGCGGTCCTGCGGGTGGCGGTGTGGGCGGCGGGTCGTTTCTGTCCGGGCTCGCTGGCGGCGCCGGTGGGGGCGGGAGGACTGACAATGGCGGCTTTGGCGGCGGCGCCGGGGGCAGCGGCAACACGGGCGGCGGGGGCGGCGGCTACGCCGGCGGCACCGGTGGCGGCGTCACGGCGCAGGGTGGCTTCGGCAACTCTCTTTACGCTGCCGGCGGTGGCGGCAGTTCGTTCAATGCCGGCACCCTGCTGATCATGCTGGCGGGCGTGCGCAGCGGCAACGGCTACATCTCGATCACCCAGGATGTGCCGGAACCGGCGACGCTCGGGCTGTTTGGCGTTGGCGCCGCGGTGCTGGCCTGGGCGCGTCGCCGTAACAACGGCAAAGCCTGACCTTTGGTAGGCGGGCCGATCGCGGCCCGCCGTGCTATAGGATCGGCGGCACTCACCCAGGATCGGACACAGCGTGGACAACGGCATTCATTTCATCGCTGGCCTGCCGCGCGCCGGCTCCACGCTGCTGTCCACCCTGCTGCGGCAGAATCCGCGTTTCGCCGCCAGCATGACCAGCCCGGTGGGCGCGATCTTCAACGCCATGATGACCGCCACCAGCGCGCGGAACGAGGGCGCGGTGTTCATCGACGACGACCAGCGCCAGCGCCTGCTGCGCGCCTGTTTCGATGCCTATTACGCCGACATCCATCCGACCCAACTGGTGTTCGATACCAACCGGCAATGGACCACCAAGCTGCCGGCGCTGAGCCAGTTGTTCCCGAAAGCCAAGGTAATCTGTTGCGTGCGCAATCCCGCCGCGATCATCGACAGTATCGAGAGCCTGATCCGCCGTAACGCCTTCGAACTGTCCGGCATCTTCAACTACGATCCCGGTGGCACCGTCTATTCCCGCGTCGAGGCGCTGGCTAAGGGCGACGGCATGACCGGCTACGCCTACCAGGCCCTGCGTGAAGGCATCTACGGCCCGCACGCCGATCGGCTGTTGCTGGTGCGCTATGAGTCGCTGACGGCGAACCCGCTGGGGACGCTGGCCGCGATCTACGATTTCCTCGGCGAGGAATGGTTTGCCCACGATCCAGAACATATCGAGCCGGCCTACGACATGATCGATTTCGACATGCGTCTGGGCACGCCCGGACTGCATCATGTGCGCTCCGCCGTGCGGGTGGAGAAACGGGCACCGGTGCTGCCGCCAGATCTATACGCGAAGTTCGAGCACGATGCGTTCTGGGACGACCCGACGCAGATCCCGCCCACCGTGCGGGTGGTGTAGCCCGGCGTCGCTGGTTCGGCGCGCTCGGCGCCGCCGGACGGGGATAAACCCGTCGACGCACACCGCTTAACAGACCGGACTCCACCCATGTGCCGACAGGACCGAGTGGCCTGCGGCACATGGCCGGCCGAACATCGGGCCGTCGGTGCCGATTGGGTTTACGGCAGCGAAGCACTCACCGTGCCGCTGCCCTGAAGCGGCGGCGGGTCAAAGGCGCGGATTGGCGGCAGGGCATCGGTAAAGCGTTCCACCTGCACCAGACATAGCTGCCCCGTGCAGGCCTGCGCTAGGCGCGACGTGCCGATATCGCGCGTCAGCACGTTCGGATTGCCGTGCACGCACAGCGGATTATCGGCGGTCGGGTCGATTGGATCGTACCAGGCCCCGGTGGCAAGCTGCACCACGCCGAGGCGTACGGCATCGCTGACGATCACCCCGGCAAGGCACGCCCCGCGATCGTTGAAAACCCGCGCGATGTCGCCGTCTGCAAGGCCGCGCTGTTTGGCGTCCTCCGGGTGGATGCGCATCGGCTCCCGCCCTTGGATCTTGGAGGCCAGGCTGGTCGCGCCATAGTCCAACTGGCTGTGCAGTCGGGTGGCGGGTTGGTTGGCCACCATCACCAGCGGGAAATCGGCCTGACGCGGCGCGCCGAACCCGTCGCTGGGCGGCATCCAGGTCGGATGCCCCGGACAATCGTCGTAGCCGAAGCCCGCGATGGTCGTTGACCCGATTTCCACCTTGCCGCTGGGCGTCGACAACGGGGCGTTGACGGGATCAAGCCGGAACGCGCGCGCGACGCCGCCGGACCAGGGCAGGGTAGGCAACACGACTTCGCCGGCGGCCCAAAAGCGCTCGAAGTCGGGCGCGTCCAGCCCCAGTTTCTCCAGCCCCGCGCGGGTGGGTTCATACAGCACCCGCAGCCAGTCGCGGGCGGAGCGGCCTGCGGTAAACTGTTCGGCGACGCCAAGCCGTTCGGCGAGGTCCGCAAAAATCGCGTAATCGTCGCGTGCCTCGCCAAAGGGTTGTTTGGCGCGGTGCATCGCGACCATCAGCGGATCGTTGCCGGCCGCGCCGATATCCTCACGCTCCAACGTCACGGTCGCGGGGAACACCAGATCGGCATGACGCGCCGTCGCGGTCCAGCCGGTCTCGTGCACGATGATCGTGTCGGGACGGGCAAAGGCCTGACGCAGGCGGTTGAGGTCCTGATGATGATGGAAGGGATTGCCGCCGGCCCAATAGACCAGACGGATATCCGGGTAGGTCATCGCCTTGCCGTTGAAGTCGTAGCTCTGCCCGGGGTTCAGCAGCAGGTCCGCGATACGCGCGACGGGGATGAAATCGGGGATACGGTTGCGCCCCTGCGGCAGCGTCGGCAGCGGCACGGCCAGGGCGGGCTTGCCGACATTGCCGATCGATCCCATGGCATAAACGAAGCCGCCGCCGGGAAGGCCGATCTGCCCCAGCAGCGCCGCGAGAACGACGCCCATCCAGACCGGTTGCTCGCCGTGTTCGGAGCGTTGCAACGACTGCGCGCAGGTGATCAGTACCCGCTTGCCCACGGCGTGGCGGGCCAGCGCGGCGATGTCGTGGGACGGCAGACCGCAGATCGCGGCGGCCCAGGCGGCGTCTTTCGGCTGCCCGTCGGTTCGGCCCATCAGATACGGCTCGAACAGATCGAACCCGGCGCAGAAGCGGGCGACGAAATCGCGGTCGAACAGCCCCTCGCTGACCAGGGTATGCGCCATGCCCAGCATGAGCGGAACATCGGTGCCGGGATGCAGCGCGTGCCAGACGGGATCGACGGCTTCGGTCAGATCGTCGCGGATCGGGCTGAACAGATGGAATTGCGTGCCGCGGTCATGCGCCGCCTGTAGATGGGCGCGGGCGACGTGCTGACTGGTGCCGCCGCTGCTGACCGAAGTGTTCTTCAGCGGCAGGCCGCCGAACGCGAGCACCAGTTCGGTTTCCGTCGCCAGTTCGTGCCAACTGACATTCTCTCGACCGGCGGATTCCTGCGTGCCGATGATGTGCGGCAGAATCACGGCGGCCGCGGCGGAGCTATAGGTGTTGACCGACTTCGTGTAGCCGCCCAACGCGTTCAGAAACCGATGCACCTGGCTTTGTGCGTGATGAAAGCGCCCGGCGCTGGACCATCCGTAGGAACCGCCGAACACCGCGCGCCCGTCGTGATCGGCATAGGTCCGACGCAGCGCCTCCGCCGCGAGATCGAGTGCCCTTGGCCAATCCAGCGGCACGAAATCCTGCCGACCGCGCCGCCCGTCGGGGCCGGGCCCGTTTTCGAGCCATCCGCGTCGCGCCATCGGGCGGGCAATGCGTGCGCGATGGGTCAGGGAGGCCGGAATATTGCCCAGCAGCGGCGCGGGATCGGCGTCCGACGGGTGCGGCACGATCTCAATCCCGTCGCCTCGGCGCACGACGGAAAACGCCCCCCAATGGGAACTATGGGGAAAGCCGAGCGGTAAGATGGGGGAAGTCGGAGTGTCCATACTCGACCTCATACAATCAGGTTTTCCGGAATGCCATCGTTCGGCGGTGCATCAAAGCAAGGCCGAGCAGCGCGACGCCGAACCAGGCCGAGCCGGCCGGTTCCGGCGCGGCAGCGGGTTCGAGATCGGCTTCCAGCAGGCAGCAAACGGCAATGTTCAGCCATTGTCCGCCTTGTTGTTCGGGCTCGTCCGACAGATTGGCCATCAGGTCCGTGAAGCCCGATTGGCTGTCCAGCATTCCGGCCGACCAGGCGGTATTGACGATCAGATGCGCGCTCAGAAACAAAGCGACGCCCCGGTCGGTTTCGATCGTCCCGATTTCCAGCGATTCCGGCGGCGGCGGCAGGAACGGGTCGTACCCCGTGGCCAGTCCCGACATCAGATCGATATCGGTCTGGGTGAACAGCAACGACCGGTCCCCGTCGTCGATCCGCATCGACAGTCCGCCGGCTGCGACCTCCGGCGTGTATTCGAACCCGCCGACATTGGTCAGAGCCAGCAGATCGGGGTCGTACAGCACCGCGATATGTACGAAACGACCGTCCCACCCACCGCCAAGGATCGCGGACGCATCCTGGCTAAGCCGAAGCGTGGCGTCGAAGGCACCGGTAATCGGCAGCGCGCGGGCGGGCAGGGTTGTCGCCAGCAGGAACAGGATAATCGCGATCTGGAGCATGATCGGGGCGCCTTTGCCGCGTTGGTCGGTGAATGCGCGGAGAGTGCGGGCAGTTAAAGTCCGGAAACAAGGAAATAATGTCGGCGTTTGTAAAATTTTAACAGTGTATTCGCCGTGGTATGTATTTCAATATTATTGTATTCGAAATAACCGGATTGGACTATCCCAGAACCTCCTCGGCCGAACGCAACACATGCCGACGCTCCCCGGATCGCTGCGTGACGCCGATCTTGTCCAGATACTCCAGCACCGGAATCGTCAGGTTCCGCCCGATACCGGATTTACGGTTGAAATCCGCCGCGCCGAAACCGCCGTCCGCCGCCAGTTCCCGCGCCATCTCACCCAGCGCGATGACGGTCGCCGGTAAGAAGAACCGGTTGGGGGCGACCCGCAGCAAACGCCCGAAACGTTCCAGCCGGATCAGCACCGCCTCCATCGCGTCGGGTTCCAGCGCCAGCGCTTCGGCCAGTTCGCGCACCCGCGGCGGTCGCGTATCGGCGGCAACCAGCAACGCGGCGATCCGGGTCCAATGCGCCTCGTCCGACGGCGCCAAGGTGGGATTGTGATCCGGCAGACGCCAGGCCGCGTCGCCGCGCAGAATCTGCCCCGCCGCGACCAGTTCCAGCAGCACCGCCTCGGCTGTCTCGACCGGCCAGGCCGCCGCGCCCGCCAAAAGTGCCGCCTTGTCCGGCCCGATGCGGTCGGGATGACGGTCGTGCCACGCCCGCAGGCGCTTCAGCAGCGCGTCGGCGATGTCCCGGCGCGTGGCCTCCGAGATCAAAATCGGCCGGCTCGCCCGACCGATCCTCATCGCCCCATCAACCCTCACCGACCCGTTCGGCAGGTTGCGGGCAAGCTCGAACCGGCTCTGATCGACCCAGCCTTCCGCGGCCAGTAGTTCCGTCAAGGCTTCCCGAGGATCGTCCAGCATGGCGGCGCGTAACGATACCGCGCGCTGTTCGCGCCGGGTGCGCCGCGGCGGCGAAAATGGATCGATCACCCGTCCGCCGGCGGCGATCCGACCGGTGGCGGTATCGCGCAATACCACCCGATCGCCCCACAGCGCGACGACGGGGCGATCCAGCACCAGGCTGGCGAGCCCCGCTTCGCCGTCGACGATCAGCACCCGCGCGCCGACGCTGGTCGATCCCAGATGCGCCATCCCATGGTCGGCATGGCGCAACGGCCGCAGTGCGGAGGCAGTCAGCCGCACGTCGATCCGCCGGGACGGCGCATGCAACTCCGGGGCGATCAGCCAGTCGCCGCGGCTCAGCGCCGCCCGCTCCACATCCGGCCCGGCGATGGCCAGCGCGCAGCGATCCCCCGCGCGCGCGGTTTGCCGAGCGGTGTGATGGACCTCGATCCCGCGGACACGGGCGGTCAGGCGGGAGGGTGACACCACCAGCCTGTCCCCAACGGAGACCGTGCCGGCGGCGATGGTTCCGGTGACGACCAGCCCCGCCCCGGCGACGGTAAAGGCGCGATCGATCGGCAGGCGGAAGCCGCCGCTGGGCGGGGAGTCCCCGGCGGCGGCGGATTTCGCGATCAGGTCGGCGCGCAGATCGTCGATGCCGTCCCCGGTCAGGCTCGACACGCTGCGGATCGGGGCATCCGGGAATCCCGCATGTGCCAGACAGGCGCTGATATCGCGCCGGACCTGGTCCAGCCGGTCGGCATCGACGCGATCGATCTTGGTCACGACGGCGGTCAGGTCCGTCACGCCGGTCAGGCGCAGGATGGCCAGATGCTCCAGGGTTTGCGGCATCGGCCCGTCATCGGCGGCGACGACCAGCAGCACCCTGTCGATCGACAGCACGCCGGCCAGCATGTTGCCCAGAAACCGTTCGTGGCCGGGCACATCGACGAACCCGAGCGTGCCCCCGTCCGGCAGGCGCAGATGCGCGAAGCCCAGATCGATCGTCATGCCGCGACGCTTTTCGTCCGGCAGCCGATCGGCGTCGATGCCCGTCAGGGCGCGGATCAGCGCGGTCTTGCCGTGATCGACATGTCCCGCGAGGGCAATGATCACGCCGCGGCTCAGTTCTTACGTGGTTCGCGTGGCTGCGAGGCGGGCGGGGGAGGCGGTAATGGCGGAGGCGCGGAGCGCGTGATGGCGGCGGCCTCGTCCTTGTCCTTCGCCAGGATCCAACCATCCGAATACATGCAGGCGCGATAGGCACTGTCGCGCGCCTGTTCGTTATGATCGATCATCGCGAACGACGGCGGCACGAAATACCCGCCGGTCGTGCGGCAATGGGTGCGCCCATCCTGCGTGTGGCAATTGGTCTGCTGCGGCGTCCAATAACCGGGAGAGGTCATGATCTGCTGCAACACCGGCGGAAACATCGCCATGGCGCGGGATTCGCAGGCCTGCTTTGCATAGGCAAGCTGCGCCGGAGTGCCGCCCGGGCGCGCCCAATGATCGACGCACCCGGTCAGCAACAGCAGCAGGCACAAGCCCAGGCCGCGCAGTGTGGAGAACAAGCAGGCGATCCTCAATGCTCCCCGATCTCGATCACGGCATCGACTGCGAACGCGCCCTCGCCCTCCGGCATCGCGAAGACCGGATTCAGGTCGATCGACTGCAACCGATCGCCGGCCGCCACCGCGAAGGCGGACAGGCGCGACAGCATCTCGGCCAGCGCCTTGATATCAACCGGCTTGCGTCCGCGCGCGCCCAGCAGCAGCGGCGCGCCCTTGATGGAGCGGATCATCGTTTCCGCCACATCCGCCCCGAACGGCGCTCGGCGGAACACCACGTCCTTCATGATTTCGACGAAGATGCCGCCCAGGCCGAACATGGCGATCGGGCCGAACACCGGGTCGCGATGGATGCCCAGAATGCATTCCACCCCGCCCTTCAACTGCTTCGCGACCAGCACGCCCTCGATCCTTGCGGTCGGCGCGGCTTGTTTCGCGCGCTCCAGCAGCAGGGCGAAGCCGTCCCGCACGCCGGCCGCGTCGGCGACATCCAGCAGCACGCCGCCGATTTCCGACTTGTGCAGAATGTCCGGCGACAGGATCTTCATCACCACGGGGAAGCCGAACTTTTCCGCCGCCGCGACGACCTGTTCGACCGCGGCGCAGGCGGCTTCGGGGGCGGAGGCAATGCCGGAGGCGGCGAGCAGCGTCTTCGCCTCGGCTTCCGTCGGCGTGGTCGCGGGCAGCGTCACCGGTCCCAGCGTCGGCGCGGGGGCATTGGGCGGCGCGGCAAAGGCGGCACCGAAGCGGCCCATGGCGTCGATGGCGACCACGGCGCGGGTCGGGTCCTCGTGCACCACCCAGCCGTCGGCTTCCAATTCGTCGCGGCCCTCCGGCGGCACGATGACGGACAGCGCATACAGGCGTCCTGGGTTTTCGGTCTTCACCACGTTCAACTGCTCGCGGATCGCGGGCCAACGGCGGGAAGAGGCCGACATGCTGAAGAAGCCCAGCACAGAGGAATAGCCGCCGTCGAGCACCATCGATTCGGTGAAGGTCTTCACCAGCGTCACGTCGTTGGACACCTGCGCGGTGGCGTCGACCGGGTTGCGCGGGGCGCAGAACGGCACCAGCCCACGCAGGCGCTGCTGCGCCTCCATCGGCATTTCCGGCATCGACAGGCCCAGGCTTTCCGCCACGTCGCTGATCAGCACCCCGGCGCCGCCGGACACGGTGATCACGCCCATGGTATTGGCCGCCGGGTAGATTTTCCGCGTCGCGGTATGCGCGATGTCCAGCATCTCTTCGGAGTTGCGGGCGCGGTAGACGCCGAATTCGGCCATCACGGCCTCGGTCACCGCGTCGTCGCCGGCGATGGAGGCGGTGTGCGACTTCGCGGCCTTGGTGCCGAGCTCACTGCGCCCGACTTTTTGCATGATGACGGGCTTTTTGGCGGCGCGGGCGGCTTCCAGCGCGGCGATCAGGCCGGGGGCTTCCCGGATGCCTTCGGCGTAGACGGCGATGACGTCGACTTCGGGGTTTTCCGCCAGCCAACCGATGCACTCACCGACGGTGACGTCGCCCTCGTTACCGGTCATGACGCACAGCGACGCGCCGATGCCGCGGTTGCGCGCCAGGGTGTAAAGATGCGTGCCGTATGCGCCGGACTGGCTCGCGATGCCGATGCGCCCTTCCACGGGCCAGCCGCTGTCGAACGAGGACGAGAACGTCGCGTAGTACGAACGCCGGGCGTCGAACACACCCAGGCAGTTCGGGCCGAGCAGGCGCATGCCGTAGGACCGCGCGGTGGCGACCATGGCGCGTTGCACTTCCTCGCCCGCTTCGTCCATCTCGGCGAAGCCGGCGGAGAACATGACGATCCCCTTGCAGCCTTTCTTGCCGAGTTCCTCGACCGCCGCGGGCACGTGTTCGGCGGCGATGGCGACGATGGCGACATCCGGGGTTTCCGGCAGGTCCGCGACCGAGGCATAGGCCTTCAGGCCCTGAATTTCGCTGCGATTCGGGTTGATCGGATACAGCCCGCCCTGGAAGCCCTGCGATTTCATATACGCGATCGGCCGACCGCTGATCCGCGTCGGGTCGGAGGAGGCACCGAGAACGGCGACCGAACGCGGTGCGAGCAGGGGGGTCAGACCCGAAAAGCGACCAGGGGTGATCAACGACATGACAGCGAACATTTCCCGTAATTTGCCACGCGGGCCGCTTCTGGGCTCGGCTGTCACCAGTTTGACGCCGACAGGCTTTCACGGCAACCCAAACGGAGCATCGTGTCACTAGCTCGTGATCTGTCCGCATTTTGTAGCTCGTGAAGTGTCCGGTCCAAACCCTTCCCCCAGCAGGGGGCAAGCATGGACCGGACGCGCATTCACGAGGGAATACGTCAGATGCGTTTTGAACAAATCTTCGACCGCTGGG
>CANJLW010000012.1 GCA_947475245.1 Acetobacteraceae bacterium | reverse complement strand
GTCATTCACGATGTCGCATGGATACAGGAGCGGCATGACTGGCCGGGCCTGGAGGCTGTGGTCATGGTTGAGAGCCGCCGCGAGATCAATGAAAAGATCGAGTCAGAGACACGGTTCTATCTTACATCGCTGGTCATGGTCGCGGCCCTGATGGGACCGGTCGTCCGCAGTCACTGGGCTGTCGAGAACAGCCTGCATTGGGTGATGGACATGGTGTTCCGCGACGATGAGTGCCGGGTGCGAACCGACCACGCGCCTGCCAATTTCACAACCATCAAGCACATGGCGCACAATCTTCTGCGAACTGCCAACAGCAAGGACTCGCTACGCCTGCGGCGGAAAGTGGCTGCATGGGATGATGACTTCCTCGCAGCCCTCATCAAGAGGTGAAACCTTCACCCGATTCCCCTGGGGTTGAGGTTAGGTGCCCGTCCACTGCTGAACGGCTATTCCTACCGATCGTCGACCGGCATGTTCGCCGCCACGGACGGTCGCGCATTGAACGTGGCATGCCAGGTGGCCAGCCGAGGATGCCCTTCCCGCCACTGCAACGAGTCGAAGCGGAAATCCAGATAGCCCAGCGCGACGCCGATCGCGATGTGCCCGACGCTGAACGCGCTTTCACTCAGCGCCTCTGCCTCATTCTCCAACTCCTCGACGCAGGCCCGCAGCTTCGCCCGCCACAGTTCCATATGCGGCAGGCTCTGCTTTTCGGCCGGTCGGAAGCCTTCGGACAGCAGCGGCAGCGCGTTGTCCAGCATCCCCTGCCCCAGCGCGTGGCGCCGCAGCGCCGTCAGCCGTTCGGGCCAGCTTACCGGATACAGCTTCGGCCCGGTGTGCAACGTGTCCAGGTATTCGATGATGACCGGCGAGTCATACACCGCCGTTCCGTCTTCCAACTCCAGCGTCGGGATCTTGCCGACCGGATTCACCTTCATCAGTTCCAGATGCGGCGTCGTACCGCCGGCGACGGTCCGCACGATATCGATGCGATCCTGCAAGCCCATCTCGTGAATCGCGATCATCACCTTCCGCACGTAGGGAGAGCGCGGCGACCAGTGCAACGTCATCATCGGCGAAGGACCTTCACGAAAGGATCGGCGCGGAGTACTCTCGCGCCAGGGAATAGAGGAAACGTTTGCCATGAACTGGGTCGAAGTCAACGGGACGAGCCTGCGGTACGAGTTGTCGGGCAGCGGGCCGACAACGGTCGTGCTGATCCACGAAATGGGCGGCACGCTCGATAGCTGGGATCAGGTGCTGCCGGCGCTGACCAACAGCCGTCGCGTGCTGCGCTACGACACCCGCGGCGCCGGTCAGTCGGAAAAGCTCAAGGGCGCGGTCACCTGGGATCAGATGGCCGACGACATCGCAGCCCTGCTCGACGTGCTGAACATCCAGGGCAAGGTCTCGCTGGCGGGCATCGCCGTCGGTGCCGCCATCGCCGCCCATTTCGCGGTGAAGTATCCCGATCGCGCCGCCGCACTCGTGCTGCACGGCCCCGCCACCGGCGTTACCGACGATCGCCGTCAGGCCACGCTCGACCGCGCCGCGGCCGTCGAGGCCAATGGCATGCGCTCCGTCGTGGAAACCAGCCTCGCGGCGTCGTACCCGCCGGTCGTCCGCCATAACGAGGATACATTCAAGGAATTCCGCGCCCGCTGGCTCGCCAATGATCCCGAAAGCTTCGCCGCCATCAACCGCATGCTGGCGTCGGAGACGATCACCGACGAACTCACCCGCATCGCCTGCCCGACGCTGGTGACCGCCGGCCGTCACGACGGGCTGCGCCCGCCGTCCATCATCGAACCGATGTCGAAGATGATCCCCGGTGCGGAGTTCCTGGAACTCAACTCCGGCCATTTCGCCTCGATCCAGACCCCCGGCATGATGGCACAGGCCATCCACTACTTCCTGCACGCCCTCGGCCAGTAACCCGCCTGTTCGGTGTCGGCCCCGTCGCGGGGCCGACACCGTTCAATCAGACGATCTCCGCGACCCGGCCCGGTGTCGGCGGTGTGTCGTCGACGATAGGCGCTTGCTCCAGTTCCTTATCGTGGTGCACGCACAGGATTGCGAAGGCCGCGACGTTGCAGACACCGGCGATCACCAGCAAACCGGTGTCGTAAGTGCCCGTCAGATCCTTCAACCAACCCATCAGGTAGCTGCCGACAAAGCCGGCGATGTTGGCGATGGAGTTGATATAGGCAACGCCCGCCGCCGCCGCCGCGCCGCTCAGGAACGCCGTCGGCATCGACCAGAACACCGGCAACACCGCGAACGCGCCGAACGAAGCGACACAGAGGAAGAGCAGCCGCAGATACGGGTTGGGCGTGATCGCCGTCAGGATCAGTCCAACCGCGGTAATCAGAAACGTCACCGCGGTATGGCTGCGCCGTTCCAACAGTCGATCAGACCGCCGACCGTACCAGATCATCGCGACCGCGCCGACCGCGAAGGGTATCGCCGAAACCAACCCGGTCTGCATGTTGCTCAGGCCGAACTGCTTGACGATCTGCGGCAGGAAGTAAGTCAGGCCATAGATCTCGTTGGCGATGCCGTATCCCGCGATGCCAAGCGCGAGCACCTTGGGATTCTTCATCACCTGCCAGATCGACATTGAATGCGCGGCTTCACGCTGCCGCACTTCCGCTTCCTGACGCTTCACCAGCCAGTCGCGTTCTTCCGGTTCAAGCCATTTGGCCTGGGACGGATGGTCGGTCATGTAGAACCAGGTGACGACGGACAGCACCAGCGCGGGAATGGCCTCGCTGATGAAGATCCACTGCCAACCCTTGAAGCCGAGGAAGCCGTCCATATATAGGATCGACGTCGACAGCGGCGCGCCGATCACCGCGGACACTGGAATGGCCACCATGTACATGCTGACCATTCGCCCGCGATAGGCCGCCGGAAAATATAAGGTCAGGTAAAATAAAATCCCTGGAAAAAATCCCGCTTCCGCCGCGCCGAACAAAAAGCGCACGACGTAGAAGCTCGTTTCGTCCCAGATGAATGCCATGCCGCCGGACAGGATGCCCCAGGTGAACATGATGCGGGCGATCCAACGCCGCGCGCCCATCTTCAGCAGAATAATGTTTGATGGGGTTTCCAGCAGGAAGTAACTGATGAAAAAGACGCCAGCCCCGATCCCGTAGACGGTGGCGGAGAATTTCAGGTCCTTGTTCATTTCCAGAGCCGCGAAGCTCAGATTGACCCGATCCAGATAGGCGACAAAGTAGCAAATAATGACGAACGGTATAAGTCGCCGCGATACCTTCGCCATGGTGCGCGTTTCTATGCTTTCCATGGTTGTTTCCTCCTACCCATTGACCTCGATTCGTCCTGAAAACGCGCCGGTTCGCGCGCGACGATCGAAGATGAAAAAAGGCTGAAACGACTTCGTGTCGCGGTCAAGCTTGTGCCCCACGCCAATCCGCCCGGGCTTGCTCGGCGCGCGGCTCCGTCGTACCCCTTTTGCGCGCACGAACAAGGAAGACGCGCCATGCCCGTGATCAAGGTTCGAGACCTCGCCTTTGGACGCCTCCGTTCGCCCGACCTGGACGCGCAGGAAGAATTCCTGACCGCGTTCGGCATGACCCGCGTCGAACGCACGCCAACCGCGCTCTACATGCGCGGCTCCGACCCCGCCCATCACATCCATGTCACCGAAAAGGGCGACCCTGGATTTATCGGCTTCGCCTGGCAGGCCGCGTCGGAAGACGATCTGCGGACTTTGTCCCGTCATCCCGGTGCCTCCGGTATCGAGACCATCGACGAACCCGGCGGCGGCAAGCGCGTTCGGATCGCGGAACCCAACGGCTATACGATCGAAGTCGTGTTCGGCATCGCCACCCTGCCGCCTTTGCCCGTCACCCGTCAGGCCATCAACTCCGGTGCCGAACCCCTGAAGCGCGCCGGGGAAGTCATCCGCTTCGCCCCCGGCCCATCGACCGTCAAGCGCATCGGCCACGCCGTCCTCGGCTCCCCCCGCAACACCGAAACCGTCGCATGGTTCCGCGACACCCTCGGCCTGATCTGTTCCGACGACGTCTATGCCGGGGAACCGTCCAACATCATCGGCCAGTTCAGCCGCGTCGATGCCGGCGAGGAATACGTCGATCACCACGCGTTTTTTTGTATGCGGAACGAGCGGGCCGGACTGAACCATTTTTCGTTTGAGGTGCAGGACATCGACGATGTCTTCATCGGCCACGAACATCTGCGCAACCTCGGCAAGGCCGAACACATGTGGGGCATCGGCCGCCATTTGCTGGGCTCTCAGGTCTACGACTATTGGGCCGATCCCTGGGGCCGCGTGCACGAACATTGGGCCGACACCGATCGGCTGAACGCCGCCAACGGCGGTAATCTTGTATCCGCCGAGGAAGGGCTTAGATCGCAGTGGGGCGACCGCCCTCCCGCCAAATTCATCGGCCACATCAGCGTTTGACGCATAAGGATCGACTGTATGTTTGAACTGCCCGAAGAACACCGCATGCTTCAGGAACTGGTGGCGAAATTCGTCGACCGTGACCTGATCCCGTTGGAAAAAGCCGCCCTCGCCCGCGAAGCGGCCGGCATGCCGTCGGGCCTGACCGCCGAGGAAGAAGAAAAAGTCCTCGCGACCTGCAAGGAACTCGGCCTTTGGGGCCTGGACGTGCCGGAAGCCTATGGCGGCGCCAACCTGCCCTATTCCGCCTTGGTCGGCGTCTATGAAGAACAAGGCCGCACCTGCGCGCCCTTCACCTTCCCCCCCGACAGCCCGAACCTGCACATGCTGATCGCGGCGGCGAACGATGAGCAGAAACGGAAGTACCTCGACCCCTACGCCCGCGGCGAAGCGCATTCGGCCATCGCGATCTCCGAGCCCGGTGCCGGCGGCGATCCGGCCGGCATGACCACCCGCGCGGTGAAGGATGGCGACGACTGGGTAATCAACGGCCGGAAGATCTGGGTCTCCCGCGTCCCCAAGGCCGATTTCGTCATCGTCATGGCGCGCACCGGCGAAGGCAAGCGGGCCGAGGGCGTCACCGCCTTCATCGTCGAAAAGGGCACCAAGGGCTTCATCATCGAACGCGAAATCCCGATGATCGGCGGCCAGCGCACCTACGAACTGGTGTTCGACGATTGCCGCATTCCCGCCAGCCAGCTCCTGGGCATTGAGGGCAAGGGCTACGCCCCGATGCAATTGCGGTTGACCGTGCGCCGCCTGCAAATGGGCGCGTGGAGCATCGGGATGTCCCGCCGAGCACTTGATATGATGGTGGAACATACCAAGCAGCGCGTGACGTTCGGGCAGCGGCTCGCCGACCGGCAGGCCATTCAGTGGTGGATCGCCGATGCCGCGATCAAAATCCACGCCTGCCGCTTGATGGTTTATGACGCCGCGGCCAAGGCCGATGCGGGCAAGGACGTCCGCACCGAAGCCTCGATGATCAAGCTGTACGGCACCGAAATGGCGACGGAAATCATTGACCACGCCATGCAGGCCTTCGGCGCCATGGGCGTCGCCAAGGAACTGCCGTTGCAACTGATGGCGCAGAAGGTCCGCACCATGCGCGTCTACGAAGGCCCCTCCGAGGTCCATCGCATGGCCATCGCGCGTCGCATCATCGGTCGGTAATCGAACACGTTACCGTGACGCTGCTTACGCGGCGTCACGGTCGACGTCGCTACATCTGGGGGCTGCGTACCCGCAGAATCACCGCCGCCATCCGTGTCGCGAAGGCCCCCACCACGGTGACGATGACCGCGGCGCGAAGCAGGTTCGGCTCTTCTTCCCGCGCCAGCCAAAGCACCGCCAGCGACAGCACCAGCCCCCATATCAGGCAGACCTCGGCATAGAACGACGTGCGCAGGACCGCGTTATTATTGCCATTTCGACACAGGTCGCGCAGCACGGTCCCGCCGGCACCGCTCAGGAACGCGCATATCGGCCCCCATAGCCACAGAGGCTCCGTCCCATAGCGCACCGCGATCACCACGCCCGTCACCGTGAAGGCGGCCAGTCCCAGCGCATCGGTGACCTCGAACACCTGACGGAGCCATCCGACCGCGCCCGTTGCCATTCGCCACCGATCGTGCATCCGCAACAGGACGGACGCGACAGCGACCGTGCCGATGATCAAGTACAGCCCCTGCGGTGACTCCATCAATCCGATCGGCGAACGTCCGACCAGAAGATCGCGGATCACCCCGCCGCCATCCGCCGGCAGCAGCGCCAGAACGAACGCGCCAAACAGGGAATAGCCTTCCTTGCGCGCGATCAACGCGCCGGACAGCGCAAAGGCGATGGTGCCGACGATATCCAACGCGTTGAACCAGGCCCCCGCCGCAGCCAGCCGCAGCAGCACCGACGTGGTGGAGACCTGACGCAAACGCGCCTCGGTCCCGTCGGCGCGCAACGACTCCATCGCCGCATCGATCACCGCCAGCGTCCGCGCGTCGACCGTCGCAGCGCTGAAGGCGATATGCAGCGTATGGGTAGCCAACGCCCTTGGGACAAACGTCACCTGCGCGTCCGCCCCCGGCGTCGCCGCGATCGCACTCATCCCCGACAGCCGAGGTGCCACGAACGCGTCGATCGCGCCGGACATCGCGCGTTCCAGATTCGCCATGTCGCTGCCGTCGGACGACACGAGACCGGCATGATCGGGCGATGCCAGCAGCCCATCGACCTCCGGCCCATAGGACTCGCCGCGCACAAACCCGACGCGCAGCCCCTGCCGCAACGCTGCCGCGAGCAATGCGACGCCGTCTTGGTCGGGAAGCGACTTGTCGGCACGCAGGAACAGCAGATCGGTTCGCTGACCATAGGGTTTCGACCAGACAACGCCTGTGTATGCCTCGGTGCGGGCAACCGGCAGCGCGAAGTCGATTGTGCCGGCGTCAAGCGCCATCCGCGTATGAACCTGTTCCATCGGCCGCAACGAAAAGCCGATATCCGCGCGCGTGCCGATCGCGTCGAGCAGGCGCAGTGCAAACTGATCCCCCGTCCCGCTCGCTATGCCCGACCCCTTCAACAACCCGACCTCATCGGGGGTCCACACGCCGATCAGCAGGGAACGGCCAGGCCGCGTCCAAGCGGCGGAGGAAAGCAGGAGGGCGCAGAGCAGGAGAACGATACAGTTTCGAGCAACCCTCACCAGAACGCGTCCCTTCCTTGGATGGCAAGAACGGTATGGTCTGCGCCGCACCCTGGCAACGCGGCAGGGGTCGGCAAAATGCGATTGCCCCGCGTCCATACCTTGACCCGGTTCGGTCGCCACCCCCTATCTAAGCGATGGATCAAGCACAGATTACCGATCTGGCCATCACCGGCATGACCTGTTCGGCCTGCGTCGCACGCATCGAAAAGGTGCTGGCGCGGGTGCCGGGCGTGGAAAGCGCCGCCGTCAATCTTGCGACGGAACGTGCCCGCGTAGCCGGTTCGGCGGACCCCGAGGCCATTATCCGCGCGATCGGCAAGGCCGGGTTCGGCGCGACACCGATCCAGGCGGGCGCTCCGCCCGCGGACACCGCCCCGGCCGAACACCAGGAAGTCCTTCGCCTGATTGTCAGCGCCGTTCTGACCGCGCCACTGCTGATAGGAATGGCGATCCCATCGCTGATGTTGCTGGGCTGGGCGCAGTTCGCCCTGGCGACGCCGGTGCAGTTCATCCTCGGTGCGCGGTTCTATCGCGCGGGCTGGAATGCCGCCCGCGCCCTGTCCGGCAACATGGACCTTCTCGTCGCGCTCGGCACCTCCGCCGCCTGGGGACTATCGACCTGGCTTTGGCTCACAACCCACCATGCGCACGCCTTGTACTTCGAATCCTCGGCCGTCCTGATCACCTTCGTCTTGTTCGGCAAATGGCTGGAAGGCCGAGCACGCAGGCAGACGGCATCGGCGATCAAGGCGTTGATGCGCTTGCGCCCGGAAACCGCTCGGCTACGCAAGGCGGATGGAGAGCACGCGGTTCCGATCGATCAGGTGCGGACCGGCGACATCGTCATCGTGCGCGCGGGGGAACGTATTCCCGTGGACGGCCGTGTGATCGAGGGTCAGGCGGCGGTCGACTGCGCCATGCTGACCGGGGAAAGCCTGCCGACGGAAGCGATCGCCGGCACGAAAGTCGCCGCCGGGACGATCGATCTGGATGGCATGCTGGCGATACAGGCGACCGCCGTCGGCGCGGAAACCGTCCTGGCGCGCATTGTCCGCCTTGTGGAAGATGCGCAGGCGTCGAAAGCTCCCATTCAGCGCCTCGCCGATCGGGTCAGCGCCGTCTTCGTGCCGGTCGTGCTCTGTATCGCCCTCCTCACCTTCATTGGCTGGTTGCTGGTCGGCGATGCGGAGACCGCGATCATGCATGCCGTCGCGGTTCTGGTGATCGCTTGCCCATGTGCGCTGGGCCTGGCGACGCCCACGGCCATCATGGTCGGCACGGGCGCCGCCGCGCGTCACGGCATCCTGATCCGCGACGCCGCCGCGCTGGAGCAAACGCACGCCGTCACGACGATCGTGTTCGACAAGACCGGCACACTGACGATCGGGACGCCGAAGCTTACCGAAGTCGTCGCGGCGACCGGCGGGGATCGGCAAAGCATCCTGGCCATCGCGGCATCTCTGCAAGGTCATAGCGAACACAGCCTGGCGCGCGCGACGCTGGATGCGGCGGCTCAGGCAACGCTGTCTCCGGCAACGGAGTTTCGCACCATACCCGGTCGCGGCGTTATCGGAGCGGTTCAGTCGGTTCGCTATGCGCTTGGCAACCGTTCGCTGATGCGGGCGGAATCCATCGACATCGCAGGCCTTTCCGCCGCCGCGGCAGAACTGGAGAAGACCGGCCATACAGTGTCGTTCCTGGCCGAACTCTCCCCCGCCAAACGCGCTCTCGGCGTGCTGGCCTATTCAGACCAGGTCAAGCCCGAGGCCGGCGAGGCCATCCGCCGGCTCCACGCGCTGGGCGTTCAGACCATCATGCTGACCGGTGACAACGCGGGCGCTGCCGCCGCCATCGCCGAACCGCTGCGGATCGGGCGCGTTGTGGCCGGCATGCAGCCGGACGGAAAATCCGGCGAAATCCACCGCCTTCGCGACAGCGGAGAGATTGTCGCCATGGTCGGCGACGGCATCAATGACGCCCCTGCCCTGGCCGCCGCGGATATCGGGTTCGCCATGGCCACCGGTTCCGACGTCGCCATGGAAACCGCGGGCATCACCCTGATGCGCGGCAATCTGCTGTTGGTTCCAGACGCGATCGATATCTCGCGCCGCACCTGGCGCAAGATACAGGAGGGTCTTTTCTGGGCCTTTGCCTACAACATCCTGGGCATCCCGCTGGCCGCGCTGGGCTACCTCAGCCCGATGATTGCCGGCGCGGCGATGGCGCTGTCGTCTGTTAGCGTCGTCGGCAACGCACTTTTGCTGCGCCGCTGGCGTTCCAAGAGCGGCGCGTTTACCCCGCCTTAACCGAAGTGCTGTCTGATCCGTGCGACACTATGCGGAAGGCAGACGATCATGACCGCCCAGGCGACACCGCCGGCTTCCATCCCAAGGGAAGACCTGAAGGCCGAGATTGGCCCGATGTTCGACGATTTGCGTCGCTTCGTGGATCGACGCTTCGCCGAACTCAGCACCGAACTGCACGCCGCGACCCAACTGGTCGATTACAGCGAATTGAACATTTCCAAGCAATTGGCCGGCATCCACGAACAGATCGTCAGCGTCGTCTCGGCCCCAAGCCTTGCGACCCGCAACAGCGGCCTGGAACTGGAAGCCGTGGTGCAGGCGACAGAGACAGCGGCGAATCGCATCATGGAAGCCGCCGAAGCCATCGGTGACTGGCTTCGCGACGGCGGCCGCGATCCGGCCTCGCTGGGGGCCGTGGCGGAGAAAGTGAATACGATCTTCGAAGCCTGCACGTTTCAGGACGTCACCGGCCAACGCATCAGGCGCGCGATTGAACACTTGCAGCACGTCGAAACCATGTTGACCGACATCATCCCCGCCGGTTCGGCGGCAACCCAGGTGGAAGAGGAGACCAAGGACCCGGACCTGTTTCAGGACGATGTCGACAAGATGTTTGCCTGACACAATCCCGCCCCTTGCCGGAACGGTCGTAGTCGGGGCAGTTTCACGCCATGAATACGACCGTGACGACACCTCTCGCGACTTCGCAGGATCCCGGCGCCGCCGCCCACCAGACGGTCGGCCAGCCGCCGCCGGTTAATATCGGCGGAGAAACGCCCGAACAGGCCCTGGCCCGCGCGCAAGCCGCCGCCCAGGCCAAGCGGCTGAATGAAGCCGCCGGTATCTGTAACGACGTTCTGAACGCCTCGCCGGATCATCCGGCCGGTCTCGCGCTGCTGGGCATCATCCGCGCGATGGCGGGTAACCCCGAGGAAGGCGTTACCCTGTTGCAGCGCGCCGTCCAGCTCCGGCCCGGCAATGCAAGCTGGTATGCGCATCTCAGTTCTTTGTGCCGAGCGACGTATCGGATGGAAGAGGCGCTGGCGACGGGTCAGGAGTCGATCCGGCTGGAGCCCAACAACGCCGATCATCTGGTCAATCTGTCATTGGTCTTCGTCGATCTCGACGATCGGGAGCGCGCGACGGCCTGCCTGCTGCGCGCGCTGGGCCTGAAGCACGATCATGCCGACGGTCATCTCGCGATGGCCCAGAACCTCCTCGCGGCGGGCGACTTCCGTCCGGGATGGATGGAGTATGAATGGCGTAACCTGACGGAGGCCGGGAAAGCGACTTTGCCGGCCATGACATCCGCGCACTGGAACGGCATGACCATTCCGACCGGGCGCTTGCTGCTGGTCGGCGATCAGGGGTACGGCGATACGATCCAGTTCGCGCGCTACATTCCCATGGCGGCCGAACGCTGCCAGGAAATCGTGGTCGGATGCAGCGCCGAAATGGGACCATTGCTGCGCAATATCCCCGGCGTGACGCAGTTCTGCTTCCGCTGGAACGATGTGCCCGGCCATGCCGTGCATTGCCGGATGTCGAGCCTGCCCTACCTCTTCAACACGATGCCCGACACGATCCCCGCTTCAGTGCCCTATCTGAAGGCCGATCCGGACAGGATCGCGTATTGGCGTGAACGGTTGGCGGCGCAAATCCCGTCCAGCTTCAAGCGGATCGGGCTTGCCTGGACAGGCCGCCCCACGCACCCGAACGACCGCCGCCGGTCCCTGCCTTTGGCGCGCCTTGCCGCGCTGGCCGGTGCCGGCGCCGCCGCGTTCGTGTCGCTGCAAAAGCCAATGCCCGCCGGGGACAGAGAGGCGTTGCAACTGTTCCCCGGAATGATCGATCTGGCCGACGAACTGACGGATTTTGGCGAAACCGCCGCGCTGATGGAAAGCCTGGACCTTGTGATCACCGTCGATACCTCGATGGGCCACCTGGCGGGCGCGCTGGGGCGTCCCGTCTGGATCATGATCCCCAAAGCCGCGGACTGGCGGTGGATGTTGGATCGCACCGACAGTCCCTGGTACCCCTCCGCGCGACTGTTTCGGCAAAAGGCGCCGGGGGCGTGGGACGATGTGATCGCCGAGGTGCGGGGCGCACTGGCGGATTACCTGAAACAACCGGCCTCGCCGCGGATGATCCGCGGATAGCGCGCCCCGGCCATTCACCCGCCGACAGATTGGTGCCACTGTCGCATCCGATCCAAGCCGGAGGAATGGCCAAGCATGGAACCGAACCTCGTCAGCTACTCCGCGATAACGCAGCGCCCGGCCTTGCGGTGGCCGAACGGCGCGCGTGTTGCGCTTTGGGTAGTGCCCAACATCGAACACTACGAGTACCTACCGAAGTTCGCGCGGGTACGCGATCCCTGGCCCCGCACGCCGCATCCGGACGTATTGGGATACTCCCAGCGCGACTACGGCAACCGGGTCGGCCTGTGGCGCCTGTTCGAACTGACCGACGCCCTGCAGGTTCCCTGCACCGTCAGCCTGTCGATGACGGTCATTCAGCACTACCCGGCCATTCTCGACGCAATGCTGAAGCGCAATTGGGAACTGATGTCGCACGGCATCTACAACACCCGCTATCACTGGGACTTCTCCCCGGAGGAGGAACGCGCGGCCATGCTGGAAAGCCGCGACATCCATCGCCGCCTGACCGGGAAGGAGCAATCCGGATGGTTCAGCCCGGCCATCACCAACACGTTGAATACCTTCGACCTCGCCGCCGAGACCGGGTTTCGCTACACCGCCGATCTGTATCATGACGATCAGCCTTTCCCGCTGAACGTCAAAACCGGCAAGTTGGTGTCGATCCCCTACTCCGTCGATCTGAACGACGTCATCGTCCATCGCAAGGGCGAGGAAACCGCCGACTTCGCCCAACAGATCAGGGATTACTTCGACACCCTGTACGACGAAGGCCGCGAACAGGGACGCGTCATGTGCATCGCCCTGCATCCGTTCTGGGTGGGCCAACCCCACCGCATTCGCGCCTTCCGCGCCGCGTTGGAGTACATCCTGTCGCATTCGGGCGTCTGGGTGACCACCGGCGAAAACATCGTCGACTGGTTCAACACGCATCACTTGCCGGCGATCGAATCCCACCTCGCCGCGAGGGAGGCCGCCAATGGTTGAGCATATCCCCGGGAAACTCCCCCCGACCGAGGAATTCCGCGACCCCGGAATGGATCATGGCCATTATCCATTTCGCACCCTGACGGAGGCCCCGAGCTTCGTCTGGCCGAACGGCGCGCGGATCGCGCTGACCGTGACGGTCATGCTGGATTACTGGGAGGTCAACCCGCCCAAGGGCGCGAGCGCGGACCCGCGCATTGTATCGCCCCTGGGCAAGTTCTTCCCGGACTGGCTGACCTGGAGCCAGCGCGAATACGGCGCGCGGGTCGGCATCTTCAGGATCCTTGAAGCGCTCGACAGTTTCGGCATCACGCCGAGCGTCGCCCTTGGGGTCGAAGCGGGGCGTCGCTACCCCGAGTTGGTCGATGCCCTGATCGCGCGCAACGCCTGTTTCATGGCGCACGGTCATTTCGCCACGAGACGCCTCACGAGTCGGATGAGCGAGGCGGAGGAGCGCGATTTCATCGAAACCGCCCGCGACGCTCTGACCACGATGACCGGCTCCCGCCCATTCGGCTGGTGCGGCCAGGACTTCAACGAAAGCGCCGATACCCCGGCGCGCCTCGTGGAAGCCGGCTTCACCTACACCACCGATTGGGCGAACGACGACCGTCCCTTCCTGCTTGGCCCCTATGACGGACGCTCTCTGCTCGCGTTGCCGCCGCAGCCGGAATGGAACGATCTGGAATGCATGTGGCTACGTCGAGTCTCCCCCCGAGTCTGGGCCGACTGCGTCGCGGATGCCTTTGCTTACCTGCATGACGAAGGCGGCGGAGTCTTTAACCTGACGCTGCATCCCTGGATCGCGGGGCAAGCCCACCGAATCCGCTGGCTGCGGGATGGTCTGTCACGGGTGATGGGAAAACAGCGCATTTGGGTGACCACCACGGACGCCTTGGCGACGGAATCCCTGCGCCAGTTATAGGCAATGTTTCAGGCTGCAACGATGTTGCAGCCTTCCCGCCCGCACTATCCCGCCGAACCAATCCGCCTGGGCCATCCCGGCGGGGGAGACAGGCGGGATACCGGCATCCATGCATACCGTCGCCAATGACTGGCTGAACGAACAACAATCGCGAAGCCGAGCGACGCCGTCCAAGCATCGTTTTGCCAAGGGCGCGTTCAAACTGGCGGTCACCGTCGGCATCCTGATCTACGCCGTGAACGACGCGGCACGACATGGATTGCAGGACCACATCCGGCTGATCTCCCCGCTCCTGGGCTGTATCGCCCTCGCAGCGTTCATGATCATTCCCGTGTTCGGCGGTCTTCGGTGGTGGTGCGTCCTGCGCGGCATGCGCAAGCCCGCCGGTTCGGCCGTCACGCTCACCATGCTGTTCTCGGTCGCCACTGTTTTCGGCCAGGCCTTGCCATCCGTGGCCAGCGACAGCCTGCGCGGCTGGTTGGCGATCAAGCGAGGCTATGACGCGCGCGCGACCGCGCACGCGATCATCTTTGAACGCGGCCTCATGGTGCTGGCTCTGCTGCTGGTTCTCGTGGTCACGCAACCTCTGCTGGCCGCCCGGTTCGGCCCATTCTCCGCGGACTGGATTGCCTCGCTCTTGCTCGGCATCGGCGTCGGGGGCTGCGTCATGCTTGTTGCCGCGGATCAGGAGTCCTTGCGCCGCCGCCGACTGTTCCGCCCCGTGGCCCAGCTTGCCGCAGACGCGCGCTGCCTGTTCACATCGCGTTGGGGGCTACTGACGGCGGTTCTCGGCATCATCAGCAATGCCTACTTCACCGTGGTCGCCTGGCTGCTTGCCTCCGCAATCGGGCTTAACCTGTCCTGGCTTGATTGTCTGGCGGTGATCCCGCTGGTGACACTGGCCACGACGCTGCCCATCTCCTTCGGCGGTTGGGGCGTCAGAGAGGGCGTCTTCGTCGCCCTCCTCGGCATACTCGGCGTTCCCGCGGGCGGGGCGTTCGTTCTGTCGGTCCTGTTTGGTGTCGGCGGTGCCCTGTCCGGTCTGCCCGGCTTTGTCATCTGGTGGTTGGACCCGGAGACCGTTTGGCCGGGACGGTCCGCATGAACCGGGCATCGTCCGAAACCTTGACCGTCGCCGAACGTACCACAGAGGTGCTTTGCCCGGTCTGCGGACACCGCAACCAATCGTTCGCTTCCAACCACCACCATTGTCGCGACTGCGGTTCCATCTGGCATCCCGCCCGGCGTTCCTTCCAATACTCCGCCGATTATCCGGTGGAGCGCGGACATCGGCAGAATGCCGTGGTCGCGTCGAAGCAACGGACATTGGAGTCCTGGCTGACAGCGACCAATACCGAGATCGTCGGTCGCCAGGTGCTGGAAGTCGGCTTCGGCGGTGGCGCGACATTGGACTGGATGCACCGGCACGGTGCCCATGTCTTTGGTCTGGAACCGATCGCCGCCAATCGATTGGCGGCACAGGCGATGGGCATCACCGCGTCGAATATCGGCGCGGATATGGCGGCCTTCGCCGGCCGCAATTTCGACCTCGCGCTCTATCTCGATTCGTTTGAACACATCCCCGATGCTCAGCGGCATCTGAACGCCCTGAACCAGGCCACCCGCGCGGGCTCCCGCGCCATTCTGGTTCTGCCGGTCGCGGACAGCCTGTCGCGCCGACTGCTGCGGGGTTGGTGGCCGCACGATATCGAGGATCATTGGATCTTCTATTCGACGTCTGGCCTGGACGCGCTCTGGCGCGCCTTTGGTTGGCGGTTGGTGCAGACATTCAGCCCCAGCAAATGCCTGACGCTCCAGACGATCGCCGCGCACTGGCGAATGAAGACCGGCATGACGGTGCCCCTCGGCCCCTTCGCGAATTCCGCGGTATGGCTGAACTTCGGCGAGCGCGGCCTGGTGTTTGAGCGGTCCTAGATGGGCTTTCAGCTCAAACGACGGATCGACTACTGGGTCGGCGGCTGCCTGCTACTTCTGCTGTTCCCGGTGGTCCGCCTGTTGGCGTTGGCACTGCGCCGCGATCATAGCCTGAAGCGGCGAAAAGGCTGCGTCGTGATCAAAATGGTCGGCGCCGGCAGCCTGTTTCTGGCGATGCCGTCGATGCAGGCGATCCGCGCCAAATTTCCGGCAGGTTCCTTCTTCCTGGTCGGCACCCGTCAGGTGACCGCCTTCGCCGAAGGCCATGACTGGTTCGATGCCACCTGGACGATCGACGATTCCAGCCTGCTTCGACTGGTCGGTTCAAGCTGCCGAGCGGTTTGGCGGATGTCACGGTATGCCGATCATTTGATCGATCTTGAAATGCACTCCCGCCTGACAACCGTGCTGGGACTGCTGTCGACCATTCGCAATCGGATCGGCTTTGTTGACGAGATCGTCTTCTGGCGGCGCGGCTTTTACACGCACATGACGTATTTCAACGCGCATGGCCCCGTGTATGTGTTTTACGATCTTCTGGCCAAATGGTTCGACGTGGATCGCATCGACATCGCCGCGTTCCACAGGAAGTTTCGCGATCGGATCCGTCTTCAGGTTCTGCCGGTTGAACTGCCGCGCCGCTTCATTGCCATCGGCCACGGCTGCTCGGACTTCGGGCAAGAGCGCCAGTTGAATCGCGCGGAATGGGCGTCCCTTCTGCTGCCAATGTCGCTTGCCGGCTATCGCTTCGTTTTTGTCGGCGGTGCTGCGGACCGGCCGGCGGCGGAGGCGATCATCGCGGAAGTCGGACAAGGCATAAACCTGTGCGGTGAACTGACCTTGCTCCAATCCACCGCCGTTCTGGCCCGCGCCGACGGCTTCCACGGCATCGACTCCCTCTTGCTGCATCTCGCCCGCGCGCTCGGCATCCAAAGTGTCAGCTTCTGGGGGCCAACCGATCCCGCCACCCGTCTGCGACCGCTTGAGACCACCGAGCGTGTCGCCTTTGCGTCCCTACCCTGCTCACCGTGTATCCATGTCAACGAGTCGCCGCCGTGTCAGGGACGGCGCGACTGCATGGCCGCCGCCGTCGCATCGCTGAGCGTCACTACGCGCCCACGCAATCCCGTCTCGGTGGGTTGGGACATCGACCCTGTCCGGCCAAGCGTCCGGGCGGTTGCGATCGACTATGCCTGATCTTCGGACGCCATCCCGTGCGGAGTTGGCGGGCTTCGTTGTGCTGTGCTGCCTTCCGACAGCCCTGGCATTTTGGCAGGCCTCGGGATGGGGCGACGCGCTGTCCGCGGTGGATGCCTATTCGGAGGCAAACGCAATCCGGGGCGCGCGGAACTTCGTGGAACACGGCTTCGCGGCGACTCATGGCTTGCCGAATGTGTTCTATCCCGGCCTGTACGACGGGCAAGGGTTTGCCGGCGAACCGATGGGACAGATTCCCGGCGTGACGCCGGAAGGTGTCTACACCCACTATCCGCCCGGACCGGAGTATCTGTTGACCGTCGCAATGATGCTGACCGGTTCGGCGACGGTGTTGCTCTGGCGATTGCTTCCCTTGACCATCGGCTTGTTTGCGACGCTGTTTCTGGGCTTTGCCGTTCGCCGGCGTATTGGTCGGCTGGGCGGATGGATCGCGATGGCTGCATGTCTTGCGGTCCCATCGTTTTATGACTCCCAGACCTACCTGCATTACGACGGGTATGCACAGGCCCTGCTGCTGGTTGAGATCGCGGCCATCCTGTGCGGCGGGACACCGGCGTTCGTGTTCGCGGTCCTGGGCTTCCTGCAGGGTTGGCTGTCATTCGACTATGCGTTTCTGGTTGTTCTGACGCCGCTGGCGGTTGAACTTTGCCTCACGCGTCTGGGGACCGGCGACGGCTATCGGTCGGCCTTTCTGCGCGCATTCCTGGTCGGTGGCGGCTTTTGTGCCGCGCACGGCCTGCATTTGCTTCAGGTTTGCCTGCATCTCGGGTCACTGTCGGCGGGCTTGGGCGATATTCTGGGGGCAGCGGCCCATCGCTCCGGGGCACTCCAGATTCACGGCGTCGTCGAGTATCTTCTGACCGTCAACGCGGTCGTCGCAAGCTATCTGATCGGAACGGAACCGCTGCGTCTGTCAGGCGACGACATGACGCTGTTTCGCTTTGCCGGTCTCTCGCTTGGGCCATGGTGCTTACTGGTGACAGCGACCATTGCGTGCGTGCCTTCCCTGCGGCCGAGGTTGAAAGACTGGCTTCTGGTCAGTGCCGCGGGGATAGCGGTTTCGTGTGTTTGGTATGTCACGATGGTCAATCACGCGATCGTGCATCATCACTTCCTCTATCGCCACATGTTCGTCGGCTTTTTCATCGGCGTCCTGTTTCTGGCCGGTTTGACGCGTCCCGGCCCCGGTTCGGTGCGGTCATGACAGGATCCGTGCCGCGCTGGCTGCCGCCCTTGGGCCTGCTGCCGGGGTTGATGCTGGGATGGTTGGTGTGGAAGGACTACCCGTCCAGCCTGATCGGTCTGGATCATCAGATCGTCGTGCGCGACTTCGTCAACATCTGGGTTGGCGGTCGGCTGGCGACCGTCGGCGATCTACGCACGCTGTTCGATCCGATCGCTTATGCGGATCACGTCCGCACCCTCTTCGGCGCTCGTCTCGACATGTATACCTGGGGATATCCGCCCCATCTGTTGCTGTTGGCCGTCCCGCTCTCGCATCTGCCTCTGGTGCCCGCCTTTCTGGTCTGGATTGTCGGAACCGGAGCCGTGTTCTTCTTCGTTCTCCGCCAAATCGGCCTGTCGCCTTGGCAAGCCGTCGCCGTCGCCGCCTCACCGGCGATCCTGGACAATGCGCTCATCGGGCAGAATGGAGCGTTGTTAAGCGGCGCGGCGCTGGTTGGCGGGTTGTTCCTGGCGGAGCGGCGACCGATCCTGGCGGGACTGCTTCTGAGTCTGCTCACCCTTAAGCCGCAGCTGGGACTGCTGGTGCCGATCTATCTGCTGGCGCGCGGACAATGGCGTCCCATGGTCTGGGCGGCGGGTTTCGGGGCTGCACTATGCACGATGTCGCTGTTCATCTTCGGCGTCGATGCGTGGATCGCCTATGCGACCGTGACGGCACCGTTCATGCGCGGCTTCCTCGAAGCACCGTTCGGCCTCAGCGCCCACTACATGATGATCCCGCCATTCGTGCTGATGCGCGCCCTGGGAGTCGCCACCACGCACGCCTATGCGATCCAGATTTTGGTCGGTCTGGTGTCCGCGGCGCTGGTCTGGCACGCGGCAAGACGGTCGGGGGAATCCCGCATGGCGCTTTGCCTCACGCTGTGCCTGGTGCCGCTCACCACCCCCTATGCGCACAGCTACGATCTCGTTTGCACCGCGGTCGCCTGCGCCCTGCTGATAACCAGGACCGTTCAATCCGCCACGGCCGCGCGCGCCGTCATCGCGTTGGCCTGGGTCTTTCCCGGCATAGCGCTGCTGCTCGCCCACCGCATTCTGCCGGGCCTGGGCAGTCTCGTTCTTATCGGCCTGGGGGTTGTCGCATGGCGACGATTGCCGCGGACCGACGCCGCCTTGTTTGCCCGTCCGACATCTCTATTGTGCCCGGATACAGCGAAGTTCGGAGGATAGAATGCTCGCTCCCAAAGCACCCTCGTGGGTGTCGGAATTCCGCAGCTTCATTATGCGCGGCAGCGTGGTCGATCTGGCGGTCGGCATCATCATCGGCGCCGCGTTCACCGGGGTCGTCAACAGCCTGGTCAAGGATCTGTTCAACCCCCTGATCGGCCTTTTGATCGGCGGCGTCGACTTCTCCAACATCTTCATCTCGTTGAATCGACAGGTTTATACAAGCCTCGCCGAGGCGCAGAAGGCCGGGGCGCCGACGCTGAATGTCGGCTTGTTCCTGAATTCGATCATTCAGTTCCTGATCGTCAGCTTCGCCATTTTCTGGGTCGTCAAGGCGCTGACTCGCCTCAAGGTCCGCGAAGACGCGAAACCCGCCGCGCCGGCCGCGCCGACCAAGACCGAAGTGCTGCTGACCGAGATTCGCGACGCGCTCAAGACGAAGTAAGCCGCCTACGCTTTGTCGATCCTTCAGGTGAGGTGCGGTTGCTCCATCCAATCCTCACTCTGCATCTCGTCGAGACGCGAGGCTGTTCGTTCGAACATCTTCGCGTTCTCGCCCCGACGATAGAGCTGATCCGGGTAAGCGTCGGCCGATGCGATCAGCTTGACCTTATGATCGTATAAGGCATCGATCAGCACGATGAACCGCCGAGCGACATCGAAATTGTCGGGCGACAGGCGCGGGATTCCGTCCAGCAGGACGGTATGAAAGGTCGTCGCGACGGCCAGATAATCGCCGGCGCCGAGAGCGGTGCCGCACAACATGGTGAAGTCGAAGCGCGCCACGCCTTCCGCCGCCAGCGGCACCTTAAACTGCCGCCCCATCACCGTCAGCGTCGTCGACTCCGCCTTTGCACCGCCGGTCAGTGTTGCGAAGGCTTCATCCAACGCCATGTCCGCGCGCGTATCGGCCGGCACATGCCATGTCCGCAAACCGCGCATCCGTTCGCGTCGGAAATCCCGACCGGCATCCATGCGGACCACGGCCAGGCGCTGCTTGATGAGCGCGATAAACGGCAGGAACGCATCCCGGCCCGGCTGCCCCTTGAACAAATCGTCGGGTGCGACGTTCGACGTCGCGACCACCACGACGCCGCGATCGAACAATGCCTGAAACAACCGCCCCAGGATCATCGCGTCGGCGATATCATTGACCTGGAATTCGTCAAAGCAGAGCAAGGACGCCTCCGCCGCGATGGACTCTGCCAGCGGCGGGATCGGGTCGGTTCCGTCCGGATTCGCCTTCTTCCAGGCATGGACCCTGGTGTGCGCGGTTTGCATGAAGCGATGGAAATGGATGCGCTGCTTACGCGCGACCAGCGCATTGGCGAAAAACAGATCCATCAACATCGATTTGCCGCGACCGACCTCCCCCACCATATAGAGGCCGAGGGGTGCCGGTGTTTCCGTGGGGCGACGGCGCAGGAAACGCGACAACAATCCACCGGCGGGTGCCGCCGACGGACGTGGATCATAGCCTCGTAATTCCGCCCACAACGCTTGCAGGCGCTCCACGGCCATGGCCTGAGACGGATCGGGAGCCAACTCGCCTGCGGCGATCATGGCGCGATAGGCGGGCAACGGCCCGGCATCGGAAGTCGATGCCGATCCCGGCGCGGGAGGGGTTGTGTTATCCATGGCGGATCGGTCGGATAGCGCGTCTCGGCGGCCAGGGCTAGATTGCCTGTCGACACACCAAGGAACGCCCGTGCCCATTGATCCGCAATCTCTGTTGCCCGCCGTCATCGACGCCGCCCGCATCGCCGGGGACATGGTCGCGCGCGAATTTTGCCTGCCCGACGGCCCGCGCTTCAGCGATCACATCACCGCGCCGGTGGATCACGAGATCGAGATGTTCCTCCGCGATCGCCTGATCGGCCTGTTGCCCGCCCGATTCGTCGGAGAGGAGGCCGGGGTCGTCGCCCGTGACGGCAATCGATTCTGCTGGGTTGTCGATCCGCACGACGGCACGCGCGCCTTCCTGGAAGGCAAGCGCGGAAGCGCGGTTTCCATTGCCCTGATGCACGACGGCGCGCTGATATTGGGTGTCGTCTACGCCCCGCTATCGCCGGACCGCGGCCCCGACATGATTTCCTGGGCGCAGGGTGGTGGAATCGTCCGGAATGGGGCGCCGGTCGACATCGATTTACGGACGCGCGCTTTGAGCAGTCAGGACGTCGTCTTCCTCAATCACGGCGCATGGCAGCGCCCGGCCTGGAACGGTGCCGCGTGCGCGCCCGCGCGGTTCATGCCATTGCCGTCCATTGCCTATCGGCTCGCGCGGGTCGCCGTCGGCGACGGTATCGCGACGCAGACGCTTCGTCCGGTCAACGCACTCGACATCGCCGCCGGCCATGCCTTGCTGCTGGCGGCCGGTGGCGTTCTTGTCACAGAGGACAATACGCCGGTCACCTATACGACCCTGGGCGAAAGCCGCCCTTCCGCCTGCTTCGGCGGGGCACCGCAAGCTGTGGACGTCCTGCGCACCCGCACCTGGCGCGGCAGTACCGAAACCAGACGCCAAGAGCGGGTCACCCTGACCTGGCCCCGTTCGGCCAACGACGATCGGCTGAGCCGCGCCGTCGGCTGTCTGCTGGGCGTGGTCGTCGCCGATATCGCCGGTTCAGCCGCGACCATCTCGCTGGCGCGAGGTCTCATCGCTCAACCGATCGCGGCACCGATGCCGGCTGCGTCGACCTTCGGCGCACTCGCGGTTCTCGCCATCGCGGGCATCGCTCCCGCAGAATCCTCTGCCGTGTCGTTCGACGAGAGGCGTGCCGTTTTCGCCGCCATCGCGGCCGCGCTGAACGGCGGTGACCGGACCGCCATGCGGGATGCGGCGCTGTCAGCCGTTCCGGTTGGCTCCACCCTGTGCAACGCCCTGATGAAAATCCCATCGGATGCCGCATCAGCCCATATCGGCGTTGTGGAGAATGCGTTCAGACTGCTGGCGTCAGGCTGCACCGCCGAACAGGCGATCCTGCAAACGCGCGCCTCCCGCGGCGATGCCACCCTGATTGGCGCGCTGGTCGGTGCCGCTGACGGGCGCATCGGGCTGCCGACCGTCTGGAGCCTGCATGCATTGACCAATCGAGCACCAGATCAAAGCGATACCGGCTGGGCCGACGATCTCGTGGATCTGACCGAAGCCTTGCTGCGCAACCGAGACCCGCGGGAGTGACCATGATTGCGTTGGATTACGCCAAATTACAGGCGACACCCGTCGACACCGATCCGTTTCCGCACGTAGTCGTGCCGGACTTCGTGCCGCCGGACAGTCTGCGCCAGGTCGTCGCCGATCTGCCGACGTTGAACAAGCGCGGATCGTTTCCCGCCGACTCCGTGCGCCTCGGCCCCGCGGCAAAGGCGTTGTTCGAGGCGATGGAAGGGCCGCGGCTGCGTGACTGCATCGCGCAACTGTTCGATCTGGATCTGAACAACGCACCGACGATGATCACCCTGCGCGGTCGCACAGAGGCAAAGGACGGGCGCATCCACTGCGATTCCACCGCCAAACGCGTCACGATCCTGCTCTATCTCAACCCGCAAACCGACGCCTGGAGCCGCCATGAGGGATGCCTGCGCCTGCTGCGCGGGCCAAGCGACCTGGAAGACTATGTCCTGGAAGTGCCGCCGGTGAACGGAACCTTGCTGGTCTTTCCCAACGGTCCCACGACCTGGCACGGGCACAAGACGTTCGTCGGCCAGCGCTACACGGTGCAACTCAACTACATGACCAGCGATCAGAAGGCACGCAGCGAGATGCGACGTCACCGCCTGTCAGCGTTCGTCAAAAAGCTGACGATGGCGGCCTGATCCACCGACCGCCCCCGCCGTGTAAACAGCGGGGGCCGACCGCTCAGACGTTCGCCGGTCGACGACGCCAGGCGCTGATCTGTTGCAGCGACGTATGAACATGCACCACCACGGGCTGGTGTTTAACCGCCAGAGCCTCGGCGATCACCGCCTCGACCTCCGATTCCGTATGAATCGACATACCTTTCGCGCCGAACGCGGTCGCCCACAGCGCGAAATCCGGGTTCGTCAGTTGCGTTGCCGCCTGGTACGGTCGCCCAGGGTAGCGCATGTCGTGGTGCTGGGTGATCGTGCCGTAACAGTTGTTGTCCGACACGATAAACACAGGGTTGACGCCGTACTGCCGAGCGGTTGCGAGTTCGTTACCGGTCATGAGGGCACCGCCGTCGCCGGCGAAGGAAATCACCTGACTGCCGGGCCGACGCAGGCAGGCAGCGACGCCCATCGGCAGGCCCGAGCCCATGGCGCCCACGACGGACGCCAGAAACATCTGCCCCGGCTTCATGTTCAGATAACGATGCACGAACGTGGCGAAGTTACCGGCATCCGAGGTCACGGTTGCGTCATCGGTCAGATGGCGGTTCACGGCGGCGATGACGGCGGAGAAATTGACGCCGTCGCTGGTTGCTTCCCATTCCGGCTTTGTCACCCGCCGATGCACCGCATTCAGACCGGCAACCCAACCACGTCGCTTCTCCGCCCCGCTCGGCGTTCCGCGCGCCAACAAAGCCTGCACCACGGCCGACGGCTCGCAGGCCAGCGACAGATCGGGCCGCCAGACGCGACCGACCTCGTTGGCATCAGGCCAGACATGGATCAGCGGCAGTTGCGGCTGCGGCGCCTCGGGGAAGGTGAAGCCTTGCGAAACCGTGCCGGTCAGACGCTCGCCCAATGCGATCAACAAATCGGCCTTTTTCATCTCGGCCAGAGTATCGGCGTGGACACGGCTGGCCATGTAGCCGCCGTAGTTCGGGTGGTTCGAGTCGAACAGATGGGGGCGGCGATGGGTCGGGCTGACGGGCAATACCCATTCCTCGGCAAGACGCGTCAGATCGGCGATGCCGGCATCGCGCATCGCCGCGCCGACCCAGATCAAGGGGCGTTCGGCGGCGGCGATCATGTCGGCCATCCGTTCCAGATCCGCCGGCAACGGCCCGCCTTGCGCCGACGGGCGCGGGCGGTTCAACGTCGCCTCGGTGTCAACGTCGAACACGTCTTCGGGGATAATCACCGCCACCGGCCCCGGCGTGCCGCTTTCGGCGACGTGGAAAGCGCGGGCAATCGCCTCGCTGGCCTGGATCGGGTCGTTGACCTCGATCACCAGCTTGGTGATGTCGGACAGTAAGCGGGAGTAGTTTTGCTCTTGCAGAGCCATGCGACCCGCCTCGAACCGCTCCACCTGACCGATAATCACGACCATCGGCGTGGTGTCGTGGAAGGCGGTGTGAATGCCGATCATGGCATTGGACAGGCCCGGGCCGCGCGATACCAAACAAACGCCGGCGCGCCCGCCGCGCATGCGACCGTCGGCGGCAGCCATGAACGACGCGCCGCCTTCGTGCCGGCAAACGATGAGTCGCATACGGTTGTTGTCGGCCAGGGCGTTTGTCAGGCCCAGATAGCTTTCGCCGGGGACACAATAGATCAGGTCGATATCGTGCGCTTCGAGGCTATCCACCAGCAGGCGGGCGACGGTCTGGGTCATGCCACGTTTCCCCTTCTAAAGTTGTTCCGGCTGTTTTGAGCGATTTTGTCCCGAATGGGAATGCTCCCCCAATGCCGCCGCAAGACGTTCGGCGATAGCGCCCGCGTCGACCTCCGGGATATTGGTAAATCCCAGCAGCAAGCCCTGACCGCAATCATGGGCGGAGGCGAGGCCCGAAAGCGCGGTGGGCGCCAGACCGGCGGCGCGCGCCCGTCGAACCAGGGCGCCGTCATCGGCGGCATCCGGAAAGCGGGCCAACAAATGCATGCCCCCGGCTTCCAACTCGACGATCACCCGATCGCCGAACCGCTGCTTCAACGCCTCGGACAACGCGAGACGACGGGATGCGTACAGCGAGCGCATACGTTTGATATGACGCGCGAAGTGGCCTTGCTCCATGAACTGCGCGACGACCTGCTGTTCCAGCAGCGGCAGCCCGCCGCCCATCAACTTGGCGGCGCGCAGGAAAGCCGCGGCGACCTCGTCGGGCACGACCAGGTAACCAAGCCGCAAGGCGGGAAACAGCACCTTGCTGAAGCTTCCGGCGTAAAGAACACGTTCCCCACGATCGAGACTTTTCAACGCCGGCAGCGGATGGCCGGCATAGCGGAACTCCCCGTCGTAATCGTCTTCCAGCACCCAGGCACCGGCACCCGCCGCCCAATCGAGCAAGGCCAATCGCCGCGGCAGAGAAAGCGCCATGCCCAGAGGGCTTTGATGGGCGGGAGTCACAACGGCCAAACGCGCGCGTGGCGCGGCAACGATCCCGGCGGACACGCGCATCCCGTCGCGATCGACCCGCACCGGCACCAACTTCGCCCCCCCGGCCTCCAGCGCCTGGCGTGTCGGGGGAAACCCGGGATCTTCCACCCAGACCGGATCGCCCTGCCGCACCAGCACTTCCCGCACCAGCGACAGCGCGCCCTGAAATCCGGCGGTAATCAGGACCTGCTCAGGCGAGCAGGCGATCCCGCGGGACACGCCGAGATAGGCGGCAACGGCTTGACGCAGGGAACGATGGCCGGCCGGATCGGGATAGGCCAGTTCCTCCGCCCCCGCGACTCTCGCCGAACGCGCGACCAAACCCGACCAAAGTTTACGCGGAAACGCATCCAGCGCGGGCAGACCCATACGGAACGGCATCGTTGCCGCGTCGGCCTTGTTGGCGGCGGCGCGAAGCAGCATCGGCCGTTGCGCCGGCGCGGACACACGCGCGGAAACGTTCGGCGACACGATGGTCCCGGCCGACCCGCGGGCCTGAATTGCGCCTTCGCCCGCCAGTAAATCGTAGGCGGTATCGACGGTCCCGCGGGCAACCCCCAACTGCGCCGCGAGCGCGCGGGCGGAAGGCAGCCGTCCTCCGGGCGCGATTTGACCGCCCGCCACCGCACCGCGCAGGCGGTTGGCGATCTGAATGTACAGCGGTCCGCTGTCGGAGGGATCAAGGACTATTTCAACGGCCATGGCCCATTCGATCTAATGGTTTCTGGCCCTTTGCGATAGGCCATCGCGCGACGCACCCTGGCCCTGCGCTACAGGAAGGGACGCCGCATGGAACCCGCACGCACAAACCTGCCGAAGACCGAGCCCGAGGCCTATCGCGCCTTGCGCGATGTCGAAACCTATCTCGCGGGCTGCGGGTTGGAGCACGCGTTGATCGAACTGGTGAAATTCCGCGCTTCGCAGATCAACGGCTGCGCGTTTTGCCTGGACATGCGCAGCAAGGATGCGCGCCGAGGCGGTGAAACCGAACAACGCCTGTATTTGCTGCCGGCTTGGCGAGAATCCCCACTCTATACCGATCGCGAACGGGCCGCGCTGGCCTGACGGTGCTGATCGGTATGATCAATCTCTGGAACCGTGTAGCCGTGGGTCTCGCCATGCGGCACCCGATATAGGACGAGACAATGCGCACCATCCTCCGACTGACCGCCAGCCCGCGCGGGTCGCAGGCAAACAGCCATCGCTTCTCCGACCAGCTGATCGCTCGTCTGAAGGCCCGACATCCCGGTGCCGAGCTTATCGACCGCGATCTGTCGAGCAATCCGCCCCCGCTGATCGATGCCGGTTTCAGCGCGGCAATCCTGGGAACGGCGGATCGATCCTCTCCGGCGCTGCGTGAGTCGGAGCGGTTGATCGCCGAACTCGAAAACACCGATGCCCTGGTGATCGCCACACCGATGCATAATTTCTCGACTCCGGCCGTTCTGAAGGCCTGGATCGATCAGATCGTGCGGATCCATCGCAGCTTCGGCAGCACCCCACAGGGTAAAGTCGGGCTGTTATCGGATCGCCCCGTTTACCTCGTGTTGGCCTCGGGCGGCTGGTTCACCGATGCCGCCCCGATCGAGGCGCCGCGACAACCCGACTTCCTGACTCCCTATCTGAGCACCGTGCTCAATACGATCGGCCTACGCGATCTGCACATCTTCGCCCTGGAAGGTCTGGCGCGCGGCGATGCCATGCGCGACGCGGCCTTCGCCCGGGCGGAGGCCGCGCTGAATGCCCTGCTGCCGTTACCCTGAGATGGTTTGCCGAACGCACAAACTCCGCGCACACTCGTCAAGGATTGGTTGAAGCGGCGGTGCCAATGGCCGTCGCGGTCATACGCGCGGGGCAGCAGGCATGGGACAGGTTTCGACACCGGTGACACTCGGTCCCAGGCACCTCGGTGCGCCGCACGTCATGTGCTGACAAGACGCATCCAATGACCCCCGTATCCATCGTCACCGGGTTTTTGGGCTCCGGTAAGACAACACTGATTGGGCGTTTGCTGCGCGACCCGTCGATGGCGCGAACGGCCGTGATCGTAAACGAGTTCGGCGAAATCGGCATCGATCATCATTTGATCGCCAGCAGCGATGAGACGTTGCTCGCCCTGACCACGGGCTGCCTGTGCTGCGCGGTACGCGGCGACCTCGTCGACACCCTGCTGAACCTGGCGCAACGACGCCTGGATGGGACAGCCGATTTTGACCGCGTCCTGATCGAAACCTCGGGCCTGGCAGACCCCGCGCCAATCCTGCACGCGCTGATGACCGACCCCGCCATCGGCGAAATCTATGCGCTCGATACCGTCATAACCTTGGTCGACAGTCAGCACGGCGGGCGCACGCTGGCAGACCATCCGGAAGCCAGACGACAGGCCGCCCTCGCGGACCTACTGGCGTTCAGCAAAACCGACATTGCAACACCGGATGATGCGCTTCGCGACGATCTCCTGGCTCTGAATCAAACCGCGCCGATCACAAACGTCTTGCTCCTGACCGTCAACGACTTGTTCCGTGCGTCCGACGCGCGGGAGCGCGCCGTCCGCCTGACCCGCTTACCCGATCATCCCAAAGGCAACCCATTCACACAGGCCCGCCATGGGGAGGTCGTGGAAAGCTTCGTGTTGGAACGCGAAACACCGCTGCCCGCCTTGGCCCTGACCATGCTGTTGGAAGCATTGACCGAGCATGCCGGCACCCACCTGCTGCGGGTCAAGGGACTGATTGACATCGCCGAAATGCCGGGACGACCGGCATTGCTGCACGGGGTTCGCCACGTATTCTCACCGCCGGAATTCCTCGAACGCTGGCCGACCGGCGTCAGCACAACGCGCATCGTCTTTATCACCCACCGGATGCCGCACCATTTTCCGGCGCGTTTGCTCGCGGCGATCGAGGCCGAGGTAGCGGACGCCTTGGCGCAAGCCACCAAAAGCAGAGTATGACGTTCAACTAGCACTGGTTCCCGCAGGCGTTGCCTGTCCGGACCCCAACGAAAACCAAACGACAGGAGCCGCATCCATGAAGCGACGCACTCTGTTGGCCGGCGGCATGACCGCGCTCGCGATGCCCGCGATCTCCGGCACTTCGAAAATCCTGACGTTCGTTCCACAATCCCCGTTGGCCAGCCTCGATCCGGTTTGGACCAGCGCAATGACGACGCGCAACATCGGCTTCCAGATCTACGACGTTTTGTTCGGTCGGGATGCGGCGATGAACCCCAAGCCGCAGATGGTGGAAGGCTACGTCATCGAGGATGACGGCAAGCGCTGGGTCATGACCCTGCGGCCCAACCAATGGTTCCATGACGGAGAGAAAGTGCTGGCGCGCGACTGCGTTGCCTCACTCAAGCGCTGGATGAAGCGCGACCCCGGCGGCGCGACGCTGGAAGCCCGACTGGATGAAATCTACGCGGCGGACGACCGCACGATCGTACTGCGGTTGAAAAAGCCATTCCACGCGCTGCCCACGCTGCTGTCCAAATTCCAGACGGCCGCCGTCATGGTGCCGGAGCGATTGGCCGCCACCGACCCATTCAAGCAAATGCCGGAGGCAATCGGCAGCGGCCCGTTCCGGTTTCTGAAGGACGAATACGTTATCGGTTCCTTCGCCGCTTTGACGCCGTTCGAGAAGTATGTGCCGCGTGACGAACCCGCCAGCTTTACCGCCGGCGGTCACAAAGTCCTGATCGACCGCATGGAATGGCGCATGATCCCCGACCCCGGCGTCGCGGTAAATGCGCTGCTGACCGGAGAGGTTGATTGGGTCGAAATGCCGATCCCCGATCTGTTGCCCGTGTTGAAGCGGGCGCCAAACATTGTGACGGGGCGCCTGGATGAGTGGGGCTTCATCAGCCAATTGCGGCCCAATCACCTGAATCCATTTACTCGCGATGCCGCGTTCCGACGCGCGCTGATGGCGGCAATCGACCAGCGGGAAGTCATGGACGCCATGATGGGCGGCGATCCGGAGGGCACCGTCACGCCGATGGGGTATCTGATCACCGGTAAGCCAGAGGTCGATCGCGCCGGCATCGAAAGTGTCACACGGCGACGCAGCACGACCGAGATCAAGGAAATGTTCGCCGCCACCGGCTATAAAGGCGAGAAACTGGTGCTTCTGCACACCACCGATCAACCTTTCTATAACGCCGCGACTTTGGTGGTCGCCGATGCCCTGTCCCGCGCCGGCCTGAATATCGACGACCAGGCCATGGATTGGGGCACCGTCGTGCAACGGCGCGCCAGCCGCGAACCTCTGGAAAAAGGCGGGTGGTCCCTGTTTGTCAGCGTCACCCCCGCCCCTGAATACCGCGATCCCTTGTTGGGATCGCTGCTGCGCGGCAACGGCAAAGATGCCTGGATCGGTTGGCCGACCATTCCGGCGATCGAGACCAACTACCAGGCCTGGCTGGATACCGCCGACAAGGCAGAGCAAACCCGCCTGGAACGCGAAATCCAACTCACCGCCTTCGATCAGGTCCCATTCGTGCCCCTCGGCCGCTATATGCCGCAAGCCGCCTGGAGCAAAAGCATGTCCCACCCGTTGAAAGGACCCGCGCCGGTTTTTTGGAACGTCAGCAAGGGATAGGACCGGACATTTACGGTTCGCTAACCCTTTTCCGCTAATGTGTCCTCGGGCCAAAAAGCGGACAAAGGAAACTACCCTTGCCACGATTTCTGATCGATGAAACCGCGGACGCCATACTCCATACACTCGCCGATGCATTGGATCTGGTCGATTTCGGTGTCGTCTTACTGACACCGGAACTGCGCGCGCGCTTCATTAACCGCCGGTGCGTCGAAATTTGGCGTGTCCCTTCCGAACTCCTGCAATCCGGCCCGAGCTTTCGGGTCTTGCTGGAACACGCCGCGCGCGGCGGCCTGTATCCCGTATCGGAACAGGACCTGCCGGGTTACCTGGATGAGCGTGAAGGCGTCGTCCGCGCGGGCTCCGTCGCCCCAACACAGATTGACCTGAACGACGGACGCCGGATGTTGTTCCGGTGCATCGCATGTCCGGACGGGGGTCGGATTCTGACCTACGCCGACATCTCCCAGGAAGTACGCCGCGCCGCGCACGACGTAGAAGAACGGATCGGCGCTGAATTGCGGTTCAGCAATGAGACGTTGGAAAATCAGGCCGCCCATCTGGCGACCTTGGCCGAAGCCGCGGACGAACACGCCTACCGCGCGGAAACCGCTCGGCTTTTGCTGGAACGTGAAGTAGCCGAACGCCGAGCGCTGGAATCGAAGCTGCGGGTTTTGGCTACAACCGACAGTCTCACCGGATCGCTGAATCGCGCGGCCTTTCTGGATGCCGGACAGTCACGCCTGATGGAGGCACGGGAACAGCATGGCGATCTCGCCCTTCTGATGATCGACGTCGATCACTTTAAGGCCGTGAACGACCGCTTCGGCCACGCCGGAGGCGACGCCACGCTCCGCCATCTGGTGTCGACTTTGCGCGCCGGTATTCGTGAAAACGACCTGCTGGGCCGATTGGGAGGGGAAGAATTTGCCGTCATCCTGTCCGGTGCCAACGCACACACCGCGACCCGCATTGCCGAAAGGCTTCGCATCGCGACCCACGACGACCGTATCGAGCACGCTGGAAGGCTTATCTCGATCACCATCAGCATAGGTCTGGCCATCAGCCAGCCGACCGACACCTCCATCGAGCAGTTGCTCGGCCGAGCGGACACGGCGCTTTATCGAGCGAAGAGAGAGGGACGAAATCGGCTGTCGAGGGAGGAAGCGATCGTCGCGGCATGATGTCACGGGCGTCGCATGGACCGAACGGGCAGACCGTCCTATCCTGCCCCGCCCACGCTTTCGGGCGTACCCTCGGCGGAGGAACCCCAGAGTCGTGTCGCGCCTCGTCGTTGTATCCAACCGCGTTGCCCCCATCCAGGAAGGGGAGGCAACGGCAGGCGGCCTCGCGGCCGGTGTCCTTGACGCGCTGAAACAGAAAGGCGGCCTTTGGTTCGGCTGGAGCGGCGACGTCGTCGATTTCGAAAGTTGTCATACCGAACACGATGTCGGCGCGATCAAACTCGTGACGATCGACCTGTCGCGCAAGGACTATGACAACTTCTACCGCGGCTTCGCCAACGGAACGCTGTGGCCCGTCCTGCACTATCAGATCGGGCTGGGTCGGTTTGAGTGGCCGGAGTTCGCCGGGTATCGCAAGGTCAACGACATCTTCGCGCGTTCTCTGACGCCGCTTTTGCGACCAGACGACCTGATCTGGGCACATGACTATCACCTGCTGTGCTTTGCGGAAGCTTTGCGTGCCCAGGGTGTCACCAATCGCATTGGCTTGTTTCTGCATACGCCGTTCCCGGCACCCGGCGTTTTCATGACCATCCCGTCGCATGCCGAACTGATCAGGGCCGTGTGTCAGTACGATCTGATCGGATTTCAGACGGAAATCGACCGCGCCGCCTTCATGGACTACGTCCTGCGTCACGCCGACGGTGTGGCGTTGGAAAGCGGCGGGCTGCGCAACGGCTCGGTCTCGGTTTATGGGCGGACCGTTCGCACCGGTGTGTACCCGATTGGCGTCCATGTGGACGAGGTGCGCGCCCAGGCGGAAAAGCCGGCCAATCGCCGCCAGGCCACCCGCATGCGCGCCAATCTGATGGATCGGCTGATCCTCAGCGTTGATCGGCTCGATTATTCCAAGGGCCTGCGCCAACGCTTCGCCGCGTTCGAACGGTTTCTGGCGGAATGCCCGCACCAGCACGGGTTGGTCACCTTCATGCAGATCGCGCCGCCTTCGCGTTCTGACATCGAAACCTATCAGGTCATTCGCCGCGAACTGGAAGGTGAGGCCGGACGCATCAACGGCCGCTTCGCCGAGGTCGATTGGGTGCCGCTGCGCTATCTGAACCGCGGCTTCCCACGCAACGTTCTGATGCCGTTATATGCCGAAGCCCAGGCGTGTCTGGTCACACCGCTGCGCGACGGCATGAACCTCGTCGCCAAGGAATATGTCGCGGCACAGGACCCGGAAGAACCTGGCGTGCTGATCCTGTCGGAGTTCGCAGGCGCCGCCCGCGAACTCGACGCCGCGCTGTTGGTAAACCCGTATGACGAGGCCGGCATGGCAAAAGCGATGGACCGGGCCTTGTCGATGCCGGTCGAAGAACGCCGCGAACGTCACCGGTCCATGCTGGCTGTCATGCGTGAAAACAGCCTGGAGCGATGGCGCGATCGGTTCGAGGCCGATTTGCGGGATTGACCAACCTTCGACGATTTGTCGATCATCAGGTGCTACCGGTCGCTTCCTCTTCAAAGATGGAATTCAACGCCATGGGTATTCGCACCGAAGACCTGGAATATCACCGTCCGAATGGCGTTCCCCTTCTTGCACGCTTGTATCGGCCGGAGGGGCCTGGGCCGTTCCCCGGTGTGCTGGAAGTGCACGGCGGTGCCTGGACCGGCGGAGATCGTTTCAACAATACCTCCATCGCCGAGGATTTGGCGGCGAATGGAATTGTCGTCCTGTCGATCGATTTCCGCATGCCGCCGATCGCGGGCTATCCCGATACCGTCGCCGACGTGAACTTCGGCATTCGCTTCCTGAAAGAAAACGCCGAACGCTTTGGCACGCGCGCCGACCTCGTCGGCGGCCTTGGCACGTCGTCAGGCGGACATCTGCTGCTGCTGAACGCGCTGCGCCCGCGTGATCCGCGCTACACGGCAGCGGCAACATCCTCCGGCATCGATGCCGGCCTGGCCTTTGCCGTGGTGTGCTGGCCCGTTGCCGATCCGTTGACACGATTCCGCGTCATGACGGAGCGCGGCAACGAGCGGTTGGTGGCGGCGCATAACCTGTTCTGGCCGTCCGTCGCCGACATGGAAGAAGGCAGTCCGCAGCATATTCTCGACCGTAATGAAGCTGTCGCGAAGCCGCCCATGCTGATCATGCAGGGCACCGCGGACAATAACCTGACGGACGATATGGCCAGCCGTCTTACCGATTCCTATCGTAGGATCGGCGGTAGGATCACCCTGGAGATGTTCCCCGGCCAGCCGCACGCCTTCATCCCCGCCGCGCCGACCGCACCTGACTCTGTGCGCGCGCTCGGCCTTATCAAGGCATTCATTCGCCAGACCGTCGGGTAACATCGGGTCTCCGATCACGGAGACCCTTTCAGTTCAAACCGTATCAAACCCGGCGAGCACCCCAGAACAGCGGGAAGCCGTCCGGGATCCCGTCGACGGTGCTTTGCCAGGCCATCGGTTGGTACCAGATGCCGATCGGCAGATGCGGCACGTCAATCCAGCATTGGCGTTGAATTTCAACGGCGACACTCTTTTGTGCCGCCAGATCGGGGGCGTCGACCCAGGCCGCCCGCAATTCCTCAATCTTCGGGCTGTCGGTCCAACCGAACCACGCCTTTTGGCCGGTAGTACGCAGGAAGTGCAGCAATGGGGTCTGCATATCCAAGCCATTCGCCGTGGTGCAAAGCGCGCCCCAGCCACCCTTGTCCATGGGTTGCTTGTTCTCACGCCGGACAATCGCGGTGCCCCAATCCATCGATTGAATCTCGAGGTTAAAGCCCGTCGATTTCAGCATCTCACCCGCGACATCCCCCATCGCCTTACGATAATGGGGCTCGTTCGGGGCCAACAGAACCGTGCGCTCGTTGTTGTAACCGGCCTCCTTGATCATCGCGCGGACTTTGGCGAGGTCTCGCGGGCTGTTCAGCACCTCCATGCCCGCGTCGTTTGCCATGTCGGTACCAGGCGTAAAAATGCCGACGCCTTCGCGCCACATCGCCGGGTCCTCTCCGGCAACGGCCGTCATGTAATCCCGCTGCGACACGGCACCAAGCAAAGCACGCCGGATTTTGACGTTGTCGAAGGGAGGCTGAAGGTTGTTCATCTTCAGCAATCCAAGCGTTCCGTTGCGGTCCTTGATTTCCACCTTGATCTTGCCGGTCCGCTTCAGAACCGGGAGAAGATCGACGGTCGGCAATTCCCACCAGTCCATCTCCCCGGCACGCATTGCCGCCGCGGAGGTACCGTCGTCTGGGCTGGTATGCCACTCGACGCGATCAAAATGGACGACCTTCCCTCCGGCGGTCCACCCTTTGCTGATGTCCTGGCGGGGTTGGTAGCGATCGAACTTCGTGTAGACGGCGCGGGCGCCGGAAATCCATTCATCCGCCTTGAACCGAAACGGCCCAGAGCCGACCATTTCCGTCACGGCCTTGAACGGGTCCGTATTGGCGAACCGCTCGGGCATCATCGCGCACATCGGGGTAGAGATTTTGCCCAACGCGTAGGGAACGAGGAAGAATGGCTTCTTGAACCGGAACTGGATCGTCTTGTCGTCCGTCGCGCTCAGCTCGTCCGCCCGCGCCATCATCAGGCTGCCGATCCCATCCCGCACCGCCCATCGGCGGATGGAGGCCACGCAGTCCCTGGCCAGCACTTTCTCACCGTCGTGCCACATCAGCCCGTCGCGCAACTTCAGCTTCCACAGTCGTCCATCATCCTCGACCGTGTAGCCTTCCAGCATCTGCGGCTGCATCTTGTACTGGCTGTCCAGCCCGAACAGCGTATCGAACACCATGAAGCCATGGTTACGCGCCGTGTAAACGGTGGTGACGATCGGATCGAGAATTGTCAGATCGGATTGCGGGATGAACTTCAGCGGCGCTGCCGACGCGCCGAGACCGATCGACGGAGTCGCCAGGGACGCGGCGAGTCCGGCCGTAAATGTACGACGGCGAATCATGGTTCGTGTCCTCCCGGTTTATTGATTTCGTCCCGTGCTTATATCCCGCCCTCAGCTCCCCTTCAAATGATGGATTTCCGGCCAGAACAGGTCCTGCCATGACGCGGGCATCGTTTTGATGCGCCCCTGCTTATGCATGAACGCCGCCCATTTCGTCGTCGCCTCCGGCGTCAGGATGTAGCGAAACTGCGGGTCGTCCAACAGCGCGGTCATCTGGTCGACGTCGATCTTCGCCTTCTGATCGGCCGCGTAGTATTCCGCCGTGGCGCGATGGTTGGCCGCGATGAATTCCGACGCTTCCTGCATCGCATTCAGAATTGCCTGATAGAGCTTGGGATTGGCGTCATGGAACCGCTTCGACGTCCAGGCCGTGCCGCCCGTTGAAGGTCCGAGCACGTCATGGGAGCTCAAAATGGTCCGAATAGCGGGATCGCGCAGTTGCATATTTTGGAAGGGAGGAACCGTAAAGGCCGAATTGAAATCCCCACCGCCCGCCAACAAGCCGTTGGTCGCGTCGGGCGGCGACAGCGAAAATGTCAGGCTGTCCAGCCGGTCGAATTGTCCATCGCCCCATTCCTTTGCCGCCGCCATCTGCAACAGCACCGCCTGGGCCGAAACCTTCACCGCCGGCAAGGCAATGCGATCCCCTGGCCCCAGGTCCCGGATCGATTTCACGTTCGGATTGCGGGTATTGAGCAACAGCGGCTGCTGCGACATCGCCGAGACGCCGCGCACCTCATGCTGAGTACCGCGCGTCTTTGCCCAGATCGTCAGCAATCCCGGCACACCGCCCGAAGCGATATCGACCGCTCCCGACAACAGCGCATCGTTCATCATGTCGGGACCGTTGAAGGTCACGAAGGTGATCTTCACCTCCGGGATACCCAGCGCCTTGGCATGCTTTTCGAGCAGGCCCCGGTGCTTCATCACATTGAATTGCAGGTAGCCCATACTGAATTGCTGGGCGAAGCGGACCTCCGGCACCTCCGCCCGCGCGCTTCCGACCCACAGTGCGCACAGCGCGATGAACAGCAGACGGCGCATGGCCAAGTCCCTCCCCGAATTATCGACCGATCATCCAGGGGCAATTCGGGATTGGCAAGCAGGCCCGGTTCGCCGTTATACTGGTCAGTATCCGACGCTGACCGTCGAAAGGATGCCGCCATGACCATGACGATCACCCCGTACCAACCCGGCTTTGTCGGCAGGGTCGCCGGCGTCGATCTGACGAAACCGCTGTCCCCCGACCAGGTCGCGGCGATCGAGGCCGGCATGGACGCCTTCGCCGTCCTCGTGTTCCACGACCAGCACTTCGACGACGACACCCAATTGGCGTTCAGTCGCAATTTCGGCGAACTCGAAATTTCCTCCGGCGGGGAAATGAGCAAGCCGGAGGAGCGTCGCCTGAAGATCGAAATGGCCGACATCTCCAACCTCGACACCCAGAACCGCATTCGCGGCGCGGACGATCGGCGCCGTTTGAACAATCTGGGCAACCAGTTGTGGCATTCCGACGCCTCGTTCCGTGCAATCCCCGCGAAATACTCGCTCCTGTCCGCCAGGATCGTGCCGGATAAGGGCGGCAACACCGAATTCGCCGATATGCGCGCGGCCTACGACTCGCTGGACGAATCCACGAAGCGCGACCTCGAGGGGCTGATCACCGAACACTCAAATGCCTATTCGCGGGAAATCATCGGCTTCACACGAGACGATTACGGTGCCCATAACCAGGACAAGCTGCGACCGGTTCGCCATAGTTTGGTGCGGACGCACCCCGTGACCGGACGTAAATCGCTTTACCTCTCCGCCCATATTGGCTCGATCGTCGGCTGGCCGGTGCCTGAGGCACGCGCGTTTCTGCGCGATCTGACCGAGCACGCGACACAACCGCAATTCGTCCACGCGCATCGCTGGAAGCCGTGGGATTTGGTTATCTGGGACAATCGCACGACAATGCATCGCGCGCGCCGTTATAACGACCTGCAAGACGTGCGCGACATGCGCCGATCCACCATACGCGGCGAAGCAATGACCGCGGAACAAGTCCAACAAGCCGCCTGAAGGAGGAAACCATGGGTATCGAGATCAAGCCGGTCCACCCGGGATCGGACGGCAATGGCTTCGTCGGTATCGTAACCGGCATCGACATCAGCGTGCCTTTGACCACCGATCAGGTCGCCGCGCTCGAACGAGGAATGGACCAGCATGCCGTGTTGGTTTTTCCCGACCAGCCGCTGACCGACGATCAACAATGTGTCTTCAGCGCCAATTTCGGAGAGCTGGAAGTTACCCTGGCCGGGCAGATGATGAAGCCGGAAGATCGCCGGTTCCAGAAGCTCGAACTCGGCGACATCTCGAACCTCGCCGGACCGTCCGGCCAGTTGCGCGCCCGCGACGACAGCCGACGGATGTATGCCCTGGCCAATCGCCTGTGGCATTCCGACGCGTCATTCCGCGCAATCGGCGCGGGATACACGCTTCTGCATGCGCGTGTGGTGCCGAGCGCTGGGGGCAATACCGAATTTGCGGATATGCGGGCGGCTTATGACGCGCTCGACGCGGCGACCAAAGCGGAAGTCGAGAACCTCGTTTGCGAGCATTCGATCATCTTTTCTCGCGAGCAGATCGGCTTTGAGGTCAAAAGCGACGAGAACGCTGAAAAGCTCCGCCCCGTCCGCCATCGGCTGGTGTTCACGCATCCGGTTACGGGCCGCAAATCGCTGTACCTGTCGTCGCATATCGGCGGCATCGTCGGCTGGCCGGTGCCCGAGGCACGGGCCTTCCTGCGCGACCTCAACGAGCACGCGACCCAACGCCAATTCGTCCACGCTCACGAGTGGAAAGTCAGCGACATGGTGATGTGGGACAATCGGACCGTCATGCATCGGGCACGCCCATTCGCCGACCTGAAGGAAGTTCGGGATTTGCGACGCACCTCGATCAAGGGCACCGGCATGGAAATCAAGGAAGCCCCTGCCCTGGCCGCGGCGGAATAAGCAAGGTGCGCATTCGCCCGCTGCATCCTCTGTTCGCGGCGGAAATCGTCGGGATCGATCTGACTCAGTCCCTACCTCCGACGACCATCGCCGCGATTGAAACCGCGATCGCGGAACATGCCGTATTGGTGTTCCGCGACGCGCGTATTTCCGACGAACAACAACTCGCGTTCAGCCGTTGCTTCGGTCCCTTGGAAGAAACCCGCGGGACCGGGATTTCAAAACCGGGCGAACAGCGGTTGCACCCGGCGTTTGCCGATGTCTCCAACCTCGACACGGACAATTCCGTGTTGGCCCGAGATAGCCGGCGTCGCTTGTACAGTCTCGGGAACATGCTTTGGCACTCGGACTCCTCGTTCAAGCCAATCCCCGCGACCTATTCCTTGCTGTCGGGACGCGTCGTGGTTGAAAAGGGGGGAGAGACCGAGTTCGCCGATATGCGCGCGGCCTATGACGCCTTCGACGACGCGACGAAGGCGGAGATCGAATCCTTGGTTTGCGATCATTCCCTATTGTACTCGCGCGAAGTGCTCGGCTTCGACGACCTCACCGCCGAAGATCGCGCCGGTATGCGCCCGGTGCGTCAGGCATTGGTGCGTACCCATCCCACGAGCGGACGCAAATCGGTTTATCTCGCGTCTCACATTGGCGGCATCGTCGGCTGGCCAGTGCCCGAGGCACGCGCCTTTATCCGCGACCTGACCGAACACGCCACGCAGCGCCAGTTCGTCTATACGCACCAATGGCGACCGTTCGACCTCGTCATGTGGGACAATCGCTCGACCATGCACCGCGCGCGCCGGTATGACTCGACCTTGGTACGCGACATGCGCCGCACAACGGTCGCCGGCACCGAACCAACGACCGCGCAGGCGGCTGTATAGAAGGACATCCGATGCCCATCACAATCAACCGGTTGACCGATATCTTTGTCGGAGACGTCTCCGGCATCGACATCACGCGTCCTCTGACCGCCGAACAGGTCGCGATTTTGGAAGCCGGATTGGATCGCGACGCCGTGCTGGTCTTTCATGACCAGGCACTGACGGATGAGCAGCAGAAAGCCTTCAGCCGCAACTTCGGCGCGCTGGAAAACACCGCCGGCGGCAACGTCACGAAAGCAGCGGACCGACGGCTGGACGTCGAAATGGCCGACGTCTCCAATCTCGATGCCAACAACAAGCCCTTCGCCCGCGACGACCGGCGCAGGATGTTCAATCTCGGCAATCGTCTTTGGCATTCCGACAGTTCGTATCGTGCCATCCCCGCGAAATACTCGCTCCTGTCCGGGCGCGTCGTGGTCGATCATGGCGGACGGACCGAATTCGCCGACATGCGGGCCGCCTATGACGCGCTGGATGCCGGTACCAAGACCGAGATCGAAAACCTCGTCTGCGAACACTCGCTCATCCACTCCCGCGGTACGCTCGGCTTTACCGACCTCAGCGCCGAGGAACTGGCCATGTTCAAGCCGGTTCGCCAACGTCTGGTGCGGACGCATCCCGTCACGGGGCGCAAATCCCTGTTCCTGTCGTCACATATCGGCACGATCGTCGGCTGGCCGGTCCCCGAAGCCCGCGCCTTCATCCGTGACCTGACGGAGCATGCGACGCGGCCGTCATTCACCTACTCCCATCAGTGGAAGCAGTACGACCTGGTCATTTGGGACAATCGGCAAACGATGCACCGCGTCACGCGCTTCGACGAAACCCAAATCCGGGACATGCGCCGCACGACCATCGCAGGCGATCAGGTGACGGTCGAACAACTCGCCGCCTGACTATTGCCCGATCACACCCAACATCCGACGCAGCGGCGCGGTCAGTCGCCAGGACCGCGAATTCTTCAGGGCATCGAGATCGGTTTGCAGGGCAAGGACGCGTTCGCGCAACCGATCCGCCGTCTCCGCACCCACGTCGGTTAACGTGTCCCGGAAAGCCGCGGCGGCGTCTCGCGGCAGCTTTTCGCGACGTACTTCGTTGGAATGCCCGGCGTAATGTCGGATGATCGGCATTTCGACATCGGATATGGACGGAATATGATTCCAGCCGTCGTGGAGAAACCGAGTGCGCGCCATCATCGCGGCATCGGGGGCAAAAGGATGGTCGCCCAGCAGGTTCCGGTATCCCAGCAGATCGATCATGGCGGCGTTTTCCCACCACATATGGTTTTCGTACTCGGTCATGCCCCAAAGCCGGTCAAACAGGTCGCGCGTCCAGTCTGTATTGCGCACCAACATCACGCCGGTGTTCGGAACCTGTGAAATCGCGTAACTGGGATGGTCGTGCGCGACCATATAAAGGTCCTTGCCATCTCGAACCTCGGTCAGAATATCCACGTCGAAGCGCTGCAGCAGTGCATCGGCATCCAACCAGAACACGAACTCATAGCCTTGGTCGAACAGTTCAGGGATCAGTCGCACCCGGTGCCAGGCCGGCGGTCGGTCAAGGGTCACGTCTGTAACGACATGCACTCCGTAACCCCAGCGTGCCGCATACAGATGCAGCGTCATGGCACAGTAAGAGCCGATATCGGCGTAATCCGAAGTATAGCTCGTTGCCAGACACAGACGTGGCCTCGGCGCGCCGTATTGCCGAACATGCTGCGGATGACTCATGGGTGACACCTGATTGCGCATCAATCTCGGGACAAACGGTCTATTACCCGATCGCGCAGCGCGACGGTCAGTGCCTCCCGCCGAAGCCAAAGCGAGCGGTACCAGGCAAGACGAGGCGCAACTTGATAGGCCAGCATGCGCTCCGCGCTTACGTAAGCGCGTGCCGCATCGCCCAGTGCCCGAGCCAATCCGGGTTCTTCAACCAAACGCGTCAGTTGAGCACGAAATTCCACCGGGTCGCGAAAGAGCAACCCCGTTCGTCCGTCATCGATACTATCGCCATAAACAACAGTGCTTGATAAGGACGCAACCCGACAGGACGCGGCCTCGATAAACTTCAGATCGGATTTAGCTCGATTGAAGCCGTTATCGGACAGCGGCATGAACGAAATCTCGGCCTCGCCCAGCAACCTCAGGTAGGTTTCGTAATCGCACAGCGGCGTAAACGTCTTGTGCGGCGACGTCAGCGCATGAAAGAACCCCTCGTCATGCAGTACCTGAAACCGCAGCCGAGGACCGACACGCGCGGCGATATCGTTGATGATGGGAACCAGCTCATGCCAATCCTGTTCCCGGTTCAGCGCGCCGAAAAACAGCGTCAACACGTCGGGATCGGCGAAATTTCGAACCGGCGGTAAGGTGGCGACCGCGTTCGGAAAAACCGCGATCTCCGGATTGCGACGGCGCAATACCTCCGCCAGAGCGGGCGTACTGGTTTGTACCGCATGCACACCCAGGAACGTCAGCTCCGCATCCCCCTGCATGACCTGGAAATAATCGGGGTTATCATCGTATTCAGTAATGATCAGCCATCCCGCATCCATCAAGGTGCGCAACAGCGCGCGCCCCTCCTCTCCGAACAAGATTGGTCGATGCAGGATGAAAATGCGCGGATGCCCGTCCGTTGCCGGAGCGGTCTCGAAGCGCCCGGACAGATTGATGGCGACCATCGGCTCTGTCCCGATAGCCTGGATCGGTTGAATGACCCGGACATGCGACACACCACCGACCGGGTTCAGCATGTTGCCGCCCACCGTGATCGGCTCACGCGGCAACTTTCGGACGCGCCAAATGTATTGCAGAGGCTGGCTGCGACGGAGAAAATCGTCCCGTTCGATCCCAAGTGCCGCCAAACCTGGCATCAACGCGTCCGCGAATTGCGCCGCGTGTTCACCGTCGAAAACCCTCGGTCGGACATCGCAGGGGACCAGACCGAGGTCCAGCAGGGCCCGTCGGGTTGTCTCGAACGTAAACCAACGCAAGTGCGCCTGGTCGAGCAGGCCGGACTCGGCATAATCCCATGTGCCTCGCAACAGGCGCTCGACAAAGCTCCAGTGCTCCAGATTAGGCAGGCACAGCAACATCATCCCGTTCGGTGCCAGGATTTCGGCATGGCGTCGCAGTACCGCCCAGGGATCGCGCAGTTGTTCGAGAATGGCGGTGTAGACGATGCAGTCGACCCCGTTCGGCAATGCAAATGGGATCGGCGTCGTCTCGACGTCGACAACGGCAACTTCAGTCAGATGCTCACTGGCGATCTCGGCGACCGCCGGGTCCTTCTCAATACCGAGGTAACGCGCCGTGGGATTCATCGCCAGATAGGCCGCGCCCATACCGCCGTCGCCACAACCGACATCCAAAATCACCCGCGCGGATAAGGGGATTGCCTGCAACAGATCGGCAGAAGGCGCGTTGAGTATGGATGGCATCGACGGCGATCGCTCCCGCGAGAAAGAGGCGGCGGAGCCGTCTGGCCGGCAGCCGATTTAGGCTGCGTGGTAGGCGGAAACGACAGGTGCGCGCAAGTACGATCCGGCGTGGCGTCGACAGAGCGCGTTCAACCCATCCATCATTTGCTGCTGCGCGCGCGTCAGCACAAGCGGGTGCGAGAGCTGCGGTTCGGCACGGGCGATCATCCGCAATTGCGACGCGGCCCGTTCGATCAACCCGTGTCGTCCGACCGCGCGCAACAGTGCCGCATGGCGATCGATCAACGCCCGCCCCGAATGTCGCCGTGACATCCCGGACGCGTTTACCCATTCGAGCGCGGACGACGCGCGTAAGGAACGAAAGACTAGGGACAGTTCCATGCTTTGCGCCCAGTCCAACCATTTGAACCGGTGAATAGCCACCAAGGGTTCCAATGCCACCCATGGAACACGGAAAGCATCGGCGACGATGACACCGTGCAGTGCCTCCGACAGCAGAACCCGACAATTCAGGATGGCCTCAACGACCCGCAGCGGGTCGCCTCGGGGGTCGATCAGGACGACGCCGGCGGCTTGCGTCGCTTCGATCCAATGGCCGCGCTGGGCGCTTTCAAAGTGCGGCATGAACCCAACCGCTCGTCCGGCCCCGTCACGCGCGAGATTGATCAACGGCAGCAGCGACGCCGGGTCCCCCAGTCCCAATCTTTGCTCCACCGCAAGCGTGCGGGCCGTCCAGGGGCCGCGCACCCATCCGATCGACCAGGTGCGGTCAATTCGCGCGGGAGCCTCATAACCACCAAACCCCGCCCCCGCGACGAGCTTGATCGCCGGTCCCGCATGACGACTATCCAGGATCGAACCGATGCCAAGAAACCGCTGGGCCGGGTCGTCATCGAAAAAGTCCGGCAATAATCTGGGCCAAAGCACCGTGTTCAACTCATCGCCGAAATTTTTGGTGCCGCCCTGCCAGCGATACAGGATCATTTTGTTCGTCCGGCCAGCATCGACGCCGAACGTGCTGCCCTCCATCCCAAAGCGGCGCGGACGAATCCCGCTGCGTAGGCAAACCGCCAGCGAGGAGCGATCATCCAGGTCCAACGACGCGGGATCAGCGCAAAAGGCGCGCACAATATCAGAACCCCGATACGTCGCGGCAACTCGCGCCACACGCGATGGCCATCCCGCAACAACATCCTGGTCAGGACTGTCGATGCCCCCTGCCAGTACAGCCGTGACAACAGCCAGGCAGCATTAAGCCGGCGCGCCTGGATTTGGTGATGGACGACGATCCGCGAGTCATACACGACCCGTTCGCCGCGATTTTGCAAGGCCCAGGCGACCTGGACCTCTTCATCGGATAACAGCGCGTCGCCATAGCGGCCGACGGCCTGACCAAACCCGCCGATCGCCAACAGCGGCTCCACCGCAACGATAAGGTTCGCGGCATAGGGTTCCAGCCCCGCCGGTAACTCGCTGGTCCGGTAGGTGCCGAACCCTTCATGCTCGATAATCGACAGCACCCCACGCAGCGACGGCGGCCACCAGTTCGGCAGAGGCGCTTCCCAGGACGGAAGGATGCGACCGCCAATCACGGTGGGCGGCCCGTCCGGCTCAGACAACGCATCGAATATCCGTTCCACCCAATCGGATGCGGGCACGGCATCATCGTCGATATAGGCGATGTATCCCTGCCCCGCCCACCGTGCACCGGCATTGCGCGCGGCGCTGACGCCGGGGCGGTCAACCCGGATCAGGGCAATGTCGAATGCGGACGCCAGCTCATGCAGAGCAAGCCGAGCAGGATCGGGGGAACCACTGTCGACGAGGACAACCCGGTATTGAGGGTCAGGGACGGATTGTTGCCGCAACCCCGTAAGGCAGTCCGCGACATAGTCCGGTCGATTATACGTACAAATGCAAACGGTCAGCTCCATCCCCAGACGTTAGCCTGGGGAGGATTGACGAAGGCTTAACCGGGACGGCCAATTCCGTGATATTCAAAGCCGGCGGCGCGCATTGCCGCGGGATCGTAGACATTGCGCAGGTCGATCATGACCTTGCCCTTCATGTCCTTCAGCATCCGCTCCGGCGCAAGCGCCCGAAACTCGTTCCACTCGGTGATAAGGACCAACGCATCGGCCCCGGCGGCGGCGTCGAGAGCATCCCGGCAATACACGATGTTCGACGGCAACAGGGGTTTTGCCTGCTCCATGCCTTCCGGGTCATAGGCACGAATGATCGCGCCATCGCCCGCCAGACGAGACAAAATGGATAGCGCCGGGGCATCGCGCATGTCGTCGGTTTCCGGCTTGAACGTTAACCCTAGCACACCGATTGTCTTGCCTCGCACTGATCCGCCGCAGGCGGCGATCACGCGCATAGCCATGCTGGATTTCCGGGCGTCGTTCACCGCGACCGTCGCTTCCACGAGGCGCGACGGAGCACCGTAATCCTGGGCTGTGCGAACCAGCGCCAGCGTGTCTTTCGGGAAGCAGGAACCGCCGTAACCCGGCCCGGGGTGCAAGAATTTCCGCCCGATCCGGCCATCCAGCCCTATCCCGCGCGCGACATCGTGCACGTCCGCGCCGACCTTCTCGCACAGATCGGCCATCTCGTTGATAAAGGTCACCTTCATCGCCAGAAAAGCGTTCGCGGCGTATTTCGTCAGTTCAGCGGTTTCGATGCCGGTGAACACGATGGGTGCCTCGATCAGGTATAGCGGCCGATAAAGCCGCCGCAGCACATCGCGCGCGCGATCGGCCTCCGCGCCAATAACCACGCGGTCCGGTCGCATGAAGTCACCGATCGCGTTGCCTTCCCGCAGAAATTCCGGGTTGGAGGCAACGTCGAATTCCAGATCGGGGCGGACAGAACGCGCGATCTCTGCGATCCGTCGACCGGTACCAACAGGCACGGTGGATTTCGTGACGATGACCGCATAGCCGGTCATCGCGCGTGCCACCTGCTCCGCCGCAGCGTATACGTAGGTCAGATCGGCATGGCCGTCGCCGCGGCGGGTCGGCGTGCCGACGGCAATAAAAATGGCCTCTGCCCCCTGGATGCCCTCGGCGAGGTCACCGGTAAACGTCAGTCGGCCCGCCTTTACGTTCTCCGCCACCAGATTTTCCAGGCCCGGCTCGTAGATTGGCATCCGGCCTTCACGAAGCGCGGCCAGTTTATGGCTGTCGGCCTCCACAACCGTAACCTCGGTGCCGAATTCGGCGAAGCAGGCGCCAGAAACCAGCCCGACATAACCGCCGCCGATCATCGCGATGCGCACGTTGTTCAGTCCCTTCAGCGAGTGTGCAGGGGATAAAGCACAGAGGCGCCCCTCGTTTCCAGGGCGGTCTCGCATATCAGGGTCGTCGGCGGGGACGCACCGTGTCCTCAAGTGCCGCTTGTGCCCGCCGTAATGCTTCGGCGGCACGCGCTTCCTCTGCCTCTGACACCAAGGTTTGCACCGCCTCCACCGCTTTACGCTGTTCCGCCACGCCCGCTCGGGCAGCTTCCGTGCGGGCACATGCCTCGTCGTGCCGCTGCAAGCCAGTCAGATAGTTGGCCTGCGCAAGGTGCCGCCAGGGCGCAAACCCATCGACCGGGAGTCGCAGATGCTCCTCCCGGTCCACCCCCTGCCCCGCGATGATCAGTTCGTTCTCCCGTCGCATCGCGGCTTCCCTGGCCACGATCGCGGCGCGTTCCGCATCCTCCGCCCGCTGCGAGTCGGCCAGCGCCAGGCAGGCACGATCCAGTGCGACCTTGCGGATACGGGCGAGCCGTCGCAGCAAATCAGCCATGATCGTGCTCCAACGCGGACCGCAACAATGCGAAGGTTTCCACGAGCCCGGTCGCGTCAAATCTGTCCTGACGCAGCAGCGCCTCGATGCGGGGGGCCAGGAGCAAAGCCTCATCGACCGCCGGATCGGCACCCTCGCGATAGGCACCCAACCGCACCATATCCGCCATATCCGCAAACACCGCCAAAATCCCCCGTGCTCGGCGGACAAGCGCGGCATCGTCGGGCGTCAGGCAACCTGACGCGGCACGTGACAACGACCTCAGCACATCGATGGCCGGGTAGCGCCCGGAATCGGCAATGCGCCGATCCAGGATTATGTGACCATCGAGAATGCCGCGTACGGCATCGGCTATCGGTTCGTTATGGTCGTCCCCCTCCACCAGGACGGTAAACAACGCCGTCATCTGACCGGAAGCGCCATCCTCTCGCGCGAGGCCAGGCCCCGCGCGTTCCAGTAAGCGCGGCAATTCGGCAAATACGCCCGGAGGATAACCCCGCGTGGCCGGAGGTTCACCGGCCGATAGACCGATTTCTCGCAAGGCAAGGCAGAACCGCGTGACGCTGTCCATCAGCAGCAGAACCGAACGACCTTTCTCACGATGGTATTCGGCAATCGTCATCGCAGCGTAAGCGGCGTCCCGACGCATCAAGGGCGGGGCGTCGGAGGTGGCCACGACGACGACGGACTTCTTCAGTCCTTCGGGGCCGAGTTCATCGTCGATGAATTCCCGCACTTCCCGCCCCCGCTCGCCGACCAGAGCAAGGACGACGGCGTCACAGCGGGTGTGACGGACCAACATGGACAGCAACGTCGATTTGCCGATACCGGAACCGGCGAACAATCCAAGACGCTGCCCCTGTCGACACGTCGCGAACGCATTGAGCGCGCGCACGCCTAAATCGATTGCCGGCCCAAGGCGGGCACGATGCACGGCCGGTGGCGGCGCGCGTCGGACCGGCAGACCGGTGCGATCCCAACGCAGCGGGCCCTTGCCGTCGATCGGCCGCCCGAGCGGATCGACGGTCCGTCCGAACCAGGCATCGGAGACGCCCAAAGTCCCGCCGCGATCGCGTGAGATGGTCGCGGCATGTCCCGGTCCGATGCCATCGATTTCGGCAAAAGGCATGGCCTGCGCGATCCCGTCGCGGAATCCGATGATTTCCGCGGGCACGGACAGCCCGTCGCGCAGATGCAGGTTCAGCCGATCGCCGACGAATGCCCTGCCCCCGAGGCCGCCGATATCGACGACCAGACCGGAAACGTTGAGGATGCGCCCACGTTCATCGATCGCGTTTATCCGCCGGATGCGCTCGGCGCATACGTCAGTACGAACGGAGAGATTTGTATGTCTCATTTAGACTTTTAACATCCAATTATATATTTGTTCGCTTTATGATCTCGAATTTACCGCCGATTCCGCGAACTCGCGCCGTATTTTATGATCTAAAAAGTAAAAAACATATGGATAAACACACGCTATAGTGGTATAAATCGATCATCAATTCCCGTGAGGACCCAATGCGCGTTTTGCTTGTTGAAGACGATCTGACCGCGGCTCGCGGCGTCACCCTCATGCTCAAGGCAGCGGGCGCGGTGGTGGATCACTCCGATACCGGAGAAGAAGCACTCGAACTGACCCGGCATTACGAATACGACATCGTCCTGCTCGACCTCATGCTTCCCGACGTTGAGGGGTATGAGGTCGTGCGTCGTCTGCGCATTACCCGCAACGACACCCCGGTCCTTGTCCTGTCCGGATTTGCCCGCCCACAGGCAAAGGTGAAATGCCTGGGTCTGGGCGCGGACGATTTCATCACAAAGCCGTTCGACAAGGCGGAACTTCTGGCGCGCATGCAGGCCGTGGTGCGCAGAAGCAAGGGCTTCAGCCAGCCCATGCTTCGCATCGGCAGCGTCGAGTTGAACCTCGACAGCCGGGAGGTTTACGTGGATGGACGCCAGATCCACCTGACGGGCAAGGAATACGCTATTCTGGAACTCCTGGTCCTGCGTAAGGGTATGGTCCTGACCAAAGAGGCATTCCTGAACCATCTCTACGGCGGGTTGGATGAGCCGGAGATGAAGATCATCGACGTGTTCATCTGCAAGCTGCGCAAAAAATTGGCGCAAGCCGGCGTCGACAATATCATCGGAACGGTCTGGGGACGCGGCTACATGGTGCGCGACCAATCCCCCGATGAGTTGGCGGAAGAAGAACTGCGACCGCTCCGCATGCCGCGGCTGTCCGCGGCCTGACGCGGATCAATCGTCTACGACGTCAAACAGTGTCTCCGCATGGGGCGGGATGGTCAGGCCGACGGCTTGCGCGCTGAGTGCGCGCATCGCGTCGCTGGCCTTGAACAGATCCAATGCAGCGCGATCGTCCCACAGGGTCACAACCTGATACTCCGAGCCGGCGTCTGCCTTATGCAGCCGCCAAACGCCGCGGCACCCCGGCTGTGCTCGCATGCCCGGAAATCCGATATCGCGGGTATAGCGCATCCAATCGTCGATCCGGTCCGGATTGACTCGCATTGTCAGAACACGTGCCAGCATGATGCGCTTCTCCCTAGGTCGCGTGAGGTGCGTGATAACGCGGCAGAACGATTTCCGGCGGGCCGTCCTCCCGAATGCGTCCTTGTTCAAGCCACAGAACGCGTGTGCAGCGCTCCAGAATGATGTCCGACTGGTGCGTCGACAGGACCAGTATGTCCGCGCCGCGCACCATCTCCTCCAGCCTGTGAGTCGCCTTCTCCATAAAGGCTGCGTCACCGGCCAAAAACCACTCATCCATCAGCAGTATCTGCGGCTTGATTGCGGTCGCCAGGGCAAATCCCAGGCGTACAACCATCCCTGCGGAGTAGATCCGCACGGGGAGGTCAAGGAAGTCCGACAATTCGGCGAACTCCGCGACGTCAGCCTCCAGCCGCGGCAACATCGAGGACGGTAAGCCGTTATAAAGCCCACGCAGCGCGATGTTTTCTCGCCCCGTCAGCTCCATGTTCATGCCCAAGGTCGGATCAAGCAAGGCGTTCAGGCTGCCCTGGATCCGCATGCGTCCCGCACCCGGTTCGTAGATGCCCGCCAGAACCCGTAACAGCGTGGTCTTTCCGGCGCCGTTGGAGCCAACCAGCCCCAACCGGTCACCGCTGCGAAGCGATACCGTGATGTCGCGCAGGGCCTCCACCACCACACGCTGGTGACTGTCATGGCCGAGGCGACCCGACGCCGCCGCCACCATCAGCTTTTTCAGGCTGCGCGAACTGCCGTGATACAGCGGAAACGAGACGGAAATGTTATCGACGTCGACGCGGGCTTCAAGTGCCATCGATTTAAATCCAGAACGTGATTCGACCGCGCGCGCGCACGAAAAATGCCCAGGCCAGGACCCAAAGCACGACGCTGAACCCGACCGCACCCAACCAGGTCGCGGCCGTGGGCACATGTCCCAACATCGGGCCTCGCACGATCTCCAACAAGTCGTAGAACGGGTTGAGCGGCAAATAGACCGCGTTGGGCCCCAACTGTTCGGGCTTCCAGATCACCGGCGTCAGAAAGAACGCTATCTGCATCAGGCTGTTGACGATCGGCAAAATATCGCGGAAACGCGCGCAAAACCCGCCCAGCAAAAGCGTCAACAACAAGGCGTCGACCGTCCAAAGCGCAAGCGACGGGATGGCAAGCAAAGCCGGCCAACCCGGCCAATGCAGGAAGACCGCGAAAACGACGACGATCACGACGATATTATGCGCCAGCACAAACAGGTTGCGCACCAACGTCCGGATCGAGAACACGAAAAACGGCATACGCGTCGAGCGGATGACTGCTTCCGCCTCGGTGAACGTCGAGCAGGCGTCCGAAACCAGTGCCGCCAAAAATGCCCACAGGACCTGCGACAATGCCAGGAACGGCAGATAATCCCGCACATCCATCTTAAACAGGGTCGAGTACAGCACCCCCAGGGACACAACCATGACACCTGTCGAAATGGTCAGCCAAAAGGGACCAAGCATCGATCCTCGGTAGCGCAGGCGGATGTCCAACCAACCCAGTGCCCAGGCCAAACGCCATAAGCGCATTCCATCGGTCAGGTCACGCACCGCAAGGCGGTGGCGTTCCATCACAGTCGTCCCGGCTTTAAAGTCGAGGATACTATCCCGAGCGCTTGGCAGTTCAGAGGTGTTCATTGCGCGCAGGGCGATAGCCCATCGTCAGGCCGGCGGCAATGCGTCAGGCCATGAACAATGACCAACATCACTTGACGCTCCATATTCTCGCCACGGTGTTCAATTACGTCAGCCAAAGCATGATTGCTTGCCAGAGTACGGTTGGTGCGATAAGGACTTACCAACTGTTCCTGCCGATTGGCATCAGCCATGGCCCGCAACGGCCGCGTCACGATGGAGTTACCAGGATGAGCCTGCGGCGTTTGCCCACCCTAGCCCGAGCCGTAAGCGGCTTCGCGCTCCTTACCTTCGTCGTGGCTTGCTCAAACCAGGCACCGCGCGAAAGCGCCCAGCAGGAAACACAGCGTTACGTTGCCCATGCCCGCGGCAATTATGTTCCGCCGGGTCCGGCGAACGACCCCTGGGGCCCCTATATCCGCGAAGCCTCCACCCGCTTCGACATGCCGGAAAAATGGATCCGGTCCTTGATGAAGGTTGAATCCGGCGGGCGGCTTTATGCCAGCAATGGCCAGCTTATTACCTCCCACGCCGGTGCGATGGGCCTGATGCAGGTCATGCCCGGGACGTACGGCGAATTGCGGGAGCGCCATAACCTCGGCGACGATCCGTTCCATCCACGCGATAACATCCTCGCCGGCGTCGCGTACATGCGCGAGATGTACGACATGTACGGCGCGCCCGGCTTTCTCGCGGCCTATAACGCCGGTCCCGCTCGCCTGGACGACTACCTGACCAATAATCGTCCGCTGCCGGATGAAACGCGCAAATACGTCGCGATGATCAGTCCGAACCTCGCCGGCGCGTCGCCGGTCATTCGCTCACCGGCCGAACAATACGCGATGAATGCGCTGCCGACGAACATCGCGCCGGGCCTTCGCTATGGCAGGGCGACGCAGGTCGCCAGCGCAAACGCCGGCGCGGGCCGCGTTCCGACGCGCGCGCCGATCGAGGTCGCACAGCTTCCCGAAACCGCAAGACCGGTCGCGCAACAGCAGGTTGCCGCCATCATCCCACCGCCGGTACCCGCGCAATCGGCGCTGTCGCCGGCGCAGCGCCAGCAGCTTGCCGCGCTACAGCAACCCGCTCCGGTTGCCGCCGCGCCGGAACGGCCGCGCTTTCAACTGATCCCGTCCGCCAACGCGTCTGAATCGAACCCCCAACGCCGCGGCAACGCCGCGTCTTCCTCGGCCTTCGCCGCTTCTTCCGGACAATGGGCCATTCAGGTTGGGGCCTTCGCCAATCAGGCACAGGCGCAAGCCGCCTTGGGCTCGGCGCGGGATCAGGCGCGCGGGGAACTCGCGGGGGCACAAACCCAGGTCGCCACCGTTCGCCAGCCGCGCGGCGTGCTGTGGCGGGCGCGCCTGACCGGTCTGTCGCGGGAAAGCGCGCTGCAAGCCTGCGGCAAGATCACCCGCGGCCGCGCCAACTGCATCGTGTTATCACCCGACGCGCAGGGTTAATGCGCTTCGGCCCAGCTGTGGCCGATCCCGGTTTCAACCACCAGCGGCACGCTGAGCGTCGCCGCTGATTCCATAACCGAGCGCGCCAGTTGCGCGAGCGCGTCGGCTTCCGCAAGCGGTGCCTCGAACAACAATTCGTCGTGCACCTGCAACAGCAGGCGCGATGTCAGCCCCGCCGCGCTTAGCGCCGCCGGCAGCTTGACCATCGCGCGCTTGATGATGTCGGCCGCGCCGCCCTGCAACGGCGCATTGATCGCCTGTCGCTCCGCATAGGCCCGCCGAGCACCGTTTTTGTCGGCGATGCCGGGGATCCAGCAACGGCGCCCGAAGGGACTGACCACATAGCCCTGGTCCCGAGCCTCATCCCGAACCCGCGCCATATAACTGCGAATGCCGGGATAACGCTCGAAGTAGCGATCAATGTAGCCCTTGGCCTCCCCAGGGCCGATACCAAGCTGACGGGCAAGGCCGAATGCGGAAATGCCGTAGATGATACCGAAATTGATCGCCTTCGCGCGCCGACGGGTCATTGCATCCATCCCGGCCATCGGCACGCCGAAGACCTCCGACGCGGTGCGGGCGTGGATGTCTTCGCCGTTCGCAAAGCTCTCCCGCAGCGCGGGGATTTCGGCGACATGAGCCAGCAGCCGAAGCTCGATCTGCGAGTAATCGGCGCTCACCAGAACGTGCCCCGGTTCGGCGATGAACGCTCGGCGAATACGGCTGCCTTCTTCCGTCCGGATCGGGATGTTCTGCAAATTGGGGTCGGTCGACGACAACCGGCCGGTCGAGGCAATCGCCATCGCGAAGCTGGTGTGAACCCGCCCCGTCGCGGGATTGATTTGCTCAACCAATGCGTCGGCATAGGTGGACTTCAGCTTGGCGAGCTGCCGCCATTCCAGAATACGTGCCGGCAGATCGTGACCTTGTTCCGACAGAGTTTGCAGCACGGAGGAATCTGTCCCCCAGGCTCCGGCCTTCAACCGCTTGCCGCCGGGCAGCTTCATCTCGTCGAACAGCACCTCTCCCAATTGCTTGGGGCTGCCGACATTGAACACGCGCCCGGCCAAACGATGGCAATCCTGTTCCATGACGGCCATACGGCCCTCAAAGTCGATCGACATCCGGCGCAGTTCGTCCTCGTCGACCTTAACCCCGGCGCGTTCCATCGCAAGCAGGATCGGCACCAACCGACGTTCAACCTGTTCATATAGCGCCAGCGATCGGTTCTGACGCAGCCGGGGACGCAAACTCTCCCACAGGCGCAATGCGACGTCGGCATCCTCCGCGGCATAGGCCGTGGCGCGCCCCAGTTCGACCTGAGAGAACGGTATGCGATTACGTCCGCTGCCCGTCACCTCATCGAACGGAATCGGTGTATGACCCAGATGGAGTTGCGACAGCTCATCCAACCCGTGGCCATGCATGCCAGCTTCCTGGGAATAGGAGATCAGCATGGTATCGTCGACCGGTGCGGCGAGCGGAAATCCTGCCTGCGTCAGGATCATCAGGTCGAATTTGGCATTCTGGAAGATCTTCAGGACGGATTGATCGAGCAGCAGAGGCGACAAAATCTCGATCGCCTCTGCCAGGGTCATCTGCGCCACCAACCCCTCGTGCCCCAGGGGCACGTAGCAGGATCGTCCGGGGGCCGTGGCGATGGACAGCCCCACCAGACCCGCGCGCATCGCGTCAAGCCCGCTGGTCTCCGTATCAATCGCGCAGCACCCGGCCAAGGTGGCTTCGGCGACCCACGTCCGCAGGGCGTCGCCGGTGGTCACGGTCTCGTAAGGGCCGAAACCGGCGTTGCTTCGCGTCGCCTCCGCCAGTCCCAAATCGCCTTGAACCGCGGTGGAAGGTTCGGCGGCGGGGACCTTCCGTTCAACCGCCACGGGCTGCGCGACGGCGGCTTCGGCGTTCAGGCCCAGGCGGGAAATCGTGCTGCGGAACCCTTGGACCGTCAGCCAGGCGACCAGCGCGGATCGGTCCGGTTCCCGCACAGCCAGATCGGCGACAGGGATCGGCATCGGCGCATCGACGCGCAGCAGCACGAGTTCGCGGGACAGGCGCGCCTTATCGGCAAATTCGATCAGTACCTCGCGCCGCTTGGAGGGTTTCATCGACGGCGCTGCCGCCAACACCGCTTCCAGGTCGCCGTATTCGTTGATCAGTTGCGCCGCGCCTTTAGGGCCGATACCGGGAACACCCGGCACATTGTCGGAGGAATCCCCGATCAATGCCTGCACCTCGACCATCTTGTCGGGGGTGACGCCGAACTTCTCCATGACCTCGGCGAGGCCGATGGCTTTCTGCTTCATCGGATCCAGCATGCCGATGCCGGGTCGCAGCAACTGCATCAGATCCTTGTCCGACGACACGATCGTGACCTGGCCGCCCGCATCGGCGACCGAGGTGGCATAGGCGGCGATCAGGTCGTCTGCTTCCCAGTCGGCCAGTTCTATGGCCGGCACGCCGAAGGCTTCCGTCGCCTCTCGCACCAGGGCGAATTGCGGAATCAGATCGTCCGGCGCGGGCGGGCGGTGGGCCTTATAGGCTTCGTAAATCCGATTGCGGAACGTGAACCGTCCGGCGTCGAAAATCACCGCCAGATGCGTGCCGACATGATCCTTGATCAGACGCGCCAGCATGTTGGTGAAGCCGAACACCGCATTCACCGGCGTTCCATCGGGCCGGGTCATCGGCGGCAGGCCGTGGTAGGCGCGGAAGATGAATCCCGATCCGTCCACCAGGATCAGATGCAGCGGCTTGCTCCCGACCTGATCGGGCACCGCCGCGTCAATGTCCGCTGGCGTGGCCGGCTCCTGCATTCAGCACATAAAGGCGCGAGCAATAGGGGCACATAACGGACTCACCCTCGATATGCAGGAACACGCGGGGGTGGCCGAGCGGACCATTGCCGCCGTCGCAGGCGGCGGTGCGGGAATCGACGTGAATGATTTCCGTGGGGGTCGGGGTAGCGGCACCGTCCGGCATCGTGTGTTTCCGTGAAATCTGGGCGTTATCCCGATGATAGCGATGCCGGAGCAGGTTTCAACCGTGCTGACGGACGCGGACAACGATTGACGAGAGGCGCGGTCTGGATCAGCCTCAAATCCACCACCGGAAAACGGGGAAAGGGGGGAATTGCCATGCCGCTCCCAGCGGACACCGATGTCACAACGGCCAAATATCTTCGCGATAAATACGCAATCGTCGGGGTTGGAGAGACAACCTTCACGCGCGGTTCCGACAAGACGACCCGCGCGCTTGGCTCCTGGGCGATGCGCAACGCCATCGCCGACGCCGGGATGAAAGCATCCGATATCGACGGAATGCTCTCATATTCCGGCAATGACTCGACCGCCTCGACCTTCATCGCGGGCGATATCGGGGCTCGGCTGAATTTCTACATGGATTGCAACGGCGGCGGGTCCTCGACGGAAGCACTGATCGGCATCGCCATCGGCGTGATGGAAGCCGGCCTGTGCAAGACCGTCGCGATCTTTCGCGCGATGAACGGCTTTTCCCAGGTGCGCATCGGCGGCACCGGGGCGCGATCGGCGGCGCCGGTCAACGGCGACATGCTGCACAGCCGCGCATACGGGTGGCAGAGCGCGGGGCAGATGTTCGCGCCGACGTTCATGCGGCACATGTACACCTACGGCACAAAGCCGGAGCAGGTGGCGATGGTGAAGGTGGTGCATTCCGAGCACGCCTCCAACAACCCCAAGGCCTATTACAAGAAGCGCTATACGGTGGACGATGTGCTGAACAGCCGCATCATCTGCAAACCGCTGCATCTGCTGGACTGCTGCGTCGAAACCGACAACGCGACCGCGATCATCATCACCAAGGCGGACCGCGCGCGCGACCTGCGTCATACGCCGGCACTGATCCGCGGCATCGTCGGTCGGTGCAGCAAGCCGCGTATGGACATGCACTATCAGACCGGGCCGATCGATCGCGTCGGCGGCTACTACGCCAAGAACATCCTGTGGCCGAACGCCGGCGTCGGGCCGGAAGACATCGACGCGACCGGAGCGTACGATGCCTTCACCTTCACCTCCATGCTGCAACTCGAAGATTACGGCTTCTGCAAAAAGGGCGAAGGCGGCGAATACGTGTCGTCCGGTATCACCCGCCTGGGCGGGCGTCGTCCGAACAACACGTCCGGCGGCCATCTGTGCGAAGGCTATACGCACGGCATGAACATGGTGATCGAAAACGTCCGCCAGCTTCGGCACGACGTAGACGATTCCTGCCCATGCGATGCGCATGGAAAGCGGCAACACACCTACGACTATCGCGAGGGCGGTTGCCGTCAGGTGAAGAACATCGAAGTGACCGCCAATCTCGGCTGGGCCAACCCGATGACCACATCGGCGATGGTCATGCGGCGCGGCGCGTAGGACGGGGGACAGGATCATGACCACACGAGGCGACTATCTCGGGATGGCGCTGTCGATCGACGACCTCGACGGCGAAAATCTCGCGTATTTCAAGCACTGCGCGGCACACCAGTTCCACTTGCAGAAGTGCGACGATTGCTCCCTGCTGCGCTACCCGCCGACCACCGGATGCCCCTGGTGCAGCAGTCCGAACGCGACCTGGACTCCGGTGGAGGGCAAGGGAGAGGTGCATTCCTATGAAGAAGTGCATCACGCCATCCAACCCGCCTTTAAGGCCGTGGCACCGTATCTGGTGCTGCTGGTCGATCTCGACACGCAGAAGGGTCAACCGTCCGAGCACGAGGCGCTGCGCGTCGTCGGCAACCTCGTCACGCCCGACGGCAAGTTTGCGCCGCCGGACCTGGTGAAAAAGGTCGGCATCGGGTCACGGTTGCGGATGGTGTTCTCCGACGTGTCGGAGGGGATTTCCCTGCCGCAATGGACCATCGACGAAACCGCGACGCAGCCCGCCAAGCCGTGGCGGTATCCGCAGGAATAGCGGTTCGGACGCATCGTCGCGCTTAACCGATCCCCACTCCGACTACCGTCGGACTGGGGATTTTCGTTTTGCCGCTGCGCGGTGGCCTATTGTGCGAACCGCATCGCCGCCCGATCCGCGCCCGACGCCAGCGGCGCGTCGGGCCGAGCGATCCAGTCGACGATGTCGGCGATCGGGGTCGCCCGTCCCAGATCGCGCAGCATCAAATGATAGCCGTCATCGTAGTAGGCACGGACCGGACCATCGGGCAGCGCGCGCCACGTCGCGACGGTGGCCTGCTTTGGGATCAGTTCGTCCTTCCCGCCATACACGAACAGCGATCGCGCGTTGAAGCGCGCCGAGGCGCCCAAAGCCTCATCCATCAAATCGACCAGCCCCTTGATCGCGTCCACCCGCGTGCCGTGAATGGTCAGCGGATTGGTGGACAGGCGCCGCAGTGCTTCCCGATTGTCGCTTGCCGTGACCTTGACGATGCCCCCGCCGGTCAGGCGCATGCCCGGCACGGTATTGGACGCGACCCATAACAGGCCGCGCAGGAACAGGTTCATCCGCGCCCTTCCCCATACGGCCGGTGCAAGCAGCACATAGCCATCGACCGGAGGTGGGCCGGCACGGGTCGCCAGTGACATCAGCACGGCCGCGCCCATGCTTTCCCCCATCAGGATCAGACGTGCCCCCGGATAGCGCGCGCGCAGAAGCGTGGCCATGTCGCGCGCGTCGGACACCATACCGTCGGCTCCCGCCCAATAGCCGCGTGTCTCACTTCCGCCAAAGCCGCGTTGATCGGGCGCGAACACCGCAACTCCCCTGTCGGCGAAATCCGGAGCGGGATACTCCCAGGCGTCGCGGCTGTCGTTCATGCCGTGCAAGGCAAGCACCACCGCCCATGGCTCGTCCCGCGGCATCCAGCTTCGGAACGGCAGCCGAGCGCCGTCCGCCATGACGAACGCATCCGGCGACATCGCGGGTTCCACATGAGCCGGGCCGGGCCGGCCCGATTGCGCCGAACACCCGAACAGCAATGCGGCAGTCAGCAAAAGGACCAGCGTCCGCACTCAATTTCCCTCGTTCCCACCGACGCCGCTCTCGACAGACGGGCGCGGTCTCGGCAGCTTCGCACTCCGCGAAAGGAGGATACAACCATGTCAACGAATCCCCGCTGGACCCGCCGTCCCGAAGGATCGACCTGGGGCGATTTCGGGCCCGACGACCAACTCGGCCGCCTCAACCTGGTAACCCCGGAAAAGGTGCTGCAAGGCATCGCGGAGGTGAAGATCGGCAAAACCTTCTGCCTGTCGCTGCCGTTGGACTACCCGGGCGGCAACATCATCAACCCACGACGCCTGCCGCCGGTTCTGTCGCCGACCGAACGCAACGGACGGCCGAACATGAACTATCCGCTCCGCTGCGACGATCCGACCGCGTTGGATATCGTGTGCGACGATCGCGTGCTGCTGACGCTGCAATATTCGACCCAATGGGACAGCCTGGCCCATGTCGGCGCGATGTTCGACGCCAACGGCGACGGCGTGCCGGAAGACGTTTTCTATAACGGCTTCCGTGCCGGCATCGATATCGTCGGCCCGGTCCTGTACGACGCCAAGGGCAATCAGACACCGACCAACCAACAATCCGGCGCCCGCAAGCTCGGCGTGGAAAACATGGCGGAGACCTGCGTCCAGGGCAGAGCCGTTATGATTGATCTGGAGGCCCATTTCGGTCGTTCCGGCAAAATCATCGGCTACGAAGACCTGATGATGGTGCTGGAAAAGGACAAAGTCGTCGTCGAAACCGGCGACTTCGTGTGCATCCGCACCGGCTTCGCGCAGTTGCTGCTGGACATGAAGAAGCAACCCGATCCCGCCGTCCTGTTCTCCACGACATCGGCACTCGACGGGCGCGACGAGCGGTTGCGGCAATGGGTCACGGATAGCGGCGCGGTGGCTCTGCTGGCCGATAATTACGCCGTCGAGGCCGCCCCTGCCCGCCCCTGCGCCGACGACTTCTGCGCGACCCTGCCGCTGCACAATCACTGCTTGTTCAAGCTCGGCTGTTACCTGGGGGAGATGTGGTACCACACCGAACTCGCCGACTGGCTGCGCGCGCATGGGCGCAACCGCTTCCTGTTGACGGCACCGCCGTTGCGTCTGCCGGGAGCCGTCGGATCGCCTGCCACGCCGGTGGCGACCGTTTAGCCTCGTCATTGAAATAAGCCAGATACACTCCTTATGCCTGATATCGGTTGATTCGCGATCGTCGCGAGTCAACCGATGGGGAGGTGTGCATCTTGTCCATTCAGACGATCGCATTGCGCGTCGCCGATACCTTGGCCGGAATGACCGGAATTCTGGACCGTCCACTCCGGTCGCAAGACATGATCCGACGGGCGCAACAGCAAACCGGGCTGACGGATTTCGGCGATTTCCCCATTGCCGAACCTTTGGAACGATTGCTCGCATCCTGCTCCGACGAGGCCGCGCTGGGCGTGATCGGACGCAGCGCGACGTTCTGGGATGTCGTGCGATTTCTCTCGAACCTGCTCCAGATGCGCGCGGCGGAGGTCGAGACGCCCGCGATCTTAAGCAACACCGTCGCGAAGCCGATCTTCATCACGGGATTGCCGCGTAGCGGGACAACCTTCCTGCACCGTCTGATGATGCAGGATACGGCAAGCCGAGCGCCGTTGGTTTGGGAAACGATTTACCCGTTTCCGCAGGCGGGTAAACTCTCCCTTGAAAACGATCCCAGGCCCGACCGTGTCGCGCGCCAATTGCGGATTTTCGAGTATCTGGCACCGGAGTTTCGTGGACTCCACCCGCTCGACGCCCGCGATCCGCAGGAATGCAGCGAAATCACCGCCCATGTTTTCCGCAGCCTCCGCTTCGACACCAATTACGATGTCCCATCGTATCGTGCCTGGCTCGACGGCAATCATGGAGAGAACCTGCCAGCCTACGCGTTCCACAAGCGCTTTCTCCAGCACCTGCAACACCAGGATCACCGCGGTCGGCGGGCAGATCGATGGGTGCTGAAGTGTCCGGAACATCTGTTCGCGCTGGATGCGATCAAAACGATCTACCCGGACGCGCGGCTGGTCTTCGTTCATCGCGATCCCGTCAAAGTCCTGCTGTCGCAGACAAAACTGACCGAGGTGCTCCGCCGCCCGTTTACCCGACGCATGGACGTCCGCAACCTCGGGCGGCACGAAAGCGCCCGCTGGCTGGATGGCGCGCATCGCATGCTCGCGATCGGCGACGATGCCGGGCTGCCTGACCCCGTCTGCCACGTTCATCATATGGACCTGATCACCGATCCGCTTGCGACCGTAGAAGCCGTGTATCACCACTTCAATGACGACCTCCCCGCCCCGGCGCGCGCCGCCATCGGGCACTACGTCCGCGCCCGCCCGAACGGCGGCTATGGCCGACATGCCTACAAGTTCGAAGACCATGGGCTGAATGAAGCGGAGGAGCGGGAGAAGTTTCGCGCCTATATGGTCGGTTTCGGCATCGCGGCTGAAACAGGCGACAATCCCGTGCGACACACGATGCCCGCTCGGCACGCGCAGGCGCAGCAAACGACTGAGTCCTTCTGAGCGACGTTTCCATGCGATCGGACACGTTGATGTAACCAGAATCGCGGTGATGTGTGCGGCGTGATGGATCGCCCCCGATCGATCGCACGACACACAGCCACTGGTTCGCCGCGATGCGCGTATGACTCCGACAATCTGGGTGTTCACCATCGCGCTGCCCGCCGTGCTTCTGCTGGGCTATGGCGCGGCGAAGTTGCAACGAACCGTGATGCAGGAAGCCGTCTGGACGGGGTTCCTGGGCGGCGTGGCCGCCTCGGCGGCGGTCTGGTTCTGGCAGTTGGTGCTGGTGCGCCTTTTGCCGTTGGATGTCTTTACCCCCATCGCTTCCGCCGCCGGCCGAGCATTCCTGATCGCGGCGTTGCCGGAGGAAGGCGTCAAGCTGTGCCTGCTGCTGCTGCTCGCCCGCACCGTGGTCCGCTTCGGTGACTCGCGGGAGACGATTTTGACGTCCCTTGGCGTTTCCATCGGCTTTGCCGCGATGAAGGACGCGGCCCTGTTGCTCTATCCCCTGACGACGGCGGGGCCGAACGACGTCACGTTGACGACCGGCCTCGCCGCGCTGCTGCGGATCGCCTCCGCGATGCCGCTGCATGGGATTACCGGCCTCGCGATGGGTGCCCTTGTTGCCCTTGCGTGCCGATCCGTCCGTATGTCCTTGCCGCTGCTTATACCCGCGCTGCTGGTGCCCGTTGCGATGCATGCCGGCTACGACTTTGTCCTGACGCTCTTTCAGCACGATCTCGCGCTGTTCTGGACGATCCGCACCTTGCCGCTGGTCATGGTGACCTCCGTCCTGCTGAGTATCGTGCTCTGCAATCTGACCATCCGGCGCGGGTCGCAGTTTCAATATGCGGAACCCCTTCGCCGAACGGGGCGCGCCGGCGCGCTTGGTCTGTTCATGGTGATTATCAGCCTGACGCCGCTGGCAATGCTGCCGACGCGGTCAATCGCATCGACGGGTTGGGAGTTGTGGCTGTTCTGCGTCGTTCCGCTGATCCTCGGCATCGATCTGGTGCTGACCGCTCGGCGTCGTTCCGGCTCATCGTAAGCGGCTATTTCCGCCGATCGAACCTTGGCTCCGCGCGGGTGACCCGCGGGGGCGCGGCGGCCTCCGCACGTCGTATCGGGCGCATGTTCGCGGGCGGCGGCGGGCGATCTTCAACCTCCAACGGGTCCTCGTAGCGATCGTCGGCTTCTCGCCGAGGGTCGTGATGCGGAGGCATTGGCGCGGCGCGGGAAAACGATGGTTCAGCCGCCCGCGGCGGATTGGGGCGGGGCGCATAGACCTCCTCGAAATCCATTTCCTGCGCCCCCGCCGGCAGACGCAGGGCGAGTTGCCTGATCTCGTTTTGTAACTCGTCCAGGCGGACTTCCAGGGCCTCCATCCGGGTTTTCAGCCCGATCACGCTGAACGGCATGAACAGAAACGCCAGCGCATACAGCAGTGCCGGCAGCAGCAGGACCAACGGCACCCACCAGGGCACCCAGTCAGGCAGGGCAAATGGGAAGGTCATGCGCCTGTTCTAGCACTGTAGGCAGCGGCGCTTCCACACCGACGAGCATGGCGATTGGCTTTTGCCTGGGGAGGCTTGGATTGGGCGTTTGGCTGGTGCCGCGACCGTTGGGTGATCGTCCCGGCGGGAGGGTCGCTTCTCACGGCGCATGGAGTTTTGCCTTCAGGATTTGCGTCCGCCCGGCGGAGCACCGTTCCGTTGTGCCGGCGGCCATGCGCGCCTGGCGCTGGACGCCGATCCCCATTCTCAGGGCGCATGAGGTTCTTCCCCCGGCAAAGCGGCGCGCGCCGATCGTGGGCAGCGGAGGCAGTCGTGCGGGCTTTCCGGTGCGATCGGATTCTCACGGCGCATGGAGTATTACCATCAGGTTTTACATCCACCCAGCGGAGCACCGCAGTGTCGAGCGGGTGGCCGCGCGCGCCTAGTGCCGGACGCCGATCCCGGTCCTCACGGCGCATGAGGTTATTCCCCCGACAAAGCGGCGCGTGCCGATCGCGGGCAGCGGAGGCAGTCGTGCGGGCTTTCCGGTCCGATCGGTTTCTCACGGCGCATGGAGTTTTGCCTTCAGGTTTTAAATCGGCCGAGCGGTGCACGGTATCGTTGAGCCGGTGGCCGCGTCCGCCTGGTGCCGGACGCTGAACCGCATTCTCAGGGCGCATGAGGTAATTCCCCCGAAAATTCGGCACAATCCGATCGCGGGCGTCGGGGGCGGTCGTTTGGCCAAGCTGACTACGCCCAGCCGTTTTGGGACTCACACCGGTCGTGTTGGCATTCCGGTCCAATCGGCTTCTCACGGCGCATGAGGTTTTACTCACGGGTTGCGCGACCTGCTCGTCCGAACAGTCTACACGACGCGGAGGTGCCCCGCATTGCCGTCGCCCGGTCGTCCATCCGGGCGAAATCGTACCGCGCCACCTGTTGGGGATCATCATGGAAATGCTGGATATTCGGGGGTCTACGGCCATCCAACCGTACTACCCAATCGCCAGTGCCGCGCCAATTGCTACGTGGCGATCTTCCTCGGATATCTGAGCAGTCGACCGGCGAGCCCTCCGCCGGAATATCAGGCTGGGACACACCGAGCGGACGCAAACGATGAACGGGATAATCGGCTCGAGAGGCATTTTCGCGCGTAAGCATCGACACGCCCCCTCGCCTCCCGCCCCGCGCGGTGGAATAACCTCGGGCACCAAGAGAGACCGAACCCACCCGCCTGAAGGACCCGCCCATGACGCCCGCCGAACCCCGCAAGCACCGCATCGCCTCCCTGCCCGCCGACGGTATCGGCCCGGAGGTCATCTCCGCCGGATTGGAGGTACTGGACGCCGTCGCCTCCAAGGACGGTGGGTTCTCGCTGATCGTCGATCACTATGACTGGGGGTCGAACTGGTACCGCAAGCATGGCGAATTCATGCCCGCCGACGGTCTGGCCTGGCTGCGCACGGCGGATGCGATCTATTTCGGCGCCGTCGGCGATCCCAATATTCCCGACCACATCTCCCTCTGGGGTCTGCGTTTGCAGATCTGCCAGGGCTTCGACCAGTACGCCAATGTCCGCCCCACCCGCATCCTGCACGGTGTCACCTCCCCGCTGCGCAATGTCGGGCCGGGCGACCTGGATTGGGTGATCGTGCGGGAAAACTCCGAGGGCGAGTATGCCGGTCAGGGCGGACGCACCCATCGCGGCCTGCCGGAGGAAGTGGCGACCGAAGTCGCCATCTTCACCCGCCGCGGGGTGGAACGGATCATGCGCCACGCCTTTGCCCTCGCCCAATCCCGTCCGCGCAAGCATCTGACGGTGGTCACCAAGTCGAACGCGCAGAAGCACGGCATGGTGTTCTGGGACGAGATCGCCGCCCTGGTCAGCCACGATTACAAGGATGTGACCTGGGATAAGGAACTGGTCGATGCGATGACCATGCGCATGGTGCTGCGTCCGCGCAGCATCGATACGGTTGTCGCCACCAACCTGCACGCCGATATCCTCTCCGACCTTGCCGCCGCGCTTGCCGGCTCCCTCGGCATCGCGCCCACCGGCAATATCGACCCCGAGCGCCGATCCCCGTCGATGTTCGAGCCCATCCACGGCAGCGCGTTTGACATCACCGGCAAGGGTATCGCCAACCCGGTCGCCAGCTTCTGGACCGCAGCTATGATGTTGGAGCATCTGGGGGAAAAGGCCGGCGCCGATCTGCTGATGCGCGCGGTCGAACAAGTCTGTGCCGCGGGCATCCTTTCGCCCGACCTTGGCGGCACCGCCACCACCAAAGAGGTCACCCGCGCAGTCGTCGAGGCGGTGCGCGGCATGAACGCCTGACCGCGATGGTTTGACGTCGATTGTTCTGGGCAATCCTGCCGCCACGCGCCACTATCGCGGTTAAATCGCATGAGGCCGGTATGAGTGCATCGATCGCGCCGTTGAGTGTCGACGAATTCCTGGCGTGGGAGCGTGACCAACCCCTGCGCTACGAATTCGACGGCATCCAACCCCTGGCGATGACCGGGGGGAGCCTTCGGCATGCGCGGATTGTCACACGCTTGACAACCGCGCTTGCAAACCGCGTGCAGCCCCCCTGCGAAGCGATCGGGTCCGAGTTGAAAGTGCTTACGCCCGGCCGGGTGCGCTATCCCGACGCCAGCGTTTCCTGCGGCCAGGACGACGAAAGCGACACCGTCGAACCGACGATCGTCTTCGAAGTCATCTCGCCGTCCACCGCGCTGACCGACCGGCGCGTCAAGGCCGTTGAGTATGGCGCCGTCCCGTCGATCCTGGCCTATGTCATCCTTGAAACAGACCGCCCGGAAATCGTCGTGCGCCGCCGCTCAAACCTGTGGGAGGCCGAAACAATAGCCGGCCTGGACGCGGCATTGCCGCTGCCGGAAATCGGCGTCTCCATCCCGCTGACCGCGCTCTACGCGCGTTGAATGATCCCGCGCGCTAACTTCACAGCATCGTCGTAATACGGCACATTGCATCAAACTCAGGAGGTCCCGTCGCCATGGGCGTCACCAGCCAACTCTCAGCGTTCTGCGCCAACATCAAACTGGCCGATCTGCCGCCGGACGTGGTCACCCGCGCCCGCTATCTCCTCCTCGACCTCGTCGGCAATATCGTTCGTGCTCGGCATGACGCCGAAAGCACCGCCTCCTTCGTCGCCACGGCGCGCGCGATGGGCATGGCGAACGGCAACTTCGGCGTGTTCGGCGACAGCGCCCGCTATACGCCGACCGGCGCCGCCTTCCTGAACGGTGCGCTCGCGCACTCGCTGGACTTCGACGACACCCATGCCGCCGGCTCGCTGCATCCCGGCGCGCCGGTGATCCCCGCGGCGCTTGCCGCCGGAGAGATGGTGGGCGCGTCCGGTGCCGACGTGCTGGCCGCCATCGTCGCGGGCTACGAAGTCACCTGCCGCGTCGCGCTCGCCTTGCCGGCCGGCGAACATTACGACCGCGGGTTCCATCCCACCGCGACCTGCGGTGCGTTCGGCGCGGCGGCGGCGGCGGCACGCGTGTTCGGCCTGGATGCCGACGGCGTCGCCGGCGCGATGGGCGCGGTGCTGTCGCAATGCGCCGGCAGCCTGCAATTCCTGGCCAACGGCGCGTGGACGAAGCGCTCCCAGGTCGGTTGGGCGGCGGTCAACGGCCTGATGGCCGCGACGCTGGTGCGCGAAGGGTTCAAGGGCGCGGCGGAAGCCCTGGAAGGCAAGCACGGCTTCATGCGCGCCTATGCGCCGAACCCGACGCCGGAACGCGCGGTGCAGGACCTCGGCACCGTGTTCGAACTGATGAACACCGCCGTTAAGCCCTACCCGTCCTGCCGCTACGGCCATGCCGGCATCGACGCCGCCCTGTCGCTGCGCGCGGCAAACGACTTCAAGCCCGGCGACATCACCTCCATCCGTCTCGGCCTGCCGAAGTCGGGCATGCTGCTGATCGGCGCGCCGGCCGAGAAGAAGGCCAATCCGCAAAACGTCGTCGACGGCCAGTTCAGCGGCCCGTTCGTGATTTCCGCCGCGCTCGCGACCGGCGCGATGGGCTGGGACAGCTACAAGCTGCTCGACGATCCCACCATCCGCGCCATGCTGCCCAAGGTCACCTGCGAGTTCGATCAGGAGATCGAGGACGAGTTCCCCACCAACATGTCGGGCAAGCTGACCATTCAGGCGGGCAACCGCACGTTTGAGCAGAAAGTGGTGATCCCCAAGGGAGAGCCCGCCAACTTCCTGACCGCCGTCGAACTGAAGGCCAAATTCTCCGGCCTGACCGATGCCATTCTCGGCGCCGATCGCGCCGGGGCGCTGGCCGACGCCGTGCTCGCGGTCGACACGGCGGCGGATGTATCAAGCCTGATGCGGCTCGCCGCCCCGGTGCTTCCGGCGCGGATGGCCGGCGAGTAGCCGAAGCCGGGACACCGAACCGTGCAAACCCTCGCGGTCTATCAGTCGCTCTGGGCCATGGAGCGCCGTCGTCCCGACGGCGCCGAATGGCCGTTGCGCACGCAGTTGGAGATGATCCGCGACGCCGGTTTCGACGGCGCGGGCGTGCGCTTCGTCGATCCGGCCTATGCGCGGGAGGTCACCGACTTTCTGCGCGCCAACGCCATGACCTGGCAGGCGCAGTGCTACCCGCGCTCCGTCGCCGATCTGGCACCGGTACTGGCGCTGGTGCGCGAACTCGGCGCGGATCACGTCAACCTGCAACCGGACATCCGTCCCTATCGACTGGAAGACTGCATTCCCTTCATCGAGGGATGGCGGCGTCTGGCGGACGCAGCCGGGGTGGCGGTGCATATCGAGACGCACCGCGATCGGATGACCACCGATCTGTTCTTCACCCTGCATCTGCTCGACTGCTTCCCGGATCTGCGCCTGACCGGCGACATCTCGCACTACCTTGTGGGGCGGGAGTTCGCATGGCCGGTTTCGGCCGAGAACCATGCGCTGATGCATCGGATCCTCGACAATTGCTGGGGCCTGCACGGGCGCGTCGCCAGTCGCGAGCAGATCCAGGTCCAACTCGGCTTTCCCCAGCATCAAGGCTGGGTGGAGCTGTTCATGGGCTGGTGGGAGTATGCCATCCGCTCCTGGCGCAAACGCGCCGCGCCGGATGCGGTCTTCACCTTCCTCTGCGAACTCGGTCCGCCGACGTATGCGATCACCGGTGCTGACGGCTACGAGTTGTCCGACCGCTGGGCGGAGTCGATCGTCATGAAGGACATGATCCGCGCCCTGTGGGATCGGATCGCGGCGGAGGATTAGAGCGCCTTCCAGAAAAGCCGAGCATCGGCGGGGGATTTGTCGGGGCGGAGGGCGTAGAGGGGGATTGTGCCCAGGGCGGTCCAGCCGCTGTCATCCAACAGTCGCTCCAGCGGTTCCCCGACCAGCGTGTAGGCGGTCAGCAGATGGCGTCCGCTCGCCTTGGCCTCATGCTCCAACCGCGTCATCAGCGCGCGCCCCAGGCCGCGTCGACGAAATTCCGGATCGACAGACAGGTCGACAACTTCGCCGCGATGCGGTTCAGCCAAGGTCAGCGTCGCGGTTCCGGCCAGGACGCCGTCGCGCCATCCCGCCAGTACGACCGCCGATCCGCTTGCCACGAGACGCCAGGAACCGGCGATTGCCGGCGATCGCTGCTCCGCCGAAACGGCTGCCGCGGCGTCCAGAACTTCAACGCCCTGGATCGGCTTGGCATAGCCGAATTCCAGGGAGTTCGAGATGTCGCGCAGGACGCGGACCGGTCCCGATCTGACATAGGATCGTTTCTGATAAAATCGATGTGCCCGTTCGAAGCGTGTATCGCTCCATAATTCCAGACGTTGTGCGCCCGATTGGATGGCGTGGGCTTCGGCGGTGTCCAGCAGCGCGTGGGCCAATCCGCTGCCGTGCCGTTCCGGGTCGACATAGACCCGACAAATCTCCCAGGTGCCGTCGTGCAACGGGCAGGTCGCGATCATCCCGACCACGTGCCCCGCCGCTTCCGTCACCCAAAGCGCGCCGCCCTTTTGCGCATACCAGGTGGCCAGGGCCCGCATCTCCGGCATTTCCCGGTCCACATCCATCCGGATTCCCGGATACAGCGACCAGCAGGACCAGATCAGCGCGATCAGCGCTTCGGACTCGGAGTCGCGACCCGGGCGGATCGCGACTCCCGCCGTCAATGCAGGCCTTCGCAGAAGGTCTGGATGCGCTTCAGCCCCTCGATCAGTTCATCGTCGGCGGTGGCCGTGCTGATGCGCAGATACGGGCTCATGTGATAGGCGGCGCCGTGAACCGTGGCGACGTAGTGTTCTTCCAACAGTGCCAGACACACGTCTTCGTCGTTGTTCAGCTTGCGCCCGCCCGCGGTGGTCTTGCCCAGGCATCCCGCGACATTCGGGAACACGTAGAACGCGCCTTCCGGCTTGTGGCACGAAATGCCGGGGGCGGCGTTCAACATTTCCACCGCGATGTCGCGCCGGCGCTTATAGGCCACGCTCTGTTCGCGCGCGCCGTCCTGCGGACCGTTCAGCGCGGCGACGGCGGCGGCCATGCCTACGGTGGAAATCCCCGCGGTCGCCTGCCCCTGCATGTTTACCATCGCCTTGACCAGGGCTTTCGGGCCGCCGGCGAAGCCGATGCGCCAGCCCGTCATCGCATAGGTCTTCGACACGCCGGAAACCGTCAGCACGCGGTCCTTCAGGTCCGGCGCCACCTGCACCATCGTCGCGTGTTCGTAGCCGCCGAAAATCAGATGCTCGTACATGTCGTCGCAGAGGATCCAGACATGCGGGTGCTTGCGCATCACGGCGGCGATCGCGCGCAGGTCATCGGCCGTGCAGACCGCGCCGGTCGGGTTGTTCGGGCTGTTCAGCACCAGCCACTTCGTCTTCGGCGTGATCGCCGCGTCGATATCCTCGGGCCGCGGGCGGAAGCCGTTGTTCTGGGAGCAGGAGACGAACACCGGCTCCCCCTCGCACAGCTGGGTCATCTGCGCATAGGCGATCCAGGACGGGACGGGGATCACGACCTCATCCCCCGGATCGACGGTGCACATGATGGCGTTGAACAGCACCTGCTTGCCGCCGTTGCCGACGCAAATTTCGTCGAGCGCGTAGTCGATGCCGCTGTCGCGCTTGAACTTTTCCTGGATCGCCTTTTTGAACGCCAGGGTGCCGTCCTGGGGCGGGTATTTGGTGTCCCCTTTCAGGGCCGCCTGATGCGCCGCCTCGATCGCGTGCGGCGGGGAGTCGAAGTTCGGCTCCCCGGTCGTCAGGGTCACCACATTCTTGCCGGCGGCGCGCAGTTCGCGCGCCTTGATGGTCATCGCCACGCTCGCGGCGACTTCCACCCGGCCCAGACGTTGGGAAAAGCCCGGTCCGGCCATCAGTGCAACCCTTCGCAGAAGCGTTGAATGCGGATCATGGCTTCTTCCAGCTCCGACGTCGCATTGGCATAGCTGATGCGGATATAGCCGGGGTAGCAGAACGCCGCGCCGTGCACGGTGGCGACACCTTCCTCGGCCAGCAGAGTCAGGGCGAAATCCTCGTCCGTCTCGATCCTTTTGCCGCCCTTGCTGGTCTTGCCGATGCAGCCGTGGATCGACGGATAGACGTAGAACGCGCCTTCGGGGACCGAGCAATTGATGCCCGGCGCCTTGTTCAGCGCGGCGACCACCAGGTTGCGGCGCTGCTCGAACACCTTGCGCATCTCCTCCACCGTTTCCTGCTGACCGGCGACGGCTTCGACCGCGGCGGCCATGGCGATGGAAGACGGGTTGGAGGTCGATTGGCTCTGCAGCTTGTCCATGGCCTTGATCAGCGCCACGGGTCCGCCCGCGAAGCCGATGCGCCAGCCGGTCATAGCGTAGGATTTCGATACCCCGTGCACGGTCAGGGTGCGGTCCTTCAACCGAGGCTCCACCGCCACGATGGTGCCGGGCTTGAAGCCGTCATAGGCCAGCTTGTCGTAGATATCGTCGGTCAGCACCCAGACATGCGGATGGCGCATCAGCACCTCGCAGATCGGCTTCAGTTCTTCCGCGCTATAGGCCGCCCCGGTCGGGTTGCAGGGGTTGTTCAGCATGAACCAGCGGGTCTTGGGGGTGATCGCGGCCTCCAGATCCTCCGCCCGCAGCTTGAAGCCGTTATTCTGCCCGCAGGGCACCAGCACGGGCGTGCCGTCGGCCAGGGTCACGATATCGGGATAGCTGACCCAGCACGGGCTGGGGATCACGACCTCGTCACCCTTGTTCAGGGTCGCGATCATGGCGTTGAACAGCACCTGCTTGGCACCGGTGGAGATGATGATCTCCTCCGGCTTATAGTCGATGCCGCTGTCGCGCTTGAATTTCGTCGCCACGGCTTTTCGCAGCGCCGGCGTGCCGGATACGTCGGTGTATTTCGTCTCCCCCGCCTCGATCGCCCGGATCGCCGCGTCCTTGACGTTGCGGGGGGTATCGAAGTCCGGCTCGCCCTGCGACAGGCTGATCACGTTTTTCCCCTCGGCGATCATTTTGCGCGCCACGGTGGAAATCGCGATGGTCAGGCTGGGCTGAATACGGTCGAGGCGTTCGGCGGTGAGAGACATGGTCCATTCCTGAAAAAGGCAGCGGCGGAACGTAATGGAGGCTGCGGCGGGGGGCAACCGGGAACGACGGCGTCGCGCGCGGGGCAGCCCTGCCGGAAGCCCGTTCGGCGGTTGGGTGTCGGGTTCGGGTCGGCGCGCTGTCGGACACGCCGATATCCGCACCTACTCCGCGAAGCCCACGTAGTGCACGAAGCGGTCATTCGGTTCCCGCACCGCCTTGACCGCGTTCGCGGCGAAGTCGTCATCCGGGTAGCCCATCGCGATGCAGGTCATGATGACCTCATCGTCAGGGATCCGCGCCACGTCGCGGACGATGTCGGAACGCATGATCCCCTGCCCGTTCACCACCGTTCCCAGCCCGCGATCCCAGGCCGCGAGGCAGATACCGTACGAAAGCGCGCCCAGGTCGAAATGGCATGTCGCCCCCGGGTCCAGCACGCGGTCGTAGGTCAGGACGAGGGATACCGGCGCGTCGAACTGGCGAAAGCCGCGCATGACCCAATCCTGTCGGCGTTCCTTGTCGTGCCGTTCTATCCCCATCGCCGCGAACAACTGCATGGCGATGCCGACCTGACGGTCGCGGTGGATGCCCTCGTACGGGCCATGGGTCAGGATTTCGCGATGCGGCTTGGCACCGGCCAGCATCATCTCGGTATTGCGCCGCCGCACCTCTTCCAGCGGCGCGCCGGTCAGCACATGCACGTGCCAGGGTTGGCTGTTCATCGACGACGGCGCGCCCTTGGCGAGCGCGATCACGTCCTCGATCACCGCGCGCGGTACCGGATCGGACTTATAGCCGCGGACGCTGCGGCGGGAGTTCACCAGGGTCTCGAATTCCATGTCCGGCTCCGTCTGCGTGATCGGCCGTCGCGCGCAGGCGTGGCGGCGCCGAACAACTGCCGGCGCGGGGGAGGATATCGGGCGGTTTGGCGCGGTCAATGTTTCGTTCCGGACGACCGCCGCAAGGGTCGCCCGGTCTTATTGTTGCTTCAGCGCTTTTTCATGCCCCAGAACACGACGTGTTCGGGGATGTTGACCACGCCTTCCAGAGTATCGCGCCAGGCGGCGGGCAGCAGGTATTCGCCATAGGGGATGGAGTGGCCGATCTCCATCCCGCGCTTCTGAATGCCGACCGCCAGGGTGCGCGCCTTGACCGGATCGGCTTCGTTCAGCCAGGCGGCGCGCAGGTCTTCGTAGCGCTGATCGCAGGGCCAGCCGGGGAAGGATTTCTCGCAGCGCGCGGGGGACAGAATTGAAAACGCCGGATTCGCGCCCGCCACCTGCCCGCCGGTGGTCATGACGATGTGCCAACCGTTCGGCCCGGGGCCCTTGATCGTGCGGCGCGACGTGACCGTGCCCCAATCGACGGTTTGCAGATCGACGTTCACGCCGGCCTTGCGCATGGCTTCGACCAGCACGAGCGTCGCATTGTGCTGCATGACCTGATCGGTGGCGTCCAGGACCACGATCGGTTCGCCCTTGTAGCCGGCGGCGCGCATCATTTCGATGCCGCGCTTCAGGCGAACCGGCTCGGGGTCGGTAGACAGCAGCAGTTCCGCCCCTTCCTCCGATCCGGCGGCGGAGCCGCACATGGCCATGGCGCCGCAGACCTTGCCGTCCTGCATGTTGCCCATCACGGCCATGATCATGTCGGGCTGATGCACGAAGTTATGGATGGCGTGGCGTATGCCCTGATTGTCGAAGGGCGGGTTGGTCCAGTTCAGCCGCATATGGCCCTGGATGCCGACGGGCCATAGCGGGCGGACGATCACGCCCTTGGTCTTGCGCAGGCTGGCGATCAGATCGGGCGGGGCGAACTGGATGAAATCGATCTCTCCGGTCTGCAACGCGGCGTTTTGCGTGGCGGCGTCGGTGATGTTCAGCCATTCGACGCGATCGACATAGACATGCTTGCCGCCGGCGATCGACGACGGTTTTTCGTCGCGCGGGATATAGCCGGGGTTGCGGGTGTAAACGACCTTGCTGCCGGCCACCCATTCATCGCGCTTCAGGATGAACGGGCCGGAACCGGTGGGGTCGGCCAGTTGCTTGTTCGCCGGCAGTCCGTCGACGACGCGGGCGGGAAAGATGAAGGTCGGCACGGCGGACGGTTTGGCGAGGCTGTACAGCAACTGCGGGAATGGTTTGTTCAGCCGAATGACGAAGGTCTTCGCATCGAGGGTTTCCAGCGCGGCCAGCGCTTCGGCCACGTATTGCCCGGCGGAATCGACGACCATCCAGCGTTTGAGCGACGCGACGACGTCGGCCGAGGTAACCGGCGCGCCGTCGGAAAACGCCAGCCGGTCGCGCAGGGTGAAGGTATATACCATGCGGTCGTCGCTTATGGTCCAGCGATCGACCATTTGCGGGCGGATTTGCATGGCCTCGTCCGTGCCGAGCAGCGTGTCGTAGACCATGTAGGCGTGTACGCGGGTTTGCGGGGCGATGGTCCAGAGCGGGTCGAGGCTGCGCAGGTCGCCGTTCATGACGGCGCGGATGGTTTGCGCCTTGGCGAGGCCGGGCCATGCCAGGGCCAGGGCGAACGCCAGGGCAGCCAGTCGGCGAGAGTGTTTCATCGTGCCGTTCCTCATTATCGCGGGCTCTGATCGGCCCGGTTATCCCGGGATCATGGGCGGCGGCGGGCTGGCGCGCAAGCGGTGCATGGGGCATCGTTCGGGGATGGAGGTGACGCGATGAAAGCCACTTTGAATGCCCATACGATCGCCGAGAGCGCGGATATCGTCGAGAATGGCGGCTATGCGTATTTCCCCCCCGACTCCGTGCGATTGGAGTGGTTGGAGAAGTCGCCGAAGACAGAGTCCGACCTGCGCTGTCCGCACGGCGTTCAGTTTTACGACGTGACAATAGCCGGTATCCGCGCCCCCCGCTCGGCGTGGTGCTATGAGTCCCCTCGCCCGTCGATGGCGGCCGTGGGTGGGCGCTTCGGGTTTTGGGAAGCGGTCACGGTGGCCTGACCGCCGTTACGCGGGCCGGCGGCGATTGCACGCCGGCCCGCGTTCCGCTTTTCAGGTCCTGGCTTGTGTCTCCGCCCGTCAGATAACCCCTTCTTCCGCCAGGCGTTGCACGTCGCTGCTGGACATGCCGAGCATGGAGGTGAGGAGCCATTCGTTGTCTTCGCCGTAGCCGGGGGCACCGCGGTCGATGGGGCCGCCGATATAGGCGGGGGTGCGGGAGAACTTCATCGGCAGTTCATAGACCGGCCAGGTGCCGATCTTGGTGCCGGTGACTTCGGTCAGCCATTTCAGGTGGCGCAGTTGCGGGTCGTTGTCGCAGCGGTCCTCGGCATTCTGGCAGACGCCCGCGGCGACGCCGGCGTTTTGCAGCGCCGTCATCACATCCTCGGCCGTTTGCGTCGCGGTCCAGGCGCCGACGGCGGCTTCCAGCGCGTCCTGATGCGTCAGGCGATCGTCCAGGGTGGCGAAGCGCTTGTCTTCCAGCCAGCCGCCCTGCCCCGCGACCTGGGCCAGTTTCCGCCAATCGTCTTCCGAGAAGCAGGCGATGGCGACCCAGCGGTCCTTGCCCTTGCAGCGGAACGCGCCGTGCGGGGCGGCGGGCAGATAGGGGGAGCGATTGCCGTAGCGGCGCCATTCGCGGCCGTTGGCGGACCAGTCGAGGATGGAGGTGCCGGTCAGGAACAGGCCGGATTCGCATTGCGATGCATCGATCCACTGACCCTCGCCGGTTTTCTCGCGATGATAGAGCGCGCCGAGGAGAGCCAGGGCGTAGCCGTAGGCGCCCATCCAATCGAGGTAGGAATAGCCCCAGCTGACGGGCATGGCGGGTTCCGGCAGTCCGGACATATCCGCCTGTCCGCCGAAGGCTGCTGCGACGGGGCCGACGGTGCGCATCCGGCCATAGACGCCATGCGCGCCCATGCCGGCCTGCTGGATATAGATGATATCCGGTCGGATCGACTTCATCACGTCGTAGCCCAGGCCCAGGCGTTGCAGCACGCCGGGGGAAAAGCCCTCGGCCACCACATCGCAGATACGCACAAGGTCCTTGGCGATGGCAAGGCCCTTGGGGTGGCGGATGTTGAGCGAAATGCCGCGCTTGCCGGCGTTTTTGTTGTTGAACTGCCCGCCCATGTTCAGGTCGGTAACGCCTTTCAGCGGGCCGGTGGCGGCATCGCGCGCGGCGCGTCCGCCGACGGGGGCCATGGCGGCAAGGCGGGTGTCGGGGTTGTCCTTCCACTCCACCTTATAGCTTTCCGCGCCCATGGCGGCGAGGAAACGGGTGCCGCCGGCGGAGGCGAGGAACCAGGCGAAATCGAGGATTTTCACGCCTTGCAACGGGAACGGCTTGTTATGCAGCGCGGAGACCTTGGGGTTCAGGTCGGGCTTCGGCTGCGCGGGCACGAAGGGGCGGCGCTGAATTTCGGAAAGCACCTGTTCCGTATCTTCCCCCAACAACGGCGCTCGGCGGCCGATTTGCCAGCTTGTCGCGGTAGTCAGCCATTTGCTGGTCGGGTAGCGGAACGAACGGTCGTGTTCGGGGTGGTAGACGTCGGCGAAGGAATGGCGTTGCAGCCAATGCTCGTCGAGCGCGTTTTCGTGCGGCTTGCGGATCGGCGCCCAGAGCAGGCCGGCTTCCTGCGCCTCCAGCCAGGGCATGTCCTTATAGGTCCATGCGCGCACGAAGCGTTGCACCACGTCGAGCATGTGGGCGCGGGCTTCGTCGGAGGCGGTGGAGCCGGGGACGGCGCGGGCCTTGAGGTCGACATCCGGGCCGGGCGGTTGCAGGTCGGCCTGCATGCCGTACTTGGCGAGCAGCGGGACGAGGTTCTTGAGGTCGCGGGCGCCCATGCCGTGGGAGATGTACCAGCGGCCGTCCTTGGTGTGGACGATGCTGGGGGAATGGTTCGGCGTTTCCATGGCGTGGCGGCTGGTCATGCGCCACAGCGGCACCCGGCGCATGACCCAGTGCATGATGTCGAGTTCGGGATTCTTCGAAACGGCCTCGTGCACCGCGACCGACACGTCCTGACCCAGGCCGGTGCGGTGGCGGTTGATGGCCGCGGCGATAATGCCGGTGGCGAGTTGTTCGCCGGCGATGTGGTAGGCGTGCCAGACCTGCGGGGCGATCGGCGGGGTGTCGTATTCCAGGCCGGGATCGGGGTCGTAGCCGCAGTTCATCATGATCCCGCCGAGGGCGAGGTGGATGAGGTCGGAGGATTTGAAATCCGCCCACGGTCCGTCATCACCGAACGGGGTCATGCGGCTGACAATCAGCTTGGGAAAGCGCGCGTTCAACGCGGCGCGGTCCAGACCCAGCGACGTGTTCAGCCCGCCGCAGGAGGAATCGAGCAGGATATCGGCACCGTCCAGCAGCTTGATCAGCGCGTCGGCGCCGGCCTTGGTTTGCAGGTCGAGCACGACGGATTTTTTCGCGCGATTGTAATTCCACCAGAACAGCGAGCGTTCCCGGCCGGGCTTGTCGTCGAGGAAGGGGCCGATACGGCGGGTGGCGTTGCCTTCCGGCGGCTCGATCTTGATCACCTCGCAGCCGAGACCGGCGAGCAGCAGGCCGGTGTATTCGGCGCGCTCGTCGGCGATTTCGATGACCCGCAGGCCGGCGAGCATGCCGGGTCCGGCATTGCCCATCATCGGGCCGGGGCCGGTTGCAAGAACGGTGGCGGTGGGGTCGGACATGAAAGCGATTCCTCGTTGCGCGATGTTGGGGCGATCTTACAGAGGCATTGGCGCGGGAGCCAAATCGCTTGGCGCGTGCAAATCGCGTCGGGCGGCGCTAAGCTGATCGCCATGAGCTCCGCGCTGCGCCGTCCGATGTCGTTGCAGGCTTTTCTTGCATGGGAAGAGCGGCAGGAACTGCGTTTCGAATTCGACGGGTTCGAGCCGGTGGCGATGACGGGGGGCAGCGCGGCGCACGGGCGCATTCTGCGCAATGTCGTCACGGCGCTGACCACGCGGTTGCGTGGCCGGCCGTGCCAACCCTTTGGCAGCGATATGAAGATTTTACTCGCCGGCGGCAGCATCCGTTATCCCGATGCCTTCGTCGTCTGCGTGCCGGTCCCCGACAATGCGACCGTCGTCACCGAGCCGACGGTGGTGTTCGAAGTGCTCAGCCCCGGCACATCGCGCACCGACCGCATCGTCAAGAACCGGGAATACCGCGATACGCCGTCGATCCGGCGCTATGTCATCCTGGAACAGAGCAGTCAGGCCGCGACCGTGTTCACCCGCGCGGGCGACGACTGGATCGGGCATTTGCTGACCGGCGACGCGGTGCTGGAGATGCCGGAAATCGGCATCTCCATCCCCTTGGCCGAACTGTACGAGGACCTGACCTTCCCGATGGAAGAATAACGCCGTCAGGTCTTCGGGCGGAGATAGTGCAACTCATCGCCCGACCAGCCGACGCCGTTCGGTACGGTATAGAACAATTCGGCGATCATCGACTGGAACTTCCAGACGCCGTTCACCCGCACATAGACATCGTCGTAGCGCCCGGAAACCACGTAGCTGACGCCAAAGCGGCTGTAGCGGGCCTCCAGATACGATGTGCCGGTGCCGCGATCGCCTTCGATCCAGACATCGTGGCCATGAATGAACTGCTTGATGAAGAAGCGCTCCCGCTCTCCCATCGCGCGGAAGCCGTTATCGATCGCCTCCAACCCCTCGTAACGGGCGAGGTAGCCCAGTTCCACCACGCCGTCCGGCACGAACAGGTCCTTGACCTCCGCGTAGCGGCTTTCGTTCAGGCAAAAATGGTAGCGGTTGCGAAGCCTGCGGCAGGCTTCGATGTCTTCCAGCCCCTGCACGCGCGCCATCAAGGCGGCCAATGTCGTTGCCTCGGTCATCCCTTGTCTCTCTCCCCAATATCGGCGCGATCATGCGAAGCGAGGCGGACGGCTGTCAAACGGGGACCGAACCGTGGCACACCGGCGGCGTGATGCATGAAATTCTTGCCTCGATCCGATCCGCGCGTTGGTTCTGGCCGGCGTGTCTTGTGCTGCATGTCGCGACGCGGCTGGGGCTGTTGCTGGCCGCGCCGATCGTGCAGACCTCGGATTTCCGCTGGTATCAGGACAGCGCGGCGTCGATCGCCGCCGGGATCGGCTATGCGAAGGACGGAATGCCGACCGCGTTCTGGCCGGTCGGCTGGCCGGGATTTCTGGGCGGTCTGTTCCGCCTGTTCGGCCCCGCGCCGCTGGTCGGGCAACTCGCGAATCTCGCACTCTCCTGCATCGTTCTCGCGCTCACCGCCCAGATCTCTCGGCGGATCAGCCGAGATCCGCTGGTCCCGCGACTGGCCTGCCTGTTTCTGGCGCTTTATCCCAACCAGATCGCCTATGTCCCGGTCCTGTCCTGCGAGATTTTCTACCAGCCGCTGCTGCTGGGCGGCATCGCGCTGAGTCTGGGCGGGACGCTGATCACGAGTATCGCCGCCGGCATCGTGTTCGGCGTGGCCGGCCTGACCAAGACGCAGACATTGTTGCTGCCAGCGGTTCTGTTGGTCGCGATCGGCCTGGCAAGCCGCCCGAAACCGACGTTGCGCGCCTGGCTGATGCGGGCGGCGGTTCTGCATCTGGCCATGGCGGCGACGATCGCGCCCTGGACGGCGCGCAACTGGGTCGTGCTGGATGCCTTCGTTCCCGTGTCCACGAACGGCGGGTTTACGTTATTGACCGGCAACAACCCATCGGCGACGGGCAACTACAATGCCACCGATCCGCTGGTCACCTCTCTGTCGCGGGACCCGCGGCAGGAGGTCGAGACGGATCGTCTGGCACGTCGGCGCGCGCTGGACTGGATCGCCGAGAACCCCGGCCGCTTCCTGACTCTGTTGCCGCTGAAATTCCTGCGCCTGTGGGCGCACGACGGAGAGGCGGAGTGGTGGTACCAGGCCGGTTTCGCGGCATATGACGCATGGTCCGGCTGGTTTCACGCGGGGCGCTGGGTCAACCAGGTGTATTACTGGGCGTTGCTGGCTCTGGCGCTCTGTTCGCTGCGCGGCGGCGTCTGGGGACACCCGCCGATCGTCGCGCTATGGGTGCCGATCGGGCTGACCACGCTGCTGTCGCTGGTGTTTTCCGGGCAATCGCGGTTTCACTTCACGTTGATGCCCGCGGTGGCGATCCTGGCCGCGCTGGGGTCAGTGGCTCTCGGCGTCCGCCGGTTTGGGACCGGCACCGGTCATCGACGGACGCGCCAGGAACAGGGTCAACGGCACGGCCAGATAGAAGGCGCAGGCCATCAGCAGTAAAACGTCGTTATAGGTCAGTGTCAGTGCCTGCTGGCGCACCAGACCGGCCATGCGGCGCAGCGCCGCCAACCCCGCCATGTCCTGCTTCGCGGGGGTCAGCGCATTGGTCATGGATTGCAGCATGTGCATCGCGCCGGGGCGCGACCAGGTCACCTGTTCCTGCAGATGCAGGGTGTGGTGCGCCATGCGCGTGGTGGCGATGGTATTGATCAGCGCCAATCCGATCGCGCCGCCGAGATTGCGCATCAGGTTATACAGGCCGGATGCGTTCTTGACCTGGGCCGGCGGCAGGCGGCCAAGCGCGATCTGGTTGACCGGCAGCATGATGAACATCATCGAAAATCCGCGCAGCGCCTGCGGACCGAACAATTCCCAGAACGAAGATTGCGACGTGAAATGCCCCATCCAGGCGAGCGAGGAGCCGAAGGCGATCAACCCGAAGCACAGCATCTTGCGCAGGTCGAGCCGGCGCGACAGCGCGCCCACGATCGGCGCCGAACACAGCATGACCGCGCCGGTCACGAACATGGTCTGACCGATTTGCAGGCTGTTATAGCCGCGCACGCGGCCCAGAAACAGCGGAATGACATAGACCGCGCCATACAGCCCGGTGCCGAGGATCAGGCTGAAGAGACAGCCGGAGGCGAAGTTGAAATCGCGGAAGGCGCGCAATTCGACCAGCGGATCGGGGCGGGTCAGCATGCGATGAAAGAACAGCCCGCCGCTGATCACGGCAACCACGCCGCAGGCCGCGATCGTGTCGTCGGCGAACCAGTCCCAGCGGACGCCCTCTTCCAGCACGTATTCGACGGAGCCGAGGAACAGCGCCATCAACACCAGACCGAACGGATCGAAGCTGCGCCGCATCGCCCAGTTCGGGCGGTCGATATCCAGCCAGGACCAGACCGCGCAGGCCACGGCGGTGCCGAAGGGCACGTTGATCAGAAACAGCCAGTGCCAGGAAAACTGCTCGGTCAGCCAGCCGCCCAACGAGGGGCCGATGGTCGGCGCCATGGTCGCCGTCAGCCCGATCAGCACCGATACGCGGGCGCGCAGCGCGCCGGGGAACAGCAGGAACGACGTCGCGAACACGGTCGGGATCATCGCCCCGCCGAGAAATCCCTGCAGGGTGCGAAAGACGATCATCTCCCCCAGGCTGTCGGCCCAGGCGCAGGCCAGGGAGAAGATCGTGAACCCCACCGCGCTGGTCACGAACAGGATGCGGGTGGACACCAGTCGCGACAGCCAGCCCGACAGCGGAATCATGACGATCTCGGCGATCAGATAGCTCGTCTGAACCCAGGCGACCTCATCGGGGCTGGCGGCGAGACCGGCCTGGATGTCGCCGATCGAGGCGCTGACGATCTGAATATCAAGAATTGCCATGAACATGCCGACGACCATCGACATGAACCCGGCCCATTGCCGCCAGGTCAGACGCGCCCCGTCGGCGAGCGTGTTCGTCGGGTTCACGGCATCAGGTCGCGCAGCGTGGCCCAGGCGGCGCTCATCAGGCCGACACGCTGCGCATCGGGGCCGCGGGTATCGACCTCGGCGGTGACGGAGAGACCGGCCCGCAGCCACTCGGGCGGCGCGTTCAACGCGGTATCAATACGAATCCGCACCGGCACGCGCTGAACAACCTTGGTGAAGTTGCCGGTGGCGTTTTCCGGCGGCAACAGGCTGAACATCGCCCCGGTCGCGGGGGCAAGGCTTTCGACCCGCCCGTCCAGCACCGCTTTCGGATCGATATCCGGCACCAGCCGGACCTTCATGCCGGGCTGCATGCGGCGCAGTTGGGTTTCCTTGAAATTCGCCACGACATAAAGCCGATCGGCGGGCGGGGTCAGCGCGATCACCTGCGAACCCGGCGTCACGTGCTGCCCCGGTTCGGCGGCACGATTGCCGACCACACCGTCGAACGGCGCGCGAACGATCGTGTAGGCCAGATTGTTTTCGGCCAGCCGGACCTGGGCGTCGGCGGCGAGCACGCGGGCATCGGCCTGGGCGATCTGGGCGTCGATCACGGCGATCTGCTGTTCGGCGGCTTCCTTGCGTGCCCGCGCGGCGGCGAGACCGGCGACGGCCTTGCGGCTGGTGGCCAGCGCAAGTTCGTCGGCCTGACGCGATGCCCAGCCGCCGGCGGCCAAAGCCGAGGCGCGCGTGGCTTCGGCCCCCGCGCGGGTTTGTTCCGCCTCCGCCTGGGCGATGGCGGCCTGTTCCGCGGCAATGGCGGATCGTTGTTGATCCAGTAATCGACGCGCATAGACGGCGGCGGCGGTGGCCTCCGTCGCCGAGGCCCGGGCTTGCGCCAGACGGGCGCGCCAATCCGTGGGGTCGAGTTCAATCAGCGGATCGCCGGCCCGGACGCGTTGGTTGTCGACAACCTTGACCGAGAGCACCTGCCCCTCGATCCGCGTGCCGAGTACCGCGATATCGCCGCGGACATAGGCGTTGTCGGTGGTTTCGATCCACTGCCCTTCGGCGAGATAACCAAGCACGCCGAACCCAAGCGCGAGCAGTACGACCAGCAGACCCAGCAGGCGCAGGCCGCGTCGTCGGCTTTTCGCCGGTTGCGCGGGGGTTGGGCTCGCGGCCGCGTCGCGAACGGGGACGGGCTTTTCGACGACGGCGTTCATGCGGGGCGGCTCCGGTGAACTGGACAGTTCAGTCCGGGCGGAGACTGGCCGTTCCCGGTTTTTTGGTCAAGTGTGAACTGAACGGTTCAGTCCGGCTTGAAATTCGTTCTGAATGGTGGCCTTCTGTCGGGCGATGAACGATGCCGCTCCCGCTCGAACCGAGGCCCCCTCCCCCAAGCGCCAGGCGATCCTGGCCGCCGCCGGGGCGTTGTTTGTCGCGCTGGGCTATGGCGCGGTCAGCATGGATGCGATCGCCCGATCGGCGAACGTGTCGAAGGCGACGCTGTACGCGCATTTTTCGTCGAAGGACCTGCTGTTCGCGACGATCATCAACGATGCCTGTCGAGAGAACATCGCCGCGGGCGATATGTTCGGGGAAAGCCACGTCGATCTGACCGACGCGCTGCGTGCGATCGGCACGCGCTTGTTGCGGTTTTTGCTCAGCGAACGGGCGCTGGCGATCCACCGCGTGGTGGTCGCCGAATGCGGTCGGTTTCCCGAGTTGGGGCGTGCGTTCTACGAGAACGGGCCGGGCGTGTTCCGCCGGATGCTGGCCGAATGGCTGGATCGGCGCGGCACCGAAGGCCGCCTCGATCTGACCGATCCGACGGTGGCGGCGGATCATTTCATCGGCATGCTGCGCACCGGATTATACGCGCGCGCGACGCTGGGATTGGCTCCGGCGGCGGGATCGCCCGCGGTGGAAGCGGAGATCGAGGCGACGGTCGTCGAGGCCGTCGGCGCGTTCCTGCGGGCCTATGGGCCGGAGCGATCCTGCATGACGCCGTTCTGAGAAGAGCGAACGCGCCCTATTGATCGACGCCGAGCGGGGTGACCTGGGCAGTGGCGTGGGGCTTGTTGGCGATGGTGTCGGGAGGGGTGACGACGGGCTGAACGGCGGGACGCGGGCGCGCCCGCTCCTCACGTTGTTCCCGCAGGACGCGATTAGCGATGCGGGTGGCTTTATGCCAGGCGGCGATATCCGCCATCGTCACGAAGCCCTTGCCGTCGAGATCGATCGCGTCGAACCAGCGGGATACCGACGGATAGCCCAGCAGCGCCTGTTCGCGCGTCAGTTGTCCGTCATGCGTCGTATTGGCGGCGGCGAAGCGCTGCTGCCAGGTCATGCGGATATGCGGGGCGGTCTTCGGTTCGCGCGGCTCCGCGCGGGCAACACCGCCGAACAGGCTTGCGCCCAACAGCAGGATCGACAGGAACGCGAAACAGATTGGTCGGCGCATGGCGGGCACTCCGGCGGGTCGTGAGGCGACCAGTATGCCCGCCGAATACCTAACGCTTCGTGAATGCGGCGGCCCTGATGACATCGACGGCGAGATCGATGCCCGCGCGATCGACATCCAGATGGGTGCAGGCGCGGACGCGATATTTGCCGACGGTGGAGACCATGACGCCTTGGGCGCGGGCCAGATCGGCGAGGCCGTCCGCGGTCAATCCGGTGGCCCTTGTGTCGAAGAACACGAGGTTGGTTTCCGGCGCTTCGACGGTCAGGCCTTCAATCTGCGCCAGCCCCCGCGCCAGCGCCTTGGCATTGGCATGATCCTCGGCAAGGCGGTCGATATTGTGGTCGAGCGCATACAGGCAGGCCGCGGCGCAGATGCCGCCCTGACGCAGTGAGCCGCCGAGACGCTGTTTCCAGCGCCAGGCATCGTCGATGAAGGCGCTGGAGCCGCAGAGTACGGCACCAAGCGGCGCGCCGAGACCCTTGGTGAAGTCGAGCCAGACGGAATCGCAGCCGGCGACCATTTCATGCGCCGGGACCGAGGCGGCGACGACGGCGTTCATCAAGCGCGCGCCATCCATGTGCGTGCGCATGTCGTGCGCGTGGGCGGCGGCGAAAACGGCGTTCAGCTTATCGAGCGGCCAGACCGTGCCGCCGCCGGAATTGGCGGTCTGCTCGACCTCCACCAAGGTTTGCGGCGGGGAATTGCGCCGCTTTTCGCGCAGCGCCGCCGTCAGCGTGGCGGCGTCGAACTGCCCGAGCGCGCCCTTGAGGCCAAGGACGGAGACGCCGGCCAGGGCACCGGGGCCGCCGCCTTCATTGGCGATGATATGGGCGCTTTCATGCGCCAGTACCTCGTCCCCAGGGCGACAATGGGTCAGCAGCGCAATCTGGTTGCACATCGTTCCGCTCGGCAGGAACATCGCGGCATCCTTGCCAAGCAGCGCGGCCATGCGATCGCACAGCGCATCGATGGTCGGGTCGTCGCCATGCTGCTCGTCGCCGACCTCCGCGCGCATCATCGCCTCTTTCATGGCGACGGAGGGCCGGGTCTGGGTGTCTGAATAGAGGTTCACGCGCACTGGCGGCAGCGAACGGTCCTGTCGGGCGGGGGCATAGGCCATGTGTCGGTCTCCGTGAACAGGCGCAGATAAGCAGGAGTGGGCGGCCGTGTCAGCCCGCGCCGATCGTGGCGCCGCGGATCGCGTTGGGGCCGTGGATATCGCGGGCGCGCCGCATGAAGGCACCGACCATGCGGCGCACGGCTTCGTTGAAGACGACGCCGATCGCGGCTTGCAGGATGCGACTGCGAAACTCAAAATCGACGAAGAAGTCGACTTCCGTGCCGCCGTCTTCCGTGGGGCGGAAATCCCATTGGTTGTTCAGATAGCGGAAGGGACCGTTTTCATACTGCACGCGAATGCGATGCGGGCGTTCCAGGGTGACGCGGCTGGTGAAAGTTTCGCGGAACGGGCCGAATCCGATGGTCAGGTCGGCAAGCAACTCGGTTTCCGTTCGGCTGCGCACCCGCGCGCCGACGCACCAGGGCAGGAAGCGCGGATATTGCCCGACATCGGCGACGAGATCGAACAGTTGATCCTGTCGCCAGGGCACGGTTTGGCGTTCGGCGTGGGTCGGCATCAGGCTTGCGGCGCGCCTGCCGGTTTGATGCCGCGCTGCGCGCGTTCGGCGCGCAAGGCGACGAAATCCTCATCGGCATGGTACGAACTGCGAGTCAGCGGCGTGGCGGAGACCAGCAGAAAGCCCTTGGCGCGCGCGAGCGCGGCGTATTCGGCGAAGGTTTCGGGGGTGACGAAGGACTCCACGGCGGCATGTTTCACGGTGGGTTGCAGGTATTGCCCGATGGTCAGAAAATCGACGTCGGCGACGCGCAGATCGTCCATCACCTGCATCAGTTCGGCGCGGGTTTCGCCCAGGCCGACCATCAGGCCGGATTTGGTGAAGATCGCGGGTTCAAGCCGTTTGACCTGATCGAGCAGGCGCAGCGACTGGTAATAGCGCGCGCCCGGGCGGATCGACGGGTAGAGCCGCGGCACGGTTTCCAGATTGTGGTTGAACACGTCCGGGCGAGCGGTCGCCAGGATCGCGGCACCGTCGGGCTTGCGGAGGAAATCCGGCGTCAGCACCTCGATCGTCGTGTCGGGAGAGGCCGAGCGGATGGCGGCGATGGTGGCGGCGAAATGTTGGGCGCCGCCGTCGGCGAGGTCGTCGCGATCGACGGAGGTAATCACGACGTGGCGCAACCCAAGTTTCGCCACCACGTCGGCGACGCGGGCGGGTTCGGTCGCGTCCAGGGGGCCGGGCTGGCCGGTGCGGACGTTGCAGAACGAACAGGCGCGGGTGCAGGTTTCGCCCATGATCATCATGGTGGCGTGGCGCTGCGACCAGCATTCGCCGATGTTGGGACAGGCGGCTTCCTCGCAGACCGTCACCAGCCCGTTGTCGCGCATCAGGCGACGGGTCTCGTGATAAATCGGATGCGTGGGCGCCTTGACCCTGATCCAGGCCGGCTTGCGCTGGATCGGATTGTCGGGTCGGTGCGCCTTTTCCGGATGGCGATGATCGATGACGACGCGTGTGTTCATGACCCCGCACAAGTGGAACCTGTGGGCTGTGGCGTCAACCATGCGCCTTTGCGGTATGCACCCCATCTGTCGCTTGGGTGCCATTCCCTGTAGTCTCCCGTCCGACATAGCGTAGGGAGGTTCGAGCATGGACGCGATCGATCTGCTGTTGACCCGTGATTCCGCCCTGAAGCTGGAGGCGCCCGGCCCGTCGGCGGAGGAACTCGACCGGATGTTTGCCAGCGCGGTGCGCGCGCCCGACCACGGTCGGCTGCGGCCCTGGCGGTTCGTGGTGATCGAATCCGACCGGCGCGCGGCGTTTGGTGCGCTGATGGCGGAGTCTCTGCTGCGCCGCGACCCGGCGGCGACCGAGGAGGCCTTGCAGCGCGAGCACGGCAAGGCGATGCGCGCGCCGACCATCGTCGTGGTCGCCGCGCATGTGCAGAAGGGGCATCGTATCCCGGAGATCGAGCAGATCGCCGCGGCCTCCGCCGCCACGCAGACGATCATGCTGGCCGCCCCGGCAATGGGCTATGGCGCGATGTGGAAGACCGGGGAGCCGGCCTACGACCCGGCGGTGAAGTCGGCGTTGGGGCTGGATAAGGCCGACGAGATCATCGGGTTTCTGTATATCGGCACGCGCACCGGCGGCGTGTCGCCGGTGCCGCGTCCGGTCGCTGCCGAATATGTGTCGGTTTGGCGGGGATAGTCTTGCGATGACCGCCGGAGCGTGGCGGTTCGAGGTCCTATCCGGACGACGGCTTGGACGCACTTGACCCGCCGCTTGGCGGACGGGGTTCCGGTTTTTGTTGCGCAGCACCCAGGGTTGACGAAGGCGCATAGCCTTTTTGGGCAAATCACGCGCATAATTCCGTTACAACCTACCGGTATGGACAAGTCTCCATGGACGGACAGAGCGTCGCGGCGCAGGTGGCGGAACTGACCGCGGTCGGAGCCATGCTGGTATTTTGTGAGACGGCCAGCGGTGCGCGGACCGACCGCGCCCGGCTCCGCGGGGCACCGGACACGCTCAACGAGAGCGACGTGTGGGTGGTAACGCGGCTCGACCCACCGGCAATATCGACCCGCGACCTACTCAACACCTTCGCGATCGTTGCCGCTCGCAAATCGGCGGGTGAACCCGTGGGCGAGATCGCGCGAAGTTATAACGTCCACAACAGCACGATATCGAGGCAGGCAGATGGCGGGATAAAACGCCGATTATGTGGCATGGTTGGATAATGGATAATCAGATCGAGAACGACCCCGTGTTAACCCGTTTTCGGGCGATTTTGGCGGAAACCTACGGTGACCGCCTGGAGCGTGCCGTCTTGTTTGGCTCACGCGCGCGCGGCGAGTTTCGACCGGATTCCGATTATGATGTTGCCGTGTTTATCCGTAACCCCGATGGCTGGTTCGACGAAGTAGTGCGTCTGTCCGACATTGGTACAGATATTTTGATGGATACCGGCGCGGTTATCTCGGCCAAGCCATTTCCGGCAGGTACCTACAATGATGCCTTGCCCCTGATGCGTGAAATCAGGCGTGATGGACTTGATCTATGAATGATGCCGAACGCCAGATCGCAAAGGCGTATCAGAATCTTGAATTCGCACGGTATGCACTGGCAGGTGAATACGCGGAAGAAGCCGGAAGCAGTGCCTATATGGCGGCATTTCATGCGGCCTTAGCGTTCATCGTTGCCCGATCTGGAAAATCGCCAAAGACTCACAGCGGCACGCGCAGTGAATTTGCGCGACTGGCGCGTGAAGAACCAGGCATCAGCCGGGAACAGGTATCACTGCTCGGTTGGAGCTATGAGTTGAAAAACGTGGCTGACTACGATCAGGATCATCGCGTTTCTTTGGCCGAGGCTGAACGGGCAATCAGCGAGGCATCGCAATTGGTTGAGACCATAGCGGCTCTTGTCGGAACAACCGCAGGTTCGACAGGGTAGATTACACGTAACCGGAACCTCTCCCTGTTCCCGCCATTGTCGTACTGTTGGTGTCGAACAGGGGATAGCGGCTTGCCGCCTTGAAGAAGGCTGCGTTCAACGACGAGATGACAGTCTGCGTCGCGACGGGATAAAATTACCGCCTTCCCCTACCCCAGAATCTCCAACGCCGCGCGCGACAGCGCCTGCACGCCGAAGCCGATGCAGCGTTCGTCCGGTTGATACGCGGAATTGTGCAGCCGATCCCGCCTGCCCGGTTGCGACGAACCCACGCGTAGCTGAAAGCCCGGCACCAGTTCGGCCATCAGGGCGAAATCCTCCCCGCCCAGATTGGGTTCGCCCTGGCTCACCGCTGCCTCGCCGAACTGCTTGCGCACGCCGGAGATAGCGGGGTCGAGCACCGTGTCGTGGTTCACCAGCGGCGGCACGCCGCGGCGATAGGATACGTCGCATTCAACCCGCATGCCGTCCTTCATACCCGCGGCCAGGCGCTTGATCGCGGCTTCCGCCGTGTCGCGAGCGCGGGTGTGCAGGGTGCGCACGGTGCCCTTGATCAGGCAGGAATCCGGGATGATGTTATAGGTCGTGCCGCCCTGGATCGCGCCCACCGTCACGACGGCGGGATGCATCGCGTTGACCTCCCGCGTCACCACCGTCTGCAACTGGGTCACCAGATGCGCCGCGGCGATCAGCGGATCGACCGTCGTATGCGGATAAGCGGCGTGCCCCGACTTGCCGCGCACCACGATGTCGAACTTGTCCGACGCGGCCAGCGTCGGGCCGCGCACATAGCCGAAGGTGCCCGCCGCCATTTCGGGGTGGTTGTGAAAGCCAAGCGCGAGGTCGATTTTCGGGGAGTCCATGACGCCGTCGGCGATCATGGCGGCCATGCCGCCGATGCCTTCCTCGGCCGGTTGGAACACCAGCTTGATCGTGCCCGCCAGTTGCGGGGCCATTTCCTTCAGCACGGCGGCCACGCCCAGCAGGGTCGTGGTGTGGATGTCGTGCCCGCAGGCATGCATCAGCCCTTCCTTCGTGCTGGCGAAGGGCAGACCGGTTTTTTCCAGGATCGGCAGCGCGTCCATGTCGGCGCGGATCGCCAGCACCGGGCCGGGGCGGCCGCCCTCGATAATCCCCACCACGCCGGTCTTGCCGATGCCGGTGCGGTGCGCGATGCCCAGGCGGGTCAGTTCGGCGGACACGACGCCGGCGGTGCGCACTTCCTCGAAGCCCAGTTCGGGGTGGGCGTGGATGTCGCGGCGGATTTCAATCAGGCCGTTTTCGATGCGATCGACAATGGCGCGGATGGCGGTCGCGGGATCGTTCGCCAGGGCGGCCGAGGTTCCGGTTTGGGACATTTGAATGGATACTCTTACTGCTTAACCAAGTGGTTGTCCGTCGATCGTAATGCGATGCATCAGGCGGCGTTGGCCCTGATAATCGTTCAGCGCGATATGCCAGGTCGACCGATTATCCCAGAACGCCAGCGATCCCACCCGCCAGCGCAAGCGGCAGGTGAACTCCGGCCGCGAGGCGTGATCGTAGAGCGTGCGCAGCAGGCCGACGGACTCCTCGTCGGTCCAGCCGTCGAAGCGGACGGTGAAGCCCGGATTGACGTACAGCGCCTTACGACCGCTGTCGGGGTGGGTGATGACGACGGGGTGGCTGGCGTCCTGCGTCGCGAGTTCGGGGTTGCCGATGCGCCCTTTGAGATCGCCGCGCTCTTTCCCGAAAACGTGGCGGCTGGAATGGATGGCGCGCAAACCTTCCAGCGTGCGCTTCAACCCGTCGGACAGCGCGTCATAGGCCGCGTACATGCCGGCGAAGACGGTATCGCCGCCGACTTCCGGCACGTCGCGCGCATAGAGCATCGATCCCAGCGCGGGGGCGGTGTCATAGGAATGATCGGTGTGCCAGCCGCCGCCGATATTGCGGGTCTGGTGCGGTTCCTTCGACACCAGCGCGATCTCCGGATAGCCATCGGCATGCGCGAAGAAGCGGTTGATGGTGATGCCGCCGAACTGCCGAGCGACGGCAATGTGCTGCTCGGGCGTCAGAACCTGCTCGCGGAACACGACAACGCCGCGTTCCGCCAGCGTGGCGCGGATATCGCCGATATCGCCGGCGGACAGCGGGACCGACAGGTCGACCCCGAGGATTTCCGAACCCACGTTCCCGCCGATCGGCCGGACTTCGATACGATTGCTTGCCATGACGCGCCCCTGCATTCGCGCCACTCTCGCAAGCTCGGCCTTTCAAATCAATCGAGCAGTGCTTCGGCCACCCGCGCGATGACCGGTGCCCAGTCGTTCGGCGCGTCCTGACGGAACTGGCGCAGGGTCGGGTACCATGGGCTGTCGTCGCGATCCCGCAGCCAGCGCCAGCAGGTATCGAAGCGGTTCAGCAGCCAGACCGGCTTGCCCAGCGCGCCTGCGAGGTGCGCGACGGCGGTATCGACGGCGATCACCAGATCCAGATTGGCGATCAGCGCCGCGGTTTCGGCGAAATCGGTCAACGCCGATCCCGGATCGAACAGGCGCGCATCCGGTGCCGGAGTGCCATGTTGCAGAGAGACAAAAGCGCAATCGGGGCTGTCCAGCAGCGGTGCCACCGTCGCGAACGGTATCGACCGCCGCCGGTTGATCGCGGCGGCATGCGCTTGTCCACGCCGATCCGACCCGGCCCAGACCAGGCCGACCCGACTGCCGGACAGGCCCGCCAGACGCTCCGCCCACCGCGCGACGTCCCCGGCGTCGGCGCGCAGATAGGGTACCGCCGCCGGGATGGTCTCCACCCGCGTGCCGAAGGCCAGGGGCAGGCTCATCAACGGACAGTGGAAATCGACAACCGGCGGCGGGCCGCCCTGGACGACGACCTGGTGAACGCCGTTCAAAACGCCCAGCAGACGGGCCATGGAAGGTTGGACGGCGAGGATGACGCGCGCGCCGAGGGCGGCAACCAGCGGAGCGTAGCGGCAAAATTGCAGCGTATCGCCGAAACCCTGTTCGGCATGCAGCAGGATGGTCTTACCGAACAGCGACTCCTCCCCGGTCCAGCGGGGGGCATCGATCGGGCCGCTGGCCGACAACGTCGGATCGACGCGCCAGCGCGACTCGTAAAGCCGCCAGCCCTCGTCGAACCGCCCGTTCAGCAGGGTCACCAGACCCAGATTGACCTGTGGGTTGGGGGAGTCGGGCGCGGTCAGCAGCGCGTCGCGCAAGACAGACTCGGCTTCCGCCACCCTGCCCTGCTCCAACAGCGCCATGCCCAGATTGTTCAGCGCGGTCGCCGGCGCGGCAACCGTCGGCAGCGCGTCGCGATAGGCCTGTTCGGCGTCCGCCAACCGCCCCATCGCCTGATGCACGACGCCGAGATTGATCCGCGCGTTGGGAAATTCGGGGCGACGGCGCAGCACGGCGTGAAAGCAGTTTTCCGCCTCCGCCAGGTGCCCGCGTTCGCAGTGCAACACGCCAATATTGTTGTGCGCGTCGGCCAGATCGGGGTCCAGGCGCAGCGCCTCCCGCTGGCATGCCAGCGCGGTATCGGCATCGCCGCAGCAAGCGAGCGACAGGCCGAGATTGGTCCAGGCCTCGGCCGATGTGGGGTCCAGGTCGGTGGCTTCCCGGAAGCAACGGACGGCTTCCGGGAAATCGGCCTGGACGTGAGCCGCCACCCCGGATGCGATCCAGTCGGCGGCGGCAGTTGGTGTATTCAGATCGAGATTTGCAACCATTCCGCGCATATGTGGCGGATAGGAATTAAATCAAGACCCGATCAGGCGTGCCGTCGTTCAGAATTTTGTCATGACGTTTTGGCTGAAGGCCGTCATGTCTTCGATGGCCTTGTCCGCGTCGCGCCCCTCGAAATCGAAATCGAGCGCCATGACGCCGAGGTCCTTCAGCGCCCGGGCATCGTCGATCACGTTCTGAATCGTGCCGCTGAACAGCGGGCGATTGCCGTCGGTGGCGGGGGCGGTTTCATAGGCATAACGCTTGATGCGATAGGCGGTCTTGACGCTGTCGGGGTCGCGACCGGCGGCTTCCGTCATCGCGCGCAGCTTCGCCATGCCGGCCTTCAGGCGGGGCAAGGTGTCCAGCATATGCGCCTTATTCGTCCCGATCGGATACCACACATCGCCGATCCGCGCCGCTCGGCGCATCGACGGGCCGGTTTCTCCACCCACCCAGATCGGCGGGTACGGCTTCTGCACCGGCTTGGGATCGAGCAGCAGGTCCTGCACGTTGGTATATTTGCCCTGAAACGTCACGCGATCCTGCGTCCAGATCGCGCGGAACGCATCCAGATACTCGTCCGTCACCGCGCCGCGTTCGGCGAACGGCGTGGTCGCCACGGCGTCGATCTCCGGCTTCAGCCAGCCGGCGCCGATGCCGATATCCAGCCGACCGCCGGACAGAACATCGATGGTGGTGAGCATCTTGGAGGCGATTACGGCCGGCCGATGCGGGACGACCATGACCGCGAGCACGATGCGGATGGTCTCGGTTTTCGCCGCAACCCAGGCCGCGGCGGTCAACTGCTCCACCCGATGACCGGGGTCGGGGGAATAGAACTCGCCGGTTGCGGAATAGGGATAGCCGGGAATGCTGGTGTCGGGCAAAGCGACGTGATCGGTCATGGTCAGATAGTCAAAGCCCAGTTTTTCGCCGAGCTGGGCAACCCGGGCGATGATGGCCGGCGTGGCCATGGGCCCGCTGACCGGAAGGTTAAAGCCGATCCGCATCTTGTTCTCCTCCTGCACTGACGGCCCGCGCCGCGAAGCCGGAAACTGCCCGGCATCGACGACGGGTGCAATCCGTTACCGAAATCCCGGAGGTCAACCGATCAACGGCAGGCCGACATAGGTTTCGGCCAAGGCCGTCATGGCCGCGGTGGAACCGATCAGATGGTCCAGTTCCGCCTGGCGCACACGGCGATCAAACGGCGCCTGATCGGGGAATTGATGCAGCAGAGAGGTCATCCACCACGAGAAACGCTGCGCCTTCCAGACCCGGCGCAGACAGGTCTCGGAATAGGCTTCCAACAGGTCGGTCGCGCCGGATCGATAGTATCCCACCAGGGCGCGAGTCAGGACGGCGACGTCGGCGACGGCGAGGTTCAGTCCCTTGGCACCGGTCGGCGGCACGATATGCGCGGCGTCGCCCAGCAGAAACAGTCGGCCGTACTGCATCGGCTCCGTCACAAAGCTGCGCATCGGGGTGATGCCCTTCTGCACGATGGGGCCTTCGTTCAGGGTAAACCCATCGCGGGCGAGACGGCGGTGCAGTTCGTCCCAAATCCGCGCGTCGGACCATAACGCGATATCCTCGTCGGGCGCGCATTGCAGATATAATCGGCTGATTTCGGGAGACCGCATCGACAGCAGCGCGAAACCGCGTTCGTGGCCGGCATAGATCAACTCGCGGGAAGCCGGGGCCGTCTCGGCCAGGATTCCCAACCAGCCGAACGGATAGGCGCGGTCGAAACTTTGCCGGTCACTGGTCGGGATTGTGTCGCGACTGACGCCGTGGAACCCGTCGCACCCCGCGACGATGTCGCAGGCCAGGGTTTCGCTGCGACCGCCGTGGCGAAACGCGATGGCCGGCGTGTCGGATCGCACATCGATCGGCGTGACGTCATCAACCTCGAACCGGATATCGCCGCCGGCGGCGAGGCGGGCGGCGATCAAATCCTGGACCAGTTTGTGCTGGCTGTAGACCATGACGTGCTTGCCGGTCAGCGCACGGAAGTCGATCCGGCAATCCTGCCCCCGATGACGCAGCAAAACGCCTTCGTGCGGTTGCCCCTCGGCGTGCATGCGCGCCCCAAGCCCGGCTTCGCTCAACAATTGTTCGACCGGGTATTCCAGCACGCCGGCGCGGATGCGATTTTCGACATAGGCGCGGGAGCGCGCTTCGAGCACCACGGACTCGATGCCGTTCAGATGAAGCATATGCGACAGCAGCAGACCCGCCGGACCCGCGCCGATGATGCCGACCTGGGTACGTTGCATTTTTGACTCCCCTTCCCCCGCGGCAAGTGTGGCACCGTTCGGCGAACCGTGCCTAAACTGCGGTCATTGTATGCGGGACTTGCCATGTCATCCTCTCCCACACCCGAAGCGCTCGCCGCCGAATTCGATGCTTTGATGCAACGCGCCGGTATCCTCGTCCCCCCCGCTCGGCGTACAACCGTACTTGCGGGTTACGCCGACATGCGCGCGCAGATCGCGCTGTTACATGGCCGTTACAGCCACCAGAACGAACCATCGAACGTGTTCCGCATGGACATACCGGATGGAGGCAAGAAATGACTCTGGATATGTCCATTGCCCACATGGGCGAAGCCCTGCGCGCCGGCACGACGACGGCGCGGGCGCTGGCAAGCGATGCCCTGGCGCGGATCGACGCGCGCGACGCGGCGTTGAATGCGTTTGTCCTGCTCACCCCGGATCGAGCGCTGGAGGATGCGGAACGCGCCGACGCGGAACTCGCCGCCGGTCGCGATCGCGGGCCGTTCCACGGCATTCCCTATGCGCTGAAGGATATTTACGACACCGCGCATATCCGCACGACCTGCCACTCCCGCCTGCGGCTTCACAATGTTCCGTCCGCCGACAGCGTGGTGGCCGAACGCCTGCGCGACGCGGGCGGCGTGCTGCTGGGCAAGCTGGCGACGCACGAGTTCGCGCTGGGGGGGCCGAGCTTCGATCTGCCGTTCCCGCCGGCGCGGAATCCGTGGAATAGGGACCATATCACCGGCGGATCGTCGTCCGGCTCGGGTGCCGCCGTGGCGGCGCGCATGGTGCGCATGGCGATGGGATCGGATACCGGCGGATCGATCCGCGGCCCGGCCGCCTGGTGCGGCACGGTCGGGATCAAGCCGACCTACGGGCGCGTTTCGCGGCGCGGGGTGTTCCCGCTGTCCTGGACCTTGGATCACTGCGGTCCGCTGACACGATCGGTGGAAGACGCGGCCATCACGCTCCAGGTCCTGGCCGGGCACGACCCACAGGACGCGGCCAGCGCCGACGTTCCCGTGCCCGACTACCGCGCCACCCTGCAAGACGGTGTCGCCGGCCTGCGCATCGGCGTTCCGCGCGCGTTTTTCATGCGCGACACCGCGACGGCGGAGGTGCTGGACGGCATCGAGCGCACCATCGCCCAACTGCGCGCGGTCGGCGCGGTGGTGGAGGACATCGAACTGCCCGACTATGCCCTGTTCGCCGCCGCAGGGCGGGTGATCATGATGGCGGAGGCGTTCGCCATTCATCAGGCCGACATGCAGTCTCGCCTGCTGGAATTCGGCGAGATCACCGCCAATCGCTTCGTCCTGGGCGCGGCCATCACCGCCGCCGACTATATCAACGCCCTGCGCGCGCGCCGGGAATTGACCGACGCGGTCAATGCCGCGCTGGGTCGCTACGACGTGCTGCTGACCGCAACCGCGCTGTCGACGGCCCCGCGCTTCGATACGCCGGTCGACGGCGTCGCCAGCAACTCCCCCATTCAAACCATGCCGTTCAACGTCACCGGCCATCCCGCCATGAGCCAACCCGTAGGCTTGAGCGCCGACGGATTGCCGATCGCCGTGCAGCTTGTCGGTCGCCCGTTCGACGAAGCAACCGTCTTCCGCGTCGGGCGCACGATCGAGATTTTGTCGGGTTGGGAGAACGTCACCCTGCCCGCCTGATCCGTTTCGGCCTGTGCGAAATGCCACAGCCGATACGACGCGCCTTCCGTAGCGTCCACCCATCGCCGCTCGGGTCTTCATCCGAAGCGGCAGTGGGAAAGCTACGGAGGGGATATCGAAATGCCTGTTGCTCATGAAACCCGTCGACACCCGAAATTCGCGTCGATTGTGACGGCATCCGCGATTGCCTGCCTGACGGCTTGCGTCCTGCCCGGATCGGCGCGCGCCGCCGTGCTGATCAATGGCGGGTTCGAAACACCGACGTTCGGCGGGAACTTCCTGTCGCCCGGTCCCGGCGGAGAGCCTTTCGGCTTCGGCTGGTCGGTCACCACCGGGAATATCGACGTCATGAACGGCAGTTTCTCGGGCTTTCCCGCGGCCTATCAGGGGGCGCACTCGCTCGATCTCGTCGGGGCCGGCTCAACCGGCGGCATTGCGCAGACCTTCGCGACCTCCCCGGGGGCGTCCTATACGCTGGCATTCGCGTACGCCAACAATCCGGGATCGGGGCCGTCGGCGGCGTCGGTCCAGGTCGTCAGCGCCAGCACCACCGTGCTTAACACATCGATCTCCCACGCCACGTCCAATAACGGCAATCTGAACTGGACGCTCGCGACCATGAGTTTCACCGCGGCGGGTTCAACCTCGACCCTGTCGTTCACCGATACCAGCCACAACTTTCAGGGCGGCATCTATCTGGACGAAATCTCGGTGACAGCCGCCGCCGCCGTCTCGGAACCCGCGCCTTTGGCCTGTCTGGCCCTGGGTCTGACCGGCCTGGGTGCCCTGCGCCTGCGCCGCAACGGCGGTCAGAGCATCCTGGCGAAGCTGTCGCGGGCAACGAGCATGTCGTCCAACGAACCGAACGCGTTGGTGTAGTAACCGCGATAACCGCGTGCTTCCAGCGCGCGGAACAGCCCGGGAAAGTCGAAATCCCCCTGTCCGGGGCACAGATGTTCTTCCTTGCCGTTGCGGAAGCAATCGGCCAGCCGCACTTCCGCGACGCGATCCAGCGGCATCGCCGCCAAAAACCCCTCCACGCCTTCCGGCACCAAATGGGCGTGATTGGCGGTAAAGGACAGCGCGAAGGCGGGCGAGTCGATGCGCTCGTAATAGTATCGCCACTCTTCCATGGTATGCGCGAGGTAGTGCACCTCGGCATCCGCCGGTTCCTTGTTCAGGTTTTCCAGCAGCAGCCGAGCGCCCTTGGTTTCGGCATAGGCGACCATGCGTTGCAGGCGCTCCAGCCCCGCCCGCATGCGCATGTCGATGTCGGCGGAAAAATGGAATCCGGCGTGCACCACGATCCATTGCGCGCCAAGCAGGGCAGAGGCGTCGATGTAGCCGCGCAGATAGGCATCGACGGCTTCCCCCACCAACGGCGCGTATTCCGCGACGTTGACCGCCGAGAGCGTGTGCAGCCCCAGATGGATGCCGTGGCGCGCGCAGGCGTCGCGGATCGCCCCGGCGCGGGCGGCATCAAAGCGGGTAAAGGCGTTGTCGCCGGTGTCGAGTTGCACATCGATGTGCCGCACGCCGTGACGGGCGGCCCAGTCGATCCCATCCTCCAACCGCAGTTTGCGGCCGAGGTCGATGCCGATGCGGTCGCGGAAACTCGCGGTCATCGTCGGTCCCCCAGCCGCGCTACAGCCGCGCGGAAATGCGGCCCAGGCGCTTGATTCCCGCCAGGATTTCCGTCTGCGGCAGGCCAGGCCAGCCGAGACGGAAGCGGAATTCGGTCGCCCCGGTCATGTCGCGGTAGCGCTGCAATTCGTCGTGCACATACGCCTCGTCCCCCACCACGAACCGGTCCTTGGCGAAGCGCTGGAACGCTTCGGCGTCTGATCCGTCGAACCCGCCGAAGCCGTGACCGGCATAGCGGGTGTATTTCGCCGCGATCGGCCCGGCGGCGAGGCGGATTGCTTCGCCCATCGACGGGCCGCAGAAGCATTCGCGGGAAACCTGGCGCGGGTAGTCCAGCGGCTTGCCCAGCGCCACGCGGGTTTCGTGGAACAGGGCCCACCAGCGCAGCATTTCGTCCATCGACATGGCGCCCGCGCCTTGCCAGGAATCGCCGATCTCCGCCGCGCGCTTCACCGCGTCTTCCACCGTGCCGCCGACCCAAAGCGGCACACCCGTCGCGGCGGTGGGCCGCATGCTGAGGCTGATGTCATCCAGTTTGATGTATTTGCCGTGGAAGGTGACTCGGTCGCCGGTCCACAGGCGGCGCATCACTTCGATATACTCGCGGAACCGCGGCACGCGGGATTTGCGCTCGATGCCCATCGCGGCGAACTCGTGGTCGCGATAGCCCAGCCCGACGCCCAGCACGAACTTGCCGCCGGTCAGGCGATCCAGCGTCGCGGCTTCCTCGGCCAGCAGCACGGGGTTCAGCATGGGCAGCAGCAGCACCGCGGTGCCCAGACGCATGCCCTCCGCCAGGGAAGCGAGGTAGCCGAGCATGGGGGACGCGGCGGTTTGGCGCATGGTGGGGCCGGTGACGAAGTGCTGCGGCAGCCACAGGGAATCGAAGCCGGCATCCTGCGCCGCGCGCACCTGTTCGCGCAGCTTGGTCAGATAGGCATTCGGGTCTTCGCTGTCTTCATGCTCCAGAGAAACAAACAGTCCGAACTTCATGGCATTATCCCCCCCAAGGGCGCTTTGTTATGAGGCCGGCGGATTATCGACGGTGAACTCGGGCCCGCCATAGCCGGCTTCGATCGGAATGATCAGCGTGCGGCGGTCGCCGTCGCGCTTGATGACGCGCGGCTGCACCGTCACGACCGGGGTGCGGGCGGCCTCCGCGATGACCGAGTCCACACTGTCGTGTTTCGCCAGTCGCTTGACGTTCATTTCCGTCGCGAAGACCAGCTTGAACCGCCCGGCGCGGGTGTCGTCGATCACCTTTTGCGGCGAAATCCACACGGAATCGACGGATTCGCTGCCGTCATGCACCGCCAGATGTTCATCCGGCGCGCGTGCCACGAAGAACTTCGTGTCGTAGCGCTTCGGCTGATGGCTCGGCGTGATCCAATGCGCATAGGGCGTCAGCAGATCGATCGCCGGCGTCAGGTTGTGCGTGTCGAGCACGGTATCGAACGCCAGCCGCCCCGCCGCCAATTCCTCCTGATGCGCCGCCTTGATCGCCCTCAGCCGCTCGGCGTCGATCAGCGCCTGCTCGCCGCGCGGGCGTGCCAGGAACACGCCGCATTCCTCGAACGTTTCACGGATGGCGGCGACGCGGAAGGCGAGGTCGGTGGCGTCGAGCCCGCCGGGGTTGGGGCAGAGCGCGGCATTGGCGGCGACGGTGTGATCGTTGTCGTCCAGGCGCCCGCCGGGGAAGACCAGCGCGCCGGAGGCGAAGTCGATCGCGTGGTGGCGGACCACCATGAAGACTTCCAGCCCCGCCGCGCCGTCGCGCAGCAAAAGGATTGTCGCCGCGAGGCGAGCGAGGGCTTCGTTTGCCATGGTTGTGCGTGTCCCGTCCGAATCTGGTGGGGTCAGGGTAGTCGGGGTTGGCCGGGATGCAAGGGTGGGCTTCGGTGGTTGGTTATCCTTGGCCGGGGGAGCGATCCGGCGCGACGGTCTGTGTCCATGGCACGATGGTCGCGGCGATATCGCCGATTTCAATCTGCGCGCGTTTCAGATCGTGGATGGTTTGCAGGTTCAGCCAGTATTGCGGCGTGGTTCCGAACGCGCGCGACAGGCGGATCGCCATCTGCGCGGTGATCGAGCGTTGCCCGTTCATGATGCCGGTGATCGCGTTATGCGGCACATGGATATGCGCCGCGAAGGTCCGCGCGCTGATTTGCATGGCCTCCAGTTCCTCCCGCAGGAAGATGCCGGGATGCACGGGCGGCAGGGTGTCGATTGGCACAGCGCGTCAGATCGCGCGGGCGGCGAATTCGTAACGTTTCAGATCGATCAGGCGCATGTCCTGCGACAGGCGGATGAAAAACCGCAGCCTGTCCAACCCCAGATTGGCATCCGCCAGCGCCTGATCCCGCGCGCGGGAATAGGTCGCCGCGATCAGATGATCCAAAACATCCAGCCCGGCGGTCGAGATACGGTCGCCAAGGGTGAATTTCTGGCTGCGCGGGAAACCATCGACCGTGGGCAACAGCCAGCGCAGGAATTGATACATCGCTTCCAGCGCCGGTCCGGTCTGACGTGCATTGGTCGGTGACGAGGTCATGGGAGTACGTTACCGAACGATGTCGATTCGGAGAAGAAAATACGTCGGATTCAAAAAAATTTTGGGGCTGCGCCCCTACGAAAGAAAGCAAGACAAGAGATTCAAAAGAGGCAAAGAGTCTAAGAATTAAGAGGCTAAAGAGGTTCTGGCCAGCCGGAAGCCGGTACTCGCAACCCGGTTGCCGACCCCGTCGCGCGCCGCCGAACGGACGCTCCACGGATCGCTGCCCCAGGAACCGCCGCGCACCGCGCGAAGCAGGGTCTTTTCGGACTTTATTCTCGGAATTTGGGACGGATTTGGATCGCTCAGTGAGTCATGCCAATCGTCGGCCATCCACTCCCAGACGTTGCCGAGCATATCGTACAGGCCCCAGGGGTTCGGCGCGAAGGACCCGACCGGGGCGGTGAAGGCGAACCCATCGTCGTGACGAAAGAATTGTTCGGGATCGGGTTTTTGTTTGAGTTCCCTGGCCAGCGACAGATCGCTGGCGTTGGCGAAGCGGCGTGCCCCCGCACGATCGTTCCCCCAAAACCGTGCCGTCGTCGTGCCTGCCCTACATGCGTACTCAAATTCAACCTCCGACGGCAGGCGGTAGCCCTTATTGGTTTTGTCGTTCAGCCATTGCGCATAGGCCTCGGCATCCGCCGGCAGAACGCAGGTGACGGGATGGCGGTCGGTTTGTTCGAAGCCGGGATTGTCCCAAAAGAACTCGTCCCGCTGTTCCCAGCCCTTGCCCTTTACCCAGCCAAGGGCGCCGCGTGGGATATCGTAGCCGGTCTCCTGCACGAAGCGACGGAATTCGCCGACGGTGACGGGATAGCGGCCGAGCAGAAAGGGCCAGTCGACGGCGACTTCGACGCAGGGTTGTTCCTGCGATCGGAATTCCGTCGGGACCTTTTCGCGTTTGTGTTCGGCGTCCGCGGCCCCCATGACGAAGCGGCCGGGCGCGACGGCGATCATCGCGGGTTCGATATCCAGCGTGCGCGCGGCTTCCGATCCGGGGCGCGATCGCAGCCGGGTCGGCCACAGGGTGCCGGTGTCGATGATGTCGGCGAACATCGCCCTGTCGACATTGACCGCCTTGCGAAAATCCGCGCCGGACAGATTGCAGCGTGACAGGTTGTAGTCGGCCAGATCGATGCCGGCAAAATCCATGCCCCGGAAATCCGCGCCGACGAGTTCGGTTTTCGGATCGAGTCCGCTGAGTTTCAACAGGCTCGGCAGGTCGTCGTCCCTGGCGTCCATCAACGCGGCGACCATGGCGCGGTGGGTTTTGGGCACTCTCACGACTGGGACTCCTCCGTCCTGGGGGGTCGCGGGGAACCGTCCAGGATATCGGTGCCCAGGTCGATCTTTTGGCCCTTTCGGTAGCCCCGGTGTTTCAGGTACTGGCCGATTATGGCCTTTTGGGCCGGGGTGATGTCGGGCGGCGGGTCGCGAAAGACGGGCACCAGATCGTCCTGATAGGCCGATGCCGCGATGGTGACGGTGGGCGGACCTTCGCCTGGGATGCGTTCGAATACCATCAGAGTGTCGACGATTTTCATGTCCAGATGCTTGCCCTTGGCGGCGACGATTTCCCACCCGCCTGCAATGGCGCGCACGCCTGTGCCGGTCGCGTTTTCTTCGCCCAGGCGCGGGACACCCAGGGCGGGACCGCAGCCGACTTCCTGTTTTTCCAGTTCGATCCGGGTCAGGCCCATACCGATCACGGCTTCGATTTCGCGGAAGGGATCGATTCCAAAGCGGAAGTCCCCGAGGAGGCCAAAGTTGGTCTCGGTTTCGTGTTGTCCGGCGGTGCCGAGGGTGAATTCCATCAGGCGCTGATTGAGGATGCGACGGCGGGCGGCGGCGCTCGGGGTTGGCGCTTTCCGTGTCTCGGGTGTTTCACCAATCGGGTTCAGCGACCGAAGGTCGTCTTCCGACACGCCCCAGGCGCGTCCGAGTTTTTCGCGTTCGGTCTTGTGGGCGGGGTTGGTTTCGAACAGCGTTTGCAGGATGGCGATCGCGTTGTTGCGGCTAGGCCGCTTGCCATTCAGGTAGTTCGACAGACTTCTTTCACCGAATTTGACGAGCGGCGCATCGATAAAGGTCTTGTTTCCCCATGGCTTCAGCTCCCCTGTCGGGCGCGTGCCGTTACGGAAATGGCGGGAAAACAGAACGCCGCCGCTTTCCGGATTTTCCGAATTTTCCGCCACCGCGCTTTCCATCCTTTCCGAAAAAGCCACCGCCTTGTTGCGGGCAAAGATTTCCGACGTTTCGCTATCGCTTTCCAAGGTTTTGGGGACGCTGGGTTACGGCATCCCGCCACCGAGGAACACTCCGATGGACGCTACAGTCACCGACACCGCCGCCGCAACCTTCGCCATGCTGACGACCATGCTCACCGACCACGGCTTCGTATTCACCGAAGCCGTTCTGGTCGTGCTGTCCGTGCTGGAACTGCTCTGCCACGTCCTGCGCTGGGTGTGGCTGCCGTTTCCGGTGCTGGTCCCGGTTCTGCACCTGCTGACCGCCGCCGCGAAGGCGGTGCTGGGTCATTGAACAGTGCCCTATACCCAGGGCGACACGGCACCCAGGGTAATGCCGGTGCCGTGCGGACGCTCCTCGGCCAAGGAACGATCGATGGCGCGCATGACACGGCGCTTCATCAGGTCGAAGGCCGGGGCCAGCCGGTCGCGCGGGCGGGGCAGATCGACCTGCATCGCCTCGTGCACCCGGCCCGGGCGCGGCTTCATCACCACGATGCGATCGGCCAGGGTCACGGCTTCGTCGATGTCGTGCGTCACCATGACCACGGTCGGGCGCAGGTCGCGCCACAGGCCCAGCAGCAGGTCGTGCAGGCTGGCGCGGGTAAAGGGGTCGAGGGCGGAAAACGGCTCATCCAACAGCAATATCTGGGGATGGCCGATCAGCGCGCGGGCGATGGCGACGCGCTGCTGCTGCCCGCCCGACAGATCGCGCGGCCAGCGATCGGCGTAACCGGCCAGACCGATGCGATCCAGCAGCGATTTGATCCGCTCCGCGCGCTCCGCCGCCGGCAGGCGCAGGCCGCCGAAGCCGATATTGTCGGCGACCTTCAGCCAGGGCAGCAGCCGAGGCTCCTGAAACACCGCGCTGATGGCGGGATGGGTGCCGGCGATGACGTCGCCGCCGACGGAGATGGTGCCGTTGGTCGCCTGATCCAGCCCGGCGATCAGGCGCAACAGCGTGGTTTTGCCGCAGCCGGAACCGCCGAGGATGGCAACGATCTCTCCGCTGTCGGCATGCGCCTGGATGTCGCGCAGGGCTTCGGTGCCGTCGGCATAGGTCTTGCCGACATGGTTGATGGCAAGGCGGGTCACAGCCGCGCCCGCACGGTGTCCTGCCAGCGCAGGACGGGTTTGGACAGCAGGACCAGCACGCTGTCGCACGCCTTCCCCAGCAGCGCGAACACCACGATCGCTACCACGATCGTATCCGCCCTGCCCATCTGCTGACCGTCGACCAGCAGATAGCCCAGGCCTTCCGACGCGCCCATCAGTTCGGCGGCGACCAGGAACATGAAGCCCAGGCCGAGGCCGCTGCGCAGAGAGGCGATCCAGACCGGCAGCACGGCGGGCCAGGTGATGCGCAGCGCGATGCCACTGTCGGACAGGCCGAAGACACGCCCGACCTCGATCAGTTTGCGATCGACGCTTTGGATGGCGCTGAGCATGCCGAGATAGACGGGAAAGAAGACTCCGGCGGCGATCAGCACGACCTTGGAGGTCTCGAAAATGCCGAACCACAGGATGAACAGCGGCACCCAGGCGAGCGAGGGGACGGAGCGCAGGCCCTGGATCGACGGATCGAGCAGCGCGCGGGCGGCGGCGCTGGCCCCGGTGAGCATGCCGAGCAGGGTACCGACGGCGGCGCCTATGGCGAAACCGGCGGCGACGCGCGACATGGTCGCGGCGATGTGGACCAGCAATTCCCCCGACGCCGCCAGCGCCACCGCGCTTTGAAACAGGCGCGACGGCGGCGGCATGAGCCGGCCGGAGGCGAGGCCGGCGGCGACCGTGACCTCCCACGTCACGGCCAGGATCAGCGGGATGATAAGACCGACGATCCAGACGGGCGCGGCGCGGAAGGCATCGGTCTTCATACGGTGACGATCAGGCGCCGATCGCGCGGATGAACGACGGATCGATCATGCCGCCGACGACGGTTTGCATGTCGAGCGCGGCGTCGAGCACGCCGGCGGCCTGCAACGCCTTGCCGGCGGCGACGATGGAGGCTGCCTGCGGCGCGCCGATCTGGCCGTTGGTCATGTCGGTGCGTTCAAGCTGGCGGGCGATCACGGCGTCGGACAGTTTGGTGGCGTTCATCATCATGGTCTTGAGTTCGGGCGTATTGGCCAACGCCCATTTGCGGGCGGTCTCGTACACCGTCAGCACGCGCCGCACCAGGGCCGGATTTTCCGCCGCGAAGGCTTCGCGCACGTTCAGCACGCCCCAGGTATTGGCCTCCGGCTTGCGGAAGAACAGGCGCGCGCCGCCGTCGATTTCGGCCGCGGCCATCAGCGGATCGAGTCCGGCCCAGGCGACGACATCGCCGCGTTCCAGCGCCAGACGGCCGTCGGCGTGTTGCAGCAGCACCAACTTGACGTCCTTTTCCGTCAGTCCGGCATCGGCGAGGGCGCGGACCAGGAAGATGTGCGGGTCGGTGCCGCGGGTGACGGCGACGCGCTGGCCCTTCAGGTCGGCGACGGTCTTGATCGTGCTGTCGCCCTTGGTGACGAGGGCGGTCCACTCCGGCCGGGAGTAGACATAGATCGACTTCAGCGGGTTGCCGTTGATCTTGGCGACGAGTGCCGCGGCCCCGGCGGTGGAGCCGAAATCGAGCGAGCCGGCGTTGAGGAATTCCAGCGCCTTGTTCGATCCGGCGGACATCACCCAGCGGATGCCGATCTTGTCGGCGGCGAATTCCTTCTCCAGCAGCCCTTGCTCTTTCAGCACCAGGCTGACGGGATTGTAAGTCGCCCAGTCGATGCGGATTTCGGTCGGCGCGGCGGCGTGGGCGGCAGTGGGCGCGACGGTGGGCGCGACGGCGGCGGCGGCAGCGGTGGCGACGAGTTGGCGGCGGGTGAGGGCGGCGGTCATGGCGATACTCCTGATTTTGGGGCGCGATGACAGGATTTTTCGCTTTTGCGCAAGGGTGGCGCGCGCATTAGGCGAGATCATCCATGATCGGCGGATGCCGGGGAAATTATTTTCCTTTTCCCCGGCGTCACGGGGAAGGATCGGCGCTGTCGGGTCTACAGGTCCGCGATGCGGATCCACGCGCCGACGGCACCGGCAAGGAGAAGGCCCGCGATCGTCGCGCCCGTTCCGCCCGCGCCGAACTCGCGCGCGATGGCCTGCGACAGGACGAACACGGCGATGCCGACGGCGATACCGCCGATCAGGCTGGCCTTGCCGGTTTTGATGCGGGCGCGCGCGCCGCTCATGCCCCCGGCATTCCGGGTGCCGCGGCGACATGGCCGACGCGGACGTCGTCGGTCGTGTTGCGCACGCGCTTCAGGTCGGTGCGCACATGGCGCGCGTCGTAGCCGTTGAAGATATGCTTCGGCAGGCTGCATTTCAGGTCCGACGTGCCGAAGAACCAGTCGGCGACGGGATAGGTCAGGTTAAAGTTCCGCTCCATCATGATCGCGGGGTTGTGATGGGCGATGTGGTGGCGACGGATGGAGTTGATCAGCGGGATATGCCGCACGATCCGGTCGTCTTTGACGTGGCAGCAGAAGTGAAAAAGCTCGTAGTTCAAATACAGCGCGACGTTGACGATCAGCAGCAGCCAGCCGGCGTCGGCAAAGCCCAGCGCGCCCAGGATCGCGGCGGGGGGCAGAGACAAGGCCATGAAGGCGACCAGCGCATAGGGCGGGAAGAAGACGATGCGGAAGTCGCGCGTATTGTCGATCGTCGGTTCGACATCGGTGAAGAACTGATGATGCGCCAAGGTGTGGCGCTTGTAGATGCCCATGAAGCCGCGGATCGGGCGGTGCATGACGTAGCGGTGAATCCACCACTCAAATGTATTGGAAATCGCGAAGGCGACGGGGATCACCAGATACTCGAACCAGGCGGGCTGGGTGAGTTGGCGGGCGCAATACCAGATCGCGGCGCCGCCCAGCGTGTAGATCAGGGCGACATGCAGCCAGCCCACGTAAGCAGGCGCGATGCGGGTGCGGAAATCGGCGCGAAACGCCGCCTGCCGCTTGGTCATACGGGTCCGATCCATGACGATTGCCTCCTGCCCGGAAAATACGCCGCGGATCGGGCGGGCGCAAACGGGGTTTGCGCGGGCGGGCGGCAATCGCCAACCGCGATCGGATCGGTTAACATCGCCGCCGCATTCCGCGAGAGGAGACACAGGTCATGACCGAAGCCTGCATCGTCGGCTGGGCGCACACCCCGTTCGGCAAGTTGGAAGACCCCGACATCGAATCGTTGATCGGGCGCGTCGCGGGCGCGGCCATCGCGGATGCCGGCATCGCGCCGCACGAGATCGAGGGGACCTTCGTCAGCCTGTTCAACAACGGCTTCTCCGGCCAGGATTTCCCGGCCTCGCTGGTGTTGCAGCATGTGCCGGAACTGCGCTTCAAGCCGATCACGCGCTATGAGAACGCGTGCGCGTCAGGCTCCGCCGCCGTGCACGGGGCGCGCGATTTCCTGCTGTCCGGGCGCGGGCGGTTCGCGTTGGTGATCGGGGTCGAGAAAATGACCGCGACGCCGGGCAAGGAAGTCGGCGACATCCTGCTGAAGGCGAGCTACCAGAAGGAAGAATCCGATATCCCCGCCGGGTTCGCGGGCGTGTTCGGCCGGATCGCGGAACAGTATTTCCAGCGCTACGGCGATCAGTCCGACGCGCTGGCCGCGATCGCGGCGAAGAACCACAAGAACGGCGTGGACAATCCCTTCGCGCAGATGCGCAAGGACCTGGGCTTCGACTTCTGCCGCACGGTGTCCGACAAGAACCCGTACGTTGCGCCGCCGTTGAAGCGCACCGATTGTTCGCTGGTGTCCGACGGCGCCGCCGCGCTGGTGCTGGCGGACGAGGATACCGCCCGCGCGATGGGCAAGGCCGTGCGTTTCCGCGCCGCGGTACAGGTCAACGACTTCCTGCCGATCAGCAAGCGCGACATCACCCAGTTCGAGGGCGCGGCGACCGCCTGGCAGCAGGCGCTGCGCGCCGCCGATCTGTCGTTGCAGGACCTGTCCTTCGTTGAATCGCACGATTGTTTCACGATCGCGGAACTCCTCGAGTACGAGGCGATGGGTCTGACCGCGCCCGGCCAGGGCGCGCGGGCCGTGTTGGAAGGCTGGACCGCGAAGGACGGGCGTCTGCCGATCAATCCCTCCGGCGGGTTGAAGGCCAAGGGCCATCCGATCGGCGCCACCGGCGTGTCGATGCACGCGATCACCGCGATGCAACTGACGGGTCAGGCCCCCGGCGGCATGCAATTGCCCAAGGCGGATCGCGGCGCGGTCTTCAACATGGGCGGCGCGGCGGTCGCCAACTACGTGTCCATCCTCGAACCGTTGCGCTGAACGTGATCCCGACCAGCAATCTGGCGCATCTGCTGTTTCAGAGCGCGCGTCGCTTTCCCGATCGGCCGGCGATTATCTGGCGGGAGACGACCTGGACCTGGTCGGATTTCGCCCGACGCGTCCGCGCCGCCGCGGGGGCGTTGTCGGCGCGCGGGGTGCGCCACGGCGACCGGATATTGGTGCATGCGCGCAATTCCAACGCCGTGCTGGAAACCATGTTCGCCGCCTGGACGATTGGGGCGACCTGGGTGCCGACCAATTTTCGGCTGACCCCGCCGGAGGTCGCCTACCTCGCGCGCTCCTCCGGCGCGACGGTGCATATCTTCGACAGTGCGTTCCCCGATCATGCCCGCGCCGCCCGCGACGAAAATCCGGCCTGCCGCCTGGAAGTCGCCATCGGTTCGGCCGGGGCGCCTGACGATGCGCTGAACTGGGAGACGCTGGCGACCTTCGCGACACCGATGGAGCGACCGGCCGATGTCGATCGCGATCATCCCGCCTGGTTCTTTTATACTTCGGGCACGACCGGTCGCCCCAAGGCGGGCGTGCTGACGCACGGGCAGTTGGAATACGTCGTCTGCAATCACCTCTGCGATCTGATGCCCGGCACGACCGAGGACGATGCGTCCCTGGTGCTGGCGCCGTTGTCGCACGGCGCGGGCATCCACGCCTTGCCGCAGATCGCGCGCGGCGCGCCGAGTATTCTGCTGAGCGGGGAGCGGCTGGATTGCGAGGAAGCATGGGCGCTGGTGGAAAAGCACGGCGTCACGAACATGTTCACCGTGCCGACGATCCTGACGATGCTGACGCGACACGAAGCCGTGGACCGCTACAATCATGCGTCGCTGCGGTACGTGATCTATGCCGGCGCGCCGATGTATCGGGCCGATCAAATCCATGCCCTGCGCAAGATCGGCAAGGTCATCGTGCAGTATTTCGGCATGGGCGAAGTCACCGGCAACATCACCGTGCTGCCCCCTGCCCTGCACAGCATCGACGATGCCGAGATGCCCGTCGGCAGCTGCGGCTTTCCCCGTACCGGCATGGATGTCGCTATCCTGGACGATGCCGGCCAACATTTGCCGCCCCATGCGACCGGGGAGATTTGCGTGCGCGGCCCGGGCGTTTTCGCGGGCTATCACGACAACGCCGAGGCCACGGCCAAGGCGACGACGTTCGGCTGGTTCCATACCGGCGATCTCGGCCATGTCGACGCGCGGGGCTTCGTCTATATCACCGGCCGCGCGTCCGACATGTACATCTCCGGCGGGTCGAATGTGTACCCGCGGGAGATCGAGGAAGTGCTGCTGCTGCATCCCGCTGTCGCCGAGGTCTGTATCGTCGGCCTGCCGGACGAGCGCTGGGGCGAATCCGGCGTCGCGGTGCTGGTGCTGGAAGACGGAGCCTCGGTGTCCGACGCCGATCTGACGGCGCATCTGGATGGCAGGCTGGCCAAGTACAAATGGCCGCAGCGCTATGTGTTCTGGCCGGAATTGCCGAAATCCGGCTACGGCAAGGTCACGAAAAAAGATGTGAAGGAGCGGCTGTTGCAGCAAGGCTGATGACTGCCTGACGCTTGCGGGTGGCGGGAAAATGCTTGTTGCGGTCGAACCCCGATCGTATAAAAAATTATTGTCGCGTCGATTATTGGAGAGTTTCCTGTGCCGTTCCATATTTCGCCAATAGTGGCCGCGCTGTTGGTTCTGGCCGTCCCCGCGCGCGCGGAAACCATCTTCGGCGTGAAGTCTCTCTCTCCCGGCGGCACGGAGGTTTCTACGGCACCGGCGGTACTGTTTTCGTTTTCCGATTCCTCGGGAACCGGCGTCTCCATCATCGGCGCGGTCACGCGCGACAGCAGCCAGGTCGATATCGACGGCCTCGCCCTCTCCCGTACCTATGGTCTGCTTGGCTTCGAAATGACCGGCACGGATGCCAGCCCCACGTCGCGGCTGGTGGCGATCAGCACGTCGACCGCGGTGGCGACGGCAGTCGGGTCCGCGATGACGGGCCGCTCGATGCGCGGGGCGATGTTCGACCGGCAGGACCGGCTGTGGGTGGTGGATTCGGCGGCCAACAGCCTGTTGCGGATCGACCCTGCCAGCGGTGCCGTCATCAGTGAAACGCCGATCACCGTCGGCGGATTGCCGCGTGAGATTTCTCCGGGGACGGATATCGCGCAGCGCATGGACGGCACGGTGGTGCTGACGACCTATCGGTTCGAGCAATCGGGCTTTGACGGTCCGACGTTCTATACGCTCGACCTGGATACAGGAGAGGCGACGCAGGCGTTCGTCGATACGACGCCCGATCCGTTTTTCCCAAGCATTCCCGTCTATAACAGCGGGCTCGCGGCCGGCGGGTACGACAATACGGATGTCCTGTTCACGCTGGACGGCGACGCCAACGACGATCTGTTTCAATACGCGCTGCCGTCGTACACCCGGACGACGTTCAACGAGAATTTCTACCCGGTGTTCAATGCCGGGGGCGGCGATCTGGCCTCCCTCGCCCCGTTGGAAGTACCGGAACCCATGACCGGCGGAATATTCGCGGCAGGATTGCTGGCGCTGCGTGGGTTGCGCCGCGGTCGATAGGGCATCGCGTCTGGACATCGGCGCGCCGGGCACAATGTATGGTGCCCCTATCGCCGTTGCCGGAGTTGCCCCAATGATCGATCCCGCCCGGATCACCGAATATCACGCGCATATCTATTACGACGCGGTCAGCCGCGAGCGAGCCGCGCAACTGCGCGCCTGGATACAGGAACGGTTCGACGTGCGCATGGGGCGTTGGCACGACATTCCCGTCGGGCCGCACCCGACCGCGATGTATCAGATCGCCTTCACGCCGGATCAGTTTCCAACCCTCGCGCCGTTCCTGATGATGAACAGGATGGGTCTGACGGTGCTGTTACACCCTGAATCCGGTCGTCCCCGCGATGACCACACGCTGAATGCGATGTGGATGGGGGAGATCCTGCCGTTGCGCACATCGATCCTGCGCGAGACCGACGCCGAATAGGCGGACATCCCGCGCGATACGATTGACGCCGACGCGGCCCAGCCGGCGGTTCCCATAACGGGGAAACTGTCCTAGGACTCTCCCAAGACTGTGACAAATTGGGGACTGTCCGCATGGCCGCGCTCGACAATTGCTACAACGTGTTCGATTTGCGCGAAGCGGCCAAACGCCGCTTGCCGCGCGGTGTGTTTGAATTCGTCGATCGTTCGACCGAAGACGAACTGGCGTTGCGCAACAACCGCGCGAGCTTCGAAAAGATCAAGCTGCTGCATCGGTCTTTGGTCGATGTCTCGGGCCGGTCCACCAAGACCACGCTGTTCGGCAAGGAAATCGCCCTGCCGATGGCGATCGCGCCCACCGGCGCGGCGGGGCTGTGCTGGCACGAGGGGGAACTGGAACTCGCCAAGGCCGCGGCGAAGATGAAAATCCCGTTCACGCTGGCGACCGGCGCCATGACGTCGATGGAAAAAATCGCCAAGGAGGCGAATTTTCGCCTGTGGTTCCAGCTTTACGTCTGGAAGCAGCGGGAATTGTCGTACCAGTTGATCGAACGCGCCAAGAATAATGGGTTCGAGGCGCTGATCGTCACCACCGACACCATCGTGCCGCCGAACCGCGAATATAATGCCAAGAACGGCTTCCTGCTGCCGTTCCACCCGACCTGGCGGTTCACCTGGGACATCATGCAGCACCCCGCGTGGTTCACCTCCGTGCTGTTGAAATACTTCACCACAATCGGCATGCCGCGTAACGAGAACTACCCGGAACCCTATCGCCGGCCGATCGGCAACGACGCGCACACGCGCGAAGTGATGCGTCAGGACACGCTGAGCTGGGACGACATCAAAATTTTCCGCGACAAGTGGCCGGGCATTCTGATGCTCAAGGGCATCAACCGGGTCGACGACGCGCTGCGCGCGGTCAGCGCCGGTGTCGACGGGATCGTCGTGTCGAACCACGGCGGGCGTAACATGGACAGCGCGGCGGCAACGATCGACATGCTGCCCGAGATCGCCCAGGCGGTCGGCGACAAAATCACGGTCATCCTGGATTCCGGCGTGCGACGCGGCTCCGACATCGTCAAGGCCGTCGCCCTCGGCGCCAAATGCGTGCTGACCGGACGAGCGACGCTGTACGGCACGGCGGTCGGCGGCGAAGCCGGGGCGTCGAAGGCGGTCGGGATCATCAAGACCGAGATGGACAAGACCATGGCCTATACCGGCTGCAACGGGGTGGACGAGATTTCGACCGACATCTTCTTCGGCGACAGCGCCCGCAACGCGATGACCGGACGCTAGGAGCCACCGATGGCCGCGCTCGACAACTGTTACAACGTCAACGATCTGCGGGCGGCGGCGAAACGCCGTCTGCCGCGCGGCGTGTTCGAATTCGTCGATCGCGCGACGGAAGACCATCTGGCGCTGGCGGCGAACCGCTCGGTGTTCCAGGACATCAAGCTGCGCCATCGCGCGTTGCTCGATGTGTCGGGCCGCACGACCAAAACGACGCTGTTCGGCAAGGAAATGGCGATACCGATGGCGATCGCGCCGACCGGCGCGGCGGGGCTGTGCTGGTATCGCGGCGAACTTGCGCTGGCCAAGGCGGCGGCGGCGGCGAACATTCCGCTGACGCTGTCGACGGCGTCGATGACGGCGATGGAAACCATCGCCGATCAGGCCGGCGGGCGGCTGTGGTTTCAGCTTTACGTCTGGAAGCGACGGGACCTGTCCTATCAGATCATCGAACGCGCCAAAAAGGCGGGGTACGAGGCGCTGATCGTCACCGTCGATTCAGCCGTTGCGCCAAACCGGGAATACAACAACCGCAACGGTTTCGCCCTGCCCTTCAATCCATCGGCGCGGTTTCTGTTCGACGTCGCGCTGCATCCGGCCTGGACGCTGGGGGTGATGGGCCGCTACCTGACGACGATCGGCATGCCGAAGCACGAGAACTACCCGGCGGAGTTTCAGGGCACCATCACCAGCGGATCGGCCGGACGCAGCGACGCGATGCGGCTGGATTCGCTGAACTGGGACGACATCAAGATTTTCCGCGACATGTGGCCGGGGATCCTGATGCTTAAGGGCGTGAACCGGGTCGACGACGCGCATCGCGCGATCGCGGCGGGGGTCGACGGTCTGATCGTGTCGAACCATGGCGGACGCAACATGGACAGCGCCGCCGCGACCCTGTCGGTGCTGCCGACCCTGGCGGCGGAGGTTGGCGACAAGACCACGTTGATCCTCGATTCCGGCATCCGACGCGGTTCCGACATCCTCAAGGCGCTCGCCCTGGGCGCGAAGGCGGTGCTGACCGGACGGGCGACGCTGTACGGCACGGCGGTCGGCGGAGAGGCCGGCGCGTCGAAGGCGATCGGCTTCATCAAGACCGAACTCGACAAGACCATGGCCTATACCGGCTGTCGGACGCCGGCGGAAATTTCCACCGACGTGTTCTTCGGCGACGCGGCAAACGGATGGGATGCGGAGGCGTGACGGCGCGCCTGTTGTAATCGCGGCTTGGCAGCGGGGCGTCGGCACGGCAAGAACACAGTCCCACCGCTCAGGCCGATCAGATCATGCCCGAACCCCGTATCGTCCCTGTCATTCTCTCCGGCGGCTCCGGCACCCGGCTATGGCCGGTGTCGCGCGAAAGCTTCCCCAAGCAGCTTTGGCCACTGATGTCGGACCACACGCTGATGCAGGAAACCGCGCTGCGGGCGCGTGGGGAGCGCTTCGCCCCGCCGATCGTCGTGTGCAATCACGAACACCGGTTTCTGATCGCCGAACAGTTGCGCGCCGCCGGCATTACCGACGCGCGCATTGTGTTGGAGCCGATCGGGCGCAACAGCGCCCCCGCGATCGCCGCCGCCGCCGTGCTGGTGGCCGAGGACGATCCCGATGCCGTGCTGTGGATGATGGCCGCCGACGCGTCGATCGCCGATACACAGGCGCTGCATGTGGCGTTGGAAGCCGCCGCCGTGGCCGCAAGCACCGGAAGGATCGTCACCTTCGGGATGAACCCCACGGCGCCGGAAACCGGCTATGGCTATATCGCCCAGGGTGCGCCGCTGGCCGATGCGCCGGGGGTCTTCGCCGTCACCCGCTTCGTCGAAAAGCCCGACGCGGCCACCGCCGAACGCCTGGTCGCCGATGGCGGCTATCTCTGGAATTCCGGCATGTTCGTGTTCACCGCCCGCGCGTTGCTGGCCGAACTGGACACGCACGCCCCCGACATTCTGCCGCATATCCGCGCCTCCGTCGCCGCTCGGCATGACGACCTCGACTTCATCCGACTGGGAGTCGACGCGTTCAAGGCCTGCCCGTCGATCAGCCTGGATCACGCCGTCGCCGAACGCACCTCCATGGCCGCCGTGGTGCCCGCCACGATCGGCTGGTCGGATGTCGGCAGTTGGAGCGCGCTGTGGGAACTGGGCGGCAAGGACGCGGCGGGCAACGTCGCGATCGGCGATGTGCTGCTGGAAGGCGCGCGGAATTGCTACGTTCGCAGCGACGGCATGCTGGCCGCCGTCGTCGGGTTGAGCGACGTGGTCGTGGTGGTGACGGAGGACGTGGTGCTGGCGATGCACCGCGATCAGGCGCAGGACGTCAAAAAGGTCGTCGAACGCCTGAAAGCGGCCGGCCGGACCGAAGCCGTGGCGCATAACCGCACCTATCGCCCCTGGGGCTATTACGAGAGCCTGACGCAGGGCGATCGGTTCCAGGTCAAGCGCATCGTCGTTTCGCCGGGCCGCCAATTATCGCTGCAAAGCCATTTTCATCGGGCGGAACATTGGGTCGTGGTCAACGGCACGGCGCGGGTGACGCGCGACGCCGAAACGATGATCCTGCGCGAGAATGAAAGTGTCTACTTGCCGCTGGGCTGCGTACATCGGTTGGAGAACCCGGGCCGCATCCCGCTGACGCTGATCGAAGTGCAGTCCGGCGCCTATCTGGGGGAAGACGACATCGTCCGCCTGGAAGATACCTACGGACGCGCCTGAGGATCGTCCAACCGGCAGAACGGCGCGATGATGCCGGCCTGCAGCGCGCCGTCGCGGATCGCGGTCTCCGCGGGCAGATGCAGGCCGTGAAACAGACCGACGATGGCAACCACGACGGCGGCCATCGGCGCCAATCGCAGCTTCGGCGGTTGGCCGATCATTCGGGCCAGGGAAGCGACGCCGATCAGGCCGACAACGACGCCCAACGCGACTTCCGCCACGCTGTGGACCTGTAGCGCCAGGCGCGTGATGCCGATGATCGTCCCGATCGCCAGTCCTCCCGCGATGGCGAGCGGCGCGCGCGCCGTGATCAGACACACGATCCCGCCCGCCAGCATTGTCGCCGCGGCGGCGTGACCGCTGGGGCTCTGCAGGTGCCACATCGCGAAGTCCGGCCCGAAGGCCTGCGCGCAACCCAGAAAGATCAGCTTCAGTGCCAGCACGGCGGCGAATGTCGCCGCGATCGTCGAGAGCCAGACAATCGCGCCGAACCACCAACCCTGCACAGCCAGCATCAGGCCCAGCGCGAGCACCAACGGCAGCACGACAGCCTGATCGGCAAAATCGGTCAAAAATTGCATCGCCGCCGTTTACACCGATTTCGTTTAGAATTCGTTCATGAATTTGCGTCAGGCTTCGGGTCCGCCAATCGAAGCCACATCTTACAAACCGGGATTAGCCATGGCCGACACCTTGGACTCCGCACGCGAATTCGGACGTATCACCGCCGAGACCTGCGCCGAGCTACGCGCGCTTTGGCCGGTCGTTGAACCGGCGGTACCGCGCATTCTGGATATCATGTACGCCCACATCCTGAATCAGGCCGACCTCAAGGCGTTGTTCGTGAACCAGGATCGGATCGACGGCGCGCGCAAGCGTCAGGCGCAGCATTGGCAGCGTCTGTTCGCTGGTGTCTTTGACGGCGACTATGTCGCCTCCGTCGAACGCATCGCGGCCACGCATGCCAGGATCGGCCTGCAACCCAGCTTCTACATCTCCACCTACCTGATCGCGTTGGAGGAGATTCATGCGCTGATCGTTGACACCTTCACCGCTCGCATGATGGGTTCGACCGGACGGAAGCGGGTCTCCCAGGCCATTCAGGCCGTGGATCGCGCTGTGTTGTTCGACCTGCAACTGGTCGTCACGGCGTATCTGGCGGAAACCGGCGTTGGGTTCCGTTCCCGGCTGGAAGCCCTGGCCGATCAGTTCGGAGAGGCCATCAACGGTTTCACCGGCACGCTCAACACCTCCGCCGGCACGCTGACCACCAATGCGGAGTTTCTGCTGGGATCGGCGAATTCCACGAGCGCGGAGGCCTCGGCGCTCAGCGAAACGGCCGATCAATCGTCGTCCAACATGCAGGCGGTCGCCTCAGCGGCCGAGGAAATCACCGCATCGATCGGCGAGATCACGCGCCAGACGCAACAGGCCGCGGACAATACCGCCGTCGCCGTGACGACGGTCGGGCGCGCCGGTGAGATTGTCGAGACGCTGAATACGACCGCGACCCGGATCGGCGATGTCGTCAATCTGATCCAGAGCATCGCCGGACAAACCAATTTGCTGGCATTGAACGCGACCATCGAGGCCGCCCGCGCGGGGGATGCCGGCAAGGGCTTCGCGGTCGTCGCCGGAGAGGTCAAGGCGTTGTCGGCGCAGACCGCCAAGGCCACGGACGACATCAGGGTGCAGGTCAACGCCGTGCAGGGCGTAGTTTCGCAGATCGCGGATGCCATGACCGACATCGCCCAGGCGGTCGATCGCATCCGCGAAACCACGGGCGCCATCGCCGACGCGGTGGATCAGCAGGGTCAGGCGACGCAGGAAATCAGCCGTTCCGCCGCGGCCGCGGCCGCCGGTGCCGCCGATATGACCGACGGCGCGCGCAAAGTGCTGAGCATCGCCGAACAAACCGCCGCCAATGCCCGCGACGTATCCACCGCCTCCGTCGATTTACGCGAAGGCACCGCTCGGCTCAGTCAGCAATCCGGCATGTTCATGGAAAAGATCCGTACTGCCGATCGGCGGGAGCAGGAACGCTACCCAATTGACGCGGAAGCGACCCTGACCGTGGACGGCACGATCCTGAGCGGGCGGCTACGCGATATTTCGGCCGGCGGCGCCCAGATTCGCGCCGATGCGGCAAAGCTGCCGCCCAATCCGACGGTGATCGTGCTGCGTATCCCCGGCAGCCCCGTCGACACACGGGTCAGGATCGTCGGATCGCGCGACAGCGTGATCAATCTGGCCTTCGTAAACCCGGTGGACGGGGATATCGCGGTCCGTTGGTTTGTCGCCAACAGGGGGCCTCGGAGCAAGGCCGCCTGAACCTGGCCCGTGCTTAGTGGCGCACGGGTGTCGTCGGTTGCCGATCGCGCCAGAAGGTCCGCAGGCCGATGGCGCAGGCAATCAGCATCTCGTCGGCATCTTCCAACAGGTCTTCCATTTCCTCGTCCGGCAGCTTGAACTCTTCGTCCATGTCCGGCACGGCCTGACCGGCGATCAGGCCGATCGGGATCAGCAGCAGCGCGGTCTCTTCGTCCTGCAGCACGGGGTCCCACGCGTCGGTGCGCAGCGAAACCGCGTGCATGAAGCCATGCGCCCAGTCGGAGACGATCGGCTCTCCCTCGTCGTCTTCCCAGAACACAGGCATGAAGTCGGCGGGATCGCCATCCAGGGCCACCTCGATCTCGCCGTAGCGATTCATGATGGTCGCCAATATCTGTTCGGCTTCCTCCTCGCTCTCGAAAGCGGCCTCATCGCCGTCCCAGATCACGGGGATCCACTCCGACGCCGGGATCGTTTCCGGTCCCGCCAGGATTCCGGCCATGAATCCGTCCAGCTCCGACAGGTCCATGCAGCGCGGCGGAGAGCGTTCCGACGACAGGTAGGCGTCAAGCTGTTCCAGGTCGGTTCGCGGGCCTTCGTCGCCGGCTTCGGAAAAGGGAGGGTTCTGCGGCATGACGTCAAACTCCGGGATACTCTGGCACGGCACCGGTTATAGCCGCTTTCCCGCGGCGTGCCGAACGATCATTTCCGATGCTCCGTTTGGGTGTCGCGAGCTAATGATTCTGTCCGGTTTTTGTAGCTCACGATCTGTCCGGTTGTTTCCGGTCTGTTCGGAAGCCACCCAGACCAGGCAGCTGTGGTGCAAGAGTGCGCCATGGCGCCTCGCGCGTCCTTCCGCGTCCTTCTCTTCCTT